>NZ_QYTW02000039.1 GCF_003605405.2 Siminovitchia terrae | reverse complement strand
GAAAATAGCAACAATATTTATTTTCCCATTATGCACAAGCACTTCCACTAAATATTGCGGTCCGTCTAAATATTCCTCAAGCAATATTTGTTGATCCGGATATATCTTTAAAAATTTCTTAATAGTCTTTCTCAATTCATATTTATTTTCAACTAAATAGACATCCCTCGATGCTTTTGAAAGCGGCAATTTTACGATTAATGGAAAAGAGTGTTCTTTATTAATAAAATCGGTTATATTGGCCATTGGCTGATAAACTTCAAATTTAGGAGTTGTTGGATTTTCTTTTAATGCTTTTCTTGTTGCCGTTTTATCTTCCATGTTCCTCAACGCTTCTACAGATATATTTGATTTGCATAATTCATTTGAAAGCTGTGCGGCTAATGATACGAACGGATCTACAAAACTAATAATTGCATTAATGATTTTCCCCTGTATTTGAAGCTGGCTAATCTCCGTTCGAATAAGGTCCTCTGTCATTTTATCGAAATGAATCATTTGTGTAATATCCGGAAATTCTTTCCTTCGCTTTAAAAATCTTTTTTTCTCAGTAAACAAAACTGTGATAAAACCTAATCGAGCGGCAGTTTTTACTGCCTCTCTACTCGAACCACTTTTTGTTGTTTCAATAAAAATGATAGTCTCCACTTTTTATCACTCTCCAAAGGAAAAAAACTTAGATTTAATTGATTAAGAAGTCCCTAAGCCTCCACGTATTTTCGCCTTGCGATAAAGTAACGTTTTATATAAATCTCTGATTCGGCTTTGAACAGGGTTCAAAGAACCAGGATGATGCAATGGTATATCATTTGAACATTTGAACAATATATTGTACGGACATATTAGTGATTTCCCAATTTCCGGAGTCATTCTTTTGTACAAGTATTCTTAAATAAAAATGTTTTTTATTGAATTGAGTCAAATGAATGCCGCTTTGAAGGATGTATTGTTTATCTTTTAGCAGCTCGTTTATTTTTCAGAGGTTGTTCATCACCTAAATTCCAGATGTGAAATGGAGGCAGGCTGTTTTTAGATGTTTTTAGTTTATTTGTACAACGTTCTATTCGATATATGTCCTTACCCTAATTCCCCAAACATGGTTTGAGAAAGATTAATTTGTTATTATGGAGGACTGTTTGTACATGTTGCGCTTCATACAAGCAAGTATATGGGAGATATTACTTTAACTCTGTTTACTCAAGAATAATATATGAAATTTATTTAAATGGTTTTTATGATTGTAAATCTTTTTCTTCTCAATTACTTTTTCTATTTGCTAGATTGTTTTTCTTCGATTACTGTAGCATCGATTAATAACGACCCGAGGGAAAGGGCAAATTTGCCCTTCACTAATCCGTCTTCCATAATAAGTGCTCGAATATTTTTCTTTTTCCAATTGATACCCCTTTTGAAACAAATGAAATTAGCATATGCCCCAGATCATTGTAACGGTTATATTTTTTTAGAATGATTTCCTTAGGCTTTTTTTCCAACCATTAATCCTACATTTATTTTCCTTTCTGCGTAAATCACCTTTTTATCGCATACACTGTATATATATGAACTATCAATAGGGGTTGTATAGGTCACTTTACTATAAGTATTTAATTTTTTATTATTCGCCCAAGCGCTTCTAGTATTGTTTTATTAATTGTAAGTAATTAGAAGAAAGGAGATAATATTTAATGGGAAAACTCGGAAGACGAGTGTCTTGCCGAAAAGCTGCCGATTGAAAATGGAGAAGAGACGCTTATAGTCAGCGACTCCTTGGCAGACTTATTGGCAGCAAAGGAAATGGGATGCCGAATCGCTGCGGTTTTGAAAATACAAAAAAACCTTATAATTAGGGTATGGTAGTCCAGTCCAAATCCCTAACCATTGAATCCTTGATATCTTTTTTTCTCTAAATGGAATCATTTCATATCTGAATATTCAAATATAAATTCGAGATATGGAAAATTAATGCTTGACTATTTTTTCTTTTAATGCAAATCTAGTGATTTGCATTAAAACATTGATATATCAAGATTCTTTAAAACCAATGTGTGAAAAAATCAACATTACTAATACGATTTCGTCTATGGGGGTTCTTTATGAGCCCCTTTTATATCTTCCTTAAAATCCCAAAACACAATCGTATACTTTATATTCATCCGACTAAACTCCGATAAACCCCTCTCGGCTTTAAATTATCTTTTAGCTTTCTACTATCTTTATAATTAGGATTAATTATTTAAGATGGAGCCTCCCCATCACTTTGAGGCAGTATTTCAAACCTCGATTTGAAGTCAATGGAGACTACCTCGACACCATTCCCACCCCAACATCAAAATCAGCAGCCTGGTATTGAGTCTATCATGCATGTCAAATAAGCTTTGTTTACGTATAATAGCCATGGGCATTCTCTCCTTTCTGTTATGTTTGTTGTGATTACTAACATTAAACAGGTTTTGGGGAGGTGCTCCATTTTTTTGCCTTGAAAGCCTTGTACCTTAAGAGCTTTAAATTATGAAATTACTATTATCAATTTTTAAAATCCACACTTGTCCTATATAGCTTACCCATCCGGTTTGTTGAGCTTTGCATAGATTAGTAAGGAAGAACCCTATGAAGGGATAGTTTACATTCTCGCGATATTACTACGATGAGCATCATGATAAGTATAGACGTAGACCGTCATCAGGACACTACCATGAGCATCATAAGAAGAAAGAATGCGGATGTTGTAACAGGCGTCATAACGAAGATAGTTCCGAGGAGCTAAATTCGATGGAAGGCATTAGCACTGCAAGGATTGCTGCTAGTGGTAATTCAAAAAACACATTAAATGCTCGTTCTAAATCATTTTCAAAATCAGATTCAGCAGTTAAAGCCGACGCTGAACAAGAACAGGAGCAGGAGATAGCAGAAGAAGAGGGATAGATTTTTTTTTAGGCCCGCTAAACATTATGTAAATAAATATGAATGGAGGAATGAAAATGGGCTCTTCTTACGAGAATGAGAAAAATAAAAACCAAGTTAGGAACAAAAATATAGCGGAAATAATCAACAGTGGAAATTCCACCAATCATATTAATGTTTGCTCCCGTTCTAAATCAAACGTAGCTTCATTCGTTAAGGCGGAGCAGGAGATAGATTTCTAATAAAGGGGGACAATCTACTATGAGCAAGGAAGATACCCCTTTTTTGATAACTTAGATGACCTTATTAGAACTAAGGCAACTTCTGTATTAGATAATTTTGCACAATCAAAGGTTTCTGAAAGCGGTAATTCAAACGTTGATGTTCATATTAATATAGATGTTATTGTAAAACCGATTGCATTTGCTATGCTATTTTCACTATTTTCGAAGAAAGAATTAACAGAACAGCTTGAAGACACCCTTAGCAGATTACTAACCTAAGAAATGAAATTTACATTAAGGGGAGATGATCAATAGGTGTGTAGAACAATTGGTATACTGGGCGGGATGGGCCCTTATGCAACAGTTGATTTATTTCAAAAAATTGTTATGAACACCCCTGCCCAGATTGACCAAGATCATCTTAAAATTCTTATCTACAACAATCCAAAAATCCCGCCGAGAGTACTTGGTGTCAACCGGCCCTCTAACAGCCCCAAATCCGAATTAATTAACTCTGCCCTACTGTTGCAACAAGCTGGAGCAGATTTCATTATCATGCCCTGCCATACAGCTCATATATGGTTTAATGATGTAAAAAATGAAATTTCAATCCCATTTTACAGCATGGTTGAAAATACTGTACAGGCTGTATCCCTCGAATATAAGGATCTAGAGAACAAAAAAATAGTACTTCTTGCTACGGAAACGACAGTTAATTCTGGGTTATATCAAAAGGCCTTTGATAACACCCCTTTTCAAATAATAGTCCCAAACCTCAGAGAACAGAAAATTATTGATCATGCAATTAAGAATGTTAAAGGGGGAAAAAAGAATAAGCAATCTCTCGGGAGGGTTAATGAAATAATTAATGCTTATCATCAAAAAGGTGTTTCTAAGCTGTTAGGATGCTGCACTGAAATTCCGCTCATGTTTCCATATTTTAATACGGAATCAGAAATGATTGATCCTACCCTGCTATTAGCAAAAATGGCTATAAAAAAGGTTAAATAGCCAAAACATTTTTATCACCTCTTTCTGATTACTCTTGCAACTACAAAAACAATGATTTTAGGAGGAATCTCAATGAATCCTTTAATTTTGGATATTCCGGTAATTGCCGTTACTGGAAGTAACGGAAAAACCACAACAAGAGAGTTTATAGCGGCAATCTTAGAACAAAAATGGGAAATATTGAAAAATACAGGCAACAAAAATTTACCAAATAATACGCAGCAAATTGCGGAAAGTTACAATCCCTCTGTTGATGCCATCGTATTAGAACTAGGTATGGGCAAACAAGGCGCCGGGGAAAAACACTGCAGCCACGTTCAGCCTAACATCTCTATTATCACAAATGTTGCCACAGCACATTATGGTAACCTGGGAAATAGTATTGAATCAACCGCACGCTTTAAATCTTCTTTAATCAAGCATATGAAACCTGACGGAATGTTATTAATCAATAACGATGACGAAAACTCAAAATTATTAGATACAAGCACATTTAAAGGCCGGATTATTACAGTTGGCACAGATAAACAATCTGACTATAATGCTAAAGATATAAAATATGTTAAAGGTGGAATGAAATTTACTGTCACCCTTGATGATCAACAGCTGGCATTATTTATTCCTACATTTGGACTCCATAATATTCATAATGCATTGTTTGCAGTTGCCGTCTCACACGAAATGGGGTTTACTCCTTCTGAAATCAGAGAAGGATTGGCAAAATTTCAAGTACCTATTAAACGTTTAAACATAATGGAATTGAGTAACCAATCCCTTTTAATTGATGATACAGTCAACGCAAATCCCCAATCTGTAAAAGCTGCGATAGATGTACAGGAAAAGCTGGGAAAAGGAAAGAAAAAAATTGTTGTCCTTGGTAGCATGCTGGAGTTGGGCGACCATACGGAGAAAGGGCATAAAGAGATTGGAGCGTACTTGACCCATAAACAAGTTGACGCCATTTTCACCTACGGAAAAGGGGCAAAATGGATTAAAGAAGGGGCAATAGATGCAGGCTATGACCCTAACAAGGTCATTCATTTTAAACACCGCAGTGATATGCATAGAGAGCTTAAAAATTCTATTGAAGACTCTAGTTCAATCCTTGTAAAAGGATCTAGTGCAAT
Organism: Siminovitchia terrae; assembly: GCF_003605405.2. Taxonomy (GTDB): domain Bacteria; phylum Bacillota; class Bacilli; order Bacillales; family Bacillaceae_C; genus Siminovitchia; species Siminovitchia terrae. The sequence goes on along the minus strand of NZ_QYTW02000039.1, from coordinate 36,532 downwards.
GAACATGATTAAAACCGTAAAATATATAAAAGATCGATACTTCTATTCAATTAAGGTTAGTAATAAAGATAAAAAGTTTAGTCTAATGAGCTTGGATAAAACCGTAAAATATTTAAAAGATCGATTCTTTTATTTAATTAAGCATAGTAATAAAGATGAAAACCTTATTTACCTTAATAGCCAGACGCTCCAACATCTAGATATAAAAACCGCCTATATCAAACTCCATTTTGGTCAATTAACAAAAAAGCTAAAAATAAGCATTAACAACAAATTAAAAACAGGCGAAATAATAGTCCCGCAAAGATTATCCGAGCATATAACCATCCCACCTTTACCATATGAGTATTATTTTATGAACAACCAGCTATTTTTAGGGCCTGTTATTGGTATGGTTGTATACCAGAGGTATATGAATGATCCTAATCAACAGCTCCTACGTTTTGCCAACTACAGCAAAATAAAAGGGCTTATATTCCTATTTTCCCCTGACTTGCTTAATAAGCAGAACAAGACTATCTCAGGTTATTATTATGATCCTAAAACCAAATCCTTTATATGGGGTACGTTTCCTTTACCATGTGCGATTTTTAACCGAATACCTTTAAGGAAATCTAGATACAAATTCCTAAAAAAACATTTGGGGGATACCATCTTTAATTATCCGTATGGAAATAGCAATAAGCTAGAGTTTTGGAATATCATGTCCAAGCAAGCGGTAATAAGGAATCATTTACCAAGGACGAAGGAGTACAAAAACGTTAATAGCTTATTAAAGTCACTGAAATCATGTGATAGTGTTTATTTAAAACCGGCAACAATGGCTGGAGGAAATGGTATTTTTCATGTAAAGAAAATCAACAAGGGCTATTTATGGTCGGATATACTCGGTAAACAGATTGAAATTAAATCCAAGGATGCCTTAGCACAAACTCTTAAAGATAATTTGGTAAAAAATAAAACTTATATCGTTCAAAAGGAAATTCTTACATTCAATGAAAAACAAAATAAGATTGATTTTCGAATTTATCTCCAAAAAGATTATACAAAAAATTGGCGGTTTTCCGGAATTGAAACTAAGGTTGGGCAAAAAAATAGTATTATTGCAAATTCTAAAAATAGGAAAAGTATCATTCCCGGTGAACAGGCATTGAAGAAGTTTTACGGATTAAATGAGGACGAAACAAAGCAAAAAATAGAAGAAATGACACAGGTTTGCATTAGGACTTTGAAAGTAATGGAAAAAACGGGATCTAAGCTAGGGGACGCTTGCCTAGATTTAGTTATGGATAAAAACCGTAAATTTTGGATCCTGGAACCGCAAATAAATTATGCTGCCGAAATTAAATCGGCTAGGGCCGAAGGTGAACGGAGAGTGTTGCCATTGATCCTTCCAACTCCATTTGAATATGCCAAGGTACTTTCTGGCTTCTAGATGGGATTTAGTAAGAATAATAGGAAACCTGAAAAAAATGTTCCCTCATTATTCGCTGGGATTGTAGGAAGTGCAGGGAAAACGACTAAAAAAGGGGGGTTCAGCTATCTTAAGCAAATAAGGGGAATTTATCAAATGCGCCTTGGCGTATTTGCGCCCAGATTTTATCGAGCTTCGCTCGATAAATTTCCTCTGAAAATCTGTGGCATCCGCCGGAGGCTTTTACTTTATTCAGCCGGGGTTTGAACCCCCACTGAATGGAATACCAATAGGCATTCATCTCACCACTCATAGAAGTGGGAGATTTCTGCTGAATGAAGTTAAAACAACAAATAAATTTAACCGGGTTTTTCCAATAAAGTGTGTAAGTACACTTTACTCAAGGTATTTTAAAACCCTAACTTTCAGCTCATCATGAAGGAGCAACTGGTTACTGACCATGGTCCAGTTTTGGATACGCCCGCTATCCCATTTTATTTCCAATTCTTTAATACGCAAATATAATACTTTTAACAGGGCATTCTCATTGGGGAATGCCCTGTTTTGGTCACTTTCCTAAAACATACTTTCCACGGCGTTAGAGGTATACATGATTTTACGAATAGCGCTGCTATAGTCAAAGAGCTTTAAAATATAACATTTAAAGTGACACAATATAATGCCAATAGCTCCCTATAGTTTAAAGCTTGCCTGTATATCCGCACCATTTTCTAAATTTTGGATAATCAGCCGACCTGAATGCTTTTCGCAAATTAATTTACTAATATATAAACCAATTCCTAAATGCTGCATCGATTGATCCTTTTCTGTGCGATAAAAAGGCTTTGTAACATGTTTAATTTCTGTAGTGGTAAAGCCCTTGCCATCATCAGTTATTTGGATAAGCAGCTCTGTATTTGTCGAAATATGAATGGTAATATTAGAATGTGCATAACGCAGGGCATTTGAAAGTAAGTTTTCATATACTTGCATTATTGCTGGAAAGTCAACGTTCAGTTCTTCCTCCGTTACTCTCATTTCTAAATGAACCATTTGTTTAACATCAAGTAATCGTGTTATTTCTCGAATTGCCTGCTCAAAGTCGTTTTTAAAAACCTTGTTCTCTATTATCTTTAGATTCTCCAGCTTTTGAATGCCATACATACTATCCACATAGTTTTCAAGTCGTTTAATTTGCTGATGCATAATCTTACTATTAGATTGCAGTTTTTCTTTAGTAAATCGAGTGTCCTCAGCGTGTTCTGCTACAAATTCAATATGTCCCTTTAAAACTGTTAAAGGGGTGCGCAATTCATGGGCGAAGGCAGCATTTAGTCGTTTACGTTCTTCAGAGGTACGCCATAATTCATAATGATTTTTCTCAAGTGCCTGCCGCATATCCTCAAAGGATGTAATAATTTGCCCCATCTCATCTCGAATAGGATAGGACAGTTCGAAATCCAAATTTTGCTTCTGAATTTGTTTTGTCGCATACTCTAAAATTGTTAGCGGTTTTTGAAGTTTTAAACGAAAAAAGAGCAATGCTGCAATGACAATACACACAATAAAGAAAAAGGGAATAGAGGCAAAGCTAATAATATTTAAGGTGGTCATTTCTCGGTTATCGACCTTTGAAAAGGTAGTGCCCTTTGATGACAAAACTACATCATTACCGAGCTGATCCCCTGTATCCGTCGTTAAATAAAATTTCTCACCGTCTATAGCATATGCTATATAAATATCCGAGCGTATCATTTCAACAACTAAATTCGTAATTGCCACAAGACATGTAGCGACTATTAAGGCAATGACCATAAATAACATTGCTGTCTTTTTGATGGAGAGATGTTTTAGATTTTCCATTTATAGCCTACACCCCAAATCGTTTCAATCGGTGGCTGCGTATCAAGTTTTAAGAATTTTAATCGAATTTTACGAATGTGCTCAGTTACAACGGCACTATCGCCATCACTTTCTAACCCCCACAATACTTCATAAATGCGTTCCTTATCAAATACCTGTCCCTGATATGTTGATAAAAGCTCAACAATATCGAATTCCTTTTTCGTTAAGTTGATTTCTGTATTCGCCACATACAGTTCCTTTGCCTCGTAATCAATCATTAATTCTGTCGATAAATAAACACGTTTTTTCTGAAGATGACGTTGGTCGCGACGGATATGTGCCTCCACCCGCGCTGTTAATTCGGGCAAAGAAAATGGCTTAACGATATAATCATCTCCACCAACTTGAAGCCCCTTCACCTTGTCGCTATCCTCGATTTTCGCTGTCACAAAAAGAATTGGACAACTCACCACATCACGAATTCGGTTACATACTTCTAAGCCATCAAGCTCGGGCATATTTATATCAAGCAGAATACATTCTGGATGTTGCTGGGCTTGCTGAATCGCCTCTAGACCATCGAAGGCAGTATAAACCTCATAGCCATGAAATTCAAAATGATCCTTTAGTAAATGCACAATTGACGGCTCATCATCAACAATTAATAATTTAGGGCTCAACGCTTTTATCCTTTCTTAACTTTTTCTTAGTAACGCCAAGGTGTAGAGGACAATCGTTACACCAACCATCCACCAGCGCTCTGCATCTAAATCAAATAAATAAAGTACACCTAACTCCTTCGGTAAAAAGAAGTTTAATAGATAAAATAAGATCGGTATCATTAAGCTGGTAGTGCTTTGCCTTGTAACAGCATGCACAAGGCACCCAATACTTCCTAAAAACAATGCATTAACAATTGTTGCAAATAATACTTTGCCGCTAATTACCGTACTATTCCATTGTAAAATACCACTATATAATAAAATGGCTAATACAATAAAGCTAGTACTTATCATTAGTCGTAATACTAACACTTGCCAATAAGAAATTTTTCGTATACGAACGACTGCTTCAATATCACGAGTCTGCTCAGGTAAACAAATACTCGACATCCACACAATACCCAGCAATGGCAAAAACATTTCAAACACTTTATGGACGGTACGACTATTTAGTTGGAATACCCCAAATTGATACAGTAAAAACCCTTCAAACAACAAGGTGAATAATAGTGATAGTAAAAAGAAATGTCGCATATTAACGATGGCGATTTTTCCAAAATTGCTGAAGCCTTTCATATCTTGTAGGCATCCCCTTTCTTTTATGCTCATACCCCCAAACTGTTAGTATAATGAACACGAACGAGGCGGTGACATAGCCAAGACGGTTCAAAAATAAGGCTTCTTTATATTGCATAAAGGTTTCAGTTGCACCAATAATATTATGTCGCACATTCATCATTCCTTGCCCGTAGCCACCTTGCAGTTGTGTCATACCCATTTGTAGTGAAACAAAGAACATTACAAGCTGAACAGCTATAGCGATCAGTGAACCCGTCCACTCCGTAGTACATAAAGCGAGTGCTACAACAAACAAAATTGTTGGTAATAACCATCCAACACTATAGGAAATAAAGGCAAATGGCTTTAGAACCTCACCAGGATACATACTGTAAATCACAGTTGTTTCATAAACGGATAACAATAAAATTGGGAGAAACAACGCTGTTACAATCGCTGTAATACGCGTAATGATTAAGCGAGTCGAAGAAATACTGCGTGAATAAATCAAACTTGTCATTTGAGCAGCATTATCCTTTAAACTAATCGCCACCGCAATAAAAGCAGGCAATATCGCTAATAAAATCCCTAAGTAATCTGCAAAATAACGTGCATATGCAGCAGTATATTGGTCGTTCTTTACAACCCTCTCATACTCCTCGACAGCATCCTCGTATGTCATTTCCACATAACCAAATTCGCGAACTAATGCTTGGTCGCCGTAGCTGGAGCCACCTCCAATTTCTACATTGATTTGCTGCATAATTTCTTTAAAATCTTGATAGACCATATCACTTTTTAATGATTGAGCGAGTTCGTTAACACGCTTTAATTTCTCTTTAGATAATGTAACCTCTTTATAAAAGGAAAGAGGGTACGCAACGAAAGTATTAGCGGCAATTTCCATTGCAAGCCGTTCCATCGCTCTTGGCATAATAATACTTGGGTCATCTTTTTGCATATAGCCGTACTGCTCTAAATTCGGTTCTGGCGGTTCTATCTTTTCGATGTCCTGATGATATTGAGTAAAGTTAAACAATACGACTGCTACTAAAAAAATTACAAACGGAATACTAAGTATCACTTTTTTAAACTCTATCCAAAACAAATTCATCGACGTTCACCTCGATGAATAAAATACAGATACGCATCCTCTAAGTTAGGAGCAACTGCTTTAGAAGAAATGATCGGCATCTTCTCACTAACAAAACGAACGACTACTTCCTGACCTTGAGTGAGCATACTTGTCACGCTATATTGTGATTTGAATTTTTCTAACTCTGATGCTTTTATTGTTGCACTAAATACTTTTTGATCGGTTTCATGAAGCAGCCCCTGTACAGTACCACGATATTGTATATGGCCCTCGTGTAAAATCGCGATTTGCTCACACGTCGCTTCAATATCACCAACAATATGAGTAGAAAGAATAACAATTCTATCTTTGGCTATTTCCGATAATAAATTACGAAAACGAATGCGTTCTTCTGGGTCAAGCCCAGTTGTCGGCTCATCGACAATCACGACTTTCGGGTTATGAAGTAATGCCTGTGCAATACCAAGGCGACGCTTCATCCCACCGGATAAACTCTTTACCTTTCTATACTGATGCTCAAGTAAATTGACTTGTGCTAATAACCCATGGCTTTTTTGCTCCAATTCCTTTTTCGCCATCCCACTTAACACACCTAAATAATCAAGTACTTGCTTCACAGTCATATTCGGGTATACCGAAAAATCTTGCGGCAAATACCCAATAATTTCGCGAATTTCCTTTGCTTTCTCAATTGGGATCCCACAAATTGTAATGCTTCCACTCGCCTTTTTCTGAAGACCAACTAATGTTTTCATTAACGTCGATTTCCCAGACCCATTTCGCCCAAGCAAACCAAACATTCCTGTCTCTAGATGTAAATTAATATCAAATAACACCTGTTTCCTTCCATAAAACTGTTGTAAATGTTGTATCTCAATATTCATATGATCTACCCCTTTTTCTTGATAGATTTAGTTTAGATGGGAATTATCAAGAAAAACCCAAGATATAATAAGAGATAAAATTTATGGAGGAAATATTTTCTTGAATTCAATTTCCTTAAGATGTTAGATTACAAACTAAAAACCCCTACTGGAAATGATTCCCACTTTGTAGAGGGTTAAATTTAGGTTCTTAGATTTTCAATCATTGTATGGTAGAGAAATCATCATTTATTTAAGGTTTCCATCTTGGTAAAAAATGCTAGAACCTTTGGCTCGCAGTTAAAGGATCAATTAAAGACGGTAGTTCTGTTTCTGTGCCGTTACTCTGTTGGGGAAGGAATGAACGGACTAAACTGATAACAATTTGTAAGGTGAAAGCACCGCCAATAATTAAAAATAGCGAACGTTTTCAGGCCANTCTGTGCCGTTACTCTGTTGGGGAAGGAATGAACGGACTAAACTGATAACAATTTGTAAGGTGAAAGCACCGCCAATAATTAAAAATAGCGAACGTTTTCAGGCCAATATCAAATGCGCCTTGGCGTATTTGCGCCCAGATTTTATCGAGCTTCGCTCGATAAATTTTTTCTAAAAATCTGTGGCATCCGCCGGAGGCTTTAACTTTATTCAGCCGGGGTTTGAAACCACACTGAATGGAATACCAATAGGCCATTCATCTCTCTACTTACAGAAGTGGGAGACTTCTGCTGAATGAAGTTAATAACAACGCAATATAATCTTTCTTCCCCCACACACTGTCCAAGGAATTTTCTGAAGAGACAAGTTTTGTAAATTGAGTCATTAGAATTTCCAGCTCCTAATACTGCTTTTTTAATTGATAATCCGCAGCAATCATTTTTACCATGTCGAGCATAAAAACTGTGCCTATAATACCAATAGTAAAATTTCTTATATCCGTTAGTTTTACGCATCTTAACTTCAGAAATTCTTTCTTCAACAATATGTCCCTTTTGTGGAATAACATAATGGGGTTCGGGCAATAATGAGCGCTTTTAAACAACTTTATTGAAAATCAACATTTAAGAAAATATATAGGTATAGCCTTATAACTACAAATATTTTCTTCCCCATCTTCCATTCTTCCCTACCTTCTATTGTTTACAGATCCATCTTAAGCAAAGGTTTAATACAAGCCGAAAAATTTAATAACAGCTTACAGGAAATAATGCTCCTGTAAGCTGTTACTCTTTCAGACTATGTCCGATCGTAAAGGTCAGCCACTCTCCTTTATAATCTATTGTTAAGGTTCCGCCATGAATCTCAACGATTCTTTTTGATATGGCGAGTCCAAGACCTGCCCCTCCATCCTCTCTTCTGGCTCGATCCCCCCGATAAAAACGCTCAAATAATTGATTAACGTCTTCAACCGGAAGATCCTCTACCCGATTGGAAATCGACAAAAACGCTTTAACTCCATCTGAATAAAGATTGATCTTTATGAAAGAGGGTTTTATACTGTATTTTTTGGCATTCATCAAAAGGTTATCATAAACACGTACCATTTCTTCTACATCCATGATAACCAGTAGATCTTCATCAGTAATTGATTTCTGAATACGTAACCCTACTTTTTCGAAAATCGGAATGTATTCACCCACCACCTGTTCCAATAAACCGCTCAATTCAACTTCAGTAAGGTTTAATATGACATCAGGACTTGTCAGCTTGGTATATTCGAACAGTTCGTAGATCAATGTTTTAAGCTTTTGCGATTTGGAATAAATCGTCTCTACATAATCTGTTAATTGTTCTTCACTTTTATACTCTTTTTTTCTCAGCAAATCTAGATAACCAATGATTGACGTTAGCGGTGTCCTCAAATCGTGCGAAATATTCGTAATGAGCTCATTTTTAGCATTTTCCATCTTTCTCTCATGTTCAAATTTATTTTCGAGTTCCTTAGACATAAAGTTGATATTGCTTGCAAGCTGGGCTAACTCATCACTCCCCTTAATCACAATAGTAGAACCCAATTTACCATTTGCTATGTTTTGGACATTTTTGATTATTAGTTTTAAATATTTTATTTTCTTCCTGATTAGGAACAAAAAAATGCTGATAAATGATAAGATAACAACAGCAGCAATGAGGAGCACAATGAGGTTGTATTTGAGCATGCCAATCTGATTGGCATTTATTAAATAATTTCGATTGATAAATTGTGAAATAATAATTGTAATAAAAAGTGATACGGAAAAACTTATTGTAATGGCTATGAGGAGTTCAACACTTAACTTATTCCAAAACCTTTTTGACCTCATATTTTATATCCTACTCCCCAAACAGTTTTTATAAAAATAGGATGTTTAGGGTCCTCTTCAATTTTGTCTCTTATTTTTGTAATATGAACCATAACTGTACTATCCGATTTAAAGAAATCCTCCTTCCAAACAGCTTCATATATCCGGCTGACACTCAAAACAATCCCCTTATTACGGGCAAGGAGTTCAAGAATATCAAATTCCTTCGGAGTAAGCCTCACTTCCTTCTTCCTCACCCATACTTGGCGTGTATCTGTATTGATGATAAGATCCCCAATTTCAATAATGCTCTTATTGCTATCTGCATCAACATTGTATTTTTTATATCTTCTGAGCTGCGATTTGACTCTTGCCATTAGTTCCATCGAGTTAAATGGTTTAGTGATATAATCATCTGCACCGGAAGCAAGACCTTGAATTTTATCAATATTTTCCGATTTAGCTGAAAGCATTATGATTGGCATATGCCGTTCTTCCCTTATTTTCATACATGCCTCGATTCCATCCATTTTCGGCATCATGATATCTAAAATAATGAGGTCAAATTCATCCTCTTCCAACCATTTCAATGCTTCAAGCGCATCGCCCGCAGTTTGAGTTTTTAATCCCTCATTTCCTAAATAGATCGATATTAGTTTTCGAATTTCATGGTCGTCATCCACAATTAAAACCTTACCATTCAAAGTAAATTCACCCTCCATTTATAAAAAATTTTGAAAGCCTGTTTACTGATTGCTGCAAGAGAATACATAAGCAGGCGGTATATTTCGAAACTCCCGCTTTACTTCGATTCGCTTAAAATATTGGCAAATTAATTTTTTCTTTAATTGGGTATATTGGAAGGTTACAAATTTTCCATGATCACCCAACAACCTTTTTGTTTTAATTAAAATAGTATTCGATACACCTTTAGGCAAACTCGTAAAAGGTAAACCGGAGACCACATAATCAATATAAGGAATTCCGTATTCATTTATATATTTATCGGTGTCCTCAGCAGAACCATTTACAATGAATATATTCTCTTCGTTCTTATATTTTTCCTTTAGCAGCTTGCAAAATTCCCTATTACTTTCAATCAACATAACTACCGTGTGTGGCTCTCTATTGTCGATGATTTTATCAGTAAAGACCCCCGTACCAGGGCCATATTCCACGATATAATCTGCAGTTTCAAAATCAATATTATCCACCATTCTTTGTGCAAGATTCTTTGAACTTGGCAATATTGCTCCAACAGTTCTTGGATTTAATAGATATTGAAAAAGAAAAGACTTCATGGTATATCACTCCTTAGGTTTGAATATTTTTAACGCTTTTAGAATACATTTCAAACCTAAAGAAATAGTTGTAAAAATTCTTAAGAATTCTTAAGTAAAAAAAACGAGCATATCAACACGCCCCTTACTGCCGTGCTGTCTGGTTCCGTATTTTGCTTTTCATGCATGATGTTATAAAAATTATTGTTCGTTGAAGAGCTCAGTCACTTGTACAGCCATTATCCACAATTAACCGCAAACAAGTAAGAATTGGCCAATGCAGAGAACCAAGCTAAACGTATGGCCGCTTACTTCTTAATTCAATGCCAGAACGATTTTTAAAGATGTATTTACAGCCTCTATTAAGAAGTTGTAATGGCTACTGACATAGCTGATTACTTTCTAGTTGAAGAGGAATTTGCACAATTCCGAATAAAATTAGTTTATAACAGGATAGTGGATGCTTTAGGCTTTAAGCCAAAAGTTTGGGTACCGTAGATTCAAGGCTTAATCAAATGCGCTTTGGCGTATTTGCGCCCAGATTTTATCGAGCTCCGCTCGATAAATTTCCTCTGAAAATCTGTGGCATCCGCCGGAAGCTTTAACTTTATTCAGCCGGGGTTTGAACCCCCACTGAATAGAATACCAATAGGCATTCATCTCACCACTTAAAGAAGTGGGAGATTTCTGCTGAATGAAGTTAAATTACTTATTTATGAAGTCATAAGACAATTCATTTCCCCAAAAAACAATGGGCTACCATAAGTCATTACTTGACTATTGGTCAGCCCATTGATGGTATAAAGTCTTCCTTGGTTATTGATTCAGCTCAGACCGTTCGGATGCCTCTTCAAAATATTTTGCTCTTGCTCCATTCAGCAACTGCATCAATACCATAATATCTTCCTCTGTTGTATCATAGTTCGTAATACAAGCCCGCAAAACTGGAGCCTTGTTTATTTTGTATACTGAAATCCATGCCTGCCCTGAACGTAATATCTCTTGACATATAAATGATGCGAAATTCGACTGGATCTTTGATGGAATATTGGAATCCGTAAAGCATACGACAGGCAATACGGTATCATTGACAACCTTCCAGTTTGAGCAAGCAAGCTCCTGGCGCAACCGATTGCCCATCTCTGTTTGGTGCTGCACTATGCTGCGATAGCCTTCCCAACCAGCCGTCACAAGCGATAAATATACTTTTAAACCGATAAACCTTCGCGACCATTGAATTGAATGGGTGAACGGATCAATAACATCCAGATCAGCCCCTTCTTTCGGCATATAATCTGCCGTGATACTGAATGTTTTATGTAAGATATCCTTGTGTCGTGTGATATAAATTCCCGCTCCCATTGGGACAGACATCCACTTATGCGCGTCGAAGGTAATGGAGTCCGCTCGGTCAATACCACGAAGTAGATCCCGCAGTTCTGGAGCAAACACGGAGGCTCCACCGTACGCAGCATCCACATGCAGCCACAGTTGCTCACGTTCAGCCAGATTTGCCATTTCGTTAATGGGATCAATCGCCCCGGTGCCGGTCGTTCCACCCGTCGCAATGATGAGAAAAGGAGTGTATCCAGCAGCGCGATCCACTTGAATTTGGTGATGAAGCGCATGAACATCGATATGCATATCAGATCCCGTCGTAATAATACGAAGGGAATCTGTACCCAGTCCGCAGGAACGCGCTGCCTTTACTAAGGAATGGTGGCTCTCTGCAGAGGCATACATGACGGGATGCGTGGGGAGCGACCTCAGCCCCCCTTTGGCATAAGATGGAAAACAATGAACTAGTGCGGTCAATACGGCCGTCAGATTTGCTTCCGCTCCCCCCGTTGTAAATGTTCCATCTGCTGTCTCTACTGAATAACCAAATTTTGAAGCTATCTCTTTCAATACATAGTTCTCCATTTCGACCGCTACAGGCGCATGGCTCCAGGCTGCAAGCTGCGGATTGAATGCTGCAGTAATCGTGTCCGCCATAATTCCCATGAAGTTGGGCCGCGGATTATACAGGCCGAAATATCGCGGGTGTGGCGTATGCACCTGGTATTGCCTTAATCCCTCCAGTATATGATGAATCGCCTCGCGCGCGCTGACGGGATGCTCAAAAGATAATTTACGTGCGTGTTCTGCAACCGCATCCACGCTGAGTTCAGGTGAGACACGACCCCCGCGTACGTGGGTCATATAGTCATTGATTTGTTCCAACAGATAGGTTCCAATGTCCATGCGTTCATCCATTTCAAGATTAAGAATTGAATTATGCTTCATCATGTGGAAAATGCATCCCCCTTCATCTTGTGAAATTTCATTGCTGATTCAGATTATACACTCGCAGAACTCGGGTGTACGCATTTTCGAATGAAACCGCAAGATTTCGAAACAATCTCTTTCCACTTGGGCGGCGCACGCCAGTGACGGCAGCCGAAATGAACAATCCACCATAAAATTTGAAACGTGAGCAAGCTTCTATAGATAGTCCCTTTGAGTAGGAATTATCGGCTTGATTGTATTAAATATTGGCTTAGCGTATATTTTCGTTAAAATGTTGGCGGGAACCCTATATGAAAAATCGTTTAGCGTAGGAAAAGCAAGTCTATTCATTCCAAAAATTGTATTAGCTTGGGTTTTACGTCAAAATGTTGGTGCTACCCCATAATGTCCGCTAATGCTTGTGATAGATTTATAAGCGTATATCGGCTGTACCCCAAATACAAGAAATTACACTTTTTTTATTTTTTGGGGTACCACCAGCTTAACGCGGTTTTACAACGTTAAGGAGATTTTTTAATCAAATACGCCTTGGCATATTTGCGCCCAGATTTATCTGAGCTCCGCTCGATAAATTCCTCTGAAAATCTGTGGCGTCCGCCGGAGGCTTTAACTTTATTCAGCCGGGGGGTGAACCCCCACTGAATGGAATATCAATAGGCATTCATCTCACCACTTACAGAAGTGGGAGACTTCTGCTGAATGAAGTTAACAATTGTACTCGATTATGAAGAAAGTATTAGTCATATTCGACTGATAATATCTTTTCATATGGCATCCCAAATAACTGTATTGAATTATTATTTGAATAACAACGTTAAAGTTGTAATTGCAACTTGTATTTTTGTATTTCAAGGTTTAGTGTTGTTCCAAAGAGTTTTTTACTAGTCATCTTTTATTTCTCCAGTATTATTTATACAAGCCATATATAAAAGTAACTAATAAAATTATTTCGATATCTTGCTGTTATATTCATCTCTTGGATTTTTCAAAAAAAAAATCTGTTATAGTAAAACTTTTAGAATAACGACAAAGCCTAGTTTATCGAATTCATGAAAACAGGAGTGTAATAATGGAAGATCCAATTAGAAAGCAAATCTTTGAACTCATTGATACAGACTATCAGAAGTTTTCGGCCGCACTTATACCTACCATTAACAATGTATTAGGTGTTCGGCTGCCTGAGCTTCGTAAAATAGCAAAAAAAATTGTAAAGGGTGACTGGCGCACTTACCTTGAAACTGCAAAAGATGAATATTTTGAGGAAATCATGCTGCAAGGCATGGTCATTGGTTATGTTGAGACGGATATTGAAGAAATTCTTTCTTATGTGGCTTCGTTTGTACCAAAAATTGATAATTGGTCGGTATGTGACAGCTTTTGTACAGGTCTAAAATTTACAAAGGAAAATAAGGAGCGTGTATGGGGGTTTTTACAACCATATCTGTCTTCTAAGAAAGAATATGAGCTACGATTTGGAGTGGTTATGCTCCTAGACTTCTATATTGAGACTGAATACATCAACAGGGTGTTAATCCTCCTGGATCGTGTAGAGCATGAAGGGTTTTATGCCAAAATGGCGGTAGCTTGGGCTGTCTCTATATGTTATGTAAAGTTTCCCGATTCGACAATGACATATTTGGGAAACAACACACTCGATGATTTTACTTATAATAAAGCCTTGCAAAAGATTACAGAATCTAATCGTGTGGATAAGGAAACTAAAAGTCTCATCCGCAGTATGAAGCGGAGATAGGAAAGTAAAAAGGAGCCAATGAAATTGGAACAACATGAAAAAGAAGTTAGTTTATGAATGTTTACGTCTTTCGTATCATTGCAATTTCTCTTTCTTCCACGTCGCATATTTTTCAGATAAACAAACGGCACACGGCCTAAAACCTGCCGAGATCGCCGTCTGTTAATCGGCAAAAAATACACGGTGTTTTATATATCCTCCTTTCGCTATGGCTCGAACCCCGACTGACTAATAAAAATCTGTTTTTTCAAAAATCTATTCAAAAGTCTCTTATATACTTTTTTATAGGCTTGAGGGCCATACCATTCTTCTAAACCAAGTTCAGCGTATTTTTTTTCAATTCCTAGTTTTTTTGTGCGTTTTCCTCCACTACCATCGCCCATAAAATAGTCATCAATACATATCCGATTGACAAATGGTTTCAATTTATCAGGAAAATATTCCCCACTCGGTAATACGGGGGCTATTGCAACTTGGGTTGGAATTCCTGCCTCTGCTAATTTTTGCAATGCCTTAAAGCGTGCCTGAATAGGAGGTGCCTCTGGAGTAAAATGTTTACGTATCGTTTCCGAGTCCGTCTCAATGGTTATACTTACCCGGACTCTGTCTTTTAAGTGCTGTAGCAAATCGATATCTCGACTTACAAGTGGGCTTCTCGTCTGCACTAATAAGAAGTCAGGAGGGTCATCTACCATAACTTCTAATAACGATCGCGTCACTTTTTCTTTATGTTCTATGGGTTGATAGGGGTCCGTGCTGGATGACATAAAAATCGTAACTTTCCCTTTTGCTTTCTCTCTACGGAGTTCTTTACCGAGTAAAGCTGCTGCTCCGTACTTCACATCAATCCAATTTCCCCATTCGCCTTCTCGAAAAAGAGATACGGGCATTTGGCGTACATAACAATAGGAACACCCAAATGAACACCCCGTATAAGAATTGAGTGAATGAGTATATCCCGAAAGAAATCCTGTACCTCTATTAAGAATGGTTTTTGGTTTTTTGTAGAATAATTCACTTTTCATAGGGAGACCTCGCTTCCAATCATTATACAGGAATTTTACTTATTGCTGGATGACCCCTGTCTTTCCATATCCAAAAGCTTTGTCTTCATTTCTAACCCACCACGATAGCCGGTTAACGCTCCATTCTTTCCAACTACACGATGACATGGAACCGTGATTAAAACTGGATTAGCTCCAATGGCTGCCCCGACAGCACGAACAGCTGCTGGTTTGTTAATATAGTTTGCTATGTCGGAATAGGTCCTTGTTTGTCCATACGGAATCTCACAAAGTGCGTTCCAGACGGCAAGCTGGAAGACTGTCCCATTGTAATCAAAAGGAACCGTAAAGGTTTGCCGTTTTCCTTCAAGATACTCAATGATTTCAACCGCATAAGGTTCAAGCTTTTCTTCATCTTCAACTAGAGGACTTCCCTGAAAGCGTTTCTTAGCCCATTCAGACAATTCCCCGAATGGTTTTTTCTGTGAACCAACAAACACAAGCCCCTTAGATGTCGAAGCTATATAAAAATTCCAATCTTTATACTTTAGCAAAAACCAATAAAGTGTTGGTTTATTCTCTGATTTCATTTTAAAATTCCTCCGTTTTCTTCATTGACCAATATAATTCACGATATTGTGCTGGTGTATGTCCGGTTTTCTTTCTAAATAGAGTAATAAAATAGGGCGTGTTAGGCATTCCTACACATATGGAGATATCCGCAATCGCTTTATTTGTTTGAATCAGGTACTTTTTAGCTACGTTTAATCTAACTTGTTGTATATACTCAACTGGCGTGATGCCTGTAATCTTTTTAAACGTTCGATGCAAATGATAGGGACTTCCATGAGCTATATCTGCTAATGTTTCTAGTGTTAATTTTTCAATGAAATTTTTATCAATGTATTCAGTGATAAGAGCAACCCACTCACTATCAGGCAATTTCTCATTAGTAGGCTTGCAACGTTTACAAGGGCGGAAATTTGCTTGGAGAGCTTGTTCTGCATTTTGAAAGATACGTACATTTTCCTTTTTCGGAACGCGAGATTTGCATGACGGTTTACAGAAGATCCCTGTGGTCTTTACAGCATAGAAAAATTGATTATTATACGATGCATCATTGTTAATAATTGCTTGCCATTTTTTATCTGTCATCATCCCATAATCATGATTATCTTGAAATCCAATATTGGCACTGTCCGTCATTTACCTCACCTCTCCTTACATTTTACACCCTGTAAATTAGTACGTATAAGAAAAAAGATAAAATAGCAAGATAGTGAAATTTATTTTGAATCATGGAAAATAATCCCCAGACCAAATCGTTCTCCAGATGTAACCGTACTTACCCCATGTCGAACCGTATTTTTGTAATAGCCTTTTTTACCAAGGACAGGTCTATGGTTAGTAGGAAAAATAAGCGCACAACCTTGTTCTAAAGTTATTACATGCCCCCTGCTCTGAGCACGTGGGATTTGTTCCACTAATAGGGATTCACCGCCGCAAAAGTCTTTATCTCTTTGATTTAATACAAGGACTACTTGAAACGGGAAAAATACGTCTCCGTATAAATCTTGGTGCAAGCAATTAAACCCACCTTTTTCATATTTTAGAAATCAAATGCACCTTGGCGTATTTGCGCCCAGATTTTATCGAGCTTCGCTCGATAAATTTCCTCTGAAAATCTGTGGCATCCGCCGGAGGCTTAACTTTATTCAGCCGGGGCTTGAACCCCCACTGAATGGAATACCAATAGGCATTCATCTCACCACTTATAGAAGTGGGAGACTTCTGCTGAATGAAGTTAAAGGTGTTGGTCTTGTTTGTTCATATTCTTCACATGTTTTTAAAAAATCTTGAAGGTTATCTGGAAATAGTTCAGGTTTCTTCAAGTAACCCAACCATCTATTTGCAGTTTTGGCCAGCTCTGGATAAAAAGATTCTCTTAAACTTTGGATTACTTCAGGTAATGGGTATGAAAAATATTTATATTCTCCATTCCCAAAGCGATATCTCGTCATATTGATTGTCGTTCTGTATGACTCTCCTTCGTTATAAAGCCCCATGAAAGATTCACATTCATCCTTTGTTAAAATGGGGGGGGAGCTTTGCAAATCCGTTTTCATCTAATTCGTTTTGAATGGATTCCCAATTTAGGCTTTTTATTCTAGTTGGTATATCTTCGATCATTTTCATCTCTCCCTAATCGTGATACCTAACACTATAACCTCATACATTAGAAAAAATAAGACTATTAGAATGTAATAGCAAGATAACAAAATGAATCAAGATGATTATGTGATAAAGTAAAACTCCATTAGTATCCGTTTTTTGCTTCTAATTATTTTCGAATCCATATAGGGAATTGCAAAAAGGGAAGGAGAATGAAAAAATGACAGAGAATGAAGTCAATGATGATATTATTATTACTCAACTTTCGCGGCTTAAATTAACTAATAAACCCTTGATGTATCAGGGTAAATCGGCTATCCATTCGTGAGCTGACACCGCACCGTCTGTTTGCTGCGTTTGTTCGATGTCCACCTGGGGCGTTTCCGTTTCTCTTAAGAGGTAAGAATTGTGACTGAACACGAGGTTTTTGGTGATTTTAGCATGGTGTAACGATTGTTTAACTTGTTTTTTTACGTAGAAAAAAGGCTATCGGCGCAGTAAACAGGACGCCTGCAATCGTTCCCTAACCTCAATCCAGATCCGTTAAAATGTCGGATCTTTAATGAATATTAAGAACAAGTCAAAAAATGCAATATTTCCCTTCCAATTCGTGTTAAGATAGTACAATACAAAAAGAAAGGTGAGAAATATTACGATGGGATCGTGGGGAAAAGCATCGCTGGAAAGCGACGAAGGACTTGATGTTCTTGATGCGTTAATCGAATATGCAATGGACCGTAAGTCCGTCAAATTGAAGGATCTAATAGCCCACTACAGAAAGTTGGGATTACTCGCGGAGGATCCAGAAGAGGAGGATTTCCTTTACGACAATACAGCCATTGCTCTGGCTGAAATTGTATGCGCCTATATCGAAAACGGCAAGACGAAGTACGAGGAATTAAGCGGCTTGAAGGAGATTATCTGGGAAACAGAAGATCTTCTCGAGTTGAAGCAATTAGTTCAGCAAGTACTGGATAATAAAGGCGGAGAACGCGAGCTGTATGAACTGAGAGATGGAGATTCGGACTGGATTAAACATATAGAAAATGTGGTTCGTATTTTATCGAAGCCGCTATAAATGTTGGACAATGAACGCCAGATGCTGCCGCTTAAAGCGGCCGATTGCATCCTATTACAAGTCGCATAACGCGGATTTTTTTCGAAAAGCGTTCGCTATAGATGTTTAGGTTTGAGGAATTGCTCAATAAAGACAGGAACGTTACAAAAATCTTTTGGAACGAGGAACTAGTAAATCTCACTTTCCACACAAGATTGTGTTTGCTGGAGGAAGCATTGGAAATGGACGAAAGTATTTTAATCATAGAAAATGAAACCTTCCTTGCGAAAATCTTTTGTTTGTAAAAGAGGGCTTTTCGGCCAATCTGAACTAACCGAAATAATGAGTGACATGGATACTTGATCCTGTGTAAAATTCGTGTGAAAAAAGTTTCTTTTTTTAAGAACAAGAAAAACGTCGTTAATCATTGATATATCAATACTTAACGACGTTTCCTTTTTTAAAAAATCGTTATCAAAATTATTCCCATGACGTCCCAGGAGGACGTACTTTATTCCTGGCAAAACCCTTATATATCAATATTTTAAAGATTTAATGTGTAAAAAATGTGTGAAATGAAATCAAAAGTGTAAACTAGACATCTAGTAGTTTCTCTTAGTAGATAAATCTATCACTTTACCATCTTCATTCAAATACTCTGCATTAGCCTCTCATACTCAATCCAACTTACCATTTGAAATGATGTCTCTAAAGTAAACTTCGATCTGCATTTCTTCTGTATATTCATGTTTATTAAAAGAGAAATAGTACATCTTAAATGAATAAGTGTGCCATTTGAATTTACTTTTCATGTTTACTAGTATGATTTTTATTTCTTAGGCTGAATAAATTTTATATAGAGAGGTTTCTTGGTCGATAGACTTTGCGATTTCAAATGCTTCTTGCTGACTCTTTTTATTATTTATAATTTCATACATAAATCTAATAATAAACATTAAATTAGAGTTACCATCAATATAATCATCAGGACCTATATAAGAATGGCATCCACTTTTAAGAAATGCTTTTGCTAATGATTCTTCCCCTAAAGTACAACCTGCTGCAATAACCTTTACGCCTTTCAATTTTGAAAATCGCAGTACATCTTTAGCGTCAAAAAACTCCCCCCTTGGCTCGCCAGGCTCATAGATGTCCTCACCTAATTCATTCATGCAAAATCTGCCTTCATCACCATGGAAGTTTAATATTAAATAATCCATTTTATCTTCGCGGTCTTCACCAGATAACACATCTACAAGATCATTTGGTCTTCCTAACCAATGCATAGTAACCCTTGCCCCAAAGTATTCAAGTGTTGACCGTAATGCATAGGATTCCCCATCACAATCCGGACCCACGGCTAAACTAACATATAACTCAGGTTTACTCATCTATATCCCCTTTCCAATTTTCTTAGAGGCGTTTCTTTTCACTTTTCAATCCAATATTTAGTAATTTTGCGGAAATCAAGATGCTTTCTTTGTGACTGTGCAGCTGAATGGATTTAACTTACTCTGCTTTTGCTGTACCCGTTCACCCTGAGTAGGGACATCTTACATCCAAAAAGCGAAAACATCTTAACTCAATTAGTAGGGTATTATTTTCTTAGAACAAAAAAACATAATTAGATTTTTGAACACCATGCCTATCTTCACAAATGTTCGAATTATCCTATAGTCCCCTGAATAACCTGATGCAGATTAAATTACCAAAAGTAGGATTGCCCCCCTAAAATAAATTCTCATATCTTCGCTGGTTATCGAATTTAAAATTACAACAAGAACTATGACTAAAAAATGTTGCCCTTATCAATCCATCAACTGCCCCATTTGGTGAATTATTAACTTGAATTTTTCTCAAAGCTAAAGAACACTTTATCTTCGTGAGTTCTCTCATCAAGTTTAATAAAACCGCAATTTGAATACAACTTTCTTGTTGGTTTTTCATTATTCTTCATAAGTAAAGGAGGAATCATCAATGTTTGAAAAAGGACAACTCGTACATGTTGCAGATGTCGAAAGGGTAAAGCAGGAGCCATTAATGGAAAATCTGAATGATCTATTAGTTCCTTTGCCTGAAGACCGGGTGAAAGCATACGAAGTATCTGGCCCTCCTAATTCGCCTAAAAATAACAGCCCTAATTTAATACAGAAAATCTGCTAGGGGAGGATGCTCCCCTTTTTGGGATCACCGCCTTGTTTCTCCGTACAGTGTATTAATCTTCTACTACTTCCAAACAATTAACTGAAAATCCACCAGTTTTACCTTCAAGTAGACTTACCTTTTGCCCGTACCCCAAATCCCAAGGCTTGCTTCTTGTAACCCAAATATTTTCGGGGGTTTTCTTTGCTTCATAACAATTAACCATTTGTTACTTTTGTTCCAATTTCCATTTCCTTTTCTTCTTTCTCTACTGCGCATTTTGTATCAATTATGAGATCCTTATTTCTTTATACAGAACCCTTGAATATAATTTTTATTTTTTAGAATCATAAATACTAAAACAAGAAGCTTGATAAGTATGAATACTAAAAATTTAAATAGAGATAAACCTAAAGTAGCACCTGGCATGAATACTCATGATCCCCTAGAAAAGAAAGCAACTAAAAAGGAAATTAAACAAGGCGATTTTACCGAAGTAACTCGACTTTTTATTGATAGAACACCAGAGGATTAAATCAAATGCGCCTTGGCGGATTTGCGCCCAGATTTTATCGAGCTTTTCTCGATAAATTCCCTCTGAAAATCTGAGGCATCCGCCGGAGGCTTTAATTTATTCAGCCGGGGTTTGAACCCCCACACTATGCATGCATCTCACCACTTACAGATGTGGGAGACTTCTGTTGAATGGGATCACCGCTTGTATCCTGATAAAATTCTTAATATGCTAGTTTTCTTTTTATAAAAAGTGAATATTCCCTGCGAACAGTCGCACACTATTAATTGGTACTATTTCCTTATTAAAGGAGAATTTGATGAAAACCAATAGGATAAGGAGTGCGATTATGGGAATTTTAAGTGGAAACCCCCAAGATGAACCGATGCATTATGGAGAAGTATTTGGAACCTGGACTTACCTCGTTACAAATTATGGATGTTTGATTACATATCAAACTTTTATCAATCATGCAGGTGACGATGATTTAAAAAGGTTATTGGAAGAAGGTATCCAAGCTATTAAATCCGAAAACCAACAAATTGAAGATTTATTAAAGGCTAATGGTGTAGCCCTTCCTCCATCACCGCCAGAAAGACCTGTAGCAAATTTAGAAGATATTCCTGCGGGAGCACGTTTTAACGATCCTGAAATTAGTGCAGCCTTGGCCATGGATGTTGCAAAAGGTCTCGTGGCTTGTAGCACGATTATGGGACAATCCATTCGTGAAGATATCGGTGCTATGTTTGGTCAATTCCATATGAATAAGGCATCACTTGGTGTTAAAGTGCTGAAACTAAACAAAGAAAAGGGCTGGTTAGTTCCTCCACCACTTCACCTAAATACCCCAAACCAAGAATAAGGCTTTCAGCTAGGAGATATCCTAGCTTTTTTAATTTCTTCAGTTCCAAAAAATAAGCCGATTATTAACCCCTTTTTTATAAATAGAAGGACCTATCATGAATAATTTTTTTTTGCATTACAAACATTAAAGTTATTATCATTGATTGGAGGAAAAATAGTGTTTAAAAAAATTCTGTATTCATCTTTTGCCCTATTGTTTAGTTCCGTGTTGTTTGGAATGTCAATTGGACATGCGCAGGACCCAACTATTGACAATCAAGAAGCTAGTAGCGATGTCACACACATAGCTCAAAATGACGATAATGTTAATAACGTTAATAACAACGGCGATAATGATATGGATTGGGGTTGGATTGGTTTGGTTGGTCTGGCCGGTCTTTTTGGATTAAGAAGAAACGATAGAAAATAACTGAATAAACCAATTCCAATCTGAGAAAACCGGACAAGAATAGGATCCCATCGGGATTCTTTTCTTGTTCTTTATTCACTTAACCCCTTTATTTTTCGTTTTGAGTATCGTTACAACCTGCCTGTACTTGTCACCTTTTTGCCCGGAAGAATAGAATCTGCTTATTAGCTTCCAGCCACTTTAGTAGTTGGTAAATACTTTGACTCTGCGATGCTGTCAAAAACATGGCCGTCAATCTCGACCTTTTTATTTCGGTATTTATTCTGCTTGACCTTCCGTATCTTCCGGTACTCCGCTACCGACATCCTCTGCCCTATATGCTCCTCCTTTGCTCCTGAACCTTTTATAACAGACCGGGCCATAACCGCGGTCACGACTCTTGGTGTCTTTTAGTGATCGTCCGCATCTGCTGCATTGCATTCAAGTCACCCCTTAACAAACACACGACGGCTACCCATGCCAGACCGTAGTTTCTTTTGAAAAGATAAATTATTTATTGAATCTTACGTAGCGTTATATCTTATACTCCTTACTAGGAGGTGATCGTAATGAAAAAATATTTTCAATGGAAAAATATCATTATTGGTAAGATTGACAAAAATCATCCTCAATCAGAAGAAATCAACAAATCATTAGATAAAAGTTTTACCTCTGTTAGCAAAATGATAAATGAAATAACATCATTTACTGACTGCAAACGTAATCAACCATAGTTTATGACGGGCACTTATTGGTGCCCTTTTTTTATAGACTATGTTCATTTGAATTCCTTCAAAAGCCCCGGATTATCATAGCTGTTTCCTATACTTCTCCGTATTCAGGTTCAAATGTTTCATCTGCACAACATCCATAACCGTCGTCTTGCAAAAGAAAACCATCCAGCACGATCTTCATCAAAAGCAACTACGAAAACCAGCTCTTGTGGTCCATTCCACCAAATATCTCCCTTATAAATCTCCGTCATATTTTTGTCTTTACGGCCAATGTATTGGCCGACTGTCTTCGAGTCTACGATATGAAAAAACCAGTTTCAACTTACATCAAATTCGGAGATTTTACCACAATATCTGAATGCAAATTGCTGATTCGTCCATGGTTCTTTCCCACTTCAACTATACATATCCTGATGAAACGAGGCTATTACGTAAAGAGTCAGCCAATTTGAATCGCCTATAGGCAAAATAGAAGAATCCGCCATACCCCGTTTGATTGACCGATTGCCCTAACGGTTGATATGACAGACTTTATTCGTGTTAGCGTCCCAGGAGGACGTACTTTATATCTAGCAAAACCCTTATATATCAATGTTTTAAAGATTTAATATGAAAAAAATGTGTATCTACATTAGCTTTTTCCCACTCAATGCAGAAATTTTTATGTACAAATAGGGTGGTAACTCCAACATTTAGTATAAAGCCTTAATTATAAAATTCGAGGCTTCCCAATTTAGGAAATGCCTCGAATCATTTTGTTCAACAAATATTTTATTGTATCCTAAAATAGGGTAATTTATTATACCTCTAAAAAATCAGGTTGATTAAAACTAGGATTCGGATATTTATAGAAACCTTCCCCTACTGATCTTCCTAACTTTCCTTTGTCAATATACTCTTTCTTTAATAAATTTGCCACCTTTTCGATTTGCACATCACCTGTCGCTTTTGCTTTCGCAAGGGTAATATTATATGCTGTATTAATACCAACGATATCTAAAATAGCAAAAGGCCCTAGCGGTGAACCTGTAGCAATCATCCACGTTTTATCAATCGTTTCAACATCAGCTACTTCTTTCGTTAACAGCATTTGTGCAGCATCCAACAAAGGAACAAGTAGAGAGTTTAGAATATAACCAGGTTGCTCCTTATATAAAGGCAAAGCTACCATCCCAATTGCTTTTGCGAACTCAATAACTTCATTAAAAATATCCGAATCAGTTCCTTCATGCTTCATAATTTCCGCTGTATTATTTTTCCAAATTTCATTAGCGAAATGCAAAGCAAGAAACTTTTCAGGTCTCCCAGTAGCTTCAGCAAATTGACTCGGTAATAAAGTAGATGAATTCGTTGTAAAACGGGTTTTATCTGGAGCAACTTTTCCTAACTCCTCGTAAAACTTCATTTTAATATTAACTACCTCCGGAATCGCTTCGATAACTAGGTCTGCATCTGCGACCGCTTTTGATAAATCAGCACTATATATAATACGATGGGAAGTATCGGCAAGCTCTTCCTCGGTCGCTCCTAAGTCACTTTTATAGATTGGCTTTAGTCCTTCGATTCTTTTTTTGGCATTCTCAATTGCTTCTTCATTGATATCATAAATACAGACATTAAATCCCTTAAATGCAGTTTGAAATGCAATCTGACTTCCCAAAACTCCACTTCCGGCAACAACAACATGTTTGTAGTTCATTTTTATTCTCCTTCTAAATTGTTCAATTCTTATTCGTAAGATTTTCTATTGACTACTCTGTCCCCTAGTATATTCCTTTTGGATAATAAAACAAGGAAAATACATATTATTACATTTCATTGAGGCATGATGAACTTTGTTCCTCCTTTAGCATTAAAAACTCTTGTTAAACTGTTCTGGTAGTTGGTTGAAGCTTTTGTTCGGTGTGAGGCAGTAGAAACTACTGTTGAAGATGGAATTTTAAACTTTAATACTGAACAATTCAGTTCTGAAGCTATACAACTCATGAGCATAAGTTTTCCAGCCTGTGTCGGTGCAATAGGAAAAAACTTAGACATGGTCTGTTGGGCCAGTTTAATCCAAGGGGTTTTTGTTGCATGAAATAAAGTTGCTTATAAAATATAACCTATGTTATTCAGATTATTTAACAAGGATATTGTTTTAATTAGTGGAATAACCATATTTTAAAAGGTGGGTAGCTTACGATGTTTTTAAGTCCTTTGCTAATTTCTCTAATACCAGGGTTTGTTATATTATTGGTTACGTGGTGGTTTAAGAGAATGAATTTTCCTTTGTTTGCACGGATAATACCTGGAATCTTAACGGTTATAGCTAAGAAAGAAATATAGACCTTATGATGAGGGTGATCCTGGTGAAAATTAAAATCGGCCTCCGTAAGCCTAGCCTCAGGCGCCGCATCGGCGCCCGCACAAGTATCAAAAGACAGGTTGTCCATCGGGCTGGGCTAAAGAAGCCGCGGGGTTATGGATGGGTGCGGGACCCTAAAAAGTATGTTTATAACAAGGTGTATCAGCGTACCACATTTGATATATTTAAATTGATTAAAAAATTACTCAAAAAACAAAAAAAATAAACTTATATGTGATTACTAAGGAGGAACACTTAATGCTTGTAAGTGAGGAGATTTTAAATAGAAAAGGGGCTAGAAAGGTTAGTGACATCCCTGACGAAGTTTTGATCTTATTGAATCAAGGAAGAATAGAGAGCGTTAATCTAACCGAATGGCTCGCTGTTAATCATATTTCTTTATTAAAAAATGTTTTGCCATCAATAGGTTTAGAAAATAAGTTAGAATCTATTTTATCGGAAGTAGTGAATCAAAACACTGAATATGGAATGAAAGCTATACGTTTGATCGGGAATTTAATAGATGAAGCTATGATTGAAAAAAGTGATAGAGAAAAAGAGGATTTAGCAAAAAAATTCTCTCATCATGTATCGGATAGTGTTCGCTGTTGGGCAGCTTATTTGAATAAAAATTACAATTTATCTTTAGAAGAAAAATTGGCGTACATCCACCCTTTCGCTGCGGATCATCATTTTGGTGTTCGGGAAATTTCTTGGATGTCTATCAGGAAGGACCTTTCACAACATATTGATAAGAGTATAGAACTGTTAACGGAATGGGCACAAAGTAATGATGAAAATATTCGTAGATTTTCTATAGAGGCTATTCGTCCTCGTGGAGTATGGACAAAACATATTGAAATCTTAAAACAAGAACCTAATAAAGCACTCCCTATTCTTGATCTACTAAAATCAGATCCATCCAAATATGTTCAAGATTCTGTAGGAAACTGGTTAAATGATGCTAGTAAAGCTCAACCAGAATGGGTACTCAGCCTGTGTGAAAAGTGGACAACAGAATCTGATACAAAAGCTACAGCAAGAATAGTTAAGAAAGCCAAAAGAACATTAGTAAAGGACAATTGAATACATTACATGCAAAACATGATTTCTACACAATAATCTGAACACCCAATAAAACAAGCCCGGCCAGCGCCGGGCTTGTTTTATTACCAATCACAATCTTCGTGCTCGTGTCTACGCCTGCGCTCTCACGCGTTAGAATTTAATCTTGGCGGGCTGATCACCCGCCTATTTAAAAGAAAGGAGACAAACCAATGGCAAGTTTTTGAAAAGTGTCACCAGGTAAATACAAGCTCACCGTCGAACTCGGATATGTAGGCGGTAATAGAAAAAAGAAAAATAAAACAGTTGCAGCTAAAAACGATACTGAGGCAAAGAAAAAGTTAGTCCTTTTTGAAGCTAAGGTATTGTCAGGCAACTTGATAGACTCAACCAACATGACGCTAGAGGGTTTTTATCCAGAATGGAAAGAAAAATATGCAGTAGATCATTACGGAGAAAAAACACTTAAAGAAACCGAAAAGATTATAGACAAAAGAATCCTTCCCGCCTTTGGTAGCTCAAAAATGGTAGATATAAAGAAAATTCATGTAGTTGATTACTTTTCTGATTTAAAGAAAGATGGAAAGCGCCTGGACGGTAAAAAGGGGAAGCTGTCTCCTTCAACATTAGACAACATTTATAAAGCTTTTAATAGCATAATGAAAGTCGCAGTTGAGTGGGAGTTGATTCCAAGCAATCCATGCGCTAGCGTTAAGCTTCCCCCCATTAAGCATAAGAAGGAAGACGTTTATACAGTGGAAGAAACTAAAAAACTATTCGACCTCTTGGAAAAAGAAGATCCAATATGGCAATTAATTGTCCAATCAGCTGCTGTACTAGGTGCTCGCGAGGTAGAAATTGCTGCGTTGGAAGGTAAACACTTAGACTTTACCGATAACTCCATAACAATTGAACAGGCATTTGTGGTAATCGAAGGAAAGGGCTTAGTTTTAAAATCTACCAAAACAGATCAAACAAGAAAGATATCCGTTCCAGCTGACCTTATGAGAGCACTTAAAAAGTTGCGGTTAATTAAACTTGAACAACAAATGGAAATGAAAAATCTTTGGAAATGGGAAGACCATTTATTTCTTTTTTCCGATGAATATGGACAACCCTATAGGCCAGACTCCATTAGCCACGTTGGGCAAGATTTTTCAATAAAAAACCAGTAAAAAAATTAAAGTTAAAGAAGATACGGTTCCATGATCTGCGTCATACTTCGGCAACGATTTTAATTAATAAAGGGGTCCATGCTAAAGTTATTCAAGAAAGATTGGGGCACTCGCGAATCAGCACAACCATGGATATTTATGGCCATGTGTTAAAGGAGGCTGATCAAGGTGCAGCTGCTCATTTCGAAGAATTGTTCAAGTTAGTATCTTTTTGGAATTCAAAAAGCAAAATGCATAAATATAAAAAACCTCACAATCCGCATGATTGCAAGGTTTTTAGTAGCGTCCCAGGAGAGATTCGAACTCCCGACCCACAGCTTAGAAGGCTGTTGCTCTATCCAGCTGAGCTACTGGGACATATTATTTTTAAAGACATTCTTTATTATAGGGCTGGCGCTTCGGAAAGTCAATAGTTTTTTGCAAAATTATTATTGATTCTTTACCTTTTGGCCAGCCAAAATTTTGTTTTCGCCAGATTGGCGTTTTTCTCTTAGTAAAAGTGTTAGGGGTACTGCGATAATCAGCGGAATAAGCGAAATTAAAAATACATCTCCCGCCGCTGCTGCAGAGGCTGCGCTCAAATCTCCCCCCGTTTCCAATCGGATGTTGGATCGGTAAGCAAGCAAGCCGGAGAACAGCGCAATCGACAATGAGGCGATACACTGACGTGTCCAGTTGTTCAATGCTGAGGCGTATCCAGCAACTTGAAGAGGAACAGCCGACATCCCTACATTGATGATTGGCATATTACAAAGAGCAATTCCCAAGTACCGAATAGATGTCCAAACAATGACGTAGAGAGCAGTTGTTTCGATGGTTAGCTCTCCCATCATAAAGGTCCCTATGGCCATAACAATCAAACCGGCCATGATCAACGGCAATGGCCCAATCTTATTATACAGCTTTCCTGTGATTGGCGTAAAAAACGCCATGACAAAGGCTCCTGGCATCATGATGAGTCCTGTATGGAGCGCTCTCAAATTCAGTGAAGTCTGCAAAAAGATGGGAACAAGAAATGCTCCCGCGTACAACGCAATCGACAAAATGGCATTTAAAATAATTCCATACGCAAATCTGCGATGCTGAAACACAGAAAAATTTAAAAGCGGAAACTCTATCTTCAATTCCCTTTTTACGAATAAAAGAAGTAAGAACGCTCCTGTTCCAACTAAAGATAATGTTTTGACATCCGTCCATCCCCATGTTCCTGCTTTTGCAAAAGCAGTTAACAGTAGGATACTTCCTCCGAAGGAAAATACCAATCCCCAGAAATCGAATGGTGTTTTTTCTCCCTTATCGGTATCCGGAAGGAATTTGACTGCCGCGATAATGGCCCCTGCGCTCACTGGAAGATTGAAATAAAACAACGCCCTCCAGTCAAAAATGTCGATAAGAAAACCTGCCAGAACCGGCCCGACTGCAGGAGCTAATGCTGAAGACAGACTCCAAAGGCTTATTCCATAAGCTTGCTTGCTCTTGTCAATCGTTTGATAAATGAGCGTCATGGTTGCAGGCATCATGATGCCGCTAAAAACGCCTTGTACCATCCGCGCTATAATCAGCATTTCTATCGAACTTGATAAAATGCAAATGACTGAAAACAGGAAAAAACCTGATAAAGCGGCAATGTAGACTCGTTTGTAGCCAAAGCGTGCTCCGAACCAGCCTGCTGAAGGAGCCGCTGCACCTGCGGCAAGCATAAACCCCGTAACTGTCCACTGGGCTGTCGGGAGATGGGTTGAAAATTCTCCCATGATGGCAGGCACTGCGATGTTTACAGTTGACGTGTTCATAACCGCCAGAAAATTTCCAAAGAAAACAGCAGAGATGATGGACCAAAATGCTTTTTCGCTGCTTCTGACTTCATTTGCCACCTTTTCACCTGATTTCTAATACGAACTAATCGTATTTTAACAGAATATGAAGCTCAGGTGTATCAAAGCGCATTTTCCCAACTGTCAGCTTTACTTGAAAGAAAGTTTTTCGATGTATGGCTCTAGATTTTTCATAGCAGCCGCACGATGGCTCAGTTCATTTTTCCTTCCGGGAGTCAGTTCTGCCATTGTTTTTCCTTCAGTCGGCACGAAAAAAATGGGATCGTACCCAAAACCCTCGGAACCTCTGCGTTCATTCAGAATCTTGCCCTCACAAGTGCCGCTAACAGTAACAGTTTCAAAGCTGGGACCCGCTATAGCAAGAGCGCAATAGAAGCGTGCTGTCCTTTCTTCTTCATTGATCGCTTCCATTTCATCCAAAACTTTATCAATATTATCTTCATCATTTTTCCCTGCCCCTGCATACCTGGCAGAAAATACGCCTGGCCTTCCATCAAGGGCATCGATCACCAACCCGGAATCATCCGCCACAGCAATTGAATTGGCAAGTTGGGCGATCGCCTCCGCCTTGATAATGGCATTCTCTTCGAATGTTTCACCTGTTTCTTCAATGTCTGCTACATTCGGAAAATCAATCAATGTCTTTACTTCCATACCATATTTTGAAAACAATTGCTCGAATTCCTTAGCCTTACCTTTATTTTTCGTTGCTATGATAACGCTTTTCATGATTGTTTTTCACTTCCTGCTGAATCTTCAGGTTTTGAGCCGATCTTTTCAGCCAATGCCCCAAGAGCTTCTTTTTGAATGGTTGATAACTCCTTCATTCCTTTTGCAGCCGCAGCAAGCATTTCCTGAAGTTGATTGGCTGTAAAAGTCGATTCTTCTCCAGTTCCCTGCAGTTCGACGAACTCTCCTGATCCGGTCATCACTACATTCATATCAACTAAAGCTGCGCTGTCTTCGATATAATTCAAATCCAAAATAGCGCCAGCCTCTTCAATAATTCCTACACTTGTTGCTGCTAGAAAATCTGTCACTGGGAAAGACGGCAATTCTTTTTCCTCGACCAGCTTGGCAACTGCCATCGTCAAGGCTACAAATGCACCGGTGATCGAAGCCGTTCTTGTTCCTCCATCTGCTTGGATGACATCACAGTCAATCCAGATGGTCCTTTCGCCAATCGCTTCAAGGTCAACAACTGCACGAAGGGCTCGTCCAATAAGCCGCTGAATTTCCATCGTTCTTCCTGAAACTTTTCCCCTGGAAGATTCCCTGATATTCCGCGTTTCCGTTGCCCTCGGCAACATGGAATACTCCGCTGAAATCCATCCTTTTCCTTCCCCTCTTAAGAAAGGTGGTACCCTGTCTTCGATACTTGCGGTACATATTACTTTTGTGTCTCCCACCGTAATCAAGACAGAACCTTCCGGATGCTTCAAATATCCGGTTTCAATATGTATGTTTCTTAATTCATCTGCTTTTCTTCCATCAACACGCAATGACAAATCCTCCTTAAAATACGCGTTTAAAAGGTTGCCAAACTAAAAGCAATAAGGGCGAGACGGTATAGTTTATGCTTTTAGATACAGAAACAAGCAATCGATGAGATTCGCCGCTTTATATTTGGTGACCTTTTAAACATCCTTTTAAAAAACAATAGAGGCGGCATGACCTAAATGCCGGCCTCTTCAAGCTTATCTATAGTATAACAAATCTCTTGTAATTAATAACGCACAGCGTTAATTTTTTCTGGTCGACTTACTGGAGCGGTAAGCGGCTCGCCCTTTTCATTCGCCAATCCAGCTTTTCCATCCACTAGAACCGAAACACTTTTAATGTCTTTTTGTTCTGTCAAAGATAGAACAAGGGATTGCAGGGCTGCATCCGTTATAATGCTCTTTTCGTCACTGCCAAAAATAGATTCATTAAAATTTAATGTAGCAACCCCTTCTTCCACTTTAGGGGATTCTAACAGTTTCACATCGCCAGTTAATGCACTCGCCAATCCTTTCATCATTCCTGGTCCATCTGCCAATTCCTTAACCACCGCAGCAACATCATCCTGTTCTTTATTGGAAATACGACGGGTGACCGGCACATAATAAACTTCATCATCAGCCTGCGCCAAATAATAAACAGTCACGGGGCGAGTATTCGTAATATCCACTGCCGTAGAATCATCCATATTGATTCCATCTTGACGTGAAAGGCCCTCTTCTCCGATTGGTGTTCCATTTACTGGCATTTCATTCAATTGGTGTCCATTCATTCTTAATTCCACAGACTTCACGGATTCAAATTGTGTCAGGGTCCAGGTGACAGCCTGTAATATTTTCTTTTCATCTTTTGCATCGTAGGTCGCAAATTCCTCAGAGAAATCAACAATCGCTTTCCCATCTTTTATATCCACATCCATCGTTGTGCCTGCTGGAAGGACTGTTCTGAAACCATTAGGCAAAATTTCAGCTACTGGGCCATCAGCAACAAGATATTCCATGACCTGTTTAGCTGTACTTTCTGTTTTGGGAAGAGGAAGTGTCTGGGATACAACCATACCATTACGGTCGATCAAGTAAAGATCACGCATGACAGTATCCGCTTTTTCTTCCCCTGTTGTTTCTTTATCTGATGTTGTTTCTTTATCAGACGCTGTTTCTTCAAGTGTATTATCCAGGTCCTCACCTTCTTTTAAGTAAGTTACATCCTGAGGCGGATCCAGTTTCTCCTTCCCTTTACCGAAAAGACCGCAGCCAGATATGAACGCACTTGCTGCCAGAATCACAGCAACTGCGGCTATTTTCGCCCGTTTACACATTTGTACCCCTCCTAGAACAGTTTGTACTTTCATGTATACGAGCCGTATGTTTCATTTAGACCGCTTGACTTTATCTTTTTATTAAGCTCTTACTCAGCCGCGTTAAATCAGGTAGATGAGGACTGGAAAATTGGCCACGGAAGGGGTTTCGCACGATAATTCTGGAGTTCGCACGATTATCTGGATTTTCGCACGATAATTTCGGAATTCGCACGATTTTCTCGAGTTTCGCACAATAATTCCGGAACTCGCACGATTCTGGAGTTTCGCACAATAATTTCGGAGTTCACACGATTTTCTCGAGTTTCGCACAATAATTTCGGAGTTCGCACGATTTTTCCGTTTTTCGCACAATAATTTCGGAGTTCGCACGATTTTCCTGTTTTTCGCACAATAATTCCGGAACTCCCACAATAATTCCGAGTACCACACAACCATTCAGATTTTCGCACACTTACAACATAGCGACGCTTCCCCTACGAGACCTAAAACAAAAAGCGCCGCGGTTTTCCCACGGCTGCTCACGGTCAGCTTGGCTGTGTCAAATATTTGCCAAGCTTGGCGGAATGGATCTGCATTTCTGTACTTTTGAGCCAATCCGATGCTATTTTTTTAAAGATTTCTATCGAACCTGTTGTAAAGAACTGGTGATTGGGCGGTTCCAGGTCCGTATTTCTCATATTTTTATAATGTAAAATGGTACTTACTTCCCTGGCTGTTTCCTCACCTGAACTGATGACCTTAACCCGAGGGCCCATCTCCTGCTCAATCAGGGAACCAAGCAAAGGATAGTGAGTGCAGCCAAGAATCAGTGTGTCGATGCCGCTTTCTTTTATCGGCATTAATGCCTCCTTGACTACCTTTCTGGCAACCTCGCTATGATACTGAAAGCTTTCAACAAGCGGGACAAACTTTGGGCAGACGAGCTGTGTCACTTCCACTTCATGATTGATTAGGGACAGTTCCCTTACATAAGCCTCACTTCTGACGGTTCCCGCGGTACCGAGCACTCCTACTCTGCTGTTTTCTGTCACTTTTAGAGCTGCCCGAGCGCCCGGTGAAATGACTCCGATGACCGGTATGGGGAGCTGTGAGCGGATTTCATCCAATACGGCGGCTGTCGCCGTATTGCAAGCGATCACTAACATTTTAATATTAAATTTCCTTAAAAAGGAAGTCATTTGCCAAGTAAATTCCTTTACCTCTTCTTCGGGTCGGGGACCATATGGGCAACGGGCTGTATCACCGACATAATAAATAGTTTCATTAGGGAGCTGTCGCATGATTTCCTTTGCAACTGTCAGCCCTCCGATACCCGAATCCATTACTCCTATAGCCTCTTTCAATACAAACGCCTCATTCTTTTTTCATTTCTTGATGTAATTTAGCCAAGCTGCCTTTTAAAGCCATAGCTTCCTGTTCCGAAAAATCTCCGAAGACATCCTGTAGATATTCCTGTCTTTTCTTAATCACTTCATTGATGATGATTTCGCCCTTTTTTAATAAGTGTATGCGAACGACACGCCGGTCTTTCGGGTCTTTTACCCGCTCAACTAGTTCTTTTTTCTCCATTCTGTCAATCAAATCTGTCGTTGTACTACATGCTAAAAACATTTTATTGGATAATTCACCGATTGTCATGTCTCCATCTTCAAAAAGCCATTGAAGCCCGATGAATTGTGGCGGAGTGATAGCATAGTCCGCTAACAATTCTCGCCCTTTTTGCTTTAAGATAACAGATATGTACCTCAAGTCTTTTTCAAGCTCTGCGATTAATTCGTCATTATGCCAGAAACCCGATTCATCATTCATGATTTAGTGCAACTCCCTGTACCCTTTTATATGCATTGTCACCTTTTTTCGTCAAAAAAACAAGAGGGCATTGGCGAATTTCCTCTCATGTTCGGTGATAGGGAAGCATAAAATCAAATACAGTTTTCATTTAAAAATGTCCAGCTTCGACGTACAAAAAGCCCCTCTTCAAGCGAACGACAGGACAAGGAAAGCTTCGGCAGCGTTACATCGCACGAAGGAAAAGCGTAAGCTTTTTCGAGGATGTCGCGTACTGAGGACCACCGACGCCACAGCGAAAGAATCACCGTGCCGAAAAGCTCCCCCATCAAGGTTCGTCTTGAGCTTTTATTTCCAAAAACCACTATCGTTAGAAATTACATGCCATACGGGAGCAGACAATCACTTTTCTGATCTGCATCAATTTGACGGTTGTTTGTCTTCCTACCACACCCTTTCCGTTATGAAAGGCTGCGGAATTTTTGGGTCCGTGAATGCTTTTCACTGAATGTGGCAAAACGTTCTTCAGCCCGAAGTTAGTCAGGTGAGAAGCTTTCTGATAGAAAGATCCATAGAGCAATGCTTTATCTACTATAGCAATTCTTTTCCTCATATTTTTTTTGACTGTTTTTCCCGTCTTCTCGGATATGTAACCCGTTACTAATATAAATTTTTTACTCACTCAAAAACTTATCTGTTTTTTTCTTTTCATTTTTATAAACTTGAAATCGCAAAAAGCCTTATGCTAACACCCGTCATTGATTCGATGTTAATATGAAGTGAAAAGCTATATGGGCAATCGTTCATTCGGGCCCTTTCATCGGAGATTCATTGAGACTGGAGTGGACTTGGTTTGGATACGAAAAAAGCGTTACCTATACTATTTGCTGTCATGTTCTTCGTCATGGTTGGATTTGGGATTATCATTCCTGTCCTGCCGTTTTACGCAGAAGAAATGGGAGCATCCCCTGCAGAGCTTGGTCTGTTAATGGCCGTGTATTCATTAATGCAATTACTTTTTGCACCCATGTGGGGCAGAGTTTCCGACCGAATTGGACGGAAACCGGTCATGATGATCGGTATATTCGGATTGGCCATATCATTCTTCATGATGGCACTTTCCTCCTCTCTATGGATGCTGTTTGTAGCTAGAGTTATCGGAGGTTTCCTTTCATCTGCCAACATGCCGACGGTTATGGCATATGTAGCTGACATCACATCGGAGGAAGACCGTGGAAAAGGAATGGGAATCATTGGTGCATCGATTGGCTTGGGCTTTATATTGGGGCCTGCTATCGGAGGGGTCTTTTCCAAAACAAGCTTAAACATGCCATTTTATTTATCTGGATTTTCCAGCCTCCTTACATTCGTTTTCGTTTTGTTACTCTTAAAAGAATCTTTGCCGCCAGAGGAAAGAGGAGAACACAGAACGAAAAGAACACCGTTGCGCAAAGCTTTGCGCGGCCCGATCACTGTTTTGTATGTCTTACAATTATTCACATCCCTTTCTCTAGCTGGCCTTGAAGCGACGTTTGCATATTTTGCTGCGAAAAAAGCTGGACTGGGTACCGTTCAGTTGGGATACCTGTTCATGATCATGGGACTTGCGGGAGCTATTGTTCAGGGCGGCTTGGTTGGAAGAATGACGAAAAAGTATGGAGAGGGAGCGGTCATCCAGATTGGAATCGTGGTTTCAGCCATCGGCTTCGGATTAATCCTGCTCGTAGACAGCTTTACGACGGCTGCTGTCTACCTTACAATCTTCGGAATCGGAAATGGAGTCATCCGCCCAAGCGTTTCTGCCTTACTGACAAAGACTTCTACGGCAGGTCACGGGAGCACAACCGGGTTGTTGTCATCGTTTGACTCTTTAGGAAGGATTGTCGGACCACCCCTGGGAGGCTGGCTGTTTTCAATTTCAATCGGGTTCCCCTACATTTCAGGGTTCATCATCTCAGTCTTTACATTTCTGATCTATCAATTCTACAAAGCTAGATCGAATAAAGTGCATTCTATCTCATAATCTGAACCTATTAATCAAATGCGCCTTGGCGTATTTGCGCCCAGATTTTATCGAGCTCCGCTCGATAAATTTCCTCTGGAAATCTGTGGCATCCGCCGGAGGCCTTAACTTTATTCAGCCGGGGTTTGAACCCCCACTGAATAGAATACCAATATGCATTCATCTCACCACTTACAGAAGTGGGAGACTTCTGCTGAATCAAGTTAAAACAAGCCTGACAAGTTCAGGTTTGTTTTCTTTATAAATACAGGCAAAAAGTCCTATTTTTCCATTTTATAGTTTCTTTTCCATTTTAGGGGGTATCTAAATACTAACCTCAACTATGTTCTCCACATCAATAAATTTAACTGCCTCATACAAAACATATGGCAAAGTTGTTGAATGGCTGCCTGCACTCCGTCAAATTGAAAGCGGTTCACCCGCTTTTGTGTCCTTCCTCCATGATATTCAATAGTCTCTCGGCATTCGCCGAGTTAGATGGGTCAAAGGATCTCTTGACCC
>NZ_QYTW02000038.1 GCF_003605405.2 Siminovitchia terrae | reverse complement strand
AATACTTTGAAGCCGTTGTTCGCCCACTTTGTATTGAAGTACGTTTTCTTTTTATATGGGTACTTTGTTTTATGGCCCGCTTTTCTTGCTTTTAATGCCGCATCCCGTGCGAACAAATACTTATGACAAACCGCCTGCACGGATTGAGAATGAATAGGGAAGATTCCTTTTGACCTTTTTTGCAACTCGCTTTTTGTTATCCATTTTCCTGTTTTCAAATGGGTTTCTTTGGCAAGGGCGAGACAGAAGTTCCACACTTCGCCTGATACGCGGTTGCACTCGAACAGTCGGTCAATGGTTTCCTTGCTTGCGCGAAACAGAGTTTTCATACAACGGAGCATTTCGTTTCCTCCCACTCGTGAATAATGAGGATACATATGTCTCATTATAACACAAAACAGAACAAATGTTCCTGCGAAATTCCACAAAGGCAAGCATTCATCCCCCACCTACGCTTTGCGTTGAGGAAAGGGACTTCTGCCCTAAGTTGTTAAATCTACAGCTGATCGTTGAAGGAATACATAAAATGATGAAAAGCACACTCATATTCTTTTAAAGCTTTAGAGGAAGGCAGTGATAGCATCTCTCATGCGGGGATAAAATTAGGGCTAATTAATAAGATAAATTAGCCCCAAACTCTTGTTACACAAGGACTTTTGAATTGATGAGCCCCTTTAAGAACTAGTCAAAACTCCTTATTATTTGTTTCGAATCGAATCCACTGTCGCCTGATCCGTCGCTTTCACGAGCTTCACAAGCAGTTCTTTGGCTGCAGCATAATCATCCACATGTACAATAGACGCATGGGTATGAATATATCGGGAGCAAATTCCGATTACTGCACTCGGAACCCCTTCGTTGGAAATATGTACCCGTCCGGCATCAGTTCCTCCCATTGATACAAAATATTGGTAAGGAATATCGTTGGATTCAGCCGTATCAAGGACAAATTCTCTCATTCCTTTTAGCGTCACCATGGAACGATCGAGAATCCTTAAAAGAACGCCTTTTCCAAGCTGGCCAAATTCTCTTTTGTCACCGGTCATATCATTTGCAGGACTGGCATCCAGTGCATAGAAGATATCAGGCTTAATCATATTCGCAGCAGATGCAGCTCCTCTTAAACCGACCTCCTCCTGTACCGTCGCTCCTGAATAAAGAGTGTTAGGCAGCTTTTCCCCCTGCAGCTCCTTCATCAATTCAATAGCAAGACCACACCCGTAACGATTATCCCATGCTTTTGCCATGATTTTTTTCGGATTTGCAAGCGGAGTAAATGGGCAAATTGGGACAATTTGCTGGCCAGGCTTGATTCCGATTTTCTCAGCATCCTCTCGATCATCAGCCCCAATGTCTATCAGCATATTTTTTTCTTCCATCGGCTTCTTCCTCTGTTCCGGACTAAGCAGGTGAGGAGGTATTGAACCAATTACTCCTATAACCGGCCCGTTATCTGTGATAACTTGCACCCGTTGAGCAAGCAGTACCTGATTCCACCATCCACCCAACGTTTGAAAACGCAGCATGCCGTTTTCCGTAATTTGCGTCACCATGAATCCTACCTCGTCCATATGACCGGCCGCCAAGACTTTAGGCCCCTGTCCATGTTTCACACCAAAAACACTGCCCAGACGGTCTTGTACGATTTCATCTGAATACTTTTCCAGCTCGCTTTTCATAAACCGGCGTACTTGATGTTCGAAACCTGAAACTCCAGGAAGTTCTGTCAGAGTCTGAAACAAATCTTTCGTTTCTTTTTCCAATGAAATTACCCCTTTTCATGATTTATGTGAATAACTGATTTATCACTAATTATACTGTCCAGATTCGACGGACAGGAGGTTGTACTCTGAGCCCTGCCGACGTATTGCAAGCGACAGGACGCCGAATCCTGACCAGCTATGTGTCACTTGAGCATTGTTCATGGCTGCGCTTGCCCTTTTGATGTATTGCTTCCATTTTATTTTTCTTTTATATATTTTACCAACATATGAACCTCCCCCACTTAGCCGATTAAAAAACAAAGCGTCTTGAAGTGGCGGTTTCCGCTGGCCTGCGCGACATCCAGCTTTCGCCGGCGACTGCAAAGGAGCAGCCGTTGCCCGGGGGGCAGAAAAAAGGTGTTGCGATACCAGATAATGTCTGTAAGACATTATAGTGGTTGAGCACCTGCAAAGCAGGCTGCCACCTTCGGCAACAGAAGTACGAACGAAGAACAAAAGCGTAAGCGCCTGTTTATCGACGTACAGACTGAGCTGAAATGTGAAGANAGTGACTCCAACGAGATAAAGGAAACACGAAGTGCGAGAGTGCCTGCTTATCGGCGACAAGCATAAGACGAGCGCTGAAGAAGGTGTTGTTTGCCTTCAGCAGCGATTGGCTTATGACCTCGAGCCGATGGCACTCGCAGCCAGACAACACGGCGAGGAAGGCAGGCTCAAAACGCGACATCCTGTCGCTTCGCTTGCACTAGGACGTCCTGTCCGTCGGAGTCGATGTTGACTTATCGTAGGAGGAGGCGCAAAGTCTGCTAGTCGATAGGCGCTGGAGCTGGACGCAGCACAATCTGATAAACAAGTTATACACAAGCATAGAATTTTATAATTTCCTATACCACGATGAAAGCTTCTCCTTCTGGGGCGGTTCTGCCCGTCTACTACTTCTTCCCGGAAAATCAGCGATTTTCTAGGAGGCCCGTAGATATATGTGATCTTTGTGTTTGATTACCCGGAAGTTTCCGTAAAGGTACTCCGTTAGGATGTTCCCTGCACCATGGAGATCGCGGTGACATTCATAACCGCAGCGGCATGTATAAACTCGGCCTTTTGTTTTTT
The DNA here is from genome assembly GCF_003605405.2 of Siminovitchia terrae. Taxonomy (GTDB): domain Bacteria; phylum Bacillota; class Bacilli; order Bacillales; family Bacillaceae_C; genus Siminovitchia; species Siminovitchia terrae. Next base: position 41,819 of record NZ_QYTW02000038.1, on the reverse strand, counting down.
TGCGGTTCCCGCAAGAAGGACATTCTTGCGACGTATAAAGTTCTTTTCGTTTGATGATTTTTATGCCGTAAGTTTCAGCTTTATATTTGATGTAATGATTGATTTTTCCGAAACTCCAGTTGGATAGCTTTTGGCGCGAGTTTTTGTTTGTTTTTCTTTTCTTTTTGGTGTTCTTTTGGACACCTTCGGTGTCCCCTATCAAAATAGTTTTTGTATTATTTTCTACGCACCACTCTACAAATTGCTTCGTTGTTTTGTGCAGGTGATATTTTAGCTGCTTTTCGCTCTTTGAAAGGATATATTGCTTCGCTCTGTTATATTTTTTCCACTGTCGGCTGTGCTTCTTACATCGAGACATTAATTTTTGTAGTTCCCTTAGTTTTTTGTTTCGCAGTCTGTGAATGCTTCTCAGTTTCCTTCCAGTAATAATAATGCTGGTTCCATTTTCGTGAACAGATGCAATGGTGTGGATTTCCCCTGAATCCACCGCTGCTGTTTGAGTGTTGGTGTTTTCTTCTGTTTCTTTTCCATCGTCGTAAGAGAGGCAAATGTAAAGATTTTGGTCAAATACCAATTCGACTTCTTTCACCTCGAACGGAATGCTCTTTGCCAGCGTCAGCACTAAAGCTTTCTGACGTTTGCCGTTCCAATTACCGAGGCTAAGCGCTAGTTTCTTGCCTTTGATGGAAAAAGATTCGTCCACCCATTTAGGGTTGAACTGGTTTTTGAACTTCCAAGGGTAACGGGTATTCAGGCCCTTTTTCCTGGCTTCTAACGTTCCTTCACAGGCATTCAAATACTTGTGAGCCACTGCTTGTATCGTTTGACTATGGATGGGGTATAGACCTTTCAATTCTTTTTGTAGTTGAGTTTTAGAGATCCATTTACCGCTGAGACGGTGATAATATCTAGCAAGGCTCACACAGTCATTCCAGACCTGCCCGCAAGTACGACGGATATCAAACAATCGGTCAATGATTTGCTTGTTTGCTTTGAATCCGACTTTTAGTGTTCTGAACACAACGATCCACCTTTCTAAATATTTAGATTATATTTATTTTACTCTTTTGGTTCGATAGAAAACAAGCGTTCTTACCCAAAAACCTTTTGGCTTCGCCAAACTAAAATTCATCCCCCACTTATCGACTATCACCGATTGAAGTAGGGGGCTTCTTTTTAGAAGATCGTTAATCTTTCATAATTTAGTAGCATTTAATATTCGAACTGCCCCTGAAATTACGATATACTAGAAGAGATGATTTGACTATGGAGGTGTTCGTTGTGAATTGGAAAAACTTTATTCTCGGCGCTGGCGCTGGTGTGATTGCCGGCTATTTTGCAAATGAAGCATTAAAGAAAAACTCTTTGGCATCTGGTGAAAAAGTTCTTCAAACTGTAAAAGAAGCATTTAAAGATTCCGGCAGCATTGAAGGATCCTGGATTAAATTCAGACCTGAAGAATATGAAAAATACGCAGTAAAAACAAAAGTGTACCGAGGCGGCATTACTACAAAAGAAGATGGCGAAACAAAACAATATGAATTCCTTGCCGATGCCAACACTGGTACAGTCGTTGATGTATATCCAGTGACTTACGCGTAAATGTTATAGTGAGCTGCTCCTGAACTGATCATGCGGCTACATAGAACAAAAGCGCAAGCGCCTGTTCATCGACGTACAGACTGGAGTGACTCCAACGAGATAAAGGAAACACGGCGACGAAGGAGCCGATGTTGACTTATCGTAGGAGGAGGCGCGAAGTCTGCTAGTCGATAGGCGCTGGAGCTGGACGTAGCACAATCTGATAAACAAGTTATACACAAGCATAGAATTTTATAATTTCCTATGCAACGAAAAAACAGGTGGAAATTGAATTTCACCTGTTTTTTTACTATTTTCTCTTAACAGCATCAGTGATATTTCCTTCTTCGTCCCACTTTAACGCTCTATAGATAGCATCATGATAGAAGATAAACCAACTTCCCGACTCAATTTCCGCAGGAATCCATTTTTGTTTAGCATGGATGGAGTCCATCGGATAGTCATCATACGCCAATACCCATAAAACGTTCGAGTGGGCGTGTGTCGGCATAATATCTGCCATGTGAACAGCCTTTTGGCCGTCACTTTCAATGGTAATGATACTGTGCCCCGCACTATGTCCGCCAGTATGGAACATTTTAATACCGTCTTCAATAATCAATTCATCTGTAAACGTTTCCACTTGATGAGCAATCGACTCCCAATTTTCCTTCCAATATGTATTTCTTGACCGAATATTCGGATGCCTCATTTCATCCCACTCAATTTGAGAAGTGTAAATGACAGCATTCGGAAAAAAGGATGTGTGGCCATCTCCATCACGCTTGGTAAGCCCCCCTGCATGATCGAAATGCATATGGGTCATGCAGATTATATCGATGTCTGCAGGCGATAATCCCAGTTCAGCCAGTGATTCTTCGATTCTGGATTCTTCCGTTACACCGAAGTTTCGGACTTGTTTCTCCGATAACTTCCCACTTCCGAGCCCAGCTTCTATTAAAATATTCTTACCGTTTTTTCGCAAAAAAATGGGATCTGATCGCAATTCAATAAGGTTCTTCTCATTAACAGGGTATTTCTTTGACCAAAGTGCTTTTGGAACAACACCAAACATAGCCCCTCCATCAAGATTGGTCACTCCCCCATTCAACCAAGTCAACTTCAAATTTCCAACCTGCATCGTCTCCAATATTCTCATCTCCCAGCTTTTCGAATCATTGTATCATACATTTTTGATTATAAAGGATAGGAAAAATATTTTTCCATACAATAAAATACTACTTGGCGAAAGGATGATTTCTATTGTCTCTGTCTTATCAACATCAAATTGGGCTTTTAAAAGATATCATGGTGAACCATTTGGAAGATTCCCAAGGTTCCGCTTCAGAGTATAGTCAAATCGGAAGGCTTGTCAAATCACTGCTTGCCAATCACCAAATAGATTATCAATTAGCCCCCGTGCTTGAGGAAATATATTTGTACTGCCAAAAGAGCTTCCAAACTAATGATTTGGAAAGGCACATTGGTGACCATCAGGGACATCTATCACAATGGATTGGTCATATCGATCAATATTCCTAAAAAATGTTCAAAAGGTGCAAACTAGAAGTAAGAAGTTCGAGGAGGCGAAATTTCGAGCAACTGCTTATACTGGAGATGAAAACTTCCATTTTGCCCGCGGGAGGTGGACAAACGGAAGTTTCCCCCTAAGAATTCAGTACTTATGATGATTTTTGGGACATTCTCTAAAAAACTGTTTCCAGATAGTTCCCCCAAAAATTCATCTCCTGGTAGCGTTGCTGACTCTTATGCCATCCGATGGAAAGCATCGTTTGTGCGATAACATACCATTTCATTCGCAGTTGAAGATGTTCTGTATGTTTCAGACCATACAGGCCAAGCCAATGCTTCCAGTCATCCCTTGGAATATACCAATATAAAAGCGGCCCGATATCCAAGGCAGGATCTGCAATGGTGGCACCGTCCCAGTCAATAAGAAAAATTTCATTGTTGTCTGAAAGAAGCCAATTATTATGATTTATGTCCCCATGACAGACTGTAAATTTCTCACTGCTTACATGAGGAAGTTCAGTTTGCAGGAACTGAAGCGATTTATGGACCGCAGGATCCAACAACAGTTCTTCATCCAGCGCTGAAATCACTTCTTCCAGCATCATCTCCGGTTTGTAAGGTGTCTTTCCGAGACGTCCAAGCATGGATAAAAGCGGGCTGGACTCATGTATTTTCTTTAAAAGCTTTGCCACGCCATCCTGGGCCATTTCTTCCGGCTTGAATTCCCGGCCGTTCAAACATTCCTGCGCAGTAATCACATCACCATTCTCCATCCTTTTTGTCCATATTAGTTTAGGGACGATTCCCTCTGCTGATAATACGGCCAAAAAAGGTGAGGAATTACGTTTCAAAAAAAGCTTTTCATTATTTTTAGACGCAAAAAAAGCCTTTCCTGTCGCACCGCCGGCAGGAATGATTTCCCAGTCATGCTCTAATAAGTGTTTCACCGTCATTCACCTTCAATTAAAATACCGGAGGCGACACTCCGTTCATCTCATCAGAAAGAAAAAAGACAGCTATTGGATTTTTGAAAATACAACAATAGCCATCCCTTCCTTAAAGTTTAACGCGAACCGACTTTTTTCGTCAAGACCCAATCAATGGGATTCATTATTTTCGCAAAGTTTTTTTACAGTTCAATCCTGCAATGCTGTCTGATTTGGCAATGTTTATCAAACCTGCTTTTCAGCCCCTGATAGAGCTCCCCCGTTAGCCCGCCTTACTTTTGTTTTTGCACACCTGTCAAGCAATGCCTTGGTCGCGCGAAATTGCATCATTTTCATAGGTGAAATAAAGGATTTCAGTTCATTTAACCAAGCTTCATAGTCCTGCTTATCGATGAACAGAACATCCTCAGGAGGATTTTGATGAGTAATATATCCCTTTTCAGCAACAACCACTTTTTCAATCGGCAGGTCTGTTTCAGATGACTGAAATATTTGTCTCGCCACATGATTCATCCGTCTGACAGATAGAACCGGACTCAAAATTTTCATTTCCCTGTCTTTATTTTTTTTCTGCCAAAAATGTCCGTTCGAGCCGATATAAAGTGCGTCTTCTTCTCCATCCAAAAAAGACATGCACATTAATTTAGATGGAGTGACCATTAATACTTCCATCTGCATCTTCGCCTTTTTTAACTGAAATACGGGATTGTACATCAAAAAAAATGTATCAGGAAAACGCTGAACAAGGCTGCGCAACCGAGAATCAGTAAATAATGATGCAAGGGGGTTCGACTTTTCCTTGATTGTGGAACTGGCCCATTTAATTTGTGAAAAAAAGAGCTGATCAAGGTATGCCTGCTTCAGTTTCTCTACTTTGTCCCTCTCCAAGTGTGTAACGCCAAGTCTATTGGTTTCCTCCTCAAGATTTGCCTTCCATCTTCTCATTTTTAGCCGGACAAACAAGGAAGTATACCTGGATAAATCAGATTCATAACGAGATATACAATCGTGTAATTTTATAAGCTGAGCCATTTAACTTCATGCTTCCCCTCTTCTACATAAAACGTGTTCAAAAAGTCTCCAAATTGAATCCGGAAGGCCGGTTTGAGACGCTGGATTTCACAGGATATGATGACCTCCATGTTACTCGCAGGACATGAGTGGTCTCAACGGAAGTTCCCTTGATACAGAAACAATCCAATGAAAAGATTCGCCTCTGGTCATTTAGTACCTTTTTGAACATCCTATATAAGCTTAAAAGACTCCACCATTTCATATTTCGGTGTTCTATCGAGATGGGTGCGATACAACACTGCTTCTTCCATTGTAAAAACTGGACCAGGAAGTAAGGATGCCAAGCTTTTTTCAGCCGCTGTCATTTGAAATTTCCCCTGTCCCATCCACTTTCTAGCAAGAGTAATATGAGGCTTGAAGGGCCTTGTCTCAAGCTCGAAGCCCGCTTCAATGCATGATGCATAGACTTTATCCCTCACCTCTGCTAAAGACGAGCTTTCAGTCGTATTGACCCACAATATTCTTGGAAGATCTGGACGCCCAAACGTCCCTGCCTGATTCAAATCCACCTGAAATGAATGAACATCTTTCAATGCTTCCTTTACACTTAAAACACTTTCAGCAAGCCGGCGTTGATCGGCATTTCCAAGGAAAGCCAGAGTAATATGGTAATCCGCGCGATGTACCCAGTTTTTAAAAGGGAAGTTCGGTTTCAACTGTTCGCTGATTTTAGATAAATGAACTTTTACTTCATCGGGCAATGTCAATGCAAAGAAATAGTGGGTTGAATGCATGTTTTTTTGCTCCTCTTATCAAATGGGCCTTGGCGTATTTGCGCCCAGATTTTATCGAGCTCCACTCGATAAATTTCCTCTGAAAATCTGTGGAATCCGCCAGAGGCTTTAACTTTATTCAGTGGTTTGAACCCCCACTGAATGGAATACCAATATGCTTTCATCTCACCACTTACAGAAGTGGGAGACTTCTGCTGAATGAAGTTAAATTTCCACTTTTGTATCCTGATTGATTCTCGCTTCAAACAGCCCCTGCAATTTGCATGTGATATTTCCAGGTTTACCGTTAGCTACTGTTTCTCCGTTCACCTTAATCACCGGCATGACCTCTGAAACCGTACTTGTAATAAATACCTCATCCGCATTCTGAAGGTCTATCAATTCAAATTCCTTTTCAATGAACGGAATGCCATTTTCTTTGCATAATTCTGCAAGCACCTGCCTCGTAATACCATTAAGTATTAAATTATTAGCTGGATGAGTAATCACTTCGCCATTTTTTACGATGTAGGCGTTCGAGGATGACCCTTCAGTCACGATGCCGTTGCGGTGCAGAATCGCCTCAAAACAATCGGAATCCGCTGCCTCCTGTTTCGCGAGGACATTTGGAAGCAAGTTCAGGCTTTTAATATCACAGCGGAGCCACCTGATATCCTCGGTCGTAATGGCTTCCACCCCTTTTTCAAGCAGGCTGGCAGGTCTTGGCACTTCATTCGTATATGCCGTAAAAACAGCCTTTGTGCTGCTTTCAGGCTTAGGAAACATATGGGCTCTCGGTGCTGCTCCCCTCGTCACTTGCATATAAACGGAGCCAAAGTCCACTCCATTTTCTTTCACAAGCTCCTCAGTCAGCCCCCGAATTTGTTCAGAACTCATGGAAACATCCAATTTGATTTTTTTTGCGCTTTGAAAAAGTCGTTCGATATGCTCCTTTATTGTGAAAAGTTCTCCACCATAAACACGGATAACCTCATAAACTCCATCGCCAAATTGGTAACCGCGGTCCTCTAAATCGATATTTACATCCGACCGTTCAAGAATTTGATCACCAAGAATAATTTTCCCCATTACTTCTTCCTCCCATCTTCCTTAATCTTGTGCAAGCTCATAAAATGCCTGAGCATATAAGGCCGTCGCTCTCAAAAGATCTTCGATTTCCATATATTCATCCTTCTGGTGTGCAACATCAGGTCTTCCCGGAAACAAAGCGCCAAAGGCAACCCCGGTTTTCAATGAACGTGCATACGTCCCACCACTGATGGAAAGCATTTCTGCCTTCTCATTTGTTTGCTCCTCATAAACTTTTATGAGCTTTTGGATTAAAATATCATCTGTTGGAACATAATGTGGCTGCAGATTGGATACATTAGTTACTTCAAAATTGGCTTCTTCTGCCTTTTTCATGATTTTCTGCATTCCCTCTTCCATTAAGAAGGAAGCAGGGTACCGCATATTCAAGCCGAAGCGTCCGCCATCCTCATCATTGAAGGTCATTTTGCCCACATTAATCGTTAAATCTCCAATCATTTCATCGTTATGCCGTACCCCAAGCGCCCTGCCGCGGGAATCCTCAAAGAAGAATTGAACAGCCACATTGACAAAGTCCATCCCTTTTCTATCTAGCTTGATTGTGGAAAGAAAATTGGCTAAATGCAGTCCGGCATTTTTCCCGTTATCAGGCTCCATTCCGTGAGCAGAAATGCCTTCCAGCTCTAAGACGAGGTATCCACTCTCTACATAATAGCTTCCATTCAAATCCTGTCTGTATTTAAAATCATTAAATAACTGCAGGAGCTCAGTTTGATCACACTGTATGTCAAGAACAGCCCGGGCATGGTCCGGAACCATATTGTAACGTCTTCCAGAAAAAAATGAAATGAGCGTGATTTTAGCTCCATGCTCTTTTGGTGAATCACGTTTTTGTTTCAAATCAAAATCTGCAATACCCTTTTCGGCATTGATAATTGGAAAGTCGGCATCTGGCGCAAATCCCATTTCCGGCATTTCTTCATGTTTAAAGTAGTGATCAACACAGCGCCATTTACTTTCTTCATCCGTTCCAATAATGAGTCGAATCCGTTTATCAATGGGAAGGCCCAACTCATTAACAATTTTCATTCCGTAATACGCTGCCATTGTCGGCCCTTTATCATCAATGGCACCTCTGGCAAAGATTTTTCCATCTTTCACTTCGCCGCCAAACGGATCTACAGACCAGCCATCCCCTTCTGGAACAACATCTACATGGCATAAGGCTGCAATAAGTCCATCTCCTGCTCCCATTTCCAGGTGACCGGCAAGGTTCCCTACATTCTTCGATGTAAAACCATCTCTTTCTCCAATCTCGAGCATATACTCCAATGCTTGCTTAACTTCCATGCCTAAAGGGGCATCTTCGGTGCTTTTAGGTTCATTCAATACGCTTTTTATCCGGAGCAGCCCTTGCAAATCCCGGATCAGTTCGTTCTTTCGTTTATCCACTTCGTCCTTCCAGTCAATGTTTGCCATGCACATAACTCCTTTGGTCTATTGTCGCTTCTTCCATTGTACAACTTTTTGTCCGGTCAGAAAAAGAGAAAGAGACTGCGAATCCACGGGAGAATCCATACATTTAAAAAACATATGATGACAAAAGGAATCAACAGCACTACTGTAACAATCTGTTTTCCCTTTATATAACCCTCTTTTCCAGAATATTTCTTCGTGAACGGATGGCCGCCGATCAATTTATACCAAACGCTGCCAATCCAAACGATCAGAAAAAAAACTCCAACTGCGCCAATCGTGATTTTTAACCATATAGGAGGTGAAAAAAAGATTGCTACTGCAGTAATACCGAGGACCTGAAAATATCCCCGAACATATTCCGTATCGCGAGTTGAGGCTTTAATGAACAACTCCAAGAAACCGTTTCTTGGGGATCGAGTTTTAAATATCCTGTTTGACTTCGAATAAAGCCTTGGGCTTTTACGGATTGGTTTTGGCTTCGGCAATTTTTCAATATCCATGGACAGCCCGAAAATCATTTCGGTATATTTGTTTTTATCTTTCTCATCAATTGAAAGATCCTGCTCAAAGGTTTGTATGGAGGTGAAACGCTTTTTCAAAAGCAGCATAGATGCTGTTCCATTCAATATAATGATAATGAAAACCGAAAGCAGACTGCTAGATTGAAGAGCCTTATAACTGAGCCACCATATGGTTCCTGCACCAACTACAACAGGGATGCTTCTGACAAGACTTCGCCATCCCCTTAAATGCACATTCAGCTTCCCATTCACAGCCATAATGAGCCACCTTAAGGAAACCCACATTCCGAAAAATAAAATAAGTTGTTTCACACTTAGTCCATAATGGATCATCCAAAGTGGAGAAATAAGTACGGCTAAGAAAGCTGCTGAAAGAGCCTCAGTCAAATATGAAACAATGATGCCGCCACGTTTCAATCCAAGCATTAGCATTTCATTTTTTCTTAAAAATATAATGTCTGCCTCTCTGATATAAGTTTTAAAATAGCTTCCCCATAACAAAAAGAAATAGATGGCGAATAAAAGCGGAAATGGCACGGATGCAATCCAGGCGGGTGGGTCAATCCACCAAGAGCGATACACAAAAATGGTAATGGCAGCTGCTGGAACGACAAGATAGATGAGAATCGTCCAATCGATAACGGTTTTGATAATCTTATACTTATAATTCCAATTTTCCCTCATTCTATGAAATAGAAGCCGACTGCTATTCATTGTCCCCATCCGCCATGTCTATGCAGGAATACAGACTTCCGTCTTCAGCTCCACACTTTGCGAGCACCTCATCCAGCGTACCGCAAGCCCTGACTGTCCCTTGTTCAATAACGATAAAAGAATCGCATATCCGCTGAGCTGTATCAAGAATATGAGTACACATAAGTATCCCTGTTCCTTTCTTTTTTTCTTCATCAAGCATATCAAGCAACATTTTAGTTGAACCTGGATCAAGCCCCATAAATGGTTCATCAATAATTAAAAGATCGGGCTTTGTAAATAGAGCAAGCGAAATCATTCCCTTTTGCTGCATCCCTTTTGAAAAAGTGGAAGGAAACTCATGGATTCTGTCTGCCAGGCGGAATTTTTCCAATAAAGATTTAGCATATGATAAATGTCCTTCACTCAATTGTTCAACGGCAGCGACAAACTCAAAATGCTCCCAAAGCGTCAGTTCATCATAAAAAATAGGTCTTTCAGGTATGTATGAATAGGAAGTTCCATCTTTTCTCGCGACATTGCCTTCAACGAAAGGCAGCTCCTGAAGAATCGCTTTGATGGTCGTACTTTTTCCAGCTCCGTTCGCTCCAATCATTCCTGTAAGAGAGGAACGCTCCAGCTTAAACCCAACTTGAGAAATCACCGGCTCCTGAGCTTTATACCCAGCTTTATTAATATCCACTGTCAATATTGGCAAAACAGCTTCATTCCTTTCTATTTCACTATTTCTCCATACGATTTAACTGCTAAGAAGTTTCAAACTTGATTTGAAAGGGAATAATATAAAGACCCTTAGACTTATACATTCGACATGATTTAACCTTTTTCTTCCAAGTTAGATATTATGCTTTAAAAATACAAACTAATGAGTTAGAATAAAAGTGTCTGACATTTCAGTCTCGAAATGCAGAAAATTTAAAAGCTAGTTTTGAAAAGGAGTTGTCCTCTGGAATTGCGCTATCAACAGCCTAATATCGTAAAGGCATAAAGCAGTCCGCATCCTCTGCCAAGGAATTTTAAGATGAGGGAGTGGTTTTTTGAAGCCGTCGACGAACAGAATGCTCACCAGAATCAAAGATGTATACTTATACATCAAAGAGAACGGTACAGTTTCAACAAAGGAACTTGCAGATGCATTCGGAAGTACACCTCGCACCATTCAAAGAGATTTGAATGTGTTAGAATACAATGACCTGATCAGTAGCCCGCGCCGCGGGAAGTGGACAACAACAGAGAAAAAAGTCAAAATAACATCGTAAATAGAAAAGCGGAGGCGCCTTGGTCAGCCCCGACAAAAGACAAGTCTTATAAAACCATTTTTAAAAGCCGCCTGTTTATCCTTTTAGGAAAACAAGCGGCTTTTTCTGCATCTATCATTTTTGTTCTTCCAAGTAATTCTTTATTACTTGGACTTCCTTATCCGTCAATTCGCGATATTCCCCAAGATCCAGATTTTCGTCTAACTTAAGCGGTCCCATAGACAGACGCTTTAAATAAATCACTCTTTTTCCTACCGCTTCAAACATCCTCTTTACTTGATGAAATTTTCCTTCTGTAATCGTCAGCTCAATATCCGAATACGTTCCGGATTTGATAATTTCTAGCTTTCCTGGCTTCGTCTTATATCCGTCATCCAATGTCACACCTTTTATGAAAGCTTCCACATCTTCTGAAGTTACGACAGAATCAATAACAGCAAAATACGTTTTGGGCACATCTTTTTTAGGCGATAATAACTGATGAGCCAATTGGCCGTTATTTGTCAAAAGCAGGAGCCCCTCTGTATCCTTGTCCAATCGTCCCACTGGAAAAGGATTGAAAATAGCGTCCTCCTCATTCAGCAAATCAATCACGGTCTGATCCCTTAGGTCTTCCGTGGCAGAAATGACTCCTGGCGGTTTGTTCATCATAAGATAAATAAATTCCTTATAATGTACCTCTTCCCCTAAAACCTCAATAGTATCCTCTTCAGGACTTACATGAAATTTTCCATCTTTTACAGATTCACCGTTAACAGTAACTCTCCCGCTCTTAAGGAATTTCTTTACGTCCTTACGGCTTCCATAACCCATATTGGCTAGTAATTTATCGATTCTCATTTTTTTTACCTCCACCTAGGATTCATATTTGAAAGGAATATACAATAGGCGTTTGTCTACACGCTTTTGTCACAATTACATAGGCTATTGATGCAGGAATGAAAAGATTGGAGTGAAAAAAATGTTTATTGATTACCGGCAGCAGCCTCCGATGGGAATGCAGCAAATGCCTATGCCAATGGGGAGCTTGCAGCAGCCAATGGAGTTTCATCCTCAGCTTGCCGAACAGCAAGGTGGAGTACCTCAGCAATTTCCTCCCGGATATCAAGGCTTTCCCGGAGGAGGCAGCGGTGGCGGTGGCGGCATAGATCGAAGAATTAGCCAGCTTGAAAGGCAAATGGAAAGATTAGACCGGCGTGTCTCTAGAATTGAAAGACAATTAGGATACACCCGGCCTGATTATTACGATCTTCCCGATCACTCCGGATACTATGGTTAAAATATGAAAAAAAGAGGCGCTCCCCCGCAGCCTCTTTCTTTTATTCGTTACGAGATTCGCAGCTTTTGCTTGAACTTTTGAAGCTTCGAACCAAACAGTCTGTCGGCCAGCCCCGATTTTAAACCGAGAAAAGCGTAAATGATTCCACCAGCCCCGGCACAAACCACAATAATGATAATAGATTGAAAAGTAGATTCCGGCGTCAAGAACAATAATAAGCCTTTATAGATAACATATACAGGGATTGCCATCATCACGTTAAAAATAACGATGAGCAAGGTTCTTCTATAAACGAGCTTGAATGGATAATAAGCGAATTTTTTAATGACGATTATATTGATTACAATGGCTACACCATACCCGAGTGCGGTTGCATAAATAGCTCCCTCCGTGGCAAAAAGCTTGATTAACGGAATATTAAATGTCAATTTGACAAGTATTCCGGTCAATAGGCTCAAAACTGTAAACCGCTGTTCATTAATCCCCTGCAGGATCGCTGCAGTTACAGAGTACAGCGCAAACAGAATGGCCACCGGCGCATATATGCGGAGCACCTGAGCTCCAAATTCATCGAATTCATAAAACATGGTGTACATCGGTTCCGCTAAAAGGGCAAGTCCTATTGCTGCCGGCATCGTAATGAATAACAATACCTGGAACGTCTGATCCAACTGGCGAAACATCAATGTTTTATCTTTTTTCACATAAGACTCCGTTACGAGAGGTACGATTGTAAGAGCAAAAGCGGTTGCCAATGAAACTGGAATGATGACAAGCTTGTGTGTCGTCATATTCAATATCCCCAATGCATCCAATGCTCCTGCAGCCTTCCCTGCTTCCGCCATCGCCCTTGTAAAAGTAATTTGGTCAATAAACTGAAAAAGCGGATTGGCGATGCCAACCATTACGAAAGGAAAAGCATATACAACAATTTCCTTGTACATTTCAGGCAATGAAACATCCATTGTGCCCTTATCTTTTTTTAGAAGCTCGTCAAGCCCCGGCTTCCGCTTATACCAATACCATAATAGAACAAGCAGACTTGCCAGACCACCGATGAAAGCCGCAAAAGTCGCGACACTGATGGCCGTGACAATATTTCCTTTCAATACATACAGAACAATAAATGCACCAGCTAAAAGAAAGATAATCCTGGCCAACTGCTCTAAAACGGTTGACACGGCTGACGGTCCCATTGATTGATGACCTTGGAAAAAACCTCTGATCAAACTCATGACAGGAATGATCAGCAATGCAAAGCTGACAGCCCTGATGACAGTCGCAACATCAGCAGCAGTATAACTGTGTTTTGTATCTACACCTTTTAATACAAGCTCTGCCAGCCATGGAGCAAGCCCATACATTGCCAAAAAAGACACAATCCCCGTAGCAAGCATGACATAGATGCCGGAACGAAATAACTTTCGGCCCACCGCATACTCTTCAAGCGTATTATATTTTGAGATATATTTCGAAACGGCAAGCGGGATTCCTGCTGTCGCAATGCTAATAAAAATTGTATACGGCACATATCCGAACTGATACAAAGCAGCTTGTTCAGCCCCGCCGATGATTTTATAAAATGGGATAACATATATAAGTCCCAAAACTTTGGATAAGATGGTGCCAAGCGTTAATATAAAGGTTCCTCGAATTAATTTAGATGACATTCAATCTCTGACTCTCCGTATGTTTATTTTTAAAGGAATATCCGATTCCGTATGTATTCGGAAACACACTCGATAAAACTCCCCTGTACTAGTTTACAGTTAACGACTGCTTTTGACAATGCACCGGTTTGTTCTACAATTCCCATTCAACTCAATTCCCATGTACGGTTATGCTCTATTTTCGTAAAATTGTCCAATTGTGAGCATTCTATGATTATTATAGAGTTCGAAAAATGGCTCTCTTCCCCTATCACCGAATTTTTTCACCGTTTTCAATTAATATGATGATAAAGTGATTGAGGAATAATGAACATCTTTTTAAATAATCACTCCTTCTATTAAATTCTCGTAGTATGTATTTGCTTTTACATAAACAGCATTTTAAAATGAAGTGATTAAAAGCAAATTAAGGTGTTGAATGAAATGATTTATGATGTCATTGTCATCGGCGGGGGGCCCTCTGGGTTGATGGCAGCTATTGCTGCGGCTGAGAAAAAAGGAAGCGTCCTGCTGATCGATAAGGGAAATAAATTAGGCAGAAAGCTTGCGATCTCTGGAGGCGGAAGATGTAATGTAACCAACCGGCTTCCGATTGATGAAATCATCCGCCATATCCCAGGAAATGGACGTTTTTTATATGGAGCGTTTTCTGTCTTTAATAATGAGGATATTATCCGTTTCTTTGAAAATCTCGGAATTGAGCTCAAGGAAGAAGATCACGGGCGGATGTTTCCTGTTTCAAACCAGGCGCAATCCGTTGTTGATGCCCTTTTGTCATATATGAATGACCTTGGCGTCAAAGTCCGAACAAGCTGCCCTGTTCAAGACGTTCTGTTTGATCAAGGCCGAACAGCAGGTGTTTTGCTTGAAAATGGCGAAACAATAGAAGGCCGCACCGTCGTTATTGCTGTTGGAGGAAAGTCCGTTCCACAGACTGGCTCTACAGGTGACGGCTATCCATGGGCCAAAAAGGCCGGCCATACAATCACAGAGCTGTTTCCGACCGAAGTACCACTCACTTCCAATGAATCTTTTATCAAAGAAAAAACTCTTCAAGGACTCTCTTTAAGGGAAATCGCACTCAGCGTCCTGAATCCAAAAGGGAGACCGATCATCACACACAGGATGGATATGATTTTTACACATCTAGGCATTTCGGGACCCGCGGTTTTGCGATGCAGCCAGTTTGTTGTAAAAGCAATGAAAAAATGGGATTTAAAAGAGGTTATAATGCATCTTGATGCCCTGCCGGAAATGGGACAGGAAGAGCTTTTTCAAAAAATACAGGGAGACATGAAACAGGAGCCAAAGAAAGCAATCAAAAATTCGCTGAAAGGGCTGCTGCCAGAACGCTATTTGCTTTTCTTGCTTGAACGCAGTAACATTGACCCGTCCTCCCCTTGCTCAACTGTTTCAACTGAAAAACTAAGGAGTTTTTCAACAATATGCAAGCAATTCTGCTTCACCGTTAACGGGACATTGCCACTGGATAAAGCATTTGTGACCGGCGGGGGCGTTTCCATTAAAGAAATCGAGCCTAAAACGATGGCATCCAAAAAGATGCCTGGACTTTATTTTTGTGGAGAAGTACTGGATATTTATGGCTACACTGGCGGGTATAATATCACCGCCGCCCTAGTTACTGGACGACTGGCTGGAAGTAATAGTGCAGAATACTGTAAACAATAAGAGGATATGCCTAACTTCGGACAGTATTTCTTCGTATACGGATAGTATTCTTGAAATTCTGGACAATATTACCGGAGTTGGGATAGTATTTAAAAATTCTGAATAGTATTCTCCAGACCTCGGACAGTATTTTTATATGCTGTATCGTTTTGACAGAAAAACTTTATAGTAAAAGACTTATCTGGATAAAATTTTCCATTACTTGCTTTACTCAAAATAAAGAGGGGCTTCCAAAATCGGAAGTCCTCTATTTAATATACATAACCATGGCACTGAAACAGTATATTTGTTCATCTTCCGCTTCCCTCAGGGCGGCAATGTTATACTTAATGTCAACCACCTGTTTGTGTTCTAGGTCGCTTAAAAACCGGTTGATTTCTTCCTCAAGGTCCTGTTCATGTTCGCAATCGAACAACTTGACCTGCACCATGGGCCACACCTCTCCGTTTTTACCATTAGTATGGCCCGTCTGTTTTATTTTTATACAATTTAAAATCTTCAACAAAATTCATCGATGTTTTGGCTTTGTTTCACCTGTCCAGGCAAGCATGCCACCGGTCATATTCACAACATTGTTATAACCGTTAGCCATTAGATATTTGCATACTTTATAGCTGCGGCCACCAGCTTTGCATATAATAATATATTCATTTTCTTTGTCAAAGAAATCCAGGTAGTTCGGAATTTCGCCCATTCTAATATGGACCGCTTCAGGAATTTTACCTTCGGCTACTTCTTCATCTTCACGTACATCTACCAAGTATAAAGTTTCGTCATTTTCCAGCTTTGATTTGACCTCATCAGGTGTTATTGTTTTAATTTCCATGACTATCACCTTTCGTTGAAATTTCAATTTCCATTATAACAAAGCTTCTCCTGGCTCAATAGAAAAAAACTTTCAAAAGTGGGCTTTTGAAGGGCAGTGTAAATAGCCTACAATTTTATGGCAACAAAGGTTCTACATACAGGAAAACAAAGCATTGCTCATGTTTATGTAAGAGAATGAGCACCCAACAGTATACACAGCTTCATGCTTTCATAAACAGCAAATCAGCCGCCAAATCAATGATAGGCGACTGATTTCACTCACTTATTTAATTTGCCACAACATTCACAAGTTTGCTTGGAACTGCAATGACTTTTCGAATTGTTTTTCCGTCGATAGCTGATTTGATTTTGTCATCATTTAAGGCGATTTCTTCCAATTCTTCTTTGCTTGCTTCTCGAGAAACCAGAAGTTTGGTACGAACTTTGCCGTTGACCTGAACTACGATCTCTACTTCTTCTGATACAAGCTTGGTTTTGTCATATTGAGGCCAAGCTTCATAAGCCACTGTTTCCTCATAACCAAGTTTATCCCAAAGCTCTTCGGCGATATGCGGAGCAATCGGAGAAAGCATTTTAACGAATCCCTCAACATATTGCTTTGGAAGAACTTCAGTTTTATACGCTTCATTGATAAAGACCATAAGCTGTGAAATAGCTGTATTAAAATGCATCGCTTCACAGTCTTCCGTTACTTTCTTGACCGTTTGATGATACACTCTTTCAAGTTCTCCGCCAGTGACCTCCTGTACTTTGTCACTTAAACTACCATCATCTGTTACTAATAAACGCCAAATTCGATCCAAAAAGCGGCGTGCTCCGTCCAATCCGGTCGTTGACCAAGCTGCTGAAGCCTCTGGCGGCCCCATGAACATTTCATAGAGACGCAGTGTATCCGCTCCATGGCTTTCAATGATATCATCCGGATTAACTACATTTCCTTTGGATTTACTCATTTTTTCATGATTTTCTCCGAGGATCATCCCTTGGTTAAAAAGCTTTTGAAATGGCTCTTTTGTCGGTACAACCCCAATATCATATAGAAACTTATGCCAGAAACGTGCGTAAAGTAAATGAAGAACCGCATGCTCTGCCCCGCCGATATAAATATCAACTGGAAGCCATTCTTTCAATAATTCTTTATCTGCAAGTTCCTTGGAATTATGAGGATCGATAAATCTTAGGAAATACCAACAACTTCCAGCCCATTGCGGCATCGTATTTGTTTCCCGGCGGCCTTTTTTGCCTGTTTCGGGATCTTCCACGTGAAGCCAATCTGTAATATTAGCAAGTGGTGATTCACCGGTACCTGAAGGCTTCACTTCGTCCGTTTCAGGCAAAATCAGCGGCAATTGGTCTTCCGGTACTGCTGTCATTGTACCGTCTTCCCAATGAATAATCGGAATCGGCTCTCCCCAATAGCGCTGACGGCTGAATAACCAGTCTCGTAAGCGGTACGTAACCTTTTTCGTACCGCAGCCTTCTTTTTCAAGCCAGTCAATCATCTCTGAAATAGCTTCGTCCTTATCCATTCCATCCAAAAATCCTGAGTTTACATGCGGACCGTCGCCAACATACGCCTCTTCCGCGATATTTCCTCCAGACACAACTTCTTTGATATCTAAGCCAAATTTTTTCGCAAATTCATAATCACGTTCATCATGTGCCGGCACTGCCATAATAGCTCCAGTTCCGTAACTCATTAATACGTAATCCGCAATCCAAATCGGAATTTTATCGCCATTAACCGGGTTAATGGCATATGCGCCTGTAAATACACCTGTTTTATCTTTTGCAAGATCTGTTCTTTCTAAATCACTTTTTGACTTGACTTGGTCAATATAAGCATTCACATGAGCCTGTTGCTCAGACGTTGTGATTTTCGCCACGAATGGATGCTCAGGAGCAAGAACAGCATATGTTGCTCCAAATAGCGTATCAGGCCTTGTTGTAAATACAGTAAAAGTTTCTGGATGACCATCAATGGCAAAAGTGACTTCTGCGCCTTCGGAACGGCCAATCCAGTTTCTTTGCATGTCTTTGATGCTTTCAGGCCAATCTAAATCTTCCAAGTCTTCAAGAAGCCGATCTGCATATTTCGTGATCCTTAAAATCCATTGCTTCATCGGACGGCGTTCAACGGGATGTCCGCCGCGTTCACTTTTTCCATCGATGACTTCTTCATTAGCAAGAACGGTTCCTAAAGCCGGACACCAGTTTACCGGCACTTCATCCACATAGGCGAGACCATGTTCAAACAGCTTGACAAAAATCCATTGTGTCCACTTGTAATAGTCGGGATCTGTGGTGTTAATTTCCCTGTCCCAGTCATAAGAGAACCCGAGAGATTTAATCTGGCGGCGGAATGTATCGATATTGTGCTGAGTAAACTCTGCCGGATCATTCCCTGTATCGATAGCATATTGTTCTGCCGGAAGGCCGAAGGCATCCCAGCCCATAGGATGAAGCACATTGCATCCCTGCATTCGTTTCATTCTCGCAAGAATATCAGACGCTGTGTATCCTTTTGGATGCCCAACATGAAGTCCGGCTCCCGAAGGATACGGAAACATATCAAGCGCATAAAATTTTTCATTAGCTTCATCCGTATTTGTTTTGAATGTTTTATTTTCTTCCCAATATTGTTGCCATTTTTGCTCCAATTCCTTATGGCTATAACTCATGAAGAAACCTCCTGACTTTTTCAATTAAAAAACCTCCCATCCCCGAGAAAACTCCTGGGACGGAAGGTTGCTTTCTCCCGCGGTACCACCCAATTTAGTGCATAGGCCACTCACTTCTTTATTCTTTAACGCAGAATACGGCAAGTATTACAAGATTGATCGTTGCTTTCAGATCTGTTCCTTCACACCTGCAGAATGAAAGGGGAGTTCATGATGGTCCTGGTCGGCTTCCACCTCCCGCCGACTCTCTGAAACAGGATGGCACCATTACTGGTCCTTTTTAACCGTTGTATATATTAAGTCCTTTATTCCCCATTGTAGACAATTTTAGACATATTTTCAAGCCTATATTGAAGCGCAGACCCGCGAAGCTATCAGCATCGAGAGCTCACAGGTAATAAAAAGAGAGACAGGTTTTCCCTGTCTCTATATCAGTGCCATGTGCTATATAGCGGCCTATCGTGATTCAGAAGGATCATTTTATTTTGGAGCTGCTGTATCTTTAGACGTACCCGGTGGAGCTGGTCGCGCTGCTGCGCATTCGCACTTTCATTCATTTTATGGAGCTGCTGAAGCATTGTTTCTAGATCCATCATCGCTTCGCTATAATCCACATCATGATAATGCTCCTGCCGGCTGCCTTCCTCGTACTGTTCCTCTGCCAAAAGAATCACTGATTCACAGCGATTAATAAAATTGTCAATGGATTGCCGAGTAGTCACGTCATCCTCCCCTTCTCCAGTGGCTCAGCTTTGTAGCCTGGCAATTATAGTTTGTACTCATTTCAAGGCAGTTATGATACAATTTTTCGTATGATTATGAGGAGGTATTTTGGGATGAATATTGAGGGTATTCTTTCATATTCCCGTTCCCTTATGCAAAGAGTAGTCAGACCCGGCGGTATGGCAATCGACGGGACTATCGGCAATGGGCACGACACTTTGTATCTAGCCGAGCTTGTCGGTGAAAAGGGCCATGTTTTTGGTTTTGACATCCAGCAACAGGCCATTATACAGACAGAAGAGCTTTTAACAAAAAATAATGTGGCAGAAAGGGTAACGCTATTCCAAAAGGGACATGAAAAACTTGAGGAATCTGTGCCTGTCAAATATCAAGGGAAAATCCAGGGAGCCATGTTTAACCTTGGCTATTTGCCAGGCGGTGACAAATCGATTGTAACGAAGCCGAATACAACGATTGCTGCCATTGACCAGGTGATCAGAATACTCGCTAAAGGAGGCATTCTGGGACTTATCGTTTACCCTGGGCATGAAGAAGGAGCCTATGAACGGGATCAACTTATGGAGTATGCTAAAAATTTGGATCAATCAAAGGTAAACGTACTTCAATACGGTTTTATCAATCAGAAAAACAACCCGCCTTTTCTGCTGGCGTTTGAGAAAAAATGATAAATATATGTCAAATATTTTGGTAGGGCTGGTAATGCCTGCCACTCCCGGAAATTTTTCGTACCGCAATGAGGAAAAAAAGAGACCTTTCACCGATGGGCGAAAGGTTATTTAATAAGTGAACGATTCGTTCAACAAAATGAAAGCTTTCAAAAAATTCCTGTCGATTATGATATATTACAGGATTACAGCTACATAAGCAGATTAGGCAGCGGCCACTTCCTCAATAGAGGAGAGGTGACGCTGATGGTAAGCTTATACGAAGCAATAGTCTTGATGATAATGTTTTCAAGTCTAGTCGTGTCAGTGTTCGCCGTAGTTATTTCTCTACACAATTTTATTAAAGTCAAAGGATATTTAAAAATTTTTTATCTATAAGTTTCCCGATGTAATGTCACACATTCTATTGACTAAAACAAAAAAGGATAGGGAGTAGATCAAAATATGCTCTAACTATCCTTTTTTGTACTACAAATGACCTCATTTACTACAACAACAATATCAATTGTTGCACTAAAGCACCCATTCGTTGAACAAGAATTAGTTATTAATCAAACTGCTCATTCAGAATAAACTATTTCTTTTATGGGCTTGTGAAAAGTATAATTGAACCCTTTATCAGACCCAAATATCTCACATATTTTCAACATATGATTGTTCATTTGTTGTTCTTCAAACTTATATGCGACTTTCTCAGAGGGTAATCTTACATACTCTTCCCAGTTTGCGTCAACGTTAAGTATTTCTGGTTCGTTTTCATAACGACGATTGGCATTTTGCCATGCGTGACGTATCTCATGGTAAACTTTTGCTATTAACTTGATACATTGTTCGAAATTTGTTTCTGAGTTGTCATACATATATAAGAAAATCTTGATTAGTTTCTTCTGTCCAAGCGTTATTGCTGAAGTTTCGATTTTCCCGTTAAGAATCTGATTATAAGCTTTACCGTCTAAATCTGGTTTGTTTTTTCGCTCTTTCTCCAGGCGTTCCCTTGTTACGTAAAAATCAATTGTATAGTCCAGTGTCTTGTATTCAACATCTAAAAGGTTAATACATTTTCTAATCTTATCTCTCAATATGGGGTTAAAGTTATTTCGTATGTTCACCTCAACTATTTCCCTCCCTCCACAGCTCTTTTGTTTCTTACATTTTAACTTCGTTCTTACCCTAACCTGCAACTTTAGCTCAATAAGGAGTTCAACAAAAAGGTTCCTTAATCCTTCTTGAATTGAAGCCCCGTTTGTTTAAGTACAATCCTTCACAAACTTTTTCTAAAACTAATGTGTGACTGATTCAATCCCCTTATATGTATGGATTTGGTAGTCTTTCTGATTGAATGACTAAGGCTGTCATTCCTTTTACACTCCCTGATAAATGTCCATCACCCTTTTTCCAGAATACACCTTCTCCACTTTTTAGAGTAACTCTCTGTCCATCTTCTCCTTCTACCCAACCTTCCCCTTGTACTACTATGAATAACTGTGGAACAGGTGCCTCGTGATAACCAACAATACCATTAGGTTCAATATGGATAAAGCCTATATTAGTTGCTTCTTCTGTTTTTAATATTTTTGAATAAAAAGCTGAAATTGAATTATAATTTCTAACTTCATTACTTTCTTCTTTATTAAATGTATAAAATTCCATAGATATTACCTCCCCTTAGAACCCTTTCATTTCTCATTTTACATTATTTTGTAAAAAATAAATTTTCGTTTTTTACCTGCTCGTTTGTTTAACAGCAAACCTTCATCACTTGGATGTTGTAGTAGTAAATAAGGTCTTTTAAAGGGTCTTTTAAACAAAAAAAGTACACCACTTTTTAAAATGATGTACTAATTATTAAATATAATGTATGACATTAAAGATAGTATCATGTTATTACAACTAGATAATACATTCACTTGTCTTTAATTTTACAGAGTAAAAGAAATAACTCTCCCTTGCTTTGACCAGTAAGGAGAGTCGTTTCTTCTGTCGGGTCGCTGCACTTCATGCAGTGCAGCCGTATGTCGGGATACCAGTTGCCTCTGGTGTCCCATTGACTATAGTATGTAGTATATCTCTATATACATGCCTCATTATCCTTGTAAAGTGGAGATAGTACCTGCTGCTCCTGAAGTTCCTCGAACCTTTATTAGGGAAGTTTCAAAAAGTCTCTGCAGGGCCTTTTCTTTTAGCTCGGAATTGTTTAGACTTTGTGAGGAAAGAGGACGTTTAATTGAGCTCGCTATTATTCACATTTCTCCACAATACAGCAGCACGCCGTCATCCTCGATCACTTCAATTCTAATTTCAATTTCACCCTGGTTCCAAGATAATCGTTTCTCCCCTCTTTCCTCCTACAACCAGTACAACCTCTTTCTCTTTCCAGGAATGCTAAAAACTTTGATCCTTTTCAACAAGAAACGCCCCTCCACTAGGGAAGAGCGTTTTGTGAATGATCTATGACTTTACTGTGGTCGATGAAAATTTTCTTGTTCCAGTAAACTTCTTTTGGAATGCTCTGTACGCTCTGCCATTCCAATAGAAAAAACGGCTAATCAGACCACCGCGCTTCATAATTTTTTTGGCGAGCGCCCTGACATCGGCCTGCTCATTCACTTTGTGATCGGAAAGATACACCCCAAGCAAACCACGGTTGATCAGCTTATGGAACTTCCTGTCTGGCAAGTGTTTGGTTTGTCTGTCGGCTTCCTCGAGGAAATGGATAAAACGGTCCAGCATCTCCTCTTCATTCTTATAATAAAAACAGAAGTTCAAGTCTCCACCTTCCCTGTCCTCATCCTGATCAATAAAATAATCAAGCAAAATATGGAGCCCTTGAATATACGGAAAATAGCCTTCTCGAATCATTTTCGCATGCTTTTCTTCGAAATCATCCCTCAAAGCATAGGAAACGAGGCAAAAAATGCCAAGCGTCGAGCCAGAGCAGGCTGAGAATTCGTGCCAGCCCATTTTTGGCAAGTGGCGCTCATGTTCAGCAAACCATTTTTTAAGGCGTTCTTCCCTCTCTTCTTTGCAAACATGTTTATGTATTTGCAAATCGCAATAATACTTACAAAGCTCAAGCAGGTAGGGCTTGATCATCTCATAATGAGGCTCGCTTTTAAGAACGGATTGGCACGTCTTCATCAAGTCTGCCAAATATCCTCCATCATCTTTGTCCTCACGAAAGCGATAATAATCCCGCTCTGTTGCGCCTACCGTCAATGCATCCTCCATAGATTCATGTAAAGCCGCAAAATCCTTTGGATCCATGGAAGTGCTCCTATCGCATAGATTATCCAAATAATCACTGATTGTTTGATAGGCCACGATAAATTTGATGGCGTCTTTTTTATGCTCCAAAGCAGCAAGGGCCATAATTGCCCCGCCTTCGCAGTGAAAAGTTTTATATTGTATACTTGCCAGAGCCTGCCGTCTCAGCTCTTCGTTTGGAATCGCGCCCGCCCGGTCCTTCCAGTAGGATAACTCCATATGAACTGTCGGCATTATCTCCCGGTAAACTTTATTCATAAGTGTAATAGGATGGGTTGGCAGCATAAATGATATCACCTAGCTTACTCTAAATTTGATATTGTAGAAGCCGCAGCCGAAGCTCGGCAAAGCTTTTTGCATAGTCAAAAATCATTTCCCTTTCAGGCTCGTTGAATATTTCATGATAACACTTTGGCCATTCTTTATAAAGCTTTTCGGTTATGCCCAGCTCGTTAAACCAATTTTGCACATCGATTTTATTCACAATTTTATCATCTCCGCCCTGCATCACCAAAATAGGAACATCAGGAAAATCCGAAATATTCGCGAAGGCTTCTTTCATCGCTTTTAATAACTCCCTGTACCAGCGGACCGAAACCTTTGTCACAAATAGACTGTCATTCAACGCACGATCTTTTGCATCCAAGCTTCGAGTAGCAAGGTCGACGTCTAAATGACTGTCTACTTTTAACTCTGGGGCAATCCAATTCAAACCGACTGACAAGGCATTGAGCGACATTGGTGGGTAGTGAGCTAAGCCAAGACACGGCGATGAAAGAATAGCTCCTGCCACCTCTTGTTCCCCTTCTTGAAGCATCCTGATCACAGTCAATCCGCCCATACTGTGGCCAAGAAGAAAAACGGGCAGGCGGTATTCTGCCGCTTCCTGCATCCATTTCTTCACCTCTACCACGTACTCATTAAATGAATCAATATGACCTCTGTATGCTCTTGTCGTCAGTCCTTGTCCTGGAAGATCGCCCATCACAACATGAAACCCATTCAGCACCCACATGTTTCGTAGCCAGCTATACCGCCCGTGATGCTCCATGGCTCCATGAACAATGACCATAACTCCCTTGGCTTTTCCTTCTGCTTCCCATTTCCGCATTTTCCAGACTCCTCCCAATTGTATCTAAAAGTATTCTACCCCTTTTCCACTCAAGAATCTCTTTTCCTATAGAGCACTGGACATTTTTTCGTTATGATAGTGTTAAAAAGTATTGAAAGGATGTTAGTTATGGCTGTCTATCCATATAAAGGGAAGTCTCCGCAGATCCCTTCGTCAGTACTTATCGCCGATTATTCCACCATTACAGGAGATGTCATCATTGGCGAAAATTCAAGTATTTGGTTCAACTGTTCGATCAGAGGTGATGTAGCTCCAACCATCATTGGAGAAAAAGTCAATATCCAAGATAATTCTGTACTCCATCAAAGTCCGGGAAACCCACTCATCATTGAAGATGAGGTCACGGTTGGACACCAGGTAATTTTGCATAGCTGTGTCATAAGGAAAAAAGCTTTGATTGGCATGGGGTCCATCATTTTGGACAATGCGGAAATCGGAGAAGGAGCGTTCATTGGAGCAGGAAGTCTTGTGCCACAAGGTAAGATTATCCCTCCAAACACCGTCGCTTTCGGACGCCCTGCCAAAGTGATCCGGGAAGTGAATGAAAAAGACCGTGCAGAAATGATCCGCATCTCAAGAGAGTATGTTGAAAAAGGCCAATATTATCAAGCTATGCAAAAAAATAAATAAGAGTTCAAATACTTTTCACATGAAACAGTGGAACTTTGTACAATTATGTCGATGTAATTCATAACGGAGTATTTTTCTAAGAAAAGCTCGAGGCGATTGCGAGGAGCTAGTCCCTCTGCCAACCATTTGACTTGATCCGTGCGCCGATGGCGCCTGACCGCCTCAGACCGCCACATCCTGTGGCTTCGGCAGGCTCGGGACGCGGCATCCTGTCGCTTCGATTGCACTTGTAGACATATGTAAGTATTTCGTTGGATTTTACATTTTCTTACTCTTTAAAAAGGAGATCCAATATGAATGCATGGCCTATTTTCTTAGTTCTTATTATCGGTTTTATGCTCATTCTTCTTTTGGGAAATCGCAGCTCACACAAGGCAATTTTTTCCTTTTTTATAGCAGCGTGCACATTCACTATTGTCCTTTTTAACACAATGAATGATACGGAACAGCAAACAGCTACGGCATCCCAGGAAATGCAGCAAAACGATGATATTCAGTTAATTAAAATAAAAGACAAGGTTTTATTGGACTTTCCTGTTATCGAGCAATTGCCGGAGCTTCCGCGCGGTTGTGAAGTCACTTCGCTTGCCATGCTAATTGAAAGCGCGGGAACAAGCGCAGATAAAATGACACTTGCTAAAGAAATAAAAAGGGATCCCTCCTCTTATGTAATCAAAAACGGAAAAGTCTATTTTGGAAATCCCCATAAGGGATTTGTGGGAGATATGTATGACTTCAGTAAACCCGGGCTTGGGGTTTACCATGAACCCATCATGGAACTAGGAGAAAAGTATCTGCCTGGAAGAATAGTGAATTTGACAGGAGAATCTTTCGAGGAATTAAAAATCCCGCTGTCTGACGGCAGACCTGTTTGGGTCATCATCAATGCCGAATATCGTGAACTTCCAGATTCTTACTTTGAAACATGGGAAACAGATTCTGGACCTGTAAAAATCACGAAGAAAGAACATTCTGTCCTGATAACAGGATTCGACCAAAAATACATATACTTCAATGATCCCCTTACTGGAAAGAAAAATAAAAAAGCACCCATTGGAGATTTCGAGAAATCATGGGTGCAAATGGGCAGCCAGGCGCTCACCTATAAGGTTGAGTGAGCGGCTGCTTTTTTTTATTAAAAGGAAAAGGGTCCCTGCATGACTTCCATTTAATGTTCCGTATCTTGGACAGTCAAATACCGACAATATGATTAAAGTACTGTTCAAAGGAGAGATATGTGAAAATGAAGGGCATGATGTTCAACATTACTGCCATTTGTAAATTTCTTCTCCCGTTAAAATATGCCAGGCGTAATTTCGTCTGTATTTTTCCGATAATTTTTACCACCACTCTTGTTGCCTGCTCCAGAGATCAAGCGGCTCCCCCACCTGTGGAAACACAAACCGACTTTCGTCCTATCCAAGTGAAACAAGAAAAGCCGCCTGAAATCAAAATAAAGGATAAAGTCTCAATTGATGCTCCTGTTATCAATCAGCTCCCTGAACTGCCACGCGGCTGCGAAGTGACTTCCTTAGCAATGCTTCTTGAACATGCAGGAATTGAGACAGATAAGATGAAGTTGGCCGAAGAATTAAAAAAAGACCCCGCCCACCGGGTCATAAAGAACGGGAAGGTTCATTTTGGGAATCCGCATAACGGCTTTGTTGGCGATATGTACTCATTCAGCAAACCGGGACTCGGTGTTTATCACGAACCGATCCAGGAGCTTGGAGAAGAATATATGCCGGGGAAAATGGTTGATTTATCCGGCAAACCATTTCAAGAATTGAAAATTCCATTGTCTGACGAAAGGCCAGTGTGGGTCATCATTAACGCCGAATACCGCGAACTACCCGACTCTTACTTTCAAACGTGGGAAACAGGTTCTGGACCGATCAAAATCACAATGGAAGAACATTCAGTTTTAGTCACTGGCTATGATGATAAATATGTATACTTCAATGATCCCCTTACTGGAAAGAAAAATAAAAAAGCACCCATTGGAGATTTCGAGAAATCATGGGTGCAAATGGGCAGCCAAGCGCTCACCTATAAGGTTGAGTGAGCGGCTGCCATTTCTTTTTCAAAATTATATCGTTCTTCAACAAAGACTGCATGCCAAACCATGAATACAAGCACAGTCCAAATTTTACGGCTGTAATCCATTTTCCCCTGGCAATGATCTTCCAACAGTTTCAAAACATACTGCTTATTGATCAAATGATCTGTTTGGCTGTTTTTTATGACATCTTTGGCCCAATCATGCATTTCATCCTTCAGCCAATGACGGATTGGCACCGGAAAGCCCAGTTTTTTACGGTTTAATACATGATCCGGGACAATTCCCTCAGCTGCTTTTCTCAGAACATATTTTGTAGTTCCGTTTGCTGTTTTGAGGCTTGTCGGAATTGTGGAAGCCAAATCGAATACCTTCGTATCAAGGAATGGCACCCTGAGTTCAAGTGAATGGGCCATCGTCATCCGATCCGCTTTCAGTAAAATATCGCCTCTCATCCAAGTATGGATATCGATGAACTGCATTTGCTCAACAGGAGCATATCCTGCCGATTCTGCATAGAGCGGTTTTGTAACATCAAGATAATTGATATCCGGATGATAATGATTTAACAGTTCCTTTTTCTCATTCTCTAAAAACATTTTTGCGTTTCCAATATAACGCTCTTCCATCGGTGTTACACCGCGCTCAATAAAGCTCTTGCCTTTAACGCCTTCTGGCAGAGTTTTAGCAAGTGCCCGTAAAAGGGATTTTCCCACTTCTGGAATCTTATCGAACATTTCGAGAGATTGAGGTTCCCTGTATATATTGTACCCGCCAAAAAGTTCATCTGCTCCTTCACCTGAAAGAACAACTGTTACATGTTTCCTTGCTTCCCTTGCAACAAAATAAAGCGGTACACAAGCAGGATCAGCTAACGGATCATCCGCATGCCACATAATTTTAGGCAATTCTTTCATGTATTCTTCCGGGCTGATCACATAGCTGATATTTTCAACTCCAAGTCTGTCGGCTGTCTCTCTAGCCACATCAATTTCACTGAAACCATCCCGTTCAAACCCGACTGAGAAGGTTTTAATATTTGGATGGAACTGCTTCGCAATTGAAACGATGATAGAAGAATCGATTCCTCCAGAAAGGAATGAACCGACCGGCACGTCACTGCGCATATGGATATTGACCGAGTCGAATAAAACATCCCTGATTTCATTGATGAAATCTTCTTCGGACTTATGCTGGACTGGCTTAAAGTTCGCTCTCCAGTAACGTTTAATGTTCATCGATTGGCCAGGCTTTTTTGTAAAATAATGCCCAGGTTCAAGCTTCTTGATGTGACGTGTCATCGTTTCCGGCTCCGGAACGAACTGATATGTCATATATTGCTGAAGGGCTTCAGTATTCAATTCTTTTTTATCCATGGCCAGCAATATGCTTTTCTTCTCTGAAGCAAAGAATGAACGGTCTCCTTCCTCTATATAAAAGAAAGGCTTGATTCCAAATGGATCTCTTGCTCCAAATAGTTCCTGCTTTTCTTTATCCCATATCAAAAAGGCAAACATTCCTCGAAGTTTCTCAACCGCTTTTTCTTTTAAATCACTAAACAAAGCAATAATCACTTCTGTATCGGAATCAGTTTCAAATGTGAAACCTTTTTCAGTCAATTCTTCACGAAGTTCGACAAAGTTGTATACTTCTCCATTAAAAATGATCCAATAATGCTCATTTTCATAAGAAAGCGGTTGGCTCCCGCTTTCAATATCGATGATGCTTAGCCTACGGAAGCCAAACTGGACATATTCATCCTGAAAATATCCTTCATCATCAGGCCCGCGGTGAGTAATTATATTGTTCATTTGCTGAAACTTTTGGTCAGTCGTTGCTTCTTCCCTTGCATGATTATGCATACACCCGATAAAACCGCACATTTAGTGTCACCTACTCTAATAAGATTCAAGTGCTCTTAGTGAATTCTGCACACCTTTTTTATATTATCATTATTTCACATCGTTTGGCAGGTTTATTACTTAAGTTTCTACATAAAAGTACAATCCTCTAAAAGAGCGGAGATGCCTTCCGCACCCCCGCCCTTTTACATTTCCATAATGAAATTAAAGTGAAGTAGAACGAATAAGCGCCTCCGCTTTGTCTGTTCTTTCCCAAGGCAAGTCGATATCGGTACGTCCAAAATGCCCGTATGCCGCTGTCTGACGGTAAATAGGTTTGCGCAGGTCAAGCATGAGTATGATACCTGCCGGACGAAGATCGAAGTTTTCCCTGATGGCCTTCACAAGCTTTTCTTCCGAAACTTTTCCTGTTCCAAATGTATCGACTGAGATGGATACTGGCTGCGCCACACCAATTGCATAGGCAAGCTGCACTTCACATTTATCGGCAAGCCCTGCTGCTACAATATTTTTGGCAACGTACCTAGCAGCATAAGCGGCTGAACGGTCAACTTTAGTAGCATCCTTCCCTGAGAAAGCTCCTCCGCCGTGGCGTGCATATCCTCCATAAGTGTCAACAATGATTTTCCTTCCTGTCAATCCCGCATCACTTTGAGGACCGCCAATCACAAAGCGCCCTGTCGGATTAATGAAATATTTCGTTTCATCATCCAATAATTCAGCAGGTACTACAGGTTTGATCACATGTTCTCTAATATCCGCTTTGATCTGCTCAAGTTCGATTTCAGGATGATGCTGGGTAGACAAAACAATCGTATCGATTCTTACTGGCTGATTATTTTCGTCGTATTCCACCGTGACCTGAGTTTTACCATCTGGTCTCAAATAAGGCAAAATGGACTCTTTACGCACTTGTGCCAGCCTTCTGGAAAGCTTGTGAGAAAGTGAGATTGGAAGCGGCATGAGTTCTTCTGTCTCATTGCACGCGAAACCAAACATAAGACCCTGATCCCCCGCGCCAATTGCCTCGATCTCCTCTTCGCTCATATTGCCCTCTCTCGCTTCTAGTGCTGTATTCACCCCTGCTGCAATATCTGGAGACTGCTCATCAATGGATGTGAGCACCGCACACGTTTCAGCATCAAATCCATATTTCGCACGAGTATACCCGATTTCTTTAATCGTGTTACGGACAATTTTTGGAATATCCACGTAAGTAGTTGTTGTAATTTCTCCGGCAACGAGCACCAGCCCTGTAGTCACGGAAGTTTCACAAGCAACACGTGCATTAGGATCTTCCGAAAGAATCGCATCCAATATCGCATCTGATATTTGATCACAAATTTTGTCCGGATGTCCTTCCGTAACAGACTCCGATGTAAACAAATGCCGATTATGGGACATCAAAGCTCCTCCTTTTGTTAAATGCGTGTTCAAAAAGGTACCAATTTTAGATGCAAAAAGGTCAAAGCGGCTTGTTATACGCAGCGGAATGCATGCTTTTAGATACATGAGCAGTACAGAAACAAGCCAACGAAGGGATTTGCCGCTTATTATTTGGTGACTTTTTGAACTTCTTAAAATGAAATATTTATCCAAACAACGGTACTCTGTCCTTTATTATAGAAGCACACCTTGGAAATGGGACTGATTAAAATAAAAAACCTTTCCTTGACATTAAGTTGAGGAAAGGTTTAGTCGATGTGTTCCGAGCCTTTCACTCTTATCGCCCAAGGCTAATAGCCTTGCTACAGGTAAGCACCTTTCTGTCTGTAAAGCAGACAGCAGGTTGCCGGGCTTCAAAGGACCTGTTTCCTCCACCATCTCAGGATAAGAGTATCCGTTCAACTCAAAATCATAACTCAAATAATAAATCAATGTCAACCGGGAAAAGTAATATTAATGAAGACATCCACTTTTTTCTTTACAGCTTTAAGAGATCAAATGCGCCTTGGCGTATTTGCGCCCAGAATTTATCGATCTCCGCTCGATAAATTTCCTCTAAAAATCTGTGGCATCCGTCGGAGGCTTTAACTTTATTCAGTCCGGGTTTGAACCCCCGCTGAATGGAATACCAATAGGCATTCGTCTCACCACTTACTGAAGTGGGAGACTTCTGCTGAATGAAGTTAAAATACAGCCATCTCGACTTAATTTTCACCATTTTATTTGATTCCTTCTAAACAAATTTCATTTCGTCAAATCCTGTTCAAGAAATAATTCAAAATTAGTATAGACTAATGAATTAAATGTGTTATACTATTTCTCAAGTAAACTTTATAGCTTAAATATATAACAAAGGAAGGGTAAACATATGAGTTCAGTAGGCATCAAAAGCGAATTAGTGCAATTATTGAATGGACAGAATGTTCATACTCAATTATCAGTACCACAACTTGTCGAGAAGGTCCTAAGCCGTGAAGAAGGGGTTCTGACAACTTCTGGTGCTGTTCGTGCCGAAACTGGGAAATATACAGGCCGCTCTCCTGAAGACAAATTTATCGTTGATGAACCGTCTGTCACAGACAAGATCGATTGGGGTTCTGTGAACCAGCCGATTTCATCCGAGTCATTTGAAAATTTATATTCAAAAGTTGTTTCATACCTACAGGAAAAAGAAGAAATTTTTGTATTTAAAGGATTTGCAGGTGCCGATGAAAAATACCGCCTGCCTATTCAGGTAATCAACGAATATGCCTGGCATAACCTGTTTGCCCACCAACTGTTCATCCGCCCAACTGGCGAGGAACTAACCGAACACGACGCAAAATTCACTGTTATTTCTGCACCTGGCTTCAAAGCAGATCCAAATGTTGACGGTACAAAATCCGAAACATTCATCATTGTCTCATTTGAACGCCGCATCGTGCTAATCGGCGGTACAGAATATGCAGGAGAAATGAAAAAATCCATTTTCTCTGTCATGAACTATGAACTTCCAGAAGCAGATATCTTATCCATGCACTGCTCCGCAAACGTAGGAACTGAAGGCGACGTTGCCCTCTTCTTCGGATTATCCGGAACAGGTAAAACAACCCTTTCTGCCGACCCGAACCGCCGCTTGATTGGTGATGACGAGCACGGCTGGTCTCCAAACGGCGTCTTTAATGTTGAAGGTGGATGCTACGCGAAAACAGCAGGTCTGTCATATGAAAAAGAACCACAAATTTATAATGCTATTACTTTTGGCTCTGTTTTGGAGAATGTGATTGTAGACCCAGTATCACGTGAACCTCTCTATGATGACACATCCTTGACAGAAAATACAAGAGCTGCATATCCGATTCAAGCCATCGATAATATTGTCGAACCAAGCATTGCAGGACATCCATCTGTTATCGTATTTTTGACAGCCGATGCATTTGGAGTATTGCCTCCAATCAGCAAGCTGACTAAAGAGCAGGCTATGTATCACTTCCTAAGCGGCTTTACATCCAAGCTTGCTGGAACAGAACGTGGGGTCACTTCACCTGAAGCGACATTCTCTACATGCTTCGGTGCACCATTCCTGCCTCTTCCTGCAGCACGCTATGCAGAAATGCTCGGAAAGAAAATCGATGAGCATGGCGTTCAAGTCTTCCTTGTCAACACTGGATGGACTGGCGGCTCATACGGCGTAGGTAAAAGAATGAACCTAGGCTATACTCGTGCCATGGTCCAAGCAGCTTTAAACGGTGAGCTTGATAATGCGGAAACAACAAAAGATGAAGTGTTTGGCCTCTCTATTCCACTTCACGTTCCAGGAGTACCTGACGAAGTTTTACAACCAATCAAAACTTGGGACAACGAAGAAGACTATAAGGCTAAGGCTAAAGAACTTGCAGATAAGTTTAATAACAACTTCAAAAAATTTGACCATGTCGATAACTCCATTGCTGAATTGGGTGGACCGACTGTTAAATAATACTCCCCTCCGATGGAGTTTCAATTATATTAATCACCTGCACCTTCTATTGTTATCCATTACAATAAAAGGTGCTGTTTTTTATGGATAGCCCAAACCGAAAACAGAACAGGCATTACAACAGCCAAAGAAAAGATATAGTTAAAAAGGGAATACTATTATTACTTATGGAGGGACATGTATGGCAACCAATTTAAAACGGAGCAACTTATTGGATGATCAAGTACTGCAAGAAGACTGGCTAGTTGCTTGCCGATCTGCAGATGTGAAAGAAGAACCCATCCAGATTAAATTAATGGGTGAAAGATTAGTCATTTTCAGAAATAGCAAAGGTGTTCATGCTTTTAAAGATTTGTGCTGCCATCGAGGAGCGGCATTATCTTTGGGAGAAGTTAAAAACGATTGTTTAGTTTGCCCTTACCACGGTTGGGAATACGATGACAGCGGAGCGTGTGTCCGTATCCCTCAATTACCGGAAGGACGAAAAATTCCTAAACAGGCAAAAGCATTCAAATATAGCTGTACAGAGAAATATGGGCTGATTTGGGTCAATTTTGCAGGAAATGAGCCGGAGATGTTCCGCCATACCGAATCGGAGGATGACTCTTTCCACCATGTCATCTGGGGACCGCAAGAAGCAAAAGCGAAACCGCCGCGGGTTGCGGAAAACTTCCTTGATGTCGGGCATCTTGCCGTTGTCCATGAAGGAACTCTAGGATCTGAAGAACACCGTGAAATTAAAGACTATAAAGTACATGAAGAAGACGGACGAATCTATTCAGATGAGATCCCTGTCTACCAGCCTGATGCAGATGGGACCGGTAAAGAGAAGATTATGTATTATACGTATGAAATCCTACGCCCTTGCACGGTGAAATTCTCCAAAAGAGATCCTGAAGATGATTCAATCATGTCTATTACATTTACCATCAGACCGGTCGATGAGGAGACATCCGTCGCATACGCTATCGAATCATTTAATTATGATACGGGATTGACGGATGAACAGATTGTTTTCTTCCAAGACGAAATCTTTGAAGAGGACAAGCCAATCATCGAGAACCAAAAGCCGGAAGAGCTGCCACTTGATTTGCAGGTTGAATTGTCGTTAGTGTGCGATCGCATGAGTATTGCCTATCGTCAATATTTGAAAAAGCTCGGTGTCAAATTAGGTACGGAATAAGTTTTGTATGAAAAAGACTGCCATGAAAGCAGTTACCGCTGACTTTCATGGCAGTCTTTTGTTTTAATTAATTCGCCGGGAAGTATAACATTTGCAAAACAAAAATAACAGCAAATAAATAGATAATCCAATGGATTTCCTTTCCTTTTCCTGTCACCAATTTTAATAAAGGATAAGTAATAAACCCTACAGCAATACCGGTAGCTATGCTTGATGTCAAGGGCATTGCCATGATGACTGCAAAAGCCGGGAAGGCTTCATCGAACTTTCTCCATTTGATATGTGCCAGCCCATCCATCATAAAACAGCCGACGATAATCAGAACCGGTGCTGTAATTGCCGCTACATTAGCGATTGCCCCGATGATAGGGGTAAAGAAGACAGAAACAGCAAATAACGCTGCTACAACAAGAGTAGTCATTCCTGTTTTTCCGCCCGCAGCCACACCCGCTGAAGACTCAATATAGGCACTTGAAGGGCTTGTTCCGAACATAGAGCCCACCATTGTTGCACTTGCATCAGCAAATAACGCCGATTTTGCCCTTGGCAACTGTCCGTTTTTCATAAAACCGCCCTGTTCCGCCACCCCTATGATTGTTCCGGTTGTTTCAAATATGGTTACCAATAAAAAGGCGAACAGTATAGAATATAGTCCTTGCTTAAAGACTCCGCTAATATCCAAATCAAAGAAAACAGGCGTCGGCGGTGCGGATACCCAGCCTGTGAACTCGAGCTGTCCGGAAAAGTAGGCAATAATCCCCGTTACAGCCATGCCTAGAAATAAAGCTCCTTTAATATTCCTTGCCATTAAAATTAATGTAATAAAAAGACCTACAATAGTTAAAGCGGTCATAGGTTCACGTATATCACCCAATTCGATGATATTTGCCTCACCTGGAACAATAAGACCGGACATTGTAAACCCTAAAAAGGCGATAAATAAGCCGATGCCTGCAGTAATTGCGTACTTTAAAGATTCAGGAATGGCACTGATTAATATCTCCCTAAATTTTGTAAAGCTCAACAGGGCAAATATTGCTCCTGCTAGAAAAACTGCACCAAACACAACTTGGTACGAAATTCCCTGAGAAGCAACAACACTGGCAAAGTAGGCATTTAAACCCATCCCTGGGGCAACAGCGATTGGATAATTGGCGAAGAATGCCATAATCAAAGTTCCTATAATGCTTGATATGATCGTAGCCATGAATACTTGTTCAAATGGAACTCCTGCCGCAGCATGAACAGCCGGGTTCACCACAATAATATAAGCCATTGTGAAAAACGTAGTTACTCCAGCTGTTAGCTCTGTACGGGCGTTCGTATTGTTTTCCTTCAGACTAAAAAGAGCCATTCAATACACCTCCAGGAATTGAGAAGGTTTCTAACTTCTTTGGTTAAAAACCTTGGATTAAATTGGAAAATCTCCACTATTTTGAGTGTATGAAAACATCCAATATCAAAAAGCAATTAATTATAACATAGCAAAAAGGAAAAAAGCGGTTAAAACTGCATATTTTTTAGCTTATTTATGAACATTAAACTTTATTTAATTATTAATGTTCGTCTTTTAGAAAGGTTATTTCATCCAATATTCCCCTACTTATTTTTTGGCACTTTTTCCCACGATAAAAAAGACTGCCAGAAAGTCAATGATAATGACTTTCTGGCAGTCTTTTTTTAGAGCATCGTATATTTGATAGCTGCATTCCAGCAGAAAATAGTCGATGATGTCTCAGGAAAATGTCACCGACACTGATCCTCCTACAATACGTTATTCATGCTCCACTAAATCAGATAGATGAACATTCTGTTCGTTAGAAGGATCGTCAAGCGGGTAGACT
Organism: Siminovitchia terrae; assembly: GCF_003605405.2. Classification (GTDB taxonomy): domain Bacteria; phylum Bacillota; class Bacilli; order Bacillales; family Bacillaceae_C; genus Siminovitchia; species Siminovitchia terrae. Next base: position 5,514 of record NZ_QYTW02000038.1, on the reverse strand, counting down.
CTTGCTGTTTCGTTGTCTCCATCTACGTGTTGGATATACACCCTTTCTCCATTCAACATTACAATGGCCATTACTGGAGAATTGGCAATTTCCTGTGCACGCATAGCGTTCATCACATTACCACCTTTTAAGTATAATGGTAATACCTTTCGTCAATTGCCGAATAAATATACTCTGAGACCTGATTGATCTGCTGTCATACCCCACAAGACCGGAACATAGTGTCCCCCATCTTCTCCGTTAAAATTAAAAAAATAAAGGATTAATCAACCTTCTTGCTTTAATGTTTCCGCTTGATTGACCGTGTAGGGCCTCGTTAAAGAAATAATCCCGCATATCAAAGCGATCACAACAACTCCAGCACCAACATGTGCTGTGCTAATGACTGAATGTGTATACTCCAATACCACTCCGCCAATCGCTGAGCCCAACGATATTCCAATTTGCAAAGCTGAATTGTTAATGCTTTGTTGGATATCAGAAGCATCAGGATCAATTTGTATAATGTAGTTCTGCTGAGGAGGAGCAAGACTCCAGCTTAGTGCTCCCCATAGCAGCATCGCTACTAGGAATATTGGAAAAGAAAACGTGGAATATGGAAGTAAAAATAATACAATGGCAAAGGAACTGATGACCAATAAAATACTTTTTTGAGACCCAATTCGATCACCTAATGTCCCACCAAGGGCGCCACCGAATACGGCTGAGAGACCGAACAAGAAATAGCAAATACTTATCCAATATTGACCTAAGTTTAAGGTGGTTTCCAAAAAAGGAGTAAAATAGGCATAAAGCGTATAATGCCCAGCCAGCATAAACATAGTTGTTAGATGAGCACTCGCCATTTTAATGCTGCCAAGAGATTTTAATTGTACGGATAGAGGCTGGACTTTTTCAGTAGGAATACTCTCTAAAAATACATAGATTAAAAGAATAGATATGATCGAAAGAAGAGCAATTCCCAAAAACACAGTTCGCCATCCAAAATGATCCGTAATCAAGATGCCTATTGGTACACCTAAGACAAGCGATGAGCTGATTCCCATATAAATAAAACCCAAAGCTTTCGCTCTATGTGCTGGTTCAACGACTTTTGCAGCAATTGTTAATGAAAGGACAACGACTAGGGCTGTACTCATAGCTGTTATGATTCTCGCAACCATAACTATAGAAAAATTAGGGCTGAAGTAAGTCATTAAATTCCCAAGAAAAAATATAAATAAAGCCACAAGGTATAACTTTTTCCGTTCAACTTTTGCCGTTAATGATAAAAGGACAGGACCGGAAATGGCATAAACAAGAGCAAACACTGTAATAAGCTGCCCGGCTGTGCCAAGAGAAACATGCAAATCATCAGCAATAACTGGTAAAATTCCACCAATTATTAATTCAACCAGCCCCACTGCAATCGTCGATGCAGCAAGTATAAATACTCTTACATTCATTAAAGCTCCCCCTTATACTGTTACACTGCATTTATGAACCTCTTATTCTTTTTTATAGAAATAAAAAAACCTGACTACAAAAATAAAATTGCCATTTTTGTAGTCAGGAGTTATGGTTCCTGGTAGAGACCCTCAAACCAGATTATTGAGGTTATACATGCTTGCGATTATAAGAATTTTTCCTTCTATACTTTATCATATCTGTTCACTTTTTTTCAAGTATGAGTTTCCTCTAAATGCTTTTTCATTTTTCGTGTATCTGCCGGCTGCTCAGGTAAAGATGGTTGTTTTATTCCCATCCACATTTTTACATGAAGGAAAATTTGATTCCCTTCGTGAAAAGGAGGTTTCTGTTGGCAAGATGTTATGGATTGACCATATTTTTAAAGGTAGTCAATGATGTGCTGTAATTTACACGTATACGCTTCAGTTCATACGGAGAATCAGTCGTATTCGCTATACCTGGATTTGTCGTAACGGCATATTGATAGTACTTTTTTGTTTCCTCAATCACTTTATCATTATAATCTCCATACGGATAAGCAAGTGTTGAAACCTTTCGTCCTGTTATTTTTTCCAACTTTGCTTTTATATCCTGCAATTCTTTTGTGTAATTTACGGTTTCTGTTAGTCTTGGATGTGTCTCCGTATGGGGTTGGACGCTTATAATGCCGGAATCACTGATTTCTCTTAATTGGTTAACAGAAAGCCCTGATTGGCTGCCTATTTTTTTTCCGATCATAAAGATGACGGCTTTCGGTTTAAATGAAGCATCACTTATTTTCTTTAAGATGTAATAAGCATTCATGTTATTTTTATATCCATCATCCAATGTAATGATGATTGGCTTTTTAATGTTTCCAATATGCGACAGGTCTTCGAATGTGATCGGTGTAAATCCGGCGGATTTTAAATAAAGCATCTGACTCTCAAAATTTTCCGGTGTCACATACAATTCTTTCATGCCATTTCCTTTGTATTCATCAATCGCATGGTACATTAATATGGGAACATGATATCCATCTTTTGACGGTGAGGCCCCTGTCTCAACAGCCGATGCGATCTTTAACTGAACCATCCCTGTTAAAAACAATATGATGAATGCACATACACTTTTAAGTAATGAGTGTTTAAACAACTTGATAGCCTCCCAAAATCACTACAATCTTCGATATAGAGCTAGTTTGCCCAAAATGATTTTGGATATCACCTTTATCTATTCTTCCTTCAATATGGAGAATGCTCAGGTCGGCTAAGTCAAAAATGGCACTCCATTGATAGGCCGTTTAAGTAAAAATGATTGTTTTATTCCCATGTACAATCACTTTGTTATCCACATGCCACGCAACAGCATGGGCTAGGACATGTTTTTCCACATGGCGGCCGGCAACCTTCAAGTCGTCCGCTGTGTAACGATGCGTAACCCTAATTACATCTTGCTCAATAATCGGACCTTCATCAAGATCGTTTGTCACATAATGGGCGGTGGCACCGATTAATTTCACTCCGCGGTTAAAAGCGCGCACATAAGGGTTCGCGCCCACAAATGCCGGTAAAAAGGAATGATGGATATTGATGATTCGATTCGGGAACTTTGAGATGAATTCAGGAGAAAGGATTTGCATATATCTCGCAAGAACGATAAAATCGACCTTTCCTTCCAGGAGTTCCAAAGTCCGCTTTTCGGCCTCATCCTTTGTTTCTGCGCTTACTGGAATATGATAGTAAGGAATTCCTTCTCTCTCAACGATTTCTCTCAATTCATTGTGATTGCTGATGACCATTGGGATGTCCGCGTCTATTTCACCTGACTTGACTCTCCATATCAATTCCATCAGGCAGGAATCCTGCTTGGTTACAAATATGGCCATACGTTTTCTATCCCTCTTGTTGTTTATCTGCCATTTCATCTTGTATTCATTTCCGAGAGTCTGCAAGTCTTCATGCAGTTTGTCATGAGAGGCCTCAAAATCGTTCAATTCAAATTCAATTCGCATAAAGACCATTCCTGCTTTGGGGTCTGTTGTATGCTGATCAAATTGGACAATATTCGCCTGGTGCTCCAGTAAAAAATTGGACACTGTCGAAATAATCCCTGGTTTTTCCGGACAGGAAATCAGTAAGGTCGCCCTGTTTTTATTTTGTTCTGACTGCATATCTATTCCTCCGTTTATTGTTAATTAAGCCGACTACATATGAATCTCCATGCCGGTAACTGCTAAAGCAGCCTCACCAATGGCTTCGGACAAAGTCGGATGCGGATGTATAGTCTCAGCAATATCCATTGCTGTTAAATTAAACACCTGTGCTAGCCCTGCTCCGGAGATCATTTCCGTTACATTTGGGCCAACCATATGTACCCCCAGCACCTGGCTGGATCCTTCTTCCACCACAAACTTGACAAATCCATCCGAATTTCCGAACACAAGGGCTTTTCCTATAGCCCGGAAAGAGAATTTGCTTGTTTTTATAAAAAATCCTTCTTTTTTAGCCTGTTCTTCCGTTAATCCCACACTCGCAACTTCCGGATTACTATATATACATTTTGGAACAAGAATGGGGTCAAGTCTGGCCAGACAGTTCCCCGCCATATGCTCAATAGCAATCATCCCTTCATGAGAAGCCACATGAGCCAATTGAAGCCCGCCAATAACATCGCCGATCGCATAAATGTTCGGCACATTTGTCTGATAATATTCATTCGTTTTAATAAATGCCTGATCCATTTCAACATCCAAAATATCCAAACCGATATTTTCCGTATTTGGGTTTCTACCGATCGATACGAGGATTTTTTCGGCTGTAAAAGATTTTTCCTCCCCCTTATGTTCAGCCTTAATGAAAATTCCGTTACCTTTTTCCAAGGTTTCGAGAAGAACCTTGGCATTCGTGATCATCTTCACTTTTTTCTTCTTCAAAAGGCGCTGCATTTCTCTTGAGATATCCCGGTCTTCCAATGGCAGGATACGATCTTCATATTCAATAATCGTTACATCCAATCCAAAATCTGAGAACATCGATGCCCACTCGATACCAATTACACCGCCGCCCACAATGATAATCGATTTCGGCAAATCTGTCATTTGCAACGCTTCATCTGAAGTCATCACATATTTCCCATCAGGTTCAAGGCCCGGCAGGCTCCTTGGCCGTGACCCCGTTGCCACTAAAATGTTTTCAGCTCCCAAAGTGAGTATCCCATCCCCCGACTTCTCTACAAGGACACTTCGCGGTCCGGCAATTCTTCCAAATCCCTCGTAAACATCAATCTTTCCTTTTTTCATTAAATGTTGAACACCTTTATAAAGCTGCTCCGTAATTTGTTCTTTCCTTGATTGAGCTTTCGAAAAATCGAAATCCACTTCCGGAACAACAACCCCGAATTGTTCTGCATTTTTCATGTTGGCGTAAATTTCAGCACTTCTTAACAATGCCTTGCTCGGAATGCAGCCGGCATGTAAACAAGTTCCCCCTAATTTCGCTTTTTCCACAAGAGCTGCCTGCAGCCCTAACTTGGAAGCCCGAATGGCTGCTACATATCCCCCTGGCCCTCCGCCGATAATGACTACATCATATATTTTTCTCATTTCCCATCTTCCCCTCTTATTCAATATTTATGATTGAACTCGATTGCACAGGTGCCTGAGGATAAACTGTCTCCGACAATAAACCCCTTTTCTTCCGTATAATCTACTTCAGTCATATTCCCCAAATTGCGAAGAGTAAATCGGTCCATACCAATTTGAATACCGTTATATTCAACTATATGGTCGTTTTTCCTCGGTTCATCTACGACGAATTTGAAAGACACCGACATTCCGCAGCCACCGGTAACATCAGCATCAATCCGGGGAATTTTTCCTTCTTTTATATCCAAAAATTTCAGCTTCTTTAAAGCTGACTCCGTCAACGTAATAAGCATTTTGATCTCTCCTTCGTTTGAGTTTGACTGTTATCATGAGAGTTTTATTTTTTACTGTGCGAAAAACAGGATCATCGTGCGAATTTACTTTTATTGTGCGAAAAACAAGATTATCGTGCGAATTTACTTTTTATTGTGCGAAAAACA
>NZ_QYTW02000037.1 GCF_003605405.2 Siminovitchia terrae | reverse complement strand
ATTAGTGAAGTATCGTGGTCACAATTTAGAACGATGCTGGAATACAAAGCAAAATGGTATGGCAAGCAAGTAGTGGCTGTGTCAAAGACATTCGCAAGTTCTCAACTATGTTCATGTTGTGGTTACCAAAACAAAGACGTTAAGAATTTAAATCTTCGTGAGTGGGATTGTCCATCTTGTGGCACACATCACGATAGAGATATTAACGCAGGACAAAACCTTAGAAACGAAGCTATAAGACTTCTAACCGTAGGAACTACGGGGATAGCCTAATCAAAACTTTCGGTTACGAAGGTGTTCTTAGGAATCTCCCACTTCAAACAGACCGTAAGGTTGTTAAGTGGCGAGAGGTTCAAAAACTATATGTTTTGTGTTGGACAAACATTGCTTGTTTTCATTTTTTATATTTGACCAAACTTTTTAAAGTTAGTCGGCAAGAACTTAATAATGATCATTAAAACATAAAAAAATCACATCATATGAAAAAGAGGAGAATCACTATGGCAAGAACAATTAAAAACAGCACACCAAAAAAAGACGGATTTAGAATTCCGGGAGAATTCGAACCGCATAAGGGATCATTCATTATCTGGCCAGAAAAAGGCTTTGCATTCAGGAATGGGGGAAAACCGGCTCAGGAAGTGGCAGTCATCGTTGCAAATACCATTGCAGAATTTGAAGAAATGACGGTCATCTGTTCTGCGGATCAGTATGAAAATGCAAGAGCAAGATTATCTGAAAGAGTCCGGGTTGTGGAAATATCGACGAATGAATCATGGGTTCAGGATAAAGGGGCATTTTACGTGATCAATGATGAAGGTGAAATGAGAGGAGTTCAATTTGGCTTTAATGCATATGGAGGGCTCAAAGACGGTCTTTATTTTCCGTGGGATTTGGATCAGCAATTTGCACAAAAGCTATTTGAACTTGAAAATATAGATTCATATGATGCAAAACACTTTATTCTTGAAGGAGGAGCCACACATTATGACGGAGAAGGCACTATTATTTTGACTGAACAGTGCAACCTGAATCCGAATCGGAACGGGGATATGTCAAAAGAAGAAGTGGAAAGGAACTGCAAGGAATATCTAGGCTTGGACAAAGTGATTTGGCTAAAAAGAGGTATGTTATATGATGAAACGGACGGTCATGTGGATGATATTTGTTTTTTCATCAAACCAGGGGTAATAGCTCTTTCATGGGTTGATGATGTAAATCACCCGCAGTATCCTGTATTCAAAGAAGCTTATGATGTTTTAAGTAAAGAAACGGATGCGAAAGGGAGAAAGTTTGAAATCCATAAAATTCATATACCGGAGGTCATCCATATAACAGAAGAGGAAAATAAAGGCTTTGATATTGCTGCGGATGCGGCGCCCCGTGAACCAAATCAGCCGTTGGCAGTGACTTATATTAATGGACATTTCGTGAATGGAGGATTTCTAGTTCCTCAATTTAATGACCCTCGGGATCAGGAAGCTGTTCAAATACTTCAAGAATTGATGCCAGACCGAAAAGTGATTGGCCTTCCGACTAAGGAGTGGTCTCTAAGCGGCGGCAATATACATTGCATGACGTTGGTTCAACCTAGACCATAATTCTGTCAAAACATTATATCCAATGAGAGAAAAGCTTGTAGAGAAAAGTATAGTTTCTACAAGCTTTTTCTATTTTTGTACCATGATTGTTTCCACCTGAATTTGTGCCCGAACTATTGAGCCATGAAATATTGGCAAAAGTCAAAATTGGTATGGTGAACTTTGCGTCCCTCCTTGCAATTGTTTTGCATAAGCTAATGCATGGATTTAACTTTATTCCGCAGAAATATCCCACTTCTGTAAGTGGTGAGATGAATGCATATTGGTGCTCCATTCAGTGGGGGTTCAACCCCGGCTGAATATAGTCAAAGCCTCCGGCGGATGCCACAGATTTTCAGCGGAAATTTATCGAGTGGAGCTCGATAAAATCTGGACGCAAATACGCCAAGACGAATTTGATAAGCAAGGGAGGGTGTAAAGGAACATGGGTTTGTATTTCAATGAAGAACACTATATTTATAAAACTGAAGAAAAGATCGATGAACCCAACCAATCGGTTGCTCAAATAGATGAATGGTCCGAGTTTATGGAGGCACAGAAAAAAGCGAACTCCATATTGCAGCAATCCTTTTGGGATTTGAATCAAGTAATGAAAAATCAGGAACAGATACGAAAGAATCAATGGAAGAAAGTGAATTATCAGCTGAAAGAGTTAAGAAGAAATGACAGGAATCATGCTGAAGACCATGAAAACGTAAAGGGCCAGTTAATGGCTATTGATGAGAAAAACCAAAAACTGGAGGAGATGCTTGAACAGGAGATCCTCTTTAAAAAAGAAGTAATGGAGCAGCTTCTGCAAGTGAGTGGGACGAATGCAGAAATTGAACAGCGTTTAAAATCAGTAGAAGTTGACAATGAAGAGCTTTTAACGAAATTAAATGAGCAGTATGAACTCCAAAAAGAGATGACTGCACAAGTTTTGAAGCAGGAAGAAAGGCATCAAGAAGTGATTAGCCGATTGGATAACCAAGAAGCGATCACTGAAAAAATCCTCAGGCAAGTGACAAATATCCGTTCCATTTTGTTTGAAAGAGCCAACTACCTCGCCGAAAAAATCGAGAACAGTTACCATCTCACTTCCTCTTACATTTACAAACTTATGAATGGTTCCGTGGAGCCATTGCAGCTTTTTCTGATTGAACAAAAAGGGCAGCAAAAAGAAAGCGAAGAGCAGAATCAGTGATGACGAAAATGCCGAGCTAGCCATTCGCTTGTGCAACAAGCAGTGGGACAAAAACCAGTAAATTTAACTTCATTCAGCAGAAGTCTCCCACTTCTGTACGTGGTGAGATGAATGCCTATTGGTATTCCATTCAGTGGGGGTTCAAACCCCAGCTGAATTAAGTAAAATCTGGGCGCAAATACGCCAAGGCGCATTTGATTCAGTTTTCGAATATGGGCTTGCAAAAAGAGTCCTGTATTCGAATTTTTTTGTTTTCTTTTGAAATATCTCATTTATAATAAAAAAGCTTAAGAGAATCAAATGGCTGGAAAAAACTGATGATTGATTTTTATATTTGATTAATTCTTAATTTTGGTACAAGGGAGGTTTTTAATTTTATGAAAACCAGAGTCGTGAAGGATTTTATGGAAAAGTATGAATGTACGTTAAAAGCTGATTTTACGTATAATGATGCTGTTAGTTTACTGGCCGAAAAAGGTATTGATTATGCACCTGTGATCAATGATGCAAACCAATATGTGGGGATGTTTGCAATAACAGCTAAGACCGTTGCCCAGTCAAGGTCAATTCAGATAATAGAGGATCTTATGTATACGGACTTACCAGTATTATCCCCATTTACTTCGATTGAAAAAATTCAATTCCAGCAGTTTGCTTTGCCTATTTTACCCGTAGTGGAAAGCAATATTTTGTTAGGCGTCATTACAGAAAAAAGTATGAATGAACAACTCTCTTTTCTTTTGACTTATGAGATGAATAAAGCAAGTCAACTAAACGGAGAAGCGATGCTTTTGCAGAAAAGTTTTAATGAACTAAATGAAATGTTAGAGCATTCCTATGATGGGTTTGCCATTACAAACAATGAGGGCATTACGATTAGGGTTAATAAAGCATGGGACAGGCTTACTGGATTGAATCGGAAGGATGTTATCGGTATTCCGCTAGAGCATCTTGTGGAAAAAAAGTACTTCAGTGATTCAGTGACAATGAAAGTGATTCAGACGAAAAAACCAACGACGATCATTCAAAAAATGAAGTCCGGAAAGCAGGCGATGATGACAGGTAGTCCTATATTCGATGAAAATAATGAATTATATCAAGTCATCATTAATATTCGGGATGTAACAGAGCTTTATCAATTAAAAGAAAATCTTGAACGCAAAGAAAAGCTTGCAGAAAGGTATCATAATGAGATTTCTCAAATCAGATTGAAACAGACAAACGAAGACAGCATCATTGCTGAGAGCAAAGTGATGGAAGATCTGCTGGACTTGGCCTCTCGTGTAGCCAGAGTGGAAAGTACTGTTTTATTAACAGGTGAGTCTGGCGTAGGTAAAGGGGTAATTGCAAGGTTTATTCATCAGAATAGTCAAAGAGGGCAGGATCAGCCTTTTATTATAGTAAACTGCGGCGCCATTCCACAGGAATTATTAGAGTCGGAGCTGTTTGGTTATGTGGGTGGGGCATTTACTGGAGCCAACAGGAACGGAAAGCCGGGGATGTTTGAGTTGGCGGAAGGCGGGACATTGTTTTTAGATGAAATAGCTGAACTTCCACTTAAATTACAGGTTAAACTTTTGCATGTGATACAGGAGAAAGAAGTGACGAGAGTCGGAGGAACAAAGCCGGTCAAGTTGAATGTCCGTCTCATTTCCGCGACTAATAAAGATTTATTAAGATTAATTGATGAAGAAAAGTTCAGGGAAGATTTATATTATCGTCTGAATGTTGTCCCTCTCTCGCTTCCTCCGTTGCGGGCCAGAGAAGAAGATATACTTCCGCTCTCGGTACATTACCTAAATTTATACAATAGAAAGTATGGACTCAATAAAATAATTTCAAATGAATTAATGGATATTTTATTGACATATAGGTGGCCCGGAAATATTCGAGAATTGGCAAACGTAATCGAGCGGATGGTTGTAACAGCTGTAGGTGACATTTTGACTCCTGAAATCTTTCCGAATAATTCTAATCATCATGCTGATAAATTAAAGCTTTATCCTATGGAAGAAAATAATCAACCGCTGTTCACACTCCAGCAAGCAACCAATCAAATGGAATTTGATTTGATCAGCCGGGCATTGGACATCGGAAAAACACAGGCTAAAGCAGCGGACCTTATAGGGGTTAGCCTAAGTACTTTAATTAGAAAAATGAAAAAGCTGAACATTGATTAAATATGTCATTTTTGACATGTCATTTTTGACGTATATGTCATAACTGATATAAAAATAATGAAAAAAAATGAATTTTACCGTTTATTATGGTTGGCATTATTCTTGCGAATAACAAATAGGTAAGACGAACAAAAAGGAGGGGAGTAAAATGGCAAAAGATTATTGGGAATGGAAGCCTGTTTTTCAGATGGATCCAATAAAAAGTGCTTTACTGGTTATCGATATGCAAAATGCCTTTTTAGAGAAAGGATCTCCATTGGAAGTGCCAATGGCTCGCGAGCAGGTCCCTGTTATAAAAAAAATGCTTTCCTATTGCCGAGGAAAGGGTATTCCTATCATTTATACGGAATTTTGTATACGGCCCGATTTTCATTATAAGTTTTATTGGAAAATCGCGGAACAAAGAGGCTTGAGAGTTGAAGCTCCATATTGTGAGTTGTGGGATGGAAAATTTGAAACAGAAATTTATCCTGAGTTAAAGCCGCTTCCTAATGAAAGGGTTATCAAAAAATTTGGATATGACTGTTTTGCAGAGACGGATTTGGATGCGACTCTTAAAAGCTTGGATGTATCCCAATTGCTTGTGGCAGGGACAGTTTTGAATTGGTGTGTTGATAGTACAGTCCGGGCGGCTTATCACAAACACTATGATGTCACTGTCATATCTGATGCCGTCAGTTCCTATGACCATGCAGGAGCTACTGCAGAAGATTGGTGCAAAATGGAGCTTAATCTTATTGCCGAGGCATTCGGCAGAGTAGTAGCTTCTGATGACGTTATCGAAGAAATGAAGAGCATTCATCAACTGAAGGATAAGAATATTTAACTTCATTCAGCAGAAATCTCCTACTTCTGTAAATGGTGAGATGAATGCCTATTGGTATTCCATTCAGTGGGGGGCAAACCCCGGCTGAATAAAGTCACAGCCTCCGGCGGATGCCATAGATTTTCAGAGGAAATTTATCGAGCGGAGCTCGATAAAATCTGGGCGCAAATACGCCAAGGCGCATTTGATCTTTTAATTATTGCAAAACGGAGGTAGCATCCTGATGACAATTACGGCTTTAACAAATATCGGCACAATTGTAAGCGGTGATATTAATCATCCTATAATCGAAGGCAATACAATTATTGTCAAGGAGGGAGTAATAGAGGCTGCTGGGACAACTAACGTATTAGAAAACTATCGAGTGGATGTATGGATAGATGTTCAGGGGGCGACTGTTATTCCAGGCTTAATAGATAGTCATACACACCCGGTGCTTGGTGATTACACGCCTAGACAAAACAGCTTCAACTTTCTTGAGGGCTCAGTTCATGGGGGTGTCACTTCTATTATTTCGGCTGGTGAAGTGCATACACCGGGAAGGCCGACAGATCCTGCAGGCGTAAAGGCTCTTGCAGTTCTTGCACATAAATCATTTGCAAAATTCCGACCGAAAGGGATAAAGGTGTATGCAGGTGCTTTAATACTCGAAAAAGGTTTAGTTGAAGAAGACTTTAAAGAGCTGGCTGATGAAGGACTGTGGTTAGTTGGAGAAGTGGGCCTTGGAAGTATAAAAGAGGCAGAGGAAGCTGCACCAATGGTTGAATGGGCTAAAAAATATGGCATGAAAGTGGCCATGCATACTGGCGGTATCTCAATTCCGGGAAGTTCGATTGTAACAGCAGAAATGGTTATGAACGTGGCACCAACGTTGTCGTCGCATACAAATGGCGGTCCGACAGCCATTTCTATTAAAGAAATAGACAAGCTGATTGATGAAAGTGCCATACCATTGGAAATTGTTCAGTGTGGCAATATGAAAGCAGCGGATCATATTGCACGGAGGCTAAAGGAGAATGGCCAGCTTGAACGTCTTATCTTGGGAACAGACTCCCCTTCAGGGAGTGGAGTCATGCCGCTGGGTATGTTAAGAACGATCGTTCAGACAGCGGCAATGTCAGACATACCTGCAGAGCAAGTGATTGCATGTGCTACAGGTAACACATCTAAGGTTTTTGAATTGAATACTTCAATGATTGCTGCTGGGAGAGAAGCAGATCTTGTAGTTATTGACTCACCGATCGGTTCATCCGGAGAAGATGCACTGTCCGCGATTGAATGCGGAGATATCCCTGCGGTTGCGATGGTAATGATTGATGGAAAAGTCCGGGTTAACCAAAGTAGGAACACTCCACCAACAGCAAGGCAGCCAATCTATGAATCAGGGACAATGTATTAATCGTTAAAGAAACAGGAATTCACTATAAAGGGGATAAAGGAAAATGGAATTAAGAAAAATATATACTGTGGTTGAAGAAATATATAGTGATCAAGGACAAAAGGTTAATACTCCGTTAAGAAAGGTAGCAGTGGTGGCAGTTGTAAAAAACCCGTATGCAGGGGTGTATCAGGAGGATTTAAGCTATCTCATCGAAGAAAGCAAAGAAATAGGAAGAAAAATTAGCATGATGGCTGTTGAAGCAATGGGGAATTATTCTGTTGAAAGCTATGGTAAAGGTGCTTTAGTAGGACTTGCTGGCGAGCAGGAACATGGTGTAGCGATGTTGACAAATATATTTGGTGAAGAGTTGCGCAGTGCAGTAGGTGGTGGAGTCGCTTGGATTCCATCTATGAAAAAGAAAGGCGCTGCAGGGACAATGATTGATGTGCCGCTGGCGCATAAAGACGCGTTGTATGTCCGTTCCCACCTAGACGGTATGACTCTTACTTTAAGCGACGCACCTTTGGATGATGAAATAGCCATTATATCTGTAATTGCTAACGGGGGGCGTCCTAACTCAAGACTGGGTGGACTTTTAAAAGAAGATATTGTTGGCAAAGATGGCTTAAGATAACTGATCTGATTTTGTAACTTGAATGTTAGATGCAGGCTACATATATCTAATTGTTAGATAGGTAGCCTGCCAGTATTACAAATTAATTGGAGGTGTAGTTTATGAAAGAGAAAGTTGAATCATTCCCACAGGATCCAGCCTTTGAATATGCTTTTGAGAGAGTACCAGAGGATAAGAGAAAGAATTTGTTGAGTTTAACAGTTGTTTTAGCGGGCTTTCCAATTGCATTATCTAATTTTATCATAGGCGGAATGGTAGCATCTCAATTACCATTCGCTAAAGCTATGCTGGCATTGATAGTAGGGAATCTCGTTTTGATGGCAGTTGTAATATTTATGGGAATGCTGGCTTCCAAAGAAGGTCTCTCTAGTACATTTTTGTCAAGGAATGCCTTTGGGAAAATTGGTTCGTATATATTCTCTGTGTTGTTATTTTTATCAGCGCTCACATGGATTTCCATGAATGGTGATATATTTTCAAGATTAGTCAATTCTTTGTTCTCTTGGTGGCCCATACCAATTCCATTGACAGCTGCGATAGTAGTGTTTTTATGGCTTTTATCAGCTATGAGAGGATATAAAGGTTTAGCATTAATGAGTAATATCGGAGTGCCGGCTGCAATATTATTATCAATATTTGGAGTAGTATTTGTTGCTTTTTCAGAGGGCGGTTTATCAAATGTAGTCAATTATGTTCCAGAAACCTCATTGACATTTACAGCGGCTACTGCTGCGATAGTAGGCGGATGGATTTATGGTGCAACAATAACGGCGGACGTGACTCGTTTTGCCAAAAGGAAAACCCATGTTGTCATTGCGGGAATTATTGCCTTTTCTATTGGGTGCTTAGGCTTTCAAATTGCTGGGGCAATTGTTGCTATTAGTACTGGAGAAACAGACTTTATCCAGGCAATGATTCAGTCAGGTCTTGGATTTGTCGCATTTATCACAGCAGTATTCTGTTTGTGGACAACTGAAGACAAAGAAATTTATACAGGCAGTTTGGCACTTCAAAATATCATCAAAGAGACAAAACTCCATGGAAAAGTGAAGCATAAACATACAGCTACAATTGTAGCAACAGCCGCTGCGATTTTTGCGGCAGGAGGTATCTTCGCGTACATCATGCCGATCATCCAATTCTTATCAATATTAATCCCGCCAATTCCTGGAATTATTATTGCTGAGGGGTTTTTTATAAAAAAGTCTAAAAATGAATCTTGGATTAATAAAACAGCATTATTCGCATGGATAATTGGAGGAGTTTTAAGTTATATTTCATTGAAAACAAACTTCTTTATTTCGCCGCTTGTGGGGTTGCTGTCCGCGGGAATTTTCTATATCCTATTTGAAAAAATAAAAAATAATAATTCTAGTTCTGTTATCGTAACTGAAGATAAAGTTGGTTAATCGCACATGGAATATTTCCTCTATTCAGATTTATGTTGTAATACTTAAAGGCGATATGCGCAAAGTGTATCGTCTTTTTATATGAAAAATTTATATTAATTATTCATGCTCTGTCCGGGAAAGGGCATGCTAAAAGTGAAATATTCACTTAAAGGAGGAAGCTTGAATGAAGAGGCTGGCTACATATTTTTTTGCAGGGATTATCGCCCTGGGGGTCCTTGGTGGCATGGGATCAACTGTGTCAGCGGAAATGCATGACGCGAAATGGGGAGAACGCCAATTTAAAAACGACCCGGAAATGACGAAGAAATATGCAGAAATGCTGGGCATTGATACGGAAGGCAAGGATATGGAAACGCTCAAGAAGGAAATACGTGATGTTTCCATCAAAAAGCATGCGGAAGGATTGGGCATTTCAACTGAAGGAAAAAGTACAGAACAATTGGAGAAAGAGATTGAAACGGTTTGGGTGACAAAAATTGCACAACAATATGGAATAAGCACGCAGGGAAAAGACATCAAAACCCTAAAGAAAGAAATTAAAGAAGTAAAGGTGAAAAAAGAAGCTGCTGAACTGGGGATTTCCAGTGAAGGAAAATCTTTGAAAGAGCTCACTTACGAGGTGCGTAAGGCTCAAATCCTGAAATATGCCAAAGAATACGGCATTCAAACGGAGGGCAGAGATCTTCGTGAGGTGGCTATGGATGTAAGAAAAACAATGATTCACAATGCGGCTCAGAAGCTAGGTGTAAACACGGATGGAAAAACCGATCAGGAGATCTTCCACGAAATCATGATCAATCACGGAGAAAAGGCGAGAGAGATGAAATTGTTTCCATTTAAGGAAGAGCTCATATTATTTCCGAAAGGGCATCCCGGTATGTAATAAGCTAAAAGAATGTTTTCTTTTGGTGACTGAGGAACCGGATTCAATGTCTTTCTATGAAATGCTCAATTTGGTAAGTAATTAGGATCTTTCTTGGAAAACGGGCAGTTTTCGAGCGTAAAGTTGCCCGTTTTTAAATTGCCCGTAAAACTGGTTACTAATCGTAGCATGTCTCTGGGAGAATTAAGATTACAATTTTTTCGGCTTGGCATTATTCGCTAGTTTGAAAATCGGATTGCCTTTTCAATTTGTTCATTTTCCAGTAAACTAAAATGTGTAATACAGCCTATATAGACGGAAGGAAATGACATTGAAAGAATCATTCATTATTCGATTACCAGAAAATAACCGCGAAATTTTGCCGAACTATTACGATTACGGTGTGGCGCTGGACCGAGTTCATGGATTTATTTTAAAGCAGACCGGCCTCATACTGAAAATGTATCTGGACAATGAAAATGTGGAGGAAATCTGGAATGTCCTCGAAGAGGATTTAGCTTGTGGTAAAGCAGAACTACTTTCATATATTTATGATCATGTGGAAACCGGATGTATTGATTATGAGCAAAACGAGAATGGCTTTGTCATAAAACCATCCATTAATAACGCCGTTTATTTTTACCCGGATTTTGAAATTGCATTGGTCAAGTTGCCCATTTTTCAAAGCTTTACAGATTATCAGCATGAGTTTATCTATGCCAAAAGTGATGAGAGCCTGCTTGCATTTTTGCAATATGTCTACAGACGCCAAAAGGAAATCATGAAGGATTCCGTCAGCGTCTTCACCGACACTGAAGAAGGTGTAGAACGGGAAAAGGAGAAGGTCACTTCCCTTGTTCTCAGGGACGACGTACTGCTGGAAGAGGGGCTGAAATCGGAAATCTACCGTTCCATTGACGAGTTCTTCAACGAAAGTGGCGATTTTTTTAAAACTTATAATATCCCTTATAAGCGGGGGATTCTGCTTTATGGGCAACCAGGCAATGGGAAAACGACCCTCGTGAAATCCATTGCAGGCAGTATTGATGCTCCTGTTGCTTATTGGCAGATCACGGAATATACAACGAGTTATTCCATTAAAGAGGTCTTTTCCATCGTGGCGAAGATGGCGCCGATGGTTTTGGTGATTGAGGATATTGACTCCATGCCGGAATCTTCGAGATCCGTGTTCTTGAATACTTTAGATGGAGCTACTTCGAAAGAGGGAATTTTCTTAATCGGTACAACTAATTATCCGGAAAAAATCGATCCTGCTTTAATCAATCGTGCTGGCCGATTTGATCGTGCCTACGAGATTAAGCGCCCGGATTTCGATCTTCGACTTCAATATCTTCTTCAAATCAAACAGATGGAGCGGTTTATGTCGAAATCGGATATTATTTATATTGCAGAGCAGACCGAAAAGTTCTCCATTGCCCAGTTAAACGAGCTGTACACATCCGCGGCTCTTCAGTGGCATTACGACCAAGCGGTTGATACTGACGGTATCATTAAAAATCTTGAAGCAGCGAACGAGAAGACCCGTACCCAGGAGTGGGGAGAAGCGGATTATTCCAAAGTGGGGTTTGGCATTTAACTTCATTCAGCTGAAATCTCCCACTTCAGTAAGTGGTGAGATGAATGCCTATTGGTATTCCATTCAGTGGGGGTACAAACCCCGGCTGAATAAAGTCAAAGCCTCCGGCGGATGCCACAGATTTTCAGCGGAAATTTATCGAGCGGAGCTCGATAAAATCTGGGCGCAAATACGCCAAGGCGCATTTGATAACTTATTTTTCAAATGAATGAAGCCCCTCTAATGCATGAGAATGATACTGGGCGCAAAAAGCTTTTCATTTTCAAGGATATTTTGTTTGTGGTTTTAAAGCCTTTGAGCAGTTTGCTCAAAGGCTTTCTTAAAGGAAAAAAGTAAAAATTAGTCCCTATTCAAACAAGTTGTACTACTTCTAGTCAAGTGAAGCGGCAGAATGCCGACGTGGTGCTTTCATCGAGGGGATTCAAGCCAAACACCTCTACGCATTTTCCCTTGCGCTTCTTTCGGAATGCTATTTATACAGTCCCCCCGTATATAACTTTGTCAGGTTTTCAGATACTGCATTCAGATCATCTTCAATTTTTCCAAGGACAAGCTCCCACATGACCTGCTCATTCATGTAAAACCATCCCTTTGCGATCAGGGAAGCATCGAATTTTTCATTGGCCAGTCCGGCTTCCTGGACAAATAAAATATCTTTTGTAATTCCTCTGATAAAGCGGGCGCGGATATTATTCCACTTTTCTTCAACGATTGCAGAAACTCCGATTGCTTCCTTTACAACCTTCATCACTTCTTTTTCTTCCAATGACGATTTCATGAAAAGACGGGTTTGCTCTAGTATCTGTGCGAAGGCTTCCTCTTTGGAACTGGGTTTAAAGGGAAGTGCTGCAACGTCATACATTTTCTGCATGATTGTTTCCATCAATTCTGTAAACAGATCGTCTTTGTTTTTGAAATAGACGTATGCTGTTCCATAGCCTGTGTGTGCAAGCTTATTGATCTGCGTCATGGTTGCTTTTTGAAACCCTTTTTCCAAAAATACCGAACGCCCCGCATTCAACAAGTTTTCCCTCGTCTGCAGTGCTTGGAGCTGTCGCTTGGACAGGTGCTCAGAACCGTCCATTCTATTTGCTCCTTCCTTGGTGTTTTATCCTATTTTACCTTGTTCAATGTCCACAGGCAATCAAATGGATGATATAATGTCATTGACACAATATCATTGACTGATGATAAACTATTCGGGTATAGTAAATTTATACTGAAAATTCAAGGGTGAAGGAGTAGGTAATATGGCTGAGAAATTATCAAGAGAGTATGCCCGTCAGTTGGACGGAGAGGACAGTTTGAAGAAGTTTCGGGATGAGTTTTATATCCAGCCCGGAACAATCTACTTTGATGGGAATTCCTTAGGACTGTTGTCAAAAAGAGCGGAAGATTCACTTTTGTCCATGCTTGATTCATGGAAGGAGTTCGGAATTGACGGCTGGTTAAAGGGAGAAAACCCATGGTTTTATTTTTCAGAAAAGCTTGGTGAAAAAAGCGCTTCACTTATTGGAGCTGATCCTAAGGAAGTTATTGTAACCGGATCCACGACGGCTAATTTGCATCAGATCTTATCGACTTTTTATAAGCCGAATGGAAAAAGAACGAAAATTTTAGCGGATGAATTGAACTTCCCAACGGATATATATGCGATTAAAAGCCAGCTTCGAGTTCATGGGCTAGACCCTGAAGAGCATTTGATACAGGTGAAAAGCAGAGATGGGCAGACACTCGATGAGGATGATATTATCAAGGCAATGTCTGATGAAGTGGCGATCATTATTCTTGCGGGAGTTTTGTACCGTAGTGGACAAATTTTAGATATGGAACGATTGACTAAAGCGGCACATGAGCGGGGCATATTGATTGCGTTTGATCTATGCCATTCCATCGGTTCTGTTCCTCATTCTTTGAGTGAATGGAATGTGGATTTCGCTTTTTGGTGTACGTATAAGCATCTAAACGGCGGACCAGGTTCGGTTGCCGGCATGTATGTGAACAAGAAACATTTTGGCACAAGCCCAGGGTTGGCAGGCTGGTTCAGCTCGGATAAAAATAAGCAATTTGACATGGAGCATGAATTGACGGCGGCACCCGATGCTGGATCGATGCAAATGGGGACCCCACACTTGCTTAGTGCTGCTCCACTGTTGGGATCATTGTCGATGTTTGAAGAAGCAGGGATTGAGAGAATCCGGAACAAGTCTTTGAAAATGACAGAATACATGATGACATTGATTGATGCAGAATTAGAAGAGTTTAATTTTACCGTGGCCAATCCTCGGGATGATAAAAAAAGAGGCGGCCATATTTTCCTAGAGCATCAAGAAGCTGCAAGGATTTGCAAAGCTCTTAAGGAAAATAACATTATTCCGGATTTCCGTACGCCCAATGGAATCCGCCTGGCGCCGGTCGCACTATACAATACATTTGAGGAAGTATGGCAGGTCGTTCAGATTTTGAAAAAGATTATGAAAAACGAAGAATACAAGAAATTTGAGAACCAACGCGACGTTGTTGCATAAACAGGAGGGGGCTCTGGCCAAGCCGGACGTCCCTTGCTTTTAAAATTCATTCATTTATTGAATGCGCTCACATACATCCAAAAGGAGGAGAAGACATTGTCAAAATCCATATCGGAGCTGTATAAAAAACTGGAAAGCGAAAAGGGTATCCATACTGATTTCAAAAATAACATGACTTACGGGGAATATTTGAACCTGGACAAAGTTTTATCAAGTCAAAAACGGCTGTCAGACCATCATGATGAAATGCTGTTCATCATTATTCATCAGGTGAGTGAGTTGTGGATGAAGCTGATTCTGCATGAGATGACGGCTGCTATTAAAGCGATTGATGAAGGAGAGCTGCACGCGGCTTTCAAAATGCTGTCTCGTGTATCCAAAACTCAGACCCAGATCATACAGGCATGGGATGTGCTCTCCACATTGACTCCAGCCGAATATTTGGAGTTCCGCGATTCTCTTGGCCAGGCTTCAGGCTTTCAATCATATCAATACAGGCTGATTGAATTTGCGCTTGGTTATAAATCAACCCATATTTTAAAAATCTACGAGAAAGATCCTGAGGTGCACGAAGCCCTTATGCTGGCATACAAGGCTCCAAGCATTTACGATGTAGCTATCAAGGCTTTGGCTCGCGCAGGATTCGATATTAACCCGGAACTGTTGGACCGCGACTTTTCACAAATCTATTCGGGTGATCCTACCGTGGCAGCAGCTTGGAGAGAGGTTTACCGCAATGTAGACAAATATTGGAGCTTGTATGAACTTGCGGAAAAGCTTGTTGATATCGAAGATTGGCTTCAGCAATGGCGTTTCCGTCATATGAAAACTGTTGAGAGAATCATCGGGTTTAAAATGGGTACTGGAGGATCTTCAGGAGTCAACTACTTGAAGCAAGTATTGGATCATCGATTTTTCCCTGAGCTTTGGGATTTGAGAACTGAGCTGTAGGGTTGTTTTGCCGCCATCATTAGCCTTTATACGCTAATGATGGTTTTGATCAAAAATAATCAGAAGGTTTAGAGGAGGGGGAGAGCAAATGGAGGAGAGAAAAGATCAATGGTCATCCAAACTGGGCTTTATTTTGGCTTCGGCGGGTGCCGCAATTGGGCTTGGTGCAATTTGGAAATTTCCTTATGTAACTGGAATGAGCGGTGGAGGAGCCTTTTTCCTTATCTTTGTCGCATTTACTTTGCTGATTGGACTGCCGATGCTGGTTTCTGAATTTATTATTGGCCGGGGGTCTGGGGCTGAAGCCATCAGTGCATATAAAAAGCTGGCTCCTGACAGCTTTTGGGTGTGGGTCGGAAGACTAGGCGTTCTTGGTTGCTTCCTGCTGCTTTCATTTTACAGTGTTGTTGGCGGCTGGGTGTTGGTTTATACAGGAAGGTCTGTTGTTGGAAAGGTGATTGGTGAAGGGGCCAATTATCCGGAATTGTTCGGCTCTGTCGTTGGGAGTCCTGGAGTGACACTGTTAGGCTTGCTGTTATTTTCTTTAATCAATATTTTGGTCATCTCCATGGGTGTCCAAAACGGAATTGAAAAAGCGAACAAATACATGATGCCGCTTTTGTTTATCTTTTTTATCATATTGGTTGTACGTGCTTTGACACTTGACGGAGCGATGGAAGGAGTAAAATTTTTCTTGGCGCCGGATTTCTCAAATATTACTGGGAAATCTCTTCTATATGCTTTAGGGCAATCGTTCTTCTCGCTTGCAGTCGGCTTTTCTTGTATGGTGACATACAGCTCTTATTTAAAGAGAGATGTGAGTTTGACTTCTTCTGCAGGTTCTGTCGTTGGAATGAACATTTTTGTTTCCCTGCTCGCAGGCCTTGCGATTTTTCCGGTTGTCTTTGCGTTCGGTTATGAGCCGGCCGAGGGGCCTGGCCTGCTGTTCATCGTATTGCCTTCGGTATTTGCACAAATGCCTTTTGGCGAATTATTCCTGAGTTTATTCCTAATCCTATTTTTATTTGCCACATTGACATCATCGTTCAGCTTGTATGAAATCATTGTAGCTGCGTTTACATCGAACGGGAAACGTTCACGAAAGCCAGTCACCTGGATTGCAGGATTAGTTATCGTCCTTGCGGCAATTCCCGCTGCACTTTCTTCAAGCAGCCTGGCGGAATTTACGATTTTTGAAAAAAGCATCTTCGATGCGACTGACTACCTTGTCAGTAACATCATGCTGCCGTTTGGTAGCCTGCTCATCGCACTATTCATTATCCATCGCATGGATAAAGAGCTCGTAAAAGAAGAGTTTCAGTTGAATGGATCGGGCTCAATCGGATTGTATTCCTTTTGGCGTATTTTGATGACATGGGTGGTGCCGATTACGATTGTCATAGTGTTCTTGAATATGCTAGGGGTTATTTAGGTGCCTGGTACTCCTCGGAATTTGTCGAAACAATAGCTAATTCGAAAATGGTGGTGGATGGATATGAAACAAAGATTGATCGATATTTCGCAGCCGCTGACCAATGATATGGCAGTATGGCCCGGCGATACGCCATTTAATTTTAAATTGAGTTTTACTAAGGAGCAGACCGGCTCCGTTAACATTGGTCAAATCACAACAAGCGCTCATACGGGAACACATATTGATGCACCGTACCATTTTGATGAGCAAGGGAAGAAAGTGCACGAACTGGATATCAATATTTATGTGGGCCCTGCACGGGTTGTTGACGTGACTGGTTGTGAAATGGTTGGAAGAGAAGAACTGGAGCACATTGATTTGGAAGGCATAGAGCGGTTGCTTCTTAAGACTTCGGGTGGGAGAGACCTGAACCGATTTCCGGAAAAGTTTACAGTGTTTCGAGAAAATATCGGCCTGTTTTTGAAAGAAAAAGGCATCCGTCTGCTTGGAACGGACGGTCCGTCTGTTGATGCAGTCGACAGCAAAACGATGGATGCCCACCATTCGCTGAATGACAATGGCGTATATATTTTGGAGAATATCGTGCTGAACGAAGTGGAGCCTGACGACTATGAATTGATCGCTTTGCCGCTTTCAATCAAAGGGGCGGACGGGAGTCCGGTGAGGGCTGTGTTGAGACAACTATAAATAAAGGGGGCATTGCCATAGGTGGCGGTGTCTCCTGTTTTTTTATGTATGGCGGAACTTCACAGCGTGTTACGGAGTGATTTTCAATTTCGCTCTATTCCAATTGAGTAATTTCAGCGATCAAATCAACCGTTAATCCTTGCATTTGCAGTGTTAATCTCTTTTTTTCTCTTTCTGACCTTTTCTTAAGAAATAGGCAACTCTAGTATTTCATCAGCTTCTGCAGTTTTCTGACTTCTGCCATCATACTTTCCTCCTCTACTTCATTCAGTTCTAAATAGGTCTCAACAAAAGCCAAAGATTATCCGTTGTTTTGACGGGGCCAGTTTCATTCTCGCCAGCATTCTCAAAAATTTGAATTTGACGAAAGAAAAAAAGAAATTCCATTGTCTTTGTGTGCTGATAGGCCCGCATGCGAACAGGGAACCGTACAGCAGTTTTCCGACAAAACCATAGTGGCGAATGATTTAACACTGAGAGGCGTTCGTACTCTAAATAAATGCTCCCCGCTGTAAAAATAGCGGGGAGTCTATTTGTAGTTGCTACATCTAATTTTTAACTTCATTCAGCAGAAATCTCCCACTTCTATAAGTGGTGAGATGAATGCATATTGGTAATCCATTCAGTGGGGATTCAAACCCCGGCTGAATAAAGTCAAAGCCTCCGGCGGATGCCACAGATTTTCAGAGGGAATTTATCGAGCGGAGGCTCGATAAAATCTGGGCGCAAATACGCCAAGGCGCATTTGATGATTTTGTTGAGTGACAATAAAATTGTTCAAAAACTCAATATTATGCTAGGGTCATATTTTGTACTAATCGATCGAAATCAGGTCAAAGAATGCTTTAGGAAATTTATAATTTCATCAATAGGAATCCTTCAAAATCGGCTTGGCCAAGCGATTTCCCCTTATTTCGTATTTCACTAGATTTATGATGATCTATGAATAGATTGAGTATTGGATTTGACGCTTACTCCATCGCTATCAAGTGCAGATGCATCCGGTCTTCCCGCTAAAGGTATTTTCCAGTACCACCATTTAAACTTGATAGATATTACAATACATAAGATAGAAATTACAGCGAAAATGCCAACAAACGCCCAATGTTGCCCTCCTAGTAGCATGGCTGGTCCAGCCGACCATGCAAATAACTCTATAGGCGTATTAAGGGGACCAACAATAGCCGTATCTGTAATTGTCTTAGATTTATTCCTTGGATCAACTATCCTTAATAGGGTCAGACCGATCGCAAAGACACCTGTTGCATAGCCATAAACAAATATTGAACGTTCAAACCAACTTTCATAATTCATAGCAGGCCCAGCTACCCACAATATTAAAATAACAATGATCAAGCCTGAAAGCATTAATAATCCAAGTGGAAGTGCATATTCAAGAACGATAGGCAGCTTAATTGAGGCTACTCCAAAAAATACAAGGTAATCGGTCGCTGAACTACCTAACCTATTTACTACTTCTTCGTCTACATACTTATATACACCTTTTTGTCCCTTACCCAAAAGCGCATACATGACCAATGCAACAATGAATGCTATTGTAAATGTTGGAAAGTCGAGCCCCCAAGTATCAGCAATATATGTATTTAGCAAGTAACCTAAACCGGATGGAATAAGTAAAAGCCCCAAATGAAATGCTATTGGATCCAGCGCTATGGGTGAAATCGTCCCCTTCCCAATGGAAGGCCGATTCTCTGGCTTTACTAAACCTGTCCTCATATCTTCTGATATTTGGGAGAAGTCTTTAACATATTGGGTATATCCTTTTTTGGTAGCCATTTTTATAAATATGAGTCCACCAAAAATACCTACTAAAATACCAACGGTAGCGGAGGTCATGGCTAAATCTGTTGCGTTTGTAAAACCTAAACTTTCAAAAGTTGACCCTACTGCAGCTGCTGTTCCGTGACCACCATAGAATCCCGTTGCTAAGAGTAATCCAAAACCATAATTAATTTCCGGCACCCATTTAGAAATGACTAATATTGAAAATACAATGGGAATAAAAATAATGACACACATAATCAATATTTTGTATGAAGCATATGCACCCATTCTATTCAGGTCTTTCTTCATATTCCCTGGGGAAAATGAGAATCCATTAATTCCTACCGAAGCAAACACAAAAATAATGATGACTCCTGCATACGAACCGATTTCCCCTGAAAAAGGCAGGATATTCAGGAATCCGGGACCTAACGCTAAACCCAAAAAACCCGCCAATAAACTTGCTGGAATAAAATTCTTTTGCAAGAACTTGATTTTTGAACGCGCTAGCATACTTAGTAATATAAGTATGCTAGCGAGAGTGAAGTCTACCAATAGCGTATATAACGTCATTAATGTATCCCCCTTTTTAGATTATAGCTTTAGATAGTTATTTGATCTTGTAACTGTAGCGGGCGGTGCAATGTCCAATTTCTTATCCGTAATATCAAGAATATCTTCCGGTTTTATCCATGATCTGTTTTGAATAGCACTTGTTTCTTCATGTGTGAGATACCCTTTATATGCCGTCAGACTCCGTCTTAAAAAGCCATCTTTAATACAAGCTTCTGTGACACCTAAGTTTAGAATAGATCTAAGATGGCCTAATACAGAAGCGGCATATGCTACGGATGTGGAATTTGCAATAGCCCCAGGAATGTTGCCCACACAATAGTGAACAACACCGTTTTCAATATATGTGGGACTATCATGAGTGGTTTCACGGAAAGACTCGATTGCCCCTTCGGTATCATTGCTAATATCAACAATGACGGATCCTTTTTCCATAAGGTTGAGCATGTCTCTATCTATCAAATAATCCTTACTTCCTTTTGGCCATTTCACACAATTAATGACCATATCAATTTCCGGAAGTATTTTTTTGATATTTTCCTTAGTTGATAATTGAGTATTTACTTTTTCGTTGTAAACCTTTCCAATTTCTCTTAAAGTACCAAAGTTTACATCCATTACAGTACACCAAGCTCCTAACGACTGTAGAACTTGCAATGCAGACTTTCCGACCAGCCCTCCTCCGAGGATAAGGACCTTAATGCCAGGTGCTCCCGCTAGCCCGCTTACAAATTTCCCTTTACCCCCATTTATCGATAGCATCGATTGTAAGCCCATTAAAGCTCCTTGTTTACCTGCTGCTTCACAGTTCACCGAGCCGAATCTATGTGAATCTTCTGCTGTAAATGCAATACACTTGCTGTCAAGAATGGCTTGGACTTCTTGTGGATTAGCAGCTGGATGGATACAGGTGAAGATTATTTGATTCTCTCGAAGTAGTTTGTACTCAATCTCTTCAATTTCTTTCACTTTTGCTAAAAGGTCAGATCTTTCATACATCTCCTCTAATTTCTCTACTATTTCAGCACCTTGCTCCTCATAATCTTCATTACTGAATCCCGCCCGAATTCCAGCGTCTTTTTGAACAAGAACTGTATGACCATCGCTTATAATAGTTCCGACTTCTAATGGAGTGGCAATTACTCGAGACTCTCCCGCTTTAATGTCTTTCAATACACCAAATATCATTTTCTTCCCTCCACGGTTTCAATATGTTCAAGCATGCTGCAAGTTAATACCGTCTGTGCTTTCCTTGTCACAATTAATTTCATGTAAGACTCTTTTACATCCAACTTACACCCAACTTACACCCCTCTATACAGTTTCATATTTGTAAAAAAGCAATTCTATTATGTTTCATTTTTATTAAAGCAAGAAGCATGCCAAAGAAATTACCATATTTCGTCGATTTAAGTAGAAAAAACAGAAGAAATGATAGCTTTTCTTTATAATAATTTATTAAGATGTTAACTTTTGGGCAGGTAATGTTATAATTTGGGCACCGTAGACATGAGTTTATTTCCTTATTGTTAGCTTTTGGGCATAATTTCATAGAATTTGATTTTATTTTGTAAGGTTTGTCTGGGAATTCCGAGTAATTTCGCTGCTTGTGATACATTGCTTTTCGTTTGATGAATCGCCTTTTCAATCATTTTCCTTTCTAATCTTGCAACTGCTTCTTTCAAAGGTTCAATTTGGACCTCTTCTTCATTATGTTGAATGAAGTTTTTTATCCGCTCTTCAATATCTTTCATTTGAAGTGTATCTTCCCAGTCATCTATTTGATTGATTGCATATTCAACAATATGTTCCAGCTCCCTTACATTTCCCGGCCAGCTGTATTTCAAAAGAAAATCATACACCGTTTTCGAAATACTGTTCACTTTCTTGTGTAGCAAATCATTATATTTAGAGATAAAAAATTCTAATAAAAGCTTAATATCATCTTTTCGCTCACGTAGTGGTGGAATGTTCAGTGTCATTACGCACAACCTGTAATATAAATCAAGTCTCATATCTCCATCTTTTACACAATCTTCTGGGCGTTTATTGGACGCTGTAATTACTCTCACATCAATTTTTCTAATATTTTTATCTCCTAACCTTCGAACATATCCGTCCTGTAAAACTCTTAATAACTTGGACTGTAGATTAATTGGCATTGAGTTAATCTCATCTAAAAAAATGGTTCCCCCTTCCGCAATTTCAAATAAACCAGGGTTATTTTCCGCACCGGTAAAACTACCTTTTGTTGTACCGAACAAAATACTTTCGATTAAGGATTCTGGAATTGCTGCACAGTTTTGCGCGATGAAAGGCTTTTCTGCACGATTACTGGCATTATGTAGTGATTGAGCAAATAATTCTTTTCCTGTTCCCGTTTCACCGTATATAAATACAGGTGAGCTTCCTTTTGCAATTTTTTCGGTTAAGCGTTTTAATTTTTTCATCTGTTCGTTATTCGTAATGATGTCTTTTAGCGTATATTTTGCTCGTTCAGGTTGAATGTTTTCGACTAATCGTTTATTCGCTTTAAACATTTCTGAATTGATTTCGATTGCATTATTTAGATTAGGATTTTCTTTACTTATTTCTTTCGATAATTCAATTGCACCAATAACTTTCCCATGAGCTTTGATTGGTAAAGAAATATTCGTGGTTTCAATTTTTCTTCCCCTAAAATCAACAAATTCTTGCTTATCTTTAAAAATAGGACCACCTGTTTTCATCGCATTTACTAATGTACTTGTTTTTTCATTAAGAGTAGGAAATACTGAAAATAAGCTTTCTCCTACTATCTCCTCATGTTCAAGAATGTCTGAGTGAAATTGCGGATTAAATTTGATTGTAAACAAGATGATCCCTTTGTTGTCTGCAATTGTAATACCATCAATATATTTCAATTGATTTAGAATCTCGTAATTGTCTAATCGACTCATTGTATTCTTCTCCTTTATGGTTGGGATTTAGGATCAGTGGAACAAACCATGGGAATAAGCCTTAGCGGACTTGCTATGATTCTTAACATTCATTTAAATTACGAAAAAGCGCCTATTGCTGTACTATACAACAAAAGAACCGTCATCAGGATTTTTTGATCACGGTTCGCACACCAAAAATGTTATTGTTAATCATTCCTTAGTTTTGCGTTCTTTTTATACTTCTTTTGAATCTCGAGCAGCTCTTTCAGCCTTTGTCCATCTCTTCGTTCGGGAACACTGTCTTTTATTCCAAGCTGTTCAATACAATGTATCCTTGATATCAATAAACGTTTTCATATGCCTCTTCCTGACTGAGGAGAAAGGCTTTCTGTAAGTGCTCAATGGAATTCTTTTCAACATACTAATCCGGAAATTTTTCGCGGGTACTCGCAAACTGGGGGAGAAGCTGCTCCAAGGCGGTGGCGCCGGCCTCCCGATGACCCTTTGCTTTTAAAATATGGGTGATATTTCCAATGGGATTTTTGACATTATTATTTCCGATCATACTGTTTAAAACCTGCTGAACCCTTTCATGCCCATACACTTGCCATATTTTACACAATTTTAAGCGATTTTTTAGCTTTTTGAAAAAGAACCGCCTCAAAATCGTCTTGTTCTCCTGAAATAATTGCAGTTGTTCATTCTGTTTCGTATTTTTCTAAGTAGTGTCTCTTTTTGATTAGCCATTCGGTCAAAAAAAGCAAATTATATCAGAATTAATATAAAAATCTGATATAATAATGTGCAGTTCACTATAAACAAATTGGTCTTAGGGGGGTTATCAGATGCTTGTTCAACAAAAGAGTATCAATGATTTTCTCGAGCAAAACGAAAATGGAATTTTTAGCATGCTTAAGAAAATTGTCAACACGGACAGCTATTCTAGATTGAAAGCACTTTTCGTTGTTTTGATTCCATCAAAAAAGGAAATTCAACGTTTCTGTTTCGCAAGCTTATTGTCTATTTGATCATTGGCTGGATGGCTTCTTGGTAAACTTCACCTTAAAGTTGCTCCTTTCTTTGGGTATTTTTTTTACCCAAACTCAATTATACCAAAGGCTGGAGCCCTTTTTGTATTTATAAACTAAATTTTACTTTCATAATTCAGGTTAATATCAATTGTTTAAAGGGAGGATTCATTATGGGAATGGTTTTAAAGGAAAAGATTCAAGGGCCTTCGGCTTGGAAAGGATCGGAGTTGTCCAAAGATGATTCTTGGATCTACTATCTGTCCGAAAAAACAATTGCATCACTTGAAAATGCCCTAGAGAAGGTTCAGGGAAAAGGGTTAAAATCGCCTGATTTTACGAAAGAGGATTTTCCGATTGAAGATCTGTCTGATGAAATCGCCTACTTTGCGGAGGAGCTGGAAGACGGAAGAGGTTTCTTGCTGCTTCGCGGACTGCCGATTGACAGGTATACTGATGAAGAAGCCAGCATCATTTACTATGGACTCGGACTTCACATGGGAATCCCTGTAACACAAAATGCAAAGGGAGACCTCTTGGGGCATGTCAAAAATGTAGGGGCCTTAGATACCAAAAAAGTACGAGTTTACCAGACAAACTCACACCTTCCTTATCACTCAGATTTATCTGATGTTGTCGGGCTGTTGTCACTTCGTAAGGCGAAATCAGGTGGTTTAAGCAGCCTCGCGAGCACCGCTACCCTATATAATGAATTATTGGAAAAGCATCCGGAGTATATTGGACTTCTATACCGTCCATTCTACTTTGACCACCTAGGGGTTGAAAAATCACAGGGCTTGTCACCGCTTTTTAGTTATTACGACGGTAAATTAAGCTGTAGATATATGCGGAAGTATATCGAATCAGGACAGGAAAAACAGGGCTTTCCATTGTCGAAAGTGGAGCTGGAGGCATTTGATCTAATAGATTCCATTCTTCATGATGAAAATATCCGTATGGATATGATGCTGGAACCAGGGGATATCCAATTCGCAAACAATAACATTGTCCTCCATTCGCGGACTTTGTTTGAAGACTACGAAGAGCCTGAACGCAGGCGGCACTTATTAAGATTGTGGCTCACAATGCCAAATAGCCGGGAACTTGCTCCGGACTTCTCTACACGCAGCGGTATTGTGAAAAGTGAAGCAGCCGCTGTTAAGTAAGAGAAAATAAACCAAGGCGAGAGCACCTTTTTAAATTTCTTGAAAGGTGTTCTTCCACATGGAAGAAATAGAACATAAAGGATACATATTTTTTTAGAATGATGGTGATCGAGATGAAGAACAAACCGTGGATTGATATTTCGCAGCCCTTGACCAACGATATGGCCGTTTGGCCCGGTGATACGCCGTTTAACTTCAAACTGAGTTTCACGAAAGAGCAGACGGGGTCGGTCAACATCGGACAATTCACAACAAGTGCCCATACCGGTACGCATATTGATGCTCCATACCATTTTGACGAGAATGGAGAGAAAGTTCATGAACTGGACGTCAATATCTATGTCGGGCAAGCCAGGGTTGTCGATGTAACTGGTTGTGAGATGGTTGGCAAAGAAGAGCTGGAGCAGTTCAGCTTGGAGGGTGTAGAGCGTCTACTTCTCAAAACTTCGGATGGAAGGGATCTGGGCCGCTTTCCTGAAAAATTTACAGTTTTCCGCGAAAATATCGGCCCGTTCCTTAAAGAAAAAGGCGTTCGCCTGCTTGGAACGGACGGCCCGTCTGTTGACGCGATTGACAGCAAAACGATGGATGCCCATCATTCGCTGAATGACAACGGTGTTTATATTTTGGAGAACATCGTGCTGACCGACGTGGAACCTGGCGATTATGAATTAATTGCTTTACCTCTTGCAATTGAAGGGGCGGATGGGAGCCCGGTGAGGGCTGTGTTGAGGCCGATTGGTTGAAATTGGAGGACATTGCTTTTAGGAGCAAGTGTCCTCCTGTTTGTTTTTTGCAGGGTCTCATATTTAAAATTACCTTCGTACCATCCCAATGTTATACTTTTTCGGAAAGAGGTGGTCAGCTATTCCTGGACGCTGCTATCTAGCACTATGTGTAAAGAAAAAATTTCCTTGGATTTCACTTTATGAAACTTAGTTAGCTATTTAATGAAAAAAGTTGATAAAGTTAAATAAATTAGTGCTTCAATTTAACTTCATTCAGCAGAAATTTCCCACTTCTGTAAGTGGTGAGAAGAATACCTATTGGTATTCCATTCAGTGGAGGTTCAAACCCCGGCTGAATAAAGTCAAAGCCTCCGGCGGATACCACAGATTTTCAGAGGAAATTTATCGAGCAGAGCTCGATAAAATCTGGGCGCAAATACGCCAAGGCGCATTTGATAATTTAGTCTTGAAAAAGAATGAATTGAATGACGGAGTTGTTATACATGCATACTAGTACATTACCTTGGAAAATGCTAGGATGGCTGTTGCTTATCCAAATTCTAGTGGCTTTTGTGGGAAGAAGTCTTGCTCCATTAGGTTTAGTCATAGGTGGGGATCTGTCTTTAACGAAAGCACAAATAGGAATGCTGCCAGCAGCTTTATTCTTGGGGCAGTCATTGGTTTCAATACCTGCAGGGTTGCTGGCAGATAAAGTGGGATCAAGAAGATTGCTTATGATGTTGACCATTTGTCTGGGGGCGAGCTTTTTGCTAATGTCCTTCACCACTTCTTTCATTCCACTTCTTGTGGTTGTAGTGGCAGGAGGCATTGGCTATGGTGCATCCCACCCTGCCACAAATCGAGGAATTATGTTTTGGTTTCCGGCTGAAAAAAGAGGGACAGCTATGGGGATCAAGCAAATGGGTGTCACGTTTGGTTCTGCCATGGCTGCTTTGGTGTTATTACCAATTGCAGGCCACTGGGGATGGCGTCCGACCATTTTAATGGCAAGCACCATTTTGATAGCGGTAGGGATACTGACTTTTTTTTCATACAAAGAACCCGAAGAGAACAAAAGCACTAATTCACCAGCTAAGAAGAGCGATGCCTTGCAGAATTTTAAAAATTTGTTGAAGAATAAGCCCTTGCTATTTGTCACTTTGGGGGCACTAATTTTAAGTGGTTCGCAGATGATTTTAAACACTTATCTAGTGTTGTTTTCATATGAAAGGCTTGGCATTAGTTTATTTCTGTCAGGTACATTACTGGTGGTGTCTGAAATTGGCGGATCATTTGGCAGGATTGGCTGGGGAGTGATCAGTGACCGACTATTCAAAGGTGAAAGGATCATTGTGCTATTCATGATTTCCTTAATGGCAGCTTGTGTATCTGTTTTAGTGGCGATTCTGTCAGCGGGGACTTCTTACTGGACGATGATTCCTATTGCTTTTGTATTTGGTTTGAGTGTCTCAGGATTTAATGGGATTTGGATGAATGCAACAACAGAACTTGTTCCATCTGATCAGTCTGGACTTGCTACGGGATTCAGTATTACTGTCGGTTCATGGGGAGTAATCATAGGACCGCCCTTGTTCGGATTCATCTTGGATGTTACGGGATCCTTTAGGATTGGATGGTTTTTTGTGGCCTTTATAATGCTTGTTGTGATGGTCTTCCTGTTTAGTGCCATGGCTGTTTTGAAAAAAAGAAAACGACAAGCATAACTTTTTTTCTCCAAAAAATTATAAAAAAAAACATAAAGTTTCACTATTTTAAACTCCTTGCTTGTTATTAACCTGTTTAGTCATTATATTGATGTTTAATATTTAACATTTTCCAAATGATAGCGCTTACTAGAAAAGGGGTGACATAGAACTATATACTTTGACAGTGGATTCAATTGTTGGAATTCCTAAAAGAAAAAGGAGTGATTACTATGATTGCTTCAGTTAGAAGGGCTTGTGCTATAATAAGCTGTTTTACAAGTGATGAGCCCGTTATGGGAAATGCAGAGATAGCTGAAAAACTCGGTTTGAGCAGAAGTACTACGCACCATCTGATTACAACTCTTTGCAATGAAGGTGTATTAATGAGAGATGCCGATAGGAAATATAGATTAGGATGGAAACTGCTGGAATGGAATAATAGTGTTATGTTTCAACAGGAATTTTATAATAGAGCAATGCCCTTAGTAAAAGAGTTGACTAATAGATTTAAAGGTACAGCCCATATTGGTATGTTCGATCAAGGCGATGTCGTTTTTGTTTTAAGAATTTCTTCGGAGGATGCTGACTCAGTTCCAACCTATCTAGGGGCAAGAAAACCGGCTTATTGTACAAGTGCAGGCAAAGCTTTACTTGCTTATAATGATGCTTATCTTCATGAAACGATTGATAAAGGGCTATCACAGCAAGGCCCCAATACGATTACAGATATCAGAATACTTAAAAAAGACTTGGGGACCGTACGACAACAAGGCTATTCTGTCAGCAATAATGAGAACGATACATGCACTTATGCAATTGCTGCTCCAATTATGTCGTATTCGGGTGAAACGATCGCTTCAGTAAATTTAGTAGGACCGACAGGCTATATGAAAAGCCTTCACAGAAGGCATATTATTCAAAGTGTAGTAAACACGGCAAAGGCAATCTCTCGCGAATTGGGTTATATAGAGGTTAAAAGTTCAGACAAAGAATATTCGAATAAATTGAAATACTCTTAATATTGTCAGTTTGATTGCTGCATCAATGATTTATCTACATAAAAATACGAAATTAGGGGGACTTTGTTTTGAAGAACTACAAAATCTGTTTGCTGAGCATGTTGATTGTGGTATTGATGTTTTTAGCTGCATGCGGCAGTGATGAATCTAAGAAAGCGTCCAGCGCCAGTGGTGAAGGTGGAGAAAAAACATACAAGTTTAAGTTAGGCCATATTGCTCCGCCTGATCATATTTGGAATGAAGCAGCAGAGAAGTTGGCGGAGGAACTTGAGGAACGTTCCAATGGAA
The DNA here is from genome assembly GCF_003605405.2 of Siminovitchia terrae. Taxonomy (GTDB): domain Bacteria; phylum Bacillota; class Bacilli; order Bacillales; family Bacillaceae_C; genus Siminovitchia; species Siminovitchia terrae. Next base: position 16,209 of record NZ_QYTW02000037.1, on the reverse strand, counting down.
GAATGAAAATGGAACTGTATCCTGGGGGACAGCTAGGGAGCGACTCTGATATGGTTCAACAACTGGAAGCAGGCTCTTTAGACTTTGCGTTTATTACAAACGCTTTCTTAACATCTAAATCTGATGCGTTCAGCGCATGGTTTGCGCCATATCTTTTTGATTCTTATGAAGAGGCATTGGAAGCAAGTAAAAGTGATCAAGCAAAAAAAATCCTGGCTACGCTGGATGACCAAGGGTTAAAAGCATTGGATTACTTTTTCTCCGGTAACCGTACAATGATGTTCCGAGAAAAAGTGGAAACGCCAAAAGACATGGACGGCCTAGCCCTGCGCGTAACACCAAGCCCGGCATTGGAAGACTGGTATCGCTCACTTGGAATCAGCCCTGAGTCCATCTCATTGCCCGATGTCTATCAATCTGCCCAAACGGGCGTCATCGACGGAATGGATATGGATCTGGATGCAGCAATCACTTCCAATTATAACGAAGTAACGGGTTATGGGGCTCTAACCAATCATATGGTATGGCCTTCTGTCATGTTCATCAATAAAGCCCTGTATGATGGAATGTCCGATGGGGACAAGAAGATCGTTGAAGAGTCCATGGCGGCTGCGTCTGAATTCGCTACTATGAAACGATCGTCCCAAGAAGAGGAATTTATCAAAACTCTTAAGGAAAGAGGAATGGATATCTACGAAATTGATTCCGCCTTGTTCGAAAAATATACTAAAGAATTCGATGAAAAATATAAGGCTAAAGATCCTTTGATTTCAGAGTTTATTGATACGTTCCGCAAATAGGGGAGGCTGCTTATTATGAAAACCTTGAGCAACTGGGTTGAAAGGATTGAAAAAACCGCCTCAATTTTATTGATGGCTGCTATCACTCTAGTGTTGTTTATTGCTGTTGTTTACCGATATTTTTTAAGCGCCCCCCTCTTCTGGGCGAATGAAGCGGCTATTTTTATGATGACTTGGCTGACTTTTCTAGGAGGAAGTTTGGGACTTAAATATAAGTCCCAAGCCTCTATTACTTTCTTGGTTGACCGTTTTTCTGTAAAAGGTAAAAGAATTCTCTTGATTATCACCCATATCATTATTTTGGCCGCTCTTGCTTTATTACTGTATTTAAGCTATGAGTGGGTCTTAACCTTGTCACCTCAGAAGTCCAGTTCCATGCGTATTCCGATGTGGATTCCATATTTGTCTGTTCCGGTGGGATTGACTTTTGCCTTTATTCATCTATTGGATTACATGGTAGACCTAATTAAAAAAACACCGAAGAGAAGTGATGTATTATGACATTTGGCTTGATATCAACCATCATCGTTTTTATTCTGCTGTTGATTATTGGAATCCCGATTTCTCTCGTTTTGGCCATTACATCTCTTTCTTATCTATTTTTAACTGATAATCTCACATTGCTAGCGACAGTCCCTCAAAAAATGTTTTCCGGGATGGATAATTTCGGACTGCTTGCGATTCCGCTTTTTATGCTGGCTGGTGAACTGATGAACTTTGGCGGTATTACAACTCGGCTCATACAATTTGCGAAAGTGTTGATTGGTCATTTTAAAGGCGGTTTAGCCTATGTTTCTATCATAGCGAATATGTTTCTTGCTTCTATACTTGGGTCAGCAAATGCACAAGCAGCGATGATGAGTAAAGTAATGGTGCCTGAAATGGAAAAAGAAGGATACTCACGTGAATTTTCTTCGGCTCTGACATTGGCTTCATCTGTGGTGGCTCCAGTTATTCCACCCAGTATGTTGTTTATCATATATGGAACCCTGACAGGTGCTTCTATCGGTGATCTGTTTATAGCGGGGATCATTCCAGGGAGTTTGTTGGGGATTGGGTTTATCATCGTCATTGGCATCATGAATGTCAAAGAGAATTTTCCCAGAAGCGAACGCGGAACACTAAAGGAAATTTTCAAAAGCTTTTTGAATGTTTTGCCAGCGTTGCTAATCCCTTTCATTATTATATATGGTATATTAAGTGGAATTTTCACACCGACTGAATCCGCTGCTGTTGCCTGTATTATAGCTGTCATTATCGGCTTTTCCTATAAGCAGCTAAAAGCAAAGTATCTTCCGGAGATTTTGCTGAATACAGTTGTCAATACGGCGACGATTACATTTTTGATTGTGACGGCCAATTTGTTCGGGTATATCATCGCTTATGAGAGAATCCCTCAATTAATGGCCGAATCCATGTTAAGCATTTCAGAAAATCCACTTGTGTTTCTTTTATTGGTCAACATTTTATTGCTTTTGTTGGGAACTGTATTGGATGGAATTGCAGCTCTAATCATTCTCGTTCCTGTTTTGGCGCCACTTCTCGTAACCTATCAAATCGATCCTGTCCATTTCGGCGTTATCGTTACGATTAACTTAACCATCGGTTTATTAACTCCGCCGGTGGGTACAGGTTTATTTATTGTTTCTTCTGTCGCAAAAGTCAAAATAGAATCTCTTGTAAAAGCCATTATGCCATTCCTGATTACAACTGTAATTATATTGATGATTATCACATATTGGGAAAGTGCTGTATTATGGCTTCCTGGTCTTTACAAGTAAAAATATCTTACATATATTTTTTTAGTGATCCGTCAGGGGCACTTTTTTAAAGTCTTGGAAATTATAAAAATCTATACTTGTGTATAACTTGTTTATCAGATTGTGCAGCATCCAGCTCCAGCGCCTATCGACTAGCAGACTTCGCGCCTCCTCCTACGATAAGTCAACATCGGCTCCGACGTACAGGAAGTGCTAGTGCAAGCGAAGCGACAGGATGTCGCGATTGAGCCTGCCGACGGACAGGACGTCCTAGTGCCACCGAAGCCACAGGATGTGGGGGTCTGAGGCGGCCTTCGTCGCCGTGTTTCCTTTATCTAGTTGGAGTCACTCTTGTCTAGCTCCAACGCCTAGCCCCTCGAGGTCATAAGCCAATTCCCTGTGGTGGCTGAAATACTGCCTCCTCGGGAATCGTCTTATGCTTGTCGGGGCTGACCAAGGCGTTTCCGCATTTCAGCTCAGTCTGTACGTCGATGAACAGGCGCTTGCGCTTTTGTTCTGAGTGGATTTGAAAAAAATTTTGATGATTTCATCATGAGGAATCCTGAGATTGAGCGTTGTTAGCGTTTTCAATATAGTGATATTACAAACGCCGAGATTGGAGGAAGTAAGCACATGGATGTTAGAGAGTTAAGAAATTCCTTTGGCTGTTTTGCAACCGGTGTCACAGTGGTCACATGGGTGAATGATGAAGGTCAAAGAAGAGGGATTACTGTTAATTCCTTTACTTCAGTATCTTTGGACCCGGCACTTTTGCTCGTTTCAATTGATAAAAGGACAAAAGCTTTTGAAGAATTAAGGAACAGGCCATTTGTAATCAACGTTTTATCTGCGGATCAGTCAGCCTATGCTATGCAATTTGCAGGGCGCCCTCAAGAAGATTTAGTTGTGGAATGGGAAGAAAGTACAAGAGGTCCCAGACTAAAAGGGGCCTCGGCTCATTTTGAATGTTCTCCTTGGGCGGAATATGAAGGTGGGGACCATCTGTTGTTTGTAGGTAAGATTGAGGGTTTTTCCCACAGTGACCGTGAAGGGCTCATTTTTTACAGAGGTAGGTTTTTCGAAACGGAATATAAAGCTATTTTAGCAGGAAATAAATCTTTTTAATAACAAATGGAGGGAAAGAAAATGGGGATTAGAACAGGAGCAGATTACATTAAAGGAGTTAAATCAAGGCAACCGGAGGTATGGCTTCGTGGCGAAAGAATAACAGATGTATATAATCATCCGGTTTTCACGCAGCCGATTAAAGAGTTGGCCAGGCTATATGATATGCAGCATGACCCTGAGTACCAGGAAGAAATTACTCATATTTGTGAGGAGACAGGAGAAAGAGTCAATAATTCGTTTTTGATTCCAAGGGACGGAGAGGATCTGCAGAAGCGCAGACGCGTATTCGAAATATGGGCTGAAGCTACTTTTGGGTTGATGGGGAGAACTCCGGATTTCTTGAATGTAGTCCTCACTTCCTTTGCGACAAATGACTGGTTCTTCAGGGAGTATGGGGAAGACCGCTTCGGCGAGAATATCATTAATTATTACAGATACGTAAGGGATAACGATCTATTTCTCACACATGCGATTGTGAATCCGCAAAATGACCGAAGTAAATCTTCGCATGAACAAGAATCAGAATACTCTCACCTGGGGGTGGTAAGAGAAGCGGAAGATGGATTAATTGTCCGCGGTTCTAAAATGCTGGCAACGCTTGCGCCTATTACAGATGAAGTGATTATTTATTCTTATCCAAGCTTTAAGCCAGGTGATGAAAAGTTTGCCCTTTCGTTTGCTCTGCCAATCGACACACCTGGTTTGAAAATCTACTGCCGTGAAGAAACCCAGGATGGAAAACGCTCAACGTGGGATCACCCACTTGCTTCAAGGTTTGAAGAAATGGATGCGGTATTAGTTTTTGATGATGTGCTAGTTCCTTGGGATCGTGTATTTATCAATCAAAATGTAGAGGCCGGGAACTTATTGTATCCGAAAACGGGCGCCAATTTACAGCCTTCTCATCAGTCGGCTGTAAGGGGATTGGCAAAAATCTCTTTTGTAACTGATGTGACGTGTGCCATAGCAGATTCCATTGGGGTGGATGGGTTCCTGAACGTTCAAAATCAATTGTCTGAACTGATTCAAGGCGTGGAAACCATTAGATCATTGGTGCGCACTGCTGAACGGGAATTTACTATCACGGAACAAGGAGAAGCAATTCCAAATATTGTACCGCTGGAAACTGTTCGTGGCTTACTGCCTAATATGTATCCGAGAGCAATAGAGATTCTCCAGACAATCGCAGCGGGCGGCCTCTTGATGTCACCGACAGGAGCAGATTTTAATAATCCGGAAATAGCTGATGATATGAATAAGTATTATGCTGGCCGTTCAGGTATCTCATCTGAAAAGAGAGTGCGTTTGTTCAAGCTTGCCTGGGATCTGAGCGGAGAGGCGTTTGGTCAAAGGCTGTTACAATATGAGCGCTATTATTCAGGAGATCCTGTTCGCAAAATGGGAATGTTCTACAATGTGCATAAGAGAAACAATCCTTCTTATTCCCGTGTGGATCGTGCATTGGAGGAGTCGCTGTTAATGTCTGAGGAATATCAAAGCAGTGTCGAAGAAGTAATTAAGTAGCTTTGCAATTTCATATTCGATGAAAAGAGGGAGAGCAGTTGCGAGTTCACGAGCCTGAAAGTCTTATACTATCCGGGTCGGTTGTTGCTATCGGAGCTTTTGATGGGGTGCATTGCGGACATCAAACCGTCATTCGTGAAATGGTAAAGAACAGCCATTCCAAGCGAGTATCGAGTGTAGTGTATACATTTGATCCGCCTCCCCGAGCGTACTTTCAGGGGGCTCAGATACTGACAAACCCGAATGAAAAGCTAAAGCTTTTGAAGGATTTAGGTGTAGACCATGTCGTGCTTGCAAAATTTGATGAACACTATTTGCAACGGACGCCGGATGATTTTATTAATGAGTTATCTATGATGAATCCAAGGTCAATTACTGTTGGAGATGATTTTAGGTTTGGACATAAGCGTGGTGGGGATGTTTCCCTTTTAAAGAAACATTTCCTCGTCAACCCGATTCGTCCTATCTGTTGTGCAAATGGGGAGCGCATTTCTTCCACTAGGATAAGAGAGTTGATTTTACAGGGGAAGCAGGATCAGGCCTTGCCGTTGCTGGGGTGGGGGTAGTGATGAGGTAAGTTAACTTCATTCAGCGGAAGTCTCCCACATCTGTAAATGGTGAGATGAAAGCCTATTGGTCAAACCCCAGCTAAATAAAGTTAAGGCCTCCGGCGGATGCCACAGATTTTCAGAGGAATTTATCGAGCGGAGCTCGATAAAATTTGGGCGCAAATACGCCAAGGCGCATTTGATAAGGAGGGATAAGTATGGGGTTACAAATTAATCATATCGATCCGAAAAAAACAGCTTTATTGGTAATAGACATGCAAAATGATTTCGTCGCATCAGGAGCACCGCTGGAGACTGCGATGGGACAAAAGATGCTACCGAGACTCAAAGATGTTCTGGAGTTTTCAAGGACAAAAGGAATTTCGGTGATCTATACAGCCCATGTCCACCGCGAAGACGGATCCGATATGGGATTGTACGAAGAGATTTATCCGTCTGTTGCTGATAGAGCCTGCTTAATTGATGGCACACTGGGTACAGAGATATATCCTGAAGTCGCTCCTTTGGAAAATGAGATTGTGATTAAAAAGCATCGATACAGTCCCTTTTTTGGTACTAACTTGGATATGATCCTGCGGAATCAGGGGATTGAGAATGTGGCGATTGTAGGACTGACAACAGAAGATTGTTGTTTTGCGGCAGCGCGGGATGCGATGTATAGAGGATATAAGGTCGCTTTTCTATCAGATGTGACAGGTACCTATGATTATGGGGACATTGGCTTCGGAAAGGTTCCAGCGGAGGAAGTTCACCGTGTATGTTTAACGATTTTGGGAGGATCTACTGCTCACGTGATGAAAGCGGAAGACTTTATGCAGAAGGTTGAAGGTACGGAGGAGGTTGAGCAGGTGTAGGCTTGATTTGAGATAACTAACCCAAAAGTGCTGCTTGGCTTGTAGAGAAAAATAGTTTTTTCTCTACAAGCTTTTTATGTGCGCATTTGCTAATTACCCAAAAATACATTAAGGAAAAAATTTAAAGAAATATTGGTATATTTCATATGATGAAATAATGCCGCCGTATAAATAATGCCCTTTCATTATACTAATCTTAAATATAAAACTCCTAAGCTAGAAAGCGTGCCCCGCTGAAAACTCGCCGATGAATGCGCTTTATTTAGGGAGAATTTAGAATGGAGGGTATTGATTATGTCAAAAGACACAATCAGAACGTTTAAAGCATTTAGCCTAAAGGGATGGATTGAGGAAAACAAAGATCAGTTGAAGCCGCCGGTGAACAATAAAGCTTTATGGCAAGACTCTGATTTCATTTACATGATGGTAGGTGGGCCTAACAAACGCCGCGATTTCCACGTTAGCCCAGCCGAAGAGTTTTTTTATCAGGTCGAAGGAGACTGTTATGTTGAAATCATTAATGACGAGGGGAAGCGGGAAGTGGTCACAGTCAAAGAAGGAGAAGTGTTCTTACTTCCGGCCAACGTACCGCATTCACCTCATCGTGTTGCTGACACGTACGGGCTTGTAATTGAGAAAAAGCGTGGACCCGGGCAATTAGAGGATATGGTTTGGTTCTGTGACAAGTGCGATCATGAATTGCATCGCATTACCATGCAGCTGACCAATATTGAAACTCAACTAAAAGCTGGCATTGAAGAATTTAACAGCAGCGAGGATCTTCGCATGTGTGACAATTGCGGCCATGCTATGCCTGAGGAAGTAGGCTTGTGGAAATGAGAGTAGATTTCCACACACATATTATTCCAGAAGACATTCCGAATTTTGTCGAAAAGTATGGGGGTGGTCGCTGGCCCGTATTGGAGAAAACTTGTTCGTGCGGGGCCAATATTATGGTTTCCGGCAGGAATTTCCGTGAGGTTACTGATCAGGTATGGAGTCCACAAAAGCGAATTGAAGACATGGATAAAGAAGGCGTCGACATTCAGGTATTGTCTCCGATCCCGGTCACTTTTTCTTACTGGGCGGATTCGGCTCAAGCCGAGGATTTTTCCAAGATACAAAATGATTTTATCGCCGAAACGGTAAAAGATCATCCGGATCGCTTCATCGGTCTTGGAACCGTTCCCATGCAGGATGCGAATACGGCTATACGTGAAATGAAACGCTGTATCTTTGAACTTGGTCTAAAGGGAATAGAAATTGGCACAAACGTTAATGGCCAAAACTTGGATGATCCATCTTTTGCCGATTTTTTTGAGATGGCAGAAAAGTGGAACGTCCCACTCTTTGTTCATCCCTGGGAGACCCTTGGAAGGGAACGTTTTCCGCGTCATAACTTCATGTATACAGTCGGAATGCCGAGTGAGACGGCTTTGGCGGCATCCAGCCTGATCAACGGAGCTGTTATGGAGAAACATCCGAACCTGAAAGTCTGCTTTGCACATGGCGGAGGATCGTTCCCTTATATTCTGCCTCGTCTGGATCAAGGCTGGAGTGTCTGGCCGGACATCCGAAAAATCGAGAAGCCGCCGAGCTTTTATGCTAAAAAATTCTACTTTGATTCATTGAACTATGACCCAATGAATCTGGAATATTTAGTTGACCGCTTCGGCCATGAGAGAATTGTCATGGGCTCCGATTATCCTTTCTTGCTACGGGAGATTCCACCGGGGAAGGTGATTGATGACACTTCCGGGCTAACGGAAGAACAAAAGAAAGCCATTCTTGGTGAAAACGCACTAGCTTTCTTAAATATCAATGTAAAGGAAGAATTGTTAAAATGACGAATCCAAAAGCAAATGTTGCAGATATAGCTGAAACTCCTGAAAAAAGATTGGAACAGCTCGGACTGGAGCTTCCACCTCTAAGGCCAGCTGTCGGCTCTTATGTCAGTTGCGTACGGACAGGAAATCTTTTGTTTACCGCAGGGCAGGGAGTGGATGAGTACCATGGAAAGCTAGGCAGAGATTTGACAACAGATGAAGGATATAAGGCGGCCCAGCAGTCAATGCTCAATTTGCTCAGCGTAGTCAAGAATGAATTAGGTGATTTAAGCAAGGTGAAACGGATTGTAAAAGTGTTGGGCATGGTGAACAGTACGGAAGACTTCACAGAGCAGCCGGTTGTCATGAACGGAGCATCTGATCTCCTTGGAAAAGTTTTCGGTGAGAAAGGTAAACATGGCCGGTCTGCTGTTGGGATGGCGCAACTACCTAACAATACAGCAATTGAAATTGAAATGATTCTTGAAGTGGAGGACGAGGAGGAATCAAAGTGACGAAACAGAAAATATTGGAAAAAGCAAGAATACAAGATGCTAAGCTTTTTATAGATGGCCAATATGTAGATGCCCATTCTGGAGTCACGTTCGATTCCCTTAATCCGGCAAACAACCAAAGACTAGCTTCTGTAGCAAGTGCAGATGAAATTGATACGAAACGCGCCATCGATGTCGCTCAGCGCACCTTCACCAGCGGTGTATGGAGCGGCATGCCGGTTGAAGAGCGATCCCGTATTTTATGCAAAATGTCTGACCTTATTTTAGAAAAAGTAGATGAGCTCAGCTTTGTGGAAACGTTGGATGTTGGGAAGCCGATCAAAGAAAGCCGGGATTTTGACATTCCGCGTGCAGCAGCAAACTTCCGTTTTTTTGCTGAAATGGCTAAGTATATGGCCCATGAACACTATGATATGAGCAACCATATGTCCTATACCCAATATGCTCCAGCGGGGGTCACCAGTCTGATTATTCCTTGGAATCTACCGTTTATGCAAATGACTTGGAAAGCATCGGCTGCCCTAGCGGCGGGAAACACTATTGTTGTTAAACCGGCCTCTTATACACCTCTAAGTGCTGTCATGCTTGGGGAAATTGCCAATGAAGCTGGATTGCCCGCGGGTGTGCTGAACATCGTAACCGGCCCGGGCAGTACGGTAGGTAAGGTGATGGCTACCGAACCGTCTGTGCGCCGTATATCTTTTGTCGGCGAATCAGAAACCGGTAAGACGGTCATGGCTAATGCGTCGAAGAGCCTCATTCCTGTTTCACTGGAACTAGGCGGAAAGTCAGCTAATATCGTTTTTGAAGATGCAGATTTAGATGAAGCAGTAGCCGGTTCGATCGAAGCGATATTCCGTAACCAGGGAGAAATCTGCTTAGCAGGATCTAGAATTCTAGTGCAAGAAAGCGTTTATGACCAATTTCTGGACAAATTTGTAGAAGCAGTCCGCGATATTGAGGTGGGAGATCCATTGGATGAGTCTACTGATATGGGTGCTCTTGTCTCCCAAAGCCATTTGGAGACGGTTGACAAGTATGTGCAGATTGGGCTTGAAGAGGGGGCCAAACTGGCGTATGGAGGTAAGAGGGTTGAAGGACTTGAAGAAGGAAACTTCTATATGCCGACTGTTTTATATGATGTGAATAACAAAATGCGAGTGGCACAGGAAGAAATCTTCGGGCCGGTCCCGGTGATTATTCCATTTAAAACCGAAGAAGAGGCTGTTGCTATTGCCAACGACTCCATCTATGGCCTGGCTGGTGTGGTCTGGACAAACGATTTGAGAAGAGCTCAGCGAGTCTCGTCTGCTATCAATTCTGGGCTATTGTGGGTCAATTGCTGGTATGTCCGTGATCTGCGCACACCGTTTGGAGGCTCCAAAGCCAGTGGCATCGGAAGAGAGGGCGGAAGACACAGCTTTGATTTCTATACTGAGGCTAAAACAATCACAGTTAAAAAATGACAAGACAAAAGAAAGGTGATCCCATCACCTTTCCTTTGTTTTACTTACTTGTGGAGGGGAAAAATTGACTACATTAGCGGATTATGCCAAAGAGCTGTTAAATGCTGAAGAAACCCGAAAAGAAGTGTCTCCTTTGACAGAACGTGACCCGTCACTAACGATAAAAGACGCCTATCAAATTCAATTGGAGACAGTCAAATTAAAAAATGAACAAGGAAGAACAGTGATCGGTAAGAAGGTAGGATTAACGAGTGTGGCCATGCAGAAGATGCTCAATGTTGAAGAACCGGATTACGGGCATCTGTTTGATGATATGCAAATTAGAAATGGCAGCATAATTGATACAGCTGACATGATAGCTCCAAAGGTAGAAGCCGAAATCGGCTTCATGTTAAGCGAGGACCTAGTCGGTCCGAACGTAACCTATTTGGATGTTTTGATGGCTACAAAATATGTTATTCCTACTTTGGAAATCATCGACAGTCGCATCGCCGATTGGAAAATTAAACTGATCGATACGGTAGCAGACAACGGATCATCAGCAAAAGTGGTGTTGGGAGACCGGCAGACTGGCTTGGAAAACACAGACCTTCGTGCAGCGGGAATGGCTCTTTATAAAAATGAGGAACTAATAGCTACCGGTTCCGGAGCAGCTGCTCTTGGACATCCGGCGGAGGCCATTGCCTGGCTGGCTAATAAATTGCATGAATTCGGCATCACTTTGAAAAAAGATGAACTAATTTTACCTGGGGCCCTCTCCGCTGCCATTGCGGTTAAGGCCGGTGATTATGTAAAAGCCGACTTCGGCTCGTTGGGGTCCGTCAGTGTGACATTTAAATAGAAGTGATATGAAAGGAGAATATTTTATGGGAAAAGTAAAGGCCGCTATTATCGGCTCGGGGAATATCGGTACAGACCTGATGTATAAGCTTGAAAACAGTGATGTAATCGAATTGACGGCTGTGATCGGCATAGAAGAGCATTCCGAAGGTTTGAAAAGAGCACAGAATAAAGGGTACCAGACATTTTTTAATGGAATCCAGGCGCTTATTGATCATCCAAACCTCGCCGATATTGTATTTGATGCTACATCAGCCAAAGCCCATCTGAACCATGCGAGAATTTTAAAAGAGATGGGGAAGAAAGTAGTAGACTTGACACCCGCAGCGGTAGGGCCATTTTTTAGCCCGGCAGTCGGCACCAAGGTTGGGGATGACCCTGCAGATAACGTCAACATGATTACTTGTGGCGGTCAGGCAACGATTCCGATGGTGAACGCAGTGAATCAGGCAGCAGATGTGGCTTATGCAGAGATTGTAGCCACTATTTCCAGTAAAAGTGCAGGACCTGGCACTCGCGCCAATATTGACGAGTTCACACTGACAACCCGACGTGGAATCGAGGAAATCGGCGGGGCGGACAAGGGAAAAGCCCTCATCATATTAAATCCTGCGGAACCACCGATTTTAATGAGAAATACGGTTTATTGCGAAGTGAAAAATATGGATGAACAAGCGATTCTTGATTCAATTCATTCCATGGCCAAAAAAGTACAGGAATACGTGCCGGGTTATCGATTAAAGCAGGAGCCTCTCATTGACGGCAATATCGTTACAATCTTCCTAGAAGTGGAAGGGGCTGGAGACTATTTTCCTTCATATGCAGGAAACCTTGATATTATGACAGCTGCTGCTGCAAGAGTAGGGGAAGATATTGCTCGCAACATGGTTGTCGTCTCTTAAGCCAGAAGTTAATAATCGAATCAGAAAGGAGTACACCTTATGAGTAAACCTGGAAAGGATATTAAAATTACAGAAGTTTGTCTACGTGACGGAAGTCACTCGGTGGCTCACCAGTTTACTGAGCAGCAAGTGCGGGATGTAACTCGGGCATTGGATGACGCAGGTATGCATTATATAGAAGTCAGCCATGGGGACGGACTTGGAGGATCTACAATCCAATACGGCCGGTCTCTTGTGAATGAACTGAAATTGATTGCAGCAGCTGTTGAGGAAGTGAAGCAATCCAAAATAGCAGTTTTGCTGCTGCCGGGCATCGGTACGGTGCATGAGCTAAAAGAAGCCAGCAAGTGCGGTGCGAAACTAGTCAGAGTGGCAACTCATGTAACGGAAGCAGATGTCTCAGCTCAGCATATTCATATGGCTCGCGAACTGGGAATGGAAGCTTTGGGCTTCTTGATGATGGCACACTCTGCACCAGTCGAAAAACTAGTGGAACAGGCAAAATTAATGGAAAGCTATGGAGCTGAAGCAGTCTATGTCACTGATTCTGCCGGAGCTTTACTTCCGCATGAAGTGCGGGAAAGAATAAGAGCCCTCCGTGAATCCCTTGATATCGAAGTCGGGTTTCATGGACATAACAACTTGTCTGTAGCAGTTGCTAATACCCTTGCTGCCATTGAGGAAGGGGCTACACGGATTGACGGCAGTGTACGCTGTCTCGGAGCAGGAGCAGGCAATACACAGACGGAAGTGCTGCTGGCGGTGATGGAGCGGATGGGGTATGATGTCGGGATTGATTTATATAAAATGATGGATTTGTCAGAAGAGGTGGTTGGACCGATTATACCTGGCTCCCAAGAAATTAAAAAAGGAAGTTTGGCCCTTGGTTATGCAGGGGTATATTCAAGTTTTTTACTTCATGCAGAGCGTGCTGGCAACAAATTCGGAATCGACCCACGTGATATTTTAATAGAGCTGGGCAAAATGAAGGTTGTCGGCGGGCAGGAAGATATGATCTTGGATGTGGCGGCCAATTTGTCTAAAAAACAAACAGTGGAGGCATGATCATGTTATTAAAAACAAATGAGGATCAAGAGATTATTAACTATCTGTTGTCTGCCGAACGTGAAGCTCGTGAAGTAGTCAAAATTACAGATACATATCCTGACTTGACGATTGAAAAAGCTTATGAGCTTCAGGATGGACTTCTTGCCCGCAGACTGAAAGACAACCAAACAAAAACAGTTGGTATTAAACTAGGATTGACAAGCAAGGCTAAGCAGGAAATGATGGGAGTCAATGAAGCTATTTATGGCTACCTGCATGCGGATATGCTGGCATACGAATGGGAGCCGATGAAAAGGTCGGAGCTTATCCATCCGAAAGCTGAACCTGAAATCGCCTTTTTTTTGGAAAAGGATTTGGAAGGAGAAAATGTAACGGAAGAAGATGTTATGGAAGCTACCAAGTATGTAGCTCCTGCATTGGAAGTAATCGACAGCCGTTATAAGGATTTCCGATTCACATTGACAGATGTTGTTGCGGATAATTGTTCATCTATCAAGTTTGTTGTGGGCAGCCAGTTGGTCAGTCCTCGTGAATTGGATCTGGGAAATATCGGTATGGTCATGTCCAAGAATGGAAAAGTAGAGCAGACCGGTTCAAGTGCTGCTGTTCTTGGTCATCCTGCGACAGCCATAGCATGGGCGGCCAGCCAGTTAAGCAAAAGGGGCAGAGGGTTTAAAAAGGGTGAAATTATCCTTAGCGGAGCGATGTCCGAAGCTATTTCTTTTGATTCCGGAGATACGATCGTAGCCCAGTTTCACGGCTTAGGCAGTGTCTCTTTCTACTGCCAATGAAGGTGTATGGGGGGATGTTATGCCAATCTTTCAAGTTCAAGTTTTAAAAGGCAGGAGTCGCGAACAGGTGAAGGGGTTAATTGCGGATGTAACACAAGCTGCAGTAAAAAATCTTTCAGTCAAGCCGGAGCAAGTTAGGGTGCTGGTAACGGAAATTGAACATAGTCATTGGGGGGCTGGTGGCCTCCCAATGGAAGAACTAAGGAGGCAAAAGGATTAAACTAAGTATAATAGAAAGCCTTATGGTAAGAGTCTTTTTCTGCGGATGTTCGAACGTATATTTATTTTCTGAAATAAGGTTTCCAGCAGACCATGATAAAGCAAAGCATAGAGAGGGATCAGGATGGTACGGAACAGCATATCAAGTTTCATCGTTGTCGTGGGATTGAGAAAGTCATATAAATAAAATATTTTTTCGATAATAATTATCTTGAACGGGATCAATCTGAAGGATAACAAAGATTATTTTTTAAAAAAATGAAAACGCCTTCAAAAACCGAAATGACAAAAAAGGAATTTGAGGTGAGATACTTGCAACAAAATGATCGAATTAAAGAGATTATTGAAAGAGAAAAAGGACTCAACAAAGGATTGACTACGAAACAGCTGACCATGATTGCCATTGGCGGTGCAATTGGAACAGGATTGTTTTTGGGAAGCGGACTAGCCATCAGCACAGCTGGGCCAAGTGTCATTATCAGCTATGCAATAGGTGCACTTATCGCTCTATTATTGATGGGAGCTCTTTCTGAAATGACCGTTGCGCACCCGACTTCCGGTTCATTTGGCGCCTATGCCGAGCGATATTTAAACACATGGTCAGGCTTCTCTGTCCGATATTCATATTGGTTTTGCCTTGTGTGTGCGGTAGGGACGGAAGTAACAGCGATTGCCATTTATATGAAATATTGGTTCCCAACAGTGCCTGGAATCGTGTGGATTCTTCTTTTTGCGGGCCTTCTTATTTATGTAAATGCAACGAGTGTGAACATGTTTGGGGCAGTTGAATATTGGCTGTCTCTAATCAAAATTGTAGCGATTACTGCATTTATTATCCTTGCAGTATACGTAATAGTGGGAGCAGATAGTTCTTCTGGAATTGGCGTACAAAATTATACAAACGATGGTGGTTTTTTCCCTAATGGGCTTTGGGGTATGTGGATCGCTATATTTATTTCACTTTTTAGTTACCTGAGTATTGAAATGATTGCGGTTAGTGCAGGGGAAGCGAAAGAGCCGGAAAGGGCAGTTCCCATCGCTTTAAAATCTGCCGTTGTAAGATTAATATTGTTCTATATTGTATCTTTATCACTTATGCTTATGATTGTTCCGTGGGGTGTAGCGGGTATAGAAGTAAGTCCTTTTGTAAAGGTTATGGAAATTTTAAATATTCCTGGGGCTGCAGGTATTGTGAACTTCGTTGTTCTGGTCGCAGCACTATCAGCAATGAACAGTCAGCTATATACATCCACACGCATGATGTTTTCATTATCGCGAGCCGGCTATGCACCAAAGATATTTGGAAAATTAAGTAAAAGATCTGTGCCAACATTGGCCCTAGCAACGTCCGTTATCGGTATCGCCATTGCGACCGTTTACACAGTTGTTTCGCCAGAAACAGCATTTACAACAATGATTTCTATCTCCAGCTTTGGAGCGATGTTTACTTGGTTTATGATTTTTATTACCCACCTGGCGTTCCGGAAAACTTGGAATGAAATAGGAGGTAGAAAACTACCGGTTAAAATGATCGGATATCCTTTTACATCTATTTTAGGGGCAGCTCTCGTTTTCTCTGTCGTCATTTCTACTTGGTACTCGGAAAACTTCAAAGAAACGTTAATTTATGGGATCCCATGGTTGATTTTAATTACCGCTGTATATTTCGTATGGAAAAAGATACAGCCGGATCAGGATGGGGTGGAAAGTCAGGAAGAGGCACTTTAACAACTTAGGGCAGAAGTCCCCTTCCTCAACGCAAAGCGTAGGTGGGGGATGAATGCTTGCTTTGTTGGAATTTTCGGGAACATTTGTTCCTTTTGTGTTATAATGAGACATAGGTATCCTCATTATTTACGAGTGGGAGGAAACGAAATGCTCCGTTGCATGAAAACTCTGTTTCGCGCAAGCAAGGAAACCATTGACCGACTGTTCGAGTGCAACCGC
>NZ_QYTW02000036.1 GCF_003605405.2 Siminovitchia terrae | reverse complement strand
CTAGACGGTGGCGACGAGAAACGTCGCCCGATTGTTTCCTCTGAAAATCTGAGGCATCCGTCGGAGGCTTTAACTTTATTCAGTCGGGGTTTGCCCCCCACTGAATGGAATACCAATATGCATTCTTCTCACCACTTACAGAAGTGGGAGACTTCTGCTGAATGAAGTTAAAATCAAGAGGCTACCTCCTGAAGGCAGCCTCTTAACTCAACTTTCGTTCCCGTTCGTCGAACAGATCATCCAAGGAACTCAAGGTACCATCTTCTTCCACCTGGTGGGTATAGATGATTTCCTTCCCGATGGAAAGTTCTATGAAGCAATTCCAGCAATAGTACTGATTGACTCCAATTTTACCAAGGTCCTTGCTTTGACAATTCGGACATTTCATCATGGGCATTGCCACCTCGTTGGTTAATTGCCGACACGATGATGGCATCCTTTCCCATACTTGGGGGATCGAGGGTACGAATTACCCGCTTTCCTTCCGTTATATCTGAAAAGAAACCATCAGTCAGCTCATACCCAACGATTGTGCCCTCTTTTTCCAAAAAATATACATCATCCAGCAAGCCGAGTTGTTCGCCATGTGGTGTCATTGTATTTTTTTTGGCTAAAGGGTGGCCATGATGCATGGTATATTCATTATCCAGCTCTCGGTATTTGGAGTATTGCCTGTTGCTACCAAGTATAATCCCATCCTCACCAAAGGAAGAAACAGACTGGACGGGAACACGTACCTTTTTACCGATGAACCCTTTCATCTGCAGCAAAAGATCTGTCACCAGTCCCTCTTCGCCTATGCAAATATCGCAAACCTCACCGAGTATTTCTCCATTTCGGTCATAGACCGACATGCCTTTCAATAAAGAAAATGTCCGCAAAAGAAACACCGCCTTTTTCGAACATTTTTATTGTCTGCTCAATCGAGGAAATCATAAGGTGAAACATTTTCCATGCCAATCATGGGATCAGTCATGAAAAGTTTGTCTTCATATGACCATTCCTCTTGTTCATCATTCAGTTGTACTTCAACGGTTGGCTGCAGTTTTTCACCAGCCAGCTTCTCACACAATGTTGTTTGTCTCTTTTGATCATCTTCTCGTTCTATTCCGGTACGGAAGGCACTTTCTTCTCCGCACAAAATGAGAAATTGCCTGCTCCTTGTTATGGCTGTATATAGTAAATTGCGGCGGAGCATCCGATAATAATTTCTTACAACCGGAAGGATGACAATCGGAAACTCGCTTCCCTGCGATTTATGGATAGAGCAACAGAAAGCATGGGTAATCTGGTTAAAGTCCTGGCGCATATATGTGACTTCCGTTCCTTCGAAAGAAACGATAATAATATCCTGCTTTTCAACATTTTCTTTTGCATACAAGATCGAAATAATTTCTCCGATGTCACCATTGAAGACATTCTTTTCCGGTTGATTGACAAGCTGCAGCACCTTATCCCCTATCCGGAATTTCGTCTCTCCTAAGGTTATTTCCTTGTTCCTTTTTTCTTTTTTGGGATTAAAAACTTCCTGCAAAATTTTATTCAAATTGTCAATTCCGGCAGGTCCTCGGTACATAGGAGCTAATATCTGAATATCCTTTGCCGTGTATCCTTTTGTGATGGCATTTTTTACGACTTTCTCAACAACATCCCCTATTTGCGGTGCTTGGCATTTGATAAAGGACCTGTCTTTCTTCTGAACCGTAATATCAGATGGGATTTTTCCATTTTTTATTTCATGTGCCAGTTCCACAATCGACGAACCGTCTGCTTGACGGTAAATATCAGTCAGTTGGACAACCGGAAGGGTATTGGAGGCTAAAAGATCTTTCAGCACTTGTCCTGGACCAACTGAAGGAAGCTGGTCTTCATCTCCTACAAGAATAACCTGAATGGAATCAGGGAGCGACTTGAAAAGCTGATGGGCAAGCCACGTATCCACCATCGACATTTCATCGATGATGATGATATTCCCCTCGATTTCCCGCTCTCCTTCTGAATCCAAGTCCTCCTGGCCTGTCATGCCCAATAGCCTATGGATGGTCATCGCTGGGAGCCCGGTCGACTCGGCCATCCTTTTGGCTGCACGGCCGGTAGGAGCTGCCAAGATAAACGGAAACACGTCTTCCCTTTTATAGGAATGGATATCTAGAGAACAACCATGAAGCTCTGCATACAGTTCCACAATTCCTTTTATAACTGTTGTCTTTCCGGTTCCAGGACCACCTGTCAGAATCATCAATGGACTTGTTAAAGCTGTTTGAATCGCTTCTTTTTGGGACGGTGCATACTGGACGCCCAACCGTTCTTCCAAATTCCCGAGCGCTAATAAAAATTCAGATTCTGGAAATTGATCTGCGTATTGCTTTTGATCCATAATCCGGCTGATGTTCGTAACAAGACCTTTCTCCGAAAAATAAAGCGAAGGCATATAAACCCGCTGTTCCTCACCAATCACTTTGCCTTCCTCTTTTAACTGAATGAGGGCATCCGCAATTAATTCAAAAGGAATTTCAACATCCTGGCTGTTTTCTAGCAGTTGCTTTACTTGTTCAAGCAGCTGCTCCGCTTCCAAATAGACATGTCCGTTTTGCATACATTGTTGATCCAGAACATACAAACAGCCTGCCTTGATCCTTTGTGGGTGATTCCCCACAATGCCCAGCTGAGCTCCAAGCTCATCCGCCCTGCCAAACCCAACTCCTTCGACATCTTCGATCAGCTGGTATGGATTTTTTTCAATGATGTTCAACGTTTCCTCTTTATACACCTGGTATATCTTCATGGATATTTGCGGCCCGAATCCATATTGATTTAAGCCAATCATCACCTGCTCCAGTCCCTGGTGTTCAAGAAGCGTTTCATACAAGTTGTTGGCTACTTCAGGCGGAACCCGGGGGATTCCCTCCAAAACAGATGGTTTGTTTAAAATGAGGCTGATCGCATTCTCTCCAAGGGCTTCCACGATTCGTTCAGCCGTTTTTTCACCAATTCCTTTGAATAAATCGCTGGAAAGATACATAACAAGCCCTTGTTTTGTCTGTGGCATTTCTTTTTTGAAATGCTTGGCGTGAAATTGGAGTCCAAATTTCGGGTGATCCTTTAACCCCCCATAAAAAATATACGTTTCCTGTTCGTGTATTTTTGGAAAATAACCAGTGATGACTGCTTCTTTTTCCTTATACTCCTCATTTGTTTCTTCCACTTTAATCCTGACAACAGAGTATAGGTTTTGTTCATTATGAAAAATCGTAACGAGGTGCCGACCCTTTATGAACTTTTCATCTTCGGAAAACAGATCAAGTGATTCCATTGCCGGGACCTCCCCTAATGCTTAGTCTTGCTCTTTTAAAACCTGTTCCACCAACTTTTTTCCATTCCCCGCAAGAATATGATCGGGTTGGGTGGCCAATGCTTTATTGAAATAGCCCAAGGCTTTTTCCAGTTGGTTTTCTTTACCTGTATAGGCAACACCCAAATTATACAAAGCGTCAGCATGCTCAGGATCTGCTTCAACCACTTCTGCCAAATTTTTAATTGCCTCGTCCATGACTCCTGCCCGTGCCAATGCCAATCCGTACTGGAACTTTGCTTCAATATCCGTATCATCCAGCTCTACACTTCTTTGCAGATATGGGAGTGACAACTCAGTTCTTCCCAAATTCACAAAGCACATTCCAAGCATGTAATGTAAATCATTCGTTTCCGGGCCAATAGCCAAAGCTTTTTCAAACATCCCTGCAGCTTCCGGATATTTCTCCTGATTAAAATATAAATTTCCATAACTGTAGTAAGCTGCTGTCGCCTGATTATCCAGCTCTATAGCACGCTTTAGAAATTCCTCCGCCCGCTGCGGCTCTCCAACCGATAGAAGAACGTTTGCAAAGTTTACATAACCTACTGGGTCCTTTGGATTTTCCTCAATCGCCTCTGTAAACATTTGAACGGCTTTTTCCATTTCTCCCTGCTGTAAATATTCAATTCCTTGTATGTTTTTATCCATTTGCTACACTCCGTACATAAGTTCTTTTATTATTAAAATTATAACATATGCCGCAAAAGAAAATCCCTAGCGCCCGTTTTTCCATATAATTGCGAAGAGAAATGACGGCTCAACATCCAAGCAGAAAAAGCAAAGCTATTTCGAGTTTGTCCGTCTCCGGACTCTACAGTTCCTCTTGGAATGAGATTTTGTATAATTTCACACTTTCTGCTCACCTGGAAAAAGCTGCTTATGAAATAAGCAGCCCTTCAACTATCCGACATACGTTAATCTTTGTCCATCATGAAAAATCTGATCAATCGTTCCTCCTCCAAGACAAACATCCCCGTCATAAAAGACGACTGCCTGCCCAGGCGTAACGGCTCTTACCGGCCTTGCAAATCTGATTTCGGCTTCATTTCCCGGCAACAACTTGACCGTGACTTCCTCATCCGGCTGCCGGTAACGGAATTTCGCGGTGCAAGTAAACTCAGTCTCTTTCTTCTGATCGGAAATCCAATTCAATTTAATAGCTTGGATGCTGTCTGAATATAATGTCGGATGATTGAATCCCTGTTCTACATACAAAACATTTTTCTCAAGGTTTTTCCCGACAACAAACCACGGGTCGCCGGCACCGCCGATCCCAAGACCGTGACGCTGCCCGATTGTATAATACATCAAACCATCATGGGTACCAACTTTTTCTCCATCCAAAGTCTCCATATTCCCTTTTTGGGCTGGAAGATAGCCGCTTAAGAACTCCTTAAAATTCCGTTCCCCAATAAAACAGATTCCAGTGCTGTCCTTTTTTTCTGCTGTGGCCAAGCCCGCTTCTTTGGCTATTTCCCTTACCCTTTTCTTGTCAATTCCCCCAAGCGGAAACATAACTTTTTGGAGCTGATCCTGGGTCAATTGATTTAAAAAGTAAGTCTGGTCCTTGTTTTGATCAATCCCCCGAAGCATTTTAACTTCCCCATTGCTGCGTTCGATCCGCGCGTAATGACCTGTCGCCAAAAAATCAGCGCCTAGTTTCAGCGCATGGTCCAAAAATGCTTTAAATTTGATTTCCTTGTTACACATTACATCTGGATTGGGTGTTCTTCCCGCTTTATATTCATCAAGAAAATAAGTAAAAACCTTATCCCAATATTGCTGTTCAAAGTTAACTGCATAGTAAGGTATGCCAATTTGATTACATACTCTTATAACGTCATTGTAATCTTCGGTAGCCGTGCATACGCCGAATTCGTCCGTGTCATCCCAATTTTTCATAAAAATTCCGATCACATCATACCCCTGCTCTTTTAGCAGGAGAGCAGCCACAGATGAGTCGACTCCACCGGACATACCAACAATCACACGTGTATCTTTCGGTGCCTTATTCACTGTAATCTTCCTTTCATTTAGTAAGCCTTCGGACGATTTCAGCTGTTTTCTTAGCGGCCTCCACGGCCTGTTTCTCTGTATTGCCGAGCCCGAAACTGAAGCGGATTGAATTGTGTGTCCGTTCCGATCCGCTGCCAAACATAGCAGTCAATACGTGAGAAGGTTCAACAGAACCAGCAGTACATGCGGAACCGCTTGATGCAGCTATTCCTTCAAGATCTAAATTCACAAGAAGGGATTCCACTTCCGTGCCAGGAAAGCTGATATTCAAAACGTGTGGAACCGATCCTTTCGTTGAACCATTAATGGTAAATTCAATTTTTTCATTATCAAGTGTCTGAAGAAATTTATCTTTAAGCTGTTTATACGTCTGTCTCTTTTCCTCTAACATGCTTGAGGAGATGGATGCAGCTTCAGCAAACCCGGCAATGGATACAAGGTTTTCCGTACCCGGCCGTCTCTTTAACTCTTGTTCTCCCCCATAGAACAAGGAATCGATCCTTGTTCCATTCTTGATATAAAGAAACCCGACGCCTTTTGGACCGTTTATTTTATGGGCTGAAGCAGATAAAAGATCGACTTGGAGATCATTCACATCAATTTCTTCTGTTCCATACGCCTGAACAGCATCCGTATGAAAATAGGCCTGATGTTTTTTTAATAATGAACCGATTTTCTTAATCGGCTGAATGGCCCCCACTTCGTTGTTGGCAAACATAATCGTTACCAGAATTGTGTCATCACGGAGAGCTTTTTCTATCTCTCCCACATCAATCAAGCCATTTTCATCCGGTTGGACATACGTCACTTCAAACCCTTCCCTCTCAAGAAAGTTACAGGCATGAAGTACGGCATGATGTTCAATGGAAGATGTGATGACATGCTTCCCGTTATCTCTATTTGCGATTGCTGTGCCTATGATTGCAAGATTATCCGCTTCTGTCCCGCCGCTCGTAAAGACGATTTCATTGTCTTTGGCATGAATTGTCCGGGCTACCTTTGCTCTTGCCAGATCCAGCAAGTGACGGGCCTGACGGCCGGAAGCATGGATGCTGGACGGGTTCCCGTATATTTCTTTCATGACTGTTGTCATTTGCTCTGCAGCCTGTGGATGGAGCGGTGTTGTAGCAGCATGATCCAAATAAATATTATTCATTGTTCCCACCAATTTCTCAGATTAAATATAAAACATGTATGGTTGTACCTGGCCTTCATCTTCATGGTTAGCCAAATCCTCAACAGTCGTGCTGTCCAAAACTTCTTTAACTGCGTCACGTATTCTGATCCATAATGCCCTTTTTGCAGGCTCCTCATCCTCGATTCCTTCAACAGGACTGATGGGACCCTCCAATACGCGGATGATATCGCCAGCCGTAATCTCTGAAGGCTCCTTGGCCAATATATAGCCGCCATACGCTCCTCTCACGCTTTTGACCAGTCCAGCATTGCGAAGAGGACCTGCAAGCTGCTCAAGATAATGCTCCGAAAGATTATGAGACTGTGCTATCGACTTCAAGGATATGGGGCCCTCTCCATATCTTTTTCCAAGTTCAATCATGATGGTCAGACCATAACGACCTTTGGTAGAAATTTTCATACACTTGCACCCCGTTCAATTTCATTCACTTTTTTATCTTTCACTGTATTTTTCAGCCATTTATTTGTAAGTATTTGGCATTGCGGCAAAGCAATACCAATAAAAGTGCCTGCAGCAATACTGAATACAATCGTTCCGATAAAAATAGGGCCTCCGAGCAACCAACCAATTACCAAAACCCCCACTTCCATCAACCGTCTTGCATTGGCGACTTTCCACTTCGTCTTAGCAGTCAATGCCAGCATAAAGCTGTCCCTTGGACCGGCTCCAAGCTCTGCGGACAAATAAACTCCCATGCCATAAGCGTAAATCACCATTCCCCCCATAAACATAACACCTTTTCCCAGCCATGTTTCGGGTTCAGTCATGAATGGAAGCATCATGAACATGTCAATAAATATCCCAACGACAACCATATTCAAATAGGCACCGAACTGCGGCCATTCTTTCATCATCAAACCAGCACTGCCCAGTACGACAAAACCGACGATGATGCTCCATGTCCCGATCGTTAGACCGAACTGATAATAAAGACCCACATGAAGAACATCCCATGGGGACGCTCCAAAATCAGAGACAATCATCAGCGCAATTCCAAGCGACATTACAAGAAGCCCAACAATAAATAAAATAAACCTCTTTGGTAATTGATCTCTTTTTTTCAAGTCTCCTACCCCTTTGCATTGCTCCATTATAACATAACCCCTAGCTAAAATGCATATAGCACGCAAGTTTGGTATGATAGAAGCAATGAGAAAAATGGACGTGCCTACTCATTTAACGTACAGACGGATGACTCCGTCGAAATAAAGGATAAGGAAATGTGAAAGTGCCTGCTTAACGGCGTAAAGCTAGACGATCATTGACAAAGGCATAGTTTTCTTCGGCATGGGCTTAATCCTTGCATCGATAGAACTCAGAAGACTCAAGCAGCGACGTCCTGCTACTTACTTGCACTAAATTTCCTGTACATCAGTAGCACTAAGACATCCTGATCTCAGGAGCACCTATGTTGACTTATCATAGGAAAGCTACACTAAGGATGACTCAGTGTGAAACTGCATTGAGTCAACATCACGCAACCTTGCGGTAGGTGAACTTAGCCTCATCGGATATACTACGCCGCAGGAAGTTTGCTAGTCGACCTTTCTGGAGCTAAACAAACTTTAATTAAACTCACATTTTTTCTATACAGAAAACTAGACAGCAGTTTGGAGAGGATGTCATGAACGCACAACCTTTGGCCTTTCGGATGCGACCAAGAACGATTGATGAGGTAGTCGGTCAGCAACACCTTGTCGGAGAAGGAAAAATCATTTCTAGAATGGTGAAAGCTAAACAGCTCTCATCCATGATTTTATATGGTCCCCCTGGCATTGGAAAAACATCAATAGCAAGCGCCATAGCAGGAAGCACCAACTATGCTTTCCGTTCTTTGAACGCAGTGACAAATAATAAAAAGGATATGGAGATAGTCGCCGCAGAAGCGAAAATGAGCGGTAAAGTCATTCTCTTGTTGGATGAGGTTCACCGCCTTGACAAAGGAAAACAAGATTTCCTGCTCCCATACTTGGAAAATGGTATGATCATTCTAATCGGCGCTACTACAAGCAACCCTTACCATGCAATTAACCCGGCCATCAGGAGTCGTTGTCAGATCTTTGAGCTTTTTCCTTTGGAAGAGCCCGATATGTTCAAGGCGATTGAAAGGGCCCTCCATGATGAAGAGCGCGGCCTTGGCAAATATGAAATAAACTTAGACCAAAGTGCCCTTCATCACTTTGCTTCCGCGAGCGGGGGGGATGTGAGGAGCTCTTTGAATGCACTTGAACTAGCCGTTCTTTCAACTGAACCAAATAAGGACGAGGTTATTCATATTACAGTGGAAGTAGCTGAAGAATGCCTTCAGAAAAAAGCTTTCTCCCATGATAAAGATGGCGATGCCCATTATGATGTTTTAAGCGCTTTTCAAAAATCAATCCGTGGCAGTGATGTTAATGCCGCTTTACATTACCTCGGTAGAATGATTGAGGCAGGTGATTTGCCAAGCATCTCCAGAAGATTGCTTGTCACCGCGTATGAAGATATTGGTCTCGCTAATCCACAAGCTGGACCAAGAGCTCTGGCCGCGGTACAAACGGCAGAAAAAATCGGTTTTCCTGAAGCCCGTATTCCGTTAGCAAACGCAGTGATTGAGCTCTGCCTGTCTCCAAAATCCAATTCCGCCTATAAAGCGATGGACGAAGCGTTAAGCGATATCCGATCAGGTAAAAGTGGAGAAGTTCCTCTCCATTTAAAAGACTCTCATTATAAAGGAGCAAAATCATTGGGAAGGGGAATTGACTATAAATATCCCCACAACTATGAATCCGGCTGGGTCAAACAGCAATATCTGCCTGATAAAATAAAAGGAAAAGAGTATTATAAACCTAAAAAAACAGGGAAATTCGAGCAGGCTTTGGCAGCTGTGTATGAAAAGATCCAAAATAACGAATGAAATAAACTACGGGACCTCACGGTCCCGTCAGTATTTTCAAGCATTATTAACCCGCTCAATATGAATACCTTTCAAAAGCTCCCTTACTACATGGCTCGCCATAATTAAGCCCGCAGTTGAAGGAACAAAAGCATTCGATGAGGGAGGCATTTTCGCTTTCCTAATATCCGAATCTTGTTTTCCGACTTCTTGAGCCACATCTTCCCTGACTACAATCGGACTTTCATCGGAAAATACAACAGGAATTCCTTTTTTGATTCCCTCTTTTCTAAGCCTTGTCCTGATCACCTTTGCAATGGGATCGGTATGCGTTTTAAAAATATCCTTGATCATGAACCGGGTCGGGTCCATCTTATTGGCGGCGCCCATGCTTGAAATCATTGGTATATCCCTTTTAAGACATTCCTTAATCAGATGAATTTTATAAGAAATCGTATCGGATGCATCCACAACAAAATCAAGATCATGCGAAAAAAATTCCTCGTATGTCTCTTCCGTATAAAACATCTTTAAAGCAACGACTTCACATTCTGGATTAATATCTTTTATCCTTTCTTTCATCAAATCCGCTTTCGGCTTTCCAACGGTTGACAACAAGGCAATGATCTGCCTATTGACATTCGTAATATCCACATTGTCTTTATCTACAAGAATTAATTTGCCCACACCTGACCTCGCAAGTGCCTCAGCGGAAAATGATCCGACACCGCCGATCCCTAGAACAGCAACTGTGCTGTTTTTTAATATTTCTAATCCTTCTTTTCCTAACGCCAGTTCATTGCGCGAAAACTGATGCAGCATGAAAATCATCTCCAAGTTCAAATCGATTCAGGACTAAGAATATAGGAAAATAAAAGTGTTGGCAAGCAAATAACATTTGTATCCTCATCGGATTAATTTGATTCCTGTTCATCTTCATCATCTTTGGGAATATCCGTAAGATTGGCATCATCGTATACGCCAGTTTCATTAATTTCTGATGATCTTTTAGGTGATTCTTTTTGGCTTGACTCTTATTATTCATATCCTTCATTTCCTTTTGAGCGGAGATATTCTTTGGTATGACATCCCTGCTTTAAGTCGCCTCAATAATGTGCACCGCTCAAATCCAATTTATCCCACCAAAAAAAGCAATCTGCATTGTTGCAGATTGCTTTTTTTGGTTGAAAATGAAAAGTCCCAATTGTGCCGTCATTAAGATCCTTTGTTTTGAACCCGCTCTCGGCAGGTGGGTGCCCTGCTCCGAATCTCAAGCGTCCTTTGACCAAAGGCATGCCATCGATTTGGAAACTCCAAGCTCCCGTAGTTAAAACTTGTCGGTCAAAACGATAAGGTATTTAGACGAACACATCAGGACTTTTCTTGTTGGATAAATATTATCACAGGCACAAAATTATATCAATCAAAAACAGTTGGAGAATTTTCCTCATCGGTCCAATCCTGCTTGTCAAGTTATCAAATACGCCTTGGCGTATTTGCGCCCAGATTTTATTGAGCTCCGCTCGATAAATCTCCTCTAAAAATCTGTGGCATCCGCCGGAGGCTTTGACTTAATTCAGCCGGGGTTTGTACCCCCGCTAAATGGAATAACCAACATGCATTCATCTCACCACTTACAGAAGTGGGAGACTTCTGCTGAATGAAGTTAAAAAATCAAGATGGTGGTGGTAGGTTTTACTCTACACTTTTATCATTTGTTACCTTCAACTTGAAGATGAAGTTCTTTTAATTGCTGGCTGTCGACTTCGTCGGGTGCTTTCATCAAAAGATCGCTGGCACTTGCTGTTTTTGGAAAAGCAATCGTATCCCTGAGGCTTGACCGTCCGGCAAGAAGCATAACCATTCTGTCAAGACCTAGTGCGATCCCTCCATGAGGCGGAGTTCCGTATTCAAAGGCTTCAAGTAAAAAGCCAAACTGCTCCTGAGCTTCTTCCGGTGAGAATCCAAGGGCTGTGAACATTTTCTCCTGTACATCCCTTTCAAAAATCCTTAATGAACCTCCCCCAAGCTCATATCCATTCAACACAAGGTCGTAGGCTTGAGCACGCACACGCTCAGGGTTTGTTTCAAGGTATTCGACATCTTCCCTGACAGGCATTGTAAATGGATGGTGTGCTGCAGTATAGCGCCCTTCTTCTTCATCATATTCTAATAGCGGCCAGTCAACAACCCAAAGGAAGTTAAATTTGGATTCATCAATGAGTCCAAGCTCTTTGCCAAGCTTCAACCTTAAAGCATTGAGCGAGTCAGCCACTACACTCTTTTTGTCGGCAACATAAAGAATCAAATCTCCGACTTCTGCTTGAAGGAAAGTTGTAAGCTGCTTGACTTCTTCTTCATTAAAGAATTTAGCGATCGGCCCTTTAATGCCGTCCTCTTCGACTTTCATCCAGGCAAGCCCTTTTGCTCCATAAATGGCGGCGAATTCACCGAGTGCGTCAATGTCTTTTCTGGAATATTTTTCTGCAGCCTGTTTTACAACGATGGATTTTACCTGTCCTCCAGATTGAATTGCTCCGGAAAACACTTTGAAGCCTGATTCCTTCACGATTTCAGAAACATCCTGAAGCTCCATTTCAAAACGGGTATCCGGCTTGTCGGAACCAAAACGCGCCATTGCCTCATCATAGGTCATCACTGGGAAATGCTCTGGAACATCAATGCCTTTCACATCTTTCATGATTTTGCCCATCATCTTTTCGACCATTTCCATGATTTCCTTTTGATCCATAAAGCTTGCTTCAATATCCACTTGCGTGAATTCAGGCTGACGGTCCGCCCGCAGATCTTCATCTCTGAAACAACGAGCGATCTGATAGTATTTATCAAACCCACTCACCATCAGAAGCTGTTTAAACAGTTGCGGGGACTGCGGCAACGCGTAAAACTCACCTGGGTGGACACGGCTCGGAACAAGGTAGTCCCTGGCTCCTTCCGGAGTGCTTTTCGTGAGCATCGGCGTTTCTATATCAAGAAAACCATCTTCATCCAAGTAATTCCGGATTGTTTTTGTAACATCATGACGCATCTTAAACACTTCGAACATCTCAGATCGACGCAAGTCCAGATAACGGTATTTTAAACGGATGTCCTCCGCTGCATCTGTTCTGTCCTCAATCATGAATGGAGGTGTTTTTGCTTTATTAATAATAGTTACTTCATTGACAATCACTTCAATTGTCCCTGTTTTTATTTTGGGGTTAAAAGTGGATTCTTCCCTCTTCACCACTTCACCTTTCACGTCAATAACGAACTCGTTCCTAAGTGTTTCGGCAGTTTCTAGTGCTTCATTTGATACTTCCGGGTTAAAAACAATTTGAACGACTCCAGTGCGGTCACGAAGATCGATGAAAATTAGACCGCCTAAATCACGGCGTCTCTGTACCCAGCCTTTTAATTGAACGGATTCTCCAATCGCCTTTTCTGTAATTTCTCCACAATAATAAGTTCTTCCAAACATAAGCAAACTCTCCTTGTCATCCTCTATTTAAAATTTCAACAATGTTATCAAGCGAAACATTTTCCTGTTCGCCCGTTTGCAGATTTTTTATAACCGCTGTGCCTTTTTCCAGTTCCTCTTCTCCAATAATCAGGACATATTTGGCGTTGACTCGTTCAGCAGCTTTGAATTGAGCTTTCATCTTGCGCCCCATATAATCTTTTTCAGCAGAAAGACCTGCTCTGCGAAGCTCTTGTAAAAGAGGAACAGTATATTCCATCGCACTATCACCAAGGGCAATAATATAGCAATCAACAGTTGTCTCGTGAGGAAGAGCGACTCCTTCTGCATCAAGTGCGCTTAATAGTCGTTCAATACTGAGCGCAAAGCCGATTCCAGGCTGATCAGGACCACCCACATCCTGCACGAGGCCATTGTATCTTCCCCCACCGCACAAAGTAGTGATGGCACCGAAGCCTTCAGCCTCACTCATAATTTCAAAAGCTGTGTGGTTATAATAATCTAATCCTCTAACAAGGGTTGAATCCACCACAAACTCGATGTTCATATCAGACAAATGCTTTTTCACAGTTTCGAAGTAATGTCTTGATTCTTCATTCAAATAATCAAGTATGGAAGGGGCAGACTTCATAAGCTCGTGATCCCGGTCCCGTTTGCAGTCCAAAATCCTTAATGGGTTCGTTTCAAGGCGCTGCTGGCAATCACTACAGAACTCCCCAATCCTCGGCTGAAAATGGGCGACAAGCGCATCCCTGTGTGCTTTTCTGCTGGAGCTGTCCCCGAGGCTGTTAATGACTAAACGAAGCTTTTTCAAACCTACTTCCCTATATAGCTCCATTGCAAGTGAAATGACTTCTGCATCAATAGCAGGATCGTCGCTTCCGATGGCTTCTACACCAAATTGAACAAACTGGCGGAAACGACCTGCCTGCGGACGCTCATAACGAAACATCGGTCCAAAATAATAAAGCTTGACAGGCTGGACTGCTTGCCCGTACATTTTATTTTCTGCGTAAGACCGAACGACTGCAGCCGTCCCCTCAGGACGCAGTGTCAGACTCCGGCCACCCCTGTCTTCAAAGGTATACATCTCTTTTTGGACAATATCAGTTGTGTCCCCAACACTCCGTTGAAAAAGCTCCGTATGTTCAAAAATCGGAGTCCTAATTTCTTTGTATAAATACCTTCTGCAAATATCTTTGGCCTTTTTTTCAATGAACTGCCACTTTTCAACTTCTCCTGGAAGAATATCCTGCGTACCTCTAGGTATTTGAATTGACAACCTCATTTCTCCTTTCCATCACTCCAGATAAAAAACAAAAAACTCCCAGTCTCTTGTTTCGAAAAACAAGGGACGAGAGTATTTCCCGCGGTGCCACCCTTTTTAAAAGCAATCATCACTTTCACTTTTTCACATAACGCTTGTAAGCGTCCTTCTCTTACTGGGCCATAAAGCTGTTCAAAGAGGAATCCTAAGGAGTGTCTTTCATCGGGACAATTTGCGGAAATATTTTCAGCCTGGATATTTCCTCTCTGACCAAACCGTTCCCGGTTACTCTCTCCCTCATCGGATGAACTATCTGTAATTTATCTATATAATCATACGAACGTATACCACTTTTGTCAACGTTTAACCCCGTTCAAGCCCTCTTTTTAAAAATTGAATATCTGAATGATCCCAACCGTATTCATTCCCAAATGAAGCCGGTACTTCTCCCAATTCCTTTTCGAGGAGATTTTGTAAGTGAAGGCCATCTGTGTTTGGCAAAGTTGCTCCTGTGTTTCGCCCTTTTTCATTGATTCTCATAAAAATCCTCCTGGAATTGATATTCCACTATTATGTCCAAATCCCCCAAATTTATAAGAAAGATGAGACCTCAATTAAGCTTGTTCTAAAACGCATGTCCTGTGATGTTGACGCGCTGGACAATAGTTTGATTCTTTGAAAATTAGCAACAGGATTTCCTTTATTTCTGATAGAAGAAAAGTATGATTCCACTTTTTTATTTTTGCTCATCATGCGATAATAATTACCAAGAGAGAAAGGCGGAATGACCGTGGGGAAAAAAGAGTTATTGATGATTCTTGCACTCATTTTTATAATCGCCGGATGCGGCAAGGATCCGTCACTTACCACCGCAGACTCCGAAACCGCCACAATCACAGGTGAAATCGTAAATGTCCGCGAAAAACCCGACACGTCTTATTCAGTTATTACCCAATTGAAAAAAGGAGAAACATACCCAATTATCAAAGAAAAGGACGAATGGTACGAAATTGAACTGCCCTCAGGTGGAAGCGGATGGATTGCAGGATGGCTGGCCTCCAAAGAGAAAATAACAGCAAAGTCAAATGAAGGCAGCATTACCGTTCAGGGCCTGAATGTACGTTCTAAACCGAGCACTGACAGCGACGTTTTGGGTAAGCTGAACGAAGGCGATAAGGTAAAAATCATCGAAGAAAGCAATGGATGGAGCAAGATTTCTTTTGAGTCTGAAACTGCTTGGATCAGCAGCGAATATATTAAGAAAAAAGAGACCGGCGACAAAAAAACAAAACATAAATCAACCAATATCATGGTTCTTCATGATAACTCAATGATTAGGAAAAAACCCGAGCTTAAATCAAAAGTTGTGGGACAAGCATACGCTGGAGAAGTATACGAAGTAATCAATCAAAAGAAAAATTGGGTGGAAGTAAAGACATCTGAAGGAAAAAAAGGATACATAGCCGATTGGGTCGTTTCATCGACTGATAGACCTGCCAGCCAAAGAAGACCCGGAAAAGGAATATCCGGAAAGCTAATTGTAATTGATGCAGGACATGGAGGCCATGACCAGGGCGCGGCGGGTGCAAACGGAGCCATTGAAAAAGAATTAACGTTAAAAACAGCAAAGCTGCTTGAAAAAAAACTGGAAAAATCTGGTGCACAAGTTGTCATGACAAGGTCTAGCGACAAATATGTACCACTTTACGGCAGAACCAACACAGCTGCCGAAAATACAGCAGATATTTTCATCAGCCTTCATTATGACAGCATTGATGACGCTTCTGCTTCTGGACATACAACATATTATTTTCATTCTTATGAAAAGCGGTTGGCGGACACACTGCACAGCCATTTGTCCAAATCGCTCAAGCTCAAAGACCGTGGTACACAATTTGGGAACTATTATGTCATAAGAGAAAATACCCAACCAGCCATCTTACTGGAACTTGGATATTTGAGCAACAAAGATGAAGAAGAAGTAATAAAGTCGAAGAAATATCATGAGAAGGTCACCGACTCAATTGTAAAAGGGCTGGAGGATTTCTATAAGTAGACTTGAAGAAGTTTACAGCAAATTGTCCTGCTTCGATCTCATTAACATCCAAAAAACGAACATAAAAAGGGACTGCCTGATAACGGAAGTCCCTTTTTTATGAGGATAGATTTAATTCATTGATTTAGTGGATAGATGCTTCATTTCGAACTAAGGATGGCTTTGTAACTTTCTTGAACAAAAGATATTCGCGGGAAATAGCCCTTGACCATATCGGTTGAAAATATGATTGGCTCAAAACTTAATTCACAATGGATTGACCGTTTTAGAGGTGTAGTACAAAGCACCTCGATAATTACCTTGCTTTGTTCTTATTTATAGACAGCTCAAATAACGAAAGCACCAAACACAATATAACTTACGGATACCCATGATAACCTGCGTTTACCTAACTTTACTGTATGATTCTTGTCCATCAGATCTATAACAACAAAATCCGAAATCTAAAAAATGACTGAGGTGGTCAAAATGAAATATACTTGTCCTTGTTGTGGATATAAAACATTAGATGAAAAGCTACAGATGTACAATATGTTTTTGGGAAGATGACGGTGTTCAATTTAGAGATTCTGATCATGAAGGTGGGACAAATGACATTTCGTTAAGACATGCACAAAAAAACTTCATTAAGTTTGGTGCTTGCCAAGAAAATTGCATTGAATTTGTAAGAAAACCGAACAATCAAGATGTCAAAGACCCTAATTGGAAGCCACTAAACTAAATAACGTTAGTTTAGTGGCTTCCCCATATTTTCAATTTTCACATTTAACGTAGCCTTTTTAAAAAATAAAGCACTGCTTATCGCAGTGCCGGTTTAGCTATTTTTCTTTCGGTTCTTTGGTTCGTTCCAAAACAAGAGTAACAGGGCCATCATTGATCAGGTCAACTTCCATCATGGCGCCAAAAACACCTGTCTCCACCTTGACTCCCCTGATCCGCAGCAGTTCATTGAAATACTCATATAAGGGATTTGCTTTGTCTGGCGGCGCTGCATCGACAAAACTCGGGCGCCTGCCTTTATTACAGTCGGCGTAAAGTGTAAACTGTGAGACTGACAGGATTTCACCTTCCACATCTTTTAATGAACGGTTCATCTTTCCATCCGCATCCTCAAAAATACGAAGGTTGACGATTTTATCCGCAAGCCATTCAGCTTCTTTTTCAGTATCATCATGTGTGACACCAACTAATAGTACAAAGCCTTTGTGGATGGCTCCTGTCACTTTTCCTTTCACTGTCACCTTTGCTTGACTACATCTTTGAAGCACGATTTTCACTTTCATATGCTCCTTTAGTTCATGATTCTATGGACTGCGTATACATCTGGAATCTGTTTAATTTTATCCACAACTTTATGAAGATGGCTGATGTTATGAATTGCGATGGTCACCATGATCGTGGCCATTTTATTCCGGTCTGTCCTGCCTGTCACAGCCGTAATATTCGTTCTTGAACCACTGACAGTCTGCAGAACTTCGTTCAACAGGCCATGGCGGTCGTAGCCCAATACTTCAATATCAACATTATACTCTTTAAGAGAATTTCCGCTTTGCACCCACTCAACAGGAATAAGACGGTTCTCCTGCTCGGAGCTCGTTACGTTTGGACAATCGCTTCGATGAACTGAAACGCCCCTCCCTTTTGTGATAAACCCAATGATTTCATCACCTGGAACGGGGTTGCAGCAACGAGAAAGCCGGATAAGTAGATTATCCGCTCCTTTGACCTTTACACCTGCTTCATGTCTTCTTGGGCGCGGACTTTGTCGGCCCTCGGATACAATTTCTTTTACGGCCTCTTCTTCATCCCGTTTTTTTCTCCATTTGTCTGTCAATTTATTAGCAACTTGCTGTGCCGAAATCCCATTATAGCCGACAGCCGCATACATATCATCTTCACTCGGAAAATTGAATTTCTCCGCTGCTCTTTCAATGTTTTCTGGGACTAGGATATCTTTGATGTCAAAATCCAGCTCTTTGATTTCTCTTTCAATCAATTCCTTGCCCTTAATAATATTCTCTTCTTTTCTCTGTTTCTTGAAAAATTGCCTGATCTTATTTTTGGCCTGGGACGTTTGCGCCAGCTTGAGCCAATCCTGGCTTGGTCCGTATGAATGTTTGGATGTAAGGATTTCTATGATGTCGCCAGTATTCAGCTTATAGTCCAACGTGACCATTTTCCCGTTGACTTTCGCTCCAATCGTTTTGTTGCCGATCTCCGAGTGGATGCGGTATGCAAAATCGATCGGTACTGATCCAGCAGGAAGTTCAAGAACATCCCCCTTTGGAGTGAAAACAAACACCATATCTGAAAATAAATCGACTTTCAATGATTCCATGAATTCTTCGGCATTGGCCGATTCATTTTGGAATTCTAAAATTTCCCGAAACCAGGAAAGCTTCTTATCGAATGAAGCCCTTTGGTCGATTGTCTTTCCCTCTTTATATGCCCAGTGAGCCGCAATCCCGTACTCAGCAATCCTGTGCATTTCAATCGTCCGAATTTGCACTTCCAGCGGCTCGCCTTTTGGTCCGATAACCGTTGTATGGAGCGACTGATACATGTTTGGTTTGGGCATAGCAATATAATCCTTGAATCTTCCAGGCATCGGCTTCCAACACGTATGGATGATTCCAAGGACGGCATAGCAATCCTTAATACTATTGACAATAATCCTCACTGCAAGAAGATCATAGATTTCATTGAATTGTTTATGCTGCAGGGTCATTTTCCGGTAGATGGAAAAAATATGTTTAGGCCTTCCATATAACTCAGCCTTAATATCTACTTCCTCCAGTTGTTTTTGTACTCCGTCAATGACGTTGTCCAAGTACTCCTCCCTTTCAGCACGCTTCCTTTTCATCAGGTTAACAATCCGGTAGTATTGCTGCGGGTTCAGATATCGAAGTGATGTATCCTCCAATTCCCATCTGATCTTCGAAATTCCAAGCCTATGGGCAAGTGGAGCAAAAATTTCCAGCGTTTCATTGGCAATCCTTCTTTGTTTCTCAGGAGCAAGGTGCTTTAAAGTACGCATATTATGGAGACGGTCAGCAAGCTTGATCAAAATGACCCGAATATCTTTCGCCATAGCGACAAACATCTTCCTGTGGTTTTCTGCTTGCTGCTCCTCGTGCGATTTATATTTTATTTTTCCGAGCTTAGTGACACCGTCAACAAGCATCGCCACTTCACTATTAAACTCCTCGGAAATCTGCTTGATTGTCACCTGAGTATCTTCTACAACATCGTGAAGAAAACCAGCTGCAACCGTAGCTGGATCCAATTCGAGGTCAGCAAGAATACCGGCCACCTGGATCGGATGGATAATATACGGTTCCCCGGATTTGCGAAACTGATCCTTATGGGCCTGGCGGGCAAATTCATAAGCCCTTTTTACCAGTTCAACATGTTCCTCGTTTAAATATTTACTTACCCGTTCAAAGACATCGTCAGCTGCTAAAATGTTATCTTTTGCCACAAGGATCACCTTTTTAATTAAAATAAAAATTTTGAAAATGTGTCGAATAAAAATAGAATATGAATACTATTATCGTTTTTTATACGTTGATTGTAAAGAACGAGATGGTTTTTTCCATGATTTATCTCAAATTATATCGATTTTTATTTAAAAGGATATAATAAAAAGCACTCAATGGAGAGTGCTTTTTATCCATCTTTTGGTAAATTAAAACTTTATTAATGATAATAAATCATAATCCTCAAGGTTTTTCCTACCATCCAAATATGAAAGCTCGATGAGGAAAGCAATGCCTACAACGATGCCGCCCAATTTTTCGACAAGTTCAATTGTCGCTTGAATCGTACCTCCAGTTGCCAATAAATCATCAATGATCAAGACACGCTGGCCTTTTTTAATGGCATCCTTGTGAATAGTCAAAGCATCTTTTCCATATTCTTTTCCATAGCTTGCCTTGATCGTTTCCCTTGGAAGCTTCCCCTCTTTTCTCACTGGGGCAAAACCAACGCCAAGAGCATAGGCAACAGGACAGCCAATGATGAATCCGCGCGCTTCAGGACCGACAACAAGATCTATTTCCTTTTCTTTCGCATATTCAACAATTTGATCCGTTGCATAACGGAAGGCCTCCCCGTTATCCATCAATGTCGTAATATCTTTAAATAAAATCCCTTTTTGAGGCCAATCCGGCACGATTGTAATATATTGTTTTAAGTCCATGCATCCACTTCCTCCTCATGATAAACAGGGTGTGCTACTCGCTTTTCAAACCATTGTTTTAATTCCTGGTATGATGAATAAACCAGTACATTTTCAAGTTTAATGCCCGCCTGTTTCTGTTGATAGGCAGGAGAATCCGACAAATCTTTCTTCATTTTCACTTGGTTAAGAGCAATAACACCTTCTTTAATTGTAACAAATTCCAGTTCAAAAAACACTTGAGTCATAAACTGGACTGTTTCTGTTGACCATCCACGATGAGCTTCAAGCTCTTTTCCGAACTTCCTCACATCAAAGGTGCGTCTTTTTGCCAAAAAAGCATAATACCATTTAAAATGCTCTCTTGTCGGGATTGTTTTAAAAAATTGAGCTTGATCATGAGAAAAATGGGCATATATTCGATTGGGAGACTTCCCTTCTATTAACGCCTCAAGAAGGGATAAATTCGGTGGAATATCAAGAAACACAATGCTTTTACCATCAATGATCAGTTCTTTCGCCTTTTGGAAATCTAAAATCAATTTAACATCGGACGGCGATGCATCTAATGGGAACTCATCCAGCGTTTGTCGATTAAAAACGACAAAATGCACATTTTTTTTCGGTAGCAAGGGAAGCCAGGTGTCAGGACGCTTGTTGCCACGCATGTCAAAAAGCTGCCAGCTATTGATACAGGCGTCTCTAATAAATATTTGCGGCTTCCTTATATTATTCCATTCGTTGATTGCCAGTTCTCCGATGACAGACAACTTCGCATCAGGTGAAATGCTGTCCGCAATATAACCGAGATTGAAACCAATCCCGTCAAGTAGGCCGCCGGCTTGCTTTAAAGTCAGCTTGAGATGATTTTGATTCGTCCCGATTTTCCTTATATCCTGTGGATCTGCACCTTTGACCATAAACTTCGGCTTCGGATTGCTCACACCATATGGCGCAAGCTTGTCCAGTTCTTTTATCGAGTCTAAATCCACTTCAGCTAATAAAGCTTCTGCATCAAGATCAGCAAATGGGATCAAATCTTCTTCACTCAACTGCTCTTGAGCCACTGCCTCTAGCCTCTTTCTTAGCTCGTCCACTTTGGAGATTGAAAGAGTCATTCCTGCAGCCATTGGGTGTCCGCCAAAATGCTCCATTAAATCTGCACAAGTCAGCAGGTTAGCAAACAAATCAAAGCCTTTGATACTTCGTGCAGACCCCTTAGCCTTTCCAGTCTCCTCGTCATATCCCAAGACAATCGCCGGCCTGTAATACTTTTCGGTAAGCCTTGAAGCTACAATACCGATCACTCCTGGATTCCATCCCTCTTTTCCAATGACAAGCACATGATTTTCGGAGGGAGGGTAAAGTGCTTCCACCATTTCCATGGCTTCTTTTGTTATCTCTGCAACAATATCTTTTCTCTCATTATTTAATTGTTCAATATCATTTGCCAGCATTTCCGCCGTCTTTTGATCTTTCGATAGTAAAAGCTCAGCAGCAGGGTCTGCTGAATATAGCCTGCCCGCTGCATTTAAACGGGGAGCGATTGTGAAACCGACCGTTTCTTCATTCGCTTCAACAAGATTTACTCCGGCCTGCTTGCTCAATGCTAAAAGTCCGGGACGCTCTGAACGACTGAGAACACGAAGACCTTTTTTCACAATGAGCCGATTTTCCCCATGCAATGGAACAAGGTCTGCAATTGTTCCAACAGCGACAAGATCAAGCAAGGAGTCCGGCACTGATCCATATAATGCGTGCGCCAGCTTAAACGTGACACCGACTCCCGCAAGATCTGGAAACGGATATAGAGTGTCGCCATACCTTGGATGGATAATAGCATATCCCGACGGTACTTCAGGCCTGATTTCATGGTGATCCGTTATAATCAAATCCATTCCAAGCTGCTTTGCGATTTCTGCCTCATGAACAGATGCAATACCGGTATCTACGGTAATGATTAACTTGACTCCATTATGAGCAGCCTGACGAAAAGCATTTTCATTTGGACCATATCCTTCTGTAAAACGATTTGGTATGTAGAACTCGACCGAAGCCCCCAATTCCCTCAAGACTGTCATTAATACTGTGGTGCTTGTTACACCGTCAGCATCATAATCGCCGTATACAAGAATTTTTTCCTGTTCATCAATCGCCCGGCGTATCCGTTCAACTGCTTTATTCATGTCTTGCATCAAAAAAGGGTCATGGAAGTCTTCCTTTTCAATATGTAAAAATCGATAAGCTTCCGCAGGATCACTGATCCCCCTGTTCAAAAGCAGCGTGGCGGTCAACAGAGATATATCAAGCTCACCAGATAGTATTTGTACCGCTTTCTCATCGGCCTTTCGCACGATCCAGCGTGTATTTGACTGTAACATTTACTCACTCTCCCAGACTTCCTATTATACAAAACGGGAGAGGTCCTTTCAATTCCTTGAGGAATAAAGCCTATATAATCCCTCAATCAATGATTTTTTTAATAGCTAGATTTATTAAAATATGGATTAATATGTACAAGTACGTTATGAACATCTGGTTCATCAAGCAGCAATTTCTTCACCATTTTACCTACCCGATGTCCTTCCGCCACTGTCATTTCCGGATCGACGGAGATTTTCAAATCGATGATTACGTAATACCCATGCTGCCGGGCATAAAGCTCATCAACTCTCCTGACTTCTGGAACAGATAAAACGACTTTTTTGTAACCTTCTGTTTGATCATCATCCAGCACGTGATCCAATGTGTTATATATAGCCCCAGATCCCAGCTTCCATGCCATCCCCATGACCATGACCGAGACAACCAAACCGGCGACCGGATCACCAAACACAAGCCAGTCAACGTTCAATTTTTTCCCTATGATGGATGCACCAATTCCAATCAATGCAGCGATGGACGAATAGACATCAGAACGGTGTTCATAGGCATTAACGATCAGCGCTTCGCTATTGAGTTTTTTCCCTAGGCGATATTTATACCGGAATAATGCCTCCTTGACGATAATGGAAAAAATCACAGCATAAACTGCTATCGAACCAGGTGCTTCCAAAGGTTTGGAGAATGATTCAAAAGAAGACTTCCCGATTTGTACGCCGACAATAAACAGAATGACCGCAACAATAATAGCCGCTATGGATTCTGCTTTCCCGTGTCCATAAGGGTGCTCCTCATCCGGCGGCTGCTTCGCAGCCCTTAGGCCAACCCACACAGCCAAAGACCCGACAATGTCCGACGCAGAATGAACAGCATCCGCAATCAATGCTTTACTGTTTGCTTTTAAACCAAAAATACCTTTTATTAAAGTGAGTAGCACATTGATGATGATGCCTGCCCATGCTGCAACCTCCGCTTGTTTAAAACGGTCTTTCTGCTCCATAGATACCCCTCTTTCAAAAGTTGTATTACTTATACTATCCTTTCCAAGCAAAAAAGCCGCAATTCGCGGCTTTTTTGCTTTTATTTTTCTATACTTGCGGTTCATCCGACCACTTTTTCTTTTCTTTCACTGTACTGATAGGGCCTTTTTTCTCCAATTCTTTTACCTTTAAATCATACCAAAGCTGTGCGGAAATGAAGATGGATGAATAGGTTCCTGCTAGCAAACCGACCAGTAGCGCAAGGGAGAAATTCTGAATGGACTCACTACCGAAAATCAACAGCGCCACTACAGTCACGATGACGGTCAATACCGTATTGATTGATCGAGTTAATGTCTGGCGCAGTCCTTTGTTGACAATCTCAGCAATGTCCTCTTTCGTTTTCAGTCGTTTTTTCGCTCTCATATTTTCACGGATTCGGTCAAATGTAACGATTGTGTCATTGATGGAGTAACCAACGATTGTCAAGACGGCGGCAATAAATGTCAGGTCCACCTCAAGCCGCGTCAGACTGAAAAACGCAACAATGAAAATGACATCATGGCCAAGGCCAAGGATAGTAGAAAGTCCCATCCTGTATTCAAATCGGAATGATACATAAATAACGATGCCCAACGCCGCTATTGCCAAAGCAAATAAGCCGTTTCTGGCCAGCTCTTTTCCTACTGTAGAAGACACAGTACTAACATTTGGTTCCGTTCCATATTTTTCTTCAAAATGATCCTTCAGCTTTGCAATCTCATTTTTAGACATAGCCCCTTTATAACGGGCTACACCGATTTCCTGATCGGTTCCAGAAAGGATAATATCATCGGACGGCATCCCTACTGCATCCAGTTCCGTTTTCAGTTCTTCAGTTGTTAGAGGCTTGCCAGCATCTATTTCCACACGGGTTCCACTTGAAAAATCAATTCCAAGATTCAGTCTGAACATGCCAAGAACAATTGCCCCAGCAACAAGCAAAATAATGGAAAAGGCATAGAACTTCTTCCTGCTTTTTACAAAATCAAACCTGTCAAAGGGAGTTTTCAGTTCATGTGCGGAAATATTTTCCGACAGGTCATGGATATCGGACTTCTTAATTCCAAACCATCCAGGCTTTTCCTTAAAGAAGCGGCTGTTGATCCATAGACCCAGGAGAAATCTTGAGCCATAAACCGCTGTGATAAAGCTCATCAGTATGCTCAATATGAGCATCGTCGCAAACCCTTTGACAGAGCTTGTACCGAAGTAAAAAAGAACCGCTCCAGCCAACAAGGTCGTTAAATTGGCATCAAGAATGGCAACGAATGAAGACTTGTTACCTGCTTGGAAGGCTGAGCGCAGCGACCGTCCAAGCCTGATCTCTTCCTTCAGTCTTTCATATGTAAGGATGTTGGCGTCTACCGCCATCCCGACACCCAGGATCAATGCAGCGATACCCGGTAAAGTAAGGACTCCGTTCATCAGGGTAAATATGAGCAAAATCAAGTAAATGTAAATAGACAAAGTGACTGTCGCGATGAACCCCGGGAAACGGTAATAAAAGATCATGAACAAGAATATAATCGCAATCCCAATGATTCCTGCTGTGACTGTTTTATCCATTGCCTGCTCACCAAATTTAGCCCCAACCGAAGTTGAATACACTTCAGTCAGTTTAACAGGCAGGGCACCGGCATTGAGCAGGTTAGCCAAGTTCTCTGCCTCTTCAGTCGTAAAATTCCCCTCAATCGAAACATCTGTCTGATTAAAAACTTGGTTAACATTTGGAGCAGAAAGTAGTTTCGTGCTGTCACTTGTAGCTGCCTTTTTGTAGGAGTCAACACCTTCTTCGAAATCCATCCAAATAGCGAGTTGATTGTTTGGCTTCATGCTGACAATTTTTTCAGTCACTTCTCTGAATTTCTTTTTATCCTTTAATTTGACAAGGACAATAGGCTGGTTTGTATCTGAGGAAAAGCTTTGTTTAGCTGCTCCTTCAACAAGATCCGTTCCGTCCAGCATCACTTTGTCATTGACATCTCTGAAAGTAAGGGTAGCCTGAGTTCCAAGAATCTCCCTCGCCTGATTCTGGTCTTCAACCCCTGCAAGTTGAACCCTGATTCTGTTCGAGCCCTCAACCTGAATATTCGGTTCACTTACACCGAGTACGTTGACCCTTCGATTAAGCGCATCGGTTGTATGTACCAAAGTGTCCCTAGTTATTTTTTGCCCTTCTTTTGCCGGTTTTACGTCATATAAAACTTCAAAACCACCCTGCAGATCAAGACCGAGTTTTATG
The DNA here is from genome assembly GCF_003605405.2 of Siminovitchia terrae. Lineage (GTDB taxonomy): Bacteria > Bacillota > Bacilli > Bacillales > Bacillaceae_C > Siminovitchia > Siminovitchia terrae. The sequence continues at coordinate 19,801 of NZ_QYTW02000036.1, read as the reverse complement.
TTATTTATAATGCTGTTTGTAGTTGAGCCCATTATTCCTGCAATGAAAATCAATATGAGAAAAAAGGCTACAATCCGGCTTCTTTTTACCATTAAATATAAGTCCTCCTTAGATGACAAGCATCTTCTTTATCTGTTTTGATTATGAAACAGTTAAAAAGGAGTGTCAATCTTCATCTGTTTTCAATAATTGTTGAAAGTCATCATTTCTGAGATTTTCCAATGAATCTCCCTGCGAGCGAAATGCTTCCACAGTCGCAAAGTTCATAAAATCGCCAATCTTTAATAAGAAGATATCGGAAACCAATTCATGGACCCTTACCCCTGCTTTGGGCTTCTTCCAAGCTTTTTCAGTTAAAAACCTCCATAAATCCTCAATGGAAATATCCTCATACCCAAGAATTACAAACTCCTCCGCCTTACTTAATAAAGCAGGTTTGAGTCTATGGAAGTAGTCATCGTATTCATGCTTATATTCTGACATCCGCATACCCGCCCTTCATTTTTCCGGGACAAATCCTGAACTTGTCATGCTTTGTCCAACACTGTGCATATACATAATTGTAATCGAATTGAGCAAATTTGAGAAGGCAGGGAAATAGATGTCAAAGTTTTTAAAAGGCACAATGATATTAATGGCTGCAGGCCTCGTCACAAGACTGCTTGGTTTTATCAACAGAATCGTCATCGCGCGTCTGATTGGTGAAGAAGGTGTAGGCTTGTACATGATGGCTTATCCGACGCTGGTCCTTGTAGTGACCATCACTCAACTTGGCCTGCCAGTGGCCATTTCCAAAGCCGTGGCTGAAGCAGATATCAAAGGCGATCAGCGAAAAGTAAAAAAGATACTTGTCGTTTCATTGACAGTAACAGGTACACTCTCGCTTCTCTTTACGCCTGCGCTAATTTTGCTTGGACCATTGCTTTCCAAAACACTCTTTACTGATCCTAGAATCTACTATCCACTAACAGCCATTGCACCGATCATACCGATCATAGCTATTTCTTCAGTCATCAGAGGCTACTTCCAGGGTAAGCAGAATATGAAGCCGTCTGCTGTTTCCCAAGTGTTGGAGCAGGCAGTGCGCATCACGCTGATAGCCGTACTAACGAAAGCTTTTCTTCCAATGGGGATTGAATATGCGGCGGCGGCGGCAATGGTTGCATCAGTGATAGGAGAACTTGCTTCTCTTTTATACTTGTTTGCGATGTTTAAAGTGAAGAAAAGATTCCCCGTCAGAAGAAATTTTTTACTCGCTTTAAAAGGCGGAAAAGCGACGTTCAAGGAATTGATGAATGTGGCACTGCCCACTACAGGCAGCAGAATGATTGGATCTTTGTCCTGGTTTTTTGAGCCGATTATCGTATCCCAAAGTCTTCTATTAGCAGGGGTAGCTGCCGGTATCGCTACGAAACAGTATGGACTTTTGACCGGATATGCCCTGCCTTTGCTGACTCTGCCTTCCTTTATCACATTTTCCCTTGCAACGTCCCTCGTGCCAGCCATAAGTGAGGCCAACGCTGTCCGTAACCATGGGCTGGTCGAGCACAGGCTACAGCAGGCACTTCGCTTCGCGCTGCTTTCCGGGGGGCTGTCCGTAATCATTTTGTTTACATTTGCAGAGCCATTGATGAAGCTTATATACGGATCGGAAAATGGCGCTTATTTTATTAAGCTGATGGCACCATTCTTCATCTTTCATTATTATCAAGGACCACTTCAAGCCATTTTACAGGCGCTTGATCTGGCCAGAGCCGCTATGATCAACAGCCTGATTGGAAATGCTTTTAAGCTTGGTGTCATCTTTATACTGGCATCCCAACCGCACATAGGGATTACAGGGGCCGCACTTGGAATTGCAGCAGGAACTTTATTGATCACAGCGCTTCACTATGCCACCGTTTTAAAGAAAATTCAATTTACTGTGTATATTAAAGACTATATAAAATTTTTCGCTGCAGCCATACTGGCAGGCTGGAGCGGAAAAATAATATATGATTCTCTATTTTTCGATTCAAATTTTATAAAGATGGCCTTAGGAATTATATTCACAACTATGATCTATTTAGCTTTGTTATTCGGTCTTAAACTCGTGAATAAAGGTGACATGACAAAAATACCCGTCATCGGAAACCTTATAAAATAAAATGGGGGTCTGACCCCCATCCCATTAAAGTGATAACGCATTAACGGAGTGGGGGTCAGACCCCTTCAATGACCCCTTCAATCTTCATCGATGTAGTCGATATAAAAGCTTCCGTCCTGAAAACTGCAAAAAGATATATTTTCAATTTCTTTATGCCCCCTACTCTTCAGCTCACGTCTAAGCCATTGTTCGCTTTTATTTGATTCTTTTAGCCCATCATGCTGAATTTCACCATCAACTACAAGGGGAACTGTAACTGATCCCGCCTTCTTTTTGTTTCCTTTTTTAAACACAGACAACTCACCCGATGTTTCCAATATGGCAAACTCCACATCTGCAATATTGCTAATATCCTTCTGCCTTAGCTGCATGAGCAAATCATCAAAATTATATCGGTGTTTTCTCATTTCCTTTTCGTTGATCTTTCCCTTTTCAATAATGACAGAAGACTTTCCATCGATTAGACTGCGGAACTTCCTGCTTTTTAATGATGCATACGCCATTCCTACCTGAATGAGCAGCAAAACAGTCATTGGGACAATCGTATGCATAATAGGATCTTTATGCTGCTCAATAGCAATCACTGCCATTTCCCCGATCATAATGAAAACTACAAGGTCCAGAACGCTCAGTTCTCCAATTTCCCTTTTTCCCATCAGGCGGAAAATTACAAGTATAACTCCATAGAGAACAATGGTCCGAAGAATAATAACCCAAAAATCATTCATAAGCATTTCCCTCCTATCCAAAACTCATGACTTAGTATGAGCAACAATTTGATAAACATGAGGAAAAAGGCTTCTAATAACTGAATTTGTGAATATGTTGTAGAAGGACAGGCGTATTTTTAGCCCAAATGTTTAAAGAAAGGAGTGAAAGATGATCGAAGCAAAGAATTTCGGGGTATCCGTTTTATATGGTGTCATAACGATATTTCTTCTCGCTGCAATTACAAGTTTAGTTTTTTCATTCATTTTATCTTTCACAAATACTCAGGAAAAATCTATCCGTTTACTTATCACGATTATTTCCTTTTTCAGTGTATTTGCCGGGGGGTTCATCTGTGGAGGCAAAGGCAGGCAAAAAGGATGGGTGCTGGGAGGAGCAACAGGTCTTTTATACAGCTTGATTATTTTGTTATATCAATATTTAGGCCACGGTTCCCTTTTCACATTGGAACAACTCATTTATTACACATGTTATACATTGACCGCCATGATGGGAGGCGTACTAGGGGTGAATATCGCGGGAGGTCCGACGCAGCAGCAGCACCATTGAATAAAACAAAAGCAAGCGTCTCTTATTGAGTTGAAATGCGAAAACGCCGTGCTAAGCCCCGACAAGCATAAGAATAATCCCTTCCTCAGACACCACTGAAAAATGGCTTATCGCCACGCGGGGATAGGCGTTGTAGCTGGAGAAGAGAAAAGCGGAGAGTTCCTGTTTATAGGCGCAAAGCTAGACGAACGCTAAAGAAGGCGGAGTCCTTCAAAAGCGGATTGGCTTAACCCTTGCCCCGATGGACTCAGCAGGCTTAGAACGCGATACCCTGTCGCTTCGCCTGCACTAGAACATCCCTGTGCGTCGAAGCTCGACTCAACATTTAGTGAAAAATAGGCTACTCAAAACTTAAGTATTTTATCATTTCTTATATAAAAAAGAAGCGTCAAACGAATACGCTTCTTTTTTATGTATTAAGATTGAGCAACTTCCCGTATTGCATTGCGATCATATGTAAGTCTGCTTCCATCACCGCAAAGAATGACGACTGTCCCTTCATCAATGGCATCAATCGTACCATGAAGGCCTCCAATTGTAATGATCTTGTCCCCTTTTTGCAGATTACTCTGCATTGTTTGGACTGCCTTTTGCCGCTTTTGGTTCGGTCTGATCAGCAGAAAATAAAACAAGACGATCATTAATAGGAACGGTGTTAAATTGGCAAGTGTAGCCAAGGCTTTTCCCCCTTTCTCGATTGCATTTATTTAGAAATTTTTCGCGTCAGGACGATTGAATCCATAGCGCTCAAAAAATTCTTCCCTGAAGTCACCGAGACGATCTTCTTTGATTGCATCTCTGACTTGCTTCATCAATTTTAACAGAAAATATAAATTATGGTAAGTCGTAAGCCTAATTCCGAAAGTTTCATTGCATTTAATTAAATGGCGGACGTAGGCACGTGAATAATTTCGGCATGCATAACAATCACAATTTTCATCCAACGGTCCAAAATCTCTTGCATAGGCTGCATTTTTCACAACGAGACGCCCCTGACTTGTCATCAGAGTACCATTTCTCGCAATACGTGTTGGAAGGACACAATCAAACATGTCCACTCCTCTTATCGCGCCATCAACAAGAGAGTCTGGTGAACCCACCCCCATCAAATAACGAGGTTTGTCAGACGGTAAAAGCGGCGTTGTAAATTCAAGTACCCGGTTCATTACATCTTTTGGTTCACCTACAGACAAGCCGCCAATCGCATAACCCGGAAAATCAAGTGAAACGAGGTCCCTCGCACTCTGCTTTCGTAATTGTTCATATTCACCACCCTGAACGATCCCGAAAAGCCCTTGTTTTTCAGGGCGCTTGTGGGCAGCGAGGCATCTTTCAGCCCAACGTGATGTCCGTTCCACCGAGTTTTTCATGTACTCCTGTGATGCCGGATATGGTGGACATTCATCAAATGCCATCATTATGTCAGACCCTAAGGAATTTTGAATGGACATTGCCTTTTCAGGTGATAGAAATAATTTATCTCCATTTAGATGATTTCTGAAATGAACTCCTTCTTCTTCAATCTGCCTAAATTCACTTAAACTGAATACCTGAAATCCGCCTGAATCGGTCAGAATTCCCTGATCCCAGTTCATAAATTTGTGAAGCCCTCCAGCCTCTTCAACAATATCCTCTCCAGGACGCAGCCATAAATGATAGGTATTGCTAAGAATAATACCCGCGCCCATTTCTTTTAATTCTTCAGGGCTCATCGTTTTGACAGTTGCTAGTGTTCCTACCGGCATAAACATAGGTGTCTCATATGATCCATGTGGAGTATGGATCATTCCCAGCCTGGCACCTGTCTGTTTGCATGTCTTGATCAATTCATATGTAATAGCCGACAATGAGCATCCCCCTTTCCTCTTTATCTTAATCAAATGCGCCTTGGCGTATTTGCGCCCAGATTTTATCGAGCTTGGCTCGACAAAATCTGTGGCATCCGCCGGAGGCTTTAACTTTATTTCAGCCGGGGTTTGAAACCCCACTGAATGTATTACCAATATGCTTTCATCTCACCACTTACAGAAGTGGGAGACTTCTATCGAATGAAGTTAAATAATCAACATAGCATCCCCGAAACTGAAAAATCTGTACTTCTCTTGAACAGCGGTTTCGTATGCATACAGAATATATTCACGTCCAGCCAACGCACTGACAAGCATGATCAGTGTAGACATTGGCAAATGAAAATTCGTAACCAGCCCGTCAATGGCCCGGAATTCATATCCCGGGTAAATAAAAATGTCAGTCCAGCCGTTCCCAGCTTTAAACAAACCTCCATTCTCCCTTGCAATCGTTTCAAGTGTCCTCGTAGAAGTAGTTCCTACCGAAATGATTCTGCCCCCATCCTTTTTCACTTGGTTCAGAAGGGCAGCCGTCTCCTTCGACATGCGGTAAAACTCGGCATGCATATCATGATCTTCAACACTATCCACACTCACAGGCCTGAATGTTCCAAGTCCTACATGAAGGGTAACAAAAGCCACGTGTACCCCTTTTTCTTTCAATGATTCAAGTATTTCATTTGTAAAATGGAGACCGGCCGTCGGAGCAGCAGCTGATCCCCTTTCTCGAGCGTATACCGTCTGATATCTGCCTTGATCTTCAAGCTGTTCTTTTATGTATGGAGGAAGGGGCATCTTCCCAAGTGAATCCAAAATTTCATAAAAGATACCTTCATATTGAAACTCAAACAGCCTGCCGCCATGGTCTTCCGTCCCCGTGCAAACTGCTTTCAGCCGGCCGTCACCAAAAGAGATTTCAGTCCCCTTTTTAACCCGCTTTGCCGGCTTGACAAGTGTCTCCCAACGATCTTCATTTGTTTGTTTAAGCAAAAGCACTTCAACTTTTGCCCCTGTGTCCGTTTTTATTCCGAACAAACGGGCAGGCAGTACTTTTGTATCGTTTAAAACAAGGCAGTCGCCAGGATTCAAATAATCGATCAGTTTCCTGAACGTTTCGTGTTTAACCTCACCCGTTTGCTTATTTAACACCATCAACCTGCTTGAGGATCGATTTTCCAGCGGTGTCTGCGCAATCAACTCCTCAGGCAGGTTGAAATCAAACATGTCTACTTTCAAAATTCATTTAAGCCTCCCAACTAGAAAAAAGATTGCCGATAAAATGATGCTGATGATGATAGATGTCATAACAGGGAAAAAGAAAGTTGCATTCCCTTTTTTGATCACAATATCACCAGGAAGCCTTCCAAGATTAAGAAAATGTATCAAAAACCCCGCAATAAAAATCACAGCACCGGCAACCATTAAAAGTTTCGCCATCCCGTTCAAGGGTGCGGCACCTCCAATTTGAAATGTTCATATACTTGTTGCGTTACCATCCGTCCCCTTGGAGTCCGCTGAAGGAATCCGATTTGTAGGAGATAGGGTTCATAAACATCTTCAATTGTGGTTGATTCCTCCCCTATACTAGCAGCAATCGTATCAATTCCAACAGGACCACCCCTGAACTTCTCAATAATCCCTCTCAGAAGCTTATGGTCAATGTGGTCAAGCCCAAGTTTGTCTACCTGGAGCAGTTCAAGCGCTTGATCAGCCAATGGAAGTGTAATGATGCCATTTGCGCGCACCTGTGCAAAGTCACGCACTCTCCTGAGTAGACGGTTGGCGATTCGAGGAGTTCCCCTTGAACGCCTCGCAATCTCAACAGCTCCGTCCCAATCAATTTTAGTGTCGAGTATTTCAGCAGTCCTGACAACAATATCGGTGAGCTGTTTGTCATTATAATATTCCAACCGGCACAGCACTCCAAAGCGATCGCGCAAAGGAGCAGAAACAGCCCCGGCACGCGTGGTGGCACCGACTAAGGTAAATGGAGGCAAGTCCAGCCTGACAGATCGCGCTTCCGGGCCTTTTCCAATCACAATATCAAGACAATAGTCTTCCATTGCTGGATATAAAACCTCTTCAATTGCACGCGGTAATCGGTGGATTTCATCTATAAACAGAACCTCTCCAGGTTCGAGTGAAGTAAGAATAGCTGCTAAATCCCCTGGCCGTTCAATAGCGGGCCCGGACGTAGTCCTTACATTCACGCCCATTTCGTTGGCAATTACCACTGCCAGCGTTGTTTTTCCGAGCCCGGGCGGACCATACAGCAACACATGGTCAAGTGCTTCTTTTCTCATTTTTGCCGCTTCAATAAAGATGGACAGATTGCTTTTCACTTTGTCCTGGCCGATATATTGGGAAAGCGACTGCGGACGGAGACTTTGTTCAAAAGACACATCATTCATAGACGCTTCTCCAGAAAGCACCCTTTCCTCCATCCATGATCACTCCTTCCATGTTATTGTTTCAGAAGCATTTGAAGTGCACTTTTAATATATTGGTCTGTTGTCAGAACATCCTTTGCCAGTTTTGGACGTATTTTTTTCAACTCTCGGTCAGAGTATCCCAATGCCGCAAGCGCAAGCATCGCTTCATCTAGTTCGGCCAAACCGTCAGAAGCTGCTCCCACTGCCTCATGATCGACATCTGCCGCAGCTTCCACCATTCCTTCAGGAAGAACATCATGCAGTTTCCCCTTCAAATCGAGGATCATTTGTCTGGCCGTTTTCTTACCAACTCCAGGAAACTTAGTCAAAAACTTCTCATCTTCCATTTCAATTGCTTGGATGACTTGTTCAGGCTCTCCGAATGCCAAGATAGCCAAGGCGCCTTTAGGGCCGATTCCGGAAACACTGATTAGCTTCTTGAACATCTCCCTTTCAGTATTGGTTCCAAAGCCATAAAGTGCAAGGATGTCCTCTCGGACATGCTGATATGTATAGATGACGGTCTCTACACCCTTTTTCACTGAAAAAAGGAAAGGATTCGGCGTCAAAATCTGATAGCCGATTCCATTATTTTCTATCACAATATATTCGGGACCGATATGCTCAACAGTCCCTTTGATGTATTCGTACAATGGTTTCTCTCCTCTTTCATACTAACCATCATTGTATCATATAATTCATTTATCATTATACATAAAACAACATATGTTCTAACCAATTTAACATCAAAATTTTTAAAATGCCAAGCTTTGCCCGAATTCAATCATCCATGGATATTATTAGTTAGATGAAACCTGCAAGACCTTCAGGCCGTATAAGTGGAAACATGGGTGTGGATTGATAAACAAAAAGGGGGATTGTAGCAGAAATGAAACAAGGAGAACCTTCGACAAATCCGAAAAAAAGAAATTGTAAGCAGCTAGTTTTTGGCCTGGTCATAGGAATCGGACTCTGGCCAGTCTTTCTGCCTTATTTATATAAACATGATGTTGTTATCGATGCCAAAAACATGTTGGTGATCGGTGCTGCTATTTTTGTGAGCATATTCATTGCTCTTATTATCCACGAATGCGGCCATGCAATCGCTGGAAAAGCAGCGGGCATGGTCTTTATGAACATGAGTATCGGTCCATTCGTCTATGTCCGTTCGGAGGACAAGTCGTTATTTTTAATCCAAATGCCTGCATTAGGGTATATGGGGCGAGCAATGCTTCGTTTTCCTGATAGGCTTACAGATAAAGAGCTAATCCAAAAATTAAGATTATACATTTTCGGTGGCCCATTAGTGAATTTACTTACCGCGGTTATCGCTATCCTCCTTGCCTACACGAAAGTGCCATCAGGAATCTTGCTTACATTTGGTATGATCAACCTGCTATTTGGCTCCATTAACCTGATTCCAACAGAGAATAATGGCATGCAGACAGACGGACGGCTGCTCGCAATGCTTTCCAGGAAACAACCAGGAAAGGAGCTCGTCTTATTGAGTTACCGGATGATGCAGGAAGATCCCGAAGGAACAAATTGGCGGCCTGAAACGGTTCAGGCTGCTGAGGAAGCTATTCGAAATCATTCGGATCACCCAATTGCCGGAGCTCTTTTCTATTCACTATCATCCCATTATACAATGCTGGGAAAAACCGCTGACGCCGAAACAATTGGACGGATAGCAGCATTCCGGGCACGCAGTCAGAAGGTGGATCCCCTGCAGGATATGGCGGATATCGCCATGGTCCACATTCTTCACCAGGCCGGCAAATTAAGAGAAGAACCAAACATTCGCGGAAAGCTAGCCATAATTGGCCCTACTGAGAAAATCACCCGGCATTTTAGGGATGCCTATACAGCGTACCTTGATGATAATTGCAATAAAATGATGAATGAACTGGATGCAGCAAAGAAAGTTCTTGGTAAATGGCATTCACTATATTTGGAAGGACATTATGAAAAAAAGCGGATCGAAGAGTTGCGTGCTTAGAGCAACATAGTTAATGTGTTGTCTAAAGGTCATTTTTTATTGGCAGCGGCTCCCGATGCTTTCTATATGGATAAACCACTTATCTAGCAGGCTGGAAGAATAAAAGAGCGTGCTGCGATTTCAGAGTAAAAGAAGAGATTTAAAGAAGATTTGAGAACAGATACATTAACAGCATCAGGAGCTCGATTGCCATCATCACAATGACATTCATAACCTTTGATAATTATCTTGGCAAACACCCGTTTTTTTATTTTGAATGCAAATACATTATACATAGTGAAAAATTTGGTAAACTATAGAATATCTAATGAAAGAGGGGTTATCGAATGCAGTTTGACGGTTTTACAAAAAATGACTTTCAGACTTTTCACATTGACGGCCTGGATGAAAGAATGGCGGCCATCCAAAATAGAATTCAGCCAAAGTTTAAAAACATTGGAGAAGCTTTAACATCTGATTTAAGTTCTATGATCGGAACTGAAATGTTTTTACATATTGCTAGACATGCCAGAAGAACGGTAAATCCACCCCAAGACACTTGGCTGGCTATCGCAAATAACAAGCGGGGATATAAGAAGCACCCTCACTTTCAAGTTGGGCTTTTTGATGACCATGCCTTTCTTTGGCTTGCTTATATATATGAGCTGCCAGACAAGAGTGAGATCGCTAAGAAATTCCTGAATCATATGGCTGAAATCCAAGAGAAAGTCCCTGGCGAGTTTGTCATCTCCATGGACCATATGAAAAAGGATGCCGTCACACTTGAAGAAATAGATCTGAAAAAAACGCTTGAACGCTTCCGCGATGTCAAAAAAGCGGAATTTCTCATCGGAAGACATATCGCGGCTGATGACCCGATAGTCCAAGATGGTGACAAATTCATTTCATTGGCAAGAGATACATTTGAAACACTCGTCCCTATCTATAAATTAGGTTATGCTTAAAAAGCGAAAAGCCGGGAATCCAGCCGGCTTTTCGCTTTTTAAATATTGACTTTTGCGATTTGGGAGACTGAAAGCCATGGCCTGTTCTCTTCCCAGCGCACGCTGACTGGAAGATGAAACGTCTCGGATAATAATTCGTCTTTTATCACTTCTTCTTTTGGACCAGCCGCCACCATTGTTCCCTCACTTAGTAGCAATACATGTGTAATATCCTCGACTAGCTCCTCAATATGGTGAGTGACATAAATGACGCTGCAGTTGCTTCTGTCAATTTCTTTTGTCAAGGCCAAAACTTGCTCCCTTGATAAAATATCAAGCCCTGTACATGGCTCGTCCAATATTAATAATTTTGGATCATTCATTAAAGAACGTGCTATCAGAACCCTTCTTCTCTCTCCTTGAGACAGCAGATGATACGGCTTCCCTTTCAACTTACCCAATCTGAATCTTTCAATTAGTTCATCCGCTTTTTCCCAATCAGCTTTTGCTACCTCCTCATAAATGCCAAAGGAAGCAAATTTTCCGCTTACAATGATTTCTTCGATCGATTCATACTCAATAATATGAGAAAAGCGGTTTAAAGAGCTACTGACAAAGCCGATCTCCTTGCGAAGATCCGGCAAATATGATTTCCCGAATTGGTGATCAAGCACCGTTACATTTCCTTCCGAAGGAAAATGATAACCCGATACGATATTCAGAATAGAAGTTTTACCCGATCCGTTTAGTCCAAGAATGCCCCAATGCTCTCCCTTCTGCATTCTCCAATCGATGCCGCTTAGAATTTCCCTTCCGTCCCTTTTCCAAGAAACTCCTTCAAGAGATACAATCGTGTCCATACCTGTCATCCCCACTTTACTGAATAAAAAGTTTATTATTACAGTAGCAGACTTTGGTATAAGTGTAAATAAATTAATATTCCTGTCATCTATCAAATGCGCCTTGACGTATTTGCGCCCAGATTTTATCGAGCTTCGCTCGATAAATTTANCCTTTTCCAAGAAACTCCTTCAAGAGATACAATCGTGTCCATACCTGTCATCCCCACTTTACTGAATAAAAAGTTTATTATTACAGTAGCAGACTTTGGTATAAGTGTAAATAAATTAATATTCCTGTCATCTATCAAATGCGCCTTGACGTATTTGCGCCCAGATTTTATCGAGCTTCGCTCGATAAATTTACTCTGAAAATCTGTGGCATCCGCCGGAGGCTTTGACTTTATTCAGCCGGGGTTTGAACCCCCACTGAGATTAATACCAATAGGTATTCATCTCACCACTTACAGAAGTGGGAGACTTCTGCTGAATGAAGTTAAACAAAAAGCTTACGAAAGACACCTAAATAAATTTTATTCCCACTTCAATGGCTCCTTTTTATATCGAGCATACCTATGTCATTGCTGTTGCTTACCATAGGTATGAAGCCTCTAAATATATACAAAGTAAAAACCAACAAGATGCATGTTATAAAAATAATCAAGAATTCCTGTTTTTTATCCATTAAACAATCCCCCTTATCCGATATTTTATGCAGGCAAATTGAGGAATCTTCATTGATTTAATCATATGTATTTTTCACTTCGATCCTATTTTTTGTAATCGAATCCATGAATTTAATTCGCCAGATGAAGGTGAGTAGTCAACCTTTAAAAATGGGCAACCATAACAGTAATTGTGCCTTGAAGACCTAAAAGCTTATGGAATTTCTCTCGATGGTGGATATGGAAAAATATCGAAACACAGCTCCTTACTTAGAAATCTCTGACTCCTCTGTCAGGTATCCGTATTTCAAGCCTGTCTAAGGTAATCCAGTTGTCGTTGAATGAAAATCAGTTTTCACCTAGATACATGGTTTATTCGTATATTTTTTATCATATTGGGATACTTGTCTTAACCAGAGTTGGAAATTCCCATATTCTATAATGAAAGCTAAGGATAAGGGGGTGCTTTTATGAGTGGCTATGCAGGAGGAGGCTTTGGATCAGGCTTTGCTTTGATTGTCGTATTGTTTATCCTCTTAATCATTGTTGGAACTGCCTTTGTTGGATATTACTAAAAAATTCCATCCTAGAGCAGTTGTTTTCCGGGCTGATTTTTAGAAGCCAAGAGACGACCAAGTGCATGGCGTTTCTTGGCTTTTTCATTTTTATCCCATAGACCGGGTTTGATTGCCACCTTTTCTCTGTCCCATGTTCGACAATTGAGGAATCATGTTTGAGAGCTGTCCGCCCCGCCCAGTCATCATACTGTATGCAGCTGCTCCTATTCCTACAGAAGCAATAATAGGCAAAATTTGAATTTTGTTGTTTCGCATCTCATGTCACCCGCTTAATTTTTTTGCTCACTTGAGCATCTTTAGGTTTCCGATTCACTTTATAAAAATCATGCACTTCTTCCCAGAAGTTATCCAAATGAGAAGTTTTATTTTTGGATGAAAGAGACTACCTTGGAAAAGCCATGGTATGGCTCTGATAGTATTTCTTATCGCATTTGATCATAAAATTGGGACAAACCCCTATAAACATGAATAAACCGCATGAAATCAAATGTAAAAAACTTGATTTCACGCGGCTTTATTTTCACGAATTGTTACTAATATCCATTAGTTTTCAACTTATGTCCCAGCTTCTTCGTCTTTTTTAAATATTAACTTTAATCACAGGGTTTAACCTTCGCCGGGCAGCATTTCACCCGAAACAAGATAGGGATTGATCAGCTTTCTGTCATACTCAGCTGCCTATGATCAAGCCCCTGGGACAATTACGTATCGGCAATGGATCATTAATGAAGAATATCAACCTCCTTTGATTTTGCAAGGAATGCCTTCGTTCTTCTGTTAACTGGTTCTTTAAGGAAAGTACCAAACAGCAAGGCTGCCAACCCGAACAGAGCTAGGGCAATCAAATCCTTTGTAACCGATTGCCAAACAATGCCCCCGATTGCTTCCCTCATCAAGTCGACCGAATAGGTAAAAGGTAATAACGGACTGATGACCTGGAAGAACTCCGGCAGCAAGACGACAGGATATGTTCCACCTGAACCGGCAATCTGCAAAACAAGCATAACAATCGCCAATGCTTTTCCAATATTCCCGAACACCGAAACAAGCGTGTATACAATCAGCACAAACACAAGGCTGATAAAAAGACCAAACAGAATCATCCAAAAAGGATGGCGGACAGGAACCCCGAGAATGAACAAGTCTCCACATACCACAATCAACGTCTGTAGAAACCCTATGCTTAAAAAGGTGAAGAGCCTGCCAAAGTATATTTGTCTTCCAGTAAAGTCTTCATGATTTCTCAAATCGGTTGACAATAGAGATATTAAAAGAAGCGCTCCAACCCATATCGATAAAACCGTATAAAAAGGAGTCATTCCCGTTCCATAGTTTTTAATTGGGAAAATCTTGTTTTCATTTAATTGAACGGGCTCTTCAAAGAAACTTCTTTCCGCAGTTGGATCATTCAAAAGTAGCTGTATGATATCATTCAGATTCGCTTCTCCTTGTAATTTCCTGATTTTATCTGCAAGCTCGCGAACCTTCTCATTTACATAAGGAAATTCCCCATGCGCATATTCAAGAGCATCTTTTCCTTTGCTCAAATTTTTATCTGTTCTGTGCAATATTTTTTCAACTTCAGGCAACGAAACCTGTATTTCAGTCAGCATCTCTCTTGCACTAGATAAAGTCTTCTGTGCCTTGGAAATTTCATTCATAACAGTTGGTTCAACATTTTCTTTATACTCTTTTGCAAAAGCATCAATTTTCACAGAAGTATCTCCAGCCAGCTGTTGAAGACTGCCGATAGTTTCATTGAATTCCTTCTTCTTCTCCTCAAGCACCCCGTTTATTTCAGAAGCTTTGTTCTGTACTTGCTGAAGGTCACTTTTTAATTGACTTGTTTTTTCAATGGCCTGGTCAATCTGGGTCAGGTCAATTTGAGGTATATTATTCTGGCTTTCACCTTCATTTTGGTCAATGTCCTGATTTTTTGGGGCGTTGTTCAGACCTTTAGCCTCAGTCAATACTGCCTGTATGGTATCGAGAGTCCCAAGCGCCTCAGTCAACTGGGATTGAAGCTGATTGTTGATTTGGTCGCCTTTGCTCAAATCAATCTCCTTTCCTTGAACCTTTCCAAGAAATTCGTTGATATCTGATGCGACCTTTTGAATCTTCTGTATATCTGCATTAATCTTTGGAGCCATCTCCTGAAGCCTATTTTCTGCATCTGATAAAAAAGCGGATGTTTTATTAATCGTTTCCAGACCATCACTTGTTAATTGCCTTGCTTCAGGTATCATTCCCTGTGCTTTATCAATCATTTCTTCTGCAGAAGAAGCATCTTGCAGTGAGTTGTTAATTAATTTATTAATTTCCGGAAGATCTTCTTCCAGGGTGAATACATATTGTTCAAATTGTTTGATATCTGGCAAGTCTTTCTGCAATTCAATCCCAATTTCATTGAATAGTTCAAAAATAACTCCATTCACTGTACCAATGAATTTGCTGCTGACTTGTTCAACAATCATGGATGCCCCCTTTTGAGTAATCTTCGGGGATATAGAGTTCACTTTTTCGTTTACATAATATTCCACTTTTGCCTTTTTGGGATGATCCGAAATGACAGTACCCAAGCTCTCAGAGAAATTCTCAGGAACAATGATAACAGCAAAATAGTCCCCATTTCGCAGTTCCTTCATTGCTTTTTTACGATTGGTAAAATGCCAGTCCAGGTCTTTGTTTCCATTCAGTTCATTTACCAATTCTTTTCCGGCATCAATATGCTTATCCCTTACAATCGCCCCTTTATCTTCATTAACAAGACCCACGGGGATTTGATTGGTGTGGGAATAAGGATCCCACATCGCCGCGATATTCAACCATGCATATAAGGAGGGAAGCAAGATAAGACCTCCGATAATAATGGCAGCCGCCCAATTTGTACTGATGTTCTTAAGGTCTCTCGTAAAAATTTTGTTCATAAGATATCCTTTCTACACTGATGATATTGGTTAATATTTTGACCCATAACCTACATAAAATAATTTGAAACCTAACTGTTTTTCATCCGTAACAAAGATAATATATCATATCGAGAGGAAGCGAGAAAATATGCTTATCGTAACAACTGAAAATATTGCCAATCACAAAATCGTTGAAACAAAAGGGCCTGTGTTCGGAATTACGGTTAGAGCAAGGGGCGTGGGAAAGGATATTGTGGCATCTTTCAAGGGATTGTTGGGTGGAGAAATCAGCCAGTACACGGAAATGCTTGAAGATGCCAGGAAACAGGCAATTGACCGAATGGTGGAAAATGCTAGGGCAATGGGAGCCAACGCAGTAACAATGATGCGATTCGATTCGGGGGAAATCGGGCAAAATATGAGTGAAATCATCGCGTATGGAACAGCGGTGATTGTGGAAGAGGTCTAGTTAGTTGGAGTGGATCATTAGCTTTTATGGCCTCCAGATATTGATATTCATTTTTTTAATTATCATCTCATGGTTCATATGGGACAAACGCTTTAAAAAGAAACATGGGCGTGAAGTCCCTGACGGCTTCCAGCGGACGAATGAAATATCCATCGACCCCACGACAAACAAAAAATTGACTGTTTACTATAACCCTGAAACTGGTGAGAGGTTTTATAAGGAAGAATAACCATAATAGCGTAAAGCGAATGCTGATAAAGCTGTTCCTTAGTCCACAGCAATTTATCAAATGCGCCTTGGCGTATTTGCGCCCAGAATTTATCGAGCTTCGCTCGATAAATTTCCTCTGTAAATCTGTGTCATCAGCCGGAGGCTTTAACTTTATTCAGCCGGGGTTTGAACCCCCACTGAGTGGAATACCAATAGGCATTCATCTCACAACTTATAGAAGTGGGAGACTTCTGCTGAATCAAGTTAAACAGACTGCTCAAGACGCCACTACTACCTGTACGCCAATGGAAAATAGGACCTCCGTCTGTCGTATCCCCAAAAAACTTAAAAAGGCGCCTTCTGACCACTTTGTTCAGAATGACGCCTTTTTCCCTCATGTTATTTCGAAAGCTTGTTTCTGAATAACGGTAACTTCTCCAAGTAGATGATGTCTTCTCTTCCCGCTGCATTTCCTTCAGCTAAAATAGCAGCTTTTGCAGCAACTATACCGCCCGCCTGAACAACTAGCTCTTCCAAGCCGCGCACGGACTGTCCTGTACTGATCACATCATCGATAATAGCCACCCTTTTTCCTTTGATCTGCTGAACATCGTCACTGTCCAAGCATAATATCTGTTTTTTCTGGGTAGTTATGGACTCAACTTCGTTGACCAAAGGGGACTCCATATAAGGTTTGATGCTTTTTCGTGCAACAACATACTGCTTCATGCCAAGCTGCTTTGACAATTCATATATGAGCGGGATTCCCTTCGCTTCTGCTGTAACCAAAACATCCACTTCCGGCAATTTGCTTGCGAGAATTGGTGCAGTGTATGATACCAGCTCCGTATCTCCCAGAATAACAAAGCTTGCGATACTAAGCTCATCCGATACAGCAACTATCGGCAGCTCTCTTTTTATATCCCCAATCGTTAATGTATAAGTCTCCATCTAACCATCTCCTTAAAAACCAAATAGTCCTATTAAAAATTGTATAATTAATCCTGCCAGCATGCCAAGAAATGGATCGGTAATTGCCGTGACAACCATTGTGATCCCGCCGACTAGACCGGAAGCCGGCTCCCCAGTAGAAAATGAAGCAGCAGCATTTCCTGGCAATGTGACAATTGCACCTAATACAAATAAAAATCCTGCTATGGAAGCACTTGGTACAAATCGTCCTATCTTAGGAAGAAGCCCAGCAAATAGAATGACAGCCATGATCACCATCATCAGAACACCTGACCAAACTGGATGTGGAGCACTAGCGGTTGCTGAAATGACAACCTCAACCGGCGCGCCTCCAAAAAACGACGATACCATGTCTGCCAAGCTGCTAATCACGGTCAGTACATCGACATTGACGTTTGTTTGCGCAATTTCTCCATTTATCTTACCAAAAGCGATATTTGCCCCTATGTTCAAACATACCATTGCCAATGCTCCACGGATCACCATCGGATTAAGAACGAGCTTTTGACGGACAAGTCTTTCCTTCTCTGGAGTTTTCAATTCAGCTTTATTGTTTCTTGTAAGAAAGTAATAGACGATACTTGAGAGAATAACTGAAATGGTTATCGTATAAACAAGATCCTTTGTCGCCATATATACAATAAGAGCACTGGCAAAAGACGTAATCCCAATTAATTGATTGTTTTTCGCCATATCCCAGGCCACTTTAGTTAACATAATACCAACACCAGCCATCATCCCACTTGTGATTACAGGTCCGATCCAGTCAACAATTTTCTCCAACAACCCGAATAAGCCGATTGGCACCATGATCATGGCACCAAAAAAGATCATGGAAAGCCGTTCACGCATGTTTTTACCCATTGTTCCAGCCAGCGTGATTGTTTCCGCCTGATAAGAAATAACCGGAACAGAGCCCATTATTGCATTTCCGCCTGCACCTATTATAAATGCGAGAGCTGTTGGTACCGAAGCAAAACCGAAGGTTAATGCCAGGAGTCCCTGTGGAAGTCCATTCAGTACTACACTTAATGCTGCCAATATGTCTTTGATGATATCCATAATACACTCCATTCCTTTATTTGAGATAAAAATACGAACGTTAACATAATTACATTAAATATTGTACGGTTTCGACAAATTTTTTCAAGCCCTTTGATAAAATTCCCAATATTTTTTTTCGTCCAATATAAGCCTTTATTATGGCATTAATAAAAAAGTAAAAATATAATGGTTCGGTGCTCAAAAATTTTTTCGGCTAGATAGGAGTGTTGTACTATGAAAAACTCACTCATCTTATGTTTAAGTGCCCTTGTATAGCAGCATGCACTGAAAAGAATGACCAGGCAAAGGATACGACGAATGCTGACGAAAGCAATACCCCACAATCAATAGAACCAAAAAATAATCAACAATCCGAGGCCAATAATACTGAAGTACCAGAGAAAAAATCTGATGTTACTTCTGCTGAAGATCAAAATCAAATGCGCCTTGGCGTATTTGCGCCTAGATTTTATCGAGCTTAAGCTCGATAAATTTCCTCTGAAAATCTGTGGCATCCGCCGGAGGCTTTAACTTTATTCAGCCGGGGTTTGAACCCCCGCTGAATGGAATACCAATTTGCATTCATCTCACCACTTACAGAAGTGGGAGACTTCTGCTGAATGAAGTTAATTACATAGAACTTCCGGTCGTTTTCGAGGAAATCGGGAATGATAAGCTTGAACAGGTTGTTCAAACTGACAATCCAAATAAAAGAGGTTATTTTATTTGAAGACCAAAATAACAATTTAAAATTTAAAAGTATTTACATAAAACGTAACAAGCGTCTGAAAGTAAATGATTTGAGAGAAGGCCAAATGATCTTCAATGAAGTACTCTAAAATGAAAAAAAGCTGTCACAGAAAATCAGTTTTCACTGACTTTCTGGACAGCCCCTTTAGAGGTTCAACAACAGTTCCTTTTCCCAGTCGGATTCCAATCTCACCTTCGGCACTGGGGTAGGCTTTTTATTTTCATCAAGCGCAACCAATGTAACTGTAGAGGTCGTTGTAAGTTTTTTCTGATCAGTTGCCAGATCTTTACTTTCCACTTTGACATACACTTTCATGGATGTGTTGCCCGTGGACAGAACAAACGCTTCCAACGATAGAATATCACCGCTTTTCGCGGAAGATACAAAATTAACGGTATCTATTGCAGCAGTCACAACCGTTTTCTTCGAATGCTTCATCGCCGCAATCACAGCAATTTCATCTATGTAGGATAAAACAGTTCCTCCAAAAATAGTGCCTAAATGATTTGTATCTGGCGGCAATACAAGCTTTGTCTGAATAGCTCTTGAAACGTTTGACGAAATGACTTTCTCCATATAATCTCCTCTTTTTTCTAATATTTACCTTTGACAACATTCATCCATATTATTACACGATCCATTATTGAACTACTCCCACTTAACATCCTTATGGTCTGTTTGAAGTGGGAGATTCCTAATAATACCTTCATAACCGAAAGTTTTGATTAGGCTATCCCCG
>NZ_QYTW02000035.1 GCF_003605405.2 Siminovitchia terrae | reverse complement strand
AAATTTTTGGGAATTCAGGAATTTACTCGTTTGGAATACCGAGAGTATATTAAATAATTGTGTAATGTCCTTTGACGCTTCCGCAGTCAAAAGGTTCCCTATATCACCTTACAATGTTGTAAGTTGTACAAATCCGAATGCGTCGGTACTGTACCTTCACCATAGCACGCTGTTTACATAACCCTCAAAAAATCGTAAGGAGTTTTTCGAGAACCAAAGTTGGCCTACACAATTGATTCGAAGGGAAGTTGTGTCATCAAATTGTTTTTTTGATTTGATTATGATTTTGTAAGGCAAGTCCTAGCCAATATAGACCTTCCTTTTTCCTTCTGTAATAAAAAGCTCTTGTCAGATGGAGTTCGGCATAAACAAAATCATCAAGTGGATAATTGCCAGACACTTCAATCTGCAAATACTTTTTCTTGATGATCTCCCTTTGAAGTTCAGGTAATTCGTTTAATTTGCTATGAAAAAAATCGAGCCATTGTCTTGCCTGAACTGCTTCATCATTTGGCTTGTCTGTTTCACCAAATGGAGAATCCGATCTATTTGCTTTAAGCTTCATTTCATAATACTTCTCAATCCATTCTTTCAAAGCATATTGAATAAACATATCCTTTTCATCTTTAAATTTCTTTTTAGCTTTTTCTTTATCCGAATGGAATTGCAAGTAAGTGTGCACTACTTTGAAGTCTTCATAATTAAACTCGTCCAAGTTTTGAATGTTCATATACTTGAAGATATGGGATAATTGGAACAGTACCTCATATGGGATGAATCCCGACCCCTCACTGTCATCGCTTGGAAAATAAGGCACGTTGAAGACTTTCAAGTTCCCATTATAAAACGTTTTAAATGCGACTTGTTTTCCGGGCTTCACTTCAAAATTCTCGATGTCTCCTTTTTTTGTAGTCATCAAAACCGTCTTTCCCCCTAATCTTTTGTTGTATCCTTTACCGCTACCTACCTTCGTAGAAGCATCAGTAAAGAATCGACTTAACTACACCACCCCCTATATCCCGTGACTCTGAAAACTACTGATCTTTTACGAAGTCCCCATCTTTTAAGAAATAGAAGATATTCTGAACATGTTCCACTTCCGAGAGAAGATCGGAGTCGAGCGTAACTCTCGCTTTCAACGGGAGCAACGCATGTTTCAGCAACTCCAAATGGCGGATTTCTTCCGCAATGACAATGACTCGTTCATTGAACCCATCACCTTTCCATTTCATATACATGAGAAAATCGTTGATGTCGCCCCTTACCACGTATACATACAGAAGGGATTGCCTGAATTGGATTGCGCCGATGAATGGGTTTGGCGTAGGAAAGATGGCGGATACGGCTTTCTTTTCCTCCGCCCCGCTTCCATGAAAACGTTCGTACAGTTTAAAGAACAGGATTCGTTTCAAAACGTCTTCTGTTTTGTACTGCACCCAATAATTTAATTCATAAGCATCTTCCATTCCGGCGATTAGTGCACCGTTCATCCCGAGCGTATAGATGGGAATGATTTTTCCGTCGAGCCGCATTTCATGGCGTACAATCTTTTGCTCCGCGACCATGCGTTTCAGCCGTTTTTTGTCGATATTGAACAATTTTTGTAGC
Organism: Siminovitchia terrae; assembly: GCF_003605405.2. GTDB lineage: Bacteria > Bacillota > Bacilli > Bacillales > Bacillaceae_C > Siminovitchia > Siminovitchia terrae. The sequence continues at coordinate 51,330 of NZ_QYTW02000035.1, read as the reverse complement.
TGCTGCCCTCCGATGACACCTACTTTGCTAATCGCGTCAATTGCCTGTTTCTCCTTGTTTGACTCTGAACTGAAATGCTGAATGCGTTTCAGATTGGATGGTAGCCGTTCCCAATGCAATGTCCATGAGTGGGAAAGAGAAAACGGACTGATTGTTGCATTGGCTACATTCACTCTATTCACCCCCTTCTTTGCCGGATTGTCTGCAATTTAATAGTTGAAGTAAAAATAGCGGAATATTGCTACTGCACAGTTCAGGTATATGAGTGTTCTCAAAAGTTTCCAATAAGAAGGATGCAATGTTTGATCACCTAAATTCAGACGATTTGAAAAGGGATTGAATAACAACCCCTTTTCTTGTTTGCTTAATAAACAACACGTACAATTTTCGCCCGAATTTGTTGTTCCTTTTCGTCAATCCCAATAATCCGCACAAGCACCCGGTCCCCTCTTTGAAGGTTTTGATATTTCAAGTGGCTTGCAAGAGAGTCTACGCCAGCTTCTAAGTTGACGAATACGCCAAACTCACGAACACCGGAAACCGTTCCGACGTATTCGGCTCCGCGCTTATATCTAGCCTTGCAGTCCTCCCACGGATTCTTCATGAGTGCCTTCGCGCTAACTCTTACTTCTTTCTTCTCTGTATCAATATCCAACACCTTAACTCGTAGGTGGTCACCCGGCTTGACTTCTTCCGTCAAATCGTCGATCCATCCATATCGAATCTGATCGAGTGGCAATCTTACTTCAATGCCACCAATATCAGCACGGACGAGATTAGGACTGACTGTGCGGACAACAGCGACAATTTCATCTCCTGTTTTGATCCGGCGAAGTGTAATTTCCGCCATTTCTTCAAGAGCCGCTGTCCGGGACGCCATAAATATTTGCTTTTCCGCATCCTCGATATATTCAAGCACCTTAAAGGCTACTTTTTTTCCAGTCAACGCACGCAACTGACGCAAGTTTTCGACTCCTGTAAATTCCATTGGAATATAACCTTTGATCTTACCAACATGGACTACCGCACATTCCTTACTTCCGATATTCTCGATCCCAACAATTTCAGATTGGAGAATCTTATCGTTTTGCCTTGCCCCAACTACCTGTTGCCAATCTTTATCGTATTGTTCCTCTGGGGCGAGTTTCCTCGCGTCAAAGCCTTCAATCAACATGGAAGTGACATTCAATTCTTCCGCCATTCAACAAACACTCCTTTTTTATGTTTTGTATCGAAAAGCCCCCACGAAATGATTCATAGGGGCCTGATACTAAGATGAAATTGTTAATCGACTTTTTGTTTTCTTTTTCTATTTTTCAGCTGCTTCCTTTTGGACTTTTTCTCTGATTCGATCAATACCAAGAATATTTTTCTTCTGCTGTATCTGTATTTTTCACCGGCAAATATGCAGCAATCGTCTGTTTTGACATCCTATATGAACTTGTGCCTATCCACTCCTTTCCATCGTTTTGACTATTTTTCTGTATATACACAATACGAGTAGAAATTTCGTATTATACACACATTGTAGACCAAAGGAAATACCAATACAACGGTTTGTGGAATTGAAAAACAAAAAATAACCCGACGGCACTTCCTTGCTTCGTTGCAAGAAAAACCGCTTCGGGTTATTTTTCGGAATAGATCACACTTTGGGAAAAGGTAGGTGCAATAGTTTCTGGTATCCGTTGTAAATGTAAGTCGAATCATTTTGAGAACACCGCTTTGTCTTATACAGACCCAAAAAAGTGAATTCCAAGGTTCAATTTATATCTGTATATGGGTTATTCATAGCGCCGCAGGTATGATGGCTATTAACGGAGCGGATATGAGCCAAGCAACAATGGTGTACCTTAGCTTCTTAGCTATTGCGTGTCCGATCTATTTTCTCAAGTGACACTCCCAAAGCTAAAGCAGTGGGATTCTTGCTACCAATGCGTATCGATTCATCTACAAAACAGACACCAAAACTATTCATTTTGTGTAGTCCTGCGCCGACTACACCTTAATACTACACAATATGAATATAAAATACAACAGTTTGTGTAACTTTTTTTAGTCCCAGAACCCATCATCGGATCGTAGTACCACATTAGGCTTATCTTCCTCTTGTTTCGGTTGAGTGAACACTCCCCCTTCTTGTCGTTTCGAATATGCTCCATCCTCTCTTTTTGTCTTCGGGGATGGGGGCGACTGCTTCCGGTTGTCATACGTTTGCACTTCCCTTTGATCGGCACTTTCTTTCTTGACTCCATGAAGGGATGCCAGCTTAGGCTCCCGCATCTGTGTATCGGAAGTCGCAACCTGTTCTTGGGGGATTGCCTGCATGTGAGAATCTTGCGTATCTTCTTTTGGTGCTTCGATGTATCCGCTGATGGCAGGTTCCTTTTTCTTGTTTTTTCGCTTATACAGCAACATATTCAAAACACGTTTCATATCTGCACGATTATTCTTCGTCGGACTTTCAGTTTCCCATTCTCTACGTTCTTTCCAATCTCTAGGGACGAATATTCCCTTGCCAATCGCAGGTTTTTGTGGTGTTCCATCTTTCAACAACTTGTGAATGAAATGAAACTTCGGCAGTCCATCCATTAAATCGGTATAATCAAATCTGTATTCCTCTTCTTCTGTATCTCTATAAGAATCAGGAAACAAGTTTGGTAACAGGATTCTATTTTTATAAGTGCTTTGTCGCATAATAATTTTATCTTTACCAAGTTCGTCAGCAAACTCTTTAGCATCTTCACTCTTTATCCCACCGAAAGTGATGATATTGCGGCAACCACCTAGAATCGCCCTTTTCATTGCTCTGGCGCTTAATTTTCCTGATTCAATTTCTAATTGACCAAGTGATTGAGTGGCAAATATTCCTGCAACTTTATATTCCGCCGCTAAGTTAAGGAAGATTTCAACATCTGGGTTAATATAACGCGAATATTCATCCACGATTAAGTAATGAGGAATTCGAGTGTCTTCTGTTCCTGGTCTACGAAACGTCCCATTTTGTAGATGCATGATTACAAACTGCCCAAAAGCATCGCCTGATGTGCGTAACTTACCCATTGCTGTATTCACAGCTAAGATTCCGCCATTTTCGAAATGTGCATCAATATCAATACTACTCTTTCCGGTCATGATGCTACGAAGTGCATCGTTTGATACCACGTTTTCAAGTTGGGCCCGTAAACCAATAACAAATTGACGGTACTTATCCCGCATACTTCCAAGAAGTTCTGATTCAAAGAAATGAACAAGATCCGTCATACCGTCTCTTTGTTTCAATTCCGCCACTTTCGCTTCAAGTACAGCTTGATCTCGCAGCGTGTTCATTACGTCTATAATATCCATGTTATCGCCATGAAGTTCTTTCAATAGCTTCGTGACGTTCCGTGCGGATAGCTCCTGTACAGTCGCAAAGAAGGCATCTTGCTTTCCAAATAAACCTTTCAGGACGACGACTGTTGCTTCCGCAACATCATTAATTTCTCCCTCCATCGGATTAAATTTATCAGTCGTATCAGGTTGCATTGGATCAATATGTGTATAAGGCAAGCCCATCTCCCTAGACATTTCTGCAACCATAGCAGCCACGTCCCCTTTCGGTTCAACAACCGATAGACCAAGAGGAATGCCACGTTTCTTTTGAAGTAGCAACTGATAGATGATCGGTTTTAATATCGTGGCGGTTTTCCCACAACGGGTCGGGCCGACAACCAACATATGGGTAAAACAATCACTTCCGCCCCATGTGATCGGTATGATCTGTGGATTCGCTAAACTCATGCAAATAAAACTCCTTTCTTTTTTAAAAAACAACAACAAGCGACACCCTCTATGTTTTGAAGGCATCGCTTGTTATCAACTTTTTTATTGGATGTTCACTTTGCTATTTCTCCCGTCATACATTCGAAATGAGCAAAACATCTTTCTTTTTCGGACCTATAATCGTATGCTGTAGAAACCTCCGTATGGCTGATATACGTATACTGTTTGATAGGGACGGGAATCCCCACTTGCATTCTTTACTCGCCATGCGAATGGATTGACGCTCTTTACGTCCTTCCTTTTGAGCAGCTGCTCATAGTTCCCGGTATAACTGAAATAGAATTTCAGAAGCGGAATGTTCTTTTTGGAGTAATAGAAATCCTTGAACCGAATTCCGAGCAATATATAATAATGCAGATAATCATTCGTCATTTCCGACACTTCTATTGGCTCGTCGTGGCGTACACTCTTGAAAATATAAGCTGTCATATCAGGATCGAACATTTTGAGTTCATGATAGATGGTATCGGCAATTTCGATTTTCCGTAATCTTCCCTTTACCTCATAATTATCAGGGTGTGTTTTCTCCACTTTGAAGTATCCGTCTTCAATGAAGTGAACTTCGTCCTTACCCATGACAAGTTGCTTCAACCCTTTGTAGGCCTCTGCATAATACTGATTTTTAAACCGTATGAACACATATTTGCTTTTCGGCATCAAGGCGTGTTTCACGCATTCTTCGAGAGTTTTAAAACCGTCGAAGAAACGGTAGCTGCCTTCGATATGGTCGAGCCATTGATTCAATTGAAAATCATTGATTTTGATAATGGGGTGCGCGGACCGAGCATTCTGCAAAGAATACAGAAATTGCCGTTCATCATACTCTCTAATTTTGCCGCTTTTCTTCAAATACGAAAGGAACTGTTGCTTATCGAAGGGATATTTAATATTTAGCAATTCCCTTCTTATTCTTGCATAATGATTGGACTTATCGGCATGGTTCATGTAAACAAAACTCCTTTTGTTTATTTAGTTTCTTTGTAATATCTGACTGATAGAACCAACAAAACAACAGCTACACTAAATTGGTACAATAGAGACAAAATGCTTCCAGATGGTGGTATTTTTAACAGTAAGAACAGTGATGTATAGACAAACAGCCAAATTGAGACAACAACTATTCCTGCAATCGCATAGCCTACAAACAACTCTTTCTTTGCTTTGTACATTAAAAACAACAAAATGAATAAGCCTACTGTTAAAGCGAACATGTCACCCACGATAAACAACCAGCTATAGATAACAAGCGAAATAATAAAACTAAATCCCTTATCCAATCTTATCCTCCCTTTCTTTTGCTTGAAAAATAAATACTAAAAAGCGACATCTTCTAATTCAGAAGACATCGCTCTTTTTCACTGTACAACTTTATTTATTAATTCCACTAATTTCTTGGATGGGTCAGCGAACTTTGGCAATACGCTTTCGAGTTCTGGAAGAATCGCTATGAGTTCCTTGTTCAACTCTATTCCCGGCTGTGGCATTCCCAACATGGCAAGTATTGTGACGAGCGATGAATAGGCATCCCCAATAAAAAGGGCTTGCTGATTGCAACGTTTCCGCATTTCCTCTCCGTTCGGGGCGGCTTTCGATTCCTCACCCTTCACCAACATCCCCACATCTTTGGATAATTGGTAGACGAGAAAGCCGAACAGTTCCTTCTTCTCATCTTCCGAAGGGATTCGTTCCCGTCGCTTGAACACTTGATCCGTATAGGAAAAGGACGTTTCCGCCGACAGTTCTCGGATAAGACCGAAACAGGAAGCTATCAGCGCATCCTTGATTTCCCTAAGCAGCCGCTCCGTCCGTTCGTTCTCACCTGCCTTCTGCATGTCCTCTTTCGAAAGACTTCGAAGCGCTTTGATGAGTGAGAAGGCGATCTGCGAATTTTGGGTATTGTAAAATTCCCTTTCAAAATCCTCTCGTGTGAGGGGAATTTCTACATTTTCCTCTTTTCGACCCACGTCTTCTTGCTGTTTCTTCTGTTTCTCACCTTTCTCATTGTCCTTCCACCATAGCCACATACCTTTTCCTCTCCTTCAAATCAAAATGTGTTTTGTTTATCCTGCAAATTGATACGTGATTCCGCCACTCTCGTCCTTTTCATATTCAAACCCTGCTTTATCAAGCACTTTCACCATCGCAGCATCACGCTTCTTCAAATGGGCGTTGTAATCCTCAATCGCTTCATTCAATTCTTCCAATGTTGTTTCTTTGGACACGAAGACATCCGCCACATGTTTTGCGATTTCTAATTGTTTCTGGTAATACTCACGTAAAGGCGTTAATTCTTCAATATCTGTCTCTGTTTTTTCTTCAAGTTTCGTAATAGCCTCTGTAAACAAAGAGACGGATTCCTCGCTTGGCTCCGCTTCCTCCATAAGCTTGTTCAAGTGATCGGCAAGCAAAGTATCCACATCAATACTAAACATCTTTTGTACGTACATATGAATTTCTTCTTTCAAGACATCTTCCTCCGACACCTGTTCAGCCTTCACTTTTTCCGTCAGCTTGTGTAAGGCATCCGGGAAAAGGGCGTAAGCAGATGCGAACACTCCTACGCCAAGGAAGAAAGCCAGAAATCCGAACCATAATTTGTTTTTTTGTTTTTGCTCCTTATTTTCCAAATCCATTTCCTCCGCTTTAATTAGTTTTTCACGACATATGTTTTTGCGATGAAGTCATGCAATGCACGTTTTTCCTTTGTGAATGCTGCCATGATGTATCCAACATAAAAGATCATGCCGGATAGATACTTACTGAAATATCTTCCGATGGCCCGTCCAACAGAAATACGTCCGCCATTTTCATCGACAACTTTGATACCGAATACCATCTTTCCAATTGTCGCCTGCTTCTTTGAACTTTCCATCAGAACATAGTAGATAATGGTCGCGATCATCGAAAATAAACCATTTACAAATACTGCTGTTATATTTGCAGCTGCCATTTGTGATTCGTTTCCCATTACAGGGACCAAAATGAGCAAATTAATAAACATTTGAATGAAGAACAGTGGGATTCCTAAAACAAAACCATCAATCAGAGATGCTACAAATCGAATCCAGAACCCCGCGTATTTTCGTTCTGCTATTGCCATGTTTCTCATCCGTTAAAACCTCTTTCGTTTTTCAGTTACTTCTACACTTTACGTGTAGGTTGAAAGCAAAAAAATGCAATTAACTACGCCTTTTTCCTCTTTTCCTTATTTCGTTAATCTTTCTTTAATCCGCAGAATGCTAATTACTACGACATAAAGAACAATCACAGACAAGATTGAAATCATGAGCAATAGAAAAAATTCTTTATTACTTCCACCATTAATCATAAAAAGAATATAGATGGCAAAAAAACCAATTAAGTTGAACCAAAATCCTCCATTTCTTGCTCGTTCCGTCATCTATTTCATCCTCTCTGCGTTACGGTTTTAATTGTTCATTCATTACTGCATATTTCCCTTCCTTCTCTTGCTTCGCTTCCACGTTTTTCCACATCGCTTCCTCAAACAGTAGCTTAATACTTTCCCTTACCTCTTTCGGGTCCGCATCTGGGTTCACGGTCAAAATCAATCTTTGCAATAGGAATCGGTCGATCAATTTCACCTGACATGCTTCGGCCAGAAGACGGGCGTTTTCCGTGAAGACAGTGTTTGTTATGAGCCAGGCTTCTTCCACTCCATGGTAAATACGCGCCGCCACGATTTCTTGAACTGCACGGACGCCTACCCGTGTATTTTCACCGAGACGATTAATCTGCAAAACGGCTTTTGTTTCCCCGTCCAAAAGGAAATCCGCCCCGAACAACACTTCCTGTTCCTCGACTTCAATGCTCTTGAACCCGACTTCTCTGAATAATAATTTGATGAAAGCACCGAATTCTTTTTCATCCATCCGGTCAATGTCCCGAATGCCGGATTTTCGTAAGTTCTTTTCGTAATTCCTTGCCCTCAAAACATGAACAAGACTTGAAATGGCAAGTGTAAGAACCAGCACTGATACTACCCATCCGATCAATTGTTGTGACAAACTTCTTTCTCCTTTCCTTTGTGTTTATTGGACTCCCTACCATGACGTTTCAAGTAACCCCAAGGTTCCTTTCGAGTAAGGAACGCAATTCTGAATGAATATCCTTCCTCATGAACGGCTCATAGTACATGAGATTGATAATTTCATAGCAAGCACGCATGTATTTTTCATCCTGAAGCGCTATTTCGATGTCCTTCATATTTTTCTTGTAAAGCTCTGTAGCTTCCTTATCTACCTTTTTCGACGTACCAACTTTCACAAGCTGCTTATAATAAGAATGCAAGGCGGCTTTTGCTTCCAAATTCTTACGCCTTCTCTCCGGCGGTTCACAATCCTTCGCATTCCACCAGTCATCATGGTTTGTCAGGACCGTGTACAGCCGGAACAGTTCCATGTTGGTCGGCTGCTCCCTTTCTGGTTCCTTCTGATGTTTCTTCCTTCCGCCGAATAATCTTTGAACAATATTCATTCCCTTCATTCCTTCCCCCATTCAACTTCCATTACCAATTCTTGAAGCAGGAATCAAACAGAGACTGCGAGTATGGTGAGAGCTTTGCATTTTCACAACTTCGCATCTGTCGAATCACTTCATTCACACTTCCCATTTTTCTATGCTTCGAGACGACAAAACAGATTTTATATTCCATTCCTTCCTTCGTTTTAATCACGATAAGCTTTACAATTTTTCCTCTTCTTGAACTTGTGGATAACTCTGTGGACAAATTTACTAACTTCCTTTCTTTCAATCTGTTTTCTTTTTGTTTATTTCAAAACAAGTTTTATTTTTCCCGCTGTTTCCCTACCGGCTCGATCATATAGATATTGGTCTTTTTCTCATACACATCGACCATGTCGTCCACCGGGCCTTGTGCCATTTTCACAAAGAAAATGACCGTTCCCCCTATAATTAGAAAAAACAAAACGAGGATGATATTCAAAAAATATCGTCCTCGCTCGTCACCACTCTTTGCTGTCGCCCGCAAGTTTTCAAAATATCGATCCTTGCTGTCATATGGTTTATTCTTCATTGTCAGTCGATTCCCCCAATACGATCATGACTTCCTGCTTCGGTTTCTGCTTTCGTTTTTTCCACTTTTCATATGCACTTTCCTGTGGCGGCTCCTTAATCCGTTGATTTCCCCGTTTCTTTTTATAGGACGATTCAGCTCGAATGTATATAAAATTCCCGTATACTCCTATCAGCAGAAGCATGAACAGAATTGCTTTCATTATCATTTCAGCACTGAATATCTTATCGAACGTCCATACTGAATGGAGGTAACTCGACAATAGCAACGCTACATAGACTGTCAGAGAAAACACGAGCAGCCGTTGTAATTTCCGGCTATTCCTCTTTGTTATGAAAGCCGCCACGTAATAACCGATCGTAAGCGTCACCCCTGTTAGTAATATCAATTTTGGCGATGGAATGTAATCTCCCCCAAACATTAACGCGACACCTATTCCCCCTACTGCAAAATGGAGTAAAGCTATCAGCAGTTGTACCAAATATTGCCCCCTCCTTTCCGATTAATTGAAATCACCGGCCATTCGATTTCCTGTATAGGGTTCCGATCCATGTTTTTCTTTGAATGCCTTTCTTCGAATTTCCACTTCGAGAATAAGCGCCATTTCATCCGAAAGGACGTCTTTTACGATTTCGAACATTTTCTCTTGTTCTTTCTCGCTCAAATGCTCGCTGACTTCCTGCGCCAGATAGTTTCCGTTGTTTAGTAAAGAAAATAAATGCTTTAATTCAGGTGTCACTTTATACTGTGTCAATGTGAAATGCCATCCTTTCCATTCCTTTATCTTGTATCCGGCGCAAGACATAGTTTTTTGTATCCTTTACCGTTCGTGTAATACCTACTTCTTTGTTGCTACCATCCGATGAAAACAAAACGTCTTTTGATGAACAGTGTGTAATTGAATATGAATAGTGTCGGGCTACCTACTTTTGCTATTTCGTACCTCATTACAACTAAATTCTTGTTGAATTCAAAACGTGTTTTGAAGGACAGGACGGTTCCTGTTCGCTGCCCTATTTCAAGTTGTTCAAGTAGGACATGACTTGATTCGGACCTGTTTCCAAATAATCAATGTGGCGGATTTCTTCCAGCAGCTCCTTGTGAAAGGCGATCTGACTAAGAACAAGTAATTTTCTTCCGTCTTCTGCATATTTCTCCTTCCGGTATCGAAGCAAGTTGAATATTTTTTTCAAATCCGTATCAAGCAGGTTCACAAAATACTTTTCCTCGCCTTCGTGCCAAACGACCGTATCTAAACCATCGTGGCGGATGGATGAACCTGTGAGTTTTTCCTTGAACGCTACACCCATTTCCGAAACAACAAAGCCAAGTATCTTGTCCTCATTGTCATAATGTTGCAAGTAACTCCTTCCGAATGAGTGGGGAAATATTTTGATTCTCCTACGTTTTCCAACCACGCTGCGACCATCTTCATTAAGCAGTCCTTTTGCTATTGACTCGAAACTTTCCTTTCCTTTGGTAAATATCAAGAAATCGTTAATCTGATCATAGTCCCCAACTTCTCGAATTGTTTTCTGCAAGTTCTTTGGGCTAGTATTTGCTGAAAGAATGTAGATTCCATACTCATCCAACGTGTGGCGGTGTAACAGCATTCCTTGTATATTGTCACTCCGGTTCAAATTGAATCTTGCTTTCGTATCACGACTATCCGATAGCGTCCATCCATAGGGTTCTAAATCAACAAGCAAGTCGTTCGTCATCAAGACAAAGGGTAAGTGGTACTTATCAATTTTCAATTGGTACGCCTGCCGCTCGACAAACATCCCCTGTTTTCGCAAACAGGTGATGCCCGTCTCGCTAATACGATGGTATTTTCCCTGACTACGTTGCGAAGTTAAATAGCCAGAAATCGGTTCACTATGCAACAGTTTTCGTTTCCGCAACACATGCAATTTTTTGTACGTGTAGGGCATCGACATCCCGTACATACGTCCGATCTGCTCCGTTGTCAACGCGCGGTACTCATAAAGCCCCGCAAGAATTTCTGTATCTAATTTGCATAAACGTTCGTTTCCTTCCAAACGCATGTCCCCTCCTACTCCCCTACAAATGGAGTCTGTATTCCTGTTTTATTGCGATTAATTGCCATATTGAGCGCACGGATTGTTTCGTTACGCCACATTGTAATGATTTACAACATGGCTAACAAAACTTCGTGGATTTTCACCCCAATTCCGATATTGGTAGAGAAATAGCACAAAACCAGCAATATCAAAGGGCTAATCGACTTAAAAGAGGTATAAATTAAACGTCACACCGGGGTAAGGATTAAGGTTTTCACAAACCTATTTAGTTCTTACCTTTTCGTAAAGGTATAATCTATAAATCAAAAGGTATAATTTAATAGAAAATCAATCCCAATAGGGGTTAGAATCACAAGCTACTACATTTGTCTTATTCTCCCTTTCCTCGATTTCTTTGATTGAATTAATATCCACGTCACTGAATATTATTTCATCGTCTACATCATTTCTTTTCTTACTTCGCCATTCCAAAAAGTTGATAAGGTTTTCTCTTTCTAATACAAAAACATCGATATACGGGTCCCTTTTGGTCAAGTAAGCTTCCTCAAAAAGTGTTAGAACTTGTGCATTATCGTCAGGTATTAACCCGGTCGCCCGGACCGCATCTATCAAATATTTTCGGTTTCGATTATCCAAATCTCGTATGCTCGCATCCTTAAAATGATGTTCAATTACCATGACAGCACGCTTATAACTGATCTCAATTGCTTTGAAATCATACTGATTGAATGTTGCTTCCAAATACATCCGGCGAATAAGCCCCTGAAACTCCTTGTCATATGCATCATATAGTGGCAATGTTCCCGGATATGAAAAACGAAAAGCAGGAAAACCATCTATTTCAAGTGGTTCCGACTGCTTATTCCGAAAATTAATTTCAGGTACATAACTCAAATCCTCGGAAGAATAGCCAGTCTCTTTTATCAAACGCACACGAAAATCCTCCAAACTTTTCAGCAACGGACTCATTTCTTTTGGCAATGTAAATACCTCCTTCGTTATGACGTTATTTATTCACGCAAGCCATTGAAAACATTGAGCTTTCTAAACGTAACGTCGGACAGCAAAACATCCTATTCCTTACTAAATTTCACCGTGTCAGACGAGAGCAATAGAAAATTAAGTCAAAACATTGATATATATGCCTTAATAAACCCGTAATGGCGTCCGACACGAATTTTTGATAACGTCCGACAAGAAGGGGATTGACCTCTGTTTAACAGTTGACAAAGGTTTGCTTCCCTTCATTTCTAATGTCTGACGTGACAAATACTTTGCGTGGGAACAGTTATTTATCCGAAAAAACCCTGTCAAGCCCTTCGATTTCATTGACAAGCCATTTATCATCTACCTTGACGACATCTGCATAGTACATTTTCCTTTGCGTACTAACTGTCTTTACACCGTCCAGCAACTGCCAGTCTGCAAAGATAACAAAACGCATTTCATTATCATTCTTCGGTTCAGTAGCAAAGATTTCTAAATTGGAAATATCACGTTTTTTGTCATCCTTGCTTATTTGAATATCCTCGATCGCCTTCTTGTAGAAATGCTCTGTGGCATATGGCTGCCATTCCACTTCATTTGTTTCATCTAACACCCAAATCGCCATTGCTTTGGCGACAGTTATTCTCGCTTGATCCACCGGTTCATTCCCGAATTTTTTAATGAACTCGTCTTCAAAATCAGGCTCGGTAGGCTGTTCAGCCGCACGTTCCTTTTCATTCTCTACTTCTTTTTTTCCCTTCTTCTCATCTTTTTCTACGGTCGGCGTTACTTTCTTATCCGGGATCTTTGTCGGTAATTCATCTGCGGGTTCCTCCTTAACCACTTCGGCTTGTTTTTTCGGTTCTTCCTGCACTTCCGGTTCTTCCTTCCCTTTAATCAACGCAACAACGGCAAAAATCAGCACGACCACCATCGCGACGATGCCTATGATTTTCGTTTTATCCACGTTCATTACCCTCCTGTTATTTATTCCGAGAAATCTGCTACTCTGCCGAACCCAACAATTTTCGGTCTCCAATATGAATTGAAGGGATCGGAATATCCGACACCAGAATCATTAGAATCGTACATTTTCCCATTTCCAACATACATGCCTACATGCGTGACCGGGGCATAGGAAGCCGTGCTAAAGAAAATCAAATCACCCGGTTGCAATTCATCTTCTGTGATGCGTTGGCTGAACTTGTATTGTTCATAGGATGTCCGAGGGAGTTGAATGCCTGCTTTCGCATACGCCCATTGCATCAATCCTGAACAATCAAAACCAGTGGAAGGATTATTACCTGACCAGACATAGCCCCAACCCTGATATTTCAGCATTTCTTCATAGATGATCTGAAAGGCATCATTTCCAATCGCCGGGATTCCTTCACAATTCATGATAAGACCGCCAAGTTCAGCCGCAAATTCCGTCACTTTCGGAACCCAGTGTTGATTCAATCCGTTCGGATCATTTGCAGCACCAATCGGGGCGTATACCGCACCAAGTTTTTCAATCGTATCAAGTCCATCGTCGATAATCCGCCGTTTCAGGTTTGCCATCGTATAGCGCAAGCCTTCCTCCATGCTTGGGAATCTCATAAGACTGGACCAACCGGATGCCGGGTCCATGATGCCCCCCGGATTGTTATAGTTCCTCACGGCATTTGATGTACCTCTCCCCGTTTCATGCAACATGATTGCAGATGCAAGCACAGGGTCAATCCCATATTCATCTGCAAGGCTAATGATGGTATCTCCATAACCCGCAAGTGCACCCACTTTGGAGGAATCTGCAAAATTTGCGTCCCATATATCGAAATCCACTTCTCCTTCGAGCCGGCAGAAAGAACCAAAACTGCTTGACCGTTCCTGATCTTCTTCATCTACGATAATGATGAACATGCCAGCTACAATAAGGAGGAATAGACCGATCATCAATAAAGGAAGGCAACCAAGACCCGCACCTATACCGATAAGCCAACCTTTACCGCCTTTTTTGTTTTGTTCGTTTTCCATACCTCAAACTCCTTACATGCGTACTTGTGTCCAAAAAAACAATAGGAAAAAGCGTGAGGACATGCCTTCACGCTTTTTCTCAACATTAATTTGTTTTATCTTCTTCCGTGTTTCTTACATCCTGTTCAGGATTCAACCGTTCTGTTTCAGGAATACGCGATTGCGTACTATTATTTAGATTACTTGAAGCAGGTTTTGGTTGAGACGGTTCCTGAATCGTTATTTCGGTTTCAATTGGTTTGGTTTCTTCAATTGGTTTGGCTTCAAAAGAACTTCCTCCAAAGGAACTTTGTTCAAGTGGCTTGGCGTCCATTCCCTGCCCTTGCATAGAAGTGCTATTCATAGATGAGCCTTCCAAAGATGAGTTTTCAATGGAAGAACCACTCATGGATGAGCCTTTCATTTCACTTCTGTCCATTGGCGAAGTTTTCATCTTCGAACCGCCTAACGGATTTGATTCAAGTGGCTTGCTTTCCACCTGATTGTTGCCGAGTGGATTATCTCCCATCGGTCTCGATTCCATTCCCCCACCTTTCATCTCATTCTCACCGAGAGCCTTGCTTTCCATTTGACTATCGCCTATTGGATTATTGTTTATTGGAGAATCTTCAAATTTATTAGCGCTCATATCATTGCTTTCTATCGGCTTGGTATCCATTTGGTTACCACTTACCGGATTATTGCCAACCGGGTTTGAATTTATTTCCTTTTCTGCAAGAGACTCGTTTTCCATTGGTTTTGTGTCCATTGTATTTCCTTGCAGTGGGGTTTCCCCCATTGGTGAAACATCCATATTTGTTCCGCTCATTCCTTCACCTTTCACGGAATTTTGGTCAAGTGGCTTTGCATTCATATCGCTCTCATTGAGAGAAGTTGAATCTATACGTCCGCCAGTTGTCGTATTTCCGGTTACAGGAGTGGAATCCAAACCTTTTTCGTCCAACTTTGTCCCATCGAGAGAACCATGTTCCATCGGTGGAGCATTTGAACCAGATGTATCATATTTCTGACCATCCATCGGGCGAACTTCTGACTGCCTGCTATCGAATCCTGCGGTTTGCAATGGATCATTGCCGATAGGCATGTTTTCCAATTGGTTAGAATTCTGATTGTTTGCCCCGCCATGAGTTGGACCATTATCCATTGGACCATCTTGCTCAGGTCTAGAATCGGGTTTAATTGTGTCCATTGGTTTGGTGTCCATTGAACCTGTATCTGTAAGTGGTTCTTGGTCGAAAAGTGATTTTAATTCCATATCCTTATTTTCCATTGGGACGGATTTTACCGTAGAAGGTTGGTCGTCAACATTATCAGCCGCTTTAATTTCAGGTCTTGCATTTGCAAAGACACGTTCGTGTGACTCGTAGTTGGCATCCTGCATCCGTTGCTGTTGAATACCATTAGCGAATTCACTTGCAAAATCACCCTTGAATTTTCCTTTGTCGAATTGTGTTTGCATACGAGCGTACTGTGCTTCCATTTCTTCCATACTGACATCTTTCAAACCTGCTTTTTCAAGGCTTCCGACAACATCCAATGTAGCATGATGTGCACCTTTCTCATGGAAGAATCGGGCAGCGTTCTCGGATGTTTCCGTAGGCTTTTGTTCCCTTCCGAGTATGCGTTGCTGTTCTTTCATCCGGTTTTCTGCACGCTGTTCTTTTATCCCGGCTGCCATTGTTTGAGAGAAATCTTTGTCTAACTCTTCCCCTCTTGCATCTTTCGCCATCTTTTCATACTGCTCTTCAATTTCTTTCTGTGAAACATCCTGCAAACCATTTTTCTCAAAGGCGTCTATTGTATCCTTGATTGTCTGATCGTCAAAACCTTTTTCTTTCATGAATTCAGTAATATCTTCTTTCTTTTCCTTATCAATTTCAAAGTCAATATTCTTTCTGGCATCAGACAATTTACTGAGCTTGCTAAAATTAGCTGCACGAGACGTTGCAGAAGCAACTTCTGCGACTCCTGCTTCGCCTGTAACCGCTCTGCCTGCTGTGCTACCGATAGAAGCTCCCATAGCCGCTCCTGCTGGACCTGCCACTGCCGCTCCTACTGCTACTCCTGCAACTGTTGCTGTACCTTGTACACCTTTTTTGGCAATGGTAAACGGATTTACAGGTCCAGATGCTTCGCGCAAGCCTGCGATCATCTGTGAGCCGGATGCAAAGACGTTAGAAATCCTCTTCCTTAAAAGGAATAGTGTTATAAATAACACGAAATGAAATACTCCCACTGCGATATAGTCGATGATTGATTGCGCGTTGTAACGTTGTGCAATACTCATTGAGAATAAAGCATCCGAAAGCACCAACAATAGTACAGTAAAGAATGCGAAGAAAACTTTGAGCCCAAGTGGAATCACAAATTCAATCGCATACCGTTTAAGTACCCCGAAGAAGCCTGGAATTGAAGCAACTAACAATGCAAAAGGAGCGATAGCCGCAATAATGAGAAACCAAAATTGTAATACGATCAAGAGTATCGCAAGCATGAAAATCGGCATGGAGACGATTCCGTTCACCACTAGATAGAAGGCGCTAAAGGATAGCCGATCCAAAACGGAACTGTGAACCATGAAATCATTGTTATGACCCGCGACTTCCTTTGTCAGCACTTTTTCATAACGGTCTTCACCGGTAGGTGTTTTCAGCAAGTCCTCGATCCTGCTCTTCCCAATCTGGTTTGTGTCATGAGTACCGTATTGCATATAAAGATATGGACGATCGACGAACATTGTCCATAACGAGTCTTTCATTGTCGTCTTCGTATCACTATCGACAGAAATGTTGCTGTTTTCGTTCCATGTCGTCAAACCGATGATATACCGGGTTGCATCATGCGTAATGCTCTGCGCACCACTAATGAAAGTTGCATAGTTAGAGAACAGTAACAATGATAAAGATAGCGTAAGGACCGTTTTCATCAATGCGCCGATGGATTCAAGGAAAGCACGACGAATGACGAAGACATACAGCATATAGAGAACTGCAATGATAGCCACCATTTTAATCAAGCCACCAAACAAGCCTCCACCGAGGAACTTACCACCCGATATGCCAGTCATATTTTGGATGCTGTTCTGTAGCTCCTGCACCAAAGCGCTGATAATGTCGATGTCAAACGCGAAATCAAGCACCATGATCATCGTGTTTGTCATAAAGAGGTTCATCTTGAATGCCATATTGACGATCATGTTCAGGAACGTGTTGAACTTATCCATAAAATTCCCAGTGAAGTCCGTCCAACCAAATAGCTTATCCTTGATATTTTCCCAAACGCTATCTTCCCGCACCTTTTTCGCATCACGTTCCGTGACAGAATCTAAATAGTAATAGTTTTTGCCTCCTTCCTTAAATTCTCCCATTTGCTCCCGCTCAAAAGCATCCACAATTCCCTGATCGACCCGTTGGGAATCCATTTCAGCAAAAGCGGGCGCGGGTGAAGATGCACCGACTCCCCAAACGAAGACAAGCAACATGAGAATCAAGAATGCTTGTTTCAAAATAGATGTTTTCTTATGTTTCATAGAGTAAGGGGAAAAAAGAAACTCCCTACCATGTAGGGAGAATCCTTCTTCACACCTTTTACCTCCTTTCTAAATTGCAGAAGTGTAAAGGTTAATCATTTTTTGTTAGGTTTCCTTCGCCGTCAAAATAAAGTGTTGAAACTGTACCACCGTGTTTCTCAATCCCTTGAGGGAAGACTTCACTGCTACTTAATCCGTAATTCTCAACTTTCCACTGACCACTTTCATCCTTGACCAATGCCACATTCGTGGACACCGCAGCCATTGCCCCGTGCTTGTATACATACGTCTGATAGTACAATTTTTCAAACTCATCATATTCGGATGAATAACGGACGAAATAGTATTCATCAACATTCTCATCGAATGGTCCATTATTCTGTGCTTCCAATGACTGCCGTCCATTTCCTTTTTGCTTTTCATCGCCCGCTCCACCCGAAAGAAAAATGGATTCCAATATGTCGAGATCACCTTCGAAATAGGCGACGATAAATTGATGAATCACCTTATCAGCATCCTTGAATTTTTCGTTCATTTCAGCCCGCATTTCTTTGTCACGCTGCAACTCATCCTTTGGTTCTTTTTCCTGTTTCTTCACCTGGTTTTCCTTCTTTGGAGCTGGCTGCTCTCCACCAGATGAACCTGCACATCCGCTTATGACAAGTGTACATCCTGCTATCAAGGCAATCCCGAAAGCCCGGAAGTTGATTTTCTTCTTATTCATTTTCATCTTCATCAATCCTTTGCTTGTTTTCTAGTTTACAAGCATTATAGGACATCCTCGTCCAAACAGACAAAGGATTGTTAGGAAAGACTTACCGCACACGTTCTTTTTCGCGTTCCCTTTCTTCTTCGGTCGATGTGGACGAGTCGAACGCATTCAACAATTCTTCAAAGACTGGATTGATACGAATGACGGCGGAACGACCATAGATGTCTTGAAACAAAGCTTCCCCGCGGTCGAGCCGTTTGAGCGTGTCGATGTTCTCCTGCGTCCTCGGCAAGTTCAAATAATCAAGCATTTCTTCGCATTCACTCGTCTTCCGCAAACCGAAGCTGAACTTCATCCCAATGTTGGCGACATCCTGCCCGTGGTCGGAAGCATTTTGAGAACCTTTCATGAGGGTCGTGTTATAGTAGCGCCCCATCCGAACGATAAAATCCATCAATTCTGATCCGATTGCACTTCGTTCGATGGCACTGGCTTCGTCTTGAAGGATATATTTATGGACTCCACGCTCGCTATTGAACATATATTGCTTTGTCCATGCTGTTATGGAAATCATAATGGCTTCCGAAATCATATGGATTGGACGTTTGTTTTCCAATTCGCTTCCTCGTGGGAGATTCAAGTTCTGGATCATCAATACTTGAATTGGCTGTTCATGTTGCAACACTTTGTAATTTTGTCCAACTTCCCCGAATAGCAACAAGGACAATTGATTTCGCTTCAATGTCGTCAGTGTATTCAACAGGCTTTCTAATGCTAAATAACGCTGATCGGACATGTTTGCGGGTCGGTTGTCATAAAGATTATGCAAGTAGGACATCACAACTCCAATACATGGATCTTCATGTTGTGGTACAATTTCAACCGCTTCACTTAAAATACTGTAGGCTACATCGTCTATACTGACTTTCGCCAAATAAGATAGGATGTCCATAGTGATGTCCTTCGCTTCTTCCATACTCGTACTAGTACGGAAAGGATCAAGTGAACCTGCATCGTTAGGGTCAGTCCCTAATGTCCAAACCGAAATGTATTCTGGGGGAATAAACGGCAAGCCTTTATCCCAATCCATCCTATCGCCTTTAGGGTCGATAACCAGACCTTTAGAACCTGTGAGGGTAGCGAGATAGACGAACAAGTTCATGAAGAACGATTTCCCTTTCCCTGTCATCCCGGCAACAAGAACAGAAATGGAATCTACAATATTTCCAATATCGAATGCCTTCGCTGCTAAATCAGGTTGAACAAATACAGGTTTCGATAATCTTGAAGTATGGCCGATATAGAATCCACGGTTATCACCAATGTTTGTTGTTGCACCGAACATCATGCCGCCAAGAATACCCGGCGAAACTTCGATCTTGTAATCCTCATGCATTTTCTTAGAACCCGGAATCATTTCAAGTAACAAAGGAATCTGGTAGCCATATGGCGAAAGGACTTTCAGACCGAATTTACTCATTTCGTTTCTCAACATATCAACACGTGTTTTTAGTTGTTCCTCATTTTCTGCTGTTACTTTCAAAACAAACGAACACGCATAACCTGGATACCCCGTCTGTTGGAAATAGTTCTCCATTTGGACAGTTCCCTGCTCTGACACTTCAACGTTCATGTCAACACCCTGTCCGCCTTTCCACGCTTCTTTACGTTGGTCTTGAATTTCAAGTTTGGCATTACTAAGTCGTTTCTTCACCATTTCATTTGGTTGGTGATCTGCCCGGATAGAAATTGTAACAGGGAACGGCATCCTCAATTTGATATAATAGAGCCATTCAAAACCCGGATGAAAATGGACATCGCCCATATCAGCGATAACAAGATGCTGACAGAGCAATTCTTCAATTTCGTTATCGTCTGTGATACGACTTAACAAAAGCTCTTTCGGGTTAATTTCCTCGATATTAGTCCCTTGCAAGTCGATGAAATCTCTCTTATCGCTTCGGATCGCCTTATGCTTGACGCCTTTCTTATCAACCCCCTCAACAACCCTTCCAGACGCAAACCTATTTCTCAATTTTACGTCAGAGTTATTGTTCCGCGTGCTGAACATCTTTTCTGCAATGTATACCGCCTCCGCTGTCGTAACACGCGAAATGCGAGATGAGAAGGCATTTACAAGTGTCGTTTCGATCGTTGCTGCTTGACTACGGTATGCTTGTATTTCACTTTCAAGAATATCGTTCGGGTAAAGACCAACCGCCTGATACACAGGTGAGTTGAAACCGTTGATAAAACTCTTGAACGCATTAATTGTGTCTATCCCAACATTCCCGGACGTATATTTGTTTCGTTCCTTGTTCAATTGAACACCAAGATAATCATGATATTCACTAGATTCATTGAGTTCCTTTTGATCTTCAAGTGCTGCTTTTACCCGCTTCATAAATTCGATTCCATTTTCTTGGAGAGGGTAATTTTTTCGTTTCATTTCTTCAATTGTTTCGTCCAATATACCCCCAATATCAGTTGGATTCGGTATGGAGAGAAAATGCAAATCAAGTCCAATGTTCGTGAAAAATGACATTTGCTGTTGAAATGGAACACTTTTTTCATCATCGTCTAAAAAATCATAGTTAAATCCGTCAATTCTAAAATAGGCCCATACGGTGTTATCGTGGGCAAACACAAGATTCCCGTCAATGTGTTTAATTGGAAAATCAATCTTCAAAGACCCCACACTCCTTTTTATAAAAGTCTCCGTTTTTTCTTCATTTGATTACGTTCCGTGCGTGACCCGACTTCCACTAACTCTTTTTCTTCGGAAGGTGTTTCAACCTTTATCGGATTTAGGCTAAGCAATTCGAACACTTCCTTCTTCACTTGCTCCTTATTTTTTTCCTCTTTGCGCCTAGCGATGAGGGGATTGAGTGGTTTGAGGGTTGTCAATATAGCTTTGCCTACCGGTTCCTGTTGCTTTGACTGTTCTGTCATGTTGCTTTCCATTAGTTTTTCAAGTGAGACGACCTTCTGTTCAAGTTCGGACAGCCGCTTTGATTCCTCTTGTTCAGCCTCTCTATTTATGCTTTCCGACGTATGGGCTGTATCCGACTGTTTCGGTTCTTCGTAAAAATGGGTTTGGGTAGACAAATCGTTTTCTTTTTGATAAATCGATGGATCTGACTCACTAACTTTCGTCTCTTCCTGTATTTCGGTTTGGGCGTTTATCTCATCGATTTTCGCATGTACTTCTATTGGACTAACCGGGCGGACAGCTGTTTCTTCGTTGATCTTTTGTACTTCTTGAACATCAACTATTCCTTCATTAACCGGTTCAGTTACAAAAGAAGTTTTGATTTCGTCCAATTGTCTTCGAATGACTCTTTCTGCTACTTTGACTTCTACTTTTTCCGACTCCATTTTTACATGTGCTTTTCCTGTAGGAACCGGAATTGTTTCTAGTAAATCATTTTTTTCGGGGACGGATACCCGTTCCTTCGTCACATTTAGTGAAGGTTCTGTAGAAAAATTCGGTTCTTCCACAGTTTCCTTCTGTTCCTTTCTTTGCTTTGCGAATTTCTCTTTATGTTTTTTCAGACGTATCCAAGGAGAAGATTTTGCAACTTTCTTCTTAGGCGCATCAGTTTCAACTTGTTTTGTTGATTCCAACGCTAATTCTTCAAGTGCCTTTACTTCTTCGTCTGAAACGGTATAAGTAAAATAGTTTTTGAATTGGTAGACCGTCTCTCTTGGAATTTCTTTCCCACGGTAATACGTCGTCTTTGTTATAAAATTCCTAACCTGATAACCAATAAACGAACGGAAAAAGTAGATTGGTGATCGGTTCTCCGTACCGACGTCGGCAAGCAACCATGCGAGGCCGATCGGAATCAGGACCAGTACACCCTTCGGCATCCAGTTAATAAGATTTCCAAGATACGGAAGGTTATAGAAAACGATAGTTCCGACACCAAAGACAATTCCATACAAAACTGCCTTCATCCGTAATGGTCGTCCTAGTTTTAAACCAAAAACCTGATAGATTTTCTTTTCGAATTTCAAAAAGTTGTTCAGGACATATAACGGGATTCTATTAATCACCATTCACCACCTGTTTTAGTTTTCAAAAACAAAACAATGGGAATCTATAACGGATTCCGCCGTTACAAACTCCCATTGCTGTTATGAGAAGATGCGTTATTTTCCGCCGAAATTGAGCAATCCTGTCAGCCATTCAGCAAGTGTGATAATTAAGTCAGGCTTCACAATGAACATACCAATAAATGCAAGTCCGATGACAACACCGACCATCGCGATCCAAGCACGCTTAAAAGCCGTGACGATTAGCAAGACTAAGAGAGCGATGAACAAAGCCCATTTTACTTCCCCTGCTAACCAATCGAATAAGTTCTCTATTGACATATACCAACTAACTCCTTTCAATCGTATTCATTGAAAAATATAATTTGTTTTTCATTCCCAAAAACCGTATTCTCACAACCGCAGTATGAATGTCTTATATTGACAGAACCACCCCCAACAAAGGCAATCAAGGAAATTATTCTTCCGTAGATTGCTCTTCCAGTTCTTTTTCTACTTCATCGCCTTTTTTATTGTCTTCCGACGAATCTACATCGGTTTTATCTGCATCTTGTTCCGCATCGTTTAGCATATCGTCGATATATTTTTTGCTGTTGAGATGCATAACCACGAAACGATCCTGTTTCTCTGCCACGACAATTTGATAGTTTGATGAATATTCAATTCCGGTATCTGGCTCGGCAAAGATGACCGTAGCACTTACGACTTTTTCTTTTTCGTTTCTACCTTCATAAACTGTGACATTCTTGACCGTGACAAACTCCATAGTCTTGTTTAATCCACTTTGACGGCGTTCATCATCGAAGAGATAACTTAGCTTCTCGCTCGAATCGTTTGCATAGGCTTCAAAAAATGTATTCAGAAAATCTTTGACAGCGTTTGTTTCGTTTCCAACAACAGTACGCAGGTTGTCCGTTTCCATTTCAGGACCGGATGTATTCGGCGTATCTTCGAAATAGGTGAAGCTTGGAATCTGATAGATTACAAAACGATTTTGGTCTGCATCGTAATACAAATGAATTGTCACAAACTTTTTCTTTGTGATTCTTTTAACAATTCCTTGTTCATTCACCACAACATCCATGCTGTCAGGAGATAGATTTTCTACAGAATAGGTATCTTCCCCGTTCTCGCCAAGTGCACTTTTTTCCTTTTCAATCGCAGCAAGCGTCTTGTCATAGGTAATGTTTACTTGATAAGTCAGAATGGATTTGTTGTCGCCTAGATCCTGCGCTTCTTTCAAAAGGACTGCATCTCGTTTCAACGAAGAATGCCAGGTCTTCCCTGTTATTCTTCCAATCTGGTCAACTATATCTTTTGATACAAAATACGAAAGCGTTGCATTCCGTTCGTTTTGGTCCAGCGTATCGAGGTTCCACGTAAAATATTTCGAAAGGAAATCCTTCGAGAATTCTACAGCTTCCGTCGATACTGCTTTACTTGTAGTCGGCTCGTTAAGAACCATCGCTTCTGTCTGTTTCTTACCCCCTCCCGAGTTCACAACTACAATTAAAAACATTAAGACAAGCATCACCCAGAAGGTAACAACACCAGCTTTTCGTGCGCGATACCCTTTTGGCTTCTTTTGTTTTTCCTTTTTCTTTGCATCGCTTTTTCGTTTTTCATTTTCGTTCATTTTCAGCGCGACATCTTTGATTTTTTCAAACTTGCTTACTTTTTTTGTTCTCCGATGAGTAAGTTTGCTCAATTATTTACTCCTTTCTCGCCATGCTATTGACGTAGATTCAAATTTTCTTGTTAGATGAGCCAACCAATATAACGACAGCCACAATAATCATGAGTGTTGCGGCAGTTCCATACTTAACGATAGACATTTCATACAGATTAGTAATGTGCATCTTGAACTCTTCCCACAACGGCACGAGGCTCGGAAACTGATCCAAAACTATATTACCGACGACCGCGATCAGGAAAATCATGAAGATAATCCCGAGCATCATCCTGAACATGCACGTTCCTCCTTTTCAAAAAAATATTTATTTATAGGGACTGCCTGTAAATTTACATGTCAACCACCACCAATGAGCAAACATTCGATACGCTGTAATTAAATAACGGGATTACCTTCAAGATTTATTGAATGTTGCGCCCCCTGTGGTAAAGAAAAAGAAGAGGATACTTTCATTCCCCTTCTCCATCTCACTCGCCTATCCACTTTTAGGGATGAAAAACAGAATATCCTGTCACATCGCTTCCACTTGCTTCAATTTACGGCAGACCAGATATGCGCCTACTCCTGCTACCGCAACAAGTGATAGCAAATATCGTTTCTTCAACCTACCCCTCCCCTTCGACTTGCCTATATGTTGTTATTTTCATTCTAACAGCCATCACCGATAGCAAAGTCTCTAAAAAGTATACGGAAAAATAGATTCAAAGAAAAAATGCCCGACCGATTTTGGCCCGACATTTTATTTGCTAAGCATATATGGAAACTCTTTGCGGATGATCCGCATGGCCTGTTCGGCGTTTGCTGCCCGTCCCTGACGAATAAATAAGATCATCGCTTCTAACACCTTTTTGTTTTGGAACTCTCCCGGGATCGTGCATTTCTCATTGAGTGCTTTTTCGATCGTGGCGTAGTTATGTTCCGCTGCCTTTGCGAACTCAAAACAATTCAAGAACTCTCTGTCCCGTTTCCCTTTCAATACATTTATCCGTTTCTTTATGGCATTGTATACACGAAAGCCAAGTAATACTGAAAGTGCGACGCAGCCGCCCATAAAGAAGAATAGAGGGAACCAGATAAAAAGTTCCCGCATTGGACGGACAGTTGAGTTTAGCAGGAAGAAGATGAATGCAGAAGCACCCATTGTCGAGAGAACAATCCGTAGTGTCGTATTTTTCTTTACGATCCCTTTTTGCAGAAAAGCGTCTACTTTCGCTTTCCATTCCTCCCTTTCTTCTCTGAACATTTCTTTCAGCAGCACCGCCTTGTACGTTTGCTCTAACGTCATCATCATCACAACCAACTCCTTTTTTATTTTTGATCTTACACCTATGGTAGCACCATCTACAGGCATTCAACCAATTATCGTAAGGAGAACTTTCAACGTCATAAACTAAACGTCTTTAGTTATGAAAACAAGACTAATAGACAAGATATTGCGGTTTACATTCCTGTATCAAATACCCGAGCCATATTTTCCCAATTTTTGTATTCAAAAACTTTTCCGACAAGTTGATGCTGTTCCAATGACGGATGATGCCCCACTCTATGAACCAAAGCACAGAAAAGGCATCTGAAACGATCACCTCCTTTCCTTTGATGATGGTTTCAGCCGTAAATTCGTGAATGCTAATATCGCCGTTGTTCTTGCATGTATGCACATCCACCTTTTGCACAAGAACCTTTAATGGCCCGTGCTCCCTTTCCATCGCTTGTACGGCTTCTACTACATTTGGCTTCCACTGCCACTTGTCTAAATGAGGGAATGCCAATTCCTTATCTTTTGATTCCAACTTCTACACTCCTAATTCAGTCAAAATGAAACAAGCAACCCTTCTGAATAAGGTTGCCTGTTCTGCTATCGACGGATTCTCGCCTTTCTACCTTCAAGTTCAAGACTTGGCTTGTCGAAGGCGTAATAATCCTCCTTGTGTTCAATGCGGGTAAATAGATAATATCCACCTGCTTGTGAATCGTCATCCTCTACCCAAATATCAAGGTGAGAACCGCTTGACAATTCATATCCCCCTATCGCATATCGACCATTACTTTTCTTTTCCAAATAGCCCTCTATGAAAGTTGTTTTACTTAACTCTTTCATGTAGTTATGTGCTTTTTCAAGAGCTAACTGACTTTGGTAAACCAAAAGATATTTTTGGTATTCCTCGATGTCAAGAATTGCTGCATTCGTATTGTCGAACATTTCGTCAGTATCTTGTAAAAGAGTCTCAATTTCCTTTCCAATCTTTTTATACTGTTTTACGATTTCCCCCAGATTACTCATTTAGCTACCTCTCCTTTTGGTTGAATGACAGACATGTCAAAACCTTTTTCGGTCACATATCCCGCAACACCCCAAATACCAACTTTTTTCTTTTTCGCTTTTTCCTCCGCCTTCTTAAACTCTTCAAGATACTTTGTGTTCGGTGGATAAACATAAGCTACTCGTGCATAGCCTTTCTCAATCATGTGCTGATTGAAATTCACACCATCGACCCAAATATAGGCAAGCAACCGATCGTAATTATCACGCTCCGGGTTCCCGATTTCGACAGTAACCTTCCGGCCTTCCTTTAAATATTTCTTGGCATATTCTGATGACTCCTTCCCTAACCATTCAGGTTCCTTTGAGGGATGGACGCTTTCTGGAGTATCGATCAAGAGAAGCCGAATACGTTCTTCCTTGCCTTTCAAATCTCCTTCTGAAAAACGAACAATGACCGTATCACCATCCACAATTCTAGCTATGGAAGCTTTTACTTTTCGTAATTGTAAACTATTTTCTTTTGATGGCGGAATAATTTCAGAAGGGGCTTCCTCCCCTCCACCTTGCAGAAGAACTCCCATTAGAATGAACAGTACGACCGCCGACAACAACGCATTTGGTAACTGTTTCATTACTTATCGGATTCTTCCGTTGCAGGTTTCTCTATCTGCAACTCCTTCGCTCCTTTCTTTACTTCTTCCGGTAGGCTGACAGTCGCCTTACCATAGTCGCTTACGGTAAGCAAGGCATCCACATGGACATCCCCCTTATCTCCTTTTTCCTCACGTGCAACGCCAGACATATCAAAGATATAGTGAAGAGACTTCAATTCATTACTGTCTTTGTCAAATGTGAAATTCACATCCATCTTATTAATTTCCGCACCTTCCGTATTCATGAGCCAACTAGTCACTGTCTTATATTTCTCGATTATTTCTTTCTTGTCAGCAGCAAAAACGAAATGGTAGGCCCCATCTTTTTCCCTCACTTTAAAATCATCAATATTACCCTTGAAGGCATTGAACATGTCTTGGACAAAACGGTAATCTTCATTAATGTACTCGTTTCCTGGCTTTACTTTATTCCAGCTTTTCTCGGTCGTCTCGTTTTCAAAAGCATGATAATGGTATCCGTCCACCCAATACATTTCAGTTTGATATTCTCCAAGAGGGGCGATATTAGCTTTTGTAATGATATGAGCCATGACTGGATCTTTCATGAACTCCGTTTCTTTTGTGATGGAACCGGAATCTTCTTGATCGCCAATTTTAAATGTCTGCTTGTTCTCTATGACAAACTTCATACTTTTTGCGTCTTCGAATTTCGTTTTAGCTTGTTCAAAAATCTTTTTCGCATCCTCATTCACTTTCTTTGCGACATCTTCCGTTTTTGTATCTGTCTTTGGTGCATTTTCTGTATTGCTGCATCCAACCAACCCTACTGCAAGTACACCAACTGATAAAACTTTCAACCATGTTTTCTTTTTCATTAATACCATTAACTCCTTGTCTATTGTTTTTTCTTATTAAGTTATTAGTTTCATTACATTTCCTTACATAACCTTATCCGTTTTCCATCCCTTGCTTTGATAAATTGCATTTAAAAAGCCATTCAACTGTTTCGGATTGGAAAACCCGAGCGCATGTTGAATGGATTTCTTTGTCGCTCCCTGTTCGAGCAAATATAGGACTTCATCAGCTGTTAACTTTTTTCCTTTAGAAAGAAGAAATTCGATGTTTGTATCCTTTTCCCAAAGTTCGGCTCCTGCACTTCGCATCCTCTTATATATTGGACACTTCCCACATACCGACTGATAGGAATTAGGTTCCTCTGGGGCAGCATCGGAAATCACCTGCCCATTCATTGGACAGGCGTCACATACTTTAAAACATCTGCTTATTTCCCTAAACAACCTTTTCTTCGCCAATCGCGTTTTCTCCTTGAAGCCACTCTCTATCTTTTTTCTAGTCTTTGCATCTAGCATGTATATCTCCCTTCCGCATGGCTACTCTATGCCGCCGAAAGAGGAAAGAAAGGCTTGTGCACTGTTTCTGATGGCGTCTTCCGATACGACACCCTCCCGTTCCTCTCCTTCTGTTGCAGACTGACTTGGAGCAACCTTGATCCCTTTGCGTAATTCCTTTAATAGCTCTTCATGTTGCAATTGGTATGATTCTTTGAAATCAAGCAACGCTTTTTTAAGCTCATCCAGTTCTTTTTTCTCTTTCCGTTCTTCATTCATCATGCGATATGCGTATTTGAGCATATTACGAATCATTTCACTTTTTTTACTGTCCGGTACATTTTCAAGCATTTGCCCGAGGTCTTCATCGTCATCCGTTAATCGAAAACTATACCGCCTTTTCCAATTCGCAGTCATCGTCGTTCACCGCCCGCTACCTTATTTCCGATGATTAAAAATGGAGTTTCCAAGTCGCAAGTACCCAATCGCATTTGCGAATTGGCTTTCTTGAATCTTAATCAGCCGTTCATCAAAAGGTTTTTGAATGAATGGTTCGAATAACTCGCCTCCACCACCAGCAAGGAAAATGGCATCGAACAAATCCGACTCTTCTCCCCATACATTTTTAAGCCGGTCCACGATATTCATAGCAATCGATTTTTTACTGGAATGGATAACATCCTCAAAATCAAGTGTCTTCCCTTTGTATGTCAATCTTTCTTCCTGCATGACCCGATTCAAGTGAAATTCATTCAAATCCGCGCCGCCTGATTGCACCTTAAAGGCTTGTCTAATATCCCGAGTCAGGTTAATAACACCATCGTCGATTGTACCGGACAGTTTGGTCATTGGCATAAATCCGTTGTTCTCCTGAATTTCAACAACCACAAAATCTGTCGTCCTATATCCAATGTCGATTAAACCGATAAGTGCTCCTTTTTTCATGTATTGAGGATATGTCAATTTGCCTTCATGGTTGAACAATGCTGCATATACTGCCGATGCCCCTTGGGGAAACACAAGTGCATCTTCAATGTTGATCTGCTCGGTACGTCCAGCAAGGGAACCAGATACCCATTCAATTGCAGGATGAACGCCTTTGATGGACTGTTGAAAATCCTTTGCCTGTGCACCATAGAAATCAAGTGGCAGCCCTGTTGATAACTTCACAGAACCATTTCCACCTTCTGTCACAAGTTGAATGGCTGTATTCAACAAGATATGAGTGTACAAATGGTTAAACCTCTCCCGTTCAAAAATCCGAGACAAAGATCGAGACTCCTTTGCCAATTCTCCGACGAAATAATTTTCCCCTTTATACATGACGTTCATATTTGAATGTGTGTTTTTTTCCTCTCCAAACATGTTCGTAAGTCCTCGATCATGTCCTTTACCAACGAGTGATGGAAACACGACCCTCTTACCTGTTGATGACATCGCTTTAACCCAACCATATCCTAAATCTACTCCTACATAAATCGTATTCACGCATTTTTCCTCCCTTTCGGTCACTATCAAAATAACTTTGTCTCTCTCAATCTTCTCTAATCAATTAGCCAAACTCAAAAAATAATCAGTGAAATCTTTCCAACCAAAAAACAATAGCATTAAAACCATAGCGACCCGGCAAATCCGGTCGTTTACAAAGAACACGAATGGAGATACCTTCATACCAACTGATAGATTAAAAGGGTAAAACAATTTAACTCTACCTGTCAGCATATCCCCCGCAGCGTGCGCAAGAACCCCTGCCGCAAACGCAAGACCCACATTCATGTTAAAAAACAAGGATAATGACAATCCTGTTGCTATGGCAAACAAAAGTGAATGGGTTAGCGTTCGATGTCCAACCAACTGATTAAGCGGAAGCGATACGGGAATTAGGATTTTTCCGAATTTCGATTTTGGTTCATCAAGATCCGGGAGAATACCGGCAATACCACCGATTAGTCCACCTTTCCAGTCACCACCCGTTATCATGTATCCAGCAACAACACCGGACAACATATGCGTTTGCCACTCCATCAGTAGGACGTCCTCCTTTCGGGATAGGTTCCCACGCATTCTTTCTCCAACGATGGCCTGTTGAAAAGCCTTTTATCCTCTACATGCGCAGTTGTATCTTTGCAGCGATAACACCATAGATGTTTAATATGCCCGTCCTTTTTCTGTTTCCCTTTGTGCCGGAACATCGGGTAGACGTTGTCACATACGCTGCAAATCAAAAATGTTTCAACCGTCCTTATATTTTTCCGCCCCAATGACTGTCACCTCCCCTTTATTTGTTTTACCTCTTTGTTTTTTTTCGGGGGGATTGCCTGTAGTTGGGCAAGGGAATGGCGATCTTCCCCCTGTACTTTCTAATTCCTGAGTCTCATTTCTTGAAAGTCTGCTGGCTCCTGCTCACTTTATCGTTCAGCTCGTCATAAAGTTTTTCCAATTCCGCATCCGAAAGATTTCGGTAGAAATCCCTGCTATAATTTCCCCATACATAGCACCATTCTTCCAGAAACGCCCTATCCGACAACAAAGCTGGATCTCTATCATCTACTGTCATACAACCCCCTCCTTTCCATCCACACAAAAAGGGGCGACCCTTATCAGGTCAATCCCCTTGTTTGCATGTTCTTTTCACTGGACCTTCGGAAGTACCGCTAGATTCCTTGATTTTCGTTTCCTGATAGAAGTCGGTAACTTTGAAGACGAATATTCCGCCAAGCAGAAAGAATAAGATACCGCCAGAACATATGCTTAATATCAGGTAAAAGAGAAACAAGGCTTTCACTTGTGCTGCTGAAACAAGTAAAGTGTACGTTAGGTACGTCCCTAAAACGCCGGATAGTAAACCGACTGTATACGCCCATATTAATGTGCGATTAAACATTCGCGAAAACCAACCACCCCCTTTCCGTTGATTACTGTTATACCTTGAAAGGTAATTTATCCATGATTGAGTTACGGACCGGTTCTGCGAAAAGGTGCTTGATGAATAATGGAACTGCACAAGACGTTTCGCCATAGAACAGTATATTAGGATTAACGAACACCTTATATTGAGCCGTTTTTGAATTGGCATTATTGTTCGTTTCCTTTTTAAGTAACCCTTTTCTTTCCAAAGCTCCAATTAATCGGTTCGTAGTTTCTCTAGACATCTCCAAACGTTGAGCCAACTTACTTTGAGTAAGATACTGGTTGCCTTCTCGGTTGATGCAATTCTCGGCATCGAGAACAGTGGATAACCGGAACAAAAACGCCATTTCCGCATCTGTGAGGTATTTCTGTTCAGTAAAATAGGAAATATTGGGCGTCACGAAGGTTACGACGTTGGAGTCCTTTTTTGACTCTTGGATAACCAAGTAAACCAACTCCTTACCTTTTGTCTGAAAAATTAAGAATTGGACTCTATATATAAGAGTAAGAATAGCGCCATTGAAGCGAAGCGCGAAAAACCGCACGAAATCAACATTATTAGCCATTTTAAGGTGTGACTTTTAAGTCACGCGAGCGTGATTTTTAAGTCACACCCCCAACGCACTATTTTGGCGTAAATTCTAATGTGTGAAAAAATAATCACACTCCTAAAGGCTCACTTTTTCTTACTTTGTTTCTTGTATTTCAAATAAGTGGAACGACTCAATATCTTCCCCGCTTTTTGATCATGGGTATGCCAGACTTTCCATTCAAGGAGGACTTTGTTTTTTTCGATGTAGTCATATTCCATTACCATGTCACAAAGCATCGGATCAATTTCGTCTTTGTTGCCTTTGTACATGATTTCGGGATTCACGAACAAAGGACGAGCATTGACATTCCTTTTATAGAGTTTGATTTCTCGTGCGCTGACAATCTCATACATCAATCCCTTGTCTAACATCTTCTTTATCGTCCTGCTTAGGGTTTCTCTTTGGAACCCTAACACGTTTGCAATTTCGGTAATGGTCATAAAATGATCTGTTTCGGGATGTTTGACGGCATTGGACCCCATTGCAATAAATGGAGAGAGTGCCGACAAAAAACCAAGTTCATTCATTGTCATATACTTTTCTTTAATAAGTATGTCGATGTTTTCATGGAACATCTGAACAAAAGGCGTTTTGTTCTTCTTTTTAATTTTGTATAAACCGTATCCCATTTGATTCGCTTTCTGCTCTTGCTTAGCTACTTCACTTAAATCGACACGCCTTTCGGATTCGCGCTGTCTGGCACGTTGTTCTGCAATCTCAAATTGACGTTGTAGTTTCATTCGTTTCCACCTCTGTATTCCCTGTGTGTATTCCACGGCGCAAAATAAAAAGGAGTCAACATCATCCGTTGACCCTTTCGCTTTCCTTATAGCGATTGTTGTAATTGATTTCTGTGATGATCCGTTCCGATAATCGACTATTACGTTTTGTGATTTTATCGTTTGCGATTGCCATATTCATTGCTCTGTCCGTTCCAATGAAAACGGCCTTCTCCTTCGCCCTCGTCAAACCCGTATACACAAGATTCCGTGCAAGCATAATGTAATGGCTTGTAGTCATAGGAATGATGACAATAGGGGCTTCTCCGCCTTGCGACTTGTGTATCGTAATAGCGTAACCGAGTTCAATCTGATCCATATCCCCACGCTTATAGGTCACGTTCCTGCCACCGAAATTAGCAGTGAGGATTTGGATGTGTTCATTTAATTCCGTGTCGAAATGTTTGTCGATGGCACGAATAATGCCGATGTCCCCGTTGTATACATCCTTATCTCGGTTGTTCTTCTTTTGAAGAATTTTATCCCCTACACGAAAAACTCGGTCCCCAACTTTCCATTCATTCGTATAGACAGTCTTCGGATTGATGGTATCTCGCAACATCTGATTCAATGTGATGGTTCCAACAGGACCTTTCTTCATTGGACTTAATACCATAATGTCAGATAAATCATACCCAAGATTCATAAAACGAACGACGCTTAAAACAGCGAGCTGCGCAATATGTTCTGGTTGTTCCTTTCGAATGAAATAGAAATCGTTTTTGGTTGTATCAATCAACAATGGCTTCCCTTTATTAATTCGGTGAGCATTAGTGACAATTTGGCTTTCCTCTGCCTGTCGGAACACATCAGTAAGCCGGACTGTCGGTATACCGGCTTGAATCATATCAGCTAGGACATTACCAGGATTTACTGATGGTAACTGGTCTGTATCCCCGACAAGTAGAATCTTAGTGTCGTCTTCCACGGCTTGCAGGAGCAGGTGCATTAGGTGAAGATCTACCATCGACACTTCATCCACTACGAGTAAGTTTGCAGGGAGTTTATTATCATTGTTGTATTCAGGTTTGTCTCCGGGACGGTATCCAATCAAACTATGGATTGTTTTTGCTTCTTGTCCAGTGACATCTGAAAGCTTCCGGCTTGCTCTTCCAGTAGGAGCAGCAAGTGCTATTTGTGCTTTCGGATAGACGGATTTAAACACGTCAATCATTGCCTTAACCACAGTAGTCTTGCCTGTCCCGGGTCCCCCAGTCAATATGAGCATCTGTTCAAAAAACAGCCGTTTGACGGCTTCTCGCTGTTTTTCTGCAAGGATGATTCTATTCTTTTTTTGGTAAGTCGTAATCTGCTTTTCCAAAAAAGACATGGCTTCGCCACCCCGCGAACCTCTCAATCTTGAAAGTTTCCGGGCTAAGCTTGTTTCATAATTGAATAGTCGTTTTGGATAAATACTACCGTCTTCGTCGATGACAATGGTGTCGCCGTCGAGACGAAGAACGCTTTGTTCAATTTCTTCCATTGTGACAATATCATCCCCGGAGGAATGATGATTAAGGGCAAGTTCGACTTGCTTGAACAATTCATGTTCTTCCACATAGCAATGCCCGGAACTATAACATGTCTTTGTTAAGACGAATTCCATGCAAGCATCAATGCGGAAACTCGAAATCGGAAGTATTCCAATTTTCCTTGCAATTTCGTCAGCTTTAAGAAAGCCGATATTGTCGAGTTTTATCAATTCATATGGATTTTCCTGTATAATCGCGGCAGCATTCGGACCAAATTCCTTATAAGCTTTCATGGCTACTTCCGCCGTAATGCCGTATACGAGCAATTCGCTAATGACTTTTTGAACTTCGAACGTCGAACGAACACTCTCTACAATCTTGTTTCGCCTTTTCGGACCAATACCCCTGATTCCTTCAAGGCATGATTCTCCTATTTCACCAATGATGTCAATAGCATTTTCCCCTAACTTTTCATAAATCATGACCGCTTGCTTAGGGCCACAACCTTTCACAAGAGGGGAAGCTAAAAAAGCGATGACTTGTTCTTTTGTCTGTGGAATAGGTCGTTCCCATGTTTCAACTGCGAATTGCCTTCCATATTTAGGATGAGTTTCCCATTTTCCTTTGATTGCTATTTCTTCGCCTTTTTCCACACCGTACAGACTACCTTTTATTTTGATACGTTCTCGTTTATCTGTTTCCATATAACCAATCAAAAAGTCTTCTTGCCTGAAAACCACGTCTTTTAGAGTACCTAAATGTGATTCAGGCATGAGAGCTTGTTCTTCATTCATGATACACACACCCTTTCTCGGTAGATTCACAGAGCAAATCTTTCAATCGTTCCAAGAAAAGATGGCGGTCTTCCATCACAAACACGTTCTGTTTCGAAGGAATTGAGGTATTGGGATAAACAGTCTCAAAAAGGGATAGTGGCATTCGGATACGCTTTTTCCTTTGCCGCACTGAAACATTTATGGATTGTATTTTTGAGTGGATGGGATTACCTGTCCACTTCTCTTTTTGTCTTTGGCTATATTCGGAAAGTATATCTTCGATTTCTTTCTCGATAGGTTTCCTGTAATTATCCAGTCTGTTCAGCAACCATTTTTCTTTTGGGCTTCCGATAACCTCGTTTGCTTGTTCGATTAGTTCGTGTTTTACTTGTTCATCTTCCTCAACGTCAGAAAACTCGTCCAATTCGATTTCAATTTCAGGCGAAATATCGATTTGTGTGAAAAAGGAATCCACTTCTTCTTGCGGTACATTGTTTTTACTTGGCAGTCCAATGATCTTTGGGATGCTATAAACGATGTGCAATAAGTCACTAGGAAAACGGCTTATATTTTCATGAGTTTCAATGAGAATATAACCATTTAGGACCGACCCGATCCGCTTGCTTCCCTTACGCAATTCTTTCAGTTGTTTCGTAAGTGCGCGGATATTTTCTCGGTAGGAGTCAAGAAGTGCGAGCGTATCTGCATCCTCGTACCTTTTCATGGCTTCGCAAGCATGGCGAAGGTTTGACAATCCCGCTTGCAATCGTTTCGCGTGAAGATGTTCAGATATTTCATCGCGGTCGAGTTCAGTAAGCTCTTTTAAGTCTTCACTTGTCTGATAGACGGACTCCACTTTTTCCATTGCATAGATACTTTTGACTGTTCTGTTGTTCGTTCTTGCCAAAACACTCTGCAACATTTCTTTGGCTTCAATTTCAAATCCTGTATGAACTTGCAAGACAAAGAAAGATCCCATTTCCAACCACCCTTTCTTTTAGTGTTTATGCTCTTATGTATAGGAACGAAAAATAGTTTCATAGGTTCCTTGCTGACGGCTCTCTTTATGTAACCGAGTTTCGCACGCTGTTTTCTTCCATCCACTTAAAAACTTCATCCCTTGGATACCTGGCTGAAACAAAACGAGCTTTCGGAAACCCTCTTCTTCCGACAATTTTGTTGACTGTCGCTTCTTTTACTTGAAATATTTCCGCCAAGTCTTTTTTAGTCAGTAGCAACGGGTATTTGTATTGCTTTTTAGAATCTTGAATACCGAGTTCATACGCTTCTTTGAAGAGTGCTTTTAATTCTTCTTTCATCAATTCCGATTTCAAATGATCTAACATAGAACTCATGATTTTCTTCCCCCTTAGTTACCTTTAAATGAATATTTACAAGGTGTGTATGTTTCAAAGAAAAAATATACACAATATGTGTATGTTTTAGTCAAAAAAAAGGACGTGAAAATCCACTTCAATAATCTCTGAAATCATTAAAGCTGTTTCAAGTGTTAATTTTATTTTTCCGCTTTCGATGTTGGCATATCCAGAAGGTGTTTTGTATCCTAACTTACGCGCCATATACGTTTGGGATATTCCTTTTTCAATCCTAATTCGTTTCAACCGATTAATGTTATAGTTCATTAGATTCATGATTACATCTTTCAACAGCCTTTCATTATTTATACACGTTACGGGTAACTCACCAACATAGTAACCTACTCATAGCGTGTATGTCAACCTAACTATTTTTCAAACTGTGAAAAATCTTTCATTTTTTGTGTAAGTATGTTAATATATTTATAAATGTTTGGATGTCCGTTTCTTTATTTTTTTATAATTTGAGGGAAAAGGTGTGTATTAATGAAAAATAATCTCTCGGAAAAGTTAAAGGCGTTACGCGAAAGTAAAAGTTGGTCCAAGACTCATGTTGCAAAGAAATTGAATGTCAATACTTTATCGACTTATGCAAATTGGGAATACGGGTTACGGACACCAGATAACGACATGATCGCCAAAATAGCCGAGCTTTACGATGTTTCCACTGATTACCTTTTAGGTATTACAAGCAAGCCTACTTCTGCGCACAGGAATGAAGAAGAAGAAGAATTTTTAAAAGCGATAAGCGATCCTAATTTAAAAAGATGGTTTATAGATCTTTCTAAGTCTGACCAAGAAGATTTAGAAAAATTACGGACTATGTGGAATTTGATTAAAGGTGAAAAAAGAGACGATAAATAAAAAAGAGATAAACAAACATTTTTTGTTTTTGGTTAAAATATAGAGATTTTAAAACGCGTTTAGAATTCAAATCTGAATACCTACCGGACGGTTTTTAATATCTACCTATCGGTAGGTATTAAAAATGCCTTTTAATAGAACATGTGTTTCGTGCAATTCGTCATGGTATAATAGTCATCGTTATAAATGGGGAATGTTAGAAAGTGAGGGTGTCTGTTGATTGGTTTAGGGCTTCGATACGGCCAGCCGGGCAGCGATACATCCTAGTAATTCCTTCAAGTTGGCTGCTGTGTCTTTAATTTATATCTATAGCAACTATGAACAAGATGGGAGGAAAAAAGCATTATGCATAATTTCATTAAAAACATTTATTCTGACATCAACATTCATCGGTGGGAACAATTGAAAGATGCATCAGTGGAAGAAGTCATCTTAGATATTTCAGAAAAATTGGGATTACATATACACTTTTATAATTATCCGACCGAACTTAACAATCTTGGCGGGGAGTGGAGAATTTACTTAAACCAAGAGCAAAGTAAGCATGATCTTTGGCAGGACTTCGGAAGAAGCATGGCTGTTTATGCTTGTTACCAAATGTTTTTGGAAGGTAAAGCAACTAGAGAATTGCACAACTTCCATTTGTATTTTTGTGTACCAAAATTTCTTATGAACCAATTATCTTTATGCGCCCAAAATATGACAAGGGAAGAAATCATACATGAAATTTCAAGGGTGTTTCATGTTGAATATGATTTTGCTGAATTGCGCCTACAATTACACTGTGCATCTTAACTAATAAGCAATACCGCACAAATCTTTTTAGGACTAAGTATGAAAGGAGGGAATCGAAACAATTATTTTGAATGCTGAAAGGAGAAATCGAAGGAGTGGCATCATTTTACAAATACCAAACAAAAAACGGGGTGTTTTGGAGGTTTGTAATTGATAATGGAAAAGACCCAATCACAGGAAAACGAAAACAGACAAGCCGGCAGGGTTTTAAAACTAAGCGAGAAGCACAGGAAATGGCTTATGAATTGGAGAAGGAAATCAAAGGTAAGGGGAGTATTTTTCAAGGAGACGACAAATCTTTTTATGATTTTTGCAATATGTGGCTAGATATTTATCAAAATCAACGAGCTGTAAAACCGGGAACTATTAGGATTAGGAAAAATGAAATCAATAATTGGCAACACTATTTTAGACATATTTCGATTGAAGATATTACCCTAAAGATGTTCCAAGATGCAATTAACGATATGAAAAAACGGTTCTCTGAAAGCACATTGGAAGGAATCTATATTACCGGAAAAATGATTTTCGAAAAGGCGGTTGAATTGGAGGTTATTAAAGAAGACCCAACACGCTACAGCTACTTTCCAAGATATACGAAAACAGTTGAAGAAATCGAAAATGAAGAAAAGCTACCTAATTATATGGAAAAGAATGAATTGTCTAATTTCCTGAAAACCTGTAAAGATCATGGTCTTCTTCATGACTATGAAATTTTTCTTACATTGGCATATACCGGATTGAGATTAGGAGAATTGTGTGCTTTAAAAACAACAGATGTATTCGAAGAAGAAGGGACTTACTTTCTAAAGATTTCTAAAACACTTTATAACCCAAAGAATATTATAAAGGATTATAAGCTGGTGACTACTAAAAACAAAACATCGAGAAGAACCATTGATATTGCACCGGTCGTCTACGACGCTTTACAAAATGTCATTTCTTATAACGAGCAATTGAAAGAAGCTACGGGAGAAGATTATCACGACGAAGATTTTATTTTTGTTAATAGCAATAAATATCCGGGGTATCCACATTACATTA
Source organism: Siminovitchia terrae (assembly GCF_003605405.2). Classification (GTDB taxonomy): domain Bacteria; phylum Bacillota; class Bacilli; order Bacillales; family Bacillaceae_C; genus Siminovitchia; species Siminovitchia terrae. Next base: position 12,573 of record NZ_QYTW02000035.1, on the reverse strand, counting down.
AATTTGTACAACATCGAATGAACCGAATTCTCCGAATCGCAAATATGAATCCGCATTTGTCTCCACATGCTTTTCGTCATACGCATACCTCTTTATTGGCAGAAGCAGGAGTGGAATTAGAACGAATTATGAAAAGGTTAGGACATGCAAATGACGAAATCACTAAAAGGATATATCTGCATATTACTAAACCAGTTCGAGAAAAAGATGCAGAACGATTTAGTCAGTTAATGGATCAGGTTATAAATATCGAAACGTAGAAAATAACACGATAATGAAGCTTCAGAAAACCTTCAAAACCATTCGCAAAATGAAACCAACCCGTTTTGAAACAATCGTTCAAAACGGGTATATTCTAAAAAAAGACCACCATTTTTATGAGGGTCTTTTTTAAACCTATATATTGATACTAAAATCTCGTTTCCCAATTATACCGAAAGCCCATTTTAAAAAGAATATCATCGAAGCTTACAGATGAAAATTTATTTTCATATTCATTAAAGAGCAGTTTAATTTCTTTAATGAGTTGCTTATGATCTTTTCTAGGTAAAACAAGTTTAAGGAACGTTATCAAGGTAAACAACCTTCCATTATTTATATGATTTCGTGGAATGCCTAATATTTTTCCAATTTGAGCGTTTCTGGGTGGGTTGTGTACACTAAAGCTATACATTCTTTCTTCATGAGCACATACATTTCTAAAGAAATTCGCCATTTTTAGTACATCCAAAATCATAGCCGGTGTTATTTGGCAATTTTGTTGGTAATCTCTATTAAAGTTTATTGCAAAGTCCTTAGCGATAGTGTTCTGTAAACTATCAGTGAGACACATGTAAAAATAATTGATGTTGCCTAATGTTAAATAATTTACTAAAACCCATAGCGGAACACCATCATGAGAATCCAAATAATGTTTTATTGGATTCTCACCTTTTGCTTTACCTTTTTTTGATATAGTATTTGAAATTGTTGATATTAAATCAAGTACGTTTTTTAATTGATCAGGATTACGAGTATAATTCTTCAATACTAAATAAGCATGCTGTTCTTTATACTTCTCCGAAAAACGATAAGAAATTTTTGCTTTAATACTACTTTCAAACATTAATATATATTCTAATATTAAGTTTCTCAAACTTCGATCAAAAGAATAAAGCTGATATATTTCATCAAAGGTTGTACCTTTTTTATATTCCTCTGGATCAAGTGGTTTACCTTGAGTATCTAATTTAAGAAAAAGATCCTTATACCCATTTATCAAAGCATAATATCCTTCTTTTTCGAGTATTCTCAATGCTGTTGATCCATTTTTAACTTCTAAACCACGGTCACGTAAGATTCCCAATTGTTGTCTATGAGTTTTAAAAGGTTTCAAACGTCTTCATCTCCATAAAAATAGCCCAGTCCTCGTAAGGATCTGGGCCTGATCGCTAAGATCATTATATAATATGCACAAAAACATGTCAACATAACCGGTAAAGGTATAGTATAGGAAAAATCTTTGATTGAGCATATCTAAAGAGACAAATCTTTATAAAATCCACATAAAATACCGTTGTCTTTTTCATTACTTCCCAACTTATCTTTATTTTAAACCAGATAAGAAAAACATCCTTCACACAACAATTTGAGTGGAAGGATGTTTTTAAAATGTTGTTGGAATGTTGTTGATTATAATTCGTTGCCGTCAAACCCTTGTGTATCAAGGGGTTCAGGCTTCGCTTACATCATGCCGCCCATACACCCCTGTTGGAGCAACCCCGCCCAACAGGCACTTTTCCCTCTCAAATCCCCCGAGTAAGGCTCACACTCCCTTTCTCAAACAGGCTCCAGCAACCCACGTTCCAAACACATTTTAATAGAAAGAGATTTTTCCTGATTTGAAAACTGAATCCGTACGGTTTCTTCGCTGAGTGATTTGATACTGCCTGCTCCGAATACTCTATGCTTTACGGACATTCCTTGCTGGAGCTCGGACATGTCAGAAATAGCATTTGGATTAGCCTCAACAGCCTTTGTTTTTTCTCTTAGTTCCCGCCCCTGGATGGCGATTTCCTTCGATGGGTTCATGATGTTCCAGACATCGCTGACAAATTGGGATTCCATTGTTTTCGCCCCATCTCTTTGTTGATATGAAATCAATTCCAAGTGCCTTTTGGCTCGGGTCATTCCGACATAAAACAAGCGCACAGCCTCTTCTATATCCCCCTTTTTGTCTTCGGTTGATGGGATGACACCGTCGACTAAGTCGATCATGTACACTTTTTCAAACTCCAAGCCCTTCGCACTGTGGAAAGTGGAGAAGGTAACTGCATTTTCATCCTTCTTAAATTTGGATGTTTTTAGTTTTGCTTCCAAATGTTTTAAACGCGCCGCGAACTCTTCCATTGTTTTGAGTTCCTGCGCGATTTCCTCCAGCGTATTTAAAATACCCAGGAGATATTCTTTTCGGAATCCCAAGCGCTCACACATGTTCTCCAAGGCCTTCTCATATCCCAACCGATCCCTAATGACATGGATCGCATGGAGCGGCGGCATTTCTTTCATTTGACGAAAGGTATCCTTGTTATCCTTCAACCTTTCTACCTGATAATCTTTCAATGGAACGTGGTTGATAAGATTATCAAAAACAGATTCATTATTTTTGATCTGCTTTAGAGCCATCATCTGTTTTTTTGTAATATAACCATTAAGTTTTGTGTGGATTTTCTCTAAAATATCCGGCCTTTTATCCGTAAAAGTCATCCGCATAAAATTTAGGATATCGCCAACGACCCAATGAGAGAAAAAGCGGTTGTCCGAATCTTTCATGAAAAAAGGGATGCCCGCCCGGTCAAATTCATTCATCAATGCGATGGAAGAAGCATTGTTCCGATACAATACCGCAATATCCGACAAACTTTCTTCATCCCTGATTTCTTTCACCAAATATTTTGCTTGCAACTTGTAATCTGAAATTTTTTTAAATACAATAGGCTTTGACGAAAGATTTTTCGTGAACATATTTTTGGCATACCGTTTTTTGTTTTGCTTGATAAAATTGTTTGCAGTCTCTACGATCTCCTTAGAAGAACGGTAATTCTGCTCCATAAACAAAACTTCTGCACTCGGATAAGCCTTCTTGAAATCCAGCAAATAAGACGGCTCTGCCCCTCTCCAGCTGTAAATCGATTGATCATCGTCAGCCACCACACATAGATTGCGATGTTCCCTTGTCAGCTTTTCCACGATTTTATGCTGCACCAATGACGTATCCTGGCTTTCATCCGTCAATATGTAATCGTATCTGCTTTGATATTTCTTCAGAAGCTCTTTCTCATTCTCAAAAATATCATTTGCCATTGTCAGCATGTCGTCAAAATCCAGCAACAGCTTGTGATGACCTGTCTGCTTGAATTTTTCGTACCTCTGTAAAATCTTTACTGCCTTTGGAACAGTGCATTTAACCGACGACCACTCATCCTGAGCAATCATTTTATTTTTTATAAAACTGATATAGGTCATAAGCTCTTCCAGTTGATCGTCTGTCATTGTCTCACTAACAACAGATTCAAACAGCTTGCGCAAAATCAACTTCTTATGCAATCCATTTTCCGTATTCCCCTCAATAATCTGGTAATCGACCCGTTCCTCGTACAATTGCTCCCGAACAGTTTCAAAAGCCAGACTATGAATCGTAGAAAAATCTACTGGAGGAAGCTCGGGAAAAAATTGTTTAAAGCGCTCTTTCATATCGTTGGCAGAAGCCCTGCTAAAGGTAACGGCTTTTATCCGGGCAGGAGGAACCTTCTTCTGCTGAATAAGGTATCCAATTCGCATAATGATGGTCGTTGTTTTTCCCGAACCCGGCGAAGCGAGCAGAAGCAGCGGTCCTTCTGTCTGAAGCACTGCCTTTCTTTGAACCTCATTTAAGATGACAGCCGTCTCCTTCTGCATTTGGTCAAAAAAGTCTTGAGACATTGTGAAAAATCCCCTTCATCTACTGTTCATTCCATTATACCTGCTATATTTGCATGAAAAAAGAGGAGTTCAAACAACTCCTCCAGTTTACAAAGTCACTAAAAACATCATAATGAAAATAATGGCAATATAGTTGACTGACACTACAAAATTGATTCTTGCCCATTTAATATCATCTTTTACAAAAAATCCCCTAATCACCAGCCCCAGCCATGCCAGGTTCATTAAAGTCGAGACAGCAATGAATGCTGTGCCAAGCGGTGCCAAAAAGAAAGGAAAGGGCAACAGACAAGCGACATAAACAAACATTTGGCGCTTTGTCATCTCAAACCCGCGGATGACAGGAAGCATCGCCACTCCCGCCGCTTTATATTCATCATGCCTTTTCATCGCAATTGCAAAAGTATGCGGCATTTGCCAAATGAATAAAATCATAAACAGAACAATAGGAACAATGTGGTTGACAGAAGCAACCGCCGCCCACCCAATCAACGGTGTAACAGCTCCAGAAATGCTCCCCACAATCGTATTGAAGGTATATTTGCGTTTTGTCCACATCGTATACATAATCACATACGTAAACCATCCAATAAACGCATAAAGAACGGCTTCCCACGTTGTGAAAGCCAAAAAAACAAATCCAATGATGCTTAATACTATCCCAAGTATCAAGGCTGCTTTCAGCGAAATCCTCCCAGTAACGGTAGGGCGTATTTGAGTCCTGTCCATAGCAGTGTCCAAATCAACTTCATACCAGTTGTTCAAGACAAGCGCACCAGCCATGACAAGCGTGCTGCCGATGATTGTCAAAAAAAACAAATTCAGATGCATGGCGAAGGAGATATTGGTAAACACCAATGCTAACCAGAAGCCGATAAAAACGGGCAGCACATTGGCAATCAGTACAATCCCTTTGAAAAGCGCCATCATATCAGCAAAGAATGCTGCAATTTGTCCCGTCTTAATCTGTCCTTCACGAGACTCCGTCTTGCTCAATATCATTCGATTCGTCCCCTTAATAAGGCAGGTCTTTTGAACCCGCCATTAAATTCAGGCCAACCAGGCCGTTATTTCAACATGTATGGTACTATCTACTTCCATTATAATATGAGAATTTCTTTTTAGCTTAAAAGGACCAACAACTTTCACCAAAATGTTGAATCTCCCACCTTATTTATCAAATGCGCCTTGGCGTATTTGCGCCCAGATTTTATCGAGCTTTCGCTCGATAAATTTCCTGTAAAAATCTGTGGCATCCGCCGGAGGCTTTAATTTTATTCAGCCTAGGTTTGAACCCCCGCTGAATGGAATACCACAACNTCGAGCTTTCGCTCGATAAATTTCCTGTAAAAATCTGTGGCATCCGCCGGAGGCTTTAATTTTATTCAGCCTAGGTTTGAACCCCCGCTGAATGGAATACCACAACATGCATTCATCTCACCACTTATAGAAGTGGGAGACTTCTGCTGAATAAAGTTAAATCAAAACAATTCCCTTTACAAAATTCGAAAAAAACCGATAAAAAAATTAAACAGTTATTTATCTAAATTCAGTTGGAACGAGGGTTTTATTAATGGTAGAAATCACATTCGTATACAACTACTCTATTGTACTCATTTCCATTGTCATTTCAATATTTTTATGTGTCATTACATTGGATTTGTTGAGGAGGGTTCGCGGGGTAAAATCGAAAAAAAAGAGAAAGCTTTGGCTTGCAGCAAGCGCCTTAATGTTGGGAAGCTGCCTTTGGTCCATGCATTTTATCTCCTCACTGTCTCTGAAGACTGAGAATGAGGCAATTTACAATGGCCCAATAATGTTTTTTTCACTTTTTTCCACGATCACCCTGTCGTATGTTGCCTTTTATATCTTCACACTCAAAAAAGAGGCCACTTTCTCAACTCTAGCTCCTGCTTCTGTCCTGCTGGGCGCGGGCATTACAATCATGCATTATAGCGGCACATATGGAATTGTTACAAATGCATTCATCGAATATAATTATTTGCTTGTGGTCATCTCATTTGTTTCTGCGATCGGATTGTCTTTTATTTCAGGTTGTTTGTTTGCAAAGACAATCAAGGAAAGCTTCTCCCTTTTTCACATACCCGCTGCAGTCATATTATCCCTTGGAGTATACATCTCCCACTATCTGGCAATGAAATCAATGACTATCTATGCAAACCATTACGAGGTTGTTCTGTTGAAGCCAAAGAAATGGGAATTCTTTATCGGATCAAATTCTATATTGATTGGAATCGCTATCATCAACATCATTATAATGGGCTTGATGCACACCCTATCGCTGAGAGAACGAAGGACCCATGAAACAAAAATGCATTACATGGCCTATTATGACCAATTGACTGGAATCCCAAATCGAATGAAGTTTCAAAGTACTTTAAAGGATGCTATTAAGTGGAGTGAAAAAAAAAGCCATCAGCTTGCAGTCATGTTTCTAGATTTGGATAGGTTCAAAGTCTTCAATGATACGCTAGGACATCAGCTTGGGGACAGGTTACTCATCAAAGTTAGTGAACGACTAATTGAAAAGGCCCCTTCCAATGCGATGCTTGCAAGGCATGGCGGGGACGAATTCATTCTCTTGATAGAGAATACGGATGAATCAAAAGTTAAAGAAGCTGCTGAACAACTCCTAGGATTATTTATGGCCCCCTTTATTATGAACAAAAAGGAATTTTTTACAACAATAAGCATCGGCATCAGTATGTATCCAGATGATGGCAAAGATGTAGGCACTTTGATGAAAAATGCATACAAAGCAATGCATTTGGCTCAAAAAAGCGGATATAACAACTATCAATTTTTCGTACATGAAGATGATAAAATCCATGACAGGAAAATAAAAATAGAGCATGGATTGAAAAAGGCCCTCCATAATAATGAATTTGAACTGTATTATCAGCCTCAGGTACATTTGAAAAGCAAGCGGATTGTAGGGGTGGAAGCGTTGCTTCGTTGGAAGCATCCGGAATTGGGTACTATTTCCCCATACGAATTTATTCCGGTCGCCGAAACGACCGGCATGATTATACCAATTGGAAAGTGGGTCATCCAGGAAGCTTGCAAGCAAATCAAGTTATGGCAAAGCATCGGAATCCGGATAAAAATTGCCGCTAATGTCTCGGCATTGCAATTTGAGGATCAACAATTCATCGAATTGATCGACGAAACATTGAGTCAAAATTTGCTGCCTTCTAAATATCTGGAGCTGGAGATCACCGAAAGTGTCATGCAGAAGATCAACCAATCCTTTGCGATTATCAGCAAACTGAAAAACATCGGCATTAAAGTCTCTATTGATGATTTTGGTACCGGATACTCATCTTTAAGTGTGCTGAGCAGCCTGCCAATTGATGTCATCAAAATTGATAAATCTTTCGTCCAAAAAATGATGACTAACGCAAACACTGCCTCTTTGGTCAAAACAATTATAGAGATGGGAAGCAATTTGAACTTCGGATTGATTGCTGAGGGCATCGAGACAGAGGAACAAGCGAATTTCCTAATGCAAAACGGCTGCCAACTTGGGCAAGGCTTCCTTTACAGCCCACCAGTAACAAAAGAAGAAATTGAGAAGTTGCTTCATAAAGAAAACGTCATTTAAACATCAAACGGGACAACTGCTTAGAAGCTACTGTTCCTTCCGCCTGCTGAAATAGAAGTTTCCTAAAAACAGACAAGAAGGCAGTCATCCGTTACAACGGATAGCTGCCTTCTTGAGCGAAGAGAAAAACGCTGGCCTGCCCTATTTAAACCATCCTTTTTCCTTGAACCTGGCAATGGCTTCAATCCGGTTACCAACGTTCAACTTTTCAAGAATGGAAGATATATAATTTCGGATCGTACCTGGAGTCAAATACAGCTCCTTCGCAATCTCTTTTGTTGTTTTTCCTTCGGCGACAAGACTGAGAACTTCACTTTCGCGTTCAGTCAAAGGGTTCTCCATATAATCGTCGTCACCATAGGCGATATCCACCAGTTCAGGGGCGTACATGCGCCTTCCATCCATGATTAGGCGGATAGAAGAAACCAGTTCTTCAATGGGACTCTCCTTCAACAAATAGCCTCGAACTCCAGCTTTTCGGGCACGCTCAAAATATCCGGCCCTCGCAAAAGTGGTTAAAATGATGATTTTACTAGAGAAACCCTTTAGTTCCTGTGCTGCTTCAAGTCCAGTTTTAAGCGGCATTTCAATATCCATGATACAAACATCAGGTTCAAGCTCTTTTACAAGCCTGACTGCCTCTTCCCCATTTCTGGCCTGTCCGACAACTTCCATATCTTCTTCCATATTTAGCAGCGAGCCAAGGGCTCCGAGCATCATCCCCTGATCTTCGGCAATGACAATACGAATCATATCAATCAACCTCCTTCACGATATGTGTTAGTACTACGGGTACGCGAATTGTAAGCTTTGTCCCTTTTCCGCCTTCAACGTGGAGACTGCCATTCACAAATTCCAAGCGTTCCCGCATCCCCCTCAACCCGCTTCCAGGTTCGACTTTTCCTTCATTGGCAATTCCAATACCGTTATCTTCGACAGAGAGGACATATTCGTTCGGAGTTTCTTTGAATGTGATCCGACAAGCCGTACCACCACTGTGTTTCACCACATTCGTTACCGCTTCCTTCAAACACATACTCATTACGCTCTCAATGATTGCTGGAACTTGTCCCAAGGAAGAGTCGCCCTCAACTGTTAATTCCATTTCAGCTGCTTTGAACATCTGTTTCGTCCTGACTAGCTCATTGTCCAGCTTCTCCGCCCGGATATCGGCAACAAGCTCCCGCACCTCACGTAATGCGGTACTGGCGGTTTGCCTGATATCTTGCAGCTCTTTTTCTGCCGCCTGCGGATCTCGAAAAATAAGCCTCCCGGCCAAATCACTTTTCAATCCTATTAACGACAGTTTTTGGCCAAGAATATCATGCAGATCTCTCGATATCCGTTCGCGCTCTTCCAGTACGGTCAATTCAGAAATCCGTTCGTTCGCATGTTCCAGCTGCCCTTCCAGATTGATCTGCTTATTCCTATAAAAGAGATTGAAAGGAAGAAGCACCGTTCCTAGAACTGATACAAGGATAAAATGAATTTGCGGAAGGAACAAATCGATTTCTATGAAAAACCCCGCTACAATTGCCCCTACAGTAAATGCAATATGAAGACCGTAAATGATATAGAATCCAACAGGATTTCGAATGTTCCCGATAAAAAATGCTGTAAAAATAGCCAAGTACACATATCCAAATAACAAGGTCATGACAATATTTATGACAATTTCAAAACTGACCCACATATAGACAAGTCCATTATTTTTTGACTTATACGAGAACATATATGATAAAAAATACAGCAGCATTAACGTAATGCCTATTGAGATTTCCAATGGTGACGATGACCTAAAAATGAAAAAGAAGGGCAATAAGCAAAAAATAATCCATACATAAATACTCAGCCATTTATTTCTTGGAAAAATGCTAAACCAGCTACCCATATCAGATAGTCACTCCTGTCTGTCGGACATATTATATCAATGATGATTAAGAAAAGCGAAGCGCCTTGGTCAGCGCGGGCAAACAAGACGATTCCCGAGGAGACAGCTTAATCCTAAAATTTTCTATAACAAGCTATTCTTTAATATGAATGAAAAGCCATTCCACCAATATGGAATGGCTTAAACTAACTATTTTGTTTCAAAACTTATATGTTTCGGCTTCAAATTCGGCCGTTTTCTTTCTATCTGAATCCTTCGCTGTGCCTCTTTGAAGGTGACAAATACTTTATTTTCCGGATCATATAATTTATATTTCAAAGATTCAAGGCTTGTTCTAATTGTGATGGTCGTAGCATGATGAAGCGGCGGTGTCATATCATGAGCCTCTTCTAAATGATAGTTTGGTACACGCGGCGCCAAATGATGCACGTGATGAAATCCGATGTTCCCTGTTACCCATTGCAATACTCGAGGCAGTTTATAATAGGAGCTGCCTTCAACAGCTGCTTTTACATAATTCCATTCCGTCTCTTCCTCAAAATAGGAGTCTTCAAAAGTATGCTGAATATAAAAGAGCCAGACTCCGAGCATTGCTGCAGTAAACATGATGGTCCCTTGGACAATGAGAAAAGCCTGCCAACCGACAACTGCAATCATCAACGTGTACGCTATTACAATCATAAGATTGGTCAAATATGTATTCAACCGTTCTTTCTTTCTAGCGTCTTTCCTATTAATCCGATTAGAGATCAAAATTAGATACAACGGGCCCAATCCGAACATGACAAACGGATTTCTATAGAATCTGTACCAAAGACGTTGTCCTTTTGAAGCCTGTTTATATTCATCAATGGTCATCAACCAAATATCGCCAACGCCCCGCTTATCGAGATTCGAACTGGAGGCATGGTGAATCGCGTGCTCTCTTTTCCACTTTTCATATGGAAACAGAGTTATAATTCCTGTAATCGTGCCAAGTATATCATTCGCTTTTTTATTTTTGAAAAAAGACCCGTGGGTGCAGTCGTGAAAGATAATAAATATGCGAACAACGAACCCGGCAGCCACTACTGCCAAACCAAGGGTAAGCCAAATGGATACGGATAAGCTCTGATACGCCAGAAACCATAGTACCAAGAAGGGTGGAATCGTATTTAATAATTGACCAGTGCTCTTTTTCAGATCAGATTTAGCAAAAGCTGCTACGCTTTTACGCAGTTGTTTCGTCTTCTCTTTGTTCATGTGACCCTCTCCCAATTGATGTTACATCTAATGATAAGAGCAAGTACCAATTTGGAGTAGACATAAACGTCATCACTTTGGGATGATATTTGTCATATATTGTGATTAATTTCACAAAGAACACAAACTGCTTGTGAAAGAAACAGCTTTATGATATTTTTACAAAAAAAGAAATCTATTTCACTCATTTTTTTGCCTTAAGGCAACCTTGTTTCCCTCGGCTTTACTTTAGGAGTTGATTGAATGTCTGATGAACAGGAAGTAAAACGTAATGGATGGCTGCGAAAGAGCTCTAATCTTAGCTTGGAAGAAGTAAACAGCTCAATTCATGTCCCTGCAAACGCAGGCTTTTGGAGAAAATTCTTGGCATTTGCGGGGCCTGGTTCGCTAGTTGCCGTTGGCTACGTGGACCCAGGAAACTGGGCAACTTCCATCGCAGGTGGAGCAAGGTTTGGTTATACCCTTCTGAGCGTTATTCTCATTTCCAATTTGATTGCCATGTTGCTTCAAGGGCTGTCTGCGAAACTTGGTATTGTTACTGGGCGGGATCTTGCACAAGCCACAAAAGATTCGACTGGGAAAAAAACGGCGTATTTTCTTTGGATACTCACCGAAATTGCAATCATTGCAACGGATTTAGCGGAGGTGATCGGCTCCGCGATAGCACTAAACCTATTGTTCAACATTCCTTTATTACTTGGAATTTTGATTACGACATTGGACGTCATGTTGTTGCTGCTGTTGCAAAAGAAAGGATTTCGTGTCATCGAATCCATTATCATTGTACTGATGGCTACGATTTTCATTGTATTTGTCTTTGAAGTAATAGTAGCCAAACCGGAAGTATCCTCTATATTGGCAGGATACATTCCAAAAGCCGAGATTGCTGCCAATCCACAAATGCTGTTTATCGCTTTGGGAATCCTAGGGGCAACCGTGATGCCGCATAACCTATATTTACATTCATCCATTGTGCAGACAAGGAATTTTGAGCGCAGTCGTGCAGGAAAGAAAGAAGCAATCAAATTTTCAATTTTGGATTCCACTTTTTCGCTTTCCATTGCCTTTTTAATCAATTCAGCCATCTTGATTCTGGGGGCTGCCGCATTTTACGGAACAGGACTGGACGTATCGGAAATTGAAGCGGCATACAAGTTGCTAAGCCCGACTTTGGGTGTAGGAATTGCCAGCACTTTATTTGCTGTAGCACTCCTTGCTTCCGGACAGAATTCAACCATTACTGGAACCTTGACAGGACAAATCGTTATGGAAGGGTTTATCAACATGAGGATTTCCCCATGGCTCCGCCGCTTGATTACCCGTTTGATTGCAGTTATTCCCGCCTTTATCGTGACATGGATAGCTGGGTCTAAAGGTGTAGGCGAGTTGCTTTTGTGGAGCCAAGTCGTTTTGAGCCTTCAGCTCCCTTTTGCAGTCATTCCCCTTGTTTTATTCACGAGCAGCAAGGAAAAAATGGGTGAGTTTGCAAATAGTACATGGGTGAAATCGCTGGCCTGGATTTGTACGGGAGTTATTATAGCTTTAAATATCTTTTTAGTGGGTTATATTATTGTAACGGGACATGATTTAGGATGAACCTCCCCCACTTAGCCGATTAAAAAACAAATCGTCTTGAAGTGGGGGTTTCCGCTGGCCTGCGCGACATCCAGTTTTCGCCGGTGACCCCAAAGGAGCGGCCGTTGCCCGGAGGGCAGAAAAAAGATGTTGCGATACCAGATAATGTCCGTAAGACATTATAGTGGTTGAGCACCTGCAAACCAGGCTGCCACCTTCGGCAACAGAAGTACGAACGAAGAACAAAAGCGTAAGCGCCTGTTTATCGACGTACAGACTG
>NZ_QYTW02000034.1 GCF_003605405.2 Siminovitchia terrae | reverse complement strand
CCGCCCTTTATATTCCTTGAAGTGGGAGTCTTCTGTCAGGAAATGATAAAAAATGAAAACAAGCAATGTTTGTCCAACACAAACATATAGTTTACAAAGGGGAGATGGTAATGATCACTTTGGTAAGGTGGGCGGTCGCCTATGTGTTCATTGTTTCCGGGGCCATGAAATGGATGAATCAGGAACTGGCAGACACATTCATACAGCTGAGGCTGCCGTATCCCGAAAAGCTGATGCTTGCAGTCGCGGTGACCGAGGTTGTGTGCGGGATTTTGATTTTGATCAATAAGGGAACAAGGCTGGCTGCAGTGCCATTAATGGGAATCATGGTGGCAGCATTGATATTGACAAAAATTCCTTTGATTTCATCTGGGTTCATGCAGTTTGCTTTTGCTGCAAGGCTGGATATCGTGATGATTTTGCTCCTTTTTGTCTTGTATAATCACCGAGGAAAATAATTGAGGTGAGGTTGATTATTCCCCCCAATGAGGATGATTAACGAAAGCTACATCACATACAATTAGACTTCTGAGCCTTTGGAAAACAGAGGTTTCCAAGGGATCTGGACAGGTTTATTTTAATATAGGTTAGTTGGTTCATATAGCTAAACAAAAGCCAATTTATCTACACGCACCCTCTGAGTCATTGTCTAATCCACGAACCAAGGGCCTAAGGTAGCTTCATGAATCGTATAATGCTACGTTTATATCGCTTTGTTTGTGAACAATTCTATAAACTTTTGGGCTGTATTAGATAAACGGTGATTTTTCAGCCATACTAATCCGACCGGGGCAGCCATCTCCATTATACTGGATATTTTGTAAGCGTATATAGCATACTCTTTATATCGCTTAAGCAGGGTTTCTGGAACAATTGATGCACAAAAGTCAGATGAAACCAAATCCATCAAAAGTGAAATGTCTGAACATTCTTCAATAATTTTGGGGTGCAGGTGAAATCGAGAAAAAGCTTCCAAAATCAAATAATGCACACCTAACCCCTGTGTACTGGGCAATAAGAGCGGCAGGTCCTGAATATCCATAAGCGATACGTCTTCAATCAAATGCGCCTTGGCGTATTTGCGCCCAGATTTTATCGAGCTTCGCTCGATAAATTTCCTCTGAAAATCTGTGGCATCCGCCGGAGGCTTTGACTTTATTCAGCCAGGGTTTGAACCCCCACTGAATGGAATACTAATATGCATTCATCTCACCACTTACAGAAGTGGGAGATTTCTGCTGAATGAAGTTAAATAACTTCTTCTTATTGGATGTAATCACATAAAACGGTTCCGTATAAAGGTGAAGAACCGAAAAATCATCCAACTCAAGCGGCAATCGAATGATAGCGAGTTCTGCCCACCAACTCCTTGGTACAAACTAATCAGCCTCTCATTCACTTTAGAGTGTTAAGTGCGACCTTAGCAGCTTGCGCGATCAGCGCATCGTCATACTCAGCATCCTCCGTATTTTTTTTTGACAGAATCGCAATGACAATTGGTTCTCTGTTTGGAGACCAAACAATGGCAACATCATTCCTCGTTCCATAACCTCCGGCCCCGCTCTTATCACCAACCTCCCAGCCTTCAGGTGCGCTTGCACGAATTAGTGTATCTCCTGTAGCATTGCCTTTTAGCCAATTTGTGAACAATTCACGTTTATCGTCGGAAAGTAAGTCGCTGACTCCGAAAGCCTGAAGACTGGTGGCAAGAGCTCTCGGTGTGCTGGTATCACGAGTTTCTCCTAGGGTAAATTCATTTAAATCTGGTTCAAAGCGATCCGCTTGGGTAACGTTATCACCCATTTGCCTTAAGGCTTGTTCAAATCCTTTAGGACCTCCTAATGCCTCAAATAGGAGGTTCCCCGCGGTGTTGTCACTGAACCGGACCGCCGCTTCACTTAATTCCAAAAGGGTCATCCCGGTATCCACGTGTTTCTCTGTAATCGGAGAATAGGAAACTAAATCATCCTCGGTGTAGGTGATAACTTCCATAAGATCTTCCAAATAGTTCTGCTGCAGCAAGATGGCTGCGGCTAAAGCTTTGTAAGTAGATGCAAAAGCGAAGCGCTCTTCTGGTCGATATTCGATAGTCTGATTCGTGCCCGTATCAATCGCATAGACACCAATCCGAGCGTCAAACTCGTTCTCGAGTTGGGCAAACTTTTCATCTGTATTTGCTGTTTGTCCCACTTCATTCTCCTCTTTAGACAGAGAATTAGTCGAATTGTCTTTATCCACGCAAGCAGTGAGTGTAATCACCGCGACCAACAACATAAGCAGTGTAAAATGATGCATGCTGAATTTGTTTTTATATGTTTTTATCAAATTCATAACCTCTTTCTAGTTCTATCCAAAATATAACTTGCTTCTTTGACCTAGCAATGATGAAGTGTGTAATTTCTTTACTGATTGCTAATAAAAATATATTAATTTGTTGGCTGTTTGCTGTATCTTTACTTATAACACTAATTCAAAATCACTAATGTAGCCACGTAATACCCAACCTTTACACCATTTAATTATCATTTGACTACAACATTGCAAAATACTACAACTGTAGTCTATAAATGTCAATCCCTTTAATCTAAAAAGCTAGATGCAATTTGGAATAAATACGGACGTACAGCATTATATAGAGCTTCATCATTAACTACAGCCGGGGCGAGTAGAATTTAACTGGGGGATTATAGCATCGTATTGCACTGGCTTTGTCTAATAGGTAATAAAAACGCGACGCTCCCCGGCTAAGAAGACAAAAAATCCCAGTTAAACAGTCTATTACTGAAATAACTGGGAATATGTGAATCAGAGGATCAAATAACTACTTTTTTATTATTTTTTTTGCCAAAGCAATTAATAAACCTATAACTCCACTCAATAAAAATAAATACCCAATTGGAATTAGGAAAAATGGTTCATTTAGCATGCCGTTACTATCTACTTCTGATCCAATAAGTGCCTTTGCTAAAAAGCAAATTGCTCCGATTGTTAACAAAATGATACTTATCAAGTTCATTCTTGCTTTTCTTACTTCGCTTCCGTCTTTTACCAATTTGTTTGTCATAGTATCATCCCCCAAAATTAATTGATCAAGAGAAAGATTAAATGTTTGAGCGATTTGGACCACCATTTGCAAATCAGGTAAATTTCGATTGTTTTCCCAACTAGAAATAGTTTGTCTTGATACATTTAATTTTTGTGCTAACTGTTCTTGAGTTAACTTACCATTAGTTCTTATCTTTTTTATTTGTGCTCCAAAATCCATAGAATCAACTCTCCTTGTCAATTTATTTATAAATGAAAAATGCTTATTTTTAAAGATTGAGTAACAAGCAATAGCTATAAATCAGCGCTTGCATTACTGTCATTATAGAAATTCGATTCTTGCTCTGGGCCAGGTGCACTTACTTTACGGTTGTCAATATAAATTTGCGATAGCGGACCGGAGGGAGCATAAGGAGCAAATTTATATTGACAACCTCGCCAGACCCAAACCCTCTTGGCTTGTCGAAAAATCCATTTTTTCGCTTATCGTCCCAATTACTTGATTCTTTACAGCTCATATTCGAACAAAATAGTAACCTCTGATTGAACTCCTAGCGAGCATTAGATTGGTTACTTTTTTCGAAAAAGAAACTTCCTTTCACATCTTTTTACGGCACTAACATTATTTTTGGGGTATTCGGAAAATAGTGTGGAAAGAGGGCTATAAAGAACCCTCCTCCATTGCCTTAGTCAGTGTGGAAAAATCAGCACCATAGATTTCTTCATACACCCATTCATAACCAGTTTGTTCCCAATTTGGGAATTGATCAGGTAACATTTTTCCGAAAGTAATTTCAACTTCTTTGAATTTCTTTTTCTTTTTAATTTTACGATAACCTTTGGGGAACAAAACCTTTGCTCTTAGGGCTTCAAAAGAGTAACCATGACCAACAGATTCATTATCTTAATTAATCGATTTAGGGATTCTGTATAGGTGTTTGTTATGGGGGAATTGAAGTAGTTAAATATTTCTTCTTCCCAATTATTCATAGCCTTAATTAGATCTTAAAAATAAGTCATTAATTCTTTAGGTACATTTGAAAGCCAGTTTTGACTGAGCTTATAGGCTCCGTTGATTGACACTCCTTTTCTTATATACGAAAAACCTTAGCAAAGCATATTTTATATATATTTTTCGTTAAGATATCTTCATGTTACCATATTTTTATAGAGTCAAAAAAGGAGGGTGGACGATGTATCGTTACGGCATAATCTTTATTGTCGCTCTGCTTTCCGCATGTCAGAGTGTTCCAAACTCCTCACAAGATTTACAGAAACAACCACAATCCAGTGAAAAGAAGGTGGAAGTAATGGACCAACAGTTAATTGCTTCAGCAGAAAATGGAAAGACTGATGATGTTTTGGCATTGCTTCAAGATGGGGCAGATATTAATGCAACAGATGACCAAGGAAGAACAGCCGTCATGGCAGCAACTTATAACAATCAAGTAGATACAGTAAAGACGTTGATACAAAAAGGCGCCGACATTAATATTCGCGACAAAAATTTAGACAATGTGCTCCTGCATGCTGGAGCATCAGGGAAGCTTGAAATCCTCAAGCTTGCAATTGAAGGTGGTGCCGATACAAAGCTTACAAACCGATTCGGAGGTACAGCTCTAATTCCAGCTTCAGAACGTGGACATGTTGAAGTTGTTCGCGAGTTGCTTACCCATTCAGACATTAATGTCAATCACATCAACAACTTGCATTGGACCGCTTTATTGGAAGCAGTTATTTTAGGAGATGGTGGAGAAAAACATCAAAAAATCGTACAACTGCTAGTCGAACATGGTGCAGATGTGAATATAGGCGATAGCGATGGGATCACTCCTTTGCAACACGCAAAAAAACTTGGATTCAAGGAAATTGAAAGCCTATTAATAAAGGCAAATGAAAAAAGTTAGGGATTCAAATGCCATGAAAGTCCAACGGCATAGGGATGAAGCAGCACATTAAATTTTAGTTCCTTACAAATTGCGGTCTCGATACATGGTCAGGTTAAAAAGTTAAGGAATACAGTTTTTATTATAGCCTTCGTTACGTTCTTAATCCTGAAGAAGAGTAAACGAGGAGCTGCCAATACATTTACAAGGAGGACTCAATCATGATTAATGAGACAGATTTAAAACATCTGCAACGTTGTATTGATCTTGCAAGGACTGCTTTAAAGAAGGGAGACGAGCCCTTCGGCTCCATCCTTGTCTCAGCCAACGGAGAAGTACTTGTAGAAGACCATAACCATGTTGCCGGGGGCGACCATACCCAACATCCGGAATTTGCATTGGCGCGCTGGGCGGCTCAGAACATGACACCAGAAGAAAGAAGCAAGGCGACAGTGTATACCTCTGGAGAACATTGTCCCATGTGTGCTGCTGCACACGGATGGGTTAGATTAGGTCGGATCGTTTATGCAAGTTCCTCCAAACAATTGGGGCAATGGTTGAACGAGCTTGGAGTTACCGCAACATCGCGTGTCCGCAGTCTTCCGATCAAGGAAGTCATTCGTGATACGGAAGTAGACGGCCCAGTTCCCGAGCTTGCGGAGCAAGTCCGTCAACTACATCACCAATATTACAAATCGAAGCAGTGAGAAACGACTAGATTCTGCGTCATCGCGGACACTCTTGTGTTAGGCTAGCTGCCGCTTCTGTCTTCGCAACTCGAGACTAGTGTGCCCACATGCCGGGCATATCATGAAGAAGCCAGATCCGCTCCCGGATCTGGCTTCTTCATTTATTCAATTGTGATGTGTACCCCTGTTTCACCATATTTCTGGTAGGCGGCATGGTATGTTGGGCCAACGCCGCGTTTAAATGTAATCGAGTGCCGGATGGCTGCTGTAATGAATTTTTTCGCTTCTTCCACAGCTTCCTGGACTGATTTTCCTTTGGCCAGCTGAGCCGTGATAGCTGCTGAATAGCTGCATCCCGCTCCATTTGTATGGATTGTATCAATTCGGGGAGCTTTAAGCATGTGGAATTTTTCACCATCAAATAATACATCGACCGCAGGGCCCTCTAAACGCCCGCCTTTAACAAGGACGTATTTCGGACCTAGTTTTTGTAATTCAACTGCTGCTTGTTTCAAATCATCAACTGAATGAAGCGGCTGATCGGTTTCCAACAGTCGCGCAGCTTCTGGCATATTCGGCGTAATAATTGTGGCTAACGGGATCAATTTTGTTTTTACAGCCTCAATAGCGTCGTCCTTTAACAACGCAGATCCCATTTTTCCGATCATAACTGGATCTACAACAATATTAGGAGTGTCCGTCTCCTTAATCCACTTGGCCACATTGGTGATAATTTCCTCGGTAAAAAGCATCCCCGTTTTTATCGCATCTGCTCCAATATCGCGCAGTGCAGTGTAAACCTGCGCTTCAATAGCATCAAAAGCTATCGGAAAAACACCCTGGTCTGTACGTGGGTGATTGGCTACAATCGCCGTAATGGCACTAAGCCCAAACACATCCATCTCTTGGAATGTCTTTAGATCCGCCTGAATCCCAGCTCCGCCTCGCGCGGCAGAACCGGCTATCGATAATGCTCTAGGTATACTCATGTGATCCACCCTTCCTGACTATTGAATCAAATAAAGATCAGTTTTAGAAAATAAAATCCTATTCATATTATCCTGCAACCATAAGAGCTTTGGCAAGAAGTTGGCAGCTTTGTATCAAATGCGCCTTGGCGTATTTGCGCCCAGATTTTATCGAGCTTAAGCTCGATAAATTTCCTCTGAAAATCTGTGGCATCCGCCGGAGGCTTTAACTTTATTCAGCCGGGGTTTGAACCCCCACTGAATGGAATACCAATATGCATTCATCTCACCACTTACAGAAGTGGAAGATTTCTGCTGAATGAAGTTAAACAGACTTCCCCGTCTAGTGATTAATCTCATTGTGTCAGCCTGAAACGAAAAATTGTTACAAATCCCACTTGAACCTCCAGTTGCGTGAGGTTTTATAATGGTTGTAATCTTCTTTATGGGGGTATTCGCATGAAAGAAAATAATAAGTATTCTATTGGAGAATTCTCAGAAAAAACAGGGATTTCTATTCGGACTTTACATTATTATGACGAAATTGGCCTCTTACAGCCGGAAAAGCATTCGTCGTCAGGCCACCGGATTTACAAGCACCAAGATATTTTAACCTTACAGAAAATCATAAGTCTAAAGTTCCTCGGATATAGCTTGGATAAAATTCTGGATTTGTTACACGAATCGAGTATTACAACTGATTTAAACGAAACTTTAACCCTCCACCTGCAAGCACTAAAAAAAGAACAGGAACGAATTGAACAATCAATGTCTGCAATTCAGAGAGTGATTAAATTACTTGAGGAAGAAGGAGAAGTAGACAGCGCCATCCTGTTCAGCCTTATTCATGGCTGGCAAACGGAAAATATACAAAATGAATGGATGGAAAAGCACAGGCTAACGGATATAGCGGAAGAGTTATCAAAGAAAACGGAAGAAGAAAAGATCACCTTAGATCAATCCTATATTCAATTGGCTAAGGAAGTAAAACAATTGTATGGCAGGCCTGTAGAAGATCCGGAAGTACAAGAAATGGTTAAAACGTATCTGGAAGCGTCTCTTGAGTTTCTAGGTGAGGATTTAATACAAAAGCTGGCTAATACCGACGTGGAAGAACTGGATATTCAAGAGCTTGAAAACACACCTTCTCCATTTACAGAAGATGAACAAAATTGGCTGAATCAAGCAATGGAATATTATACGCAACAAACAGAAATGGAATAAGAAAAGCGTCCGTTTAGCAGCGCTTGGCTTATGACCTCGAGCCGATGGCACTCAGCAGGCTCAGGGCGCGACATCCTGTCGCTTCGCTTGCACTAGCACGTCCTGTGCGTCGAAGCCGATGTTGACTTATCTTAGTGCCCTGAAACCACTTCCTTGAAAAACATCCACGCAGAAGAAGCGTAGCTTTTTCGAGGAAAGGATTGCGAAGTTTGCTAGTCACTAGGGATTTTCTTATCTTTCAAATAAAAATCCGGCCCAACATGAAATGTTTATCATGTTGGGCCGGATTCATTTTCCACCCAATCATTATTTCTTCACAGGCAAGTCAAATGAGACAGATTTCTCTTTGAATAAAGCCTTGGCGTTTTCATCTTTCAGCGGTCCGATTTGCAGCTCAAACTTTTTGAAAATGTCAAACTCGTCTTTCCTGAATAGGAACACAGTGAGAATCTCATCTTTGTCGCCAGGGTTGAACGTACCGCTATAACTCGGTTCAAGCATTCCCTGGTTGAACATCGTTCCACGGTCATCATCAATTATCAGTTTTCTGTCTATCAAAAACTTATCGAAAGGAGTCTCGCTTCCGTTTTCAATTGTCGTCTTCACAGTCAATGCGACCAGTCCACCATCGCCAAAATTGGTGAATCTATCAGCATGTGCATCTGTCGGAGTCACATTAGCATACTGAACACCATCTAAAGTGATTTTAACTCCATCGATTTCTTTAGTCTCTTTCATATCAGTCTTTTGGAAAAAGATTTCTTTATCCGCAATGTTGTCTGTTACCATCTTATCTTGGTAAAGCTCTGCTGTTGTTTCTGCTTTTTTTGCACCACCCTCATTAAAAGGCAGTTTGAAAACTGCGTCTTCACCAAGTTTCTTGCTGACGTCGTCATCAAGGAACAATGAGTCAATTTTCAGCGTAGGCGTAGTCAACTTTTCAAATTGCGCTTTTGTCATCGAGTGGGCATTCATTCCTGTAAAACTTTTCCCTTTGGAATACTGAGAGGCATGTTCCGTGCTGTCGTCCTTCAGCCATTCATCCCGATCGACAAAATGCTGTCTTGGAATAATATATTCTTCGCCATCATCTGATAGCAAAGAAACACCGCCTGCATAATAAACGTCCTCATCGGCCTTATTATCCAAAGTCATTTTATAAGTGAGGACATACCCTTCATTCTCATCGTCAAAATCGGTCTTGGCGGACTCGTTCATATTGGATACGTGAACGATTTGGTACTCATCAATTTCAATCGTCACGTCCTCACTATAAGCGTGCTTTAATCCAGGATTTTTGTTTGTATAAACAACTTTGACATCCCCGCCTGTTTTTTCTTTAATATACGAATTCAATTCGGAACCATCATCTTCTTTTTTTGCGGATTTCTTCTCCTCGTCTTTTTGCTCGGCATCCGCTTCAACAGTTTTTTTGTCATCTGCTTTCTCTTCAGTTGAGGCCGGCTTCGCCTTTTCTTTTTTATCGTCGGCCTTGCTCCCACATGCTCCAAGCAAAAGGACTGCCATCATCAACATGACAAACTTTTTAACATTCATTCCATAATCCCCTTTTTACAATTTTTATCAACAAGTATCATAGCATTTACAAAGTGATCTGAGTGCTTTTCGAGATAAAACAAAACGAATGACCTAATCGCGCAAAAGGATACAATTAGTTCATATAGCTTGTTTCCAACCATTTTTTAACAATTATATCAATCTATTGTTTTAACTCTTCTTTTTTTGTACTTAAGATCATTTTTTATCAAAGATAAATTGACTAGTGACACATTGTCATTTACACTGGACATATAGATATGACATTGTGTCACAAAAGGAGTCTGTATGATGGCAACGATAGTTGAAAATGAACTCGACAGTTTGAAAAATCTGAAGGACTCATTTGTCCGTTTCATGATGACCTACAAATTTGCCTTAGAAGAAGTGAATACAAAAATCAATATTTTAAAGCAAGAGTTCCAATACGCTGATGATTATAATCCGATTGAACATATCACATCGCGACTCAAGTCTCCGGAAAGCATTATTAATAAAGCTTACAGAAAAGGATTTGACCTTACACTTTCGTCCATCAAGGAAAACATCCGAGATATTGCTGGTGTACGGATTACATGCTCTTTCATTTCCGACATTTATAAGATAAGCCGCATGCTGCAAAATCAAAAAGATATCAAATTGATTGAAGTGAAAGATTATGTAAAAAACCCGAAGCCCAATGGCTATCGAAGTTTACATTTAATTATTCAAATTCCGGTTTTCATGTCCAATCGAGTAAATGATGTGTATGTAGAAGTACAAATTCGAACGATTGCCATGGACTTCTGGTCCAGTCTTGAACATAAAATCTATTATAAATATAGCGGTGAAATACCAAAAGAACTCAAGGAAGAATTGACAGAAGCTGCGTTTTCAGCGTTGAAGCTTGATGAGAAAATGGAAAATATCCATGACCAGGTGAACAAAATCAAAAAACATAGTCAATTTGAGCAAAGTCTGCCATTTGATGGCCCGCTTCAAATTACCGAAGAAATCTTACGACAAATACAACAAAATAAGGAGTGAAGCAATTATGTTTCCAATCGCAAATGTTCCTCCTTTTATACAGAGGGAACTTGAAAAATTAAATGAGCTTATAACCCCTTTATTAAAAAAATCATCCAAATACGGATTCTGGTCCCTGCCTTTAATTCTTATTTCTATTTTCAATCTAGTCACTATATTATTTTTCATCCCAAACAGGCAAAACATGGTGCTAACCATCATCCTGTATGCTGTTCTAGGGGCTTTCGGCATGGCCCTATCCAGGGAAGCGAAACACCAGCGGAAAAAAATTCAACAAATCAGCGCAGATTATATCATCGGGCGAATTGAAAAAAGTGATATTGCTTCTCCTTCTTTGAAAAGAAAATACGCTGAATTGGTGAAGGAGTCGCCAGTATTGGCAATCAATTACTTTGTAAAATTTTTGGAAGCAGAAAATAAAGAAAACTATTATTAAAGGATGAAAGAAATCATGCCTAAATTGACATTTTACAATTTACCAGATGAAAAAAGACAAACATTGATTCAAGCGATCAAAACAGAATTTTCGAGGGTACCTCTGTTTGATGCCTCCATTTCCAATATTGTAAAAGCAGCAGGAATTCCGCGTGGAAGCTTTTATCAATATTTTGAGGACAAAGACGATGCCTTTTTCTTCTTACTCAATGAGCTGTCCGAAAAAGAAAAATACAATTTTCTCTCCATATTAACAGAACGCGAAGGAGACCTGTTTGAAACAGCTCTTGATTTTTATGAACGGATGCTTGAGGAAGAGGAGCATTTTCACTTTTTGAAAAATGCATTTCTGAACATGACACAAAAAATAGAAAGCTCATTTTCCCGAATGATCAGTGATAGAAATAAGCATGGAGAAAATTTCAAGACAACCGCAGCTTTGATTGATCGAAGCAGCCTGAACATTTCCAGCGAGAAGGAACTATTTCATGTCCTGCAAATCATCACGACAATTACATTCAGAAATTTGGTCGAAACATTCGCCCATGATTTACCCCATCAGGAATCGCTGGAAAATCTAAAAATGGAGATGAATCTAATTAAAAGAGGAATAGTCTGTGAATCTACGATCAAATAAAAGCATTGTGTAGTTTGAGAAGATAGCATAAAAAGCCTCCCCAGATAGGAACTTAAAATGATTAAAATTTTATTGATACTTTGAAGTGTGTTTTTAATGTCCTATTGGTATAGGATCAGAAAATTATTTCTCGGGAAATATGTCGAATACAATCTCTGTATTTCTGGAAATGCCACTCCATACAATTTGAAAATTGATTAATCTATATAAAACATTTGGAAAGTAGGGATTACATGACCCGATTACAGTTCCATCCCGTATGGGAAGACAAACTGACACAAAAGCAAAAAGAAGAGCTGTTTACATTTTTTGAGGGGCTGGCACCGATACATAAGGAATTCGGTGTTGCACTTGTCAGAGGAAAATATAAGAAAAACGGCGGAGCAGTCGCAACTGTGTTGTTGAGGAATGGTTTTGAAAAACCAATGGATATCGAGCGTGTGAAAGCCAAAATTTTAGACAGAGATAACATTTTGATTGCTGAAGAAGAATTTGAACTTGACCTTCGATTGCAAGCGGAATCTGCACTGCCTTGGTCATTTGTTTTTTCCAAGGATTCCGTTATAAGGCCGAGTATTGATCCCAATAACTGGATGATACATGTTCATTTACCATTAAAAAAAGAGTGACTTATACGCCCCTCTTTCTACCGCTTCTTCAGCAAGGCTGTTTCACTTTAAAAAATAATGAATTAAGATCCTTGATGATATAATCTGGATAAATTTTCATCTGGTCAACATCCTCTTTCTTTGCCACTCCCGAAAGGACAAGACAGGTACGAATTTTACTAAACTTGCCCAATAGAATATCGGTTTCCAGCCGATCGCCCACAATCAAGCACCGATCTCTCTCCACGTTTAATTGTTTAAGAATTCGCTCTCCGTAAAAAGCCGAAGGCTTCCCTGTCACTTCAAAGATAGGCTGTCCTGACGCAACTTCAATTGCGCGGGCAATCGCATAAGTATCGGAAACAACTCCCCCCGGAACTGGGCAGGTCGGATCTGGATTTGTCACTATGATCTTCGCCCCATTTCTGACAGCAGTCATGGCCAGGTTCAACTTATCATACGTAAAGGAGCGGTCCAGCCCAACCAATACATGTGTCGCTTCCAAGGGATCATCCGTCATTTTCAATGAGAAATGATTGAACTCTGTCTTGATTGCTTCTTCCCCAACAACATAAATGAGGGCGTCGGGAAAATTCTCCGAGAAATACAAAGCCGAAATAAAAGGACCCGTTAGTATTTCATCACTAGTTACGTCTACCCCCAATGCCTCCAGTCGTTTTTGGCAGCCTTCTCGTGTCTGGGTGGGCGAGTTCGTAATAAATAATACTTTTTTATCATTCATCCTCAGAAAGTCGAGCGTTTCCTTTGCTCCAGGCAAAATTTCATTCCCCAAATAAACCGTCCCGTCCAAATCAAAACAATATGCTTCAAAATCATCAATATTCATCGATTGATTCCCCCGTTGTCAACAAGATGTAAGCAAAGCCTCTCTTTGAATCTCATTTTCTATTAGCCGCTTTTCCGTCTTTTTATCGAAAATATGAGTGGATTCTTTGTTAAAGTTAAGATTGATCCTATCGCCCATTTTCAAGGTCTCGTCCGTTTTACATTTAATGACAATTTCTTGATTGGCCAATCGCGTATGAACAAGCATTTCCGCCCCATTTCTTTCGATTAATTCCACCACTCCTTTTAAAGTGGTTTCTTCCATGGTTATAGCAATATCCTCCGGCCGGATTCCCAAAACAACAGCTTCACCATTATTGGTATTCACAATGTTTTTCTCACTTTTCGAGAATGAATAGGATGCTTCGCCCAAGCCAAAAACAAATCGATCGCCCTGCACCCTGCCATGCAGAAAATTCATGCCCGGAAGCCCAATAAAACTTGCCACGAACATATTTTCAGGTGTGCTGTAAACTTCTGAAGGGGTGCCTATCTGCTGAATTACCCCGTCTTTCATAATGACAATTCTTGTGGCCATCGTCATGGCTTCCGTTTGGTCATGAGTGACATAAATCGTCGTTGTTCCCAGCTGACGGTGCAGTCTAATAATCTCCGCCCTCATATGCACACGCAGTTTGGCATCTAAATTCGATAACGGTTCATCCATCAGAAAAATACTTGAGTTACGAACGATCGCCCTCCCTAAGGCTACCCTTTGCCTCTGTCCTCCAGAAAGTTCCTTCGGTTTTCTTTTCAACAGGCTGGTCAATCCTAAGATTTCGGAAGCCTCCTCAACCTTTGCCTTCACTTGATCTTTTGCCGTCTTTTGACGCCTCAATCCAAAAGCCATGTTTTCGAACACCGTCATATGGGGATATAACGCATAATTTTGGAAAACCATGGAAATCCCCCTATTTTTCGGTTCTATCTCATTGACCCTGCGGCCATCAATCAACAAGTCTCCTTCAGAAATGTCTTCCAGACCTGCAATCATTCTTAAAGTAGTTGACTTTCCGCATCCTGATGGGCCGACAAGTACAATAAATTCCTTTTCTTCAATATCTAAGTTGAAATTCTTAACAGAATGCCCTTGGTTGCCAGGATATGTTTTGCATACATTATTTAATTGAATTTTCGACATCCGGCTTCCCCCAGTTATTTATTTTTACAAAATTCATCGAGTTCTCGGCTCGTTCAACCGTATTTGTTTCAAACACGTACTTCACAGACCTGTCCTCTAAAGCAAACAATAAAGGCCCAAAAGGAATAGTCCCTTCCCCAATCTGCAAATGTTCATCACTCACACCATGATTGTCATTGATATGCAGACCGTACAAGTGTGGAAAAGCTTTTGTACATTCCCCTAAAAACCGTGCCTGCTCATTCATATAACAATGCCCTGTATCAAGCATGATGCCTGCACGCGGGTTATCAATCATTTCAATTACCTTATTGAGCTCATCTATAGAAGTGCCCACAGCCTTTTTGGCATAAGGGACGTTTTCGACAACAAGCTTTGTTTTTTCAGGCAGCTCCCGGAGCATTTTCTTTGAAAAGTTGGCGGCTGATTCCAGCCCGTCACCAACAGACGGATTACTGCCAAGATGAAGTAAAACATATTCCACTTCCAACATTTCGGCTATAAACAAGCATTTCTCCCAAATATGCTTCGTTTCTTCCTCTACCTTTGCGGGATTAAATCCAACAATCGGCAAATGAAAACCAAACGAGACACCATTGTCTTTTCCAAGTCTCGCAACCTTCTCCAATTGTGTTCTATCCATGTCGAGCAGCAGTCTGCCATGAGATTCTCCTTCTCCCATGATCTCAATCGATTTCCAGCCTTTTAAAATGAGGGCTTCAACCGCTGCCTCAATGGGCAGTGTAAACAATGTATAGGTTGAAATTGAATAACTCAATCCGCTTCACCCTTTCCGTCATTTGATTCCTGAATGCATGAAACTCGATATGAACTGCTTTTGAAAAATGAAGAAGGCCATCAAAAGCGGTAAAGCAACAAATAAAGTAGCGGCACCAACCACTCCCCATTGAGCACCGGAATCGGATGCTTTGGCAAACATAGACAGCCCGACCGTCAGTGGACGATTTTCATCGGAGTCTGTAATGATTAACGGCCATAGGAAATTGCTCCATTGATGACATACTGAGATAAGCCCAAAGGCGATGTACGTCGGCTTTGCCAACGGAACATATACATGCCAGATTATCTGGAGCCGATTGCAGCCTTCCATCTTTGCAGCTTCTTCCAGTTCATACGGAATCCCTTTAAACGTCTGCCTGAGCAGGAAAATAC
Organism: Siminovitchia terrae; assembly: GCF_003605405.2. Lineage (GTDB taxonomy): Bacteria > Bacillota > Bacilli > Bacillales > Bacillaceae_C > Siminovitchia > Siminovitchia terrae. Next base: position 41,097 of record NZ_QYTW02000034.1, on the reverse strand, counting down.
CGAACGCGGAAATGAAATATGGCATCATGATGGCCAGCTTCGTATCATAAATGCCCAGCTGAGCAATCGTATTTGAGTTTGGAAAAATCAGCAGTTCAATAGGAATCATGATCTGCACAAGATAAAGAAGGAACATGATTCCCTGTCCGATGAAATTCATCCGCGCAAACGCATAGGCCGCAAGCGTCATCGTGACAAGCTGCACAGCTAAAATCATAATGACGATAACTATGGTATTGAGATAATACTGAGCGAAAGGGGCCGTTTTCCAGGCCACCGCAAAATTACTAAATGTAAATGAAAATCCTTGAGTATTTGTATCTTTAAAGGCCATATAGATGATCCCGAAGAGGGGAAGAGCCCAAAAAAGAGCCAAAACATATGTCAAAATATTAATCAGGCGACTCAACTGTACACCACCTTAGCTGTAGTGAATTTTCCGATCCGCTCCAAAAAACTGAATGGAGGCAATCACAAGCATCAAAACCAGCACTACCACCGTTGCTGAAGATGCTTTTCCGTAATCCAGGAAACGGAATGTACTTTCATAAATGTAATAAAGCAGAAGATTGCTTGCATTATTAGGACCGCCTTGTGTCATCACAACAAGCTGATCCACGGTTTTAAATGCATTTGTTGTGGCAATGACAAAAGAGAATAAAGTTGTCGGCATAATCAGCGGGAAAATGATTTTTCTGAATTGGACCCATTTCGAAGCCCCATCCATATAGGAGGCTTCCAGCAATTCCTTTGGAATATTTTGAAGCGCGGCCAGATAAAAGATCATAAAGAATCCAGCTTCCTTCCAAATAACCATCACCATGATAGCAATAAGAGCCGTGCTTGAATTTCCAAGCAAGTTCATTTCCCCTGCACCGAAGAACTTAAATAGGTTGTTAATCATCCCATATTCAGGTGTATAAAAGAACAGCCATATAAACGCTGCGGTCACCATCGGAATGACTACTGGATAAAAGAAAAACGTCCGTGCCAGGCCGCTTCCAAGCACCGTCCGGTTGACCAACATAGCCAGCCCCATTCCGATCAACACACTTGTTGGGACTGTCCCGGCAGCGAACAGCAGATTGTTGATAAACGCCTTCCGAAATACCTCATCCTCCCACATCATTTTAAAGTTCTCCGAACCGATATAAATCGGCTCTTCAGTTGATAAGTCCGATTGAAAAAAGCTCATAAGCAAGGTCTTAATAATCGGATACAACGTAAACAAGATGAGGAAAATAAGGGACGGAAGGAGAAAAAGCCAAGCAGATGCATTTTCCTTTATTTGTTTGCTTTTTCCCAATTCCTTCACCTCATTGAACGATTACTTATATGGCTTTAACAGAGCATCAGCCTCTTTTTGTGCTTTTTCCAGAGTTTCGTCTACATCCGAACCACCAATAACCGCCTGGATGGCATCAGATAAAATCTTAATGATTTTCCCCTGCTCGTAAACTGAAATTTCTTTATGAGCTTTTTCCAGCTGCTGCATCGCTGTCAACGCCTGCGGAAACGAATCCGTGTACTCTTTTAACGCAGAAGTTTCATAGCTTGATTGACGCGTAGCAATATAACCTGTGTCAATGCTCCACTGTGCTGCACGTTCGGAATCCGCAATCCATTTGATAAATTCCATTGAAGCAAGCTGTCTCTCCTCAGAAATATCCTTGAAAATATAGAAGTTTCCTCCACCTGTCGGAGTGGCAGCACGCTCATTTTCTGGTAAATAAGCGACACCAAATTCAAAATCAGCATTGTTTTTAACATTCGTCAGGTTCCCTGTAGTTGAGAGCATCATCGCTGTCTTTCCTTCGATGAAGTCTGAAGGAACTGTATTCCAGTCAAGCACGCCCTCTGGCATCACTTTATGTTTCTTGGACAAATCAACCCAGTATTGAAGAGCTGTTTTGGCTGCGTCAGAGTTAAAATATACCTCTTTACCGTCATCACTCATTAGATTTCCTTGACCTGCTTGCAGCGCAAGTGCCTGATAGATCCAATAGCCGCTGATGGTAGCCGGCAGCTCAATTCCCCACTGCCCGTCTTTCGAAAGTTTTTTACCATATTCGACAACCTCATCCCAATTTTCAGGAGCTTTTTCCGGATCCAGACCAGCTTTCTTGAATAGATCTTTGTTGTAATAGAGCAAGACCGTGCTCCTTTGGAATGGAACAGACCAAGTTTTTCCTTCCGCCTGTGAGTTCAGCATGAATCCCGGGAAGAAATCATCCATCATTTTTTTTGCTTCAGGATCCTTTTCAATCATGTCGTCCAAAGGTAGAATGGCATCTTTCAATTGGAAGAGATCCACTGACAGAAGAACTGCCAAATCCGGAGCCTTTCCGTTTTTAACGGCCGTCTGCACCTTTGTCATGGACTCATCGTAGTTTCCGCTGTATACCGGTGTTACCGTGACCTTTTTTCCATCCACTTCTATTCCTTCTTTGTTGAACTCCTCGGCATATCCGTCAATCACTTTTGTAATTTCACCGCCGACATTCACTGGGTAATACCAGGTCAGATCAATGGTGTCCCCATTGGATTCTCCAGATTTTGAAGCACCTGATTTGCTGCCATCCGAACTTGAAGAGTTGCTGCCGCATGCACTTAGCACAGTAAAAACAAATAATAAGAGTGCCAGAAATATTGGTGTTTTTCTCATTGTTTTTTCAACCTCTTTCTTATTGAGATATTGTCCCGGTAAAACTAGAGCTGTTATGACGCTTTTTAAAACCCCCTTAAGAAAAGCGCATGCGCCTTGGTCAGTGTGGGCAGGCTCAGAACGCGACTTCCTGTACGTCGGCCGCCTCAAGCTACCACGTCCTGTGGCTTCGGTGGCACTAGTACTTCCTGTACGTCGGCCGCCTCAAGACGCCACATCCTGTGGCTTCGGTGGCACTAGCACGTCCTGTGCGTCGCATCTGGATAAAGAAAAACCTTCCTTTGAATAAAATTTTCCATAGCAAGTTATACTTTCTTTACTCACCAGCCAAAAAGAGACCACAAATATACTGTTCTTAAACAACAGATATTTGCGGCCTCTCTATTCGCGCCTGTTTGCTATTTACTTTTCGATTATCAATATACCGATCTATTATTTAGTTCTTATGAATTGAATGTAAAGATTTCTTAAAGATGATTGAAATCCAATTTCCACAGCTTTGTATTGGATGTGGTCACTGCTGCCGCTCCACGTTCCAAGGCTTCCTTTGCATGCTCGGCTGTTGCCAGCAACCCTCCCGTAATGACAGGAACCGGGGAAACCTCCGACAATTTTTCCAGGAAATCGGGAGCTCTGCTGGGCATGATTTCAATGATATCCGACTGTAAATGCTCCAGGCTGTTCAGCAAATGATCATAAACCTCCGTGTCAATCAGAAACACCCTTTGAATGACGAACATTCCCTTTGATTTAGCCCGTTTAATGATGCTGGATTTCGTAGTGACAATGGCAAACGGCTTAACATAATCAACTATGATATCAATCCCATGCTGATCTACCTGCAATCCGCCAATCTTCTCCACATGCAAAATAACTGGGAGCCCTTCACTTTGAAGCACATCCACATACTGTTTCACATTCAAAATAGTCCCTGTCATTAAGATGACAGCCGAAATATGATCTTTATACTTGATTGCCTTTTCAATAGATCTGGGCTCTTTAATAGCGGCAATTAATTTATGTTTTTTCAGCCTTTCTTCAAAAACTTTTATCATATTTGAGCGACTCCTCTTGTTGATTGATTGATAATACGTCTTATATCAAGTGTACTTCATGGAGTCAAGTATGTTTCAGAACCCTTAAAAGGGTACTCAACACAATTTTAATCCACTTTCCGAAAAGATATTGCCTCCGACTTTGTTATTTTGTAACCTTGTTTTATGGCAAACGAGACAGTTGATGAGAAACGGTGGTGTTTCAATTGATTAAAATGATTAAACAGTTGGATGATGAAATTTTGTATTGGGAAGTTTGGCAAGACGGCAAGACTCTTATCCTGCACTACGGTACTGTTGGAGATACTGGAGAAACGGAAGAAAAGAAGCTGCCCTTATTGAAAAAGGCAGAAAAAGTCATGGATGAACTCTCTAAAGAGAAATTAAATGAAGGCTTTGATTATTTGGATGAAGATGGACTAATCGAACTGGTTATCCAATACAGCTACAAAGAGAGCGATATGGAATCAACACTTGAAAAAAGACATGATGTTGAAGATTTGATGAACGAATGCTTAGGCTGGACTGGGAATGGCTATTGTGACGGTGGAGATATTGGCAGTGGAACAGCCAACATTTTCAACTATGTTATAGATGTGGAAAAGGCTGCGCAGACAATCATGGAAGAATTAAAGGATAATGCTCTATTGGAAGATGCAAAAATTGCCTACTCTAATCCGGAAGATGAAGAATATATTGTTCTGTATCCCCAAGGAGCAGAATTCAATTTGATGTAATGGAGCGTTGAAATATTAGGGCAGCAGCCAATCCATCTTTCACTGGAAGCAGCTGTTGCCCATTAACTTGGATGATTCACTCCTTTAGCTTCCTTCGCTTTCTTTTCACCAGATAGAAAATCCCCACTCCAATTAACACTAAAAGAAGAATGACAGGCAGATTCCCTACAAAGAACACAACCATTCCTGATGCTGCAGCAAGCAAAAAGTTGAGACTGACAGCCAGCTGCTTCTTCGTTTTTTCCCATGTATCCAGGTCACCATCGCCTACTCCCGGTACAACGACTTTGCTTTCCTGCATGGAGATTTCCACGGTCGAAAAGGCAGTTTGATTTTCAAGGTATTTCACTTTCCCCACAAGGACCTCTATTTCCTCCTGCACTTTCGCCAAGTCGCTGGATATTTTTAATAAGTCCTCGGTCTTTTGTGCTTCTTTCATAAAACTAAGAAGCCTTTCCTCTACCGCCCGCTTCGATTTCAAGCGGGATTCCAAATCCACGTATTCCTCCGTCACGTCCTGCCCCGAAACATTTCTGCCCATAACTTCAGCAACTTCATCTTCCGTATCATTCAAAAACGCCTGAAATTGTTTTTCGGGAACTCGGACGATGACGTTTCCGCTTTTCATTTCATTTTCATCACGATATTCGTTAGACTCGACGATATAGCCGCCGTATTCCTTCACTTTCTTCTCAATATTCTGCTGGGCTTTATCTAGACTCTTCACCCGAACCTCCAAGTTTGCCCGGTGAATGATCATGCGGTCACTTGTGTTAACCTGATCATCCTTCGTTTCTTCAACAGTAGACTGGTCTTCCTCGTCAAGAACGGCAATTTCATTTGAGTCGGCAGCCTTATCCATCTGAGCCATATCATTCATTGACTTTGATTCCTCCGAATCACTCGAGCTGCACGCCCCCAAAAAGATAAGAAAAAAGGCAGCAAGCAGACCTTTGAAGCACCTCTTACTCATAACACTGATCCCCCTTTCTACATTAGACGGTTCAACGTGAAAAAAATTACAATTTTAGTCGTCCAAAGTCATATCCGTCTCCATATCATATTTGCTTACCGAACAGGATTTCTTTGCCTGCTGGACAGATTTGATTTCAGCTTCTTCCTTTGACGGACAAGTTACGAAAGTTTCGATGCCTTCCTTCTTATTGATAAAGTCGAACGAAGAATCAATTGCTGGTGAGAGAGCTTGTATTTTTTCAATCAGAGTGGCCAGCTGTTGCCATTGATCATCATTTTCTGAAAAAGACATTCCTATTTCAATACGGACCCCCAACATGGCCTCAGTTTCATCGAAACGAGGAATCTCCGGCCCTTTTACGATATCCAAGCTTTCATAAGTGACATAATTCGTATCAACCGATGCGGCAGAATAAATGTCCTTGACAATCGGCTTTACCGCCTCTTTTAATTGGCGGGCCCACAAAATTTCAGGATAATTATCAACATATGTATACTCTGCAAAGCCTTCCTCAGCGTGAAACTCAAGCTTCGGCTTCGCTTCAGGATAAAACCACGCCCCATAGCTCCCGTCTTTAAAATTATAAAAAGACTCTTTCAAGATAAAATCCTGTTCATATTTTTCCTCCAAATAGCTTTCCAGTTTCCCTGCCACCGCCTTTTCCTTCCATGGCAAGCCGTAAAAGGCACTGATGAGCCAAGCTGCGAGACCTGTGACTATAACCACAGGTAAAGCAATTAACAACTTTTTTCCAATCTTCATATAATTCCCCTTTTAATAGCTCTTCTTTTTTTATAGTATATATGAAAAGAGCAGAGGAAGAACTTCATATATTTTAGATTAATCAAAAGCCGGGGGTGAATACAATTCAAAAAGCAGGAAAAGTTTTGGGGATATTAAGTGGGGCGGCAAGTATATCCTTATGGATTGTACTAAATTTTTTTAATCCTTATTCTAATATGAATGGGATTGAAACGGTCGTAACCTCATTTCTTATGCTATTGCTACCCGCCTGCTTAGCAATCCTTTCCTCATTAACATCTAAGCAATCTCTTATGCCAATTGCATTTATATGGTCATTGCCGTTCAGTTTATATTTAGTCTTTACGCCGGGAATTTTTGCTTTGTTTGGAGTTACTAGTGTGGCTTATTTGGGGTGTTTTATATTCATGAAATCCAATCTCGGACGTAGACAATCACTATCATGACTGGGGCAATTGTGCCACTTGCAATTATGAAGGTGTCTCAATTAGAACTCGGCATTCCTTTACGATATAGAATGAGTACCTGTTGCAAAAAAGTTCCTGACGAAAGCGAGGTTGACTGCATTTGTCTTTATTAGCCTTTATCACAATTCTTATTTCGGCATTCATGCATGCCACTTGGAATTATTTGGCGAAACAATCAGAGGGCGGATTTATTTTTGTTTGGCTTTATATGGCTGTCAGCACTATCGTTTACCTTCCGTTTGTTATAGGTTTCTTTTTTATAAGCGAGGTACATTTTGGTTGGATGGAATTTGTATTTATCTTTGGGAGTGCCATTGTACATATGGCCTATGCCTTAACACTACAAAAGGGGTATAGAGTAGGTGATCTTTCCATTGTGTATCCGTTAGCTCGAGGTTCTGCTCCCATGCTTATTGCAGTTGCAGCTTTTTTTCTCTTTGAAGAAAGACTCTCCATCATAGGAATGATCGGAATCAGCTTCATTGTTCTAAGCATTTTTATTTTAACAGGGGACCTACGCCGCTTTAAGCAGAATAATAGTGGAAAAGCAGTTTTCTACGGATTGTTGACCGGTTTGCTAATCTCTTTCTATACCCTGCTGGATAAGGGAGCTGTTAGTTTTATTCTTATATCTCCATTACTATTAAACTATGGTTCCATCCTAGGCCAGTTTCTGTTAATGACTCCTTTGGCTCTTAAAGAGAAGGAAAAAGTGAAGAAAGAATGGGACATGAATAAAAAGAAGGCAATCGGAGTGGGAATTTTAAGCCCGCTGGCTTATATTCTGGTGTTGATAACGATGCAATTTACACCCGTGAGCCATGTAGCTCCTGTTCGGGAGATTAGTATTTTAATCGGAACAGTCCTGGGAACCAAAGTACTGACAGAGGGAATGGGAGTAAGGAGGCCAGCTGCCGCAGTCATCATGGTCATTGGAATCATATCCGTGGCTCTCAGCAATTGAATGAGGGGTCAGACCCCCTTTACTTGCTTAAAGGGGGTCTGACCCCTCCACAAAATTGTGCACAAAAAAACAGCCCCTGCTTCCAGGGGCTGTCATTGGCTTCATTAAGCCTTTTGAACGTTTGTAGCTTGTGGACCACGCTGTCCTTGTTCTACGTCAAAAGTTACCTTTTGACCTTCGTCTAAAGATTTGAAACCTTCGCCTTGAATCGCTGAGAAATGAACGAATACGTCTTCTCCTGCTTCGCGCTCGATGAATCCAAAACCTTTGTCTGCATTAAACCACTTAACTGTACCTTGTTCCATAATTGTTGCCTCCTGGTGCGGTTATCCGCACAATGTGTTACTATCCTTGCTCAAATACCTTAGACGAAAATCAAAATCACTTCTCAATCTGAAAGAGCAAAAATAACTCCTCTTAAGGATAACAAATGTGTCTTAAAATAGCAAATTTTTCGACCGTGCTCTGTGAAAGTTTATCATTAACTCCGCCAATGTCAGAAACCTGGTTAGAACTATAATGACCAATATAGCATAGGGTCACCCAAAAAAACAACGCAGAATCCAATTCCTCCGATTTCTTTAATCGATTATTAGTATTCTTCCATGATCTTCCTGCTATTCATCCTGCCAATTGATTTTGGGGCTTGAAAAAGCCCCAGTTAACAACATTATGTAACATTGATCACTCATAACTGATTTCAGGAATTTCCCCAAATGCTTCTTCTGCATTCATTTCCGTTGCAATTTCATCTGTGCCCGGATGATAAAAATAAAAAGCCCCCATCCGTTCCCCGACCGCCGCCATATAAATCATTTTTGTTCCATCGCTCAACTGAGCGTCACTCAAAGCAAGTGCCCGAGATTTATCATCCAATACCTCTGGATTTAAGAAAAATAACTTCGTTACTGCAGCAAATTGTTCTTCTTTCGTCACCGCTAACTGATTTGGTTCATCATAAATGCGGTTCATCACTTCTACGTACTTGGGGTTATTTGCCAACTCCGGATGAATATAGCTTTCATCATTTTGATTTTCCGGATCAGTGTTTGTTTCTTCCTCTTCTGCAGCACTTCCCTCTTCTTTCTCCGGTTTAGAGACTTCTTCTTTCTTAGACTCGGATTCTTTTTCAACAACCTCCTCTTTTGGAGTTGAAACTGGGTCACCCGCTCCTTTGTTGCAGGCCGCTGTCAGCATGACAAGTGCACAAAGAAAAATGTACGCAAAATATTTCATTTTAACTTTTCCCCCTTCAGTTTTATTTAATAGACAAGAGTCCCTTCAAATACCCAAGAGGTAATTCTACCATAAAAATTAGAGGGATCCTGTTCATTCATAATCTGCTTCTGGATCAATGATAGCCAACATCCAGCTTAACCTGTAAGCTTATCCATTCCATTTTGTGGACAAAATGAAAATAGTCCATCTTGTCACTAATCCAAACGCAACACTCTTTAAATGGAAAACAAAGAGGCTATAAGGTAAACGAAACTGCAAAAAAGTGGTTAATGAAAATTAAGTCCCGCAAGCCTCATGTCAAAAAGCTCTTCTTGACTTGATTTTTTCTCACTTCTCAAACCTTTCCAGCTTTTCTCCATTCTATGTTAAGATGGCAATGGTATTTTTTAAAGAAAGGACTGAATACAATTTTGAAGCTCACACCCCAGACAAAATTGATTATAGAATATCTTTCCATCATTTTTGGCGCCGCTTTGGTCGGTTTAGCCTATAATATTTTTTTCCTGCCGGCCAGACTGGCAGCAGGCGGAGTATCCGGTATCAGTACAATTCTTTATGAGTTGTATCAATATAATCCCGCCTATGTGCAATGGCTCATAAATATTCCAGTCTTTTTCATCGGTCTTATGCTTCTTGGCAAAGATTTCAGCTTAAAGACGCTAGTGGGAACTTTCTTCGTTCCGTTCACCATTTGGATCAGTTCCGACATCCCTTTTACGATTGATAATCCTTTACTGGCAGCAATTTATGGGGGAATCCTTCTGGGCATTGGTCTTGGCATAGTTTATCGTGGAAAAGGATCGACCGGAGGTCTGGCGACTGTCGCGCAAATCGTAAAAAAATTCACAGGCCTGTCCAGTGGCTACTCGCAGTTAATTGTCGATGGGCTAGTTGTCATCACTTCTGCGTTCGTCTTTAACCTTGAACTTGCTCTATATGCGATGATGGCCATTTATGTGACAAGCAAAGTGATCGACTTTGTTCAATTGCAAACTTCACCTTCAAAACTAGTGCTCATCATCACAGAGCAGGAAGAAAAGATTCAGACGATCATTAAGGAAGAAATTGACAGGGGCCTGACAAAAATCCGCTCAATCGGCGGTTTCTCCAATCAGGAAAAAACAATGATCTTTTGCGTTGTTGAACAGCAGGAAGCCGTTTATTTGAAAAAAGTACTGCAGGAACAGGAACCCGCTTCCTTCGTCGTCTTCCTCAACGCATCCGAAATTCTTGGAAGAGGCTTTTCCTTATCCAAATTTCACGAAACTGCAAGGTGAATATGTTAAACCCGATGATCCGAACGGAGTTGCCCTCGGGTCACGGGCATTCTATCAAATTCGCCTTGGCGTATTTGCGCCAAGATTTTATTGAGCTCCGCTCGATAAATTTCCTCTGAACATCTGTGGCATCCGCCGGAGGCTTTAACTTTATTCAGCCTGGATTTGAACCCCCACTGAATGAATACCAATATGCTTTCATCTCACCACTTACAGAAGTGGGAGATTTCTGCTGAATGAAGTTAATGGATGATCCAAACTTCAACGCTATGCAATCCTCTCTTCCTCTATGAAGGCCTTAGGCTAAAGCAATAGCCGCAGCTCCCGCTAATCCTGTGATCAGCCTGTAAACTGTGCATATTCTTCGATTACGTAATCACTCCATCCAAACCGCCGATTAGAGTTTAGCAGCCCAGACAATGCAATGCCCCTCCCTCCAATTCCACCGATGACAGCTATGACAAATTTGCCTCTTTCTTCTTATCTTTGATAGGAGCTTCTGTCCCCCTCAACATACCTTCATTCTTTTTCTTCCAAACCTTAATAGTAATCTATCGTAACTCTATGTTCATAATGCATGATGAGTGACAAAATATTACAAAATTCACTCGTTTAGCCCTATGCAATATTTAGTCCAAGCTGCTCACACCTTAGCCAAAAAGAACTACCTTTGTAAAATTACAGTAAATCTATTGTAAATATTTGTATATTTGTCTATCTGGAAAATTATTAATGCTATATACTACTAATCGATTGTGATTAGAATTTTTTTATGAGGAGGAATTGGAATGAAGAACAAGAAACACATGAAACTAGCCATCACCACAATCATCATGTTTATCACTGCTGCAAGCTTTACCTTCAACCCCGGCAATACCGCCCATGCAGAACAGCCGGTATTGGTTGAAGAGAATTTTGATCAGGTGGATGGCGGTTTGCCAAATGGATGGAAAACCATTGAAGGACAAGCCAAAGTCGAGAATGGAAAATTAAAGTTAACCTCACCTTCTTCTTCAGCACCAGCTAGAGTAGTTGTACCCCTCCCCGATAAAAATGAAAACATTGTTTTTGAAGCTGATATGACATTTGACTCCGCAGTCGACGACACTCGTTGGGCATCCTTAATGTATAGAGTTCAATCTGAAAACTATCCATACTACCAATTTGCAATTCGAAGAGGAACAACCGCATTAAATGGGGTTGAATTTGCTGAGCGCAACGCTCAAAACCAATGGTTTGTCCCGGAAGCAACATTCTTTACGGAAAAATTTGAGTACAAAAAGCCGTACCGGATCAAAATCATCGTTAGCAAAAACCGGGTACAGCAATTTATTAATAACAAACTTGTCATCAATTCAGACCAGGCAACAAATTGGACCAACGGCGACATCGGCTTTCAAGCAAACGGATCTACTGTCCTTTTTGACAACGTGAAGGTGTCGACATTCGACCAGGACCTGCCGCCAGTTGATAACTCAGGCGCCTTCCTTCCTGGAGAAACTGAAACAAATATTATTAATGCTCCAACATTGATCGGCAGCTCTCTTCCAGAAGCGGCCAATTCAAATACAGCATCCGTCCTCCTGAAAGTTGAACGGAATGGCTCCGGAAAGTTAATGACAAACGATCAGCCGCTTTCAGAAGTACTGTCATCCGTTCAAAATAAACACATTCCAATCCTGCAAATCGAACAAAAGGGGATTGAGGAAGACGTTGTTACTATTCTAAATGAAACACAGACAACAGACGTACATATCGTCTCTTCAAACCCGGCAATAGTAAAAGAAATCACAACGCTGATGCCAACAGCTCGCGGCGGAATCGTATATACCAAAAATTCTTTTAACAAACATGACCTTAATCAACTCGTCCGTACTGTCCATTCAAGCAATGCCAAAGTTGCACTCATCCCGCAAAAAGTACTCACGTTAGAAACTGTTCACTATTTGCACACAAGAATGGTGGCGGTGTGGGGTCTGGGAGCCGAAACAGAGGATGCTGCCCATGAGCTTATCCATACAGGAGTGGATGGAATCATCACGAACAATCCGGCTGCCACTGTTGAGTCACTGGGGAAATATCCAGAAAATACAATCGTTCAGCGGCCAATCGTTGCAGCACATAGGGGAGTTCCGTCTATGGCACCGGAAAATACAATGGCTGGTTACCAACTCGCCTACGATTTAGGTGCGGATCAAATTGAAACAGACTTGCAGCTTACTAAAGATGGATACCTTGTCATCATGCATGATACCACCGTAGACCGGACAACAAATGGGAAAGGAGCGGTTAGCAGTCTCACATTGGAAGAAATCCGCCAGCTTGACGCTGGAATCAAGTTCGGCGAAGAATTCGCTGGTGAAAAGGTTCCAACCTTCCGGGAGTTTTTACAAGCATTCAAAGGGAAAGATGTTATCCTTCTCGTTGAATTAAAAGATGAAGGCATTGAGGAGCAAGTGATGAGAGAAATCCAGGAAGAGGGCATGATTGACCAAGTCGTACTTCAAAGCTTCAATCTTGGCAGTATGGTGAAAAGCTATGAATTGAATCCTGAAATTCCGATTGGATATCTCTACTCTGCGGGAGTCCCAGAAGCACAAAGTGCCAAAATCCAAAATGCAAAAAAGATGATGAACTATGGAACAACTCATAACGTTACACTGAATGCAAGCTACGGGAGCACCTACAAGGAATTCATCCAATACATGCGACAACGCGGCATGCTGACGATGCATTGGACCTTCCGCGACGAGGAGCCGTTCCGTGATAAACTGGCACAAGGACTGATCGGACCCATCACCGACTACATGCAATGGCTCACAGATTCACCGATCAGCCTGGAAACACCAATCAAGAAAGTCAATCTTAAACCGGGTAAAACATCTACCGTTCGTGCAAAAGCTTTCGTAGACTACCGTACTGCAAAAAAAGAAAACATCGCATCAGAATTGTTCGTAGCAGAGAATACCGATGTGGTTAAAGTCAATGGCAATACGATCGAAGCCGTCTCCCCTGGAACGGCCCAAGTCTTCGTGAAACATACCTTCTCCATGTTGGGACAGGAATGGAATGTTGTCGGTGAACCAATTGAAGTTCATGTAAGGAAATAAAACTTCTAAACTACAGAAAAATCCGGAACGAGACAGTGTTTTCGTTCCGGTTTTCATATTATGGAGATTATTTTCTTCCCACATAGATGGTATCGATTCGCTGTTAATTTTCCCCTTTTAATTTGCAACGATAAAAATCTGAAATTTGAATCTTTAATACGCACCCAACCGTACTATATAATAAACGGCCTTAGAAGGGTGGTGTTTTTTTGAACAATCATTCAGCAGCTCAAAAGAAACATGGTCTGATCAGCTATTTTGCCTTGTTGATTGGCATCATCTGCTTTTTCATTGTTTTTGTTACGCCAACTAGAATCGCTAATGTCGGAAACCTGGTTGGAGATTATATCACCTTTGTACTGACAGGTGTAGGCATGGTACTCTCTGCTATAGCTTTGTTTAAAAAAACGGAGAAAAATACAATCCCTGTGATCTCTTTAATATTATCGTCATCGTTCTTCATCTTTTGGATTATAACCATTATCCTGTTGTTCACTGGACAAATTGATTTTGCGCCATAAAAAAACGCCATACTAATGTACCTGTAAATATTTGGCATGTCATATGATTTCGAAATCAATAATGCTTTAGCGAAAAAACTAAACTTGGAAGTAAAAAAATAGCAGGAAGAACAATAATATAAAAATAGCACGATTGAACTCTTTCAAAAAAAGCAAGAGCCCCTCAGCCCTTGCTTTTATCAAACCTTATATTAATTTGACTCTACCAACGCTTCCTGCTTAATCTTTTCTCTCTTCTTTTCCCATTCTACGCACCAGTCGGAACAATACAGCGCAGGTTCTTCTTTTATGTTTACTTGTTCTATACGTTCCTCATATACCAGCTTTCCGCATACAGAACATTTCTCATATTTTTCGACATAGTAACCGTTACTTGAAAATTTCATGAGAACAGTCCTTTCCTAAAATATTTAATAGATTGTCTCTGCTACCTCTTTAGATATAAATCCATCCAGTACATCTTCCCTGATCATGTCTCTATCCCTTTCTTTCGGTGAACCATAGCCACCACCGCCCGGTGTGACGATTTTGACTCTGTCTCCTCGTCTTATCGGAATATTGGAGAACTTACTGGACGAAACCTTTCCATAGCCCTCGACAACGTCTTTCCAATCTTCATCGCCATTTTTCTGAACCAATGTGGCTCCAAATCCGCCTTCTTTTCCTTCAAATAATCCATAAGGAGCAATATGATGTCGATCTGTCATTTGGCTGATTGTGATTAAATCGGCATTACATTTTAGTATTTTCTCTGCACCCAAGCCTCCGCGATATTTTCCTGCACCACCAGAATCTTGATTTAGATGAAACGATTCTACGAGCCAAGGAAATCTAGTTTCAAACACTTCAACAGGTGTTGTTCGGCAGTTTCCATTGATCGAGTCAACCATATCATTTCCGTCGGCATATGGACGGGCTCCCCAGCCAACCGCTTCCAAATCATAACAAACATAATATTCCTCATAGTCATCATGATACCCGCCAAAAACAAAATTGAGATGAGTACCGCCCTCGCAGGCAATGACTTTTTCCGGAACGGCTTTAGAGAATGCTCCAAGCACGGCAAATGCAATCCTAGGATGAGTTTCTGTATTTCCTCCTACTTCCGGTGCAGGGTAATCAACGTTTACCACTGTTCCTGGAGGCGCCACTACTTTGATGGGCCTGAAGCAACCGGAGTTTTTGGGAATAGAAGCATCCGTCAAGTTTAGCATCGCATTGTAGGCTGCTGACACGGATACTCCATATGTTGCATTGATAGGACCTCTGGCTTGCGGGGAAGTCCCCTCATAATCGATAATGACTTCCTCGTCTTCAACATACACATTTGCTTTTATCGTAAAAACTTTATCCTCAATTCCATCATTTTCAACATAGTCCTCAAATTGAAATAAACCATTTGGAATTTCTTTGATTTCTGCACGCATCCGGCGTTCAGAGTAATCCATTAAATCATCTACTGTTTTCATGAAAAAGTCTTTTCCATATTTAAGAATTAACCCTTTTAATCTCTCTTCACCGAGATCAGCGGCACTGATAAGAGCCCTTAAATCTCCAAAGTTATACCTTGGTGTTCTCACGTTTGCGAGCATGATTTTCCATACTTCTTCGTTATCTTTTCCTTCTTTGACGATCTTGACAGGAGGAAGCCTAAGTCCTTCTTGGAAAATTTCAGTAGCCTCTCCAGCGAATCCTCCCGGAGTCATTCCCCCGACTTCGGCCAGATGTCCAATGGCAACCGCATAAGCCACCACTTCACCGTCAATAAAAATGGGTTTGAAAACTGTGTGCTCCGGAAGATGCAGCCCGCCTCTGTATGGATCATTGTGAAGGATTACATCACCCGGATTCATTTCCGATGATGGGATCTCTTTTATACAGTTTTCTATCAAAGTCGGCATTCCGCCAATCATTGCCGGGCAGTAATCTGCAACGGCGATAAGTTCGCCTTTCGCATTGGCGAGCCCGCAGGTAAAGTCCAACGCTTCATTGAAAATCGTTGAATACGATGTCTTCATAAGTGTAATACCCATCTCACGACAGACTGATACCATTGAAGAGTTAATAATATTAACTGATACTACATCCATATTGTTTACACTCCTATCTTTTTTCGATATGCATATTTCCAAAAGAATCAACCGTTAACTTATGCTGTGGACCTACTATTGTGGATGAGGCATTCTCCTCAATAATTGCCGGTCCAACAATTTCATGGCCGTCTAAAAGAGTTTCCCGATCATAAATAGTCGTCATAAGAGACTCTCTATCAAAACGAACCATTCTCTCATCTTTTGGCACAGCTTGGCTTCCGTTTGCTCTATCGATTTTTTTAGCAGCAGGTTTGTCCGTTTCACTGATAATCGTTACTTTAAATGTAACGACTTCCATCACTTCTCCATCAATCTTGAAACCAAATCGCTCCTCGTGCATGGAATGGAATGTATTCCATATGGTTTGGACGTTTTCTTCATTGATTTCTTCTTCGTTAAAAGGAATATCCAACTCATAGTTCTGGCCAAGATAGCGCATTTCAATCGATGTGATGATGTTGTAGTTATCCGTATAACCCTGTGAAGATAAATCCTCTAAACCTGCTTTCTTCAGCTGCTGGAAAACTTCATTAGCTCTGGCAATATCGAATTTTTTAGAGGTCATTTGAACAGTGCGCTGGAGATCGACACGGGCATCTGAATACATAAAACCAACAGCGGAAAACTGTCCAGGATGCATAGGGATCAAAGCTCTTGGAATCTCTGCTATCTCCATGAGATCACTTGCATGCAACGGACCTGCTCCGCCAAAGTTCATCAATGTGAAATCCCTTGGATCATGCCCTTCCTCTACCAATACCATTCTTAGTGCCCCCACCATACTGTTGTTGGCAATTTTAATAATGGAATCGGCTGTCTCTTCAGCTGACATATTCAGCTTTTTGCCCAATCTCTCTAAGGCTTGGTAAGCCGCATCATAATCAATCTCCATTGATCCGCCTAGGAAGTTATCCGGGCTTAATCTTCCTAGAATAAGATTGGCATCTGTCACTGTTGGATTTTCTCCACCTCTTCCATAACATACAGGTCCAGGATCAGCTCCCGCACTTTCCGGTCCTACGTTAAGCATGCCGCCATTATCAATCCAAGCTATACTTCCGCCGCCTGCACCAATCGTTCTGATATCAATCATCGGCACCTGAATCGGAATACCCCATTCAATTTCAAAATTGGTTGTCAGTTCTTCGTTTCCATTTTTAATAATAGCGACATCTGTACTGGTGCCGCCCATATCTAAAGTAACGAGATGGCCAATGTTGCATTGTTCCGCAATCCTCTTTGCTCCTACAACTCCGCCTGTAGGACCTGAGACAGCAGTATTGATCGGAGCTTTTCTAGTAGCAGACAAAGTCATAATGCCGCCATTGGACTTCATAATACCCACATTTTTTGTGATATTCTTCTCTTGAAAGCGTTCACCTAATTGGTCTAAATAAGAAGAAACAATTGGTTTAATATAAGCATCAGCGATGACAGTGCTTCCTCTCTCATACTCTTTCCATTTCGGTAGAACATCATAAGAAATGGAAATCGGCATGCCAGGCAAGAATTCCTCTAGTAGGCTTCTTAACTTTTCTTCATGTTTAGGGTCTACATAAGAATAGAGTGTACTAATGGCTACTGCATCGATGTTTCCTCTCTCTTTAATTTGCTCCGCCACTTGTTTTACTTCTTCCACATCAATTTCGGCTAATGTCTCCCCTTTATGTGTTAGACGCTCACTGATTTCAAAGCAATTTCGCCGCTTCACAAGCGGTTTAGGCTTGATCCAGCTTAAATCATAATGTGACTTTCTATTTGCTCTCTGAATAAAAGGGACATCTTTGAAGCCCTTAGTGGTAATATAAGCAATCTCTGCTCCTTTTCTTTCTAAAATCGCATTGGTTGCAATCGTTGTACCATGTCGGATTTGATCAATCTCTTCTACATTTTCAAATTCGCTTAAACCAGTTAATACCCCATTTATTGGGTGGCCAGGTGTTGTCAGGTTCTTCCAAACCTTCATTTCCCTCGTTTCTGGATCAAACGAAACAAAATCCGTAAATGTACCACCTACATCTATACCACTAATATAATTACTCATTGATGTTCCTCCCTTATAAAAACTGATGATGTAATCAAATGCGCCTTGGCGTATTTGCCCCCAGATTTTATCGAGCTTAAGCTCGATACATTTCCTCTGGAAATCTGTGGCATCCGCCTGACGCTTTGACTTTATTCAGCCGGGGTTTGAACCCCCACTGAATAGAATACCAATAGGCATTCATCTCACCACTTACAGAAGTGGGAGACTTCTGCTGAATGAATTTAAATGATTAATGCTTCCGATAGAATTTATCAAAAAGCAATGAAACATAAATCAGTGATAATAATACGATGGATGTGAAAACCCATTTCCAGCCATCTGAAGCTGAGCCTAGAGGTTCCCACCAACCATTGGCAATAATGATAAGAAACGGGACAACAAAGACCATTGAGGCTAAGATAACTCCGACAGCCAGATACTTATGCTCGCTTTTTGTAATCTTTATATATTCATCTTTTAATTGGTCCACATTTGTAACCCCTTTCAAAATAGAGTCAACTTCGCACTTTCGCTATCAATTCGGCTGGCCTTAAAAGCATAACTCCTATTCCAAGGAACAAGATTAAACTTCCAAGCATTAAAGAAGTACTCCAGTTGCCGCCATAAACGGTCATCGAAAGGAAAGTTGTCCAGACAAAGCCTGTGCTCGCAAGCAAACCTCCTCCGACAGTCCCAGCCGTGTTAATACCGATGTACAATGAGACAATCATATAAGTTCCCCATGCTCCTCCTGTAACAGCAGCATACGCCCACCATTTTGGATCTTGCAGCATAACACTAGCAATATCTGTAAACTTTGGCATAATAACAAAGTTTATGATGACAGCACCAACTAATGCCCAGCCTGCTCGCCAGAAAAGCGAACTTTCTTCAGGCATCATATCTGACCCTGCAGCAATAGCAAAGCTTTCAATTCCATATACAATCGCGGCCAACAGTCCCATTCCAGCACCGATTAAAATGGCAGTAGATGAAACACCTGCAGGAGCAGCCAGCGCCATCCCGCCTGAAGCGACCCAAATGCCTATGACAATAAATGCAATTCCAATTAAAGTCCATTTCTGCATGATCTTTTCTCTATATACGATAGAGGTGACGACAGCTCCCCAAAAACCAAACAACCCTGCTAACGGACCTGCAATGGCTCCTCCTACTATTGCGGAAGATGCAAAAAACAGGAAATCTCCCATCATGCCAGTCATAGCCATAAAAACGCCATACCAGGAGATTTTCGATCTGAATACCCTGAAATTATCTTTGGCAGTGCCCACTATAAATGAATAGATAAAGATCGTAAGGACTCCAAACATATATTCAAAGAATTGAAAGGTCATAGGACCTGTAGGATAAGCCATGTCAAATGGGTGCAGCGCACCAGCCATTCCTGCGAAGCCAAATGCCAAACCTAGCATAGGTGCTCCAAGAGCAGCATAGACCATTCCGATGCGAACCTTCCGGGATTCTTGAAGAAGCTTAATATCATTTAGCGACTGGTTCATGCTTCACCTCTCCTTTCCCGACGTCCAATCCGAGTTCCTTTATTATCTTAAGAGGTGAAAGCTGATAATCTACAAATTCCCTGTGGCGTTCTTGAAGTTTATATTTTCTAAAAACGGTTTCTCCATATACCTCTGCATCGACTTCATCAGTCCAGCTTTTATTGTGCAATTCAAGGAGGATGGATCTTAATTTACTTAATGCCCGAGGGTTATAGTGCCCCTTCAATTTCTCATAAATTTCATATTCCCAAACCCCATCCTCAGAAGCATACAAAACAGAATATAAAGCAAACTTTAAAGGTGGTTTCACTTTTTATCCCTCCAAAATCAAATTCGCCTTGGCGTATTTGCGCCCAGATTTTATCGAGTTCCGCTTGATAAGTTCCTCTGAAAATCTGTGGCATCCGCCGGAGGCTTTCACTTTATTCAGCCGGGGTTTACCTCCCCACTGAATACCTCAACACTTACAGAAGTGGGAGACTTCTGCTGAATGAAGTTAAAGGTTCATAATGATATTGAGCCATTTAGCACAAATAATACCTGTAATCAATGCGAAGATGATACTCATGATTGCTGGGATACCTGGGTGAAATTTCGGGAGTTTTTTCTCCACAGAAAATTCCTCCTTTCATTGGGATAACAACAAGCTACTGCTATTGTTACCTCACCTCCTTAAAGTTAATGTTTTTACTCCTCAAAAAATCTACTTCCTCTCTAAACAATTCCATATGCTCTGTCATCGTTTTCATAGCCAAATCCTGATCTCTGGTTTTTAATGCTTCAATCATCACCCAATGCTGCTTCTGCGCCTTACTAATAATATCCAGAAAATTACTTGTATACTTAGTCAACGAAAACGGGGATTCCTCAGTCATTTCAAAAAAGGAATGAACTAAAGCCGCAAATATACAATTTTGAGAAGCATCAGCCAATGCCTTATGAAATTTCAAATCACACTCTAAAAAACCGCTTACATCTATCACTTGATCCATTTCTTTGCATATTTCGATCAGAGTATCTATATCTTTCGGAGTTGCCTTCAAGACCGCTTTAGAGATGACCGATAATTCCAGCTCCTCTCTCACCTCTAAAATCTCTTCTATAGTAGAATCATATTTTTGGGCAACTCTCTTAAAAGACTCTGTTAAAATATCTTCATTGTAAGAGGTGATAAAGGCGCCCTTTCCAGGAGTGATTTTAATCAACCCCTTTTCCTTGAGAACTGTTAAGGCTTGTCTAACTCCATGCCTACTGATCTCATAAGTTCGCGTCAATTCTCTCTCCGAGGGTAATTTATCCCCTTCTTTCAGATCCCCATCGTTTATCTTTTTTTCAATATCCACAATAACGCTGTTAAAAAGACTGCTACCGCCGTTCATATTATCACCTATTTAAATCATTTTATTTTTTTAAAAATCAAATGCGCCTTGGCATATTTGCGCCCAGATTTTATCGAGCCCCGCTCGATAAATTCCCTCTAAAAATCTGTGGCATCCACCGGAGGCTTTGACTTTATTCAGCGGGGGTTTGAACCCCCACTGAATGGAATACCAATAGGCATTCATCTCACCACTTACAGAAGTGGGAGACTTCTGCTGAATGAAGTTAATCTGCTTCCAGTTTATTGGTAACGCTTGCAATCAAATGAAATATTTTAGTGGTGAAACTGGTGGAACCAGTTCAACCGAATGTAGGATTAATATACTATAACCTTTTTATACTTTCAATACTTTTTTTGTTTTTTATTTTATAAATTTATCAACCACATAAAATTTTCAATTAACTCATTGCCTAAAACCCTTAAATCTTTTGAAAAATTTAAGGAGGGATCAGGAGATATCATACTCCTCACCCCTCCAACTATCCTCTTTAAACACCTAGATTAGCTGCCTGTTCTCACACTAATAGCAACCTTTCTTTCCCTTCGAATACATTCACGAAAAGATAATACGGAATGACATATTACCAACAGATATTTCATGTTTATACTTCTTTCTCTATCGAATTAAGGAAGAAAGCTTAACTTTATGGAAAAACAGGTAAATATGACAAGTAAAATAGAGAACGATAAATGACTAAAATACATAAAACGCATGATAAAATCTAAATTGTTGGAATTTTCAAAGGGGAGGTTTTTGAATGATTGTCAATGAACAAGCACAGAAAGTGTATTTGGAGAAGGACAAGTTTATCCTCGAAAACAACATCAAGCCGCTAATCACCGAGGAATTAATTGAGGAACACCGACGTACGCCCGTTGGCAAACACAGTGCCCACCTGCTCAAAGTCCTCAATTACCTTCGGAGGCATCATGAAGAAATTGAAGGAAAATATTTAATCATAAACCTGGAGCCTCATAAAAAATGGTGTCTGGGCCGTCATCCCGGAGGAAGAGGGATACATTATGAAGTTTACGATGATGAAACCTACGATAGCCGTGAGGCTGCCGAGCATGCACTCTTTTTAAAACGTTTGAAAAAATTTGGCCTGTTGGATGTAGACTTAAATGTTAAAGGGGGACATGCCTAATGGCTATTAACGGTTATACAGATAAAATGAGTGTCCAACCCGGACAGAATGTAAAGTTTATGGTGAATAGCGAAAACGGAAAATATCGTACAGAAATAGTTCGGTTGATTCATGGGGATACCGACCCGGAAGGCCCCGGTTTAAAAGTAGAAAAAGTAAATGCCAAAGTAAATAAAGATTATGATGGCAAAAAACAAGAAATCTATATGGGGTCTTACATAAAATTCGATAATCCCCCCGCCTTGCAAAGCCTTGAGAGCTTTTCATTGCAGGCGATGATCATGTCAACCACGCCAGACCTCGGAGAGCAAGCGCTTCTTTCTAAGTGGGACCCTAAGGAAAACAAAGGGTACGGGCTATTTATTGATAAAGAAGGCTGCATTTCTCTATGGATTGGAGACAAAAATGGAAACGTGGAAAATATCAGTACAGGTAAACCGCTAATGTATGGGGTATGGTTCTTTGTGGGTGCCTCCTTCGACGCAGAAAGCGGGAAAGCAACCGTTTTTCAAGAAGCGAGAGTGACAAAAACAAACGGAAAATTTTCACTTGCCTATGGAATTGAGGAGCACAATGCAAGCATTGAAAAGGAAATAAACATCGAACCAAATGCAGACAATGGTGCCCCTTTCACTATCGCTAGCTTGATAGATAAACAGGACGATGGGAAATTCAAAGCTATCAAACGCTTTAACGGTAAAATCGACAGACCTAGAGTGGCGAGTACAGCGCTGACGAAAGAAAAAATGGAAACATGGATTGAAAATCCTTCCGGCGCCAGCATTGCGGCTGCCTGGGATTTTTCAAAAGGAATTTCCAAAAAGGGCTTTGATGATATTAGAAGAGTCTTTGACACTTCGCCTAATCAGATCCACGGGGAAACCGTCAACATGCCGACACGTGCGGTGACAGGATATAACTGGACTTCCGAGGAGCATAAATTTGTCCATGCCCCGGAACAATACGGAGCGATCCACTTCCACGACGATGATTTGACAGATGCAGGCTGGGATGTGGATTTTGAATGGACCATTCCTGAAGATCTGCCAAGCGGTGTATACGCAGCACATGTAGTATCAGGTGATGATGAGGACTATATCACATTCTTCGTCAGACCGAAAAAAGGAAAGCCGACAGCAAAGGCAGTTCTGATCCTGCCAACAGCAAGCTATCTGGCCTATGCAAATAACAGGTTCCAGGATGTCCCATTGGCGCAAGTCATGTTTGGAAGGGCACCAGTTGTCCAACAAGATGACATGTACCTCGGAGAGCACGCCGAATATGGACTATCCACATACGATTTCCATAACGACGGAACGGGCGTCTGCTTCTCCTCTAGCCTGCGTCCGATTTTGAACATGAGGCCAAAATACCGGCATACACTGTCTCCGTCATTGTGGCAGTTTAATGCGGACCTCCATTTGGTCGATTGGCTTACCGAAAAAGGGTTCAAATTCGATGTGGTGACGGATCAAGATGTACATTTTGAAGGGGCAGATCTGCTAAACCAGTATAATGTTGCCTTAACAGGATCCCATCCTGAATATTATTCCGGACCGATGATGGATGCCATAGAGGATTTCCAGGCCAGCGGTGGACGCTTTATGTATATGGGCTCCAACGGATTTTACTGGATCGTTACGTTTGACCCCAATAACCCGAGCATTATGGAAGTTCGGAAAAACTTCGGGAACAACGCATGGAAAGCATGGCCGGGCGAAGTGCATTTGAGTTTGACTGGAGAATTCGGTACCATCTGGAAACACAGAGGTCGAGCTCCGCAAAAAATCGGCGGCACAGGCTATGTAGCTCAGGGATTTGAAATATCCTCCTACTTCCGCCGGACGGAAGACAGCCATCACCCAAGCGTCTCCTGGATCTTTGAAGGCATTGAAGATGAGAAGATTGGTGACTTCGGCCTAGTTGGGGGCGGAGCTGCAGGACTAGAACTGGATATCTATGACAATGAACTGGGTACACCGCCGCATGCCGTCATCATCGCCTCTTCGGAAGACCATTCGAGCGTCTATATGCCGGTAGCCGAAGAATTGTATTTTAATGTTCCTGGCATGGCTGGGGATGAAAATCCAAGAGTAAGAGCGGACATGGTCTACTATCCGACACCAAACGGAGGCGCAGTATTCTCCACCAGTTCCATCTCTTACTGCGGCAGTTTGTCCCATAACAACTATGACAACAACATCTCGAAACTCACAGAAAATGTATTGAAGAAATTTATCTCAGATGAGCCTTTGCCAATGAGCACGAAGCGTGAAAAAGTAGAGTTTATATAAAAAGAAGCCCAGAAAATCAGATTTTGCTGATTTTCTGGGCTGTTTAATTTTCCATAAGAGTATGTCTTTGTGTAAAAGTCATTTATCAATCTACCAAGCAGCGAGAACAACTTGAATCTTTTTCATCTCATTGTTTTTGGTTAGGTCCGAAATAAGGTTCTCTAAAGGCTTTCAAGCATTAGAACAGAGAGTTGTTAGCCCTCGACAGACGTTGAACACAAAGAAATCTTTATCAAATGCGCCTTGGCGTATTTGATAAAGATTTTAACGAGCTTCGCTCGATAAATTTCCTCTGAAAATCTGTGGCATCCGCCGGAGGCTTTAACTTTATTCAGCCGGGGTTTGACCCCCAATGAATGGAATGGGAGACTTCTGCTGAATGAAGTTAAGTGAAACATTAAAAATCCGCTACTGATAAGCTTTGGTACAGGGTTTTAAAAACAACTTGCCAGTTAATTCGCAGCACTATAAATTCGGTTTCAAAATAAACTTACCAGATGTGATTTCTCGATTTCGATTTTTATTTTATATATTCGTTACTTACTAATACATCTTCAATCGCATTGGTCGGAATGATAAATTCAATCACTCCCATATACCCTGGGGCGACTTCGTATTTATTAAAAACAATGACAAGTTTACTTTGATCGTTAATATAGAATGTCTGATTCTTATCAAATGTTTCGAGTACATCTTCTTCCCAATAGCTCTTTTCGGTGTCTTCCTTCATCTGCTGTCTCATCTGCTCTTTAATATTTTCACTGATTAGGCTGATATAGCTATCGTCTTTAAATAAACTTGGCAGGGTAATCAAAAGTTGATTTTTCTTGTCTACCGTATCATATTTAAATGTTGTCGAGGAAGAACCAACCGTATTTACAACATATCTGCCAATGGCTAGAATCTGATCATTGTCGGTTTTGACATCATAACCGCTTTCTACACCTAAATGCCCTCCGCCACTTTTCTTTAATTCCTCCATTTCAGCCATAAAATCGTTGTAAAGTTTTTCACCTTCTTCTAGATATTTGTTGTTTAATGTGGCCTCTAACTTTTTATTTTCCATGTTTGTAATGGCAGGTACTTTAATATCGGTTTTGGCCGTTCCTTCATCTACTTTAAATTCTGTAAAAGTTAGCACCTTGACAAGCGAGCCAACTAATGGCACTTCTGATAAGGCATTTGCAAAGGTGGGGCTAGTATTAATCCCTGTGATTAATATAATAGCTGCTGCTCCGACCCCAACAAGACTCCTTATCCTATTCACATGTCTTTTCTTTTTTTGCTTGAGGGCTTTCTTCACGACGAAATCCAATTCATCGGGTATCGGTGTATTCTTATATTCATCTCTTAAAGTTTCTAATTTCTTATCCATTATGTTAATTCCTCCTCGGTGATTGTGATGCGTAATAGCTTCAATCCTCTGTAAAGCCGTGTTTTCACTGTATTAATGTTTTCATCCACAATCTCCGCAATTTCCTCTAATTTTAAATCCTCAAAGTAGCGTAAAGTAATGACAGTTTTATAATGAAGTGGTAATTCATCTAAAGCATTGTAAAGATCAATATCCTTGTATGCGTCTTCTTTTCCCTGTCTTAAATATTCAATCGTTTGATCATCCGCAAGTGTTATTTTCTTTTGTTTTCTTAGAAAGTCGAGCGCTGTATAAACGACAATTTTATAAAACCAGCTTTTTATCGAGCTAGGATTTTTAATTGCTTCTATAGAGATAAGAGCTTTTTTTATTGATTCTTGAACAATATCCAACGCATCTTCTTTATTTTTCACATAACTAAACGCTAAGCGATAAAAATCTTCTTTGTGATCATTTATACAGGTAACAAATAGTTCATTCACATCTTTTTTTATCATTAATTCAAAGAGCTCCTTTTACAAAGTACATGTTATAAGCTGTTACGTACTATAGACGAAGAAGTGTTATCGAAAAGTTTCATATGAGGGTATTCAAGAAGATATTTGCAATAAGAAAACAAGATCATTCCTATCATTATGGGATTTCTTCTATCTTGAATATGTCGTTCTCATTGAATTGATTGGCAATATGATTCCTGAACGGACACCCACAAATGTTGTCCCAAAAGTCTTTCCTTGAGTTCCTGAAATTCAATCCTGCATGACTACATTTTCTATAACCGCCCACCCTATCACCTCTTACTATAGTATGGACACAATGATTAAGGCTAAAAGCTTATATCCGTCGAAGGACGGTAGAGTTAGACTATGCATTTATAAGTAAAAACAAATTCCTCCTATCAATTTATAATCGTAACAGCTATAAAATGTGTTGCTGTCTCTTCAAATAAAAAGACGTTTAATATAATCACAAAGTTTGCCTTCAAAAAAAATGTACTAGAAATAAATATTTTATCTTTTTAATGAAACTAAATGATTCGGTGATTTCGTCTATTAACTGGTCTGTTTTTAATAATGAATGATATATGATATGGAATTAGTCTTTTTTCAAGAATATTACGAAGGGTAGTAGATTAAAGTGAGTTTGATAAAGCGAATCAAATGGCCAGGATGGATCGTATTTATTTTATTAATCGGAATCATAATGAGTGTATTCTATCAATCTATCGGTACAAAAAAAGTCATTGCAAACAATTACAAAATTAAAAATTCAATTATCACAACCACATATAGCCATGATGTGAGTGAACTACCTGGATTGAATTTACAAACAGAAACAGAAGTAACAAATAAATATACGATGTTCATAGGTATTCCAACAACAGATAGTGAAATGGTCAATACCCCTATCCAAAAATGGATTGAACAGCAGAAGAAAGAATTTAAGGAAGATGTAAAACAAAATAACAATCAGTTAGGGAATGGGGATGTGGCTCATTTAAATATTCAATTGGATACAAAGAATATTACTGACGAAATATATAGCCTTTTATTTACTGTTAACCGATATACAGGGGGAACAATCGAACAGCAGACTATTAAGCCCTTCACAATAGATATGAAACAGAATAAAATTTTAAAATTTACCGATATCATCAACATGGATGATGAAGCTTCAAAAGAAATTCAAAAATTGATTAAAGAAGAAATAAAAAAAGATAATGATTCGAATTTTAATATTATGGAAGATTTGCTGGAAGAAACATTAAGACGATTTGATGATTTGAAATGGGTAATAAGCGAGAAAGCTCTCACGATTTACTTTGATGAGTATGAAATCACCGGTGGAGCTGAAGGAGTAATAGAAGTAGAAATTCCCTTTGAAAAATTGGATTCATACATAAATTATAGTATGTTAATGAAAGGGCAAGAGCCCAAACATAAAGAAGAAAAAAAAGAACACGGAAAGAAAGAACTAGACCCAAATGGAAAATATATTGCACTTACTTTTGATGATGGACCATATCCAAAAGTTACACCACGAGTTTTAGAGGTATTACTGCAATATGAAGCAAAAGCAACTTTTTTCATGCTAGGCAAACAAGTGGAATACTATCCGACAATTGCAGAACAAGTTGCAAAGGCTGGTCATGAAATTGCTAGTCATTCTTACAGTCACACAGATCTGACTAAATTAAGTAGTGAAGCTATTAAACAGGAATTTAACGAAACTAGCAATAAAATCGAAACAGCTACTGGAATAAAACCTACACTATTTCGCCCACCATATGGGGCTTATAATGATGAGGTTATAAACTATGCAAATAATAATGGGGATTCCATTATTCTATGGTCTGTCGATTCACTAGATTGGAAGAGTCTGAATGCTTCTGCTGTAATCAATACTGTTACACGAGATGTAACAAATGGTTCGATTGTATTATTACATGATATTCATGAATCAACTGCGGACGCTTTACCAGAGCTGTTAGCATCCTTAAGGAATCAGGGTTACCAGTTCATTACAGTATCTGAGCTTATTGCTCTTCAAAAAGAGAAAGGTGTAGGCCCTCATTTTGGAAAAGTTTCTTAATTTATGAATGGAGCTGTCAAGAACGTCGGTTTGACTGACTTTCTTAACAGCTCAAACGGTGAAACTTTCTAGGACTTCACTGTCAAGCGCAGACGCAACAATGCCAAGCCTAACCTGGTACTTGTATGCGGCAAATCTTGCAAGAAGACCGGGATATTTGTAGAATGGTTTTATTTAAGAATCGCGCGGGGCTTGATAAGCTCCATCACCAAATAATTGATCGACCAAATGACTTAAGTGCTCCACCTGTCGTAGGATTGATGATGCCAGTTCTGCATATGTCAAACCGACGAATATCACAAGAATTCCACCTGCGACAAATGCAATCATCGACCCGATTGTACCAGTCCCGATAATCCACTCTCCTGAAAGTACAATGCCGAATCCATTCTTTCTCTAATCCGCTTCAGATTGTCCACAATCCACAAATCATTCATTTTTCTTCCCATTCGAACAAAAGAATTGTTGTTTATCTGCTAACTGATCAAAATTTACACGAAATACTTGTTGAGGATGATCTTTTGAATATCCCTCAACATGAATGGTACGATCATACATCTCTCCTATATGGCTAGACGATGTGTCTATAATTTCTACTCCATTTTTTTCCTTTAAATAGTCTATGGATACTTTTTTTGCTTCGCTAAGTTGTTGCTTAGTAGGATTGGGTATAGATTCTGTGATAACAGCTACCAATAAAAGATACAAAGTGACCAAAAACCAAAATACCTACAGAAAAGCTAATTAATTTCAATGCTTTAAACATAAATTTTTTTCTTTCTTTATTCAAAACCCCTTCCCCTCTCCACCTTCCCTTGATGTGTAAAATAATATATTCACTGAAGGAAGGAACATCTCTCTTACTTTGCTTTCCCATCAAAAGACAGCTATTATTTTATGTCTATTTCTCTTTTGATTCTTTAGATTGCTTCTTGGTTCCCATGTTTTGTGCATCAAGGAAGGGGATCCAACCTCTCAGGAGTGCGCCACCTTCTGAATGGTTATCTACCATTAGGTCGCCTCCATGTCGCCTAATGATTTTTTTTGAAATGGTCAATCCTAACCCGACGCCTCCGGTTGAACGATTTCTCGATGCTTCCCCACGATATAGTGGTTCAAATACTCGTTGGAGGTCCTCCGAGGAGAAACCCTCCCCTGTATCCTGAACAGTAAAGATCACTTTGTTACCATTCTTAAAGCATTGGACAAAAACCTTACCGTAGCATGGTGTATGTCTGACCGCATTATCCAATAAATTATTCATGGCTCGCTCCAGTAAGTGTGAATCGCCCATGATTACGCAATCCTCCCCAGAATGATCCACGATAATCGAGATGTGCTTTTTCTGAGCTAAAGGATTCAGGCTGTCAATCGACTTCTGTAACACAAGTGGAAGATCAACCGTGTTTTCTTTAAGTTCCGCATCTAAATATTCTGTCTTTGTAAATGTAAAAAGTTCCTCTACGAGTCGGTCCAATTGTGCTGACTTTTCCTTACAAACCGCCAAATATTTTGCCATTTTATCCGGCGAATTGGCAATGCCTTTCTCTAGGCCGTCCAAATAACCTCGTAAGGCGAATAACGGTGTCCGTAAATCATGGGCAACAGCAGCAATCACAAATCGCCGTTCATCTTCTAATTCCACTTGTTTTTGAAAAGATTCATTTAGACCATCTACCATCACTTTAAATCCGTCATGAACCTCAGCAATTTCTGTGATCCTAGATGTAGGTAATTGGACATCCAAATCTCCTTCTGCAATCTGCCGAGCACACTGGCTCGTTTTCTCCAGAGGTATGAGAATATATCTTCGAATGGCGTATCCGACAATAAAAAAAGCCGATAATAGACCAAAGAATGCCGCAATCATTTGAGTTACTTTTGAATTTGCTTGATAAATAGCAACCCTTCCAAGTACTTGATCATCCTGAATGATCGAAAAATGCTCTGTTCGCTTAAAGGAGGGCTCCCGTTCAGAATCCGTTCGGAAAATCTCCTGATTGGAGTCAGATAGAATCGACACATCCATATTCATTTTCTCTAACTGTCTGCTCAATTGTTCCTGCCAAGCGGGGTCTGTCCAGTTATCGGTGTTTGTCTCGATCAAGTGAATCGTTGCTTCCACATTCTCTTTTTGAGAATCATCCATTCCTAATCTGACAGTTTTCGTTTCCATAAAATGCGCGGCTACATAGAATAACCATGGGAGAGTGAGGATAAGAAATAAGCTGAGTATTGTAAACTTACGAATGCGAATTGTTTTCATTTTATTCACCTTTGAAACGATAACCGATGCCCCATACATTGATTATGAATTGTGGATCATTCGGATCGGCTTCAATTTTCTCACGAAGTCGGCTTAGATGGACGCGAATGGTATGTTTGTCGCCAATTCCACTCCAAAATTTTTCAAGTAATTGGTCATATGAAAAAACATATTTTGGATGTTCGGCAAACAGTAGCAGCAAATCATACTCTTTCGGTGTGAGTGAGATGGGTCGCCCTTCTACAAATACTTCTCTTGTGGACAAATCCAGCGTAAGACGTCCATAATCCAATACCCTCCTCTGCAATTCTTGGTGAGAACTGGAGCGTCGTAATACAGCCTTCACTCTGGCAACAATCTCACCCGGTGAAGCGGTTTTAACTATATAATCATCCCCTCCAAGTGCGAGACCGCGAATCTTATCTACATCATCGCTGCGAGCACTCAAGAAAAGGATGGGTACGTTGCTTTCCATACGAATCTGTCGACATACCTCGAAACCATTCTTTCCTGGCATCATGATGTCAAGTATGATGCAATGAATTGTACCATGCATAAGCACAGCCAGTGCCTCAGTGGCATCAAAAGCAGTTTCCACATGAAAACCGTCATTCTCTAAGAAGTCCCTCAATAGTTCGGCAATGCTTTTGTCATCATCCACGACTAGAATCGTCTGTAATTCCTTCATGAAAATCCCACCTTTCCCCCGATGACTCTCCCTAGATAAACCTATCAATCAAATTTCATGTTTAGTTTATCATTTTTTCCATAAGGAACAAGGAAAGTTATAGGTTTGATAATGGATTGTGATTGTTTCGTGACTTTTTTGCGCCATCGTTTGTGACACTTAAAGGTTATTCTTTCATTGTGAGCGATCAGCGAATATCCACCACAAACTGAGTGTAATGTTTCGCCCACTCTTTAACTACTTAAAAGGAGGATTTTCAAATGGGATTCGAAAATGACAGTTTCGCATTCTTTCCATTCGGTGCATTATTTTGCCTTACTCTTTTCTGTTTTGCGGCGGTTCGAATATTTGAAATTCGATATCGTTATCGTGCTTCCAAACAAGGAGACCGAAACATCACCTCGATTCTTCAAATCCGGTTAGCCAAGGGAGAACTTGACGAGGCGGAATATGAAAGGTTAAAAGATCTTCTTATAAAATAAGAAATACCTCAAGCGTCACAGAATCTCAAATTAGACCGGATGGTTTCGACTGATAACTATTTTAAAATGGAGGTAATATGTATGCATGTTCAAATTGTATTATTTGATGGATTTGATTTATTAGATGCCCTTGCACCATATGAAGTATTCTCTGCTGCTGCCATGTTCTCCAATGAAGAGATAACAGTAGAGCTTGTGTCCGCTGAAGGTGCGGGAATGGTTACAAGTGGAATTAATCAGTTAAAACTTCAAGCAACTGGGAAATTTGATTTATCCCGTAAAGGGATCATTCTTGTTCCGGGAGCAGCTGGTACTGTTCATGATAATGGGCCAGATTCCATTCCCGTAAAGTTAAAAAAAGCCGCTGAAACTGAATTAAGCAATCTACTACGAGAAGCAATGAAGAAAGCTGATATTTTACTTTCCACAGTTTGTGGGGGTTCTCTCATTTTAGCAATGGATGGTTTATTAGAGGGGCGCCATGCAGTAACGCATCATATGGGAATGGGTCTTTTGAGTGCTACCAACGCTATTCCAGTTAATGCCCGTATCGTAGATGATGGCGATCTTGTTACTGGCGGTGGCGTTACTTCAGGGCTCGATGTTGCCCTTTACTTAGTTGAACGAGAATTAGGTCCTCGGATAGCACTTGCTGTGGAACAATTATTTGAGTATGAACGGAGAGGTACGGTTTGGAAAGCTGAAGGAAATGCACCTAAAGAAAGCCAACAAGAAAATCCAATTGAAGCGACAAGGGATCATTCCTCTATCCAAGCTCATAAGGATGTTAATTTTCAAGGGAAATGGGATACTACCATTTCCACTCCTCTTGGAAAACTTTCCGTTTTATTAGATTTAACTTCTAAAGATGGACAAATAGTAGGAACTGCAAAGCAAGGAGAAGAAATTGTCGCTTTGGACAAACCTGTACTTGAAGGGAATCAATTAAAGTGGTCTATGAAAGTGACTAAGCCCATGCGTCTTACTTTAAAATTTATCGTTACTGTAGTTGGGAACAAGATGTATGGTGAAGCAAAAGCCGGAATGCTTCCTTCATCTAAATTAACTGGACATCGTATTTCTTAAATTGGAGTGGGAACGATGTATTCAATTATTGTATTTTTTCATGTAGTTAGTGCTTTATTTTTGGGAAGCTTGCTAGCTCTCCCTTTAGTAATGAATAGCTTTTTTTCTCGCACGGGTAATGATTTAAAGACAGCACTTAAAACAGCTTTGAGCTTTACGCGAGCAAGTCATTATGCATTAGTTCTTTTAATGATTTCAGGGGTTTGGATGGTCGTTGCGTATTCATCCTATCCTTCTATCCTATGGATAGGGATTGCCATCCTGCTGCTGATCCTTATTGGTGGCCTGATAGGAATGCTGCATAAAAACATAAAAAGGATCATTTTTGCAGAGAACCCTGAGAAGAAATTATTAGAACATGAGTCAGAGTTAAAATGGTGCAGCTGGATCACATTTTTACTCATCGTTGCTTCTATCTTTATGATGACAAACCGCAGTTTGTTTTCCTAAACATTCAATGGAGGAATAGACCTAATGAAAAAAACTATTGGAATAATCGTTTTAATCCTCCCAATCATGTGGGTATTTCATACATTTTCAAAGAATTTTATGGTTGATCCTGCTTTCGAAAAATTTATTTCTAGAAAAGATCTGATTCTAACAGATCAATCCCTATGGATATTCATGATTCGTATTCATATTTTGCTGGCTATTATTTCCCTTCTCACGGGCCCGTTAGGCGTTATTAAAAGAATACGAGTGAAATCTATCAAGTTCCACCGTTGGAATGGCCGATTGTATGTCTTGTCTATCATTTTAAATTTCATTCCCGGAGTCTATGTCTCTTTCTTTGCAACCGGGGGCTGGCCAAGCACAATAGGGTTTCTTATTTTAAATACATTATGGCTCGGAACAACTATCCTTGGTTATTGGTACATCAAGAGACAAAAAGTAACCTTACATAGTCAATGGATCATTCGAAGTTTCTTTCTTTCCTTTGCGAATATGACTATTTATATAATCGTAGCCATTGCCCATAACGCGATGAATTTTTCCTATGGAAATGCCTACACGATAGCTGTCTGGTTATGTTGGACTCTTAATCTACTTATAGCAGAATTCATCATTAGAAAAAGAGCATTCTCATAAAAATCGACTTTGTCATTTTCGTTGGGATTCCTTTCTCTTTGTGTATATACATTTCACATGAGGTAAAAGGCTTAATCAGAAAAGCTAACTAAGCCCAATCTGGTCTCTCTCGTATAGACAAAAAAGCAGAGTTAAAATGGCAAAGCTCCGAGCGGCAAGACTATAGTAGAACGTTTAAGCCATAAATCAAATGCGCCTTGGCGTATTTGCGCCCAGATTTTATCGAGCTTCGCTCAATAAATTCCCTCTGAAAATCAGTGGCATCCGCCGAAGGCTTTAACTTTGTTCATCCGGGGTTTGCCCCCCCACTGAATGGAATACCAATATGCATTCATCTCACCTCTTACAGAAGTGGGAGACTTCTGCTGAATGAAGTTAAATACATTTTTCAATTTTTAAAGGTCCAGCGCCTAGCCCCTCGAGGTCACAAGCCAAATGGCTGTGGTGGCTGAAGAACTGCCTCCTCACCATTCGCCTTGCACTTGTCCCCGATATGCGGGCGCCTTGCGCGCTTTTCTTGATGGAGACATAGCTTCTTGGATAAATTAGGAGAACGACGGCATGTGAAAGCACCTCCCTTGCAAGCGGGAGGTGCTTTCGGAGCTTATTTGAGAAGTTCGATATACTCATCTTCCGTTTCTGTAATTAGTCCTTTTTCTTTCATAAAACAAATGGCTTCCTGAAGATATGTTTCAGTTTTACCGGTTACCCGGCTGAATCCTAATTGTTTGGATAGTTCACGCATCAAATCCGATTTAGGCAGCCGCAGGGCTGTTTTCATGATGTTATAATTCCCATTTGCCAATTCAACTTTGCTAATATCCTCCAGTTCCCGCCGTTCTTCACCTTTTTGTCTGAATATAGAGTATGTCTCAAATTGCTTTTCATCCTTCCAAAGAAACTTGCCTTTTTCTTCAATCGTCTCAAAAAGCATCATACTGTTTAGCGAATCTTGAATAACCGCTTCCAGTTGTGCGCCGCTTCTGCTGAATCCCCATGAATGGATGATTATTTTTGACAGTCTGGAAAAGCTGACAGGGGACTCGCAATCGATTATTTGCCTAATTTGTTCCCTGATTATTGGCAAGCCTTTGGACGTATAAAAAGATTTATTCGGCAAACTGACATCTTCTAATACGACAGGCTCAAAAACAGTTTCCTTCTCACCCTCTTCTTCCTGGATAATGAACGAATTTATTTTATCTTGGATGGATTCCTTTTTCCGATTGTTTTCCTCTGGAATGTTTGTTTCGTTTCTTTCCTCTAATGGCTTCTTTTCAATTTCGTGAATTTGCGATAAAATGCTTTCAATTTGTTTTTCTTCATCGTACCACCATTCTATCGACCACACTTTGATTATGTGCCAGCCAAGCCGGCCTAGCACAAGTTCACTCAGTTTATCGCGGTCGCGTACAGTCCGGCGCTGAGCATAACGATATCCGTCTATGAGAATGCCTGCCAGATAATGGCCGCTTTTATTATTGTCGACAACTGCAAGGTCTATTTTAAATTCACTATTCCCGACATCTGTCTTTACTTGATAACCTTCTTTTTCAAGCGCCCTACGGATTTTAGGGATGATCACCTTGGAATTCATTGTTTGATTTTTGTGCCGGTTCTCGAACGATAAATGCACATTTCCCTTTTTGGCAAATTCGATAAAGGCTTTTAAACTGTGCACTCCTTCAGCATTTGTCTTTGACAGGTTGATTTTATCAGGTTCCATGGAGGCAAAAACAACCATTTCCTTTTTGGCACGAGAGATGGCGACATTTAGCCGGCGCCATCCGCCGTCACGGTTCAATGGCCCGAAATTCAAAGTCAGATGGCCGGTTTCATCAGGTCCATATCCGACTGAAAACAGGATGATATCGCGTTCGTCTCCTTGCACGTTTTCTAAGTTTTTTATGAAGACCGGCTCCGGGACTTCATCAGTAAAAAATTTTTCCAAGGCAGCATCTTGTTTTAAGCGCTCATCTATTATATCTTCAATCAGTGTCTGCTGAACTTGGCTGAAGGTGACAACCCCTATGCTTTCATGCTGTGTTTCAGATTGGCTTAATCTTGAGAAAATCTCATTGACCACAGCTTCAGCTTCCAGTTTGTTCTGCTTGGACCTCCCGCGGTCGTAAACTCCGTGCACGTTTCTGAATGTGACCCTTGAATGAAGATCATCCACCGAAGGGAAAGTGATCAGCTTATTTTCATAAAAATGGTGATTTGAGAAAGATATCAAACTTTCATGTTCACTCCGATAATGCCATCTTAAATGTTTTTGCGGCATGCGGATCGATAAGCAATCATCCAGAACGCTTTCCATGTCCTGCAGATCAAAGTCTGTTTCTGCCTGTTGCACATTGAAGAAGCTAGTAGGCGGCAGCTGCTTCGGATCTCCTACAATGATTACGTTTTTGCCTCTTCCCATAGCACCGACTGCTTCACTTGTAGGCAGCTGGGAAGCTTCGTCGAAGATCACCAAATCAAATTTGGGAGATGACGGATTGAGATATTGGGCTACGGACAATGGACTCATCAGCATACATGGTTTAATTTTTGGCAATAGGTTTTGAATTTTCCTGAATAACTGCCGTATCGCAATGCCTCTTCCTTTGCTTTTGATCGCCTTTAGTAAAATTCCAGGCTCAGAGCTTTGAATCATATGATCCATGAGGTTGGGAACATGTCTCATCAATTTCACATAAACCTCAAGCTTGGTCAGCTCACTTAATTCATCGTCCAACTGTTTGAAACGGTTTATGTTGTTCTCAAAGCCAGCTTTGGAAAATTGAGCTAAACATTTGCTTTTGGCAATCTCTTCATCAATCCGCGTGCGGTAAAGGCTGTACAAAAAATTAGGCAGCAGTTCATGATTTCTTAATTTCTTCGCCTTATATAATTGTGTTACATCATTTAGCCCGTATGCTTCCGCTTCCTGAATGGCATGTGCCAGCTTGCAATTATCTTTTAGTTGGGGAAGGGCGCCGATCAAACGGCTGGCCTTATCTTTTGCAAAGTCGAGCCAATTTTCCTGTTCACGTTCAAACAGATCATTAAAAACCAATTCCTTTTCGACTGTTTGCATGCGGGTCATCATTGCCTCATATTCCGTCATATAGTTCGTCATTTGTTCTTCTAGATCAGTTGTGCCCATTTCCTGCTTGTTTTTCAACAATTTTTTCGTAAGTGCATGAATGAATGAGGGACTCTGATCGTAATCCAAAATGATGGATCGGACCAATGTCAGCCAGTTTAACGAGGCTTCTGTTTCTTCCCGTCCGCTTGGGCTGCCAAGCTCAAATGCAGGGAAATAGTCAGCCATTTGCTGGCTGTATCGTTTGATGACCTGCTCTTTTTCCTGGATTTCTTTGACCGTGGTAATGATTGTTTCCAATTCATCGAAGTTTATTTTTTCTTTTTTCTTAACGTATTGTTTCAGTTCTTTTGCTATTTTTCTCTTACCGAGTAAGCTTTTCATGAACCAGCTGTTTTCAGCAAGCCTAAATTCTTTTAATAACTGGTCGGCGTCTATTTTTAAGATGGACGGATCAAAGCGCTCTTCCAGTTTTTCGGAATCCTGATGATGCTGTCTTGCCAGCTCCACTGCGTCCCTTATGTCTGAAATGATAAGCTCAAATTCGTCTTCACTTAATAGATCCAGGTTGACTTCAGGTGCCGTTTGCAAGAACGGTATAAATTTAAATAGGAACTGATACCAATGAAAGTTTTTTTTACAATCGGTTATACCGATTTGTGCCAAAGTGTTTTCCAGTCTGCGGAGCTTAGGTATCTCTGCTTGGAACGCTGTCAGTTCCTCTTGGATCAGGTCATGCAGCTTTAACGAATAGTGGGTCTGTTTTATGCCGATCCAGGGATTTTCAACAGCATCACCACAATCTTCCCCGGCAATCGCAATGTTTTCAATGAACTGCTTTGACCTCTTCAACGTGACTTCATCCATTGCAATGAGATTCTCTCTATCATATTCCATGACGGTTGCCGGTTTTTTCAAATTCGAATAGGTTTCAATCATCTCATAAATGCTTTGGCCGAGTGCAGTCGGTCGATGTAAGTCATGGACATATTGATTTAACTCTTTCTTAAGAGCTTGAATTTCTGCAAACTTTTCGCTCCAGTCAGTGTCTCTTGTTTTGTGCTGTGCTTCAAAAGAATTTTCCAGCTGCTTAAGAATGTCTTTTTTCTGTCCTTTATTGGAGTATATTTCCAAACAGAAATCTGCTAGTCCAATTTCAGCCAGCCGTTTTTGAACAACGTTTAATGCTGCCATTTTCTCAGCAACAAATAAAACTGTTTTTCCTGTTGCAAGTGCATGAGAAATCATATTCGTAATGGTTTGTGATTTTCCGGAGCCGGGAGGTCCGTGCAAAACAAAGCTATTATCCCCGCCAGCCGCCCATATCGCCTCTGATTGAGTGCTATCTGAACTTAAAGGGGCATATACTTTTATCTCTTCGTCCTCTTCGGCCGTTATGGAACTGTTTTCTTCATTTATATAATTTCCTTCTATTAAGCTTGCGACTACTTTATTTTCTTTTAACTGATCGGAATGCTTTACGAGATCATTCCACATGACAAACTTTGAAAAAGAAAATAAACCGATACTGGCGACTTCCTGCACATCCCATTTCTCCATCTGCATAATCAGCCGGCGCATAGATGTCAATACTTTTCTTACATCAACCCCATGGTCATCTTTTGGAATATCATAAAGTTTGGAAGCGTCCATTCCAAACTTGTGCCGAAGGTATTCTATCAAAGAAATATTGATTTGAACCTCTTCGTCCCGAGCGCGAATATAGTATCCGCTTTTGGCTGACATCCGCACTAAATCTACAGGCAGCAATAAAATCGGCGCAAACCTTTCCTTTGAATAAGAATTAGGTTCAAACCACTTTAAAAAACCAAGGGCGATAAATAACGCGTTCGCCCCGGTTTCTTCCAGCGTATTTTTTGCTTTCCGATACAGCTTGACAAGCTCCTTTTCCAGGCTGGCATTCGTCAAGGTGGAGCGTAATCTGTTGTTTTTCATATCTTCGGTTAGAATCCGAGAATTAAGCAGCTCCTTCTGTCCCCTGAAATCCCTGGTTTTATTGCGCAACTCATTGGGAAGAGGAAGGATAAAAACTTTTTTGCCCATGGACAACGTATCCTCAATCGAATCGATACTGGAAGATACAACCGGCACTCCTTGAGTATAGAGCCGGTAATTGAGCAAATTGTTCCTGAGGCTCATATCAATCAGTTTATTTTTCCAATACATCACCTTATCTTTTGACTGCTCCAACTGTTCTGCCGGTTCATCTTCCGAAATCATCTCCACATTTTCAACATCAAAGTGGCCCTCCGCTTGAACCGGCTCTGCTATTTCCGGTGCGGCTTGAATGGTAGCACCGCTTTCGGCCTTGATGGAGACCGGTTTAATCTGCCCGATCCGGCTCCTTTGCACATCGATAAAAAACTCGAAATAATCTGGTTTCGTCAAGCTGTTTTCAGCTAAATGGACAGCGCTGGAAAAAGCAGCCTGCTGATTTGTGACATAAGTCGATTCGACTAAAATCATTTCATTGATTCCGCTGGCTATGCTTTTAGTGAGCACGCTCTTATCATCCTGGAAACTTTCGGCGGCAGCATACTCCTTCAGCCAAAAGCCCGGACAAGCATGGCCTTTG
Organism: Siminovitchia terrae; assembly: GCF_003605405.2. GTDB lineage: Bacteria > Bacillota > Bacilli > Bacillales > Bacillaceae_C > Siminovitchia > Siminovitchia terrae. The sequence goes on along the minus strand of NZ_QYTW02000034.1, from coordinate 1,597 downwards.
AAAAATACAACAATAGCGTGGATGCCGATTGCCTCGGCACATGCTGCATAAAGCAATGTTAAATCAAGGCATGTAGCCAGTCTATGCTTCTTGATCGAATCAGGAAAGCGGATTTTCTGCCCTTCGGATTCAAAGCTTGCAGGTGGATTTGCATATGTAATGTTATACGATTGTAAAGCAGAGAAAATCGCAGACAGCTGTGCAATCACACGATTGGGGTCACCGCTCTGATAACCGTCCATAGAACTTGATTTCGTGTGCTGCTGAAGAATCTCGGAGGCCTTTGTAATCACTTCCATCACAAATGGGCGGTTCGAGGTAATAAAACTGGAAATAATCTCAGGAAGAACGGAGGACCCCGGCCACGAATCAAATGAAAGAACATCAACAGGCAGGTACTTGTTAAAAAGAATGCGTTCTCCGGCAGTGACCTTTATTTCAAGGTAACCTTTGATGCTCTCATCTAAACGGCTTAGATAATCTGTCGACAAGATCAGATCCGGACGGAGCTCGACAGCCTCTCCAGCATTCAATTCCTCTAAAGTCAGCGTTTCAGGTTCGGAAAACCCAGGATTGGAAGTGATGTGGATGCGCACGTCTGTCAATTTCTCAAAACCGTTATTTTTAATAGATACATATTTTATTATTTGCACATGATTTTGTTGGAGGGCAAAGCTTATCTTTTTATCATATTCATAATCGCATATAATATTGGATTCCATGTCCCTACCTCCTGCCTAGTTGCCCCAATATTAGTACCCATTATAACAAACATACAGAAAAATTCATGAATTCCGGGCAGTGAATGGCTGTAACCGTATTGGATGGATGAATTTGAAGCAAAGAGCTTTGCAGTCATGGGAAGCTATATATACCATTGATTCTACAATATCGAAGAATGCATTCTAGCATTTTGGGTTTATCACCAATAGAATTCTACGAAATGAGTAAGGAAAAACCTATGAAAATCAAGGGAGATTCGTGTTTAGGGTTGATTTAAGCCTGAGCACGGCTTTATCTGGAGTGGCGGGCATGATACCCTCGTTCGGTGCATCCACCCTTATAAAGGTGGTCTCTTGGCAGCGGATTTTTGCCCGCAAAGGTTCCATGTCAAGCCACTTGGCTGCTTTACCAGATATGTAAAGAAGATCAAAAAAGTAAGAAAGTAAGATAATCAGAGAATAAGTGAGCTTATGTCCAAAATTCTGGGGTTAATCCGCCCCCTTGTAGGATCAAGATAGTGTGAATCCACCCACATCAACAACGCTCAGGTATCTTTACTTGAACTACTCCCACTTAACAACCTTACGGTCTGTTTGAAGTGGGAGATTCCTAAGAACACCTTCGTAACCGAAAGTTTTGATTAGGCTATCCCCGTAGTTCCTACGGTTAGAAGTCTTATAGCTTCGTTTCTAAGGTTTTGTCCTGCGTTAATATCCCTATCGTGATGTGTGCCACAAGATGGACAATCCCATTCACGAAGATTTAGATTCTTAACGTTTTTATTTTGGTAACCACAACATGAACATAGTTGAGAACTTGCGAATGTCTTTGACACAGCCACTACTTGCTTGCCATACCATTTTGCTTTGTATTC
>NZ_QYTW02000033.1 GCF_003605405.2 Siminovitchia terrae | reverse complement strand
TTAAAATACCTTGAGTAAAGTGTACTTACACACTTTATTTGACAAACCCATATAACATCAACAATTAATATAGCCATATCACTATTTGCTTTATCTTTTAATCTTTTTTGTATTAAGGTTCGCTGTAGTTTATTTCTTTGTGTCATCTTCTCAACCTTTTAAAAAATTAAATAGACCCATTTCAGATCCACGAGAGATTTTTTCAAAAATAGTAGCACAAACCATGATTTTGGCCTGTGCTACTAATGATTGTATATAGCTACCTTGCCAGTTCCCCTGCTGCCTTCACTCTGACACGCGTCGCATTTCCAGGCAGATAGGCAAGTGGAACATCCTCAATATCCACAATGTCGCATGTATTGGGATCAGCTCCTGCCTCAACGGCTTCATTGACCGCCATTTGTTTTGCCAGCTCCAGAGTTTTTTCCCGGCCAAGCTCATCTAAAGAGAACACTCTTTCGACTTGACCGCTTACTTGAGCAATGGCGGAACCAATCGCGTTGGCAACCCCATGGTTTTTCGGACGAATGACTTCTGAGGCTCCTTCCAATGTTGCGGGTACAAGTATACTTCCACCGCCGACCAAAATGACTGGAACAGGATCCGCACTGGTTTTCATACGGTCCACTGCTAATTCCACCATGGAAGTCATTTCTTCGTAAATGCTTTCCAGTAATGCCTGATCCAAGTGACGGACCTTTTCCGAATCTCCAATTTCGGCTTTACCAAGAGCCACGACGACATCAGTGGTCGTCAACGTATCGCCGCCGAAAACGAGGGCCTTCTCCGTTAAGCGGTAACCAACGCTGTCCGGACCAATCGTAAATTCTCCATTCTCTTGAATTCGGACAATCGTTCCTCCACCCAGTCCGACAGAAACCAAATCCGGCATACGGAAGTTCGTGCGAGCACCTCCAATTTCAACGGCGAGAGACGATTCTCTAGGAAAAGAGCTCACAAGGACTCCGACGTCTGTAGTTGTTCCTCCCACATCGACAACAATCGCATTGTCATGACCGGATAAATAGGATGCACCGCGCAAACTGTTCGTCGGGCCACAGGCAACAGTTAGAATCGGATATTTTAATGCATAGTCCACAGACATAAGGGTCCCGTCATTTTGACCTAAAAATACACGGGCATCATGGATGCCTTCTTCCCTTAACGCATTGACAAACCCGTTAATCGTTGTTTTGGCTACATTCACGACCGAAGCATTTAAAATTGTCGCATTTTCCCGTTCAAGAAGGCCGACACTGCCGATCTCACATGAAAGCGAAACAGGTAGTTCTTCCCCTAATACTTCTTTGATAATTTCAGCCGCCCGTTCCTCATGGCTCCGTGAAACTGGCGAGAACACAGACGTGATGGCAACGGAATCAACCTGCCCCTTCATTTCTTCAGCAATGCGATACAGCTCTTGTTCATCAAGCGGCATAATTTCCCGTCCGTCAAATTCATGTCCGCCTTGCACAATATATACATATTTCCCCAGCTTTTCTCGTAAATCATCTGGCACTCCAATAAGCGGTTTGACCGCAAGCGTTGCGGGAGCGCCTAAACGAATAATCGCGATTGAATTTAATCTTTTCCTTTCGACAATAGCATTCGTTGCATGAGTGGTCCCAAGCATAGCATACTTAATGTCCGAAAGCGGAACATTAGAAGAATTGATGACTTCCTTCATCGCCTTGTAAATTCCCGAACTGACGTCCTCTGTTGTCGGTGTTTTCGTTTCTCCGATGACATTGAAATCCTCATCCAAAATAACGGCATCCGTATTCGTTCCGCCAACATCAATTCCAATTCGATAAATGCCCATTATTGTCCAGCTCCTTCTACCATTAACTTCTCAACGGGAACATAATCCACATCGTAACCGAAATAAGCTGGGCCGCATGTATCAATCCCTTTTTTCGTTCTCCATTTCGGATCACACGGTATACCAATGACAACACAGCGAGCTCCATATCTTAATCCTTCCGTAGTGATTGGAAGTCCAGTCTCCGCATCCAACACCGCAATTAAATCAGGTGTTACACATAACAAGCATTCTTTCGTTTGTGCGATCAAATGCTCATTTTGGAACCGAAGCTCAAGAGTTTCACCTTTATAATCCGCCAATCCTTCGATGGCAGCCATTCCTCGTGTAAAACCAGTCTCTGTTTTGCGGTTAATATCTGTTACTTTTCCCTGAAACAGTTCAAAGCCCTTTGTCAGTTCGAGCACTTTCTCAATTGGATCATAGCCTCCAGCTTTGGCAAGGCGTATAGAGCGGCCTATCTCTTCTTCCAGTTGTAAAATATTATGGATGCCGCTTTCCTTTAAATTTTTTCCTCTCATAGGATAAATGGCCATCATAACAGACCCGCCCATTTGAATCGTAGCGTTTCTTGCGATTCTTTCGGCCCATAAATTATCAATCGTATTCAGCAATGAGGCGTTTCCTTTTTCATCAGCAATGACCATAGGGGTTGCTGAAACTCCATCCAAATAAAAGGTAGTCATTTGTAATTCCGGAAAAGCTCGTCCCATTCCATCAACGTCTACGACTGGCAATTTCAGTGTAGCCGCGAGTGCCAAAGGAAGCATAGAATTAATGCCTCCGGCTTCTATCGGAATGGTAGCAACAATTTTTTCCCCAAGATAAGATTCAAGCGTTTTAAACGTTGCCAATGCCTCTGTACCGCTTGGAGCTTTTTCCACCATCACCGTTGGCGCTCCCATCATGCCCGTCGGCACAATTAAATCATCATCACCAATTTCGTCTATGGATAGAAGTTTAATCGGACCATTTTCTTCAACTGCCTGTAAAGCCATCAACTTTCCAATATGAGGGTCACCTCCCCCTCCAGTTCCAAGCAACGCTGCACCAACAGCAATATCCTCAATCTCTTCTTTTCCAATAAACCTCATATGTTGATCCCTCTTTTTCAGTTTTTTCAGACTCCCCTGGATAAAAGCCGTCTCATCCTAGTTAAAAGGATGGCCTGTCCAAATTCTCATATTATTGATAGGTTTTCACTTCACCATACGTTACTTTTTTACCACGATGGACAATCACACTTAGCAACCAGTATAGGAAGCCGCCTGCAACAAGTGAGTTGACAGAAGGTATCCCCCAGTGAACGGTCAAACCAATGATAATAGATGCAACCCAAGCGATCAGTGTGATTGGATTCCATGCCTCATACGTTTCCGGCAATACACCTTTTTCACGGGATTCTTTCAATTCTTTCGCATAGCGTTTGACAATAAAGTACTCCACAGTCATAATGCCTCCAACAGGCGGCAATGCTACACCCAGCAATACAAGGAAGCTTTCGAACGCTCCTAAAATGCCTAGTACAGAAAATAGCGTTCCAATCAGGCCGAGAATGATTGTAATGAGCGTCCGGTTTACTTGCTTCCCAAACCCTAGGTCAATCAAATTGACAACACCGAGAGAAGAAGAGTATAAGTTCCAGTCGTTGATTTTCAATGTGGCCGTAATTAATATGATCGTACCAATAATACCGCTCGTACCCATAACGATTGAAATGACATCGGATGTCTTTGCTGCATGGGCAAGAAGAACACCTACCAAACCAATAATATATTCACCGAAAGTAATCCCAATGACAGTTTGCTTAATCACGTCACCAACAGAACGGTTAAAACGGCTCATGTCAGGTGTAATGATTGCACCAGCGATAAATCCACCCGCAACCATACTCGCACCGACAGCCAGAGGAATTTCAGGGCCTGGCACCGGCAAAGCAATCAGCTCTCCGAATGAAAACTTTGTCAATACGTTGCTGATTGAATAAAAAACAACAAGTAAGAACAATGGAACTGTCACATATGCAGTAAATCCTAAGGACAAAATGCCAAACAATACAATAAGTGTCACAGACACCCCTGTAACAATCGACCAAAGCCAAACTGGACCGCCTACAATTTGATGGATTCCGTTGGCAAATACCTCGTTTTGAATTCCAAACCATCCGATCATAGAGATAGCGATCACTAGACTCAACAAGAAAGAACCCAGTTTTCCAAAGCCCGCCCATCTAACTAATAACGTGGTACTTAACCCCTCTCTCATACCGGCAATTCCCACAAAAATGGACACGACTTCCAAAATGACCGCTCCTAATGTAATAGCCCAAAAAGCAGTCCAAAAGTCCATCCCATAACCAAGTGCAGCACCAAGCAGAAATTGGGAGAGAGCAGAGATTTGACCGAATCGCATCGTAGCAATTCCAAACCAGTGCTTTCTCTCACTTCTTGGCACTCTGGATAATGCATAGTCATCGTACTTTTCTCCGATTGTCAATTCTTCTTCCTTTTTCACGCCTTTCTCCACCCTTCTTTTTTAGTTGTAAATATCAGGCTTTCTATCCCGCAAATAAGAAATTTGGGTTCTAAATGTATTGATTTCATCCAAATCAATTGTTACTACCTCCACAGCCTCCTCGCCTTCAGGAAGCTGCGCTATCACTTTCCCCCTTGGGTTACACACCTTGCTGCCGCCAAATAAATGCAAATCCCCTTCGTGCCCGAAACGGTTTACGCCGATAGTGAAAAAAATATTTTCCAATGCGCGTTGAGGGACATTTAATTCCCACATATCTTTATCTTGGACTCTCCATGCTGATGGCATAAACACAAACTCGGCTCCATTCAGGCATAAGGAGCGACAAGCTTCAGGAAAACCAATATCATAACAAATGGCGATTCCAAATTTTCCATATTTTGTGTCAAAAACTGGGTAATCCGAGCCTTCTTTAAAATACAGCCTTTCCTTCGCCCATAAATGTGTTTTGGCAAAGCTTCCAATCAAATTTCCTTCATCATCAAAAACGAGAGCTGAATTATATAAAATCCCTTCCAAATCCCGCTTTTCTCCAAAAGGAGCAATCACATACACTTTATTTTCCCGAGCTGCTTCCGCCATCTTTTCCACAGTATAGTCATAGAAATTAAGTGCCAATAAGCTTATATCATCTCCGAGCAGGTCAAAATTATAGCCTGTGGAAAAAAGCTCAGGAAGACAAACAATATTGGCTCCCTTTTCAGCCGCCAGCTTGATTTTCCCAGCTGCTTTTTTTACATTGAACTCAACGTCACCAAGCTTACTGTCAAACTGGATGATACCGATATTGACTCTTCTGTTGTTCACTTTTTTCAGGCTCCTTTCAACTTGTTCGAGATCCACCAAGGGTCTGCAGTTTTTTCATTGAACCATATAGTTCTTTCAGCTTTACAAACTCGTCCTTGTTATAAAATTCGCATTTTCCTCTCGTATATTCTTTGGCAACCTCGATGGCAAAACGAACTGCCTCAGCGATATCAACCTCGCGACTCGCTCCTGTTCCACATCCCGGCACTGCCGATTTAGCTGTTATGGCTACTCCGACCACCGGGACATCCGTCGCCACAGAGGGTTGTAAAATACTGTTTAAATGGTATAGTCCATTCCCGTAAGGAGTAATATCCTGCATTGTCACGCCAAAGGTTACCGGAAAATCCCCCGTCGTCATTTCCATGATTCGCAGAAGATCATCACTAAAACGCAATATATAACCTTCTTTTACAGTAGGAGAAATGGCTATTCCCAAATGGTTTATGATTTTATTTCCTTTAGTTGTATCAATCGATAGAATGGCTTCCATTTCCTCGAGTACTTCATGACGGTTCATCTCCATCATGTCAACGGGTGAGCCCATAAAATCAACCGGTTCATGCGGTTCAATCGGAGCATCAGGACAAATATGTGTCGTTACATACACATCCCCAGGAAGACGGTCCCCGTTCGAAGCCATATTCACAAGTTTGAATGCAGCAGTAATGGCAGCGATCGCACCATCCCCGTCAGAAACGGATCCAATCCTAGATGGACGGGCTCCAAGTCCCCCAAGTCTCCCAACAATCCCCATTGTTGGCGCTGATCCACCATCACTTTTTCCATTAGTTCCTTTGATTAAAATTTTGATAAAATCAGTCGAAGCCCCGGTCGCTCCAACAACGGTTTCAAAGGATGATTCACAATGCGGCAAACCTTTAAAAATATTGACAACCTTCTGCCCGTTTATATAAGCTTCATCCAGCAACTCCATCATTTCCATTGTATATTTCAAAGACATCAGACATCTTCATCCATCTAAATATTCTGTCTATTTATTTGTGTGCTATTTAAAAAAATTATAAATTTTATGGATTGTGCTGTATATGTCCAAAGTGGGAAAACATACACACATCTTCCTTCCCATCATGTGCACATAAGAAAAGCGAAAGGAGGGACATCCTGTCGCTTCGCTTGCACTAGTACTTCCTGTACGTCGCAGCTAGACATATAAAATCTTAATTCGAACAAAATATTTCATCTGACTTTATACTTTCTTTTCAAAAAAAAAGGATAAACAAGCCTATTGCTCGTTAACCCTTTTTATTTTAAGACAGAATTGCAATATAAATATATGGTTGGAGTTATCCAAATCCATGTTCAAAAGCGACTTTATTTTTAACAGCCGATTTGTCATCGTTCTCCGATGAATATATAATTTTTCAGCTGCCCTGGACGCATTTCCATTTTCTTGTAGATACATGATCAGCGTTTCCAGCAGCTCCGGATCCCCCTCGCTTTCAAGCGGTCCTAGTATTTGCTGAGCGTATTCCCTTGCTGAGGAATCCTGGCTTAATTTGATAAAAAATTCGTAAATGCCTAGTTGATAATAGGAATATATTTTATTGTCGGGATAATATTCACGACCGAAATCCATCATATTTGTAACGGCCTTCACTTTTGCATCCAATTCGTTAAAATGGTAGAAAACCGGGCTGATTCCTACATATATGTCAGGCACAGGGAAATGATCAGCAATGTTGGATACATCTTCTACTATCTCCTCCATCGACCTTAATTCCGAGAGAATCAGGAGAACATACATGTCTTCTTTTTCAAAAATAAAGGATTGCTCCACATTTGGTATCTGGTCTAGCAAGTCCAACCATTTTTTTTGAAGCATACAATCATAATCAACAACCCTGGAGGATCCTAAAGGGAGTTTTTGATTTTCCTTAAAATAAAGAATTACTTTTGCTTTTAGATTGGAATGGTTTGAAATAGCTCTTTTGAACTCATCCACTCGCGACATGCAATGCTTTTGCATTTCAACCAACTCAGACATGACTGTTTCGTAGAGTTTATGCTGAATCGCTTCAATAGATTTTTTACTCAATGAATTCATCAAGGTCTGGTTATGAAATGGCAAATGAATAAAAGCAAATATTTCCTGCCTTGTATAGAGCGGAATGATCAACCGGCTTAACTTCCCCGGCAAGTATATGTAGAAATGGTCATCCCTCAAGATACGATCTTTCCATCTTCTTAAGTTGTCTTGATACTCAGAATGAGTTGGCGGGGAAAAAACCATGCCCGTTTTTCTCCATGGATCACGATAAAACCGGCCACTTGAATATAAAAGAAGCCCTTGCACATCTTCTATATAAACAGATCCGCCATTCAGGGTCGCAGACAGATACTCCAACGCTTCCTCTACACTATTAAATATCATGTCCTTAAATGAATGAAGAGCATTGTTATCTGCAGAGGCATCTCCTTCCTGGCGCAGTAATCCATAAAGCGGTGTAAGCAGATCAATGTAAGCGACCCATTTGGGAATTGTAATGATTGGAAAATCATGTCTATCAGCCAACTCGATCAATTCATTTGGCAGTTTTTCAACAAATCTTCCGACTTTAATCACTATTCCAGCAGCTTTTTTTTCAATTAAACCCGAGATAATGTCCAACCACCTCTCCGGGTTATCCTTTACTGAGTAAAAATTAGTTATAACAAGCAGCCCTTCTGTAGCCCACTCCTCTACTTCAGGAACTTCCATCACTTCGATAAAGCGAACTTCTTGCTCTAAACCATGGTTTCCTGCTGATAAGCTGCCATCTAATGCTTGTGCAATTTCCAATACATCCCATACTTTCACCGCAATTCTCCTTTTCATTACTGTTTCCACCATTATACAAAATCTAAACAAAAGCCGTTTCATCTACACGACTGAAGTCACGAAGATTCTCGGTTGAATGATATACAAATCACTTTCGATCACAAGTTCATTCGATATCAATGGGGAGTAGCTGTTGGTTTTATTATTTATTATGTCCAGGCCACTTTTAAAACAGAAACCCCTTTTACGATGTCAGCTGTGGATAAATTGCTAAAGCCCAGCTTTAATAGGGGTTCGCTAGGATATTCGGCAATAAAATGAGGCAAGGTCGAGTAGATTTTAACACCTTGTTTTTGAGCCTGTTCTATCAACCAATTTTCTGATTTGCCGAGGTGAACTTGAATCAATAGGTACAGCCCCGATTGCTCACCAATAACAGTTATTTTATCTTCGAACGCCCTGCGGAGCTCTGATGCCATTAATTTCATTTTACGTTGGTAAATTAGCCGCATCCTTTTAATGTGACGAATCCATTCCCCCTCTTGCATCAATTTAGCCATTGTGAGTTGATGAAGTTTTGAAGCTGTATGTTGAAACATACCAAAGGTTTTTTTATATTGGCTTAATATAGGTTCAGGCAATACCATATAGCACATCCGAAGTCCAGGAAGAAAGGCTTTTGAGAAATTCCCAATATATAGGACCCTCGTTGCATCAATGGATGAGAGCGCCGGAAATGGCTTCTGCGTATATCGAAACTCACTATCATAATCATCTTCAATAATATAGCCGTCACGGTTGTTTGCCCATTGAATTAGTGCCTGCCTTTGTTGAATCGGCATCGTGACACCCAACGGACATTGATGCGATGGAGTAACGTAAATAAGTTTCGATTGTAGCTGGTCCAAATGTGAAAAGTCAGCACCACTTTTTTGAATTGGGAGGGTTTCAAGCTGGAACCTATGCAAGCGAAATACCTCACGGGCACCATCGTAACCTGGGTTTTCAACAATAATACTATTGTATTTCGGCTTTAATATATGACCAATATTAAGAAGCATCTGTTGAGTGTTGCTGCCAATAATGACAGCGTCCGAATTCGTCTCGACACCTCGTGATTGAAATAAATATCGGACAATCTCTAATCGAAGTAGCTCTTCTCCAAAAGGATCGCCATAAGTATAGCTTGCTGACATCGCTAATGTTTGATTAGCCATTTTTCTCCATATTTTCACTGGGAAATGTGAGGAATCCACTGCACCTGCTCGGAAGTCCACAAGTATTTCAGGTGAGGTTTGCGAAACCTCTTCCCTCATTTCTGTAAAGGGATTGTTTAACAGTAGAGGTTCTAAGTGATTAACGAAATACCCTCTTCTTCCTTCTCCACGAATATAGCCTTCTGCTACAAGTTGTTCATAGGCCGTAAGTGTTGTATTTCGACTCACTCCCAGTGATTCAGCCAGCCTCCTGATGGATGGCAGTTGTTCATTTGTCTGAATATCTCCTTGTTCAATATATAATTTTAACTTTTCATAGATTTGTTTATATTTAGGCCGCTTATCATTCAAAGCAAAAATAATTTCTTTCATTTTTCCCACTCCTTTGACATGTAAAAAAGATTAAAATTGTATCTTTTAACATGTCAGAACTTACATTACTATAGTATTGCAAAGGCAATGAATTTAACAAATAATCACTAAAAGTACAACTCAACAAAACGAATAAAAAATTTTTCTCCATATCCAAAAAACAAGCTATATCTTGATGAAAGGGGAATGGATATGTACATACCTAAACATTTCAAAATAACCGATAAAGCGGAGACATTCGAGGTAATGAGAAATCATAGCTTTGCAACACTGTTTTCCACGCACCAAGGTTTACCTTTTGCAACGCACCTGCCTTTAATATTGAGTGAAGATGGCAGTCATTTGTCAGGGCATTTCGCCCGACAGAATCCACAATGGACAGACATTGAAAATCAAACAGTATTGGCGGTATTCCAAGGTCCTCATAGCTATATTTCTCCATCTTGGTACGAAACAAATCAAACCGTTCCGACTTGGAATTACGTCGCAGTTCATGTATATGGTGAAATGAAGCTAATCGATAATGAAGAGGAGATAATGTCTGATTTTCGTCAAATGATAGATATATATGAATCAAAAGAGGGCCAGTATCAAATGGAAGATGTAGATCCCAAAATCATTTCCAACTTGAATAAGGGTGTTCAAGCGTTTAAAATCCATATTTCACATATAGAAGGAAAAGCAAAATTAAGTCAAAATCATTCATTTGAAAGACAAAATCGAGTTATTTCTCAGTTGTTTAAAGGGAGTAATGAAAATGACCAGCAGATTGCCAGGTTGATGAAAAAGAATCTGGACATTGATTAAAGAAAGTTAAATGGATTTCTCTGTAAAAAGATCTCTTATTGAATGGGGACCTTATAGATATTTTAGGAAATTTCCGCTGTTTTAAAAGAAAAACTGGCAAAACCCGTTTAGAGGTAAGCCAGTCTTTCTGTTTTAACAAATATAAGTCTTAGATTAGTCAGACTTTGTCGTGTTCCAAAAAACAGGACCCTGGAACCACTCAAAATTTTCCACGTTTGTGCGGGTAGCGGCAACCCTATCATAATTTCCAAATTTAACTGCCGGCAAGTAGTTCCAATATTCATTTTGCAGTTCTCCGAATATCTCTTTAGCCTCTTCATCGGAAGGAGCAACCATCAATTGATCCAACAATTGATCAATTTCCGGGCTATTTGACCAACCTGTATAATTAATTCTGGAGTCCAAAAAATTAATTTGGGTTGGATCAGTAACTGGTATGTTGCCCATTGTCAATAAATCATAAAAGTTATCATCTTCTCTGACTTCCATTAATGTCGCCCAGTCATATATCTGTAAATCAGTCTTAACCCCTATCTTTTTCAGGTTGTCCTGAATAACAACTGCAGTTTGATAATGGGATTCATACTCCCTGGTAGTTAATATTTTCAGTTCCTCTCCGTCATATCCAGCTTCTTTAAGCAACTTTTTAGCAGCTTCCGGGTCATATGCATCATATTTTTCTTTACCCTGTTGGCTATACCAGCTTACATATTCCTTCGATAATAATCCATGTTCTTGCGAAAAAAATTTTTCATCAGTGTATGCGGCCAGCATAACCTCTTTTTTATCAACTGCCAGGTTTAATGCTTGTCTAGCTTTTTCATTGGAAAATAACCCGTTACGCTTGTTAAATATAACCGTGCTGAAACCCTCCGGATGGACAATAGCTTCTAAGTTCCCGTCACTTTCAATTGTAGGCACATTATCGTAAGGGATTTGAAGTGCTATATCATACTCCCCTGTTTGTAAACCGGTGGTTCGCGTAGATGCATCAGGAACCATACGGAAAACCAATTTATCCACCATCGGGTCCTTTTTGCCAACCAACCCATCAGGTTCTTTTCGCGGCGATTGATAATCTCTGTTTTTAACCAGTTTAATAAATTGATCCTTTTTCCATTCTTCAAGCTTGAACGGGCCTGTTCCTATGTACTCCTTAACTCCTGCCTTTGGTGCATTTTCAATCACTTCTTTTGGCATAATTGCCGGGAAGTTAATGTTTGTAGCTAATATATATTTGGCTATTGTAAATGGCTTATCCATTTTTAAAACAACCGTATAATCATCTTCTTTTACAAATTCAGATTTTGAGAAATAGGTGTTCGCCTTGCCATTTAACTGTCTCCACCGCTCCATAGAGGCTACCACATCATCTGCCGTCATTTCTTTTCCGTTATGGAATTTAACGCCTTCTCTTAATTTAAAAGTAATGCTTCTAAGATCTTTACTGGACTCAAATGACTCTGCGAGCAATGGGGAAGCTTCGTTTCTTTCATTGAAGGCCAAAAGTGTTTCAAAAATGTTGCGCCCAATATCAGTTGTAGGTACCGCAACAGTCACATGCGGATCCAAGGTAGGCGGCTGTGCTGGATAGGCGACAGTCAGCGTGCCGCCTCCTTTACCACTATTTCCACTCTTGCCAGCATCTTCAGATGACGAAGCACAGCCAACCAACATAAGGACGATCAAAAAAGATATGAGTATTTTTTTCATGGACTTTCCTCCGGTGTATTTTTTATGATTTTCCACTTATAATAATTACAATGTTACCGCCCTCATACTATCTATTTCTTCAAATGCTCCTTCCTGACCTACACGTAATAATGCTCTTCTTTCCGATAGATTCATAATAATAGAGAAAATTGTTTCTACCTTTCGATATTCTGGTGCGTTTTCATTTTCAAAATGATTAATGGAGCATGGTTTATTCAACGTATCCGATAACCATCTCTCAAACGTTTGTTCATTAATTGGCTCTTTAGCAGCTATGCTTGCTTTAATAAGTTGATCAGCCCTTTTCTTTCGAAGGATTGAATCTTCAAACCGAACATCATTCACATCATTTACATATTGCTTTATGACATTGGAGCAAATATGATTTGTGTGGGTCAACCATCCATCGTCTCCACCTACATAATCAATCCCAAAAGGAGAGACCTCCAGATTCACTGTCATTCCATTTCCATCGCCATCATCATAGCCAATTAAAAAATTTCCGGAAGCAGCTATTTGCCCATTTGATATCTTGGAAATTGCTTCGGCTTGGGAATATGAGTTTAATACGGCTCGATATCCAAGATGCAACGGTACTTTGTTTGTCCCTTTATCTGTAACTAAAGCATTTAGACAAAAACCTACTCCTGCTGAGTTAAAACCAATTTTCCCTATGATCCCTCCTTCGGTTACCATTGTTATGCGTGGGGTATTCTTAGCTTGTATATCAAGTAATAGCAAACTGTTTTTTTGTGATGCCGTCCAATCCCAGGTTTGGCCGATGATCGTGTCTTTAATGATTGGGCTGGAAACCGCCATGGACGTGCAACCATCCGAAAAAACTTCCCCTATATTCGTCAAGGCTATTTCACTTCGGGCGTTTAATGCCAAGATATCTTGAAAATCTACTCCCGCTCCCTCTGCAATCCCTTCCATTTCTTCAATCATCCGCAGATCATATTTCTCAATCGCGTTTAAATGAAGCAAAGCGTGCTCCCTTGCCTCTTGCCAACTCATTTTTTTGGCTACGTAAAATAGCCTTTCATACGCTTCCAGACTATTCATCACTTCTTGCTTCCCTTGGCTCCCATGCTGGAATCCTATTTCCTTTGCAGAGCCTTGGAGATGTAATCTTTTAACCATGAAGTGCATTCCTCCCTAAAAACTAAATATACAAGTGGCAAACTGCCTGGTGCCATTTGCTTTTTGACTGATATGAACACTATAGATGAATGATAAGCACAGCCTGATGGCACATTGTAAATGTTAGATGCAAAATGACAGCCCTTACATTTTGCGTTTCATTCATTTACAAAGCTTGTTTTCACTTCCCTTCATCCTGTTAACTCATTATAAAAAATCTCCTAACAATAAAGTTGCACTATTGTTGGCGCTTTTTTAACTTTTTTGACATCTTTTTACTCAATTTTCATTACCACTGTAACCGTTACCTATTTGATGAAAAGTAAAAAAACAGCGTCCCCCCACTAAGCTTGCTTAGCGGAGGGACGCCTTTTATCATGTAATTGTGGAACCTTTTTCCGTGAATGGATCCGAATTATATTCAGTCGGCCAATAGGGTAGATTAGTCAGACTTTGTAGTGTTCCAAAAAACAGGTCCATGAAACCACTCAAAATCTTTTAGATTTGTACGTATAGCTGCAACTCCATCATAATCACCAAATTTAATGGCAGGTAAGTAGTTCCAAGATTCATTTTGAAGCTTCCCAAATATCTCTTTTGCATCTTCATCTGAAGGAGCAACCATTAATTCATCAAGTAGTTTATCAATCTCTGGGCTATTGGACCAACCGGTATAATTAATCCTGGAATCCAAAAAGTTAATTTGCGTCGGATCAGTTACCGGGTTATATCCCATTGGCATTAGATCATAAAATTTCTTATCTTCTCTCACTTCCATTAATGTTGCCCAGTCATATACCTCTAATTTAGTTTTTACACCAATCTTTTTAAGGTTTTCCTGGATAACAACTGCTATTTGATATTGATCCTCGTAATCCCTAGTGGTCAAAATGGTTAGTTCTTCACCATTATATCCAGCCTCTTTAAACAGCTTTTTAGCGGCTTCGGGATCATGAGCCTCGTACTTATCTTTCCCTTGTTCATTATACCAGCTTACATACTCTTTCGTTAACAACCCATGTTCCTGTGTATAAAACTTTTCATCCGCAAATGCCGCCATCATAACTTCCTTTTTATCGACTGCAAGATTTAACGCTTGCCGAGCCTTTTCGTTGGAGAATATCCCATTTTGTTTATTAAATACAACTGTACTGAATCCTTCTGGATGCGTAATGGCTTCCAAATTTCCATCACTCTCTATTGCAGGAACATTATCGTAAGGAATTTGAAGCGCTACATCATACTCTCCTGTTTGAATCCCAGCCGTTCGGGTAGATGCATCCGGAACCATGCGGAAATACAATTCATCAATCATTGGCTCTTTTTTACCGACTAATCCATCGGGTTCGCTTCGTGGTGATTGATATTCTTCATTTTTTACAAGCTTAATATATTGGTCTTTTTTCCATTCCTCAAGCTTAAAAGGCCCAGTTCCAACGTACTCTTTAACCCCAGACTTTGGTGCATTTTCAATGATTTCTTTTGGCATAATAGCCGCGAAATTGATATTAGTAGCCAGTATATATTTAGCAATTGTAAATGGTTTGTCCATTTTTAATACAACAGTATAATCATCTTCTTTTACAAATTCAGACTTAGAAAAGTAGGTGTTTGCTTTACCGTTTAATTCCTTCCAACGCTCCATAGATGCAACTACATCATCTGCAGTCATTTCCTTCCCATTATGGAACTTCACTCCTTTTCTTAATTTGAAAGTAATACTTTTGAGATCTTCACTTGATTCAAATGTCTCTGCAAGTAGGGGCGCAGCTTCATTCCTTTCGTTAAAGGCCAAAAGAGTCTCAAAAATATTGCGGCCAATATCAGTTGTAGCAACAGAAACAGTGGCATGTGGATCTAAGGTAGGCGGTTGTGCCATATATGCAACATTCAATGTCCCGCCTTTTTCATTGCTGCCTCCACTTTTTCCTGCGTCGTCAGATGACGAAGCACAGCCTACTAGTAAAAAAACGATCAAAAAAGATATTAGTATTTTCCTCATTATGTTACCCCCATTGTATTTTTGTGCTTTTCCAATTACAATGCTGTCTCGGTGATTGTATCTATCTCCTCAAATTCTCCTTCTTGACCTATTCGCAATAATGCTTTCCTCTTAGATAAATTGATAATTATGGAGAAAATTGTTTCCATTTTCCGATGTTCAGGAGCATGTTCGTTTTGAAAATGATTAATAGAGCTTGGTTTATTAAATGTATCGGATAGCCATCTCTCAAATGTTTTCTCATCGATTGGTTTCTTAGCAGCGATGCTTGATTTAATTAGCTGATCAGCTCTTTTCTTTCTAAGAATGGAGTCTTCAAATCTAAGTTCGTTCAAGTCCTTTAACTTCTTTTTTAGAATATCGGAACAGATATGATTTGTATGAGCCAGCCATCCTTCATCACCGCCTACATAATCAATTCCAAAAGGAGAAACCTCCGGATTTACTGCCATCCCGTTTCCATTACCGTCATCGTACCCAATTAAAAAGCTGGCAGAGGCAGCTATTTGCCCGTTCGCAATCTTAGAGATTGCTTCAGCTTGTGAATATGAATTTAAGACGGCCCTAGTTCCAAGATGAAGAGGTATTTCGTTGGTCCTCTTGTCAGTAATCAAAGCATTAAAACATAGACCGACTCCAGCTGAATTGAAGCCAATTTTCCCTATGATTCCCCCTTCTGTCACCATTGTAATACGTGGTTTGGATTTAGCTTGTATATCAAGTAATAGCAAACTATTTTTTTGTGATGGCGTCCAATCCCAAGTTTGACCAATGATCGTGTCGTTTATAATAGGGCTGGTAATAGCCATGGTCGTACAACCATCTGAATATATTTCACCTTTATTCGTCAAAGCGATTTCACTTCGCGCATTTAAAGTCAAAATGTCTTCAAACTCTACTCCAGCACCTTTCGCAACTCCTTCCATTTCTTCAACCATCTGCATGTCATATTTTTCAATAGCATGTAAATGGAGCAATGCGAGGTCCTTGGCTTCAGACCACTTAATATTCTTAAACCCATAGAAAAGCCTTTCATATGTTTCAAGACTATTTACTACTTCTTGCTTTCCTTTGCTGCCATGCTCAAATCCAATTTCAAATGCAGTTCCCTGAAGGTGCAGCTTCTTAATCATAAGACCTACTCCTCTCTATTTATTCTTCACGCCTTGGCGTATTTGCGCCCAGAATTTATCGAGCTTTAGCTCGATAAATTTCCTCTGAAAATCTGTGGCATCCGCCTGAGGCTTTGACTTTATTCAGCCGGGGGTTTGAACCCCCACTGAATGGAATACCAATATACATTCATCTCACCACTTACAGAAGTGGGAGACTTATGCTGAATGAAGTTAAAATAAGCCTAATCATATAAATGGCAAGCAACCTGATGCCTATTAGCTCCTTGGGTTACCGTTGGAACTTCGGTTTTACAACGTTCCATTGCATGTGGACACCGAGTATGAAAAACACATCCTGAAGGCAGATTTGTCGGAGAGGGCACATCTCCTTTTATTACAATTCTTTCTTTTTTTCTATGAGGGTTGGCAATCGGAATGGCAGACAACAATGCTTGAGTATAAGGATGCAACGGATTTTTAAAGAGCTCATCAGTTGGCGCTAATTCTACTATACTGCCAAGATACATAACTCCGATTCGATCAGAGATATGGCGGACAACACTTAAATCATGTGCTATAAATAAATAAGCCTGTTCAAATTCATCCTGTAACTCTTGCAACAGATTGATTACCTGCGATTGTATAGAGACATCTAAAGCAGAAACCGGTTCATCACATATAATGACTTTCGGAGTGACAGCCAATGCCCGCGCGAGGCCAATCCGTTGTCTTTGTCCTCCTGAAAACTCATGAGGATACCGATAGTATTGATCACTCCGCAATCCAACCTTATTTAATAGATCCATCGCCTTTTCCATTCTTTCAGCCTTGGTTCCGATACCTTGAATCTTCATTGGCTCCTCAACACTGTATCCTATTCTTTTTTTAGGATTAAGCGAAGAATGCGGATCTTGAAAAACCATTTGCATTTCTTTTCTAAATGGCATAAATTCCTTGTCTTTTAATTTGAAAATATCCTTACCCTTGTATAATGCAGTTCCGGAAGTAGGCTCCGTCAATCGTAATATCGTTCTGCCAGTTGTACTTTTTCCACAGCCCGATTCTCCAACAAGCCCTAATGTTTCCTTCTCGTATAAATCGAACGTTACATTATTAACGGCTTTTACCTGACCCGTTACCTTACCAAGCGGATTCGTTATCGGAAAATGTTTCTGTAGGTTTTTTACCTGCAGGAGAGGTTCTTGGTTCTCATACGGTTGTTGCATGATGTTTATGACCCTCCTTTTTTAAGAACTCATCAGCTTTCCAACATCTAACCTTTTGTGTTGTGTCAATTTCCGTTAAATCAGGTGCTTGGCCAGTGCACTGTTCATCAGCAAATTCGCATCTCGGTGCAAAACGGCAACCAGTTGGAACAGCAGTTAGAGGAGGGACAACTCCCTTAATTACATGTAGTTTTTCCGTACGGTCTCCGTCAAGCTGTGGAATCGATTTCAACAGCCCTCTCGTATAAGGATGAAGCGGGCGGGAAAACAGCGTTCCAACCTCCCCTTCTTCAATCACTTGTCCAAGGTACATAACCACCACTCTCTGACAAACTTCGGCTACAACACCAAGATCGTGAGTGATCATCATAACGCCCATTTCCAACTCTGATTTCAAATGATCAATAAGGTCTAAAATTTGAGCTTGAATGGTGACATCAAGAGCGGTAGTCGGCTCATCTGCAATAAGTACTTTAGGTCTACAGGCTAAAGCCATAGCAATAAAAACTCTTTGTCTCATTCCTCCAGATAGTTCATGAGGATATTCATGTATCCTTTTTTCCGGTGCAGGTATGCCTGTGAGTCTTAACATTTCTTCAGCTTTTTTATATGCCTCGCGTTTATTAACTTTTTGATGGATAACAATTGCTTCAGCTATTTGATCCCCGATCGTTTGCACCGGATTCAACGAAGTCATAGGATCTTGAAAAACCATCGAAATTTTATTCCCACGAATTTCCCGCATTTCTGCTTTGCTTAGTTGCAGTAAATTTTCTCCTTCAAAAAGAACCTCACCCTCATATTTTGTTGTCTTTTCATTTAGCAATCTCATGATTGATTCGGAGGTTACGCTTTTTCCACATCCAGACTCCCCTACAACTCCAATGGTTTCCCCTTTATTCACTGTAAAGCTAACATCATCAACAGCTGTGACTGCTCCCTCTTCAGTAGCGAAAGTTGTTCTTAAATGATTAACCTTTAAAAGTGACTGATTGGACATCTTGCTATCCTCCTCGTTCTTCATTCAATCGTGGGCCTTTTCGTTATTTTTTTGCTTTATTTGACTGAGGGTCTATCAAGTCACGTATCCCATCTCCAAGCAGATTGGAGCCTAAAACAGCCAATAAAAGAAACATTCCCGGAAATACGGTCATCCACCAAGCCGTCTGAATGACACTTTTCCCATCAAATAAAATATTACCCCAGCTCGGTTCGGGTGCCGGTATTCCAGCTCCTAAAAAGCTTAAAGCTGCCTCTATAATCATAGAAACTGAAAAAACGTAAGTAATTTGAACAATAAGTGGAGTTAGAACATTGGGCGCAATATGTGACCAAATAATCTTCCGTGAACTTGCTCCTTGAGCCCTCGCAGCCTCAATATATGTCTGTTCTTTCACTACTAATGCTGCGGAGCGAACAATTCTTGCCACTCCAGGTGTTTCAACAATGACAATGGCAATCACTACATTTATTGGTTTTGGCCCCATAACTGCCATAATGGCAATAGCCAGTAGAATTGAAGGAAATGCCATTAACCCATCAGCAATTCTCATCAAAATATGATCTAGTACCCGATAGTAAGAAGAATACATGCCAATAAATAGACCAAGGAAACCAGTAATGATTGCTACGGAAAGCCCTACAGCCAAAGACACTCTAGCTCCATAAACCACACGGCTGAAAATATCTCGGCCAAAGTTATCTGTACCAAACCAATGCGTTGCATTAGGTGGTTTTAAACGGTTTACAGCCTCCAAATCATATGGGGTAAATTGGGCAATAAGTGGAGCAATAAGTGCTAATAAGGTGATGAGAAAAATAATCCCCCCGCCAATTACAACCATTTTATTAGCCCAAACTCGTCTGAGAAATAAAGCTCGCCTTTCTTTTGTAATTTCTCTTTTTCGCCCTTCCACATTCTGTTCTATTGCGTTTGAAATCATATCCTCACCCCCTACTTTTTATTTAGCCGAACCCTCGGATCTACGACTCCATATAATAAGTCAACTAATAGATTAATGAATACATAAGTTGCCGCGATTAATAGAACCGTACCTTGAATCAAAACGTAATCTCTGCGTTGTATAGCGTTTACAATAAGTTGTCCTATTCCTGGTATATTGAAAACGACCTCCGTAACTACCGCTCCGGCTACTAAAGTGCCAAAAGCCTGGCCAACCACAGTTAAGATTGGGATCAGCGCATTTCTAAAAGCATGTTTGTAAATGATGACTCTTTCTTTCAATCCTTTTGCATGAGCTGTTTTAATATAATTCATGCTTAATATATCCAGCATGGAGGATCTGGTCATACGGGCAATTAATGCGGCTTGAATAGCTCCAAGGGTAATTGCTGGTAAAATAAGAAACCTCAAGTGATTCCATAATCCTGCACTTAACGGTTGATATCCCGCAGCCGGAAGCCAATGCAGTTCTACTGCAAATAAAAGGATTAGCAGAAGTCCAAGCAAAAAACTAGGGATAGAGATGCCAAGTAATGCGAATACCATGAAAAACTGATCAACTGCAGTCCCTCTCTTCGTGGCTGCCATAATTCCGAATGGAATAGCTATTATGATTGAGATTAACTGTGCCAAAATAGCCAGGGATAAAGTAGGACCTAAATGACTTGCGAACGCTGTCAAAACTGGCATATCCAGATAAAGGGAGTCCCCTAAATCACCCACCAAAATTCCGCTAAACCAATTGAGGAACTGTTGATAAATCGGTAAGTCTAAACCAAGCTCCGCCTGCAGCGCTTTAATATCTTCCGGCAATGCTTCGGGACCCAGAATGATTGATGCCGGATCACCAGGTGTCAGGTGTATTAAGAAAAAAACAACAATTGCCACTACAAGCATTACCGGTATAAGAGAGAGTAATCTCTGTGCTATATAAATTCTCAAATTCATTCCCCTCCTCTTTGTCCATCATCTTTTGTTTTGATAGCTAGAATGATAACCCTTTCATCATCATCTACAACTTGTAATTGCCTCTCATGAACCTATTGTTTGTATTATAAAAAAAGTCCTAACAATAATTTTGCATTATTGTTAGGACTTTTTTAACTTTATTGACATCCTTCTTTGCAGACTACTAATTATTTGCATGATAATCGCTGCTATTACGAGGAGGCTAATTAAACAGCCAAAAAACACATAAATAAAAAGGAGGCTATAATGAAAAAAAATAGTAACTGTTAGAAAAGTGGCTACTAAAATGAACATAAAAGAACTGCTAAAAAATGGCTTTCCTTTTCTTTCATTTACAATTGAAGGAAGCGCATCAATTAATATGATTAGAGTGCTGAAATAAAGGACCATACAAAAAACTTTAAAGATTATTGACGGAGAAAGCTTTTCCACAAGTAAGATGAATAATTCATTCGCTTGACTGTAGTCTAAATTTTGAGTGATAGCAACAACATTCATTGTCGCAAAAGCTAATATAAAAGTGCAATAGATAAAAATTGCCATTAGCAATTTAAAAGTTACTTTATAAAAACTTTGGGCGGTGTACTTATCAATGACTTCTTGTTGAAGCAACAGCTTTGAAAAAAAAGTAATAAAGGCAATCAACAATAACAACCACAGACTTCTTGAATCGTGATTTAGGACATGGGGCTGATAGTACAAAAGGTTATGGTATAAAGACTCCAGGCCTTTTTGCAAATAAATATATGTTGGAAGAAGTATCGCTAGGCCACTAATCAATATAAATCTTATGTCTTTTATACTTTGTCTGAATTTCTTCCCTTTCGGAAGATAAATAGCACATATAAATAATATAAAAGAAGTGGAAAAAACCGAAATGTAAATATTTACGTTAAACGCGGTATGGAAAACCAATCCACAGATAAAAAGATGAAGAATATAAATTTCAAGGAATCTTATTGTTGTAATACATTTTCCCAATAAGGAGCTTTTCTTCAATCTGAATGATGACCTTTGTAAGGCAAAAAAAACTGCAAAGGCTAATAAAAAAGCAGAAACAATCACTAAACTAGAAAAAACACCAAATCGAGTGACGACTTCTCCAATGATAAATATCATGCTGATGGATACCCAGCTTGAAATTAAATAGGTGATGTTTAAAGGTTTTAAGGGTTTCATCTTGAGCTTAAACCACTTTCCTGTTTCGATATTCTTTTGGCGTACATCTGACAATCTTTTTAAAAGCATTACTAAAATAGTGCTGGCTGTTAAAGCCGCATTCTTCCGCTACCCGAAGTATGGACCAATTTCTATTTTGGATCAGCAGTTTTTTTGCATTTTCAATTCGATAATTCAGCAAAAAGTCAGAGAAGTTAACACCTACCTCTTCTCTAAAAAGCCGGCTTAGGTAACTTACATTAATATGAAAGCTTTCTGCGATCAAAGCTAGTCTCAGAGGTTCTTTATATTGCTCCTTTACGACCTGAATGACTGATCGGACAACTTCTGTGTAATTCTCGTACTCAGGACGTGTTTTCAGAAAGGTTTGCAAAGCTTCCACTAACTCTCTTTCAATAACCGGTTTAACGAGATAATCTAAAACTTTTAAATGTATAGACTGCTTAGCATAATCAAAGTTTTGAAATGCTGAAATGATAATAATTTCTAAATCAGGCATTAAAGACTTCATTTTTGCTGCCACTTCTAAGCCGTTTCTTCCAGGGAGTTTTATGTCCATAAGTGCCAACTGAAAAGAGTCCTTTTCAAGCATACTTTGGGCTAATTCGATTGCCTCTGTACCGTAAATGGCTTTATAAATTTTCCAAGTAGGAAAATGCAAATGCACCAGAAATTCTAATTGCTCTAATTCTAAAGGTTCATCATCTAATATTAGAATGTTCATTCATTTCACCTCCAAGTTCATCCATATCCATCACCTTCGGCATTGACACAATCACTTTTCCTCCTCGTTCTTCGTGTTGATGATCCAGAGAAAATGTCATCTGCGCCTCTTCGCCAAACAATAGATGCAATCGTGTAGAGATATTTTTTAATCCAATACCTACCCCGGATTTTTCTTCTAATGGATTTAAAGCAAAGCCCGGTCCATTATCCTTAACAGTGATAAAAAGCCGTTGTTCGGTTGCTTGTATAATGATCTTAACAACTCCCGGTCCTTCAAGGTTTTCAATTCCATGCTTAAATGCATTTTCAACAAGTGTCTGTATTAAATAAGGAATAACGAGTGTTTCCTCCGTCCCCTCTTCAACGTGCCATTCTACACGCAGTCGATTACCAAATCGAAGCTGCTGTATAGCTAAAAAATGATTCGTATACTCAATCTCTTCTTTTAATAAATGAAGCGTTTGTTCCTGATCATATTTTGAACGCAAATAAAGGACCATATGTTCAAATACTTCTGCTAAATGATCATACCTTTTTAACCGTATTAAACTGAACATGGAATTCAAGGCATTAAATAAAAAATGAGGTTGTATCTGTTGATTAAGCCTAACATACTTGGTAGTTTCCAGTTCTTTTTCCAAAAGAACCTTCGAGTTCTCCACCTCCAGCAAATATATTTGTTTTTCAAACGCATTAAATATGATTAAGATAAGTACACCAATCAGAGGCCCTAAAATACTGATTAAGATAAATAAGAAAAAATTTTCATATGAAACCATATCGCTCTCCATAAAAGTGCGCGTTCAAAAAATTCGCCAAATTAGAAGCAAAAGGTCGAGGCGGCTTGTTTTACGCAGCGGAAATGTATGCTATTAGATACATGAGCAGCACAGTAACAAGCCAACGAAGAGATTTTCCGCTTATAATTTGATGGCTTTTTGAACCTCCTCTAAAAATATTTTTTTACCATCATACTAAAACACTGCATTTTTGACTAGCCACAATAAGAAAAGCGAAAGGCCGCAGCCTTAGGCGACAAACACAAGGCGAATTTTGATGAGGAGGTTCCTCAACCACCACAGCAAAGCTGCTCATTTCAATTACATCGTGAAAAGCTTCCTCGAGTATGCTTCATGCAGCTTTCCGACGAGGGAAACTTATGCTTCCTTGAATAAGCTGTGCCGCAGGAGCACATTCTTCCTGAATAAACTTCCGCGTGACTTGATTCTTGCGCCGATGGCGCCTAGCCACCTCAGACCGCCACATCCTGTGGCTTCGGTGGCACTAGTACTTCCTGTACGGCGGCTGGCTCAGGCGCGACGTCCTGTCGCTTCGCTTGCACTTGTACGTCCTGTACGGCGTAGCTAGACACAGAAAAACTTAATTCGAATTAAATATTTCATCTGATTTTATACTTTCTTTACTCAAAATAGGAAGAACAGCTATTTTCAGCTGTTCCTCCTGTTTAATATCCTTATTCAACTACTTGTTTCATCCCATTATTTGATCAGCTTCGTCCACTCCAAGATCAGTAATATCTTTCTTGAATACCTTGGACATGATGAACATGTAAATGACCCCGATGATTACCCATACAATACCTCCGATGAATGCATCGGCATGCAAGTGAGCCCATAAAACCCCTGTAAAAGCTGCACCAAGCGTAGGCATGACAATGTATGAGAATACTTGCTTTGGAGTTTGGTATTGTTTCTTTTTAAATACAAAGTATGCGATAACAGATAAATTAACGAATGTGAACGCTATCAAAGCACCGAAGTTAATAACAGCGGAGATTAGCTCGAGACTCGGCCCCATCGCCAGCAGACTGACAATCCCTACGAAAATAACATTGAAAAATGGCGTTCTGAATTTCGGATGTACATATCCAAACAGTCTTTTAGGCAAGACGCCATTTCTTCCCATAACGAACAGAAGTCTAGAAACACTTGAGTGTGAAGCCAGTCCAGACGCGATAGTCGCAGCAAATGCTCCGGATAGGAAGATCAATTGGAATACAACTCCGCCGACATATAACGCAATTTCAGGGAGCGTATCATCAACGACATTAAAAACTGAGACGTCTGGGAATAATGTTTGTGCAAAGTATGCACCTACGAAGAAGACAGCTCCTCCGATCAGGACAGTGAAAGCAATTGCTTTTGGCATGATATTAATATCCTTAGCTTCTTCCGTGTACATGGTAATCGCATCAAAACCGATGAAGGAGAAACATACCACAGTTGCCCCGGTTAAAACAGCTGTAATATGCATATTCGCCTGGAACAATGGTTGGATCGTCAATAAAGTTCCTGTTCCCATTCCTTTATATAGCTGGATTGAACCTAATACAACGAATGCAGCCATTAAAACCAAAGTGAAAACAACTAAAATGACGTTGACACCTGATGTTGATTTCATACTGATTGCATTGATGACTGTTACAAAGGCGACATATATCAACACCCATATCCACGCAGATGTGTCTGGGAAAAGCGATTCCATATACAGCCTGATGATGACAGCGTTTACAAGAGGCAGAAGTAAATAGTCAAGCAGTGAAGCCCAGCCGACAAGAAATCCTAAACGGGGTCCCATTGTTTCCCGAGTATATGTGTATGCTGAACCGGCACTTGGAAAAACCTTTACCATTTTTCCATAACTGATTGCCGTAAAAAGCATAACGATTAAACCTACGACGTAGGCCAAGGGGACAAGCCCGCCTGTTTGCTTGGAAACGATTCCAAATGTATCAAATACAACCGTAGGTGTCATGTAACCTAAACCTAGAGCAACGATTGCCCACAATCCCAGTGATCTTTTCAATGATGTGTTTGTCCCCATGTAACAGCCTCCTCAATCCTTTTTAGTTTTATAGTTCCTTATTCGCGATTCTTAAGTACCATATAGAGACAAGCCGATATTTTCGAATTAGCATTGTGCTAATCCGAAAATATCAATTTATCACTTTTTTATCAAATACGCCTTGGCGTATTTGCGCCAAGATTTTATCGAGCCNGCATTGTGCTAATCCGAAAATATCAATTTATCACTTTTTTATCAAATACGCCTTGGCGTATTTGCGCCAAGATTTTATCGAGCCTCGCTCGATAAATTTCCTCTGAAAATCTGTGGCATCCGCCGGAGGCTTTAACTTTATTCAGCCGGAGTTTGAACTCCCACTGAATGGATTACCAATATACATTCATCTCACCACTTACAGAAGTGGGAGATTTCTGCTGAATGAAGTTAAACGGTTACATCAACTTGTAATCCGGATTTTTCCACTCCATTAAAGCTCCATATTTCAACGATTCTGCATCAGTTGGCAAGTAGTTTGGCATAACTGCTTTGAATTCAAATCCATTCTTCAATTGGAATGTCATAACTGGATCATAGAGTTCTCCACTAACTACCTTCGCTGCATATTGTTCTGGCGTCAGTTCGTTTGCATGTTTGTGATAGTTTGGAATACGTCCTCCAAAAAGGATACTTTCCAGGTTGAATTCTTGTGTAATCGCTCTTCTAGCTTGATATAAACGCTTTCCTATCTTTAGGCCCCTATACTCAGGGTGTACGACTACTTCCGTTCCATAAAGGTTTTTACCTTGTGGATTGTGATTTCTAATATATCCATTGTCCGATATATCATCAAAATTGTGATATACACCATAATCTTCAAAGTTAACAATGACACTTGAACAAGAACCTACGATATTTCCATCCTCATGCTCTATGACGACTTGGCCTTCAGGGAAAATCTCAATTTGGCTAGCCAAGTGCTCAGGCTTGAATGGAATATCTGGGTCTCCGAATCCGATGGCTGCCATCTCATTCACTTTATAGATGTCGTCTAAGGTCATTAGTCTTGCTCCTGCTGCTTCTATAGCTTTAAGAAACTGGGTTCTCATAGACAGCCCCTCCTTTTTTTAATGAGATTGTGCGTAAAAGATTCACGCACAATCCTTTATGTTACTGTTAGCTCCAACGCTCAGCGACTAGCAAACTTAACTCACTATGAACAATCTCACCATTTTCTGCTAAGTCAACATCACTTTTAATCTTGGCCAGGCTGATCAAGGCGTCTGCCTTTCTGTTAGTTTGCCATCGCTAAACGGGCCCCTTGCGCTTTTCTTATTAGTTTTCGTAAATAGATACAAATTTTTCTTCCAAATACTCTTCCAGACCGAACTTTCCGCCCTCTTTACCCATGCCACTCTCTTTGATTCCGCCGAATGGAGCTTGAATGACGATTGGAGCCGGGTCATTGATTCCAATGATTCCAAACTCAAGTTCTTTCATCATTCTTAAGCCGCGGCCTAAGTCTTTTGTATAGCAGTAAGCTGCAAGTCCATATAATGTATTGTTCGCTTTTTCAATGATCTCTTCTTCACTTTCAAATGTGAATACTGGTGCGATTGGACCAAACGTCTCTTCTGTAGCAATGACCATGTCGTCCGTAGCATTTAAGAGGACCGTTGGCTCGAAGAAGTATCCGTCACCGTTGTCGTAATTGAAAACTTTTCCTCCTGCAACGACTTCCGCATTGTTCTTTACAGCATCTGCTACTTGGTTTTTCATTGTCTCAAGTGCTTTTTCATTGATTAGAGGACCGACATCGGTTCCTTCTTCCAGTCCATCACCAATTTTCAATTCAGCAGTTCGTTTAGCAAGCTTTTCTGCAAATTCCTTTGCAATGCTTTGATGTGCATACACACGGTTCGTGCTGATACATGTTTGACCTGAGTTTTTAAACTTAGAAAGCATAACACCTTCAACTGCCAGGTCTATATCCGCATCGTCAAAAACGATGTATGGAGCATGTCCGCCCAATTCCATTGATACTTTTTTCATCGTATCAGCTGAATCGCGAACGAGCTTCTTCCCAATAAATGTTGAACCTGTGAATGTAAGCTTGCGCACATCCGGGCTGGAAGTCAATGCTTTTCCAATTTCTTCAGCAGGTCCAACCACAAGGTTTACAACACCTTTGGGAAGTCCTGCTTCATGGAAGCATTCGAACACTTTGATTGCAGATAGTGGTGTCTGCAATGCAGGCTTAAGGACAATTGTGCAGCCTGCTGCAAGTGCAGGAGCAATTTTCCTTGTAATCATTGAAAGTGGGAAATTCCATGGTGTAATGGCTCCGCAGACTCCGACTGGCTGTTTAATCACCATAAGGCTTTTATCTTGATGGGAAGCAGGAAGCACTTCTCCATATATTCTTTTCGCTTCTTCTGCATACCAGTCAAGATAGCTGATTGCGCTGAGCACTTCTCTTTTTGCATCCGGAAGCGGCTTCCCGTTTTCCAGCGTGATGATCTGTGCAAGCTCGTCCACTCTTTCTTTCATTAACTTGACTGTTTTGAAAAGATAGGCGCTTCTTTCATTTCCTGTGGTCTTCTTCCAAGTTTTAAAAGCTTCTTTTGCAGATGCGATTGCCGCTTTTGTTTCTTCTCCTCCACAAACTGAGATTGTGTCAATTACTTCCAATGTTGCAGGGTTTGTAATTTGTTCTTTTCGATCAGATTCATGCCACTCTCCGTTAATGTAGTACATGGAAAATCCCCCTTCAGACAAATTAAAATAGATTAAATGATTTAGTCTCAATGATTAACTCATTTGTTCGAAAAAACTTTTCCGAATCGAAGTCAGTCACCCAATATTATCATGCAATTACCATGCCAACGTTTAAACAGTACTATCTCTTTGAAAACGCCGTCATTTTAGAGCGGTTAATAGTTTAAAGCCCTTTCATTTTAACAATAATTTATTCTATTTTCAATAGTTTTATTCAAAAATGCATAACTTGTTGCATTCCAAAAATATTAAAAACCCCCTTATCCTCCTATCCCCTGTTTCCGGCTGACGATTTTTTGGTACTTCCTGCTGACAGAGGATTGACTGATCCCTAGTGCTGTCGCTGCTTTCGTTGTGGTTTTATATAGATTCATCGCCTGCGTTATAAGCTGTTCTTCCACAGCCTCAAAAGCTTCTTGCAAAGGCATGATATTGGTGATAATTGGTTTCACCTTTGTCATCGGCTCATTCAATTTTAAAACCTGTCCAACCACACTAGCATCGATCATTTCATCATCAGCCGTGACTACCAAACGCTCAACGATATTCTGTAGTTCCCGAATATTTCCAGGCCAGGTATATGCCTCCAATAGATTAAGAGCATCCGGCGTCAAATGGTAGCTGCTATCATGTCTTTCATTAAATTGTTTCAGGAAATGGAAAGCAATTAATGGAATATCCTCATGCCTTTCCCTTAATGGCGGGACATGAATTGGAATGACATTTAAACGATAGAAGAGGTCCTCGCGAAACGACCCATCCGCCACCATTTCTCTCAGATTTGTGTTCGTCGCCGCTATTATTTGCACATCAACCGAAAAGGTCTGAGTACTTCCAACAGGAGCAACCTCCCTCTCCTGAAGGACACGAAGAAGTTTCACCTGAAGTCGGAGTGGCAGTTCGCCAATCTCATCTAGGAACAACACCCCCTGGTCAGCCTGCTTGAAGTAACCATCTTTCCCGCCGGGATCCGCTCCAGTGAAGGCACCTTTCACATAGCCAAAAAGCTCGCTTTCCAAGAGCGGCTCTGGAATAGCTCCACAATTCACCTTTAAAAACGGCTGGTCCTTCCGACCTCCCAATTGATGAATAGCATGGGCAATCACTTCTTTACCGACACCAGATTCTCCTTGGATCAGCACAGTGGAAGAAAATTTAGCCACTTTATGGATCTGCCCCACAATATCTTCCATTTTCTGACTGCGGTATATTAGCTTCCGACTTAACTGTTCTTGCATTTTCATCTCATCAAGCTCTTGCTTGTACTGCGCGGATATTTTCTTCATCTCACGGAGTTCGTCACGCAGACGAGTCGCCTCTGTAATGTCTCGGGAAGCTACGATTATTCTTTCAATCTCGCCATTATCATCAAGCACTGGATTACCGACAGCCAAAACTTTCTTGCCGGCTGGGGTTTCCTGTACAACAGAGACTTTTTTCTTTTTCTCAATGACAAGCCGAGTAACCGAAGGCATAAACCGCCCCTGCTTTTCTAGTTCGATAATATTTTTCCCGACCAGGTCTTTTAAGTCCACTCCCCAAAATTCAGGAATAGCGTTTTCACTATATCGGATCAATTCTCCTTTGGAATTCACTACTAGAATTTCATCATAAATACTGGACAGGATAGCATTCAGATCCTTGTTCAGATTCTTGACGGATTCAAGTTCCATGGCCATCTGCTCGACCATCGGAAGATCCTGAACAATGACAATGATTCCCTCTACATTTTTTTCATCATTTATAATCGGACTGTAATCAACAAGAATTCCCGATTCATTCGTGACTTGCAATTGATTTAAAACGGTTTCACCAGTCTGAAAAACATGCTTCAAATGATCGGCATTAAATATTGTTTCGGCCGGATAATTCAAAACCTGTCCCGCTTTAAGCCGGGTCATTTCCAAGGCCGATTCATTGCAGTCAACAACCATTCCATGATTATCAATAATGACTATCCCCATCGGGATGGACATGAGAAGGATCTTCAATATATTGGCATTTTCATTTTCCTGCCTAAAAAGCTCAACAATCAAATCCTCGCGCAATACATAGCCAGTGATTGAATCGCTTTCATTTTTAATTAAAGATAATTCCTTTCCCAACACTTGAAAAATTGAAGAAAAAGACAGATTTTCAGATAGCGTGCTCAATTCAGTAATAGGCAAAGCATATTCCTTAATTTGATCAAGCTCCAACTCCCCGTGTTCACGCTCACTTACAGGAAGTTCCTTCAAATAGATGTAGGAAGTGATTTTTCCGTCTTCCTCCAAAAATATAAACCGGTTCTTTTTATCAGACAAAAGGGCTCGCCATTCTTGCTGAGGCCGATCCACAGAAAGCTTGACTATTGATTGGATAATATCTCTTGAGATTAAAAACACGCCACTCTCCCCCTTCCGCTTTTGTCAGTTTTTGTCGCTTCTACTTATTCATTATAGCAGAAAATCCACATTCATCTATGAATATTTTCATTTTTTATTCACAAATGAATTACCGAGGTATTTGATGCATAATCTTTACCATTTAAATACATTCCAAAAAGGACAAAATTTCCGTCTCCTTATTCTATTTCGAATAAATTATGCAAAATCTCATAAACCTTTCTCCTTTTCATAAGATTTTTACTTATCAATTTATATAGATTGGGCATATAACTTTTGGCATATAATTTGCATTAATATTTTATAAGTTTTGTCGACGCTTAATATTCTGACTAAACGAATAGCAACTAAGACTAAAGGAGTGGTATTATTTTGAGTGAATTGATGGTGACATTGAACAATGTAGTCAAAAACTTCGATGACAACGTTGTGGTAAAAAATATTAACATGGATATCAAATCCGGAGAGTTTCTCACCCTTTTAGGACCATCAGGGTGCGGAAAAACCACAACCCTTCGCATGATTGCAGGATTTGAACAGCCAACTGATGGAGAAGTCATTATAGATGGAAAAGAAGTCAGCAATATCCCCCCACACAAGAGGGATGTTAATACAGTTTTCCAAAGTTACGCCTTATTCCCTCATATGAATGTTTCTGATAATGTCGCTTTTGGTCTTAAGATGAAAAAAATAAACAAGGATGATATTAAGCGCCGTGTAATGGAAGCGCTTAAATTAGTCCAACTTGAAGGCTTTGCCAAACGCAAACCCGATCAGCTCAGTGGAGGACAAAAACAGCGTGTCGCTATCGCACGCGCCTTGGTCAACAGCCCGAAGGTTCTGCTTCTTGATGAGCCCCTTGGGGCACTAGATTTAAAACTCCGAAAGCAAATGCAGGTTGAATTGAAACATTTGCAACAAAAGCTAGGCATTACCTTCATTTATGTAACACATGACCAAGAAGAAGCGCTGACTATGTCTGATAGGATTGCCGTTATGAACGGCGGTATTATCGAACAGCTTGGTACACCAGATGAAATTTACGACCGTCCAGCTTCTCGCTTCGTTGCAGATTTTATTGGTGAAACGAACTTATTTGAAGGAAAAGTGGTCGGGTTAGACGAACAACATGCTTATCTCGACCTTTCCGGGCATAAAGTACCAATCATTCCAACAACCAAAGTATCGCTGGATGAAGAAGTGTCAATGGCCATTCGACCTGAGCGTGTGCAGCTGCATAATGAATTGAACGGAGCCGGATTCGCCATTCCAGGTAAGGTCGTAGAGCATATTTATGTAGGATCCATTATCAAAACGGTCGTGTCCCTTCCCGGCGGGGATCAAGTCACTGTCAACAAAACCCCGGAAGTGGCTCATTCGTTCGCTGTTGATCAAGACGTATATGTGAACTGGGAGCCTGACAAGGCGGTGATCATTGCATGATGGAAACCAACGTTGCACCAGCTGATAAAACTCCGGTGATGTCCAAGAAGAAGAAGCGTCCAAGCGGTCGATTGTTCGGAATGGCATGGACACTCTCTCCTGTTACGTTTTGGCTTGTATTGTTTTTTATTTTTCCACTTCTTTTCATATTACTCATCAGTTTTGCCACAAGGGGATTATATGGCGGAGTGGAATATAGCTTTACATTAGAAAACTATACCCGTTTTTTTGACCCCCTCTATTTGAAAATTTTGTGGGACTCATTGGTTATAGCTGGTTTTACAACCATCTTATGTCTAGTCTTTGGTTACCCATTCGCTTATATCATTGCAAGAGCACCAAAGAAATACCGAGCATTTCTAGTAATGCTTGTCATGGTGCCTTTCTGGACAAATTCACTAGTCAGAACGTATGCATGGATTGTCCTTTTGCGTACAGAAGGAGTCATTAATATATTACTGATGAAGATAGGCATCATTTCCGAGCCATTGGCCATGTTGTACAACCACGGTGCTGTAATGGTCGGTTTGACCTACACCCTATTTCCATTCATGGTATTACCGCTTTACGCATCCATTGAACAGTTGGATAAGTCGTTGTTGGAAGCATCAAGCGATTTAGGGGCGAAACCTTGGCAAACGTTTATAAGGATCACTCTTCCGCTCACAATGCCTGGAGTAGTTGCCGGCGCCCTGCTTACATTCATCCCCACACTTGGGTTGTTCTTTATCCCGGATTTAATGGGGGGTTCCAAGTCACTCTTGATCGGAAACCTGATAAAAAACCAGTTCCTGACAGCAAGGGATTGGCCGTTCGGCTCTGCTGCATCTATGATTTTGATGGTGCTGACACTAATCTTTATCCTCATCTATCTCAGAATCGGCGGTAATAAAAAAGGACTCGAGGTGTTGTAGATGAATCTTCGATTGAAAAAGTTGCCATCGATTCTATATGCATTATTCATTTATGGGTTTTTATATATTCCGATTATTATATTGATCGTATTCTCTTTTAACAAATCAAGGTTGAATGCCGTATGGACGGGTTTTACCTTTGAGTGGTATGGGAAATTAATGCAAAACAGTGACATTCTGGCAGCAGCAAAAAACAGTTTGACCGTCGCTTTCGTTTCAACCATTGTTGCCACAATGATCGGAACGGTCGCCGCCGTCGGAATGTATCGCTTTCATTTCCGTGGCAAAACTGCACTCGATGGGATGCTGTACCTCCCTATCGTCATTCCGGAAATTGTCATGGGGATTTCTTTGCTGGCCTTTTTCGCACTTGTCAACGTTCCCCTTGGCATTACAACATTGGTGATCGCCCACATAACATTCTGTATTCCATTTGTTGTCGTTATCGTCAGGGCGAGGCTGGAAGGCTTTGATCCATCAATGGAAGAAGCCGCAAGGGACCTAGGGGCAAATGAATGGCATACTTTTACAAAGGTGACCCTGCCCATCATCGGACCTGGGATCATGGCAGGTGCGCTTTTGTCCTTCACTCTTTCGCTTGATGATGTGATTATCAGCTTCTTCGTAGCCGGGCCAAGCAGTACTACTTTACCTTTGAAGATCTTTTCGATGGTGAAGTTCGGCGTATCACCTGAAATTAATGCACTTTCCACAATACTGCTTGTCATTACCTTGTCAATCGCAGTCTTCTCTCAACTTAGACTAAACAAATAAATAAAATAGCCGATTCAATAAAATATAGCCGGTACTCAAAAGGTACCGGCTATTTAAGGAAAAGAGAATTCCAAAAAATATAAAAGGGGGAAATATTTTGAATTTTACAAAGGATACTGGCAAATATATCGTTCTTTTCATTATGGCAGTGTTTGTCGGGACCTTCGCTACCGGATGTGGTAAAAGCAGCACATCTGGCGAGAAAGCTTCAAAAGACAATGGTGACGGAGAGCTTAATTTATTCATCTGGTCTGAGTACATGCCCGATCGGGTGATTAAACAGTTTGAAAAAGAGACCGGAATCAAGGTCAACTATAATGTTTACTCATCCAACGAAGAAATGCTGGCAAAAATCAGTGCCGGTGCAGCTGGATACGATATTTCCGTTGCAAGCGATTACATGGTTGAGATTATGAGAAAGCAAGATTTACTTGAACCTATTAATAAAGACAATATTCCCAACATGAACAATCTGGATGAACAGTTTTTAAATCCGACTTTTGATCCGGGCAATGAACATTCTGTTCCTTATATGTGGGGGAATGTTGTTATTGCCGTAAACAAAGACGCAGTGAAAAAAAATATCAAAAGCTATGAAGACCTATGGGATTCCGAGTTCAAGAACTCCCTTGTTGTTTTGGATGATCAAAGGATTTTGATCGGAATCGGAAATAAGCTTCAGGGTGAATCAATGAACTCAACGGACACGAAAGTGATCCAAAAATCAAA
Organism: Siminovitchia terrae; assembly: GCF_003605405.2. Taxonomy (GTDB): domain Bacteria; phylum Bacillota; class Bacilli; order Bacillales; family Bacillaceae_C; genus Siminovitchia; species Siminovitchia terrae. The sequence goes on along the minus strand of NZ_QYTW02000033.1, from coordinate 27,734 downwards.
AGACCTTCTGATTGATCTTTTGCCAAATATTAAAGCATATGACAGCGACAGCCCAAAAACAATGCTTGTAAACGGCGAAGCGAAAGCCGGTATTGTATGGGGTGCCGAAGCATATCTTGCTTCAGTTGAAAATCCAGCCGTTGAAACTGTCCTTCCTGAAGAAGGAACCAATATTTGGATGGACAATTTTGTAGTTCCAAAAGGAGCACCAAACCAAAGGAATGCTGAAGCTTTCATCGATTTTATTTTACAGCCTGAAGTGAGCGCCGAGATATCCAAAGACTTCCCTTATGCGAACCCGAACCTTTCAGCCCATGAATTTATTGACGAAAACATTTTGAACGATCCTGCGGTCTATTCGCCCAAAGAGTTTTTGGATAAAAGTGAATTTTTCACAGACATTGAGGATGCTATTCTGGAATACGACCGTGTCTGGTCGGAGATAAAGCAGTAAGAAAAGCGGAGGGCGACGTTTAGCGGCGTACAGACTGGAGTGACTCCGACGAGATAAAGGAAAACGAAGTGCGAGAGTGCCTGCTTATCGGCGCAAAGCTAGACGAACGGTGAAGAAGGCGTAGTTTGCCTTCATCAAAGATTGCCTTATGACCTCGAGCCGATGTTGACTTATTGCAGGAAGGAAAAGAGAGTCCACTTAGGCCTAAAGACGACAAGTCAGCGCTAAACCACAAAAATGGAAGCAGTTATCAAATGCGCCCTGGCGTATTTGCGCCCAGATTTTATCGAGCTCCGCTCGATAAATTTCCTCTGAAAATCTGTGGCATCCGCCAGAGGCTTTGACTTTGTTCAGCCGGGGGTTGAACCCCCGATGAATGGAATACCAATATGCATTCATCTCACCACTTATAGAAGTGGGAGACTTCTGCTGAATGAAGTTAAACCAATCAGACAAGGAGGCATTTTATGAATCGAGGAGGCAATATTTTTGCAGGCATGGTCATTACTGTCCTGCTAGTAAGCATCTTTTTATCAGGCTGCGGATCAAGCAGTACTTCTGGAGGAAAAGAATCAAAAGAGTTGAATGTTTTTAACTGGACAGAGTACATTCCTGAGGTCACCATTAAAAAATTTGAGGAAGAATATGATGTAAAAGTAAATTACAGCATGTTCTCATCTAATGAAGAAATGCTGGCAAAGGTTGCAGCAGGTGGAGGCATATATGACCTGACAATGGCAAGTGATTATATTGTCCCTGCCATGGTTGAACGGGATATGATTGAACCGATAAATTTAGAGAACATATCGAATTTCGATAATTTGTTAGATGACTATATTGATCAGGATTTTGATTCGGGGAATAAATATTCCGTACCGTTCATGGGAAATACTCTATCCCTTGCTGTAAATCCTGATTCAATCGGAGTCGATGTATCCGAAATAAAAAGCTACACCGATTTATGGAACCCGGAATTGAAAAATAAATTGGTTGTTCTCGATGACCAACGCATGATTATCGGGATGATCCTTAAGTCTCTCGGGTACAGTGCGAATGATACTGACCCGAAACATCTAGAGGAAGCTAAGAAGAAGATGGTTGAACTCCTTCCAAATATCAAAGCTTTTGACAGCGACAGTCCAAAACAAATGATGGTGAATGGGGAAGCTTCAGGAGGACTGGTATGGGGTCCTGAGATTGCCTTAGCTCAAAGAGAAGGAGGAAACTTTGAGACCATTATCCCTGAAGAAGGTCTTCTTATTACGATGGACAACTGGGTCATACCAAAGGGTGCCAAAAATAAAGACCTGGCTGAGAAGTTTATCAACTTTATTTTAGAGCCTGAAATCAGTGCGGAAATCGCACAACATCAGCCTTATATTAATCCAAACAAAGAAGCACGCAAGCTGATTGACGAAGAAATCCTCAATAATATTGCCATTTATCCACCTGAAGAGGAAATCGAACGCCTCGAATATATCAAGGATATTGGAGAATCGATCCAATTATATGACCGAGTCTGGTCAGAAGCAAAAGGTTCACAATAATTAGACGTATAGAGGAGGTTCCCCTCCTCTATATTTATCAAATACGTCTTGGCGTATTTGCGCCCAGATTTTATCGAGCTCCGCTCGATAAATTTCCTCTGAAAATCTGTGGCATCCGCCGGAGGCTTTAACTTTATTCAACCGGGGTTTGCCCCCCCTTGAATGGAATACCAACATGCATTCATCTCACCACTTTCAGAAGTGGGAGACTTCTGCTGGATGAAGCTAAACGTGAATTAATAGAATATTCACTACACAAAAATAAACTTTTTTTACATTGGAAAGGAGTCGGCAAATGACAAAAATGGGATATCAGCGATTTGCATGGTCAGTTGTTTTTTTATTATTGATCAGTTCGATTTTAGCAGGATGCGGTGGAAAAAGCCCTCCTGAATCTCAGAAAGCATCTAGTGATGCAGACAGTGAAGAGGATCAAATCACAGGAGAATTGAATCTATTTAACTGGTCTGAGTACATGCCGGACAACGTAATCAAAAAATTCGAAAAGGAATACGGCGTCAAAGTGAATTACAGTGTATACTCTTCCAATGATGAGATGCTGGCAAAAATAAATGCTGGTGCCTCCGGTTACGATATAGCCGTTGGGACAGATTATATGGTGGAGGTCATGCGGAAAGAGAACCTGCTTGAGCCAATCAACCTCGATAACATTACCAATCTCAATAACATTGATGATCAATTTTTGGATAAGTCTTTCGATCCCGGCAACGAGTATTCGGTACCCTATATGTGGGGAGGCGCATTTATCGCTTACAATAAGGATACAGTAGATACTGAGATTACGAGCTATAAAGACTTATGGAAACCGGAATTCAAAAATTCTCTAGTCATATTAGATGACCAGCGCATTATGCTCGGCATCGCCAATAAAATGCAGGGTGAATCCATGAGCTCGACTGACCCGAAGGTCATTGAGAAATCGAAAGAACTTCTTATCGATTTACTACCCAATATCAAAGCTTTTGACAGCGACACACAAAAAACAATGCTTCTGAATGGCGAAGCCAAAGCAGGAGTCGTATGGGGTGCCGAAGCTTATCTTGCTTACAACGAAAATCCTGCTATCGAGACCGTACTTCCTGAAGAAGGCATGTACCTGGGAATCGACTGCTTCATCATACCAAAAAATGCTCCCAATAAACGTGCGGCAGAAGCCTTCATTGATTTCGTACTGCGACCGGAAGTCAGTGCTGAAATAACAGAGGATTTTCCATATTCGAACCCTAACAAGGCTGCGCATGAACTGATCGGTGAAGAAATCATGAACCATCCCGCTGTCAATCCACCTGAGGAAGAATTGGAAAAAGGAGAATTCTTGAAGGATCTGGGTGAAACCGTACTGGACTACGACCGCGCCTGGTCCGAGGTGAAACAGTAAATATGTTGAAAATCCTAAAGGAAGGAAAGCTTCTTTTAGGATTTTTTTGGTCCATATACAATACGATAATTAAGGAATTTGGGCAGAATATATACTGGTTGAATATACTAATCAACCCCGAAAAACCGCACAACCTTTTCCTTTTGCCCGCTATTCAAATGTTTGATCAAATACAAAGTTCAGCAGTAGAGAAATGCTATGATTGCTAACCAAACGTTTGATTAATAATACACATACTTTCGATTAACTCCGAGAAAACAGAAAATTACAGTCTCCCCTCTTTCCTAGTGAACAATCAAAATCAAATGCGCCTTGGCGTATTTGCGCCCAGATTTTATCGAGCTTGGCTCGATAAATTTCCTCTGAAAATCTGTGGCATCCGCTGGAGGCTTTGACTTTATTCAGCCGGGGTTTGCCCCCCACTGAATGGAATACCGATAGGCATTCATCTCACCACTTACAGAAGTGGGAGACTTCTGCTGAATGAAGTTAAAAGACTTTACAAACTGTCATCCACATATTATAATGCACGTTATATAACATATGTTATATAACGACCTTAACATATAAAAGGAGAGACTATCAATGCCCCCAAAGAAGAAGTTTTCAAAAGAACAAATAATAAATTCTGCTTTCCATATAGCCAAAACAGAAGGTATTGATAAAATAACTATCCGAAAAGTCTCTGATTATTTAGGCTGTTCCAGTGCTCCTATATATGTCAATTTCAATGATGTGGAAGAGCTCAAACAGGCAGTGGTCAAAAAGATGGTTGATTGGAGCCAGCAGTTAATTCATGAACAAAATTCCGGCAACCCTTTTGCCGACATAGGAATTGCCAGCCTAAAAATGGCAACGGAATACCCTGTTCTCACACAGGATATTGTGCTGAAATCAAACAGATACTTGAAATATTATGACCAAGATATGAGCGGTGAATTTGTGGCCCTTATGAAGCAAGTTCCAGAGCTTGAAGGTTTTACTGAAAAAGAACTTATGACCATCTTATTGAAGATGAGAATTTTTCAAATTGGCCTCACACTCATGGTAGCGAATAGACTGCTTCCCGAAGAATTTAACTTAGACAAAATGATTGATATGTCAAACAGCGTAGCTGAAGATATCGTCATAGCATCTCGCATGCGCAAGGAAGAAAACAAAGACAATATTTAGGGAGGGATTACGATGGTAAAGACATTGGAAAAATCATTTATTGATCAATCCTTATTAAATCAAGCAGTGAAACAAATGGTGAAAAATAAAAACAATTTTGGTGCTGTGTTATGTGTGGAACAAGGAAATGATTTTTCTTGGATCAATTCAGCAGGCAACCTTAAAGTTAATGATCAGTTCTTTATTACCAGTGTCACGAAATTATTTGTTACAGCCGTCATTTTAAAATTAAGAGCAGAAAATCGGTTGCATCTGGATGATAAAATATCGATCTATCTTTCCAATGACATAATGGATGGAATACACGTTTTAAATGGGGTGGACTATTCAAATGAAATTACGGTTCAACACCTTATCTCCAATACCTCAGGCATAGCGGACTATTTTTTTCAAAAGCAAGCCAATGGTAAAGCAGGAGGTTCAAATCTCTTTAAAGGTCAGGATGAAGCATGGCCATTAGAAAAAACACTGGAGAGTATTAAGCAAATTAAACCACAATTTAAGCCAGAACAGAAAGCAAGTTATTGCGGAACAAACTATCAACTCTTAGGGAGAATCATAGAAAATATAGCAGGCATGAGTATCAAGGATGTCTTTAAATCTTATATTTTTGACGAGCTGAACTTATCGAAAACATATGTTTATGAAAATGAAAATGATACGAAGCCCGTTTCGCTCTACTACAAATCCCAGTCTTTACATCTTCCTAAATTCATCTCATGTCCTTCTTTTACTCCTGAAGGGGGCATTGTATCCACAGCTCAAGAAACAATGACCTTTCTGAAGGCTTTTTTCAACGGACGTTTTTTTCAAAAAGAGGAAATTGAATCTCTAAAAAAATGGAGACTTATCTTCCGTCCCTCACTATTCTACTATGGAATTGGCTTGGAGAAGTTATGGGTACCTAGAATTGTATCTCCGTTTAAACCTATTGGGGACATCCTCGGATTTTGGGGTCAATCAGGTGCTTTTGCCTTCTATCACCCAAAACGGGACCTATACTTTACAGGTACGGTCAACCAATCCAGTGGAATAGGCCATAATTCGGCCTTTAACGCTATGATTAAGATTATCAAAGCAGTAGATGATAGAGGTCACAAATCAAATGCGCCTTGACATATTTGAGCCCAGATTTTATCGAGCTCCGCTCGATAAATTTCCTCTGAAAATCTGTGGCATCCGCCGGAGGCTTTGACTTTATTCAGCCTGGGTTTGAAACTCCACTGAATGGAATACCAATATGCATTCATCTCACCACTTACAGAAATGGGAGACTTCTGCTGAATGAAGTTAAAACTAAACAACAAGCCAGTGAAAAAACGGCATGCCTTCTGCCCCTCGAATGCTAATCAAACGTTTGATTAAAAAATAGACGCTTTCTTCGCTGAACCTCAAAAAACCGCACTTCTCCTGCCTTTCTATAACGAATCAAATGTTTGATTAGATCATTTGTTCAGAAGTAAAAAAAGCTGATCATTTTAACCAAATGTTTGATTAGATTCATTTTCTCTCAAAATATTTTCTCAATCTTGGCTACACCAATGTCGTACAATGTTTGTTCCCACCGCTTAAAGACCACTCCCTTGTCGGCAGAACAGATGACTGGCATTTCCTTATACTTAACTAACGTATTTATAACAATGACAGCGGCCTTTTGAACGGGCTTTCCCCCATTCCTGAAAGCGAACCTTTTTTAAGGCCAAAAGAGGATACGTTTTCTCCATTATTATCCCTGCTTCTTTTCCTAGTTGAAGTTCAAAGACGTATTGTTCGCCAAACAACAATACGTCTTTGCTAATTATGATTCAAGGCGCAGAAACGGGTTTTTCCACTCCATTAATGCTGCATAGTTGCAAGACTCTTCATCTTCAATGTAATTCGGTAAAACTTGGATTGGGCTACGCCCGCAGTGCAGCAAAAAAGTTACAACGGGGTCCTTGATATTTCCCTCCATGACCCGGTTCAAATACTCCTGAGCGCTCATATCATTTTGATACTTATGGTAAAAAGGCATTCGAGCCCCGCCAAGCAGCCGTTCCAGCCCCTCATGCACAACCACTTCATACATAGACTGCATCAGCCACTTGCCGAGACCCAGCTTTCGATATGCAGGTTTGATACAGATATCCACAATGTATATGGCATTTCCGCCTGGATCATGATTACGGATGTACCCATCATCCGTAATCACCGACCATGTATGCTCCGGCTGGGCTGGATCAAAGTCGATCACCAGCCCCGTTATTGAACCCGCCATTTCCCCTGCAATTTCCACACATAAAGCACCTTGCGGGAACCTCTCGACATGCTCTTTCAGCTGTTCTTCGTTCCACCAGAGATCAGGCGGAAAAGGCGGAGGGAAGCTTTCCTTTTGTACATCGATCAGTGCCTGAAAATCATCCTTTGCGTAGTTTCTGACAACAGCCTGAACAGGCTGGTCCCCATCGAAGACATACCATTTTTTATACAAACGAAACGCCCCCCTTAAGAAACTTTTTCATCAAAGCTTAACTCAGGCGGTTTTTCCCTGAACATTTTTGTTAAATAGGCGAGGTACACAGCTCCTATAACAAACCAACTGACTCCCAGCATAAATGCCTCCTTGCTTAAGCTGGTCCACAACCAGAGACATAGCACGATTCCAATCAAAGGAATTACCAAATAGAGAATGGAATCTTTCGTGGACCGCCGTTTGTTTTTAAAGAAGTAATGAGCGATAACAGATATGTGGACAATCGTGAAAGCTGCAAGGGCCCCAAAACTGATAAAAGAGGCAACTGTATCTAATGAAAATACCAATGATGACAACGCTAATAGACTCACAATAACTGTACTGTACACCGGTGTTCTGTATCTGGGGGAAATATATCCAAATATCTTTTTGGGAAGGATTGTATCGCGTCCCATAGCGAACAGAAGCCTGGATACGCTGGCATGGGAGCTTGTCGCTGATGCGAAACAGCCCAATATATATCCGGCTAGGAACATGGCTTTAAATAGATTTCCTCCGATAAAAACAGCAATCTGAAGAGGAGCAGAGTCCGGATCTTCAAATGACATATAATCCGGATAGACCATTTGCCCAATATAAGAAACAATGATGAATAGAATACCGCCGATAATAGTTACTAGAAAAATAGCTTTGGGAATATTTTTTTTTGCATTGACTGTTTCTTCCGATAATGTTGTGACCGCATCAAATCCTAAAAAGGACAGGCATAAAATGGCAGCCCCTGCAAAAACTAAGGAAGGCGATCCTTCAGGATTGAAAAAAGGTAAGGTCGAAAATAAAGTCCCGGTTCCGCCTCCGCTTAAAATCGTTTTAACAGAAAGAACCAAGAAAAACGCAATCACAATGATTTGAAAAGCGATTAAAAAGAAATTGACATTCGTGACAACTTTTATTCCCCTTATATTAATAAACGTTACGATTAAAATGGCCAAGATTACCCAAACCCAATTTGGTACCGAGGGAAACTCGGCATTTAAATAGATTCCGATAACAAGATAATTGATCATAGGAAGAAATAAGTAGTCCAATAACAATATCCAGCCTGTAAAAAAGCCAACATGGGAATTAAGTGACTTTTGCGCATAAGTATAGGCAGATCCAGTATACGGAAATGCTTTTACCATTCTCCCATAGCTGTATGCGGTGAACAGCATTGTCAATAAAGTGGCAATATATGCCGCCGGCAACATTCCCAATGTCAGCTGCGATACGATGCCGTATGTTGTAAAAACGGTCATCGGTACCATATACGCCAACCCAAAAAGTACTACAGGAAACAGGGTGAGCACCTGTTTAAATTCAGTTTCTGCTTTCATCAATTGTCCCCCTTTTACTCTCTATCTTGATAAACGACTTTCCCATCCATAACCGTAAGCTTTACCTTTGCTTCTAGTAGTTGCTCGGGCTCTATGGCGAACAAGTCTCTGTCCATCACAATTACATCCGCCAGTTTTCCTTTTTCCAATGTTCCCAGCTTACTCTCCATAAAATTGCCAAAAGCAGGGCCGGCAGTATAATGCTTCAAAGCTTCTACTAAAGGGATTTTTTCTGTTGAATTCCAGCCTTCTTCCGGCTCTCCATCGTTAAACTTTCGTGTAACAGCACGGTAAATCTCTAGCATCGGATTCAATTCGACGACAGGAAAATCACTCCCAAACGCCATGGGCGCCCCTGATTCTCCCAAAGTCTTAATCGGCCACATATATTGATCCCTTTCTTTCCCCATGCGGGACAAATATACATTGTCCTCATATTTTTCGGTAATCGCCATATGCTCAGGTTGCATGGAAGCAACCACGCCAAGTTTTGCAAAACGATGGATATCATCCGGATGAATCACTTCAATATGCTCAATTGCATGCCGTGAATCCCGCTGGCCGTTTTGCTCTTCGGCTTTTTCACATAGATTCAGCCCAAGTCGTACCGCACCGTCTCCACATGCATGCAAGCGAACACGAAAACCCTCACGGTCAGCCTCCGCCACCCATTGTTCCAAAAGCTCAGGCGGCAGGAATGCTTCCCCTTTTTCTGACGGATTGTCGGAATACGGTTCGACCATTAATGCTGTGTATGTTGTTGCAACACCATCCAGAAATTGTTTTAACCCTGAGAACTTTAATACATTTGACTGATATTCCTCACGCAGTCTTCTTGCCTGAGTCAAATCCCCATTTAGCGGACTGAGGAAAAAGGTTCTGACCGTCAACTTATTTTCCTTTTCAAACTTCCGGTAAAGGGCGAGATCCCCCACTTCAAAACCCGGAAGAGGCAGCATATCGCTGACTGATGTAATTCCCAGTCGATTCGCTTTGGCTAAGAAACGCTCCATTAATTCAACTGCCTTCTTTTCCGGAATTTTAAACGCCTGATCAACCGCAAGCCTCATAGCCGTCTCCAATAAAATCCCCGTCGGCTTCCCGTCTTCATCTTTCATAATCATCCCGAATGGCGGGTTTTCCGTGTTTTCATTGATCCCCGCCAGCTCCATCGCTTTACTGTTGAGCCAGGCCCCATGGCATTCAGCATTTAACAGAAATACAGGGCGGTCCGGAATCACTTCATCCAGAATAGTCCGATCGGGCATCTCCTTTTTATCCCAGAAAATATGGTACCAGCTAAAACCTAGAATCCATTCATCATCCGGACGGCTGTCAGCAAACTCTTTTACCTTTTGGGCTGTTTCTTCAGCTGAACGGGCATCAGCAAGATTTACATAATCCTCAAAAAAACATCCCAGTGTCAAATGGATATGGAAATCGTGAAAGCCAGGCATAATCGTTTGATTATCAAACTTGTAAACTTGCGTATCATTTCCTATATATTGTTCTGTGCCGTCTTGTTTACAAACATCGATAATCTTTCCATCCTTGATAGCTATACCGCCTTCCATCATCTCCTTACCTGTAAAAATACGATTTCCCTGAATAATCATATCTGCTACTTTGACCAATTGCATTTCCCCCTTGAACCGCTACTTTTTCGTAACCCCCTGTTGAATCTACTCAATACTAGAAATCAATCCCCCCTTAACTCTACTGTTTTACCTCAGACCAGACACGATCGTACATCTGCAGAGCTTCGCCGACGTCAATTGCATGTGCCGCTTTTGGATGATCAATACCTTCTCCAACAGTCATTTCAATCTCTTGCCTAATGTCATCAGGAAGCAATGTCATTGCTTCTTCATTCGGATTCACATAAGGATGGTCAAGAGTGATCTCCTTGCTGACTTTAGGATCAAAAATGAAGTTGATGAATTTTTCTGCATTTTCTTTGTTCTTCGCTCCCTTTGGAATGACAAAGTTATCCTGCCACAGGCTGAGGAAGTCTTCAGGAATAATGACTTTGATGTTTGGGTTTTCCCTCATGGCAAGAGCTGCTTCGGCACCATAAACGACTCCGGCCTTTACTTCGTTACTGATTAAAAGATTCTTCGCATTATCACTGTCGTAAACCTTAATATTCGGCTTCAGTTTTTTCAATTCTTCACCTGCTGCCACAATTTCATCTTCTTTCGTACTGTTTGAGTTATATCCAAGCATGCTCAGCATAGCACCTAGCATAGTACGCGGGTCATCCAAAATGACAAGACTGTCCTTGAAATATGGATTAAACAAGTCTTTATAAGATGTCACTTCAATGTCCTTATCAACCAGCTCTTCGTTTACAACAATGACCTCTGTTCCCCACATATATGGAAGTGAATAGTCATCATTCGGATCGAAGTCCCATCCAAGATAATCTTTACCTATATATTTCAGGTTCGGTATATTCTCTTTAGTGATCTTTTCCAATTTATCTTGATTGATCAGAACTTCAATAAAATAAGTGGATGGCACAGCAAGGTCAAATTCTCCGCCGCTGACGTTCAGTTTCGCGATCATTTCCTCATTCGAAGAGATCTCGCTATAGTTCACCTTGATTCCGGTTTCTTCCTCAAACTGCTCAATTAAATGCTCAGGCAAATATTCAGACCAGTTCATAATATTGACGACTTCCTTTTTCGATCCACCCGTACTGCTGCCGCATCCTGCCAAAACAACGCCAATTAAAATGACAGCGGTTACAAAAATAGCTGGGTTTTTCAAGCGTTTCCCCATTACTGCCATCCCCCCCCTGATTTTTATATTTGAATCAAAAGGCCGAGCAATAGCCCAGCCTAAAGAAAAAGCAACGGCGATACATTCGTATATACGAGCTACTTTCATACGTTGCTTGTTCCAATTTGATGAACCTTTCTTGCGTCATACAATGGATGCGGATTCCGGCTCCTGTTTTTGAATTCTGTCATGAAACGGCGTTGCCGATCCTGTCTTGCGGTTTTTCCGCAATGTTTCCAAATCAACATCTCCGACAACGACAGCTTCTACATTTGGTCGGCTTTCAGCCACGACTCCTGCATTCGGGAAAGAGAAATCAACCGGAGAGAAAATGCCTGATTGTCCATACCTTGCATCTGCGAGTGTAACATTCGTCATATTTCCGGACGCCCCAGAAATAGCGGTATACACCTGGTTTTCAATAGCTCTTGCTTGAGAACAATAGCGAATTCGCAAATAGCCTTGTTCATTTTCTTCTGCAAATGGTGTAAATATGATTTGTGCCCCTTGATCGGCTGCTTTACGAGCAAGTTCCGGAAATAGAATGTCGTAACCGATCAATATCGCGATTTTTCCGCAGTCCGTATCAAATACCTTCACATCATTCCCCGGCCTAATACCAAGCCAGCTTTTCTCTGAGGGAGGCACATGAAGCTTGTATTGCCTATTAAATGTACCATTACGCCTAAATAGATAAGAAACATTATAAATCTCGTTATCTTCTTCCACATAATGTGATCCGGCAATGATATTGATATTGTATTTTAGAGCTAAATCAGAAAACAGCTGCAAATAATCTTCCGTATAGGTAGTCACCTTCTGGGCCTGTCCACTCGGAAACCTTTCATTTGAAAAAGCGGCCAGCTGCATTGTAAGCGCTTCAGGTAATAAGACGAAATCCGACCTTACCTTGGAACTACTGCGAACGTAATACTCACATTGTTTGGCAAATTCCTCAAAAGACCGGACTTCTTTATAATCATATTGAATGGAAGAAATACGCACAGGTAAAGAATGTCTGTAATCCCTGTCTGAAGGAGGGACATAATCTTCATTCACCCACTCCATTAATGTTGCATTTTCTAAAGAGGCTTTATCGTCGGGGAGATAGTTTGTCAGCACTTTCTTAAATTTAAATCCATTCATGGTTTGAAATACGATGACAGGATCATATATCTTCTTCTTGATTACCTGGTTAACGTATTCTTCTGGCGTAAGCTTATCAGCATATTTGTAATAATTGGGCATGCGGCCGCCAAATAAAATACTTTTCAAATTAAACTTCCGGCAAAGCTTCCGTCGTTCCTCATACAACCGGCGTCCAATCTTTAATTTCCTATAATCCGGATGCACCACAACATCCAATCCATACAGATTCTTTCCACTTGGGTTATGGTTTTGGATATAGCCGTTTCCGGAAATTTGATCAATAGTGTGGTCTTCACCATAGTCCTCAAAATTGATAATGATGCTGGAGCACGCCCCTATGATTTTTCCACCATATTCAACACAAAATTGTCCCTCTGGAAAAATATTAATATGGCTCCTGTAATGCTTGGCTTCAAAAGCAACTCCCGGAAGCCCAAAACTTAGATTGGCAACCTTTACAACTTCTTCAATATCCTCTTCACGGATATTGCGGATGGTGATTTCATTCTGATACTTTGCAGTGTCTGCTTCACTCATAAATACACTCCACTCCCTTTCTTTTACAAAAAGGAGAGAAAAACTCTCTCCTCATTTAAATTAACTGTATCAATTTAACTAATCTCACTTAACGCCCCTCGGTGGTGCTTTTTTCAGGCAACTGCTTCAACCAGACTGAAGTTTGATAGGGCATACGGTCATTCATTAAACCAACGCATGGTTCAGTTGTATAGTTTACCCCTATACGACCGCCCAACAATCAGATCCTCATCTGATCGTACAGGGAATCAACCGTAATTAAATACGCCTTGGCATATTTGCGCCCAGATTTTATCGAGCTCCGCTCGATAAATTTCCTCTGAAAATCTGTGGCATCCGCCGGAGGCTTTAACTTTATTCAGCCGGGGTTTGAACCCCCACTGAATGGAATAACAATAGGCATTCATCTCACCACTTACAGAAGTGGGAGACTTCTGCTGAATGAAGTTAAATCTCTTCATATGCGCCAATTGTTGGTTTACCTGCACAAAATAGAGTTTTCTTTTGTGATAGATTCATAATGATAGAGAATACCGTTTCTGAGCGGCGGTGCTCCGGCGCCTTTTCATTAGGGAAATGATTAATGGAGTTCGGATAATTATATTTATCGGTAAACCATCTCTTAAAACTATCCTCATTAATCATTTCTCCCTTTGTCAGAGCCGTATTGATGAGCTGCTCGGCACGCAGCTTCCGGATCATCGAATCTGTGTATTTAAATTCATTCAAATCTACTAGGTTCTTCAACAGCTCTGGTGAAAGGATATGGTTTGAATGAACGGCTGTACCATTTGGTTCCGTAATCAGGTCGATGCCAAATGGCGACACTTCAACGTTGGCCGCTAAAGACATGCCTTCACCTTCATGGCTTGCAATCATAAAATTGGCAGCAGAAGCCATTTGGCCATTGTTGACTCTTGACAAGGCTTCATGGAAAGAAGAAGAGTTCAAAACAGCCCTTAGACCTAGATGAATAGGAACTTCATCGGATTTTTTGTCCGTAATCAAAGCATTCAGACAAACAGCCAAACCGGCAGAGTTACAGCCGATTTTTCCAATAATCCCGCCTTCTGTCACCATTGTGATATCAGGCTTATCCTTTTGTTTGATTCGGAGAAGCAACAGACTGTCAATCTGACTGCCTTTCCAATCCCAGTTTTGGCCTATGATCGTTTCATCGCAAGCAGGAGCCGTTACGGCAATGGATGTGCATCCATCAGAAAAAAGCTTGTCCTTTCGCCCCGTAAGAGCTATTTCACTTCGTGCATTCAATGCTAAAATGTCCTCGAAGTCTACGCCTGCGCCACGTGCCACCCCTTCCATTTCCTCTATCAGCTCAGGATCATATGCTTCAATTGCTTTTAAATGGTCAAGCCCACGGTTACACGCTTCTTTCCAACTGATTTGATGATATCCGTAGAAGAGCTTCTCATACGTTTCCAAGCTGACTTGGATTTGCTCTTTTCCTTCACGACCATGCTTTTCACCTATTTCACGCGGCGTTCCTTCCAAATCTAACTGTTTAATCATAGACGCTGTTCCTTCTTTCTCTTTAGGAAATATAATCCAAAAACTTAAAGTAATATTTCATGATTCCCAATCCAGTGGCGTTCATATTATGGAACGGGATGGGTTTCAGGTTTGAGCGATCAAGAGGATTGTTTTTATCCCCTTCATTGAGCATATTCATAGCCACAATTTTCCCTAAAAGCGTAGACATTGCCGCTCCATGCCCTGCATATCCAAAAGCAAAGTGGGTACCGTCATCCAATTGGCCAACATAAGGAATCTTTTCGATGGTAAACCCTACTTTTCCGCTCCACTTGTAATCCACTTTAGCATCTTTCAACGCAGGAAAGACGTCTACCATGCCAGCCTGTAGATTCTCAAAGAGTCTTTGGGCATCCCGCTTGCTCGTCGTACGTCCCGATCCGCCGAATACCATACGATTGTCAGCGGAAAGCCTGAAATAATACAACAGGTTTTTCGTGTCACAGGCAGCACGGTTATGCTTCATCAGATTCTTGCACAATTCCTCAGGAAGTGTCTCGGTAGCAAGAACAATGCTTTCAACCGGTACAATTGATTTCTTGATCAGTTTATGAACATCAGTCGTATAAGCGTTAACAAACATTCCCACCTGCTTGGCAATGACCCGGCCATTGTTTGTCTCAACAATCACTCGATCATGTGATTCGCGCTTAATATTGATAGCTTCCGAATGTTCATAGATTGTTCCGCCGTTTTTTTCCACCGCGTTAGCCAAGCCGAGACAATAGTTCAATGGATGAAAAATGGCACTTTTTTCATCGATATGGGCTCCATGGTAAAAATCAGAATCCATTTCGGTATGCATATCTTGTTTTTCCACAATCTTTGTTTCAAAGTTATAATTTTTATATAAAAACTCTTGCTCCCGTCTCAGCCCATCCAAATGTGATGGCTTGTATGCGGCAAGCAAGTTTCCGTTTCGGAAAAAGTCACACTGGATGTCCTCTTTCTGAATGATGCCTTCAATCAGGTCGATACTGTCCAAAGACATTTGAAACATTTGCCTTGCGGCATCACTGCCGTATTTTTCAGTCAGCGCACGCATTGACTCGACATAGCCGATCAGGACTTCCCCGCCGTTCCTTCCACTGGCCCCGGACCCCACAGTATTGGACTCCAGTACTACAGTTTTCACATTCCTCTGTTGCAAGTGATAGGCTACGGAAAGCCCAGTAAAGCCGCCTCCTATGATAACGACGTCACATGTTTCCTCCCCTTGCTGGACAGGTCTTCTCTTCAGATCATTTGCTGTTGCTTGCCACAACGATTTGATACTCATGCTTCCACTCCTTCGAATTTAGCAGCTATCATTATATATATTACTGTTTAACTTCAGACCATGCACGGTCATAGTACTTGATCGCTTCTCCGACATCCTTCGCATGCACGCCCCGCTCAAATTCTTCATCTGTCAATTCCAGTTCTTGTTGTACATCATCAGGAAGCAATTCAAGTGCTGCCTTATTCGGGTTATGGTATGGATAATCCAATGTGATTTCTTTACTTATTTCAGGACGAAGAATGAAGTCAATAAATTTTTCTGCATTTTCTTTATGTGGTGCACCCTTAGGGATAACAAAGTTATCTTGCCACAAGCTGAGATGATCTTCAGGAAGGACCAGCTTAATGCTTGGATTCTCTCTCATGGCAAGCGCAGCTTCAGCTCCATAAACGACTCCTGCTTTCACCTCTCCGCTGACAAGAAGGTTTTTTGGGCTGTCACTGTCAAACGCTTTGATATTTGGCATCAGCTTTTTCAATTCCTTACCAGCCTTCATGATCTCATCTTCGTTTGTACTATTTACGGAATATCCCATCATTTCCAGCATGGCTCCTAGCATGGTACGGGGATCGTCAACTACAACAAGACTATCTTTCAGCTTTGGATTAAACAAATCTTTATAGCTCTTTATCTTAAAGTCTACCAAATCTTCATTATACGCAATGATTTCAGTACCCCACATGTACGGCACTGAGTATTCATCTTCCGGATCAAAATCCCATTTCATAAACTTTTCATCAATATTTTTTAAGTTTGGAATATTATCTTTATTGATTTTCTCAAGCTGACCTTCATTGATCAGCACTTCGATAAAATAAGTCGAAGGGACAGCTATATCATAAGTAGCATTCCCAACGTTCAACTTTGCGACAAGCTCTTCATTAGAAGAGATTGTACTGTAGTTTACTTTAATCCCAGTCTCTTCTTCAAACTGCTTAATCAATTCTTCGGGCAAGTATTCAGACCAATTTAGAATATTGACCACATTTTCATCCTTGCCCCCAGCCCCGCTGCCTCCGCATCCAGCGACCAGCAGAACAAACACCAATGCTGATACAAGTAAACCTGCCTTTTTGAATCTCATTTGGACATTCTCCTTTAGATGTTAGAAATTTCTATCTGGTTCCCCGCCTGTGATACCAGCCAGAAAGCTTGTGATTAGATTGTGCTGCCCTAAATTTCGAGAGCATATTCCTCCACATAAGCCAAGACCATTCCCTTGACGACTTCCTCTCCTTCCCGAACCTCCACTGAAGATATCTTTCCTTGATAGGTCTTTTTAATTTCCAGTATGGTATCATCCTTTAACCTGATTTTAAAAAATGTATTACAGCGTTTTTGGGTAAGATTTTCTTGAATACGGAATGTGACCAGGACTCCGTCACAAGGGCTTAAAATCATTTCTTCCATTAACACTATCCTCCCCCTCTTTAACCGATTTTTCAGTTCCCTCTAAAGGAATCGCTTTCATTTTTGAAAAAACCAAAGTTTCAATAAATTCTTCTTAAAAGAGCATGCAGTAGTTAACGATGTTAACTGACTGCATGTTGTTCTCTCTTGCTTTTGGCTTTTTCAGCTACTTCATCCTTGTATTCTATTTTAAATCCTGTCATCCCATAAATAATGGAAATGACTGGGCTGATCAAACATAGGAATGCAAATGGCAGATAGTCTAATGTCGCGACGCCAAGCGTAGTCGCCATAAAGGCTCCGCATGTATTCCAAGGAATAAGCGGTGAAGTCATCGTTCCTGCATCTTCAAGTGTACGGGACAGGTTTTTTGCTTTTAGTCCACGCTTTTCATATTCCGCAGCGTACATTCGTCCAGGAACAATGATAGACAGGTACTGATCACAGCCGACTATATTTGCTGATATACAAGTCGCAACCGTAGCTGCAATTAGACTTCCAGTCTTTTTAGCAAGTTTTAAAATACCTTGGACAATCGCTTCGAAAATTCCCGTTCTTTCCAGAACACCCCCGAAACACATGGCTATGATAATCAGAGAAACCGTATACAATACTGATTCTATACCGCCATTGTTCAATAGATTATCCACAATCTCGATTTCTGTGTTGATAGAATAGCCATAATATAAAATGTTTATGGCGTCTCCGACAGGAACTTTTTGGACTACGATAGCACAGATTGCTCCAAGCAGCGAGCCGATTGTCAATCCCGGAAGAGCTGGAATCTTAAAGATCATCATCACAATAATGAATGATGGAACCAGCAACAGCCAAGGTGATATTGTAAAAATTTCTCCAAGCTGGGACTGAAGCAGTTTCACCTCTGAAATTTCAGTGCCTTGTCCCGCAAATTTAATACCCATCACTGCATAAATGATCAATGCAATGACAAGAGCTGGGATGGTCGTATAAAGCATGTGCTTGATATGTTCAAACAACTCAACTCCGACAATACCTGGAGCCAGATTCGTCGTTTCGGAAAGAGGAGAAATTTTATCCCCGAAATACACGCCGGAAATGACAGCGCCTGCCACCATAGCCGGATTCATGCCAAGACCTTGACCGATTCCCATAATTGCAATCCCGATAGTTCCTGCAGCCGTCCAAGCATTCCCCGAAGCAATAGAAACGATACAGGAAATAGCGCAGGCAGCAACTAGAAAATATCCAGGAGCTAGAATATCCAACCCATAATAAATCATGGTCGGCACAATTCCACCAGCTATCCAAGAACCGATAATTGCACCGATTACCATTAATATAGTGATCGCTTGAAGCGCCATCCTGACTGCATCAAGCATGCCCTCTTCGATTTCTTTCCATTTATATCCGAGCCTTAACGCAACAATTGCAGCAACACCCGCACTTAAAAGCAACGGAATATGGGGGTCTGCCTCATATATGAATATCCCTGTAAATAGAGCAATCACCATAAACCCAATTGGAATCAAAGCTACAAGCAAAGTAGGTTTTTTCACATCTTGCCGTTCTCGTTGTTTTTCCAAATTTATGTAACCTCCCGATGAAAAAAAAGCGTTATCATTACACTTGCAATATTTGTGCCAAGAATGAAAGGGGGTTACTGATAACGTTTTCTTTATTAAAGCTGCTTAAGGTTATTCAAAAATGAATAATGATTGCTGATTTGCATGGATTTTTGAAAGTTAATCTTTTTTCAGAAGAAGCTCCGCTTCTGCAATCGAGAAGCGGAGCTTTATTTACAGCTTTCCAATCACTTTTTCATAGGCGTCCAACGTTTGGTCAATTTCGTCCTGCCCATGTGCACTTGAAATGCTATAACGGTTCAACGGCTTTGTATAGATTCCCTCATTTATTAATTGGAAATCTAATTCTCTTCTTAATTCAAAGTCAGCACTTTGCAGATCCCGGTAATTCAGGATTTGGTCTTTTTCGGTGAAAATCAAGTTGAAAATGGAACCCAAGCCCAATGTCTGTACCGCCATTCCCCTCTGGGAAAAAAGCTTGCTGATTCCTGTCTTCAACTTTTCAACCGTCTCATTGATTCGGCTGATCTCTTCCTCCAAAACTGCAATTGTTTCAAGGCCTGCTGCCAGAATGGAGGGATGCCCATTATACGTTCCGCTATGAAAAAGCACATCCCTTGCCTTGGAATTTTTGCTTTGACTATTGTCAAACACGTCTGAAGCAGCCTTTGGAAGACTTACCTCCATAACATTTTTTCGGCCTCCTGTAATACCGATCGGGTATCCTCCGCCAACTGCTTTGCCAAGCGCTGTCAAATCTGGTTTAATGTTGTAATATTCTTGGGCACCTCCCATTCCCAGCCGGAAACACGTTTTAACTTCATCAAAAATCAGGAGAATATCCAATTCCTCTGTCAATTTCCGAAGGCCTTCCATAAAACTTCTCTCGGCTGGAATGAACCCGCCTTGAATCGGCTCCACAATAATCGCAGCTAGTTCATCTTTCCTTTTCCTCAGAATATCCGAAGCTGCATCTAAATCATTAAACGGCAAAATGATTGTATGTTCTTCATGATAGTGATCCATCCCCTTGGATTCAGCAACCGACTTTGGCTGATGGGGATTCCCGGCTTCTTCTAATGACGGATTCACACTTACTAAAACCTGATCGTATCCGCCATGGTAATGCCCTTCAAATTTTGCAATTTTATTTTTACCCGTATAGGCGCATGCCAGGCGAATCGCCAGCAAAGTTGCTTCTGTTCCTGAGTTTGTATAACGCAGCAGCTCAATGCTTGGATACAGCTGTTGAATTTTCCTTCCCATTTCAACTTCCAGCCGGTGCGGAGTTCCAAATAAGTAGGTGCCATTATCATTTAATTGCTCTTGTACCGCCTGGAGTACTCTGGGGTGTCCATGTCCAAGAATCAATGCTCCATAAGAAAGCAAATAATCAATATATTCATTTCCATCTAAATCATACAGGCGGCTTCCTTTCCCTTTTTCCATAATAATAGGATAAGGTGCAAAGAACTTAATATTGGCCGTCGTCCCTCCCGGCATGACCTTAATTGCTTCCTTATAAAACTCCAATGATT
Organism: Siminovitchia terrae; assembly: GCF_003605405.2. Lineage (GTDB taxonomy): Bacteria > Bacillota > Bacilli > Bacillales > Bacillaceae_C > Siminovitchia > Siminovitchia terrae. The sequence continues at coordinate 7,517 of NZ_QYTW02000033.1, read as the reverse complement.
TCGGAGTTTTTGCTGCAAAGCGTTTGATCCCCATCCCTCTTTCACTGATTGCCACTTATAAACACCTCTTTCGAGTAATTTAAATTTCTTATTTAAATATATTATGAAATATTTATTTCATTATATCCTATAAGCGCCTATTTAAAATAAAAATTTCTTTATTTAATTTAAATGTAATAAAAATTGCATAAATGCGTTAAATGTAATATCTTTAATGAAAAGCATAAGGATGTGTTCATATTGTCCATTCTGGTGGCCGCCATCCAAATGCATTCTGTGCCAAACCAGCCTATGAAAAATTTAAATACCGCTTTAAAAATGGTTAGAAATGCAAGATCACAAGGGGCAGGGATCATCGTGCTTCCGGAGCTTTGGAAAAGCGGATATTACTTATCGAAAGAGGAATTTGGCTTTCTGGGTGAAAACAAAAAAGGGAGCACTGTTCGGAAATTTCAAGAGCTTGCAATGGAATTAGGTGTTGTATTAGTCGTACCTTTTATTGAAAAAGAGGAGAAAAACCTCTATATCTCCACTGCCGTCATTGAAAAATCCGGAGATCTGCTGGCTTGTTACAGGAAATCTTTCTTATGGGGAAGGGAAAAAGAAATTTTTTCACCAGGAGAAAGAGAATACGAAGCTGTCCAAACATCAGTCGGCAAAATTGGAATATTGATTTGCTATGACATTGAATTTCCAGAACCAAGCCGTCACTTGGCACTGCAAGGGGTCGAGTTGATTATCGTGCCGTCCGTGTGGAGCATTCCCGCTGAGCCGAGATGGGATATACAACTCCCTGCCCGCGCCCTCGATAACACCGTATTTGTTTTGGGCGTAAACACAGCGTATGAAGGAAGCTGCGGGAAAAGCAAGCTGATCGCCCCTGACGGAAGAGTACTGGCTGAAGCACCAGCCAATGAGCCATGCATATTGATCCATGAGGTAAACTTTGATCTGATCCGCGAAACAAGAAAGAAGATTCCTTATTTAAGAGATTTGAACAATAGTCAGCCGATCTGAAACCTTGTTACAGAAAAAAATAGAGAGATTCAACAGATATTAAGGGTGAAATAAATGGAAAACTATAACGTATACAATCAAATTGCGGAAAAAATACCGGAAATGAGCAAATCTCATAAAAAAATAGCCAGTTTTATTTTAAACAACACAAATGTCGTTCCTTTTTTTAATGTGGCCACTCTCGCAAAAAAAACCGATGTGAGCGAAGCGACTGTCGTAAGGTTCGCTTCCTTTCTCGGATATTCAGGCTATCCGGAGCTGCAGTCCAGGATGCAAAGCTCAATTCAGAAGCAATTGACCACAACGGAACGGTTGAAGATGACAACCGATATATATGATGATCGCGACCAATCGATATATGACATTTTTTACGACGATATCGAAAATATCAAATCGACTATGGAGAAATTGGATATAGAAAAGTTTCATCAGGCGGTCGGCCTTTTACAGGAAGCGGATAAAATATATATCGCTGCCAATCGAAGTGCCGCAGCTTTGGGGATTTTCCTTCAATATTATTTAAACATCATTCTGGGGCATGCGGAGATGGTCCGTTCTGTGGAAAACCTGTCTGAACAATTGTATAACCTCAATGAAAAAGACGTGGTCATTGGCATTAGCTTTCCCCGTTATCCGAACAGCACGATTCAAACGCTCGCTTTTGCCAAGGAAAGAGGATCAAAGACCATTTGCATCACGGACAGCTTGCTTTCACCCATGATTCCCCATTCCGACGTCGCTTTGACTGCAACAAGCCAGATGCCGACATTCATTGATTCGTTCACTGCTCCACTCAGCCTAATCAACGCGATTGTGGTCAGTATCGGAAAAGGACGCATGGAAGAGGTCGAATCCCGCCTGGAAAAAATAGAAGAAGCTTGGGAGCGATTCGATGTGTTTCATAAGAGAGGGTCTTCTGAATAATTATTAGAAAAAGAACAGGGGCTCGTCCCCCGTTCTTTTCATTACTATGGATTTACCGTTTCCTTTAAATCTTCATATACGACATTCCCATCAGCTATCGTAAGCTCCACTCCTGTATTGGGAATGTCCTCTGCAGGAATATCAAACAGATTTTGTTTTAATACAACAATATCAGCGAATTTTCCTTCTTCAAGCGTTCCGAGTTCGTTTTCCCGGAAAGTCCCGTATGCCGAACCGGATGTATAAGCTTTCAATGCTTCGGATAACGAAATACGCTCATGCAGATGCCAAACATCATTCCCACTGCTGTCAATCCTTGTCACTGCGCGGTAAATTTGCAAAAGCGGGTTAAGGACATCAATGGGGCAATCTGTACCAAACGCTAACCTTGCTCCAGCTTTTTGCAGGGTATTAATCGCAAATACAAATCTTTCCCGTTCATCCCCAATCCGATCAGTGTAAACCCCCCGCTCTGACATCGCAAAATGGTCCGGCTGCATGGAAGCAGTGACTCCAAGCTCTTTAAAGCGGTGAATGTCATCCGGATGAATGACTTCAATGTGTTCAATCGCGTGTCTTGAATCCCTTACTCCATTCATTTTCTGTGCTTCCTCATACGCATCCAACGCAAGACGGATGGCCCCGTCTCCAATTGCATGGAATCGAATACTGAAACCTTCCTTATCCGCATCAGCAACCCACTTTTTGATCGTTTCCGGAGAAAATGAAGTGTCCCCCCTGCTTTCCGGCTGATCGGCATACGGCTCAAGCATATAGGCCGTACGGGAAGTGACGACGCCGTCTATAAATTGCTTAAGTCCTGCTACCTTTAATTTTTCGGATTGGTATGTTTTCTGTAACTCTTTTGCACGCTGCAGATCCCCATTCAATGCAGGCCATAAATGTATGCGGGTTGTCAGCCTGCCTTGATCCTCAAACTCTTTTAACAGCTCAAAATCATCAAGGATTGCCAGTGATTCGGTTGCATAAAGGTCATGCATGGCAGTCACACCAAGACTCGCTGCATGGTCAAGGAAGTTATTGAACATCTCCCTTTTTTGTTCCTTCGTAAAATCATAGGCGTGATTGGTCACAAGAGCCATTGCCTTTTCATATAAAATGCCATTGGGTTCACCATTTTCATCTTTGCCGATAATCCCATAGGACGGGCCCTCCGTATCCCGATTAATATTGGCAATTTCCAGCGCCTTAGAATTCACCCATGCATAATGGCCTTCTGCATGGAACATGATTGCAGGACGGTCAGGCAAAATTCGATCCAATGAGTGTCTGTCCGGCAATTGTTGATTATCCCAATATCCAGCATCCCATGTGAATCCGATGACCCAAGGGTTGCCCGGATTGGCCTTCGCAAAGTCGGTAATCATCCTGATTGCTTCTTTTTCCGAGCGGGCGGAAAATAGATCCACACTTATCAGCGATAAGGCACTTTGCATCACATGGAGGTGAAAATCATGAAAACCCGGCATGATTAACTGGTCATCAAAACGATAGGTTTTCGTTTGCTCCCCCGAATATGGTTTTATATCCTCCTCCGAACCAATGGCTACGATTTTATTTCCAATTATTGCAATAAATGCGGATTCCGGTTTATCAGACAGTCCTGTAAAAACTGCATTTCCTGAAATAATGATATCTGCTTTTTGTTGAGTCATACTAAATAGTCCTTTCTTTGGTGTTTAGCAATCGAAAGCTGCTTAAACAGCTTCCGATTCATCTATATTTTCAAGATTCATTTGCGGGGTCGACTTGCGGAACATGTTTGTAAGATAGGCCAAATAAATCAGACCGATCAGAAGCCAGCTTCCCCCAAGGATTAACGCGCTTTTTTCAAGGTTGGTCCATAACCATGCGTTGATACAAAATCCTATTAATGGAATGACCAAATATAGGATTGTATTTTTAACAGTGCCTCGATGGCCTTCCCTTATAAAATAATGTGAAATGACAGACAAATTAACGAACGAAAATGCAACAAGCACCCCGAAGTTGATGAAAGCAAGTAAAAGGTCCATGGACAACATCAATGCCAACAGAGAGAGGACTCCTACCAAAAGGATATTGAAAAGCGGGACTTTCAACTTCGGACTCAAGTATCCAAAGAAGCGTTTCGGTAACACTCCATCTCGTCCCATAGCAAATAAGAATCGGGAAATACCTGCATGTGAAACTGTAGCTGATGCGAAGCAGGCCACGATATACCCTGCCAAAAACAGAGAAGTGAACAGATTGCCAGTAACAGCCGACACAACCTCAAATCCGGCCGCATCCACATCATTAAAACTCATGAAATCAGGGAATACCATTTGAATGATGTACGAAATAAAGATGAATAGGCCTCCGCCAATTAATACAACGGCAAACATAGCCCTTGGAATGGTCTTTTCAGGATTAATTGTTTCTTCACTGAATGTAGTGATCGTATCGAAACCAAGAAATGACAGAAATAAAATTGCTGCTCCTGCAGTAACTGCTGAAAATGGGACATCCGGATTGTAAAACGGAAGTGCTGAAAATAATGTCCCTGTTCCCATTCCTCCCATAACCTGCTTGATACATAGGAAGGCGAAAATAGCCACAACCGAAAATTGAAAAATAACAAGTAAGAAATTGATATTTGCGGCAATTTTTACCCCGAGAACATTAATTGTTGTAATAACGATGATAAATAGTATAATCCATAACCATGCAGGAATCGCAGGAAAAGCCGTAGATAAGAATATCCCTACAACCAAGTAGTTAAGCATTGGTGTTAATAAATAATCCATCATAATCGCCCAGCCGACAAAAATCCGGCATTCGGATGTATTGCTTTTTGTGCATACGCATAAGAAGTTCCTGATGACGGAAAAACTTTCACCATCCTGCCGTAACTATAGACATTGAACAGCATAGCGACCAAAACGATCATATAGGCGGCCGGCACCATCCCTTGTGTCACCTGCGACGCAATGCCATAAGTGGTAAAGATGATCATCATCGTCATAAAGGCCAGTCCTAGAAATACAAGATGCCTGAAGGACAGTGTACGTTTCAATGAGTTTTGGTTCATCATATTCCCCCCCCATTTTTTACAATTCATGAAATCGCATACAAATGATTTATTATTTTTTTATATTTTGGTCCCTTCTCTTCAAAGCAATCAGCGAAACCATTTCATAGATGATATTGGCCGCAGCAGCTGCAGTGATGTCACCGCTGTCATATGCAGGCAGAACTTCCACCAAATCAAATCCGATAATGTTCAGTCCATCCAGCCTTCTAACAAACTCCAGACCTTCAAAGCTCGTTGGTCCCCCAACCTCCGGTGTTCCTGTTCCCGGTGCATAGGATGGATCAAGAAAGTCAATGTCATATGAAACAAATACTGGTTTATCCCCCACTCTTTCATGGATTTCTTTTATAACGCTTTCAAAACCTATATTCCTGACCTCTCGCATTGTCAGTACTTTGAAACCGAGTTCAATTGCGCCGTCAACATCTTCGGGCTCAAAAAGCGATCCCCGCATGCCTATTTGAATGGAATGCTCAACATCAACCAAACCTTCTTCAACTGCCCTGCGGAATGGGGTGGCATGCGAATATTTCTCCCCGAATAATTCATCCCAGGTATCACAGTGTGAATCAAAATGAACGAGAGCAATTGGACCATGATGTTTTGCTGCAGCTCGTAAATGGGCCAAAGTAATCGAATGATCTCCACCCATCATCACCGGAATAATGTTTCTTTTAAAAATTGGATCAAGCTCCTTCTCAATATTTTGATAGGTTCTATGAATATTACCAGGGATCACTTCAACATCTCCGTAATCCACGCCAACACAATAATCAAAGACCTTGATCCGTTGATCCGGATTATACGGACGAATCATGCCCGAAAAGTTCCGAATGTGCTGGGGACCATATCTTTGTCCCGTCCGGTTTGTGGCCGCCATATCAAACGGGACACCAATAATGGCAAAATCAACCCCATCGACAGCTTTTCTGCGCTCCAACTTCATGAAGGAGTAGGCCGGCGTGATAGAAGAAACAACTGGATTGTACATAAAAAACCCTCCTAATACCCTATATTTTTTAGGAAACTCATATAGTTTTTATAGTTTCCAAACTTATAAATCTAGAGAATAAAAGATTTTGCAATCATTTATTCTCTGTTTTAAGGCCATCTATCAAAATAGAAACAATATCATCCATTGCATCAACTGGTGCAATGTTATTTTCTAAATAAAAGCTTTGCTCAAGAGTCGTATTGATTGAAACAATGATCACCTTCATAATCAAAGCGACATTCATATTTTTAATGATTCCCTCTTCAATCCCCTGCTCTACAAGGATTCGGATTTCTTCCCAATCACTTTGAAGAAAGCTGTCCACTTTTGCCCACTGTTCTGGAAAGAATTTCTTCATTTCGTTTAAAATTCTTATATCAGTGAGTTCGAGATGGTCCGGAACGATAGCGATAACACCTCTGAGCCTTTCGATTAAAGGCAGCTCTTCATTACTTTTGATTGCACGGGCTTTTTCTTCCATGTTTTCGAGGGTCATGTCGATCAATTCATCCAGTATTTCAGCTTTGGACGAATAATATTTATACAATGTTTTTTTGCTGACACCCAACCTTCGGGCCAGATCATCCATCGAAAACCTTAAACCCTGCTGTTGAATTTCCTTTCGGAATCCCTCTAAGATACGTTCTTTAATTTATCTCACACCTTTTTAAAAAGCTACAGGAAACTGAAGAAACTTATTTGGTTTTTATTATAGTACCATCAGCGATACTATTAAACAAGAAAAATTTTTCAGATTTTTGATTGTTATAGACCAATAGTTTGACAGCCTATAGTACAATTAACAAACTGGAATATATTGAATTTTTTGGATAGCCTAATCAAAACTTTCGGTTACGAAAGTGTTCTTAGGAATCTCCCACTTCAAACAGACCATAAGTATGTTAAGTGGGAGTAGTTCAAACTGTTTTTATGTGATTTTATGTAAGTAGTCTGTTCTTGCGTTTGTGACTTTTTCATGGAGGCGTGCTACTTTACGTTTTTGTTTTTGAACATTTTTTGCTTCATCTAATTGACATTCTCGTTTGAATGCTAATTCTTGGCGTCTGGAAAGAATACGTTGTGCTTTCACTAATTTTTCTTCCAGTTTGCGAAACCATTTAGGATTTTCGTATTCTGTTCCGTTAGAAAGAATCGCAAAGTTCTTTAAGCCGACATCAACGCCAATAGAAGAACCTGTCTTAGGCAACTCATGTCCTTCTGTTTCAACCAATACGGACACAAAGTATTTGCCACTTGGATTACGCCTAACAGTTGCGTTAAGAATACGACCTTCTATTTCACGACTTTTTGCAAAACGAACAAGACCAAGTTTAGGTAATTTAATTTTGTTACCTACAATGGCGATATTACCATTCGTGTGCTTGGTTGTGTAAGATTGCACTTTGTTCTTTTTAGATTTGAAGCGAGGTATCCTGTTTTGTTTCTTGAAAAATCGCGAATACGAATCAGCAAGGTTTTTAAGTGAAGATTGAATCGCAGTGCTGT
>NZ_QYTW02000032.1 GCF_003605405.2 Siminovitchia terrae | reverse complement strand
TCCGCCCTTTATATTCCTTGAAGTGGGAGTCTTCTGTCAGGAAATGATAAAATTTAAATAATCTCATTGACTCTCCAGTTACTGTAGACTTTAAACTAATGTCAAAAGATCGGAGGATGATGGTTATGCCAAACAAAAACTTTGATATTGTCCGTTTACATCATGCTGAAGTAACAGTTACTGATTTGGATCGTGCCCGCCACTTTTATTGTGATGGGTTGGGCTTCATTGAAACAGAGTCAGATGACAATCATATTTATTTAAGAGCATTGGAAGACGCCAACCACCATTGCCTCGTTTTGACAAAGGGCGAGCAGGCAAGCTTGAAGCATATCGCCTATCGTGTAAGCGCTGACAGTGACCTGGATACGCTGGATGAACTATTCGCTGGACTTGGAGTAAATAAGCGCTGGGTGGCGGCCGGCGAGGAAAAAGGCCAGGGCCGCGCGCTGCGAATTCAAGATCCAGGCGGTATTCCTGTCGAATTTTTCTACGAAATGGAAAAAGCCGACAGAATGTTGCAGAAATATCACTTGCAAGGAAATGTAAAAATCAAAAGAATTGACCATGCCAACTGCCTCATTACAAATATAGATGAATTATACGCTTGGTACAGCAACCATTTAGGTTTCAGAACTTCTGAGTACACTGTAAAAGTAGAGAGCGAGGAAGAAAATATTTGGGCCGCATGGATGCACAGAAAACCGAGTGTGCATGACCTTGCGCTGATAAGCGAAACAGGACCTCGCTTTCATCATACTGGGTTCTGGATGGATGACGCGAAATCCATTTTAGATGCATGCGACCACCTTGCTTCACTGGGCTATTACGCCAACATCGAACGCTCTCCTGGCAGACATGGAACGTCCAATGCGTTCTTCGTTTATTTGAGAGATCCCGATGGAAACCGCATGGAATTATACACTGGAGACTATTTTACAAACGACCCGGACTGGGAACCAATCAAATGGGATCTCGCTGACCCTCAACGTGCGACTTTCTGGGGCGCCATGCCGCCGAAAAGCTGGGTTGAGGAAGCCGTTCCCGTTGAGGACATCCATACTGGCGAACTACTTCCAATCGTCCCGTTTAGAAAAAAAGAAAAAGTTTAGGAGGGTTAAAGAATGCATCAGAATGGTTTGATGCATTCTTTTCTTATTGGAAAAGGTTTTGCTTAAAACAAACATTTGTTCTATAATATATTAAAAATATTAGGGAGTTGATAAGCGTGCAATTATCAATTATAACCAGCATCAGAACAAATAATTTTAATGACAAGCATGTGATGGACAAAATAAAAAACATGTGGGAAAGCGCCTCAAAAAGCCTTACAAACTATGAGGGCAATGTATATGGCGTTTATTATGATTACGAAAGCGACTATAAAGGAGATTACTCGATAGGCGTTGCCACTGAAAAAAATGGAGGAACGCCTATCGAGATAACTACAGAAAAACATGAAATTTTTAAAGTGGATTCGACTGATGACCAGGGAGTTTTTAAGGCCTGGAGCAACATTTGGAATCTGGAAGAATCAGGCACACTAAACCGGGCTTATACAGTTGATTTTGAAAAATACCTCCCTAATGGAGAGATTGAGATACATATCGCAGTAGAATAACGTTTTTCTTCTTATTATAATTAAGGTGGTGAAATATGAAGAATAAATTTTCAATTGGACAGATGTCAAAGCTCCACAATATTCCGGTTAAAACATTAAGATATTACGATGAAATAGACTTGTTCAAGCCGATTGAAGTGAATCCGGAAAATGGCTATCGGTATTATTCCATCGAGCAATTTAAATTGCTCGATATCATCAATTATTTAAAAGTGCTTGGCGTGCCACTCGCTGATATAAAAAAGCAGACATCCAACCGCGATATCAACGAGCTGATCGATACACTGCAGGAGCATAAAAGGATCACAGAGCAAAAGATCCAAGAGCTGGAAATGGCCAAAAAGAAGTTAGAAGCACGAATTGACGAATTCAAGACAGCAAAATATATCGAAGACATCAACGTTCCTTTCATCAAAACGATACCTGAAAGAAAAATCATCCAGCTCAAGGAAACCATTTCTTCTTTCTTCGAGCTTGAACTATCGCTTCGCAAGTTAAAGCAGCAATACCACCATCTGGCATCCATCTTCATTGGCAAAGTGGGGCTCACTATTTCGGAAAATAACTTCCAGCGCGAAAGCTTTTTGGAATACAGCTCGATTTTTCTTATTTTAGAAGAAGTGGAAAGAAGTAAATTAATAGAAGAAATAGATTTTGCTATCCTCCCTCAAGGAACATATGCCTGCATTTTCTTTCGCGGGGGACATAGCGATGCACCGGCCTATTTTCATGTTCTGAACGATTTTATCAAAGAGAACGATTACAAGATTAAAGGCGATTTTATTATTCGTACAATTATCGATGAGTTCATCTCAAAGAACCAGGAGGAGTTTCTGGCTGAAATTCAGGTGTTGATTGAATAATCAAATTCGCCTTGGCGTATTTGCGCCCAGACTTTATCGAGCTCCGCTCGATAAATTTCCTCTGAAAATCTGTGGCATCCGCCGGAGGCTTTAACTTTATTCAGCCGGGGTTTGAAACCCCACTGAATGGAATACCAATACGCATTCATCTCACCACTTACAGAAGTGGGAAATTTCTGTTGAATGAAGTTAAAAGGAGAGGCTCCCCACAGCGAGCCATCTCCTTCAGCTTTCATTTGTCAAATTGTATTTTTTCAAGCGCCTCATCAGCAAAGATTGAGAGACTCCCAGCTCTTCTGCAGTTTTCCTCGTCGTTTTAAATTGGGCATATGCCTTGGAAATGATACTCTTTTCAACTGATTCCAATACTTCGTTCAATGAATCTCCCCTATTAAAACTTGAAAGATCAAAAGCATTCACTTCCTTCTCCCTCATATGTGCAGGCAGATCTTTCACTTGGATTTCGTGTTCAGGTGCGATAATGACTAGCCTTTCTATTAAGTTTTCCAACTCCCTTATATTTCCCGGCCAATCACAATGTTGAAAAATATCCATTACATCCGCAGAAAGGCGGCAGTTCCGTTTATGTTTCTTATTGTATTTCTCCAGGTTGTATTGAACTAAACCAATAATATCCTCTTTCCTTTCCTTTAACGAAGGAATTCGGACTGGTAGAACATTCAGTCTGTAAAATAAATCAGACCGAAAGTTTCCTTTCTTCACTTCTTCCATTAAATCTAAATTCGTAGCGGCAAGGACTCTTACATCGGCTGTTTGATACTCTGTCGAACCGACAGGAAGAAATTTTCTCTGCTGTAAAAACTGCAATAACTTCGCTTGCAAATGAATAGGCAATTCGCCGATTTCATCAAGGAACAATGTACCCCCATCTGCCATTTTGATTAGTCCGGCTTTTCCCCCTTTATTTGCTCCGGTAAAAGCACCTTTCACATAGCCAAATAATTCAGATTCGATCAAGGATTCCGGTATCGCTCCACAGTTGATTTCAACAAACGGCTCGTTCCCCCGATCGCTTAACCCATGAATCTGCTGGGCTATGACGTTTTTCCCGACTCCTGTCTCGCCACTTAACAGAACTGTCGATTCCGCCGGAGCTATCTTATCAATCGTTTGCAACAGCGAAAGATAAGCGGGACTTTGGCTGGTGAAATAATAAGAATCTGCTTGTTTCTCATAATTAATCCGCATGATCTCCTGGCTGTATCTCTTTAACAATAATTGAGTTTCTTCCAATTCAGTCGTCGTATGAACAATTTCGGTAATATCTTTAGTTTGAGCGATGATGCAATCAATTTTCCCTTCTTCATCCTTGATGGGATATCCGGTGACAATAAATCTGAGATCCTTCCCCTTTGAGGTTTGCACTGTGCTGACTAATGCTTGCTTTTCTATCACCATTTTTGTGACTGATGGTTTAAATACTCCCATTTCTTCCAATAAATAAACACTTTTTCCGATCAAAAATGACTTGGGCTTGTTTGAAAAATTCGCACAGGCGGTATTCAACCATAATACCCGCCCTTCCCCATCAGAAATTAACACTCCGTCAGAAAGGGCATTAAGAATTTTCTTAAAATACGGATGCTCCAAAATTTCTCTAACTTTTCCCAATCAAACCACCCTTTCGAATTTACCTACAGTATTAGGATACACGATTTCCGAATCATTTTCGATTCAAAAATGATATTTTCTTTGTTTCAAAAGTCATTTTGATTCATTTTCAACTCAAAGTGTCATTACTTGAGTCATTTTTGTTACTAATATCCTTACTTTGTTCGTCAAAATCAGACAAAAATGGCATTTTGGGATATAAATAGTCCACAAAACTTGGCACGTAAATTGCTATTACTTTATTAAGCAAGGACGCAAGATCAAGAATGCTAGCGCTAAGATGTAATTTTAAGAAAGGAGGGTCACAAAATGATTGAACAAACACCCACGATTAATATAAAGCGGCTCATGAAAACGATAAATGAAAGCGCCACTATAGGGAAGCTTTCCCGTGGAGGGATTTGTCGTCTTGCTCTTACTGATGATGATAAAAAAATGCGGGATTTATTTATTCAATGGCTATCAGACACTGAGCTGGAGGTACGCGTAGACGATTTCGGTAACATTTATGGCAGAAAAGAAGGTAAGAATCCCCAGGCAGCGCCCATTCTTATAGGATCGCATCTCGATACTCAACCCGAAGGGGGTCGTTACGACGGAATCCTTGGCGTACTTGTTGGTCTCGAAGTGTTAACCACTTTAAATAATATGGGCATTCAGACAGAAAGGCCTATCGAGGTTATTAACTTTACAAATGAAGAAGGCTCAAGATTTGAGCCGCCAATTTTGGGGGCCGGAGGGCTTGCAGGTCATTTTGACCAAGAGTTTGTTTACAGCCGGAAAGACCGGGAAGGTAAAACCTTCTTGAATGAATTAAAACGAATTGGCTATCACGGTTCAAAAAGAAACCGCATTCAAAACTGTCACTGTTATCTTGAGCTTCATATCGAACAAGGACCGGTCTTAGAACATAAAAACCTAGATATCGGTGTTGTAACAGGCATACAAGGAATGGACTGGCTGGAAGTAATTTTAACCGGACAATCAGACCATGCAGGTCCAACACCGATGAACATGCGCAAAGACGCCCTTTATGCTGCTTCTAAAATCATACAAGTAATTAGAGAAACAATCGTAAATCTAGACGAAGAAGCGACTGCAACAGTTGGCAGATTGGCTGTGAAACCGAATTCGATCAACTGCGTGCCTGGGGAAGTAATCTTCTCTGTTGATATCCGGCATTCAGACGATGTGATAAAAGAAAAATTGACGCAATCGTTGATAGAAAAAATCAGTGTTTCTGCTGCAGCTGAACAAGTAGCAGTGAAAATCGATAAGATCTGGGAAAGCTCTGCAACACAATTTTCCGGAAACTTAGTGAATATTATTACTGAAAATGTTAAAAAACTCGGATACAGCAGTCAAAAAATGATAAGTGGAGCCGGCCATGATGCAAAATATATGAATCTAATCACTCCAACAGCCATGATATTTGTTCCGAGTGTTGCAGGAAAAAGCCACTGCCAAGAGGAATTCACCGAGGCAGAAGCCATAGAAAAAGGGGCAAACCTGCTTCTGAAGACAGTCTATCAATTAGCAAACAGCAACGCTTCTTTTAAATAAGAAAGCGGTACATCAAGAGGAGGTTATATCAAATGTTCGCTGATGTTATTTTCTACAACGCTGACATTTATACAATGGATGATACCCACCCTACTGCAAGTAGAGTGGCCGTAAAAAATGGAAAGATTATTGCTTTTGACAAGGATACAGAGCAATTAAAAGGTCCTTCAACAAAACTAGTAGATATAGATGGAAAAACGGTATTGCCAGGTTTTATTGAAAGTCACGGCCATCCATTAAATTACGCTGCAAATATGCTCCAGCTTGACTTGAGAGCAGAAGCAACACCCGATATCGATAGTATTCTGAATGCTGTAAGGGAAAAAGCGAAGGTCACACCAAAAGGCGAATGGATTATTGGTATGGGCTGGGATGACAGCAAGATCAAAGAAAAACGCTTCCCGACAATAGATGAGTTGAATGAAGCCGCACCAGACCACCCTGTATTCTTAAAAAGAACGTGTGTACACAACGCTGTTGCAAATAGTATGGCTTTTAAAGTAAGCGGTCTTCCCGAAATTCCAAAAGACCCTGAAGGCGGCCACTTTCATATTGATCCCAAAACCGGGAAGCCAAGTGGTCTCATTCAGGAAAACGCTATGCACGAGTTCTCTGTTCCAGCTTTTTCTATCGAACAATTAAAGGAAGCAATGTTGCAGGCACAGGAACAATTTTTCCAGTGGGGAATCACCACTGCTCATGAAATGGCAGTAACTAAAAATGACATGATCGTTTACCAGCAGCTTCAAAAGGAAGAAAGTTTCCGATTGAAAGCCCGCCTTTGGCTATGGGCCATTGACTTGATGGGATGGACCGGTGTCCAAGAGGAAACCTTGAAACTTGGAATCGAAAGCCATTTCGGTAATGACCGTTTGAATATTCAAGGCTTAAAGTACATGCTCGACGGAAGTGTCGGCGGAAAGACGGCTGCACTTGCTACCCCTTATGAAGACGATGGGATTAACGACGGGATTTTATACATGCAGCAGGATCATTTAAACGACCTTGTATCTGAATCTATTAAACATAATTTGCGAGTCTCCATTCACGGAATCGGCGAGCGGGCAATCGAAATGGCTCTTCAGGCGATTTCAAATGCGACCACTCCCGAAGAAAACCAGAGGATGCGGAACAGAATTGAACATTGCACCTTGCCTACTGATGAACATTTAAAGAAAATAGCAGAATACGGAATTATCGCCGCATCATCTATAGGATTTATTTACTCCATTGGAGACAGTTATTTAGCAAACTTGGGACAAGAACGGGCAGAGAGAGTATTCCCGCATGCTTCTTTTAAAAAACATGGGATCATTGCCCCTGGAAATTCAGATTTACCGGTTTGTGATGGAAATCCGTTGTTCGGCATCTATTCGGCTGTCGTCCGCAAAACAATGAGCGGCCAGCAACTCGGAACAACCGAAGCCATTGCCGTAGAGGATGCCATTAAAGCTTACACAATTGACGCTGCCTATTCAGGTTTTGATGAAGACATCATCGGTTCGCTTGCCATTGGGAAATATGCGGATCTCATCGTACTGGACAAAGACCCATTTAAAGCAGATCCAGAATCTATAAAAGACATTCAAGTAATCCAAACCATTGTCGAAGGAAAAATCGTCTATAGCAGCACTTAAAAATATCGCCGCAACAAGGAGGACTTAATATGTATAATTCGCAAGAACAAATGATCTTAGGTGGACTTGTCATTGTCTATTTCCTATTTCTATTTGGAGTTTCCCTTTATATCAATCAGCGAAGCATTAAAACCTATGATGATTATAATGTAGCTGGAAGATCCGTATCCATTTTCCCATTAATTCTGACATTCGTCGGCACAGCTGTCGGCGGGTCGACTTTGCTTGGGTATATGGAAAATGGCTATAGCTTTGGTATGGGCCAGCATTGGCTGAACTTCGGAACACTTTTCGCTGGTATCATTTTAATGTTTTTCTTTGTAAAAAAGATCCGTCAATATGGTGAAAAATATGACATGGTGACCATTGCCGATTTTACAACATTGCGCTTCGGTGAGGGTGCTCGCTTTCCAACAGTAATTAGTATTTTAATCGCCTACAGCGCAATAACAGGCATGCAATTTGTTGCCATCGCAACGATTTTGAATCTGACTATCGGAATGAGTATCACAACAGGCATTATCATCAGCTGGGTGATGCTGACGTTGAAAACGTATTTTGGCGGAATGAAATCCGTCATTTGGCAGGACGCTTTCCACGGTACAATTCAGACTATCGGTATTTTCACATTGTTTGTTGTTGTGATTATTGCATCCGGTGGATGGGGGAATATTACAGAAAATGCCCTTGCAATGAATGAAGGGGCCAACTTAAGTATTTTTAGTATTTCTTCCACTCAAGTTTTCGTCTATTTATTAACCATTGGTGCCTATCAGTTTGTCAGACAGGATCTGTGGCAACGCTTTTGGGCTGCCAAGGACATCAAAACAGCTTCAAGGGGATACTGGATTTCCATTATATTAGCATTTTTAACTGGATTCTTTGTCATTACAATCGGTGTAGCAGGCAAATACGGTTTACAGATGGGCGAAATAAACCCGACATTAAGTTATTATGAAATCATCGGAAATGTTTTCAATTTCCCAATGGTTGTCGTTATGATTATTGCTTTATTGGCTACAGTTATTTCAACAGCTGACTCATTTTTCATGGCAGGAGCTTCCTCCATTGTAAACGATATCATTAAACCGCGTCTTAAAAGCCAAGACGATAAAAAACTGTTGTTTTATAGCCGTGTTTCAGTCATGCTCGTCTCAATCTTTTCCATACTGCTGGCATTATATATTCCCCAGCTTGTCAACTTATGGGTTACAGGGACAGCAATGTTAGTCTCCTCTTTGCTGGCACCAGTTATTTTTGGACTATTTTGGAAAGGAACAACTAAAGCTGGCGGTACATGGGCAATGTGGATTGGGCTAATTATAGCTGTCGTTTGGCAAATGGCAGGACATCCATTTGGTATCCATCCCGTCTTTATAGGGTTGCCGATATCTACTGTGTTAGTTATTGTTATTTCTCTACTGACCAAGTCAAACGGAGTGAACGTACACCACGAAGAAGAGGCAATCTAGCTTTTCGGCTTAAATAACTGGTAAGAAAGGGTGCTTATGCCCTTTCTTACTTTTTTGGCAGTTCACGAGAATACTTTCTCAGGAGGCGAGCTGATTGAAAGCTATTCCCACGGTTAAGGATCGTTATATTTTTTTAATCGTTTCCTTTATTTTTTGGGTTTCACAATTTATCTACGTTCCTGTTTTGGCTCCGTACATTGAATCTTCTGGAGGGAAATACACCTTTGTCGGTTTGGTATTGGGCAGCTATGGAATCATGCAATTAGTATTCCGAATGCCTATCGGGATCTTTTCTGATCTTATTAAAAAGAGAAAGCCGCTAGTGATTGCAGGAATGGTGATTTGCGCGTTAAGTTGCTTTGTTTTTGCTATTACAGATCATTTAGCTTGGATATTAGCTGCGAGGTCAATGGCCGGTTTAGCTGCCGCAACATGGGTAATTTTCACAGTCCTTTATGCTGGTTATTTTTCCGACAAACATATCCATCGTGCAATGGGAATGATTTCATTCATCATCGTTTTAGCTCAATTTTCAGGCATGTTTCTCAGTGGCTATCTAGTGGATCACTGGGGATGGAAAACCCCCTTTTGGACTGGGGCAATCATATGTACAGTTGGAGTCGGGCTTTCCTTTTTTATTAATGATTCTCAAGAAAGCCTTAATAGTCAGCCTTTAAAATTGAAAGATTTATTATCTGTTATCACGGATTCCACTTTATTGAAAGTTTCAATACTTTCGATCGTCGCTCACGGGATTCTCTTCACCACCATGTTCGGTTTCACACCTGCATATGCTTTAAAAATTGGATTTCAGACTCATGAAATTAGTATGGTTGTCATTGCATTTATGATCCCCCATGCTATCTCGGCAATACTGAGCGGAAAATTATTTGTTCCTATTTTGGGTCAATGGAGAACTTTGCAATTTGCTTTTAGTTTAGTCGCTTGTTTTACTTTTCTCACACCCTTTGTGACAAACAAGCTGCCATTTTATCTTTTGCAAGGTCTCAATGGTTTCTCATTAGGTATTTTATACCCTGTTTTATTGGCATTCGCCATTGAAAAAATCCCCTCACAAAAAAGAGCCACTGCTATGGGAGTATACCAAGCACTATACGCACTGGGCATGTTTGTCGGCCCCTTTTTGGGAGGAATATTAAATTCATATATAGGAATCAGCGGGGCGTTTTATTTATCAGGCATATCTGGAGCCATCGCAATGATTTTATCCTTTTTATGGGGAACCAAAGAACAAAATAAATTACCCTCAAAAGCGCAGCCCAAGTGATGCTCTCGGGTTAGCGCTTTTCGTCTATCAGGCCATTGGACTACATGGACGCCCACTTCTATAAGCCCCACATATCGTCTCCTTCCTCCCCTTTGTTTTTAACTTCGATAATTATTTACTTCAAACTGATAACTGAATCCGGCTGAAATCATTGTATTTATATGGGTTTCGATCAGACCGCATACAAGATCAAATGCGCCTTGGCGTATTTGCGCCCAGATTTTATCGAGCTTCGCTCGATAAATTTCCTCTGAAAATCTGTGGCATCCGCCGGAGGCTTTGACTTTATTCAGCCGGGGTTTGCCCCCCCCCAATGAATGGAATACCAATAAGATTCATCTCACCACTTACAGAAGTGGGAGATTTCTGCTGAATGAAGTTAGATAAACTTCCACTATTCATATTCGCATAAAATTATGCAACAATAAGCAAATCGGATTTTTAAAACGAGATACTGCTTCTCATAAAAGTTGAGAGTTTTCATAGTGTTTCCTCGATGTTTCCCAAATAAAAAAACATGGCATATTTTTTGCAATGATAAATTAGACTGTAAAGTTTTACAACATGAGAGGTGTAAAAATGAAAGCGGATATTATCATTCAAAGCGATTCTGTTTTTACAGGTCTAAAGGATCACCCTGAGCCATTGACCATCGTAATCAAAGACAATAAAATCATTGACGTTGATACACATGATGCGTTGGAAAAATATGTTGGAGAGGAAACCCGCATCGTTAACGCGAAAGACAAGCTGGTCATACCTGGATTTTTCGATTCCCACATCCACGTCATGGCCGGCAGTCTTTTTAACCATTACGCCGTTCCTTTAAGCGAAGCTGTTTCAGCAGAAGATGCTGCGGAGAAGGTGAAAGCGTATGCAGATAAACACCCCGATGCAGAGTGGATTATTGGGACTGGCTGGGATTCCACAGCCTGGGACGACAAGGATTTCCCCGACCGCTACCTGCTTGATCAATATCTTCCCGATCGTCCAGTATTTCTCATTCAAGCAGAAGGTCACTATGGATGGGTCAATTCAAAAGCGATTGAAATTGCAGGTATTACAAAGGATACCGCCAATCCGGACTATGGGATCATCTATAAGGATGAAGACGGAGAGCCTACAGGAATCCTCATTGAATCCGCCATGTCCCTTGTCGGAAAATACGCCTATGATTTTTCCAATGAACAAAGAAGAGAAATGCTCCAGTTGTTCTTGGATCACGCAACAAGCCTCGGCGTGACTTCAGTGAATGACCTTTATATGAGTCGTGCCCATGAACAATTGGAAGGGTATTCTGTTTACAAGGAGTTTGATGAGAAGGATCAATTGACCGTAAGAATCCATTTGTATCCGCCATTAAATGGCAATCTGGAAAAAGCCAAAGAATTCAAAGAGACTTTCACATCTCCTAGACTGAAAATGTCCGGGCTAAAACAATTCATTGATGGGGTTGTAACCGGGTACACGGCTTATATGCTGGATCCGTATAAAGATAAGCCTGAAACAAACGGAGAAACTGGCTTTTCAAAAGAACAGCTCCAAGAATGGGTGACGGCAGCGGATAAAGAAGGTTACCAAATCAAGTTCCATACAATTGGTGATGGAGCTGTAAGACTAGGTCTTGATTTATATGAAAGCGCCCAGAATGAAAACGGAAAGCGTGATTCTCGCCATACGCTTGAACATATCGAAGTCATTTCTCCCGACGATATTCCAAGATTTAAGGAATTAGGAGTCATGCCTTCTGTCCAGCCTTATCATATGGCGTTAATGCCAAGGGAAAGTCATACAGAGCGTGTAACTGAGGAAAAATTTCCTTATCTATATCCCAATGCGACTTTCTTTAATGAAGGTAATATCATGCCTTACAGCAGTGACTATCCGATCATTCCATTGAATCCAATGCTTGGCCTCTATCACGCGGTCACCCGAAAGGACTATACATTGGAAGAAACTTGGAATGAGCAGGAGAAAATTTCACTTGCACAGGCACTAAGAGCTTACACATACGGCTCAGCCTACAGTGTATTCCGCGAAAACGAAATCGGAACACTAGAAAAAGGAAAACTAGCAGATGTCGTAGTTCTCGATAGAAACTTATTCAGTGTTCCAGAGAAGGAAATTTTAGACGCCAAAGTCGAGTTGACAATCGTTGATGGTCAAGTCGTTTATGAACAATCGTCTGAAACCGTATCCTCATAAGAGCTGGAGTCCCTGTTGAGGACTCCCCTCGTTCATCAAATAGTATTTGCTTACAGCTTTTTTAAAAAGGAGGATTTGCATGCAACAAGAAAAAATGAACCGCTCGCTTACCCTGATACCGGTTGTCCTTTTCGGTTTTTCCTTTATGGCTCTTGCAACCGTATTCAGCACTTATGGTGTAGCGGCTGAAATATCTCACGGGATGGTTTCGGGATCTTATTTGCTGGCATTGATTGTCATGCTCTTTACAGCCTACAGCTATGGGCAAATGGCTAAAGCTGTACCATCAGCAGGTTCCGCATACGCTTATACACAAAAATCCATCAGTCCATACGTCGGTTTTATGGTTGGCTGGGCTGTATTGATGGATTATCTCTTTATTCCAATGGTCAACTACTTGCTGTTTGGAATCTTTTTCTCAGCAGCCTTTCCAGCTGTACCAAGCTATGTCTGGATTTTGGGAATGCTTTTACTCGTTACGATTGTCAATGTCAAGGGAATCAAGCTTGCTACCGTGGCAAACGCTTTTATCAGTCTTTTCTCTTTATTATTTATACTCATTTTTATCGGGTTGTCCGCCAAAGATATATTAGGAGGAGCGGGTACAGGTACAATTTTTAATCTCGAACCATTTTACAACCCTGAAGAGTCTTTCTCGTACGTTGTTGCAGGAGCGGCTCTCCTCTGTTTCTCTTTTCTTGGATTTGATTCGGCCACAGCTTTTGCAGAGGAAACAATCAATCCGAAGAAGACGATCCCAAGAGCTGTTATTATCATTACCCTTGTAGGCGGCGCTATCTTCATGACCGTTTCATATTTTGCCCATAATGTGTGGCCCGACTATACAACATTTACAAATGCTGACGCAGCTTCTCATGAAATCATTACATCTGTAGGTGGAAAAACTTTAGCATCCATGTTCCTGGCAGTATATTTCGTCACTGTTTTCGGATCTGCCATGTCTTCCCAGGCAAGCGCATCACGTGTATTGTTTGCGATGGGACGTGACGGCCAGCTTCCAAAATTTTTCGGAAAGCTTCATTATAAATACCAGACACCAATTAACAATATTCTTTTAATCAGCGTGGTATCTTTGCTTTCTCTCTTTTTAAGCCTGACGCTTGTTGCTTCATTCATCAACTTTGGGGCTTTCATCGCCTTTATCAGCGTCAACATAGCCGTTATCGCCTATTATTTCATCCGGAAGAAAGAACGGTCTTTCAAAGGGACCATCTTATATTTAATCCTGCCAAGTATCGGTGCAATACTTGACCTATGGCTGCTCCTTAATCTGGACATCCATTCAAAGGTTTTAGGCAGCATTTGGTTCGCCCTTGGTCTCATTTATCTCTTCTTCTTGACCAAAGGATTTAAACAGCGGCCTCCAGAGCTTCACCTGGGTGCTGCAGAATCATCGTAGAACCGCTTAAGTTAGGAAGTAGAATTTTTGCGATAACGGAAGTTTTCGCAAACTATCGGGATTATTCTGCCCCTGTCATGAGCAAAACACCGTTTTTTAAGAAATTTTTAGGGAATTTAGAGGATTTTTAGAAAAAAAGAGTGAATTCCCCTTTCTTTTACCAAAGTAAAGGGCTATAATATATAATTGTGCAGAGCACTTTCATAGTAACAACTTTGAAAAGGAGCGATTCTAATGAGCAACGAAACATTGAGACAAGAATTGGTTGAATTGGACAAGAAGTATTTCATTCACCCAACATCTTCATTACAAGACCAACAGGCAAACGGACCAGCTATTATTTTTGATAAAGCTGAGGGCGTTCATTGCTATGACATTAATGGTAAAAAATACCTTGAAGGTATGTCTTCCTTATGGAACGTAAATATTGGATATGGAAGAAAAGAACTTGCTGAAGTAGCAAAAGAGCAACTTGAAAAATGCGCTTACTCTAATAGCTTTTCTGGTTTCAGTAATGAACCTGCTATTCGTCTCGCTGCTAAAATTGCTGAAATGACACCTGGCGACCTAAATGGTGTATTCTTCACTTCTGGTGGTTCTGAATCAAACGATTCAGCATACAAGCTTGTACGCCACTACTGGAAAGTAAAAGGCAAACCTGAAAAAACTAAAATTGTTGCTCGTAAAAGAGCTTATCACGGAGTAGCTTCCGGATCTACAAGTGCTACAGGAATCGAATCATTCCATGATTTCACAACTTCTTTGGCACCAGGATTCATTCACGTTGACCCTGATTCTCCAGAAGCTTTCAGACAACTAATTAAAGAAGAAGGCGCAGACACAATTGCAGCATTCTTGACTGAACCAATTCAAGGTGCCGGTGGAGTTAACTTCCCTAAAGAAGGCTACCTCAAAGAAATCCGCCAAATCTGTGACGAGAATGACATCCTTTTCATCGCTGACGAAGTAATCTGCGGATTCGGCCGTACAGGAAAAATGTTCGCTGTTGAACACTATGACATTGTTCCTGACGTGTTGCTTCTTGCAAAAGGTATTTCCAGCGGATATGTACAATTGGGTGCAGTCGTATTGCGCGAGAAACTTCACAAAGAGTTGATCGAACTTTCTAGCGGCGTGTTAATGCACGGATTTACTTACAGCGGACATCCAACTGCATGTGCAGTAGGCTTGAAAAACATCGAAATCATGGAAAATGAAAACATGGTTGAGAACTCCCAAAAAATGGGTGACCTTCTTGCAAGCAAACTAGAAGAGCTTCAAAAAGAAACTGACATCGTTGGTGAAGTTCGTCACCTTGGCCTTCTTGGTGCAATCGAGCTTGTTAAAGACCAAGAAACTGGCGAGCGCTTTGCTGAAAAAATCTCTACTAAAGTTGTATTGGCAGCTAGAGAGCGCGGACTAATCCTACGTAACGTTGTTTACTGGGAAAAAGACTCTATCGTTTACGCTCCTCCACTCTGCATGACTGAAGAAGATGTAAACGAATTTGCAAGCATCTTCAAAGAAGCTGTATTAGAAGCTCAAAAATCACTTTAATTATATAAAAAGAAGCGATCCGAGCGGATCGCTTCTTTTTATTTTAAAGATCTTTTGCTGCATAACATTTTTGCAGTAATCTACGCCTTTTTTGTTTTTCCTTACTTGGATAGTATTTTGCTTTTTCGGATAGTATCTCGGCCAAACTGGGCAGTATTTTATCGATTCTGGACAGTATTCTGCTTTTTTCGATAGTATCCTCTCTTGCTCGGATAGTATCCCCACTTACCCAGACATCATTTCGGTTCAATTGGACAGTTCGGGTTTTTTCGCAAACCCCGACTAATTTACTTTAAGGACTTCCCCTTCCTACAATCTATAATCACACTTTTTCAGCGGACAAATTGAAGGAGAGCTGCCCACGCAGGGCAGCTCTCCATTTCTATTGTGTAACACTTCAGCGCCCATTCTCTTGACGCCACAGTCGATTTTCTGTTGCAGCTGAAGAACTTATCTCTCAGAATCGTCTTGTGCTTTGCGGACTTAGGGCGCTTTTACAATTATTACTTCCAATACTCTAAAGTACGCTTTCTCATCGCTTCCCTATTTTGCTCTGTTGTTTTTGGCAGGTATTCACCTGATTGCTGATCAATAATGATTCCATAGCGACGAATGAGGTCAAGTAGATCAACTTCCCCATTACGGAATTTTTCCATGACAGCTTCAGGAGCTTCTTCAAGCCATTTTTGACGGTTCAAACGGATCAACTCACGAGCGTTCTCTGTTGCTTCCTCATCAATTTCAAAAAGGTCGATTTCACGGTCAATCTCTTTGATGACGACTCCGTAATCCTTTTCTGCACGTTCAATGGATACATATTCGTCAATAACGTCTTCAAGTACAGCTTTTGGGTCTCTTTCAAGCGGATCGCCGAGCCCGCCTCCCCCTGCAGATGGACGTGTGAAGTAATCACCTTTACCAACTTTTACATTGGAGAAAATTGTTCCAAGGAATTCTGATTCTTGTCCGCTTCTTTGAAGTTCAACGCCATGTGGTGTAGAAGGAAGCCCTCCAAAAATTCCCCATGTAACAGAACGAGATCTATCGCAGCAGTAAGACATAACAGCGTCATGAGCCTCTGTAAGGATTCCGCCCTTTTCGACTCCGCAGCCGCCGCGGAATTGACCAGGACCGCCAGAGTCAGTAACAATCTCATGTTTTGTCGTAACAACTGGAGAAAGTCGCTCCTGTCCCTCACAAGGCTGAATGCTGAGACCTACTCCGAATACTGGAGAAGTTGCGTTAGCACCATCTTTTATGCTGCGGCCTCCATGTCCGCCCGCCATCCAGTCGTACCACATGAAGTAGCTATCATAGCCTTCCCGCTTGTCGTCTCCCCCAATAAGAAGGTACTCCAAGTTGAAGGAACAAGCTAAAGCGCGTTCCGGCATGATGTTTGACCACAATTCGAAGCAGGCATTCATAATCTTTTCATAAGCTCCTGAACAGAAACCTGTCACAGCTACTGGCCATGGAGCGTTTACTACCGAGTTTTCCGGAAGTTCCACATGTACAGCCCTGTAAAAACCGGAGTTCAGTGGAATGTCAGGGAAGAACGTTTTTGTTCCCGCATAGGCTGCAGACAACGATGAACCGAAAGCAGAGTTCAAGAAGCAGCCAATATACTCGTGAGAGCCAGACAGATCATAAAAGATCTCATCGTCTTTAATCGTCATTTTCACTTTGATTGGGATCAGACCGTCTCCTATTTCAGGATCCATATCAATAAAGTCTGTCGTTTCCCATACGCCGTCAGGAAGTTCCTTTACTCTTGCACGCGCGAGGCGTTCCACATAGTTTTGTACTTCTTCAAACGCGGTTAATACTGTATCAAGTCCATACTTTTCAATAAAAGTAATTAGTTGTCTTTCGCCTGTTTTGGTCGCTTCCGCCTGCGAGCGAAGGTCCCCTAATCGCTCTTCAGGAACACGCATGTTAGCGACAAGCACGTTAGCGACATCTTCCAAGTACTCCCCTTTGCTCCAAATCCGAAGCGGCGGAATCCGCATACCTTCTCCATAATGTGTTTTAGCATTGACATCAAAGGAACCAGGAGTAGATCCTCCCATATCGGCCCAGTGGCCGTTTACCTGCATGAATGAAATCAATTCTCCATTGTAAAATACAGGACGGATAATCCGCGTATCGTTAAAGTGTGTTCCTCCACGGTACGGGTCATTTACAATAAAAACATCTCCAGGATGAATATCATCACCGAAATCTTCAATGACTGCTTTTGCTGTCAAATGAAGCGTTCCTACGTGAACGGAAATATCCTGCGTCCCCTGCATAATCGTATTTCCTTTGGCATCACATAGCGCTGAGCTGAAATCACGATTATAAATTACGAATGAATAACATGTACGCAATACTTGCTCAGACATTTGGTCAACAAGATTCACAAATCCGTTTTTTAAGACTTCAAATGTTACCGGATCGAGTTTTGTATCGACATTAAACATCATATCTCCCCTTTTTTCACAGCTTTATTATCAAATGCACCTTGGCGTATTTACGCCCAGATTTTATCGAGCTTCACTCGATAAACCTCCTATGCAAATCTATGGCATCCGCCGGAGGCTTTGACTTTATTCAGCCGGGGTTTGAACTCCCACTGAATGGAATACTAATATACATTCATCCCACCACTTACAGAAGTGGGAGATTTCCGCGAATGAAGTTAAATAACCCTTGCTCTATTAAATACGGCTCATGATGATATTGCGGTATTCATCAATTTTGACTGAATAGTCAGGCGGTACAACAATTGTTGAGTCAAGCTGTTCGATAACAGCCGGTCCATTGAATTCTGACAATACAGGGATTTTCGTGCGGTCATAGATTTTTGAATCAACTAATCCTCCAGCCTCTTCAAAGTACACACGACGTGTTTCTTTGACAGCTTCTTCCAAGGTGCCTTGAGGCTCTTCTTTTGTAAATACCGGCTTATTGACTGCACCAATCGCTTCTACGCGCATGCCATAAATTTCAATTCCTTTGTCCCTGTCGGCAAATGCGAACTCGCGTTCATGCTCAAGATGGAATCTTTCAATCGCCTCATCCAAAGACGTGATTGGACGGTCAATTGTGACAGATAATGTTCTCCATTGCCCGACATAGCGCATATCAATGTAGCGAATCAAGTGCATTTGTTCCGCTTCAATACCTTCTTCAACCAACAGCTCAGTCGCTTCTATTTCCATTTCAATGAATTCAGCTTCCAGTTCTTCTTTCGTTACCTCAGCGGCATTTGCAAAATATGTTTGAGTAATGTCATGACGGACGTCAACAAGCAGACAACCCATCGCTGCAGCAACCCCCGGGTGGGCTGGAACGATCACTGTCGGTATCTCCATTTCCCTTGCAAGATCTGCTCCGTGAAGTGCACCTGCTCCACCAAATGCAACTAGTGCAAAATCACGAGGATCATAGCCGCGTCGTACAGAAATCAAGTTGAGCGCATCGCACATGTTTGCATTAGCCACTTGAATCATTGCGTTCGCAGCACCGTAGACGTTGTACCCCAACGGTTCAGCCACTCGTTCTTCAATTGCTTTTTGAGACAAATCCTTATCCAGTTCCATTTGTCCGTCAATCAGCTTCGTATTCAAACGTCCGAGCACAAGGTTCGCATCCGTGTTTGTCGGCTCAGTTCCTCCTTGACCGTAGCATGCTGGTCCAGGAACCGCTCCTGCGCTATGAGGACCATTGCGTAAAGAACCCCCGTCATCAATCCAGGAAATACTTCCTCCACCTGCACCAATCGTTAAAATTTCGATGCTTGGGAAACCGATCGGATAACCGTACTCGATATACCAGTCTTTTGTAATCCGCAGTTCATTGTCATACATAAGGGAAATGTCTGTACTTGTCCCACCCATGTCAAGGCCGATGGCATTTTTAAACCCGCACATATTGGCGATATGCTTGCTTGCGATCGCACCAGCGGCAATTCCAGAGCTAGCAAGTCGAGCCGCATATTTAGGAACCGTTTGGGAAGTCATAACGCCGCCTCCAGAATGGAGAACGATAATGTCGCCATCATATCCAAGATCTTTCATGTTCTCTTCCAAAGTATTAATATACTTGCTGATAGTCGGTCCAAGTACAGCGTTTACAATCGTCGTACTCATACGCTCATGCTCAAAAATTTCTGGAAGTGTATCCGAAGAAGTACAAATATATGCTTCAGGAAGCTCTGCTTGCAAAATTTCTTTTGTCTTTTTCTCATTTTCTGCATTTACATAAGCATTCATAAAGCAGATGGCAACCGCTTCTACATCCCGTCTTTTTAAAATTCTGGCAAGCTCGCGGATTTCTTCTTCATTCACTTCTTTCAGCATTTCACCATCAAATCCAACCCGCTCATCAAGCTCAAAACGGTCTCTTCTCTTGATATATGGCTCTGCCACATCGTTGTATGCATCCCATAGATCAAGCTTTGTTCCACGGCGGATTTCCGGTACATCACGGAATCCTTTTGTAGTTACAAGGGCAGCTTTTGGAAGCTTGCGCTCAATCAACGCGTTCGTTCCAACTGTTGTTCCATGCGAGAACATTTTTATTTTATCGCCAGTCAATTCGGCCTTTAAAATACCGTTTAATATCCCTTTTTCAGGATTTGACGGCGTGGAAGAAGTTTTCGTTACGTACATTTCTCCAGTATTTTCATCAAAAACAAACACATCTGTGAAAGTTCCACCAACATCAACTGCAACATGGTAGCCTGTTTTTGTCATTTTACTCATATTTTCGCCTCCATTATTAATCAATGATCATTTCTGAAAATCACTCTTCAATAGATTTCTCTCCCCTCTTGAGGGCATCACCACCTTTAAGTTCTTTTATTCTCAGATGCTTGCTTGTACTTTTTCTATCAGTCTTTCTTTCTCCCGTCTGATCGAAATAGCCTGATCTACTGTGATAGCCTGAAATTTAACTTTTGTCATCGGTCTCATTTGAGACAATTTACTAATATCCGGCCAGATGACTGTTCCAATTGTTACGAAGCCACCGCCGCCAGTACCATCATTCAATAAAATGATAATCTCTTCCTCATTCGGCACGATGACAGCGCCGATGGGATAGGGGATATCAACAATATTTCCTGGCGTTCCTCCAGAGCCAAATGGCAAATCAATTTCTGAGTAACTGATGTGGCCGCCTTTTGCCCTGCACGCAGTCCGATTCGATTGTGGTTGGATGACCCAGTGGCTGTTTAAAAAGGATACAAGCCCCTCATCGCGGATTAAGTCACAGGTAATGCCTAAAACAACATGTGCTGTTTCCGTTTTTCCAAACTCCGGAATAGCTTCACGGATTAGTTCTTTTCCTATATGCTGAGCAGCTCCGGGCAGCGGTTCGGAAAGTGGGATCTTATCTCCCGCCAGCAATAGTCTTCCAGTGATTCCAGGAAAAACACTAGCAAGACAAGTCGACTTGCTTCCCAGCACTTCTGGAACATCAAATCCTCCAGACACACACAAATAGCTGAATAATCCTTTTTGGATGTGACCAATTTCCAGTACATCCCCTTTTTGAACTTCAAATACTGTCCACATTGGCTGCTCATCGCCATTTAAAAGTACTTGTACCGGAGCCCCTGTAATAATCGCAGTTGTTTTTTTATTAAATTCGATCGTCGTCCCCTTGACCATCATTTCAAGAGCCGCAACATGGCGCGGATTGCCTAAAAGCAGGTTCCCGAACATGAAGGAGAATTTATCTGCAGCCCCAGCTGGCGGGACTCCCTGATGAAAGTACCCTGTCCTTCCCATATCTTGGATTGTTGTACGAATACCTGGTTGAATCAACTCTATCATCGGTCAAACTCCTCTTTCAGTTGTTCTATATACTCTACTCCCAGCTCATCATATTTCGCAGCGGAAAAGGAGACAGGCTTCATTTTATATTCATACGTTCCGTTGATGACCTCTTCTCGAATATTTTGATATTCCGCTTTTGAAACAGGCCTGTATTTCCATAAGTCTCCAGGCTTGGCGAGAACAAAGCTTTCCCTGAACGGAGCAAGCCTTTGATAGACATCGTACACAGGTACGGCGGACCTGCCAATCAACTGATAGCTTCCCGGAGAGTCAGATGGATAGACGACTGAAAATACTCCTCCCAACCCAACTGCTCTTTCAGGTGTGAAAGGTCTGGGACTTTTATATTTGGGGACCTCGATCATTTCATCCTTTGAAACTGTTAAAGGAAAGCACCAAGCAGTTCCTGGCTTAAAGCCGATCGCTGTCACCAAATAAAGAGGATCGGAGTGACGCTTGATGACTTCTTCCTTACTTTTAAAGCCACCTAGCTTCATGACATAATCAAAATTTGATTCCTCACTCTCCCCATGATGCTGGGAATACTGAAGAGAAACCTTTCTAGTTTCCACATCATCATATAAAATGGGGATTTCAATGATTTTAGCATCTACTTTTAAACTTTCTTGTTCGTTCTTCATCCTATCTACATCACGCAAATAATCTAGTAAATGATGCGGTGAAATGATATTCGGATCATATCTTACAAGATAGGAAGTATTATTCGGATAAATTTCAGTGATGCCGGGAATATTGCGTTTGCTTAATTCTTTTGTAATGGAAAGGGCCTTTAAAGTACTTTCAATCTTCATTTCCCGGGAAATTTCGGCAAAAATATACTCATCTCCACAAAAGTTGAACTTTGTCTCAGAAAAGAAAATCATGAGCCGCACCTCCCGGTACTTGATCACCATTAAACCTTTTCATCCGCCTGCTGACAGTCGATATGCTGACTTCAAGTGCTTTTGCCGCATCCGTAGCTGTACCATATTTTTCTACAGCCAGCTCGATTAGCTGCTTTTCCGTCTCTTCGACTGCTTTTTTCAATGGAATGATGCCTTTGATTGTCAGAAAGCCCTGTTCATTGGAGTCTGTTTCCCACAGCACGCGGTAAACATCCTTTTCAGAGATTTCTTCCCCTTTGGAAACGACAATCAATCTTTCAATAACATTCCGGAGTTCTCTAATGTTTCCTGGCCACTGGTAGCTCTCTAGAAGATTTAAAGCATTCGTCGAGATTTTCTTTTCCCGCCCATTTTGCTCATTCAATTCTTCCAAAAAATTTACAGCCAAAGGAGAGACATCTTCCTTTCTATTTCTTAGTGCAGGTATTTGGATTGGAACAACATGAAGACGATAATACAAATCCTCACGAAACTCCTTTTTCTGAACCATTTGACGCAAATTCTTATTTGATGCTGCTAGAACCCTTACATTAATTTTTATTGGAACTGTCGAGCCGACACGTATAACCTCCCTCTCCTGCAATACGCGCAGTAGCTTCACTTGCATGGAATAGGGGAGTTCAGAAACTTCGTCTAAAAAAACCGTCCCTTCATGGCCTTGCTCAAAAAGCCCAACTCTTTTAGATTCAGCGCCTGTAAAGGCTCCCTTCTCATGGCCGAATAATTCGCTTTCAATCAAATGTTCAGGAATCGCCCCACAATTAATGGCCACAAACGAACCAGACGACCGATTGCTCAATTGATGAATTCTTCGTGCAATGACTTCTTTCCCTACTCCCGATTCGCCTGAAATCAAGACAGTAGAATCAAGTGGTGCAACCGATTTCACCTCTTCCATAAGAGCAGCCATCTCAGAGGAGCGATAAATGACAGGTTCACTGTGAAACTCAGCAGCACCCTCTGACTTAATGAAAGATTTTTCCTCCGAAGAAATATCCTTGGATAGAACAATGACTCTTTTAATCTTGCCATCTTCCATCACAGGAGTAGCTGTCGAAAGGACTGTGCCGTTTTTCCCCTTCTGCGTCAACATGACCCGGCTGTTCTTTTCAATGCAGGCAGAAATGATATCGGGAGTGAAAATACCTCTTTTTTCTAAATACGCTGCACTTTCCCCTATCAACTCGCTCTGGTCAATATCCCCCCAAAAACTACTAAAATAGGCCCCTGCAACTTTAGTGATGATTCCATTAGAATTCGCGACCAAAATTTGCTCATTGGACAGCGAATAAATCGTCTGGAGATCTTCATTCATCTCCCTAACAAAATCAATTTCATGCACCGCTTCTTCCAGTTGATCCTTTAGATAGAAGTTGTGAATGATGCCGATAATTTTACCGCTTTCATAGATAGGAGAAAATTGTCCGGAAATGGCTTTGAAATTAAACGTATTTTCTACCCCAAACCATTTTTGGCCTTCCAACACTTCATCAAAGGATGTATCCATCCGAATCAACTTTCGATAATCGCGCCCTTGGATGACCGACCTCTTCATCCCTAGGATCTGTTCCGCTTTTTCATTCATGAAAATGACATGGAAAGATGCATCCATTGTGACGATGCCCATTTCGGCATTGTTCAGTGCATCG
This sequence comes from Siminovitchia terrae, assembly GCF_003605405.2. Lineage (GTDB taxonomy): Bacteria > Bacillota > Bacilli > Bacillales > Bacillaceae_C > Siminovitchia > Siminovitchia terrae. Next base: position 40,102 of record NZ_QYTW02000032.1, on the reverse strand, counting down.
TTGAAGTTTTTCAATTGAACTTCGCTTAAGTAGCGATTTAAATGATCCATGATCATATAGCCGGTTGGCCGATTGACAACATCGGCGCCTATGACCAAATAGCAATTATGAATGTGCTTAGCGGCAGCCTCTTCCCGAACGAACAAAAAGTCCTTTTCCGGTTTGATTTTGCAGGCAGGCCCCCCTCTTTCTTCCATCATCTGGTTTAGTAGAGACAAAGGAGTCACATAACCAATAATCTCTTCATCCTCTAAAACAAAACCAATTTCTGCTTCTTCTTCTTTCAGAAGTGCAAAAACATGTTGAACCGTCATACCAGAATTAACGAAAAGCCTGATAGGCTGCAGTACACCTTTCCAATCCCAGTGCATGTATGTTCCTCCGATTCTTCGCATTCTTTTAAAAGTGACGGCATGCTTTATATCTTTTCAATATTGCAAGATGCATGCCAATTCATCAGAATCATCTTTTTTTCGACAAAGACAACGTTTTCAATAGTTTCAAAGATGATTGATATATTATTTATTTTGCATTATTGCAAAACGGTTTTCAATAGTGAAAATTAAAGTTTACGTTCTGGAAACCCTCAATTAGGTCTATTTAGTCATTTAAGTATCGTGCAAATGTCTATTTTATTTTGATTGCAAAAAGGAAAAGGGTTATACAAATCAAAGAACCCTCTATTACACATAAAGCGAATAGAGGATTCTTGATAAAAATCACATTGAAATTTGTGGTTTAATCTGCCCGCTGTCATCCTTACGTTGTTTTTGGATAAACCAAATACCCAATAGGATAGCTGCGCCAACAAAGTCGCTGATTGTTTCTGGGAAGATCATCATGAGTCCGCCAGCAAAAAGGGCAAGTCTCTCCCATATAAATGAATTCCGAGCGTAAAATCCGACGACTGCACTGCTGATGCCCGCCATGCCGATCAGCGAAGTAACGATGGCAAATATAAGTGCCAAAGGGGTTACATCCACCAAAACCAAAATTGGATTGTAAATAAAAATGTACGGAACGATAAAAGCTGCTATGGCAAGCTTTACCGCAATGACACCTGTTTTGAATGGGTTGGCCCTCGCAATGCCCGCACCCGCATAAGCAGCCAAGCAGACTGGAGGAGTGATGTCCGCTACAATTCCGAAGTAGAATACAAACATGTGGACCGCAATCGGCGCCAAACCGAACTCATTGATAAGAGCTGGTGCCGCGACCGTTGCCGTAACAACATAATTCGCCGTTGTTGGAAGCCCCATTCCAAGGATGATGCAAGCAATCATTGTAAAGAAAAGAGCCAAAATTAAATGCCCGCTTGATAGAGCGATGATTCCCGAAGCAAATTTGGCGCCAAGTCCCGTCATACTGACAACCCCGGCAATGATTCCTGCAGTTGCTACAGCTGCAATAACCGGCAGCGCTACCCTGGCACCCTGTTCAAGCACTTCAAAGATTTTCCGAATGGAAAGCCTTGTATCTTTCCTGACCAAGCTTACGATAAAAACTGCTCCAATCCCTAAAAGCGCTGCCCTTTGTGGGGTAAATCCCGAGAGGATCGTACCGATCATGACAACAACCGGTAAAAGCATAAAACCGTTTTTTATCATTAAATCTTTGAATACTGGGAGCTGTGATTTCGGCAAACCAAAAATCTTTAATCTTTTCGCTTCGAAATGGGTTCCAATAAAAATGCCTGTAAAGTACAGAACAGCCGGAATCATAGCAGCAAGCATGATCGTGGAATAGGGTACACCAAGGTATTCCATCATGATAAAGGCGGCAGCTCCCATAATTGGCGGCATAATCTGTCCGCCCGTTGATGCTGAAGCCTCTGTTGCCCCTGCAAACTCGGGGGTAAACCCTGATTTTTTCATCATGGGGATTGTAAAAGATCCAGAAGCTACCGTATTCCCGACAGAACTTCCGGAAACCATACCTTGGAGAGCACTGGCAACAACAGCCGTCTTTGCTGTCCCTCCCGTAAAACGTCCCGTCAGCGAAAATGCCAAATCATTGAAAAACTGGCCGATTTTCGTGTGGACAAGCATAACACCAAAAAACAGAAAGAGAAAAATAAATTTGGCCGAGATTTGGACAGGTGTTCCAAAAACACCACTCTCCTGATACCAAAGATTTGGGGCAATCCTGTCCACCGAGAATCCGGGATGCGACAAGATGGTTGTCGGAATGTGCTTTCCGAAAATGGCGTATAAAATAGTGATGCTCGCCACAACAACAATAGGTACCCCTACCGTTCTGCGAGTCGCTTCCAAAACGAGGAGAATCCCTATAATGGATATAATAATATCAATCGTACTATATCCAGAGATCCTGCTTTTTAAAATTGAGTCAAAGAAGAAGATTTTATGGTAAGTGACGTACATGGCAGTGAACGCCAACACGACATCATACCAAGGAACTTTCTTTTGTACCTTGTGCATTCCTTTTTTAGCAGGAAAAAGTAAATAGATAATTCCAAGAGCTGTGCCCAAATGGATCGCACCCTGTTTTTGGGAAGGCAGTGTTCCAAAATAACCAGTGTATAGATGGAACACCGTCAAAGAAACTCCTAGAAGCGTAACAATCCATGCCCATTTACCAATTGAAGCCCTGAACTGATTCTCCCTATCATATTTCTCAAGTATTTCCTGGGCATCCAGATGTTCTTTCTCTTTCATAAAGACACCTCACTCCAAGTTTATTGCGAAAAACGCTAACAGCTTTTTTTCATCAGCCTTTCCAAAGTGAAAAAAGGGATGACGGTATGTACAATCATCCCTTTTCCATCGCTTTTTTTGTGATAAGGTATGTCAGGTTCTACCATCGGTTCGATGATACAAGCCCGATTGCTATCGCAGTATTAGAACTCCCTCGTCACATTCGTCTTGTGCTTGCGCCTACGACTGGCGCCTTTCTTTATTTTAGATCCTCCAAGCTCTTGATTCCTGTTTTTTCACGCGTGACAATCTGGACGACTTCAGGATAAATATGACCGATGAAAGCAGCATTCTCTACTTTTGCCCCTTCAAAGTCCCCCTTACCTTCAATAGCAGACAGTGCCGGTACGTGGACAGTCATGCCTAAATCCATGTTGCCATCACGGATACTCGCAAGGTTTTCAATGGAAGCACCTGTTTCTGTGTTCGTTACGTTAACACCATCGATATGTTTATTCCAAATATTAGCCATTTCTCCCCCAAGCGGATAATAAGTTCCACCCTGGCTTCCCGTACCGAGAATCAACTCACTCTTTCTATCTTTCTTATCAGCCTTAAGTTCAGCCACAGGATTATCAATTGTCAATCCTTGTTCTTCATAATATTTCTTAGCACCTGGATGGATAGGAAGCCCTTCCGCCCCATTCAATGCATTTTCAAGCGTCATCTGTTTTGCCTGATCATGCGTATTTTCACTCGCATTTTCCACCATGATTTTGGCAAGCTCGTATCCAAGTTCTTCATCAATCGTATCCGTGCTCCCCATTAAAACAGCATAAGCAGTTACTGTCTCGACATCTGCATCAAGAAAATCATACGTGTCTTTCGGAATAGTGTGTCGCTTGTATCCGCTTTTCTCCTCAATATGCTTGATTGCCTCATCAGAAAGCCCAAGCATTTTAACATCGCCGGCTGAAGCTTGCAGGCTTTCGATGCTTCCGGCTGGTAAACCAAGGATTCCTATTGATACTTCAATATTCCCATCCTGGACTCCATCAGCCGCATCTCCAAAGGCTTCCTGATAGGCCTCATAATCTCCTTCTTCAATACCGTAAGCTTCCATAATCAGTTTTGAAACAGAATTCGTTTCACTGGCAGGCGGCCCGATTGCTACTTTCTTTTTGCTTCCTCCGCCTCCACCTCCGCTTGATCCACTGCTGCACGCTGCAAGCAATGCGGATATCATGAATAGTACTGCAATAAACGAAATTCTTTTTTTAGTAAACATCCATTTTCCCCTTTCATACAAATTTATATATTTCTGCTAACATTGACACCGCTTTCATTCATTTATGTATAAAATACGAAAATACATTATCTGGGAGACATATCGCTGACATCTTTCAGTATATCAAAATTATATTCACACTTCAATACAATATTCTGAAAGTTGAATTATATTTTAGTGGTTCAGTTTTAGATATAAAAGAGGAGGACAGCAAGTGCTGACTTTTCTAAATCGACACATCCTGTGACTCTGGCAACGCTAGCCCCTCCGCCAGAAACCGGGCAATAGAAAAACTTTATCAAATGCGCCTTGGCGTATTTGCGCCCAGATTTTATCAAGCTCCGCTCGATAAATTCCTCTGAAAATCTGTGGCATCAGCCGGAGGCTTTAACTTTATTCAGCCGGGGTTTGAACCTCCACTGAATGGAATGCCAATATGCATTCATCTCACCACTTACAGAAGTGGGAGACTTCTGCTAAATGAAGTTAAAAGTAATCGATTCATTTTCCAAAAAAACAGGCGATCAAAAGATACGCTCTTTCAAACCGCCTGCAACTAGAATATATTATTAATAAATGCAAATATTAACAGATATTTAAAAAGGGACTACCAGCTCCCTCCTCTTTATCAATCAATGAAACTCTTAATTTCCACTTTTCAGCGTAAATCCTTATAGAACTCCCGATTTTCCGCCATCGATGTTAATGGACGTTCCCGTCACATATGAAGCAGCATCTGAAATTAGAAATACAATAACTTTTGCAGCCTCTTTGGTGTCTCCTATCCTCCCAAGAGGGATTTGGTGGCGCGGGTCTCTTTCATACTGTTCCCATGTAAGTTCAGGGGCTTCTCGTCTCCACCTTTTTTCTATCTGCTCACTTCTAATTAAGCCGATACATACAGTGTTTACCCTAACGTTATCTGGCCCAAGGTCTTTACTCATGGCTTTCGTAAGCGCCATGCCTGCAGCCCGGCTCACGCTGGTCGGCAAAGAAGAAGCAGGTGGAGTTTTCGCAATAGAGGCTGTTACATTAACGATGGATCCCCCTGTTTCTTTCAAATATGGGACAGCACTTCGGGAGCAGTGAATTGCACCAAATAGTTTTAAGTCAAGGTCATACTGCCATAACTCAGGTTCCACCTTTTCAAACGGTACTGCTGAGGAGGTACCAGCATTATTCACCAAAATATCTAATTTCCCAAAATGCTCGACTGTTTTATCCACTATCCGCTTGCAATCTTCTACAATAGTTACATCAGCTTGAATTGGTAAAACTTCGGCTCCAGTCTCCTTTGCAATACGTTTTGCTGCAGCCTCTAAGCCTTCTATATTTCTTGCACAAATAGTGACTCTCGCACCTTCAGAAGCTAATTGCATAGCAGTTTCTAGTCCGATTCCTTTACTTGCCCCCGTAATTAAGGCGACTTTTCCCTTTAATCCCAGATCCATTCACTAAAAACTCCTTCCCATTTTTTGTTAACAATAAAGATCGGTTCTTCCACAGTAGGAAGAACCGATCAGTTTTTAAAAACGTAAGCGCAATATCGTGATTATGTTTGCGTACCGCCGAAAACCTTTCCAACCCCGTGTATTTTTTCAATGATCAATATAAGAATTACTGAGATGAAAATAACTACACTGGAAACGGAAGCTACTATTGGATTATATGCATCTTGCATGTGTGAAAAGATTTCGATTGGCAAAGTCCGCATATCAGACGATACCATGAACAAAGATACGGTTACGTTATCAAATGATGTAAGGAATGCAAACAATCCTCCTGAAATAATCGCGGGACGAATGAGCGGCAATGTAATTCTCCAGAATACAGTTACTGGATTCGCCCCCAAAATTGCCGCAGCACGTTCGAGATTGTATTCGAATCCACTTAAACCCGTAAGTACAAGCCTGATGACATAAGGGATACAAATAATGATATGGGAAATCAAAAACCCTGTCGGTGTACCTGCCAGCATCATCGGGGTAAAGTAAATAAGTAATGCTATCCCAAGTACGAGCTGGGGTACACTTAACGGTGCGGTCAGAAGTGCTGTAATATAAGCCTTTCCAGGTATCTCATACTTAGCAATAGCAAGAGCACCGAGCGTACCGAACAGAACGGAAAAAAAGGCAGCCAACAAGGCGAACTGGAAACTGTTTACCATCGCTTCAATAAACTCCGGCCGTTCCAAAAGCTTTGTATACCATTGGAATGAAAATCCCTCTGGTGGAAAGCTTGGATAATTTGCGCTTGTAAAGGAAGCAGGTATAACAACAATCAGCGGTATCAGTATATAAATAATCGCCAAAACGGCCACGCCTGTGCGAAGTTTTCCGAGCATCCCCATCACCGGAACACCTCCCTGAACTTACTGAGTTCAAAACCACGTGAAAATAATGTAACTATAATAAGGGTCGTTGCCAAAAGCACGTAAGATATCGCAGAACCGAACGTCCAACGAAGCAAGTTATTAATCTGGTCATATGCAACTACCGGCATAACAGGCACGTTTGCGCCACCCATTAGAGCAGGAGTTACATATGCACTCATGGACAAGCTGAATACAAGCACGCAGCCCGACACGATGCCTGGAAGGCTTAGCGGCAGATTGATGGAAAAAAAGCGGCGAAGCGGACTTGCTCCAAGGATAGAGCCCGCCTTGTCCAATGAAGGATCAATATTATAAAGGCTTGTCGCAATCGCTAAAACCATAAAGGGCAAATATGCATTAGAGAGTCCAATAACAACCCCCAGCTCTGAAAACAGGAGTTTGAGCGGAGCATCAATAATTCCTAATGCCATCAATGCTTCATTGATTGTTCCATTGGGCAATAATAGAAGGTACCAGCCGAAGTTCCGGACCACTATACTGACCAGTAACGGTGAGATTACTAGCAAAGCGATGAACCCGCGGACCCGCGGAGAGCTTTTCGCCATCATCAATGCAACAGGATAACCAAGGAGTAAGCATACTAGAACCGAGTACAAGCTTACTTTTACCGTTATCCATAGCGATGACAAATAGTAACTATCCGTAAAGAATTGCACATAGTTTTGCAGACTGAAAGCCGCACCTGCACCGCCTATATCATCTGTTGTGATAAAACTCAAATAAAGAATATACAACATAGGTACGACAAAAAATCCAAAAATGAATAAAAGAATCGGCAATAGGAGGAGAACCCCTGGAGTCCAGCTCTTCCGTTTTTTACGTTTAGCCGTTTTTAGTTGTTTGACCGGTCCTTGCATTACTTCTTCAGTAACATCATATTTGCGGGACTCCATCCGACATACACCTCGTTTCCTGTCTGTCTCGTAGCATCAAAAGCAGGAGTAAGGATCTGCAATGGCTTCCCATGGAGCAACACATCCACTTCCCAAGTTGTACCCAGATAGTTGATCTGAGTAATTGTTGCTTTATGAAAATCCAAGGATGATTGTGAAGAATCTGGAGCTGTAGCAATTTTCATCTTTTCTGGACGAATATACAGCTTTACCTCATCTCCTGGTTTGCAGTCCTTGTCAGTACCCATGATATTCCCAACATCTACATGAGTAATATCATCGCCCACCTTCACAGAGATTTTCCGACCGTCTATTGAGGCGACCTTGCCATCAAAGCTGTTCGATTTCCCAATGAATTGGAATACAAATTCTGTTTCAGGGTGGTTATAAATCGCTGTTGGGGAACTGATTTGCTCAATTCTTCCTGCATTCATGACTACCACTCTGTCTGACATTGAGAGAGCTTCTTCCTGATCATGCGTAACAAAAATTGTCGTAACTCCGATTTCCTTCTGGAGGCGTTTAATTTCAGCACGTAGTTCATGGCGCAACTTGGCATCCAGATTGGAAAGAGGCTCATCGAGGAGAAGCAGTTCAGGTTCTACTACAAGTGCGCGAGCAATGGCTACACGCTGGCGCTGCCCCCCGGATAACTCCCGGGGATACCTATTTTCAAGGCCAGCCATTTTCACAAGTTCAAGAGCTCGCGAAATTTTCTTTTGCTTGTCCGACTTTGCAACCTTGCGCAGCTTCAATCCAAAGTCAAGATTTTCATAAACAGTCATATGCGGGAATAATGAATATGTTTGAAACACCATCCCTAAATCACGTTTATATGGTGGTACATTAGTCACTTTGTTCCCTTTAATATATACATCACCTTCATCCGCATCCAGAAAGCCGGCGATAAGATTTAAGGTAGTTGATTTTCCGCAGCCGGAAGGCCCAAGCAGCGTAAGCAATTCTCCTTTTTTCACTTCCAGATTAATACCATCTAGTACAGTATTGGATCCAAATCGCTTTATAGCACCTTTAATCTCTACGTCATTTATAGTTTGCATTGGTTGAGGCTCCCTTCTTACGATGTTTATTTAAGCAGCTTCCCGAGTTGAGGAGTTACTTCTTTTGACCATCTGTCAGTCCATTCACCACGAATTTCGGCAAACTTGGCAAAATCAGGCTTAAAAGTTTTATCTGTTTCTTTAAGTCCAATAGATTCCTCATATTTTTCAGGAATTTTCATGCCATCAACAACCGGATAAAACCCTTTGTCAGAAATTAGTTCTTGCGATTCCTCACTGATTAAATAGTTAATAAAGTCAATTGCCTCTTTCTCACGAGGTGTGTTTTTTACAAGAGAGGCACTGAAAGCTTGAAGGGGCACACCTTCTTTTGGTACTGTCATTTTGATAGGAACTCCGGATAGGGCAAGTTCTCCAATTGCATAACTTCCCATTACCGTTACATCAGCTGCGCCCTGCTGGATTGCCGGCATCATTTGAGTGGAGTTTTTATAGAAAGTGCTGGAATATCCAGCAAGCTCCTTTGCTTTCTCCAATCCAGGTTCCATGTTATCCGTGCTGCCTCCATTTGCGATTGCCAACGCATTGAGGGTATTAAATCCCCAGTCATTGTTAATGTCAGAAAATGCAGTTTTACCTTTATATTCAGGACGTATCAAATCATTCCATGATTCAATTTGTTTAATTCCATTTTTTTCAAAAGATTCTGTATTATATGCTGGAGCGATGACTAGTCCAAAGACCGGAGCGGCAACTTTGTCTACAGCAATAAAATCGGGATTAATATTTTTCATATTAGGTACGTTTGACTCATCCACCGTTTCAGTCAATCCTTTATCACTTGCTCGTTGAACATCAACTGGTACATAGATAGCAATGTCAATTTGAGGAGCATTTTTTTGTAATTCTACTTTGGATAAAATCTCTCCTGAAAGTCCTGCTACATAATTGATTTTAATACCAGTTTCTTTTTCATATTTTGGTGCAATGACATCCCGTACAGTTCGTTCTATAACTCCACCATTTCCTGCTACGGTTAATTCTTTAGCTCCGCCATTATCTGATTTCTTTCCTTCACCGGGCTTTTGCGGAGTAGGTGCGGAAGCACAGCCCGCAAGAGCTGTTAACATTAAAACAATAAATACAGTAAAAATCCTTCTCATATTTATTTACCTCCTTGATTAATTTTCATTGTTAGGAATTTGTCTTTTCTGAAAAAACTTTTTTGCTCCTGGATGAAAGTCGATGGGTATTTCCATTTTCGCTTCTGTCCCAATAATATCTTGGGCAGCCGGGTGTATTTTTTGAAGTTCAGACAAATGCTTATACAAGGTATTTACAAGTTGATACGCTTCTTTTTCCGGAAAATCTTTATGTGTCAATAGAACATTTTTTACAGAGACCGTTTGTATACCTTCATTCACGCCTTCATATATGTCCGGCTCTATAACATTTTCTGAATAATTACCATGCTCTTTATTAAGTTTCGACACGATTTCCTCAGGAACAGGTATAAGTGTTATTGGCATCTGTGAAGCTAGGGATGCAATCTCCGGATTTGGTAAGCCAGAGGAAAAAAAAGCAGCATCAATTGTGCCATTCCTTAGTGCATCAGCCGATTGCGTAAATGTGAGGAAATGTTTCTCAACTTTATTGTCGTCCAAGCCAAATGCTGAAAGGATCCGCTCTGCAGCCAATTTTGTTCCGCTCTTATCCGGTCCTACACCGATCCGCTTGCCTTCAAGATCTTTAAATGAACTGATACCGCTGTGTTCTAGGGTAACTATTTGAATATAATTAGAATAAAGTTCGGTAAGCACCCTAATATTGGGAATAGAATCATCTTCTGCCATTTCACTGAACACATCTACAGTAGCAAAGCCAAGATCTGCCTTTTTCTTGCTTACCAGATCTACATTTTGGAAAGAAGCATTTGTAACTTGTGCGGCCCAAGCAACACCATCGTATTTTTCATACATGGCAGCGATTGCCTGTCCAAGCGAAAAATAGACACCTGACATATCTCCTGTAGCTATGATTAGTACGTCCATATCCTGTTTAGATTTATGTTCCGATTGGGGATGTGCTACAGCAGGAGAAGGAATTTCCTGCTTCCCATTCACAGCTGTGCATCCTGCTAATATCAGGAATATAAACAGGATTCCTGTGAAGAGTCGTCGTTTTTCCATTGTAAATCTCCTTCCTTGAAAATATATATTGCAACTTCTATGCCAATAACCAAATGTAAGCACTTACAGTGTTTTTCGAGTTTATCCGATAAATAAAACGGCAAAATCTGCCGTTCTATCGGCGGATTTTGCCGTTTTATTGTTTTTTCGTATGAGCAAGCCCTTTCTTTTAGACGATTTTTTCACGCTGTACATAATTCCATCTCTAGATTTGTTTTACCTATACTTCAGCTTTATTTTTTTCTATCCCATACAATTTGATTTTATCTCTTAAAGTACGCTCAGAAATCTTAAGTGCATGGGCTGTTTTTTTGCGATGCCAGTCAAATTTATTAAGCGTTGCAGCAATGACTTGTTTTTCAACTTCCGACATAGGAACTCCAATAGGTATTTTAAGGAGATTTCCATTGTCATCTAATTCAGTTGAGAACAAAGCCGGTTTTTGTTCCTGTACGTTCATTGGTAAATCTGTATCCATAATCACATCGCCTGTAGAAAGTGCAACTGAATATTCTATTATGTTCTCAAGTTCACGCACATTTCCCGGGTAACTATACTCTTGAAGAATCCGGCGGGCTGATGCAGATAACGATTTCTTATCCTGGTTCATTTCCTGACAATATTTTTCGATAAAATGGTTGATCAATAGCGGCAAATCTTCTTTTCTTTCCCTAAGAGCCGGCATTAAAATAGGTATTACATTTAGCCTGAAATATAAATCTTCCCTGAATTTCCCTTCTTTGACCATTTGTTCAAGTTTCTTATTCGTAGCACATACGATTCGTACATCAAGTGAAATCTTTGTATTCGATCCCAGTGGCGTAACCTCACGCTCCTGTAAAACACGCAGCAGTTTAGCTTGGATTGAAAGTGGCATTTCACTGACTTCATCCAAAAACAGTGTACCACCATTAGCGGCGACCCATTTTCCTTCCTTCCTCTCTGTGGCCCCGGTAAAAGCCCCTTTTTCGTATCCAAACAGCTCCGATTCAAGTAACGTTTCCGGTATTGCTGCACAGTTTACGATTTCAAGAGGAGCATTTTTTCTTTTTCCAGTGTTATGAATACTTCTAGCAACCAGTTCTTTCCCTGTTCCACTTTCACCTAATATAAGTACATTTGAATCTATATTCTTTATACGGTTAATCATGGAGAACACATGATTCATCGGTTTGCTCTTGCCAAGAAAATTCTCATAGCCTATCCTCTGCTCCAATTCTTCATGAAGCGTCTCCAACTTGGAGGTCATTTGAGTGAATTCAACAGCTCTCATCAATAGAAGATGAAGCTCTTCCATATTGATAGGCTTTTCAATATAATAATACGCCCCCCTCTTAATCGCTTCGATAGATGATTCTATAGAAGCATACGCAGTCATCATAATGACAGTGGGTGATGGCGTTTCTTTTTTTATTTTCAGTAAAACGTCTAATCCATTTACACTCCCAATGCGCATATCCAGCAAGACGATATCCACAGGCTTTTTCTTAATCAATTGAAGACCCTTCTTAGGATCAGTGGTGGTTGTAATGCAATAATCATCCTCAAGCGCAAAAGTTAAGGATGCGCAAATGGCTTGCTCATCATCTATGACCAGAACATGCGGTTTCACTTTTTTATCTCCTCCGGTTTGTACAATGGTAATATGATAGTGAATACCGTTCCCTGATTAGGTTGGCTTTCTACATGAATATCCCCGTTATTTTCTTTTATGAGATTGTAGGATAAGGTAAGGCCTAAACCTCCTCCTTTTTCCTTACTTGTATAAAAGGGTTCGAAAATACGGGTTAACTCACCCTTTTCTATCCCTTTTCCTGTGTCCGCAATTATAATCCTTCCGTAGTTGCCATTCTCTTTTTCCATCAAAATCCGAATTTTTTTTTCTGATGAATCTTCCACTGCGTCGATTGCATTTAACACTAAGTTAAAAATCACCTGGCGAATTTGTTGAGGATCAATATAAAATACAAGGTCTTGGTCTATGGATTTTTCAAGAAGTATTTGTTTTTTATCAATTGTAACCTTAAGGAACACTAACAATGAGGAAAGTTCAGGTGCCGTGTAACGTTGTTTGTTCGGCGGACGCGGACGTGAATATTCAATGAGATCAGTAACTATCAAATTCAGCCTGCTCACTTCCGCAGGCAAATGCTCAATAATCAGATTCCTAAATTCAGGACGATCATACTTCTTGGGGAGCATGTCAATGAACGTTTTTATGGCTGTTAGCGGATTGCGGATCTCATGTGCAACACCAGCAACCAATTGTCCAAGTGCATGTAGTTTCTCTTGTGTGATTAGTTTTTGCTGAAGCTTCTTCTTTTCCGTTTCATCATTTAATGCAAGTATATAGCCAGTCAGTTCCTTGTGAGAATCATACATTCTAAGCATGCGGAAGTATATGATCTTTCTTTGTCCATCATCCATTTCTACTTCAATCGTATCGGCTGCATCTTCCTCCGGAGTATCCTGGTCATCACATTTCCGGAAAAACCTCTGTAAAAGTGAAGTGAAATTTTTAATCTCGTTCAATTCATCATCAACCTGACCAAGTATGTCCAAGGCTCTTGTATTAAAACTTTTAATTGTAAAATCAAGTCCGAATGTAACAATGCCGGTGTCAATATTATTTAATATCTGATCTTTAAGAACATTACTATCAGCAATTTCCTGCTGTTGATTTTTCAGATTCTTATTTAACTCCCTTAGTGCATACGTCTGTTTACTGACAGCTTTTTTCAGTCTCTGATTCCATATGTAGATAATAAGAAGGACTAGGGCAACGATTGATAATATTAATGAAAGTAGAAAAATGAAATTTTTTAACCTGGTTATTTCCGCTTCAGGCTTTGGTTTTATCCATTCGTCAATTAACGGATTTAATTCACCTTTTGCTTTTAGGTTGGTAATAGATTGATTTATTTGTCGAAGCAGTTCTTCATTCCCTTTTTTTACAGCTATTGAATAATCGGCGGGTTCAATAACTTCATCAAGAATGACAAAATTATTCTCCTGTTCAATATGTTTCAGATAAAAACTGGCAGTCCATTTATTTCCTATAAAAACATCTGCTTTTTCATTAACCAAAATCAGGAGACCGGCATATTCATTTGTAACTATTGTCAAATTGGAATTTCTCATGTTTTGCAAGGTGCCAATGACTGGTGAATTATTCTCTAACACTATATGGAGATCACGTATATCAGAAATTTTTTTGATGCTTTTTTTTTTCTCATTTGGAATTATCAACGAGTATGACATCATAAAATACGGGTCGGAAAAATCAAACCAACTATCTTTTTCTGCATTATATGAAACCCCAGCTATTGCATCAATTTTTCCTTCCTTAAGTGATTTTTCCGCTTCTTCTATACTCATCGAGACATATTCAAGGTTGAACTCATTTTCCTTCGAAATTTTTTCCATTAGATCAATGCTGATACCAGCCAATATCCCATCTTCTTTCGTATAGGAAAAAGGAGGGAGCGCCCATTCTCCAGCAACCTTATACGTTTTTTTCCCTGCAAATACTGTAGAAGGATTTAGTGCTACAGTTCCAAGAATAAAGAAAAAAAGCATAAGCAAATAAGGGATTTTGAATTGTTTTTTTCTAATTTCCCCCCATTCCCTTCTAAATAAAGTGGATTCATTATAAATATTGCAACTTATTACCATAGACCATAATACTAGATTAGCCCAGCATACTGGAAGGTGCAATACGAAAAATGATGATTCAATATAGGACAATACCTGCCAAACCGGCTATGAGAATGATCAGTGCAGGGTGCCATTTAAATTTCATCAGGGCAAATAAACAGAATAAAAACAGGAGACCTCCAATCAAAGTTTCCTTCGAGATGGAAAAAAGGCCGTTTGACAAGGCGAAAGAGTATGCCGCGAATATAATCAGCGCGGTAACGACGGGACGCAGTCCATAAAAGGCAGATTGGACCACAGTAATTTCATTTAACTTGTAAAAGAAGGCCGCTATGATTAATACAATTAAAACCGAAGGAATCGTAATGGCAACAGCCGCCGTAATCGCTCCAGGCAATCCGGCTGTATGGAAGCCAATAAAGACGGCTGTGTTCGTGGCAATCGGGCCAGGTGACATTCCGGCGACTGCGATAACATCGATCAACTCCTGGGATGTCATCCAGCCGTGGCGGGTGACTTCTAATTCAATCATCGGGATGATGGCATAGCCGCCGCCAAATGATACAAAGCCGATCAACAAGAATGTGAGAAATATATCCAATAGCATGTTTTTACCTTCCTTCTTCAACCTTTCTTCTGCATGCGCTTCTTTCCTTCTTTGATGGCTTCATTTTCTTAATGGCGATGCCACTCAATATTCCTACAGCGATTAAAAGGACAGGATGCATATGAAAGAAAATGAGCAGTATGACTGCTATGATCATTAAGGCTAAAGTAGATTTATCCGGTATGGAAGAGCGTACAGTCGTAATTGCGGCGTATACGATGAGGGCGACGACCGCAGGCCTAATCCCTTTAAATGCGGCCTCAACATAATCGCTATTTCTGACGGTAAGGAATAACAGGCTTAAAATGATGACGATTAAGAAGGTCGGAATCATCATGCCAATTGTTGCTGCGAGTGCCCCCTTCACTCCCGATATCCGATATCCGACAAAAGCAGCCGAATTAACTGCCACCGATCCCGGAGCTGATTGTGCAAGCGCAAAGGAATCGATGATCTCCTTATCTTGAATCCATTTCTTCTTATCGACCACTTCTTTTTTCATTAAAGGCATCATGACAAACCCGCCGCCAAACGTGACAGGGCTGATTTTCATGAAGGTCCAAAACAATTGCAGGAGCAGATGCTTGTTGTTTGCTTTCATTTCTCCGTTGCTCCTTTCACTTTTTTCCTTTTATGAATAAAGCATTGAAACTATTGTCCAATCAAATGCGCCTTGGCGTATTTGCGCCCAGATTTTATCGAGCTTCGCTCGATAAATTTCCTCTGAAAATCTGTGGCATCCGCCGGAGGCTTTGACTTTATTCAGCCGGGGTTTGAACCCCCACTGAATGGAATACTAATTTGCATTCATCTCACCACTTACAGAAGTGGGAGATTTCTGCTGAATGAAGTTAAAATATGACTGAAATACTTGCATTGCGGCTCCAAGCGCAACAGCTTCTTCTTTTAAGGAACCTTTTTTAAATATTGGGGTAAACATCTCTGGCATATAGATGTGCGATTTTGCAGAGGCAACCGCCTCTTCATAAAAAGTGGGGATTCCATACACAAGGCTGCCGTGGAGAACAACGAGTTCCGGCCGAAGAGAATTGATCATATTCGCCAGGCCGATCCCAAAATAAAAAGCGCCTTTTTTAACAATCCGAACAGCTTCTGGGTCATTTTTTTTCAACAATAGCAAGAAGTCCTCAAAGGAAGTCTCTTCGCCGCTTGCCCTCTTGTATTCTTCAACCATCGCAGGAAAAGAAGCATAAGCTGTTAGACATCCTTCCCTTCCGCATATGCAGACCTTACCGTTTGCCTGCACGATGACATGCCCGAGGGCGCTTGTATCTCCCTGACCTGCATAAAATATCCTTCCATCATTCATGACTCCGCCCCTGATTCCATATCCGTGGACACAATAAAGAATATTACGGAACGCCTCGTCATGTTGGATAAATTCCGCCACAGCCGCGCTATTCGCTCCATTATCAACTAAAATACGGACAGGAAAGCTTTCAAGTCCCTTTCGGATATCGACATTTTTCCACCCTGCTGAAAGGAAAGATTCAGGATTAACCATTTTTCCCTCTTCTCTATGGATAGGCCCTACCGCCCCCACACCGATTCCGAGAAGATCCTTGAAGGAAATATGATATTGAGCCAGCCACGAATCAATTATTTGATTGATTTCAGCAAAAACCACATCAGGTGTCTTTGCATTTGTCATGGAAATGAAATGCCGTTCTATGACGGTAAAGTCAACCGTTGTCAGAAGAACCCTTACGGCAGTCCGGGAAATATCGATACCGATGATCCATGCCGATTCCTTCATTGTTTCATAGAGTATAGGTGGCCGCCCTCCGCTCGAGGGGCCGACTCCCCCCTCCTTAATCCAGCCATTTTCCAAAAGCTCTTCTATCGTACGCGTCATCGTGGTTGGCCTTGCTCCCAGCAGCTCAATCAGTTCCGCTTTTGAAATGGAGTTGCGTTTATGAATTTGTCTGTATGTTTCTTTTAAAAGCAAATTCTTTCTCGAATCGTCAGCCAGGAATTTTTTCAGCAATGTTTATCCTCCTGATTTATCTTTATCAATTTTCCCTTTATTCCTTTTTGGAATTAAGTATCATCTTTATTCTAAATAAATGAAGGCAGGTGTTCAAGTATTTTATTAAGAAAAACGCAAGCGCCTGGCTCAGCGCTGGCAAACAAGATGATTCCCGAGGAGGCAGTTCTTCAGCTACCACAGGGAAGCGACTTGATCCTTGCGGGGCTCTTGCGGGGCTAGGCGCCGGCGGCACTAGTACGTCCTGTACGTCGGCAGGCTCAGAACGCGACGTCCTGTCGCTTCGCTTGCACTAGTACGTCCTGTACGTCGTAGCTGGACAACAATCCACTTTGTTCAAATTGTTAAACCTAAAAAACTTATACTTTCTTTTAAAAAAACACAAGGCGCCCTATTGGCGACAAGCACAAAACGAATTTTAGGTGACGCTTTTCACCCATCTCCTCAATTTGGCTTGATTCTTCGCCGATGGCGCCTAAAGCTGAATATATAACTTTTATACCAGTACCTCTTCTTTATTTTCCTTCCTTCAGATAAGTTCATTGGCCTACAAACTGCTCTTCCTCAATCTCTTCGTTCTCAATCAACACAGCTTGATCTTCCCCCATCGCCAGCGCTGTCCGGATTTCTTTCTCTGCTTCTTCATCACCTAAGTCACAACCGTGACTTCTCCCCCGTGTTTGTCACGCAAAACAATCGCCTCTTCGACCGCATATTCATCATATGGATTCATGATGAACTCAGCACTACTATCATCAATTTCATTCCCCGATACTATAATCTTTTCTTCTGTATCAAAAGTCCGTTTCAATAGAACAAATATTTTCATAAGTACCTCCACGCTATTCATAAATAAATTTACTCTTTCTGTTAGCCCAATTGTTTGTTGTATAAAGGAATCTTCTGCTCATCCTTAGCCGTATATTGATAAGAATATTTCTCTTGAACAAGTAAAATAGCAATGGCTCCAACTATGCAGGCGAGACTGATCACCGTAAAGTTTGCTTGAACACTTAAATTTTGCGACATCAGTAGACCCACGAGAGTCGGCGACATAATTCCACCCAATCTTCCAAAGGCCATCATGATTCCAAGGGCCGTTGAGCGAACCTCCGGCGGATAATATTGAGAAACAACTGGATTAAGCAAATTATGAATTCCAATGGAAGCTGCTCCAATAATACCAACGAGAATATACGCGATGACAATATGCGGGGCTACAGAAATAAATATGAGTGAGAGGGCTCCTGCAAAGAAGAGTGGGATAAGTACTTTTTTCGCTCCATATTTATCCAGCAACGGACCGATAACAATCGTTCCGATCGTAGCTCCTACATTCAGGAGTGCCAAGAAAAGCAGGCTTGAGCTAAGGTCGTAACCGGCTTGAAGCATTAGCTTTGTCAGCCAGGTGTTCATCGCATAAATTAACAGAAAACAACTGAACGAAATGACCCAAAACATAACCGAACTCAGGGATCTTTTTTCGCTCATCAGTTTTCTAATAGATGCTTTCTCCATTCCACTGCCAGCACAGGCAAATTTAGTCGCTTCGCTGAATTTTTCATTCGGAACAGCCTTCTTCATAATAGCCAATATTTCTCTGTCTCTTCCCTGATTCGCCAATACACGCAATGATTCTGGCAATGCCTTTAACATAAACGGAACGAGTAAAAGTGGGACTGCAGCCAACCAAAAAAGAGGCTTCCAACCATATGTCTCAATCACAAATTTACTCAACAGTGCAATAATCATTGACCCGACGGAATAACCGCAAAATATCATCGCCACCATCGTGCTCCGAATTTTTTTCGGTGCAAATTCTGTTGAAAGAGCAACGATATTCGGCATCACTCCACCAAGACCCACTCCTGCGAGAACACGTAAAACAGCAAATAAGAGCGGACTGTTTGCAAAGCCTGATAAACACGTGAAAAAACTGAAAATAACTACACTGCTTATCACAATTTTTTTCGGACCTATCCGATCCGCGGCCATACTCATTCCCACCGCACCCACGACCGTTCCAATCACTGTATAACTTCCAATGGCTCCCGTCTGCACTGGGGAAAGTGCCCATTCCTCCATTAAAACAGGAACAACCGCGCCGTAAATAGCTGTGTCGTATCCATCAAACAAAATAATAAGAAAACACCAGAACAACAGTTTAAAATGAAAGCGATTAAACTTACTTTTATCATAAAGTTGATTAGCATCAATTGTGTTCATGTGAATTTAACCTCTTTTTTAATTCTTCAGTCAATTTTAATTTACTTATTTTTCCTGAAGCTGTGACTGGCAAATTGTCCATGATGATAAACTTATCAGGAACTTTATATTTCACAAATCTTTCTTGTATATATTCCTGGAGCGACTCCTGCTCAAGATCCACGCCCTCTTTCGCTACAACGCAAGCGCACGTCACTTCACCATAAATGTCATCGGGCAGGCCAATGACTGCCGCATCCACAATATCTGGATGCTTGTGGAGACTTTCTTCTATTTCACGTGGGTAAATATTAAACCCGCCCTTAATAATCATTTCTTTTTTTCTACCCACAATCCGAACGTACCCCTTCTCATCCATTGCAGCCAAATCTCCGGAATAAAACCAGCCTTCATGATCAATAGCCGTCGCTGTTTCTTCCGGCATATTATCATATCCCTTTGTCACTCCCGGCCCTCGACATGCAAGTTCTCCAACCTTTCCCACCGGACATTCAGCTCTGTTTTCATCAACTATTTTTAATTCCACACCCGGTATTGCACGTCCAACCGTTTCGGCACGCAATTGATCGGTATCTTCAAATGACGTAATGGTGAGAGTTGCAGATGTTTCTGTCATGCCATATGCAACGAGAACATTACAATTCATTTCTTTCCGGATTCTCTCCACCACCTCCACTGGACAAGGGGCAGCGGCCATTTCCCCTGTGCGCAAAGAGCTTAAATCATATTTCTTAAAATCCGGGGAATTCAACTCCAAAATAAACATAGTCGGAACACCAGGATGCACAGTCACTTTCTCTGCTTCGATTAACTCCAAAGCTTTGGTCACTGAATATTTCTCCATCATCACAAGTTTTCCCCCGCAAAAAGTGGAGCGAAGAATAAACGTTATACCAAAAATATGAAAAAGCGGGTTAGGAATTAAAAAAATATCTTCTTCTGTACACTCCATCACTTTGGCAGCTGACATGGTGCTGAATAATACATTTTCATGCGTCAGCATTGCCCCTTTAGGACGGCCGGTTGTTCCAGATGTAAATAAAATCGCAAATAAGTCTTCTTTAGGTTCCACTTGGAAGGCTGCTTCCAAATTCTGTCTGGCTAACAGTTCATCATATTGAACAAGCCCTTCCTCTTGAAACCCGACAGATATTATTTCATTCAATGTTGTTATTTCTTTCTGAAGCTCAACAAAATAGCCTTTTTCACCACAGAACAACACTTTGGCTCCAGTTTGTTGAACAATGTAGGAACATTCTTCCTTACTGAAGAAAGGATTAAGGGGAATAAGCACAGCGCCCGCCCGGGCAATCGCAAAAAACGCTGTTATAAATTCGGTGGAATTTTTTAATGCTACCCCTACACGATCACCGCTCTTTACACCTAAGCTGACCAAACCTCTCGCTAGACTAGTTACATCCTGATCAAGTGCACCATAGGTAATCCTTTTAGCTCCGTCCACGATTGCCTCTTTGTCAAAAAATCGTTTAGCAGTCAATTTTAATGTGTTACTGACATTCAGTGTACTTTGCAGCTTATTCATCTTCTTCACCCTTTTTGTTAACGCTCTCATTATCAAAAGTGAATCATGGCATTTTCATTCCTTTTTATACCTGTAAAACTGTTATCATTATTAGACTGATAACTTTAATTTGAATGCAAAAATCTACTAAATTATAAAGCTTCCCAAATGGCCGCGATTCCTTGTCCCCCGCCAATACAAACAGCAGATGCCCCGTACTTATTGTTGCGTCTTTTTAATTCTTTCACAAGTGAGTGAGAAATCCTTGTACCGCTTGCCGCCAGCGGATGACCTAAAGCAACTGCACCACCGTTTACATTTCCTATCTCAGGGTCAAATCCCAATTCCTTTTGACAAGCTAAATACTGAGCAGAAAAAGCTTCATTGATTTCAATTAAATCCAAATCTTTAAGCTGGAAGTCCGCTTTCTTTAAAGCACCTTGAATAGCTGGTACTGGTCCAATCCCCATATATTTAGGTTCTACTCCGACAACATCCCAAGATACGAGGCGCGCGATTGGCTGTAAACCGTTCTTTTCTGCATAATCACTTGAAGTAATGATAACTGCCGCGGCTCCATCCACCATCCCGCTCGCATTCCCCGGAGTCACAACTCCATTTTTGACAAAGCGGGCTTCTAGCTTACTTAATTGTTCCATGCTCGTATTACGGATGTGCTGATCTTGATCCACAACCTCATCGCCTTTTCTACCTTTTACAGTGACAGGAACAATCTCTTCATCAAAATAGCCTTTATCCCTTGCAGCGATGGCTCGCATATGACTTGTCAATGCATGTGTATCAATTTCTTTGCGGGAAATCCGATATTTTTCTGCAACATTTTCCGCTGTTTCCGCCATGGAGTATCCGCAATTTGTATCTAACAGACCATCGAATACCCAGTCTTCCACTAATGGTGCACCAAGCGGGCTCCCCCATCTCATTCCGCGGATTACATGAGGCACCTGACTCATATTTTCTGTTCCTCCAGCTAATACAACATTAGCCTCTCCTGTTAAAATATATCTGGCTCCAGCTAGGATTGTTTCAATGCCTGTACCGCAAACACGGTTGATCGTAACAGCCGGGACTTCAAGCCGAGTACCTGATTGCAGCCCGACATGTCTAGCAAGCATATGGGCATCCTTGCTTGACTGCTGAACATTGCCGAATACGACATGGTCAATATCTTCAGGCGAAATTCCTGATTTTTTAATCGCCGCTTTTGAAGCCATCACTCCCAATTTTGTTGCTGTAATATCTCGAAAAGACCCCGAAATTTTTGCAAAAGGTGTACGGGCTCCCTCTACTAAGACAATATGACTCATACTTAACACCTCTTTCACATGAATAAATGCGCTTGGCGTATTTGCGCCCATTTTTTATCGAGCTCCGCTCGATAATTTTCCTTTGAAACTCTGTAACATCCACCGGAGGCTTTCACTTTATTCAGTCGGGATTTGCCCCCCACTGAATGGAATACCAATAAGCATTCATCGCCACTTACAGAAGTGGGAGACTCCAGCTGAATGAACTTAAACCATGTATCGTTCCGCTGTAATGATTCGATCTGCAATACGACGCTTGATTGCGACCATATTATCCGGACTGCTGCTGATCAGGCGTCCAATGGTCTGGGAAAACTGTTCATTATCGTTTAAGTGATTAAGAATATTCAAGCCTTTTATTGCACACCATTGAGCTGTTTCATGAACATATACTTTTGTGCAATCTAGTATTTGCGCGTTGCGATCATCACTATATTTCGTAAGCAGCTTATCTGCACGAAGGACAGCACTTTCGCTCGCGTAAATAGCAATAGCAAGATCAGCCAAAAAAGCGGCTGCTTCCTGCTCCTCATTCAGATCGTCAAATCCTGCCTGGTGAATAGCCTGAATAGTTGAATCCAAGTATTCTTTCATAAGCTGGATTGTTTGTTTTTCCCGTTGCAAAGGGCCATCATTTACTTGTTTATTTTTCAGTGGCTGTTTTCCATTTTTTAATATTGTGGATGCAATAATCATTCGATTGATTTCATTTGTCCCTTCAAATATCCGGTTTATCCGAGAATCGCGATAGATGGCCTCTACTTCATATTCAGCCATATAGCCATATCCGCCATGAATTTGAACGGCTTCATCAACTACAAAGTCTAGTGCTTCTGTAGACATCACCTTATTAATGGAGCATTCAACGGCAAAGCGGGCAATCGTTTTTCCATATTCCTTACCTGAATCTTTCATTTCCTCGAATCCATCTTGCATCGCCCCTGCTGTTCTGTATACAGCACTTTCATTGGCGTACGTTTTGATGGTCATACCAGCCAGCTTTTGTTTGATTAAATTAAAACTTGAGATTGGCCGTCCGAATTGCTTTCGTTCATTTGCATATTTAACCGCGAGCTCCAATGATCTTTTCGACGAACCAAGCGCTGAAGCGGAAATTTTATAACGGCCAATATTTAATACGTTAAATGCAATAATATGCCCTCTGCCAATTTCACCAATGACATTTTCAACCGGTACTTTTACCTGATCTAAAATGAGCGAACGTGTAGAGGACCCTTTTAAACCCATTTTGTTCTCCTCGGGGCTCGTTGACAGTCCTTCAGAGTTTTTTTCCACAATAAAAGCAGTTATTTGTTTGCTGTCTACTTTCGCATAGACAATAAACACGTCGGCGAAAGCCGAATTGGTAATCCATTGCTTCTCTCCATTTAATATGTAATGCTTTCCATCATCCGCTAGGATAGCCCTTGTTTTTAAGCCTAATGCATCTGTACCTGCTGACGGTTCTGTCAGTGCATAAGCAGCAATTTTATTTCCTGAAAGCAAGTCGGGCAAATATTTTTCTTTTTGAGCTTGGCTTCCAAAATAAGCAATCGGCAACGCACCAATCCCGGTTTGTCCTCCAAACGTAATTGAAAAGGAACGTCCTAATGCCATTTTTTCTCCAATAATTGCCCCGCTGACTTTTCCCAGGTCTAATCCACCATCTTCTTCAGGGATATCAGCACCAATTAAACCAAGCGCCCCCGCTTCTTTGATCAAACGAATTGTTTCATCAAATTCCTGGTTTTCTATTTTTGAAAGGGCCGGCATGACCTCGTTGATCACGAACTTCTCTGTCATATCCGCAATCATTTTATGTTCATCTGAAAAATCTTCCGGGGTAAAAATGTCATCAGAATGGATCGTTTTATTTAAAAAATTCTTCATCTCTGCATTTTTGGTTGCCATTCTCTCAACTCCTCAAAATCTATTAAGAAAAGCGAAAGGCGCGCAGCCTTAGGCGACAAGTACAAGGCGAATTGCGAGGAGGCAGTTCCTCAGTCACCACAGCAATTTGACTTGTGACCTCGAGCCGAAGGCGCCTGTAGCTAGACATATAAAATCTTAATCCGAACTAAATATTTCATCTGATTTTATGCTTTCTTACTCTGTTAAAAAAGAAGTATCCCTGATGACTTCGACCTCCTGCACATCTCGATACTTCTTTTTTTACATGGTCTATCTTCCTGAATACATAGGCTTTCTTTTTTCTACAAATGCCGTCAGCCCTTCTTTACGGTCTTCTGTTGAAAAAGCATTGCCGAAACAAGAGCTTTCGATTGTTAATCCTGTTTCGATATCCGTGTTGCTTCCTGCATTCACAGCAACCTTCATCATTTGCAATGCGATCGGAGGCTTCTGTGTAAGCTTGGCAGCCCATTCCTTCGCAGCGGATAATACCTCATTAACAGGTACAACTTTGTTTACAATGTGCAATTCCTGGGCACGAAAAGCATCAAACATCTCTCCAAAATATAGAAGCTCTTTCGCTATTCCCTGGCCTACTATTTTTTGAAGTCGTTGAGTTCCACCTCCTCCAGGAATGATCCCCAATCCGACTTCTGGAAAAGCGAATTTTGCTTTTTCTGAGCAAATACGTAAGTCACAGGCCAAAGCCAGCTCAAAACCGCCGCCAAGAGCCAAACCGTTGATTGCAGCAATAACAGGCTTGGTAGAGTTCTCAATTTGTGTATAAACACTTCTGGACACCTTGTTCATTTTATTAATACCTACAAGGTCCAATCCGGCCATTTCATTAATATCTGCTCCTGCAACGAATGCTTTTTCGCCGCTTCCTGTCAAAATGATTGCCTTTACTCGATCATCTTCATCAAGTTCCCGAAATACATCAGAAAGCTCTTTGAATACCTGTGAGTTGAGCGGATTTACCGGCGGCCGGTTAATCGTAATAATAGCTGTATTGTCTTCTATCTCACTGATTAGAAATTCATCATTCATCGTTTTTCCTCCAATCAAATGCGCCTTGGCATATTTGCGCCCAGATTTTATCGAGCTTTGCTCGTTAAATCCTCTAAAAGTCTGAGGCATCCGCCAGAGGCTTTCACTTTATTCAACCGGGGTTTGAACCCCCACTGAATGGAATATCAATATACATTCATCTCTCCACTTACAGAAGTCGGAGACTTTTGCTGAATGAAATTATTTATCGTAGTTATAGAACCCTGCTCCTGTTTTCTTACCATGTCTTCCTGCCCTCATCATTTGTTTCATTAAAAGTGGCGGTGCAAATCGGGCATCATTGAATTCCTTCTCGAAATATTCCATTACATAGAAGCCGATATCCACTCCTGCATAATCCTGAAGCTCAAACGGTCCCATCGGATAGTTCAGCCCGAATTTCACAGCCTTATCAATGTCCTCAGCAGTAGCCACATCTTCTTCCAACAGACGAATCGCTTCTATAAACTGCGGAATCATAATCCGGTTAACGATAAATCCAGGTGAGTCCTTTTTAACCTCTACTACTTCCTTATTTAAACGACTAGACAACGCTTTCAATTCCTCGACCGTTTCATCGCTTGTTCCATATCCCCGGACCACTTCCACCAGTTTCATAAGCTGTGCCGGGTTGAAAAAGTGCATACCTGCCACTCGTTCCGGACGTTTTGTTGCGGAAGCAATTTCAGTGATTGACATCGATGAAGTATTTGTTGCCAAAATAACATCTTCTCTCACAATTTCATCCAGTTGTGAGAAAACTTCTTTTTTCAATTCCATATCTTCAATAACAGCCTCAATAACGACATCAGCTTCCTTGAAATCTTCCAGATTTTTCGTCGTTTTAATATGGGAAAGTGCCGCTTGCTTTTGTTCTTCCGTTAATTTTCCTCGCTCCACACTTTTTGACATAAATCTGTCAATGCGAGATAAAGCTCCATCCAAGAAACGATCTTCAATATCTCGCAAAATTACGTCAAAACCATTCATAGCTGCCAGGTTCGCAATCCCCGCTCCCATAGAGCCAGCCCCTACCACTCCAATTGTTTGAATACTCATATCCACATCTCCTCTATAAATCCTTTAATTATATTATAAGAGGAGGAATCGCCAGGTTGTACCTACATAGTGTAGGAAAAGAAATCGATTTTACCGTCAAAACTATTTAAAAAAGACAGCTCGTTCACAGCTGTCCCCGCATATCATATAATTTAAATGCCATCATTAAGTTAAACCTTACTTCTGGATCATTTAAATCAACTTCTAATATAGATTCAATTTTTTCCAACCGATATAATAAAGAACTTCTATGAATATATAATTCTTGAGCTGTCGCTTTCGCATTTCCATTATTGACCAAATACACTCTAAGGGTGTGAATAAGATCCATACTCTTTCCTTCGGAATATTTCTCTAGCGGCCCCAGCTGATTCTCCATAAACAAATGAATGGCCTTCGTGTGTTCAAGGTGATGCAAAATCGTGTAAGAGCCCAGTTCTTCAAAAAAAGCATATCCCTTATCTCTAAATCGGCTTTGCACTATGTTCAATGCCTGCCTTGCATGCTCGCTACTTACATAATACTCTTGAATATTGTCTGCCTTTCCCCCAATTCCGATGAATACATGACAGTTGATTCCGCTCCTTTTGACCGCTTTTTTTATACTTGTGTAAAATCTAGTCCAGAAATCCTGCATCCCTTTATTAGCTGGTACAATGAGGACATACTGATCTTTAAACGTAGCAGCTAAAATTTCTTTATTTTTTTCTACCACTAATACCCTGATATAATCCCATACTACTGATTTTTTCGCTTGTTGCTCCAACAGATTACACCCTTCAACCTCATCATCTTTCAATGTAATAGATAACAACGCTACCCTATGTGGTCTGAATAAATCCCACATAAATAAATTGGCGTACTGGAGAATACTCTCTTTATTCTCGACCATTTCAACTAGCAGCTTACTAATAAAGTTTTCTTTAGCTTGTTCTGTTGCATCCAGCACCAATTTTTGTTTAATAAATTGAATAGAACAAATATTCCGGGCCATTTCTATCATGATTTGGTCATAATCATCCAATTCATTTCCTGACATGCGTACAGCTAAATAACCCAGTACATCATCGCCTCCGCTAATTGGCCAAATGGAATATGCTTGTCCATATTCTTTAAGGACGATATATGGTTTTTTCTTTCTTTTCATCTTTTCAGCTTCAGCACGCAATTGGGGAATGAGGCTTTCCTTGCTTTCCTTGATTGAAAACGATAAAGGATGCATAAAACGGTCAAATAGGACGATTGGTTCATTAAACAATTCACCAAGCATTGACGTAATCCCGTCAAATCCTTCATGCTTTACTGTTTCTTTTACTAATGCTTGTTGGTATTCAAGTAAAAAATGCAAACGGTTACGATTTTCCTTTTCCTTATTGTAGAGCCGTGCATTTTCCAAAATGGTGGCTATATGATTACTGATCAGCCGAAGTACATGCAAATCTTCTTCACTGAATACCCCGGACCTTTTCTTTTCAACATGAAGGACTCCGATTGTTTTTAGATCCATGGATATCGGGATTGTTAACTGCATTCCACCTGTTTTTTCCAAGAACGGGAAATGTTCTTTTAAAAAATAGTTATGTTGGACTTTCATTTGTTGTATATTTTTCATTTGTCCATATGCTGGAGGCTGGAAAATAAAACAATTATCCAGATCATTATAAAGGTAGATACAAGCAAATTCGGCATCCGTACCTTTACCAGCACGCGTTGTGATCTCTGCGATTTTTTCCTCGAACGGCGAATCGATGGATAAGTTTTTTGTAATCCATTCAATGCCTTCTATCTCTTTCAACTGCATTTTTCGATTTCTTGTCATAGTAATAGCTAAAGCGACATCTTGACCAAATTCATCAAAATGCTTCCTCATTTCCAAAAGAGGAACATAGCTCAAAAATCCGATCATGCAAAAACCAAACGTATGCAGCTCGTCCTTAATCGGTACTGTAAACCATGTTTTCACACCTGATTTTTTCAATAAAGAGAAAAGATGACAAGCACTGGCCATTGTGCAAGCCTCTTTATCAGTCAAACTATGTTCAAGCAATTGATTGGAGCATTGATCTACAGGCATGGGAAAAGAATCTCTCACTTCAAAGACATTCCCACTCCACGTTTTTGGAACATACAAGTCCTCTTCAACAAACACCACACCAACGAAGTCGCAATATAGCTTATTCCGAAAAGAATCACTCAAATACTGAAGTGCTTGTCCCTCTGTATCGATTTTAATCAACTGGCGCGACATCTTACGTAAATGTTGCTCTACTTTTCTGATAACCGTTTCTCTCTGGGCATCTGCCATGGCTCTAACTCCCCTCTCCTGCTTTCTATTATCATAACAACATGTGCACCACATAAAAAGAAGATTCACTGATAGAGAGATTGACCGATTATAACAAAAAAACAAGGAATTTAGGCGTAAGCAATCAAATGCGCCTTGGCGTATTTGCGCCCAGATTTTATCGAGCTTAAGCTCGATCAATTTCCTCTGAAAAATCTGTGGCATCCGCCGGAGGCTTTGACTTTATTTAGCCGGGGTTTGAACCCCCACTGAATGGAATTCCAATAGGCATTCATCTCACCACTTACAGAAGTGGGAGACTTCTGCTGAATGAGGTTAAACCAATTAAAAATCTAAACTGTGAAACAAGAACTGTGTGCACTCTGAGCTTACACTCCCTTATTCAATAACTTATCAAGGAATTTATCGAATAATTTTTGATTTTCTAGTAGTGCATTATGCCTTACTTTCTTAACCATTGCGGTCTTTCCAAAACTAGCAAGTGTTTTGATAGACTGCTTCATTAACCAATTTTCTTTCTCACCTATTGTGAATAAGAACTGAGTGTTTCCTTAGCAAAATTAGTTTTATAAGGTATCCGGATATTACTAGTTGACCATTTAATTGAAGAAGACACCTCTTACAAGCACTCATAAAAAGCATTCCGTAACGCTACTTCTCTTGGATCGTCAAACATATACATTCCCACTTTTGTCATAGCATAAGCAAACCCTACTTTATTTTTAGGGTCTGCAAAACAAAATGATCCTCCAGCTCCTGGATGACCAAAACATTGGGGAGAACCATAATTTGAACCTGTTTCTAGTGGTTTAAAAAAACCTAAATGAAACGCTGTCTCAATAGTTTGCACTACATCTTGAAAGCCATTTTTCGTCGGTTCGGGATTCTTCTTCAATTCTTCAAACGTATTGGACTCCAGTTTTAAGTTGATTCCTCCATTGGCAAATTCACTATATATCTTAGCCATATCTCGGACTAACCCTATACCGTTACCTGAAGGAAATTCAATTTGACGCATTTCTCTCGTATTGAAGTTGGAATGTGCTAATAGATTTTTTGAATCAACCATACTTTTACTTGTTAGTGATTTAGGATTCATAAAAGCAAACAATAGACTTATAGGAAAAGTACTAAAACTTTTAAACAAATCCAGCACAGAACTGACACCTTTAATAGTTGATACTCTAGTGTCATCTATATATTCAGGTAAACCAATATAAAATTCTGCTTCTAGTGGTTCTGCAACCTCTTCTCGAAAAAAGTCGCTTAACGAACGATTGTGGGGATCTGTTCTTTTGATTAACTCGCTTATAAACCAGCCAATCGTCCAACAATGGTAGCCATGTCTTGAACCTGGTTCCCATACGGGCTTCTTTTTTTCAAGTTCTCCTATTATATTACTCGTATCAAAATCACTAATTTTATATATGGGAAGATCTTTAATGGTACTTAATCCTGCTTGATGGTTTAACAATTGTCTAATCGTAATATTTTCTTTTCCATTTTGTCCAAACTCTTTCCAATAGGTTGATACTTTATCATCGAAATCAAAGTACCCTTTAGAATGTGCGATAGCAACTGCCAATGCCGAAAACCCTTTTGTAGAGGAGAACACCGTTACCATTGTATCCTCTTCCCAAAGTTCTTTTGTCTGATGGTCTTTAACCCCGCCCCATAAATCTACAACTTTTTCTCCTTTCAAATAAATAGAACATGCTGCCCCAAGCTCTCCGCGTTCGTCAAAATTCTTAACGAATTCATTTTTTACTTTCTCAAAACCAGGTTTAACATAGCCATTTATTGGAGAACTATTTTTTACATTCTTTTTTTTCATTTTTATACAATTCCCCCTTTATTAGCAATACGTGAGTTAATAATTGAAAGTTATCTTCACAACAAAGAATGATATAAACAGATAAAGAAAATCTGGAAATGATCGCTCAAAAGTCTGATGTTACAGTACTATTCCAGTGGATAAAAATACTTTGATTTATGAGCAAGCATCAACAAATACTCCAAAGACTCATGCTGTTGACACGATCAATGTCTATAATGACACTGAATTTTACGTTTAGGAAAAAGTTATAAATGCTAAAGGATGTCATCATAAGATGATGCGATTCATTTATGATGGCACTTTTCTTTTTGCTCAAATATGTATGCGAAGCAGTAGTCCTATAATTTTACAATACCATCTCATTATCTATGTTTTTGCAATTTTATTTTGTTTATCCCTCATCATAGCTGCTTCTGATTTAAAAAAATTACCGTTATTTTTCATTGCGTTTACTTTGATTTTACTTTCACTTACTAAACTTACTGTAACGGAACAGAAACAGGAGGAAAGTATAGATTTTTACGTTATAGAAAACGACGATTTACACTAATCTTTTAATACGAGATCATTTGTAGCAATCGGGATACTGAGTAGCTTGTCTTTTGTACTGATGCTCATTAAGTTCCCGATCCCGCCGTTTCCGGCATATCTTACGGTGGATTTCAGCGATATTCCTGCATTGATCGCTGCGTTGATGTTTGGTCCACTTGCAGCAATAATAGTTGAATTGATTAAAAATATTCTTGATTATTTAATGATCGGCAGCGAAGCCGGTATTCCAATTGGAAACTTTTCTAACTTCCTGGCAGGAACTATGTTCGTATTACCTTCATCATTACTTCAAGAAGATACGAATTGCTGCCACCGTTTGAGGCAAGGGGACGTTCCACATAATATGATGAGGTCAAAATTTAGTTTGTGTTGATCGCCTAAAGGTGTGCGGCTTTCTCCTCTAACTAAATACAAAGGAGTAAGAAAAATTACAACTTAAGTCTATATGATAAATCAGAAAATAAATTATACTGGATGTTGTGAGAGTAATGGGAGAAATGAATGATTAGATTTACAACTTGGGCCNAACTAAATACAAAGGAGTAAGAAAAATTACAACTTAAGTCTATATGATAAATCAGAAAATAAATTATACTGGATGTTGTGAGAGTAATGGGAGAAATGAATGATTAGATTTACAACTTGGGCCTTAAAAAATAAGGCAGCTGTCATTTTGATGACTGTCTTGGTTTTGGGGCTTGGAGCACTCAGTTACTTTACATTGCCAAAGGAGTTTATGCCTTCCGCTAATAACCCTGCGGTAAACGTCATTGTCATGGGGCAGGGGACAGATGCAGGTACCATGGCTGAACAAGTTACAAAGCCTATAGAGAAAGCGATTGGATCAGTTAAAGGTAAAAAACATGTATTTTCCACGTCCGCAGATGGGTATTCATCCATAGATACTACACTAGATCCTTCGGTTGATATTTTATCCTCATTTCATTTTTCCAAAATCTTCATTTAATGAATGTACAAAAATTCGACGACATTTTTCTTCATCATCCGTTAAAAGTATCTAAAAATTGATCATAAGGACCATAAAACAACTTGAAAAAATATCTATTTCTTTAGTATATTTACAGAGCTACAGTATTTTGTATTTTTGTTTGGAGGTGGGCAAATGCAATCGATCAGAAATAATACGCTTTTCCGTTTTATAGGCTTCACATTATTTTATTTCATCATTTTAGTGCTGTTGTTTCTTATTCATGGCTTCCACGATATGAACGCTGGATCATTTATATATACGGAATTTTAAATAAAGGAGAGTTTTACAATGTTAAGTATATTAGCAGCGATTGAACATGTGGCTCTCCAGCAACCACAGAAAATTGCTTATCAAACGAATAATGCTACTTTAACATATGGTGAGCTTTGGCATTCATCTGATTGCGTGGCACATTCTATTATGAAGCTTGGCTTGCAGAGACAGCAACCGATTGTCGTTTACGGTCATATGTCCCCTCTACAAATCGTTGCCTTTTTAGGTGCTGTAAAGGCTGGCCATCCATATATACCTGTTGATTCATCTACACCGTCTGAGAGACTGCAGGTCATTATAGAAGCATCTGAAGCTGGCTTACTACTGACAACAGAACCATTAAGTACGATTATATCTGTTCCTGTTGCAGCGGTAAGTGATGTAATAACTCAACCGTGTAGCATCCCATCACAGCCAACAGCATGGGTCCAGGACGAGGAAATCCATTATATTATTTACACATCCGGTTCAACTGGTAAACCAAAGGGTGTACAAATTACGGCCAATAATTTGGCACACTTTGTCGCTTGGATGCAAGACCACTTCCCTTTACAAGAACCCGGTGTATTTTTAAATCAAGCACCTTATTCCTTTGATTTATCTGTAATGGATTTATATCCTGCACTCGTTGGTGGACATACGCTTTACGCTATCACACAGGGGCAGATTGCTCATCCTAAATCACTTTTTGATTCCTTAGCTTCATCTAATACTCGCGTTTGGACTTCCACTCCTTCCTTCGCCAAAATGTGCTTAATGAATAAAGAATGGAATCAAGAGCTAATGCCGGATTTAAATACCTTTCTATTCTGCGGTGAAGTATTACCAATATCCGTAGCAAAAGACTTAATGCAACGCTTTCCACAAGCATCTATTTTTAATTTATACGGTCCTACAGAAACAACTGTTGCTGTATCCTATATTGAAGTCACAAAAGAGCTTTTAGAGCGGTTTGAACAATTACCAATCGCCCCACTATTTGAGCCTAATCTATCCTTATTAGAAGATGGAGAGATTATGATCTCGGGACCAACTGTTAGTGCGGGCTATCTCGGGGCACCTGAATTAACAGCAAAAGCCTTTCCGACAATAGCCGGGAATCGTATGTATAAAACTGGAGATATAGGTTATGAAAAAGATGGTTATTTATTCTTTTCTGGTCGTAAGGATTTCCAGATAAAGCTACACGGTTATCGCATAGAAATTGAAGAAATAGAAAAGCATATTGGCAATTTGATGCCTGTTTCTAGCTGTGTTGTTGTACCTATTTTAAAAGATAATGAGATTGTTTCACTAAGTGCATATGTAGTTCTTCGGGAGCCGTTAACGGACTCGGCCTTCAAAATGACGAAGCAGCTTAAAGCGTTGTTATCGGATTATGTACCATCCTATATGATTCCAAAAACATTCAAATACATGGACACTTTACTATTAAATACGAATGGCAAAGTGGATCGTAAAGGATTGGCGGTTATGGAGACAGTATGACACCTTATGGGAATATAATTTTTTTCATCATCATTGGTATTTTATTAATGCCTACCATGATTTTAGGACTACGTGAAAAATCAGCTAAAGGCTACAATATCTTTATTTCAATTATCGTGTTAGCTCTTATTTTCGGTAACTCTCTCAATGGTTCAATTTCTCTTATACTATTTACAGTATTTCAGTTAATATTAATCATTGCTTACCAAAAATATCGGTTACAGCAGAATAGCAGCTTTGTATTCGTCATCGCTGTATTACTGTCAGTTTTGCCACTTGGGCTAGTAAAGATTCTTCCAATACTCGGCCTTCAGCATTTATTTGGATTCCTAGGTATATCCTACATTACCTTTAAATCGGTACAAATGATTTTGGAAACACGTGATGGCTTAATGAAAGATAAAATTTCAACGGTTGAGCTTGCCTATTTCTTGCTGTTCTTCCCAACCGTATCATCAGGCCCCATCGATCGGTGGCGACGTTTTTATAAAGATATGCATTCAGTGCCGTCTAGTCAAGACTATCAAAAGCTCCTGTTAAGTGGGATAAATTATATATTTATAGGCTTTTTATATAAGTTCATTTTGGCTTATTTGATATATAATTACGCACTTATTTTTTTACCAAATCATACCTATAACTATTTGACACCTTTTCAAGGGCAAATAGCGTATATGTACATGTACAGTTTTTATCTATTTTTCGATTTTGCCGGCTATAGTGCTTTTGCTGTTGGCGTCAGCCGTATGATGGGGATTCAAACGCCCATTAACTTTAACCGTCCATTCTCAAGTCGAAACATTAAAGACTTTTGGAATCGCTGGCATATGAGCCTCTCATTCTGGTTTAGAGATTATGTCTATATGCGCTTCGTATTTTGGATGACGAAAAAAAAATGGATTCAAAACAAATATGCCATTTCCTATATCGGGTTCTTTTTACTATTCTTTTTAATGGGGATTTGGCACGGATTAGAATGGCACTTTGTCGTTTATGGTCTTTATCATGCCTTATTAATTATCAGCTTTGATAAATTTGAACGCTGGAACAAAAAACATAAGTTTTGGCCGAAAAATAAATGGACACATGCAATAGGAGTGTTCATCACTTTTAATACAGTTTGCTTTGGTTTCTATATTTTTTCAGGAACATTATTTTAAACACTGGCTTTGCCTAGACAAAAAAGGAGAATTTTAAATGGATAAACAACAAATTTTAGAAATGCTAGTAGAGATATGCGAGGACGACATCATTTTAGAAAATCCAGATATCGATTTATTTGAAGAAGGGCTTCTTGATTCATTCGGCACAATTAATTTGTTAGTTGAAATTGAAAATCGCTTTAACATTTCAGTGCCAGTTACTGATTTCAATCGTGAGGAATGGAACACGCCAAATCGTATTGCAGGGAAAATAGCTGAAAGACAATGATCAAGAAAGGCTTTCTATCACTATTCACTGCCTTTGTTCTTTTTGCTGCCTTTCTGTTCTTCCCAAATTCCTGGATAAAAGCTTGGATTTCAGATAAAAATGTTGAGCAGGCAAAAACCAACATGTCTCCGCTAGTGTTCCAAGGAATGTATTTCCAGGAACGAATGTTAAAGGAGTCTAATTCGTTGCCTTTATACGGCTCCTCAGAATTAAATCGATTTGATCCCTTCCATCCCTATAATTATGCACGAGCTACGGATACTCCGTACTCCATATTTATGGTAGGACGTGGAGGGATGCAGTCGATTACACACTTTTTAAATTTTGCTGCACAGGAGAAAAACTTAAAGGATAAAAAAATAATATTCATCATTTCACCTCAATGGTTTACGAAAAACGGCATGCCTGAACTACAATTTTCAACTAACTATTCGATGTTACACGCCTATGATTTACCATACAATAAGGATATTGATGAAGAGCTTCGACATCGAGCAATGAAACGACTTCTTGAATTTGATACTGTAAATCGAGATCAGCTGTTAAATATAATTTATCAATATCAATTATCTGATGGTAAGGAAAAACCAGTCATGGGTCGACTTGCAATGATAGCAGGCCGTGCACAAAAGGCACTTTTAGAGAAAAAGGATTTATATTACTCGCTTTTCCCTCGGGAATCAGATAAGTTAAAAAGCAATGATAAGCTAATTACAAATCAAACATTTGAGCAACAATTGCAAAATGCTGAGGAATATGGCAAAAAACGTGTATCCAATGATTTAATGATTGAAAACAAATTTTATAAACGACTTGTAAATGCTAATATATCAAGGTTTAAAGATATGCGAAAGAACGAAGATTATACGAATTCTCCTGAATATGAAGATTTTCAACTAGTAATCGATATTTTAAAGGATGCTGGCGCAAAGCCACTATTCGTTTCGATTCCAGTTAATGGATACTGGTATGATTATAACGGTTATCCTAAGGATCGTCGTCAGAAATACTACGATAAAATGAAGCAAATATTAACAGATGCCGATGTTGCCTATGTTGATTTTACAGAACATGAATATGACCCTTATTTTATTATGGATACCATTCATATTGCGTGGAAAGGCTGGGTATATCTCGATCAGGAGCTAGGCCGGTATTGGGCACAGCCCTAAAGCTGTTGATTCCCTGTAAATCAAAGCCACCCGTGTTGAAGTGACCCCATAAAATTAGACAGATATTTTTCCTAAACAGCTATTAAGGTCTGAGTTCGGTATTGTACCGGCTCAGAGCTTTTATTGTTGTAAAACAAAGTAAATGAACTATGAATAAAGCCGGGGTTAAAGAGAGTAATCTTCTTTTGAAATTTAACCCAAATAACTAAAGAGAGTTTGGAAAGTAATTCCCTCTTTTCCCCTGACCTACCGTAAACAACGATTCCTTACTCACATTTTTGGAATCAAAACAAATAATCATCTGAATGTTATTGATAATTTTAAAAATCATTATTTTAAATCTGAAAAACTTTTAAACAGGTGAGAAAATGGTACACGGACAAAAAAGAACCTCGCTGGAAAATGCCCTACATGTTTTAAAGCTCTTTTCCATAGATGAACCAGAGATGAGTGTAACCGAAATATCACGGAAGCTTGGGACAGCCAAAAGCACAAGCTATCGCCTTCTATCATCCCTTGCTTCGGAGGGATTTGTATACAAAGATCCTCATTCAAACCTATACAGTCTTGGCTCTTCCATCCTATCTTTGGCAAATATAGTTCATTCACAAATTCCGATTTCCAATGAGGCAGTCCCGATTTTAAACATGCTTGTCGAAACAATTGGGGAAAATGCCCATTTGTCAATTTTGGAAGGGACAGAGGTTGTTTATTTGAAAACGATAGGTGGGATTTATTCATCCGTTGACTACATTCATCACGGCAGCCGAAAACCCGCTTTTTGTACAAGTGCCGGGCAAGCAATCCTAGCTTTTCATCCCGATGCTGCAAAGCTCGCTTCTAATGAATTACAAACACACAAGAAAAGTACAATTATATCACCTTTAGCTTTTTTGAAGAGATTGGACAGAGTACGGAAAGATGGATTCGCTATTTGTGACCAGCAATACAGAAATGACATTACTGGTATCGGTGTTCCTGTTTATGGAGAATCAGGACAGGTCATTGCCTCCCTTAGTATTACAGCTTTTTCCAAGAGGATTTCCTCACCAGAAATACAATCAAGGTACATCGCCCTGCTCAAGAAATCATCTGAAAGGCTAACAGACATGATTAAACTTAGAAAAAGAAGGGATATGAAATGAAAGCCTCCACACTGTCGTCCGTAACAAATGCTTTGCGGATTCTTCGTTTGTTTTCTCAAAAACAAAAAGAGCTAAGTTTTACAGACATTGTCCAGCTATCCCATCTTCCAAAGAGCAGCACCCACCGCACCGTTGCCACTTTAGTGAAGGAAGGGTTTCTTAGCAGAAATCCGCGGACTAACCACTATCGTTTAGGTCTGGCCATTTTAAGCCTTGGCGGAGTTATTTTTAGCCATCATGAATTATATAAAGAAGCTCTTCCTATTGTTAAAAGGCTTTCAGAAACTTTAGATGAATCTGCCCACATTTGCTTAATGGAAAATATGGAGGTTGTTTATTTATTTCGTGTTGAAAGTCGTCATCCTGATCGCCTGCTGACTCAAATAGGGAGAAAGAATCCCATTCATTGTACTAGCGAAGGCCTTTGTATTTTGGCTTTTCAAGATGAAAGCACGATCACACAACTTCTCCAATCGGAATTATATCCTTATACGCCATATACATTAACCCATCGAAATGATCTGCTCTCTTTAATTGCTGATATCCAAAAAAACGATTACTGCCTTTTAGAAAATACTTACTATGAAAACTATACAAGCATAGCAGCTCCCATTCGGGACTATACAGGAAAGGTCGTATCTTCCCTGTCAGTGATTGGACATTCCAGCAGAATGACAGGCAAAAAACAAGAAATTTTTATAGAGAAGATTAAAGATGCAGCAGGTAAAATATCTGAATATCTTGGGCATTATTCTTAAAAAAATCATCATCACTACCGTTCACGGAAACTGATACGGTATTATAGATAATTATAAAAACCTATTCTAAAGCCGTCCATCTTTAGAATAGGTTTCAAGTGAAGAAATCTCGCAATGTCAGATGTAAATTCTCTTTTCACTTCACTTCCTGATGATCCAGCTTCCGCTTTATCCAGAACAGCTTTTTTATAATAAATAGATGGTATTTTTTTCTGGACCAAGCGGGACATGTCCGGACTCCAGAAGTTCTAGCAATGGAGAAAACAGCTCTGTTTCACCGGCCTTTTCAGATGTTGCAGCCAATACTGCGACATACATGGCGTGGCCCACTAAAAAGCTGACTACCTTTTCCTCTGGAAATATTTGAACAGCTTTCTCAAAAGCAAGATGAAATACATATTCTGGAAGAGTATCAACGGCTTTTTCCAATAGTTGGCTCTGATCCAATTTATCCACTTTCTTTTTTAACATGTCAGGGAGCACACTTAGCGTTTCCCATAACTCGCTGCCTTCAAAGTTCAGCTTGCAGATTGTATCTGCTGCTTCCTCTTTGGAAACCCATTTAACCTCATAATTGTCTACGTTTAATTTTTGCATAAAGCTTCGAAATGTTTGTTCTGCCTCGGCACCTTCCTTACCTGCATTTTCATACCAATTGACCTTTGAGAGTCTATCTGCCAGGCCATTGATTGACTGGTCCTTCAGTCCAAGCTGATCTTGATTAATCGTAACAGCCATTTCTTCAACCTCCTTTGCTAAGCAAGAGATTTAGTATTTTGTTGTTAACTCAGGAGGACCAAATTTCGGTCCATATGGGCCTTCGTCAAGCCACCGGCCCAGTCTTGGAACAATTGAGACCAGCGAGGCCGCAAGCTCACGCTTTATATTCATATCCCGAGAATCCCCCTGCAAGTGATGCAAAGCTGTCGTAGAAGCGTCTCGATTCCATTTTGCCGCTATTTTCCTTTCGGTGGCCGCGGATGATATCGCCTCTTTTCTTGCTTCCTCATTCACAGACTTAAGTGCTTTCTCAATTCCTCGAACAGCAATTACAGCATCGGGAACTCCGGAATTTAATCCACGGGCACCAAATGGAGCAAATAAATGAGCTGCCTCCCCGGCTAAGAGTACACGACAATGTTCATCAGTAAATGAGTTAGCCACCACTTGGTGAAAACGGTAACTGGAAACCCAGGTAATTCTTTCCGCATATTTCGGATCCATCACTTTCGGAATCCAATTTTTCACCCCTTCTAAACTCGTAAACTCTTCTACATCGTCATCTTTTAACAACTGCAAATCTACTCTCCAACCGCCTTTGAACGGAACATGCATGACATTGCGAAAACCCATGGCTGGATGTTGATAGTGGAATACCCTCTCAATCGGAAGTGGGTCGTTTTCATCTTCTTCCAAGTCGACAACAAGGAAAGTGTCATGCGTGCGTGGTCCTTCTAACTTTAAACCGGCTTGCTCTCTCACCACAGAACGGGCCCCATCACAGCCAATTACATAGCCTGATTCCCATTTGTTTCCAGTAGTTGTCGTCACGGTCACCCCGTCTTCTTGAATATCCACCTTTTCTACAGGCTCTCCCCAAACAAACTCAACCCCTGCATCGATACAGGCCTGATAAAGATATTTTTCTATTTCATGTTGGTGCAGTGAAGTAAAATGAGGCAATTTATTCAGATCCTGATTATCGGTAATCCCATAGTTCCGAACGTATACTTCTTTTCCCCGATAAAGCGTTCGTTTAATCGGCCAAATGACTCCATTTCTCGCCAACTCAAAACCAAGACCTTTTGATGTCTCCTCAAGTAACTTCAAGGTTGCACTATGAAGATAAATTGCCCGGCTCCCTGGTCTTGGCTGATCTTTCGGGTTAGCTTCAATCACGGCGCAGGAAATCCCTTTCTTTTGAAGGGCCAGCCCTGCCGTTAATCCAACTGGTCCAGATCCCACAACGATTACATCATGTTTTTTTGTGGTATTCATAATAAGCAGCACTCCTTTTATTTAAAAATGAAAGCGTTTGATAAATTCATTATAATTTGACGTATATAAAGAAAAAACCCAATTGTTCTTCTATGTGGAACTCCATATTCAAATTCATACCAAAATGAAGAAATGAGTAAGGAGCATGTCCTATGAATCGGCGCTCGGCATTAAAGCAATCAGCCGAGTTATTCATAAACTTAGCTGCTTTATACCCCTTCTGATTCATGAAGGGATTGGAAAATAAAAAAAGCGATCATCTCTTACTAGGAGAATTCCGCATGAAGTGCATCAAATGCGCCTTGGCGTATTTGCGCCCAGATTTTATCGAGCTCCGCTC
>NZ_QYTW02000031.1 GCF_003605405.2 Siminovitchia terrae | reverse complement strand
CCAGCCCACCAGCTGCATAATAAAAACTCTAACTTTTAGGGGTAACCACCAGGTTTTTAAATTTGATTTCATGCGGTCTATTTATTTTTATAGGGTTTAGGATATCGCCATTTCCTCGAGAACTCTGTATATCACTTCGGCTACCCCGTTTTCTGTATTCAACCCCGTAACATAGCAGCAGGACTCTTTGATTTCTGTTTCGGCATTTCCCATGGCAACCGAATGCCCAACCAATTCCAACATCGATAAATCATTGTAATTATCACCAAAAGCCATCGTCTCTTCTAGGGAAATTCCCCGCTTTTCCGTATAACGCTTTAAGGCATTTCCTTTTTTTGCATCCTTGTGGGTGATTTCAATGTTCTGGCGTCCGGAAGCTGTCACTGTGATCCCATCAATTTGTTCAAGCCGCTTGCTTACATTAACAAGCAGCGATTGGTCCCTTGAAAAACCGAAAAATTTATAGGTGGTAATGTCCTCCACTCCAAAAACACCATCGAAATCATTTACTATCTTGATCAGACGTTTTTCAAACCGCTTTTCAACCCTTTTTCTTAACTCCGAAACTTCTATAGAAGGATTGGCAGTAAGGTAAATGTCCATGACAGCCTGGATTCCTTTTTCATAATTTGTTGTATAAGTCCCATTACTCGTATAAAGCTCATAGTACATGTCTGCATTATCGAGTACATAAGCTACTTTTTCCGCTGTCATTTCATCTAACCCAATACCAAATTCAATATTCCCTTCTTCGTCCCGGATTTCTGCACCGTTCAGACAGATTGCAGGACACCGAATGTCAACTTTATTCAAAACATAACGCAGGTCATGGTAGGAGCGCCCTGTCGCAACAAGAAAATCAAGCCCCTGTTCTTGGGCCGCCTGGATTGCAAGCTTATTTTCTTCACTTACCTCCTGACTAGCATTGAGCAGTGTTCCATCCATATCGGTGGCGATACATTTAATCAATGTCATGTCTCCTTCTCTTTAGGCTTTTCCGTCCTCTGATATTGGCATGTATTCTAGCGAAAAAACGGAAAAAATGCAACGAAACCTACTTTGCAAAGTTTTCATCTGGATATTAACTTTCATTCTATGCGGGAAGCAGGTGAAACATGCTGCATATTCGATCTTTAATATGCGAAATGGTATCATCTTGAACCTATTATATTTTAATCATACAAAAAAGGATTAAAACAACATGAATCTTGTTGCAAACACTCAATCTAACGTTGAGTGGAATCCTAAGTGCCTGGGCTCAACAATTGATTAATCATTTGATTAAAGCCTCTTAATTTTGATTCACCACTGCTAATCCACGCGATAAAGATAACTCCACCTACTCATTCCCACTAATCAAACGTTTGATTAAGAAATCTGAGGTCCACACTCCCCTGATANTGCTAATCCACGCGATAAAGATAACTCCACCTACTCATTCCCACTAATCAAACGTTTGATTAAGAAATCTGAGGTCCACACTCCCCTGATAATCAAATGCGCCTTGGCGTATTTGCGCCCAGATTTTATCGAGCTCAGCTCGATAAATTTCCTCTAAAAATATGTGGCATCCGCCGGAGGCTTTTACTGTATTCAGCCGGGGTTTGAACCCCCACTGAATGGAATACCAATATGCTTTCATCTCACCACTTATAAAAGTGGGAGATTTCTGCTGAATGAAGTTAAAGCACTTCTACTCTGGCCACTTCGGTTAATCAATCGTTTGATTAACTCCTAAGAAAGACCCGCCAAAACGATGCATAAGTGGTTTGGCGGGTTATTTTACGCTTTCTGTTTTTCTAAATAAGCTCTAATCATGAAAAAACTGATTTCCTCTGATAGAAGTTCTTTGATCGGCGTTAATCTCTCCATCCCTACTTGTTCAACTGCCTCCCGAATAAATGGCTCAAATTCAGAGGGAACAAAGCGGGACCAATCCACTTCCAACCCATCGCCCGGACATTTTAACAAATGTCCCTCAATGGTTCTTTCCGTCACGCCGCGTTCAGCGGCAATTTCCGCAATGGAGAGGCCCTCCTCCAACAACCGATAAGTTACATGATGGCTAGGTTCCTTGTTTAAAGTTCTCTCTGATTGCTTTTTGGGTGCCTGTCCAACTGGAAGACTCATTTCCGTCCTTTCTATCCCCTGCTCCTCACAATACTGATTTATTGCTTTTAGAAAAGCCGGCCCGTACGCCTCCAGCTTCCTCTCTCCAACACCCTTAATTTGCATTAGCTCCACCTCGTTTCTTGGAAGTAATGCACTCATTTCTTTTAACGTCACATCTGAAAAAATGATGTATGGCGGAACATTTTCTCCATCAGCAATCTCTTTTCTAAGTTTGCGCAGCAACTCAAACAGCATGTTGTCTTCCACAATTTGTGTAATACGCACATTTTCCTTCTTCGTCACTTTTTCTTTTCCGCGCAAAACATCCCCAGCTATTTCGGTCAACATCAATATGGGGTAAGACCCATCAGTAGGACGTAAATACCCCTCTGCCGTTAAAAAGTCGATGAACTCCATTGTCTCCTTCTGGGTCTTATTTTTCATAATTCCATAGGTAGACAGTTGGTCAAAGCCGAAGCTTCGTATTTTTTGGTCCGAGGAACCGGTCAGCACTTTAGCAATCATCGTTTTCCCAAATCTCTCATTCATTCGCCTAATACAAGATAAAACCATTTGGGCATCAACGGTCACATCAACTTGTTCCCTATCATCGGTACAGTTACCGCATTTTCCACAAACAGGAGCATCTTCCTCGCCAAAATAGTGCAGAATATACTGCTGCAAACAAGACTCTGTATGGCCATAGGCAACCATTTTTCTCAGTTTACCAAACTCATTTTCCTTACGCTGTTCATCCATTTCAGACTGGTCAATGAGAAATGATTGGATATGGCTGTCCTGGGGAGCGAAAAGCAGAATGCAATCACTTTCTTCCCCATCTCTCCCTGCCCTGCCTGCCTCCTGATAATAGGACTCCATATTGCGCGGTATCTGATAATGGATCACAAACCTGACGTTCGATTTATTGATACCCATTCCAAAGGCATTTGTAGCAATCATCACATCAAGATCATCATATAGAAATTTTTCCTGGTAAATCCCGCGGCTATTTTCTGATAATCCTGCATGGTACTTCCCTACCGCAATTCCTTTAGCTTTCAGTAAATGATATAACCGCTCCACTTCTTTCCTGGTCGCCGCATAAACAATTCCAGCTTGTCCTGAATTTTTTCGGATATAATCAATTAAAAACAGATCGCGGTCCTGCCCTTTTACGACATGAAAGTGGAGGTTTTCCCTTTCAAATCCCGTGACTATCGTATTATCCGCACTAATATCCAAAAGCTGGCGGATATCTTCACGCACCTGCGGAGTAGCTGTTGCAGTCAATGCCAATACCGTCGGTTTTGGCTTGATTCTATTGATTAATTTTCGGATCAGTAAATAACTCGGTCGAAAATCATGGCCCCACTGCGAAATACAATGCGCCTCGTCTATCGCGACTAGCGAAACATGGACTTCCTTAAGGAGTCTTAAGAAATAGTCGGTTTCCAATCTCTCAGGTGCAATATAAACCAACTTATATTTACCGTTATATAAACCCGACATCCGCTCCCGCATTTCTGATCCTGCAACGGTGCTGTTAATAAAAGTAGAGGGGATACCTGCCTTTTCCAGTGCATCCACTTGATCCTTCATCAGCGAGATCAATGGAGAAATAACAATTGTGATTCCGCGCAGCGATAAGGCGGGAATCTGGTAACAGAGGGACTTGCCGCCTCCTGTCGGCATAATACCCAGAGTATCCTTACCCTCCAGCACTTTTTGAATGATTGTATCCTGCCCCGATCGAAAATCGTCAAATCCAAAGTAAGACTGCAGAAAGCCCTTTGCCTTCGTCAACAATGCTACAGACCTCCTGAATTTTTGTAGAGTAAAGAAAGTATAACTTGCTATGGAAAAATTTAATTAAAAGAAGCTTTTCTTTGTCCAGCTTCGACGGACAGGGACGTCCTAGTGCAAGCGAAGCGAAAGGACGTCGCGTTCTGAGCCTGCCGACGGACAGGGACGCCCTAGTGCAAGCAAAGCGAAAGGACGTCGCGTTCTGAGCCTGCCGACGGACAGGGACGCCCTAGTGCAAGCAAAGCGAAAGGACGTCGCGGCTTAAAGCCGCCAGCGCCTAGCCCCGCAAGGATCAAGCCGCTTCACTGTGGCGGCTCAAGTACTACCCTCCTCGGGATTCGTCTTGTTTGCCCGCGCTGATCAAGTCGCTTACGCTTTTCTTTGTCCAGCTCCAGCGCCTAGCCCCTCGAGGTCACAAGCCGTTTCCCTGTGGTGGCTCAAGTACTGCCTCCTCGGGATTCGTCTTGTGCTGGTCGGGGCTGATCAAGGCGCTTCCGCTTTTCTAGATAGTCTCAGTATATCAAAACAAAGAGCCTTCCTGCTATAAACACAGGAGGCTCGAATCATTTATCTTTAATTTTTTCTAGCATATCTGCAGTCATTTCAGTTAAACCGAATCCTGTCTTAAATCCCCAATCCCGTCTAGCAGCTGAGTCATCCAAAGAGTCTGGCCAACTGTCAGCTATCGCC
Organism: Siminovitchia terrae; assembly: GCF_003605405.2. Lineage (GTDB taxonomy): Bacteria > Bacillota > Bacilli > Bacillales > Bacillaceae_C > Siminovitchia > Siminovitchia terrae. The sequence goes on along the minus strand of NZ_QYTW02000031.1, from coordinate 59,868 downwards.
TGCCGGATGGGGTCAATTTTATAATTAATGACAAATGAAGGGATATGCCTTTTAATTTCATTGCCGATATCCTCAGGCGTAATATTCATTGCCGTTATATTATAGGAGTTTCGAAATGTTAGATTGTTAAGGTCAGCCTCCATGAGGTGTACGATGGCATTCAGAGCATCTGGCATATACATCATGTCTAAACAAGTATTGGGACCGACAAAACAGGTATAGCTTTTATTCCGGGTCGCTTCATAATAGATTTCCACGGCATAATCTGTTGTACCACCTCCCGGAGGAGCCATGTGTGAGACAAGTCCGGGAAATCGGACACCCCGTGTATCTACGCCGTATTTATGAAAATAGTAATCACAAAGAAGTTCGCCTGCAACTTTATTGATTCCGTACATGGTAGATGGTCGCTGGATCGTGATCTGGGGCGTTTGCTGCTTCGGTGTCTCAGGGCCAAAAGCACCAATGGAGCTGGGTACAAAAACTTTCAGACCAAGCTCTCGCGCAGCCTCCAGCACATTGATAAGACCACCCATGTTGAGATTCCATGCCCGCAGCGGCTTCATCTCCCCTGAAGCGGAAAGCAATGCAGCCAGGTGAATGACTGTATCCACCTCATATGTCTTAGCTGTTTTCCATACCTCATTGCCATCCATAACATCCAGCACTATAAAAGTGCCTGATTCGACCACTTCGTTGTTCAGACGGCGGATATCCGATGCAATGACATTGTTGTCCCCATACTCGTGACGAAGTTTCATGACGAGCTCTGAGCCAATCTGCCCCAAGGAACCAGTCACCAAGATCTTTTTCATTGTATTGCCTCCTGGTACAAACGATGTGCTGTCGTGAACCTTCTTGAATGAATCAAATGCGCCTTGGCGTATTTGCGCCCAGATTTTATCGAGCTCTGCTCGATAAATTTCCTCTGAAAATTGGTGGCATCCGCCGGAGGCTTTTACTGTATTCAGCCGGGGTTTGAACCCCACTGAATGGAATACCTACATGCTTTCATCTCACCACTTATAGAAGTGGAGACTTCTGCTGAATGAAGTTAAATGACCCCCATTTCCTTTCCCACTTTTTCATAGACTGCAACCGCCCGGTCCAGCATCTCCTTCGTATGAGCTGCTGTCGGCATATTCCTCACACGCCCCGTCCCCTTTGGAACAGTAGGAAAAACAATCGATTTTGCGTAAACTCCCTCAGCAAAAAGAAGCTTGCTAAACATCTGAGTTGTTTTCTCCTCCCCGATAATGCAAGGCGTTATAGGGGTTTCGCTGTGACCAATATCAAATCCCAGCTTCTTCAGGCCACTTTTTAAGTAATCTGCGTTTTCCCATAAGCGTTCACAAAGCTCCGTACTTTCCATCATCAGCTCAATCGCTTTTGTCGCTGCCGCTGCGTCTGCAGGTGTAACGGCAGTAGAGAATAAAAATGGCCGAGATCTGACTTTAAGCCAATCAATCAGCGATTTTTTTCCTGCAACATAACCACCTACAACACCGATTGCTTTTGAAAGAGTACCAATTTGAAAATCTATCTTTTCCTGAAGACCAAAATGTTTTACCGTACCCGCTCCCTTTCCAAGGACTCCCGATCCATGCGCGTCATCAACATATGTGATTAAATTGTATTTTTCAGCGATTTCGGCGATTTCCGGCAGTTTGGCAACGTCTCCATCCATCGAAAAAACACCGTCGGTTATCACCATGATTTTATTGTAGCTTCCCAATTCCTTTGCAGCCTTTGCCTTCTTGAGCAAATCATCCATGTCTGAATGGCTGAAACGGATGATCTTCGCCCGCGAAAGACGGCAGCCGTCAATAATGGAAGCATGATTCAACTCATCTGATAAAATGGCATCATTTTGATTCATTACTGCCGAAATGGCCGCCATATTACAATTAAATCCTGATTGATAGGAGATGGCAGCCTCCGTCCCTTTAAAAGCGGCAAGTGTCTCTTCCAGCTTTTCGTGGACTTTAAGTGTCCCATTGATAGGGCGAACTGCCCCTGCTCCCACTCCCCACTTCCTAACCGCATCCGTTACCGCATCTTTCAATCTCTCATCCGTTGCCAAGCCGAGATAATTATTGGACGAAAGATTGATTTGCTCTTCCCCATTAATTCTGATAATGGGACCATTTGGCGTTTCAACCGTGTCTATTTCATTGTATAGGCCTTGGCTATGAAGCTCAGTCAAATTCTCCGTTAAAAATTGCTGCAGCACTTTCGACATATCGACTCCTCCGTCATAGGAATTTATAAATATGTTTGTACTTTTCAAAAAGACACACGCCAAAATGACTCAAATTCTCTATCAAATGCGCCTTGGCGTATTTGCGCCCAGACTTTATCGAGCTCCGCTCGATAATTTCCTCTGAAAATCTTTGACATCCGCCGAAGTGAACTCCCACTGAATGAAATACCAATATGCATTCATCTCACCACTTACTGAAGTGGGAGACTTCTGCTGAATGAAGTTAAATATAATGTATATTATGTTTATTTAGAGAGGACAGCGTTTATGTCATATAAAAATGCAGACGCCTGCCAGGCACTTGAAAACAATGCCTTGTGGCGAGGCCATTCATACCAAAAAATCAGTTGCACCTAATACCTCCTTAATCTGAAACAGAAAAAAACCTCTTCGGTTTTTTTCGAAGAGGCTCTAGTCTTTTGCAAGCAGCTTGATTTCTTTTTCAATATCATAAAATATTTCATCAATCAGTGAATGTTCCAATTTGTCCTGATAAATCGATTCCAACCGATCATTGATACGCTTTGCTTCAGCGAGATAGTTCTTTCCGGCGTCCATTTGTTCCCGGTATTGCCCTTCAATTTCTGCAATTTCATTCGCATACAATTCATCAGTTCCAGGTGCTACCGCCAATTCATACATATCAATCACTTCATCTCCCCTACGGGAAGGAAAATACTCATGCGGCTGAGTACTGTCAAACACTGCCCACCCAAGCTCTCTGACAACAACCATATCCAGACTGGCAGGATCAAATCCACAGTGATAGATTTCCAAATTGTAGCCTCTTTTTTCAGCTTCCATAACAAGCTTTTTCAAAACAGTGGATTTTCCTGTTCCTGCTCGCCCCTTTAAAAAATATCTCGCTTCCAAGCCAGATGTAATATTATCTACAAAATCGACTGGCCCTTTTGGAGTTGCCGCACCGAGAAACCGGCGTTTGGTTGTTCGATCTTGTCGGGGCGAATCTTTTAAAAACAGCTTCGTAACAAGGCGATTTGTCACTTCATCCGCCTTTAAAAAGTCCATCCGGTCAATATAAAGCTTCTCCCATTTATCATGGACCCGTAATCCTGCTGCGTATGATTGATAGGCATTTTCCAGAGCACGCCCTCTCTTTTCTGTTAGTTGTGCAATATCCTTTTTTGCTGCAACTTCTAGGGAAGAGAGGGACATTACGTCCAGATCGACCGTCTCCCACCTGTCACCAACAAACTCCTTCCCGATCTCACGTGGAAAATCACCGTCAACAATCCCGAATCCGAGCTCCCGTATAATCAGTCCCTCCAACGAATCAGGATCATTTGGGGAATGAAGAGCCTCAAGATTTACATTTTTTCCGATCCATTCATTCATCAGCTTGTGAATTAAGATCTTTTTCTCCAAACTTGACTTCCCTGATAGAATAAAGACACGGTTCAGTCCGCGCAAATTTGAATCATACAAATGACTAAAACCCTTTGCTGTATTACCGCCGGCAAAATAACGCAAGACATTTCCGCTCACATTGTCACCCTCAATACTATTACTTTATTCTTTTCTTCAGCCTATGCTTTGGGTGAATGGAAGGTACTTATTTTTTGGAGAAAACTGGGCGGGTACCTTTAATCGCTTAGCTCATCAAGCTTTTTATATAAGATTTTCAGTTCTTCTTCGATTTCCATAAGCTGCTTTTCAAGCGGATGCAATATCCCCTTTACATACTCAAGCTTTTCCAAATCATGCTGAAGCCTGACATAATCCGCTTTTAAATCCGCGATTTTATATTCGATTTCCGACTTTTTCATTTTAAAACCTCCTTTTTTTAAAAAATAAAAAGTTAGTGTTCAAAATTCGCCGATAATCATTTAGTGACTCTTTGAACACCCTCTTCAAGCACATATTTGTTTCTTGCTGCTCCAAAGCCTGAAACAGTCATAAAAATAGCAACAATCATAAGTGTCAAAATCGGCAGGAGCCATGAATGGGTATGATCAAATTCGTAGCCGATTAACGTCGGACCGACAGCAGCCAGAGAATACCCAAGGGATTGGGCCATTCCCGACAAGCGGGAAGCATCCATAACATCTTTGGCCCGCAATACGAGAAACGTCAAGGCCAGGCTGAAACCGGCACCTTGAGCTATCCCGACCAAGACAACCCATAAATAGATGAGGGGGCCTCCCCCAAACAGCAGTCCTGTAAAAGAAATCAGATAGATAGTTCCCAATCCCAACACAAGCCCTCTTTGATTGTTCATTTTTCCTGCAACAACAGGAATGATGAAGGAAGCCGGCAGACCAGCAAACTGTACGATCGACAACATCCAGCCGGAAGATGACCGGGTGAAACCATGGCTATATAAAATTTCCGGAAGCCATGTAATCAAGCAGTAAAAAATAAGGGACTGCAACCCCATGAAAAATGCAACTTGCCATGCAAGCTTGGACTTCAGAAGCGAATTTCCGTATTTGATAATCTTTACTCTTCCTTCAGGCACTTTAGGCTTTCTGATCTGGGGAGCCCAAATAAGAAATGCAGCCAAAGCCAAATAAGCCCACGTCAAAAGAGAATCTTCCCATCCCCAGCCAAATTTTTCAATAAGGGGAATACTGATTCCTGATGCGATAGCAGCCGATATGCCGAGAGACGTTGAATATACCGCAGTCATTAGGGTGGCTTTATTAGGGAACTTCATCTTAACAATTCCCGGAAGAAGTACATTGCCCACAGCTATCCCGATTCCGGCTACAGCCGTCCCGACAAATAAAAGGGAAATGCTTCCCATGGAACGGATGACAATGCCAGCGCCGATCAGAGCGACACCCAACAGAATCGTCAATTCATTTCCGATTTTCTGGCCGATTTTCGGAGCAAACGGTGACAAAACCGCAAAAGCAATTAACGGTAGGGTCGTCAGGGAGCCAGCCAGCCCATTGGAAAGCTCCAAATCGTTCCGTATCAGGCTTACGAGCGGTCCAACCGAAGTGATGGCGGGGCGTAAATTAAAGGCTATGAACACAATTCCAACAATAAGAAAAAGTTTTTGGGCCAATGTCCGTTTTTTAGCTAACACGCGAAATTCCATTCTTATCTACCCCATCTATTAGTAAATCTGTAAAAAAGAGTTACACCTTATTACGATAACAGTGACGCACCAATTTTACATGAAAAACAGATGATATGAAAGGAGATGAAACTGTTGAAATCGATTATTGTAGATAAGGTACCCTAGAACTGAAGATTGGACGATCCAAAGAGCCAACCATTGCTGATACTGATAAAGGTAAAGGCTACAGCACTTAACCAGGCGGATCTTCTTCAAAAACGAGGACTGTACCCTCCTCCTACGGGAGCTTCAGATATTCTTGGTCTGGGAGCGAGCGGGACAATTGAAAAGATCGCTCAAAACGTCAAAGGCCGGAAAATAGGGGACCGTATCTGCGCTCTGCTCACTGGCGGAGGATACGCGGAGTCGAGGCAGCGGCAATCCAGCTGGCACGAGAAGCAGGAGCCAATATCATCGTTACAGTGGGATCGGGAGAAAAACATCGATTCTCTTGACATGGATGGAAGGATGAACTTGATTGGAACAATGGGAAGAGCAAAAGTCCCGGACGACAACTTGCTAAAAATAATATATCAAATGCGCCTTGGCGTATTTGCGCCCAGATTTTATCGAGCTCCGCTCGATAAATTTCCTCTGAAAATCTGTGGCATCCGCCGGAGGCTTTAACTTTATTCAGCCGGGGTTTGAACCCCCACTTAATGAAATACCAATATGCATTCATCTCACCACTTACTGAAGTGGGAGACTTCTGCTGAATGAAGTTAAAAGAATACAGATAATCGACACCGCGCTTCGTTCCCAATCAGTTGAAAGGAAAGCAACACTGACAAAGTCTTTTTCTGAGTTTACCATTGAAAGATTCCGTGACGGTAAGCTCAAGCCTGTCATTGATTCGATTTGGGATTGGGGAGACGCCAATAAGGCCCATGCGCCCATGACGGAAAATAAAAATGTAGGGAAAATAATTTTAATGATAAGGGAATAATGTAAAATAAAACACGGCTCATCCAGGGGAGGATGGAAATGAGGTTCATTTTATATATTTTCAAACGTTTTTTTGTAGACCGTTTTCATGACCAATCTGCCCAAATGGCTTATTTTTTCATGTTATCCATCTTCCCTTTTCTTATCTTTGTTCTTTCCCTTCTGAGCTTTTTCCCGATCTATTCGACAGATGTATTGTCTGCCATCAAACAATTCGCTCCCAAAGGAAGCTACGCACTTATCGAAAACAATATCATCCTCATTTTTGACAGACAAAGTACAAGGCTCGCCTCATTCAGCTTGATTTCCTCCTTTTGGATTTCCTCCATGGCTGTCCAATCTATTGTGAGAGCAATGAATGATGCGTACGGAATCATTAGAAAGGAAGGGTTTTTTTTAGCTCTAGGCAAAGATTTATTTTTAACAGCCATCCTGATGATCACTTTGACTATCTCACTTCTCGTACCCATCGGAGAAGAGATCGGGCGGGTGTTCTTATCCTCCCGCCTCGATATGCCTTTAATTTTTTATGAGTCATGGTTTTTGATCAAATGGGGTATTGGCACCATTTATTTATTTTTCTTCTTTCTTCTTGTTTATAGATTGGTGCCCAGCGGAAAAATCCCTTTTTCATCAGTTCTCCCAGGAGCCATCTTTGCAACAGTCGGCTGGCAAGGCGCTTCAATTGGATTTTCGTATTATGTGTCGTATATCAACTATTCCCAGCTCTATGGCCAACTCGGTAGCATCATCGTATTGATGATCTGGTTTTATTTGACAGCTGCCGTACTCCTGACCGGAGGATTAATTAATGCTTCTTTCTTCAGTTCGAACCATGAATAACTTTCCAATTGCCGTTCACCGTCGCCTTTACTGTCTTTTCCCTGAGAAAATAATTGGCGATCAGCTCGGACATATCGATTTGTATTTCTTTTATGACAGGCTTTCCTTGGTACATAAAATATTGTCCGCCACCTCCCGCCCGGTAATTGCTCATGACAACGTCATATGATCGATCAGGTAAAACAGGCACCGCTTGGCACTCAAGTCTGACAACTCTTTCTCCTTCTGGCTTGGAAATATCGATTATATACTCGATTCCTTCCCACATATCATAATTATAATGCTGAGGCTTTGGCGTGGTAAATGCCGGGTTCACTTCTATTTCTTTACCGTTATATGGCATGAAGTAAGAAGCTGAACGCTCCAAGGCATCTCTCATATCTTTACCTGAGATACGGACAACCTTCAATGTATTTGGATAAATATAGTTAGAGACAACATCACGCATCGTCACATTTGTTGGGAACCCCGGAGATTCGTTGTCAAACAAAGCTGTAGTTGAAATATCCACCCCGGCAGCGTCCATCTGTACCTTATTAATAAATTCGATGAGTGCATTATCTTTCAACCTGATTTGCATGGCATCCTCCACCAGCATATTCCCTTCTATTTTGCCAATTGGCTGATCCAGCCATGCCTGTGTATGCCTCTCGTATATTTCTACTTTATCAAGCAGAGACTGATCTTCCGGCACATCTTTAACAGACAACAGCTCAGAATCTTTACTGACCGTCTTCCACTTCCCTCCAACCTTTTCAAGCTTCAAAACAGCCTTCCCAAGAAAGGAGCCTGAACTGCCCGACTGAAGAACAATGACTTCGTTCAGCTCTTTTCCATAAATTTTTCGGTGTTGGTGGCCCGTTAAAAGAACATCAATGCCCGGCACCTCTATGCATAAGCGATAGCCTTGATTTTCCCTAGTAATTTTTTCAATGGGTTCACCCGTGTCTAAATCCCTTTCAAAGCCGCCATGATATGATACAACGACGATATCAGCCTGCTCTTCTTCTTTTAAAAACGGTACCCACTTTTTCGCCGTTTTCACAGGATCAGCAAATTGCAATCCCACAATATTTTCTGGTTTTTCCCAGTACGGTATGTAGGGAGTCGTTAATCCTAATACAGCCACCTTCAGGTCATCATCAAACTTTTTTATCATATATGGCTTTCCAAAATATGGAGTTTGATCAGCTTCATTTAAAATATTTGCTGAGAGCCAAGGGTATTTCGCCTGTTTTACGGCAGCCTCCAAATTTTCCAACCCATAATTGAATTCATGGTTTCCAAACACCCCTGCGTCATATTTCATTTCGTTTAATACCGCCACCATGGGGTTCGGAAGATGACTATGTTCATCTGATCGAACATAATGGTAAGTCATTGGCGTTCCCTGAATCAGGTCGCCATTATCGATTAAAAGCACGTTATTATTTTGACTCCGTTCCTTTTTCACAAGGGTCGAAATTTTCCCCAGTCCAATGTCAGCGTAGGCATTGGTCCCGTAATGAATAGGAAAAATATTTCCATGAACATCGCTTGTCTGCAAAATCACCAAGTTTGTTGTCGTCATCGGTAATGCCTGCTCCTAACCTATCAAGATATTAGTGAAAATTAAGAAATTACCCATATCTTATACTGGAAAATACCGTATGGCAAGAACTCTGCCTACTGTATGATGCCCTCTTTGATTACAAATTCTCCCCTGTCGGCATCAATTTCCACAAAGGCTCCCAGTGGCAGGGAAATCATTGGGCTGCAATGTCCCGCTCTTAAATTGAATAGCACCGGCTTTCCGAATGGTTCGAGCATCTCCTTAAATAGGTCTTTGATGTTAAAATTCGAATCAGAATAGCATCCAGACCAAGTTCCGAGAACAATCCCTTCCGCTTCTGAAAATTTTCCTCCTAACGCAAGCTGCGTCATCATCCTATCCAGCTTGTAAGGCTCCTCATTTATTTCTTCTAGGATTAAAATTTTTCCTTTTGTGTCTATTTCATAAGGCGTTCCCATCAATGCGGAAAGAAGGCTCAAGTTCCCTCCTATGAGTATTCCGCCTGCCCTTCCAGGGATCACCCCTTCCATCTTTTCTCCGGGAGGATTACACACTCTCTCTAATGAAGTATCACCTTTCAATAACCGATAGAGGTCTTCTTTGGTAAATGAATCCGCGTCAATTAAATCTGAAGCGGGCATCGGACCGTGAATTGATGGAATTCCGCAGCATTGCTGAAGGAAAAGGTGCAAAGCAGTGATATCACTATAGCCGACCAACAGTTTCGGATTTCTTTTAATTAATTCTCGGTTAAGAAGAGGTAGGATCTGTGTTGACCCATAACCGCCCCGCAAGCAAAAAATAGCCTTTATCTCCTGATTGGCAAACATGTCGTTTAATTCTGAAGCTCGCTTTTGAGGCGCTCCTGCTAAATACCCCCTATAGTTCATACTGCACGTCTCCCCTACCACTACAATAAAACCTAGTTCTTCCAGTGCTAAGATTGCCTTTTTCAATTGCTCGTGGCTAACAGGTCCTGCGGATGCCGTGAGTCCAACAATATCATTTGACTTAAGTCCTTTAACCTTTTGCATTTCCAATTTCCTCACCTCTATTGAAATATTTTTAAATGTCGATTATTCCCGAGGAAATACACATATCATTGTCGATTATTCCCGAGGAAATAATATTAAGGTATTTCCTTATCAAATTTTTGCTTCTAATAAGGTAAGATGATAGAAACAATTATTTTGGAGCGGATAATAGTGAAATTAAATCAATCCAATCAATATATAAAGAGGGTCAAATTATTGAATGATGACATACCATCAAAAAATGAATATCCCTTTTGCCTTCCAGCAATTGAATCACTCACAGAACTCCCCTTGCATCCTCAAGTAACTTATATTGTTGGTGAAAATGGGATGGGGAAGTCAACTTTAATTGAAGCCATCGCCATCTCTGCTGGATTCAATCCTGAGGGCGGCTCCTTCAACTTCAATTTTTCAACCCACGATTCACACTCAGAATTAGAGCAGTATCTTCGGTTGATAAAAGGGGTGCTAAAACCAAAAGATGGTTTCTTTCTTCGGGCAGAATCGTTCTACAATGTAGCAACAAATATTGAAGAACTTGATAATGAACCTGGTGGCCCGCGTGTCATTGATCAGTTTGGGGGAGTTTCTCTTCATGAGCAATCACATGGAGAGTCCTTCTTTGCCGCCTTCACAAATCGTTTTAAGGGGAAAGGCCTTTATATCATGGATGAACCTGAGGCAGCATTATCCCCTTTAAGACAATTATCAATGCTGTCTCGGATCAATGAACTTGTTAGTCAATCATCCCAGTTCATTATTGCCACGCATTCTCCGATCATCATGGCATACCCTGATGCCTTATTGTATGAGTTCACAAGGGAAGGGATAAAGAAAACGACACTTGAAAACACGGAGCACTTTCGTCTCATGAAACAATTTTTCGATGATAAAGAACGTATGCTTTTCCATTTATTTAAACATTGAGGGTGTAGCACTCATATTTTTAACATCAATGGCCAAAGCTAACACTAACTTTTTCCTGCGGAGGATATTGATGAAAGCAACAGATGTATTGGTACAGTGTTTGGAAAACGAAGGTGTTGAGTATGTCTTTGGGATTGTTGGAAAGGAGACCCTTGACCTGGTTGAGTCCATATCCCGATCCCAACAAATCCAATTTATTCCGGTTAGACATGAACAAGGAGCGGCTTTTATGGCAGGCGTTTACGGAAAGCTTGCCAAAAGACCGGGGGTTTGCACAGCTACGCTGGGCCCCGGAGCAGGTAACCTGTTAACAGGGTTGGCTACAGCTCAGCTTGATGGTTCCCCCGTAGTTGCCATTGCAGGGCAAGCCGGGCTCGGCATGCAACATAAGCATTCACATCAGTTTATTGAGATGACTGATGTCATGGAGCCTGTCACAAAATGGTCAGCCCAAATCAAAGAAGCCGATACGATACCTGAAATGATTCGGAAAGCCTTTAAGACTGCATATGAAGGAAAGCACGGAGCAGTATTCCTTGAGTTGCCTGAAAATCTGGCAGTCAAACCGGTCCCACCAAAGGTTTTGCCGATCATGAATGAACAGCCTGTTCTTCCTTCCCTACAAACCATCCAGTGTGCCATTTCCAGTCTCAAACAAAGTGAAAGACCGTTTGTAATCATTGGCCAAAAAGTAATAAAACAGGAGGCCTGTGCGGAAGTACTCGCCTTTATATCAAAACTTCAGGCTCCCGTCACTCACTCTTTTATGGCAAAAGGGGTGTTGCCAAAAGACGCTCCCAATAATTATTTTACGTTTGGATTCAATGAAAATGATCTAGTCTTATCAGGAATTGATGAGGCTGATCTATTGATTGTCATAGGGTTTGATACAATAGAAAGACTCCCAAAAGAATGGAACCGCAGGCGGATTCCCATCTTACATATCGACTCGGAATTGCCGGAGCCGGATGAGTACTATCCGGTGGCAACCCAAGTCATGGGGCATATCAAAAACTCATTGCAAATGCTAAATAGTCTAGATGTCCCTGTAAAAAGTTGGGTTCCGTCAGGCAATCTGAAAAAGAACATTGAACAGTCATATCAAATCACCTTAGAATTTAGCAACATCGCTCAATCGCCCTTGAGTATAGAAAAAATCCTTCATATTATTGAAAAACAAACATCTGACAATGCTGTTGTTGTTTCTGATGTAGGAGCGCACAAAATATCAATCGCCCGGACATACCAGCCGAAAGAGCCTGGAAGTCTGATCATTTCAAACGGGCTTGCTTCCATGGGAATCGCAATCCCCGGATCGATTGGTGCTAAGCTCGCCTGTCCCAACGCACCTGTGATTTGCATTACTGGGGATGGTGGGGCAATGATGACATTTTCCGAGCTGGAGGTAGCCAAAAGAATCGGGCTTCCAGTGGTTATTATCGTATTGAACGACCAAGTATTAAAACTTGAACAAAAAATGATGAACAAGAAATTCGGAAAGAGTTTCAATGTAACGTTTGGAAATCCAGACTTTCTAATCCTTGCAGATAGCTTTGGCATAAAAGGTTTTAGGCCGGAGTCAATGAGAGATTTTGAAGAAGTGTTTCAAACAGCTATTTCATTGCAGGAGCCGGTTTTATTTGATATACAGTTACCCCATTCTTAAGCATCAAGAATATCCCCCATCAAATAATCATAAACAAGATGATTATTTGATGGGGGATATATGAGGCGAAGAGATCTCTTTACCACCTGGATATAAATATAGAGATTTTTGCTAAAGGATTAAATATGCCTATCAATTTCTCCTTAACAGAAGAATGGAAAATGCGTGTAGCTGATACAGGAGTCGCAAGTGGCAACGTAACATGCAAGTGGTAGAAGAAGATTTCCATCCACCGCTGATGGGAATCACAACGACAACGGAAAGATTTATATTGCCTACCTCGCATTTGTGACTGTTGTACAAAAAGACGGATCTCAAAAAAACATTCTTTCCGGATTCCCGAGTTTGGCGGCCATCACAACCTTGTCATTTTGGGGCCTGATGGAAAAATGTACTTAAGAGACTGCCATCAATTACGATGTTGTCGGGGCGGACATTCGGTGGCCCGAGCCGTATTCCTTCATTCACATTATCCAAGTGATTTATCTCATTGCCGGGAGAGAACTTTGAGCTTAAAACCTGCTGGAAGTAGTAACAGGCGCCGATTCCCCTTTTTTGCTGTTCATAAACAGGGATGTCTGTTTAGAAACTGGGGGAAGTGGTTTGGAAAGACCCATCATTGTCATATTTGAGAGAAATAGCGAAATGTATGATCGCCGATTTTTCAACTCATCACCCAAAAAAGGACAAGGGCCCTTTTGATCCAAATATAGGCGTGATTTGGAAGATCACTAAGCAAATATCCTTTTTTATTCGATGGAGGGGAGAGCCGCTTCCGAATTAACTGATTGAGAGAATATTAACTGAATGCGCCGCTATTTAATGTAAAATAAGCCTTTATATACAAGCTACATTATTAAAACAATGTGTGATAGCCTAAGTAAATGACTAGAATTACCATTCCCCCTTGTTTTTTACTTCAAAAGACCTGATTTTATAATAGGACTATATCCACTTCCTGAATAATCTAAAAAATTAATATAATTAGTATAGTAATATATTAAATTTTTAGGAGGCTTAATTCAAAATGGTACCTAGAAAAAAAACATTTACAGCTCTTTTAATGGCCACCGCTTTAGCAATCGGAGTCCCCGCCGCTTTAGCCAAAGAACCTTCTGCTCCTCCAGCGCAGGCACAAAAAGCTTTTGATAATAAAATTATCAAAAAGATCCGTGCTGATAACATGTATAATCATATTGCAAAACTGGCTGCAGAACCACGTGTAGCTGGCTCGGAGGCTGAGTGGAAAGCTGTCCAATACATTGAGGATAAATTCTCTTCCTATGGTTATGAAACGGAAATTCAGCCGTTTACGTTTGAAAACTATTATGCTCCCAAGGTATTTGTTACAGCAAATGAACAGACCCTGTCATCCAACAGTTTCACTTATACACCAAACGGAGTTGTAACTGCGGATTTGGTATATGCGGGGCTTGGACGGGCTTCAGATGTGGAAGGCATGGATATGGGTGGTAAAGTTGCCTTAGTTCAAAGGGGAGAAATTTCTTTTGCAGAAAAGGTATTGAATGCTGCCAAAGCAGGAGCTTCCGCCGTGATCATTTTTAATAATGAATCAGGTGTAATAAATGGAACACTGGGAGAAGTAAATGATAACTACGTACCAGCTGTCGCACTTTCTCAGACAGACGGTGAAATACTGAGATCTGCATTAGCGGAAGGTCAAACCATTTCTGTTACAGTCAGTGTTACTGATGGGCGGATCGTTGAGGAAACATCTCATAATGTAATCGCCGTCAAAAAGCCGACACAGAAAAATAAAGCAACAGACAAAATCGTTGTTGTAGGTGCACATCACGACTCTGTCCCTGGAGCACCAGGTGCGAACGACGATGCTTCCGGGGTTGCAGCCTCCCTTGAATTGGCACGTGTAATGGCCAATATGCCGACTGACACGGAAATCCGCTTTGTCACCTTTGGTGCTGAAGAGCTTGGATTGATTGGCTCTTATGAGTATGTGGATTCCCTTGCACAGAATGAGCGAGACCGGATTGTTGGAATGTGGCAAATGGATATGGTCGGAAGCCGAGATGCAGGAGAGTTGGTCATGTTTACTGTGGACGGAGAGAAAAACATAGTTACTGACCTGTCAGCCTCTGCCGGAGTAAGAACTGGTACTCCTTTAACGTACGGACAGGAAGGCCGGAGTGACCATGTTCCTTTCTATGAAGCAGGCATTCCAGCAGCATTGTTCATCCATAACCCTGTAGAGCCTTGGTACCATACGCCTGATGATTCGCTTGATAAGATCAGCAAGGAAAAACTTCAAGAGACTGCTGAAATTGTGGGTGCAGCAGTCTACCACGTTGCCCGTCCTGACACACCTGCACTAGAAAGAGCCAGAGTGGCACCTAAACCCGTTGACTACGAGAAAATTGTCGGTGGATTGCAATAGGAAAAGCGGAAGCTCTCGATTAGCGACGTACAGACTGGAATTCCTTCGACGAGATAAAGGAAACACGGCAATGCCTCAGGCGAGCCGATGTTGACTTATCGTAGGAGAAGGAACGAAGTCTGCTAGTCGATAGGCACCGTAGCTAGACAATAGGAAAAGCGGAAGCGCCCGATTAGCGACGTACAGACTGGAATTCCTTCGACGAGATAAAGGAAACACGGCGAAGCCCTGGCAAGCCGATGTTGACTTATCGTCGGAAGGAAAAAGGGTCTGCTAGTTGATAGATTCCTAGATAGAAAATACGAAAAGCGGAGGTCCCTGCCCTCCGCTTTTATATTCCTCAAGCATGGTCATCTTCAAACTCTTCCTTTCCACCCCCCATTGTTAAAATTGTCCTACTTTCTTCTTTATCCTCTTTCATATATAATAAGTAATATTGAAATTATATAGAAAAGGATATGGGGTTATGATTCTTGGCTTAACTATTATATTAATTCTAGTTTTATTCTTGCCTTTTACTGTAGGTGCTGTAGAAAAGAATTTGGAAGCCTTTTTATTTGTTATGGGTATCCTAGCTGCTTGGATTAGCCATGTGTTGGACGGGGAGCTTTTTACAAAAGCGTTGGTGGACCCGATACATATTACATTAGCTGTTCTCATTGCCGGTTTGTTATTTAAATGGTTCCAATCCTCTATTGAAAAAGGAATTCTGGGAATGAGCCGTGCAATCCCATCACGTTTGTTTATAGCGCTAGTTGTAATCGTTCTCGGTTTGATCTCCAGTGTTATTACTGCTATTATTGCGGCAATCGTCCTTGTTGTGATTGTAAGCGTATTGCGTCTGGAAAGGAAATCGGAAATCCGCCTTGTCATTCTTGCCTGTTTCTCTATCGGACTAGGTGCTGCCTTAACTCCGATTGGTGAACCTTTATCAACTATTGCTGTTAGTAAGCTGGATGAAGACTTCTTTTACTTGCTTGAATTAATTGGCCCGGACGTCATACCGGCAGTCACATTGTTTGGTATTCTAGCAGCGATCATTGTCAATCCTGCTAGAAGAGAAGATGGGCTCTCTGCTAACCTTGAAGCCGAAAGCTATCCTGAGATTCTGATTCGTGCTTTTAAAGTGTATCTGTTCGTCATGGGTCTTACATTGCTCGGGGCGGGTTTTGAACCGTTCATTGAAAGGTATTTGCTTGGACTCAGTCCTCAAATCTTATATTGGATCAACATGATTTCCGCTATCCTGGATAATGCTACATTGGCTGCGGCTGAAATCAGCCCTCAAATGAGTGATACTACTCTCATTTCTATTTTACTCGGGCTGCTTATCAGTGGGGGAATGCTTATCCCAGGAAATATCCCGAACATTATTGCAGCGGGGAAATTAAACATCACAAGCCGGGAATGGGCTAGATTCGGTGTTCCTGTAGGCTTGATCGCAATGGTTATTTACTTTATCGTCATTCTTATTTTCTATGTATGATAAAAACTCCTGGAGCTTATTTTCCAGGAGTTTTATTTCATTTTGATATTTCCACTGCAAAATCTGCCAAGAGCCGGGCACCGAACCCTGTCGCGGTTTTTGGATAATAGCCTGTTGCACTGCTGCTTTCCATCACACCAGCCATGTCAACATGCAGCCAGTTTACCGACTCAGTTACAAAACGACGCAGGAACAATGCAGCCGTAATTGCTCCAGCCTCACCTTTTGAGCTGATGTTGCACAAATCCGCATAATCACTGTCAAGATACCGGTCATAGTCGTTAATTAACGGAAGCGGCCAGACTCGGTCCCCATTACTTTCGCCGATCTCCTTCAACCGGACAGAATGCTCTTCATCCCCAAACACACCTGCAATCTTCGACCCAAGTGCATTGGCCACTGCCCCTGTTAATGTTGCAATATCGACGATATATTTAGCTCCTAGATCCCCTGCCCGGATAATGCCATCTGCCAAAATGAGCCGTCCTTCTGCATCAGTATTTCCCACTTGAACAGTTAATCCATTTTTATAGCGAATGACTTCAGAAGGCAGCAGGGATTCTTTACCTGGCATGTTCTCTACCATCGGGATCAGGGCTGTTACATTCACTTTTGCCCCCGACAAAGACAACAATTTCATTGCCCCGGCAACGGCTGCTGCTCCTCCCATGTCCATCCTCATATCACTTATATCTCGGCCGCGCTTCAAACTGATTCCGCCCGTATCAAAAGTGACTCCCTTTCCAACAAGCGCAATAAGCGGTTTACTTTCATCTCCCCGATAAACCAATTCAACAAACGCCGGGTCATATTTGCTCCCCCGATTTACAGCCAGTACCCCATGCATCTCCATTTCTTCCAATTGCTGCTTCCGGAAAATGTTCACTTCCACTTTCTCGTTCTCAAATGCTTCCTGAAGCACCTCTGGAAACGTTTCAGGATTCAGGACATTCGGTACTTCGTTCATCAGATCTCTTGAAAATGACACAGCTTCCGCCCTGATCTCCCCTTCACGGATAAAGGGTTCAACACCCTCGCAATCTTTCAATTCCAATTTAGTTTGAAATGGTGTTTGGCTTGATTTATATGTTAAAAATTGATAGGAACCGAGATACCATCCTTCTACAAAGGCCCGTACAGCCTCCCCTTTTACTAGACCAGGTACACCGTCTGACAGTTCGTTCACATTTAAATAAGCCTCATCCACTTTCCGAGAGCTCAAATTCCTTGCGATCCCCCCAGCCAAATGGCGTATGCCCTCGTATGTCTGTAACGGCCTGATTACCATATAAAACTTTCCATCAATCCATACAGGATTGAAGCCGGAACTACCGTTTTCCATATATTCCATGATATCGGCCGCATGTTGAACTTTTTTACTGTTAGAAAATAAAATCTCTGCCTTCATTCACATCCACTCCCCTTATGTAAAAATAAGTCTTATTTAAACAAATTGCGAATGGAATCAAATAAGTTTTTGAAAAAGTTCGCTACACTGTCCCAAAACCCTTCATCACCAACAACCTTTTCCAGCTTCCCTTTTATATCCTTGGAAATATCTTCAAGCTGCTGCTTCACTTGACCGAAATCAATATCCAAATCACGCATTTTGTCAAAAAGATCAATCAACAGCTGACGGTCTTTATCACTAAGCTCAATATTCATTTTGTTCAATTGCTCCTGAACAATTTGCTCTACGTCTTCCCTCGTTGCAGGATTTTGTTCCGCAATCATTTTTTTAATTTCAGTCAGCAGCTCCGTTACCTGTTCATCGCTCATCCCCTCTTTGTCTGCCAACTCTGTTGCCAATTCTAACTCCTCATTAGCAACCTCCATACGGTCTTGATCAAGGACTTCCCCCTTACTTTCATATGCCTTATAAATTCCGACCAAAGCAGAGTGGCCTGTCACTTTAACAGGTGACGCTACATCGACATTCGCATTTTCCACCCCCGCTGTCAAAAGAGCGTTAGCATACATTTCAGTTGTCACCTCAGTAATGTTTTCAGAGGTGACAATCTTTACAACCAGACCGTTACCCTTCTCTTTTAATGTGATTTTTGCTGACGAAAACATTCTGGAATTTGGGTTCCCATTAATCAAGCGTGCCAAATCCTGGGCTGTGACCGTAATTTCATCGACGTTTTGCGGATTATCAACTTTAAGAAGCCTTCTCACTTCGTCTTTCTGTTCGGCTGTAAGAGTTTCACCGTAAACAACGATCGGTACACCGAGCTTTTCATTAATCACATCATCGTTTTCTGCAAATGCCTTTCCCTGTCCGTAAAAAATGAATCCGATACTTAGGATGCCTGCCAAAAACAGCTTGCTTGCTTTTTTTATCATGTTGAATGCCTCCTATGACTTTGGAGGAAGCCGATCTAAATAATTCACAGCTTCATCCAATGTTTTAACCGGTACTATTTTAACGTCATATCCATATTTTTCAACTTCGGCTTTTACTTCTTTTTCATTTGTATCGCCTGGAAGAAGATCCATAGGGCAAAAGAATATGTCCATTCCTGCTTTATCAACCGCTGCAATCTTCTCTGCTATGCCACCGATTTGGCCAACACTTCCATCCTTGTCAATCGTGCCTGTCCCAGCGACTTCGTAGCCTTTGGTGATATCCTCTCCTGCTGCTTGATTGTATATTTCAAGGGAGAACATTAGACCTGCAGACGGGCCGCCTATATCTCCTGCCTGAATATTGACCTTCCGGCTGGTCTTGACTTCAACATATTCCTCAAAGCCAACCCCAATCCCAGGCTGAGATTTTTTTCCTGGAAGCAAGATCAGCTCCACCTGCTCCTCTTTCGTTTCCCCATCACGGTCAAAAGCAACAGTGACTCTTTCTCCTGCTTTTTTTCCTTTAAAATAAACAAGCAGATCTTCGGTCGCATGGATTGTTCTTCCGTCAACCTTTGTAATAATATCTCCTGTCTCGATGATTCCTTTCGCCTTGGAGTTTTGGCTGAAATTCCTTACAATCATCCCTTTGGGAATCAGCTGCACTTCTTCACCCGCTGCTGTCAGTCCAGCGATAATGGCATTTTCTTGGGAGGATTTCATCAAATAAGCAAGCCAACGGTTATATTCCTTTTCAGACATGTCCCCTTTCACTGCGTGAGACCGCTGAATATCTGTATGCGGTGCAAGGAGACCATATGCTAAATAGTAAATATTACTTGCCTTCACTGACAGGACAGTAGTCAAATATAAATGGCCCTGCTCTGCCTTCTCTCCTTTTTCAACCGTTACCTTTGAGCTCAGTTCCTCTACTGAACCGGGCTGAAATAAATAAAAAGGGGTAGGAACAAACAACGTGACAGCGAATATTAAGCATATAATAATGATGATTCTTTTTCTTCTTGTCATCTGCACATAATGTTTCATGGATTATGTCATGTTCCTTTCCGTTCCGGCTTTGATTTTGTTGGTCCTAATGCTTAAATATTCCCATCCATTATTGATATTGTACTTTTGAATTACCATTGTTGTCCATGTATATAGATGATCGTGCTGTCGAAAACCGAGCCATGCGGCAGAGGAGCTTAAATACATCCTCATTGAATATTGTAATCGGACTGAGCCTAGGCCGGCACCATTGTCCGTACAGGACACCTGTACACCTAGCGGCGCAGTTACCAGCAGCGGAATGTATGCTTTTAGACACATAAGCAGCACAAAAACAAGCCAACGAAGAAACTTGCCAATTATTTTTTCGTTTTTGAATGTCCTCCAAAATGGGGCAATCCTCGTCCTGCAGGAAAAACCCTTCTACTGCAAAAAAGATTAACCCGACAATGAAGCAATGAGTTTATCCAAGCCCAATAATAGCCTGGGTGACGGTCTGCAATATAGGGAGTCACCAAGAACGTGTATCCGATTGTTTTGAACAGCTTTCATCTTTTCCCAACCAGGGCGTTGTTTCAACATTTCCGGCTTGACCTTGTCTTCTTCAATACCTACCCAGACCATACATATATGGTCTGGGTTTCTTTTGGCAACGTCCTCCCAATCCGTTTGAACATTTGCTTGAGGCTCGGATTCAAAAATGTTCCGTCCTCCCGCAAGTTCACTGATTTCCGTCAGCCAATTGGTTCCTCCCGGAGTAAAAACAGGTTTGGGCCACCATTCCCAATAAATTGTGAAGTTTTCTTTCCTAGTCTTGGCCAAAGTCCTCCTTTTTCGAATTTCTTCCCTGAAATGGGCCGCCCTCTCATTCCCCAATTGAGGAAAACCGCAGGCTTCGCCAACCGTTTCAATATCGCAGGCAATCTCTTCCAGGGAATTGGGGTTGAGAACAATGTAGGGGAGATTCCGCTTGCTCAGTTCATAAATGTTTTTTTCCATTCCCGGAACACTGAGAGAAGCAATGACGAGGTCAGGCTCCATTGCTTCGACTTTATCCATATCAATCGTAAGATCCGGGCCTATCCTTGGCAAATCTTTAATATTTTCCGGCCAATTGGAATAATCATCCACGGCAACCAGCAGATTTTCCTTCCCCAAATAGCCAACAACCTCCGTATTGCTTGGACACAACGAAACGATCCGCATACCAACGATACCCCTTTCGAACTATTACCTTCTTTTCTTTCCAGTCTTCCATTGGATTTGGTATCCTCCATGCCAACTGACAACAAATATACCCATTTACCAAGTTCGGCGATTTCTGCTTAGTTGCGTAAATCTATGTATGTAGCTGCTCCTGTATCTTCCGATTCAACATCCCACTTTAATATCGTACTTCAGGTGCAGTTCGTTGATGCCTTCCAAATTAATTTCCATTTTTCCCCTTCTTTCAAACTTGAAAACATCAGAAAAGAGGAAAGCCCCTGTTTAGCGGTGCGAAGCTGAACAAGGGCCAAATATTTTTTCATTTAAAAGTAACGCATTTACTTATCAAACGCGCCTTGGCGTATTTGCGCCCAGATTTTATCGAGCTCCGTTCGATAAATTTCCTCTGAAAATCTGTGGCGTCCGCCGGAGGCTTTAACTTCATTCAGCTGGGGTTTGAACCCCTACTGAATAAAATACCAATACGCATTCATCTCACCACTAACAGAAGTGGGAGACTTCTGCTGAATGAAGTTAAAACACTTTTTATTCGCTGAGAATCAATTCTCCAAGCTTTAATGGTTCAATGTAATCTCCGTTTTTGTAAGCTCTCATATTGCCGCCGGAAATCTCGTCAATTAAGGTAATTTCTTTATTGTCTCCTGCTCTTCCAAATTCCAACTTAATATCATATAAATCAATGCCCTTTTTCTCAAGGTCAGCTTTGATGATTGAGCCGATTTCCCGTGTCAGTTCCTTCAGCCTTTGATATTCTTCATGGCTCAAAATACCGAGCATAGCCAATGCATCTTCGCTAATTGGCGGATCCTGACGTACATCATCCTTCAAAGTCACTTCGACAAATCCATCCAGCTCCTGGCCTTCTTCCGCATACATACCATACCTGCGCAAAAAGCTTCCTACTGCGCGATAACGGCAAATCACTTCCAAACCATTGCCAAACATCTGCGCAGGCTTTACTGTCATAGTCGTGTCTTCTATACTTGCATTAACGAAATGGGTCGGAATTCCCTTTTGCTCTAAAAGTTCGAAGAAATATTTAGTAAGACGAAGACCTGTTTTGCCTGCCCCTTCGATTGTCAAACCGACTGTATTGGCACCTGGGTCGAATACTCCATCTTCTCCAGTTACATCATCTTTAAATTTTAATAGATAGTTTCCGTCTTCCAATTCACATACGGTTTTTGTTTTACCTTCATAAACCAATTTCATTCGGCTATCCCCCATACGTTAATATCGTTATGTTCATATAATACCACAGTATACTACAAATCCATTGAAGATAAATATGGCATTATGTTGCAATATTATGAGAGGTATTATTCTATCGCGAATTTTATTGAAAACCGCTCAGCGTATGGAAGAACTCTTTCAGGAATTTATGAAAAAGAAGTTCTGTCGGCATGAGCTTCCGATTTTTCGGAATGATCATCCCTACCGTACGTGTCACATTCTGTTCAGCAAGCGGGATCTTGACAGTTGTACGCGGCAAGCTGTCCACAAGCGTGATTTCCGGAAGTAAAGTGACCCCTAGACCTGCAGCCACAAGCCCCTTGATGGCATCGATGTCTTTTCCCTCAAAAGAAACCTGAGGATCAAACCCATATTGCCTGCAGGCATTTTCAACGATATTTTGCAATATATATCCCTTAGGAGATAAGATGAACGGATCATTTCGCAATTCATCCAACTGTAAAGACTTTCTGGTGGCAAGAGGATGTTTTGCATACACCAGGGCCACTAGTTTTTCCACAAATAAAATCTCACTCTTCACCCTTTGATCATTTTTAGGAACTGGACCAAGTAAAGCCAAATCAATATCGCCCAGTACGACCTGCTCCACCAGATAACGGTATGAATCCTGATGAAGCTGGATATTAACAGTTGGGTGC
This sequence comes from Siminovitchia terrae, assembly GCF_003605405.2. Taxonomy (GTDB): domain Bacteria; phylum Bacillota; class Bacilli; order Bacillales; family Bacillaceae_C; genus Siminovitchia; species Siminovitchia terrae. Next base: position 37,175 of record NZ_QYTW02000031.1, on the reverse strand, counting down.
TCTTTTCGAAAAGCCGAAATGACCGTTGGCAGCAACGATGCCGCAAGACTGCTGGGAAATCCGATGCGAACCGTCCCGCGTTCGGGATCCAGCTGTTCCTCAATCTCGCGTTTTGCTTCATAAATCAAGTCCATGGCGGTTTCCATTTTTTCTAAAAACATTTTTCCAACATGAGTCAGGCGGATATTCCGCCCTTCCCGTATAAACAGGTCGACCCCCATCTCTGCTTCCAGGTTGACAATCTGTCGACTGACAGCAGACTGGGCAACGTGTAAAGCTTCTGCCGCTTCTGTCATATGTTCTCTATGAGCCACTTCGATAAAATACTGGATCTGCCTTAATTCCATCAGCTGATTCCCCTTTTCAAGAGTGTCTAGCTCCAACGAACAGGATGTCCTAAACCACCGAGCTACAATCAATCCCAAGCCTTTTGAAGTGGTATTTTATGGCGCACATGGGCCATCGGCGAAGGATCAAAGAAAATGATTGTGGTGGCTAAAACCTCCCTCAACACTATTCGTATTGTGCTTTTCTCGTGATTAATCTCAAAAAAGCATCAAATTTATCTCAAATCCATATTGCTATAGATTAATTGTAAAGGATAGAATGAATTGTACCAAGTTTCAGGACATGGAAATTTTTAAAAAATCAAATACAGGTGAATGGGAGTGATAACAAATGGCAATGATTATGGAAATGGAAACTCATAAATTCCAAACAGCCAAAAAGTATATCGAAAGTGTGTATGATACAGTAAAGGAACGGAATGCTAACGAACCTGAATTCCTCCAGGCTGTCCAAGAAATCTTCCACTCTCTTCTTCCCGTATTAGTTAAAAATCCAAAGTATATGGAAAACGGAATATTAGAAAGAATCGTAGAACCGGAACGCATGATTTCATTCCGGGTACCTTGGGTTGACGATAAAGGGAAAGTAAGAGTTAATCGCGGATTCCGCGTACAATTCAATGGTACTCTTGGACCTTACAAGGGCGGACTCAGATTTCATCCTTCCGTTAATGCGAGTATTATCAAGTTTTTGGGTTTTGAACAAACGTTTAAAAACGCCTTGACAGGCCAGGCAATTGGCGGCGGTAAAGGTGGAGCCGATTTTGATCCGAAGGGAAAATCCGAAGGGGAGATCATGAGATTTACACAAAGCTTCATGACAGAGCTAAGCAAATATATCGGATCTGGCATTGATGTCCCTGCTGGAGATATCGGGGTTGGCGCAAGGGAAATTGGCTACTTGTTCGGCCAATACAGAAAAGTGGCAGGCCACTACGATGCAGGCGTTCTTACCGGAAAAGGCATTGGCTATGGCGGAAGCCTTGGTAGAACCGAAGCAACAGGATATGGACTCGTTTATTTTGTAGACGAAATGTTAAAAGACAAAGGTATGAGCTTCGAAGATCAAACGGTCATCGTATCCGGATCCGGAAATGTATCCATTTATGCGATTGAAAAAGCACAGGAATATGGCGCCAAAGTAGTCGCCTGCAGTGATTCCAATGGATACATCTACGATGAGAAAGGTATCTGCCTTGATACTCTGAAACACTTGAAAGAAGTGGAAAGATCCAGGATTTCCGAATATGTCAACGAACATCCTCATGCAAAATACATTGAGGGAAGCGACGGCATTTGGACCATCCCATGTGATATTGCACTTCCTTGCGCAACACAAAATGAGCTTGACGAAAAAGCTGCAAAAACGCTTGTAGCTAACGGTGTAAAAGCAGTCGGGGAAGGGGCAAACATGCCGACAACACATAACGCAGCTGAATTGTTCCTTCAAAACGATGTTCTCTATGCACCAGGAAAAGCTTCCAATGCAGGCGGTGTAGCAGTTTCAGCCCTTGAAATGGCTCAAAACAGCTCCCGTATTGCATGGCCGCTTGAAAAAGTCGATGCAGAACTCAAAAAAATCATGGTTGATATTTATCGAAGCAACGTGGAAGCTGCTGACAGCTATGGCTTGAGCGGCAACTTTGTTGCCGGCGCGAACATCGCTGGTTTTACAAAAGTGGCTGATGCCATGATTGTCCAAGGGGTCATTTAATCACCCATCGGATATATTAAAAGCGGTTCGATCAAATTTGGTCGAACCGCTTTTTCCTTACTCCCGTGGAAAAATTTTTCCTGGGTTTAAAATTTGGTTGGGGTCCAATGTGCGCTTTAATGCCATCATAACATCCAGAGCTTCCCCGTGCTCTTCTCTTTGAAAATCAATTTTACCCAAGCCTACACCATGCTCGCCGGTGCATGTACCTCCTGATTTCAGGGCAAGTCCGACCATTTGATGGTTGAGATCTACAGCTCTTTCAAACTCCCCTTCCACTTCTGGGTCATACAAGATCATTGTGTGGAAGTTCCCGTCCCCTACATGTCCGACAACTCCTCCCTTGAATCCATATTCATCCAACTTTTCACTTGCAAATTCAACGTTTTCAGCCAATTTTGAAATAGGGACACATACGTCCGTAGTCATACTGGCCAATTGTGGATTTCCATGTCTATAGGCATAATTCAGTTCGTGACGGGCCTTCCATAAAGCCGCTCGCATAAGGGAATCTGTTTCAAATAAAAATTCGAGGCAGCCTACTTCCTCTACAATAGCCTGGACAAACTCGATATCTTCTTTGTTTCCCCCTTTGTTGCCGTGAAATTCAAAAAATAGTGATGGAGCTACCGGATAATCTGTATCAGAGTATTCGTTCGCCTGGAGGATGCTTCGCGCGTCGACCAATTCCATCCGTGCCATTGGAACGCCTGCAGTCAAAATAGCCGTAGCAGCCTCCACACAGCTATTTACAGAAGGAAAGGAGCATCTGGCAGCAACAGTATCTTCCGGAATTCCGTGCAATTTTAAGGCTATTTCCGTAAATACGCCCAAAGTTCCTTCTGACCCCACAAACAAACCATTCAGGTGAAGTCCCGATGAAGACTTTTTCGCTAAACTGCCTGTTTCGATCATCCGGCCATCTGCCAACACAACCTTTAAATTCAAGACTTGATCACGCATTCCTCCATAACGGACAGTCATAGTGCCGCTGGCATTGGTTGAAGCCATTCCGCCAATTGTAGCATCTGCTCCAGGATCTACCGGAAAAAATAACCCGTACTTCTTTAACTCTTCATTCAACTGGATACGTGTAATACCAGGCTGTACAATGACAACCAGGTCATCGGGTCTCACTTCAATCACTTTATTCATTCTTTCAAAGTCAACGGAGATCCCCTTATTTACCGGGATAGCTTGCCCTTCCAATCCTGATCCCACCCCAAAAGGAACGACAGGAATTTTATATTCATTGGCATAACGTAAAACTTTTTGTACATCTTCGCTGGATTCAGGAAATACCACCACGTCAGGATCAACAGCTCCGTGGTCAGACTCATCCTTACTATGATTCGTGATTATGGTTTCATTGACAGTCGTTTTCTCTGCTCCGATCAAAGAGCTCAAATCTGCGTATATATCCATGTCTATTCATCTCCCTTGGCCTTTTATATAAATAATATCACAATTGTTACTATTCAATGATATGAGGAAATACCTTTTTATTCATCCAAATGTATCTGCCACTTGATTTATTTCGATTAAAAAATGACCAAGGTAAAATCCCTGGTCATTTTGATTACTCTTCCGCTTTTTCTGGATGCTGCATATAGTATTTCCGTCCAATATAAGTCTGGATAATGAGAAATATTCCACCAACTGCCCAATATAACGGCAGGGCCGCTGGGGCATTCAAAGAGATGAAGAAAATCATGACCGGAGACATATATGAAAATAACCTCATTTGTTTTTTCTGTGCTTCCGGCACGGTTGCCAGTGAAATCTGCGCTTGAGCAAAATAAACTAAGCCGGCGATAATGGTCATGACCATATCGGAGTGCCCCAGATTAAACCAAAGAAAAGTATGCGAAGCAATCTCCTGTGAACTGCGGATTGCATAATACAGCCCCATTAATATCGGCATTTGAATAAGAATAGGCAGGCAGCCCATATTTAATGGATTCACTTCATGCTTTTTATAAAGCTCCATCATTTCCATTTGGATTTTCTGTTGCTCCTCTGGTGTTTTTGCCTCCTTAGAACGCTTTTGAATCTCTTCCATCTCTGGTTTGAGCTTATCCATTTTCAATTTCATCAACTGTTGGTTTTTGTACGTTTTCAGCATAAATGGCATCAAGACCAAACGAATCAACAATGTGATGATGATCAGCGCCAGGCCAAAATTTCCGCCAAGAACAGTCCCGATCTCATGAATGAGCCATGCAAACGGCCGTACGAAGAAATCATAAAAGAATCCACTCTGATTGGTAACCCCTGAACAGCCTCCAAGCATGGAGGAAGTAATAACCAGCATTAATAAAAGATAGAATTTTTTCTTCAATTGCACTCACCCTTCTATTTTAATTTTTTATTTAAAATAGAAGGTGAACATGCTCATCCCCATCATCTGGACATAGTTTTCTCCTGACCATTTTAATAAACTGGAGACAATGAGGAGTTGAAGGTTCATCGTAAACTTGTCTATTAAGAAAGTTTTTCTCTTTTTTGATATTTTGGTAGTGATTTTGTGTATTCACAAGACGGAATAGAGAAATAATCACTAAACTGAAAATCCAGATAATGAGGATAGTCAGCGGTACAAACCATTCCGCAAAAGAGTCCTGTAAAAGAATCTCAATCATAGGCAACACCCGATTTCTATTCGCTACCTTCAGTATAACGATAAACAGCCAAAAATAGAAATGGAATTTCAAATAAATCAAACCAGACAGATTACTGCCTGGTTTGATTTTACGTCAAAGCCTTTGCTACTTCTCGGTTTAGAGGCTCCAAATCCACTTCAAAGCCCATGTCTTCAAGCATTTTCCAGTCCTGCGATCCCTCTTGCCCTTCCGTTGTCAAATAGTCGCCTATGAAAATAGAGTTGGCCGCATACAAGCCAAACGGCTGAAGACTGCGGAGATTGACTTCTCTTCCGCCTGAAATCCGTATTTCCTTTGTAGGGTTGATAAAACGGAACAGGCAAAGCACCTTCAAGCAATAACGCGGATTAAGCTCGTTAGTCCCTTCAAGCGGAGTCCCATCCACTGCATGCAGAAAGTTCACCGGAATAGAGTCTGCATCCAGCACTTTCAAACTGCGTGCCATATGAATGACATCTTCCTTAGACTCTTTCATGCCGACAATGACGCCGGAACAGGGAGAGATTCCCGATGCTTTTGCCGCCTCTACAGTATTGACCCGGTCATCATATGTATGGGAAGTTGTGATATTTTGATGATGATTACTTGATGTGTTGATATTATGGTTGTAACGGTCAACCCCTGCTTCCTTCAAACGCTCTGCCTGTCCAGATTTCAAGATGCCGAGACAGGCACAAACTGTCATGCCTTTATGCCTGTCTTTGATTTCTTTTACTGCATCCACGACGATATCCAACTCTCGGCTCGCAGGTCCCCTCCCACTTGCCACAATACAATATGTTCCGGCGTTCAGCTCCGCTGCCCGAGCAGCTCCTGCGACAATCTCATCCTTTTTCATCATTGAGTATTTTTCAATCGGAGCCTGCGATACAATCGACTGCGCACAATAGCCGCAATTTTCAGGGCAAAGTCCTGACTTTGTATTAATGATCATATTCAGCTTCACTTTATTCCCGTAAAAGTTCTTTCTTACCCTATAGGCAGCGTGCAATAGGAGCAGCAATTCGTCATCCGGGCAGTCAAGCACTGCCATGGCCTGTTCATTCGTCAACTCTTTTCCTGCTAGTGAAGTTTCCGCAATCACATCATATACATTCATATTTTTCTCCCCCGTCAACTAGATTTTTTTACAATTCCCTGCATCCGATGCGCAAACACTCCTGCTAAAATGGCAAGCAATATGTCTTTAGGAAACGGAACTGCCATCCACATCCATGCCACCTTATACGAAAAAGCATCTGGCGCAGCTGCCCAAAGCTTGTATGCGGCATACATCCAGTTCGTTCCGAATAAATAGCTGAAAGCTGTTCCCAGCAAAGCCGCGATGACATACGAATAGAGCTTGTTGTTCTTTTCAATAATTTTCCCTGTAATATATGCCGTAAAAATAAATGCAATGATAAATCCGAACGTAGGACTGAGCAGCTGCCCGATTCCCCCGTAAAAACGTGCAAATACCGGTGCTCCCGCAAGTCCGATAAAAGCATAGACCGCCATTGAAATGGCCCCAAGACGACTCCCGAGGAAGGCTCCTGCCAAAACGGCAAAAAAGGCCTGAAGCGTAATAGGGACTCCCCCAATGACCATAAACGGAACAAAAGAAGTGATATTTGCCCCGATCGTCATCAAGGCAGAAAATAAACTGATATAAACCATATCCAAGGTCTTTATCCTGCTTTTTGTTTTTACTAATTCACTGCCCACTCTTCTCACCTCTATTGTTTAATATATTAAGAGGATACTTGATATCAAACCGAGATGTCAACATTACTAAAATTAAAGTTAACAATTATTTTTAACTTTTTCTGTAACAAAACGAATTTTTAAGGTACTAATATGACAAAGGGATATTTAGGGATGATCATAATGAATGAGCTTGAGAAGATGTATAGAGACATTCAGCCAAAGGTTTTCGCCTTTTTCTATATAAAGTTAGGTGACAGAGCATTGGCTGAGGATTTGACACATGATGTTTTTTATGCGGCAGTCAAAGGATTTCCATCATTCGCAGGAGATTCGTCTTTGAGCACATGGATTTTCTCCATTGCTAAAAATAGATTAAAAAAACATTTCCGTTCAAAAAAATACACCGCCGGCTTGACGGAGCAGCTTTCAAATGAAGAATCCCCTACCCCTTCGTCACCGGAGGAGATTTATATTTTAAAGGAAGGAAGCCGGGATCTGGTTGCACATATTAACAAGCTGGAGCCTCCCCTAATAAGGGAGATTGTGATTCTTCGAATCTATGCCGAACTATCCTTTAAGGAAATTGGCCGTCTTATAGGTAAAAGTGAGAACTTTGCAAGGGTAACATTTCACCGGACCAAAATCAGATTGAAAAAGGAAATGAGGGTGAGTGATGAATAGAGATTGTTATATTGTGGAGGATCTTCTTCCCCTTTACCATGAAGGACTGATCCAGGCCGAAACAACTGCTTGGTTAGAGGAGCATTTAAAATCATGCGAAAGCTGCCGGGAACTATCGAACCTGTCAAAAGATCCTGTTCAAAAAGAGACGATTCGCTCATCAGTGGACAATGATCAAATGTTCGCAAAAATAAACTTGAAACTGTCTGTTTATCAAATTATTTTCGTCGCCCTTTCCTTTTTTTTCGCCATGAAAACATCCCTTCTCAATGAGAGTTTTGGATTCATTTTAACGTATACTATTTTGGGATTTGTCACTTACTTCTTCTATCAAAGATTAATAATAGTGGTTACCATTGCTTTTTTGCCAACATTTATCTGGTCGTTGGCTCAATCAATGAACGAGACTGTTTCAATCCTGGAAGCAATTTCGGGGGCCTTATTTTTGGCCTTGATCCACCTGTTGTTTGCCATTATCGGAAGCTTGGTCGCTTTCCTCCTAATAAAATTTAAGAAAGAGGGGAATTAAATGAAAAAATGGATGTACTTAATCTTGATCCTTATCATCGTCATCCCGGTATTGTTTTTCTATAATGCGTTTAACGGCAACCCAGTCAGCAAACTGCTTTCCACCTCCGCTTTAAAAAAGCATTTGGAAAACACTTATCCCGATAAGGAATATCAGATCAACGAAGGGTTCTACAATTTTAAAATTGGGGGATACTCCTATGATGTTGTTCAAATTGGAAGCGAAAAGGAATACGAATTCGAAGTCACGGGCTTTTTGATACCGACAGTTTCCTATGACGCCATTTACTATGCCAATCTCGATGAGCCGTTGATTGAAAAATGGGAGAAGGAAGCATCCAAGGAAATTAACAAACTCCTTGAAAAAGATGTTCCCGAACTGTTGAACGTTGATGTACAGGTGGAAGTTTTAAAAGGGAAATATAATGCCGAAACTAAGTGGAGCAAGGACTTAAAGCTCGAAAATCCAATGTATATCCATATCATTACGGATGCCGCAGGCAAAACAAAAGAAGATATAGTTCAAACGATGAAAACCATTCAAAAACATTTGAATGACAATAACTATACGTATGATTCAGTCACAATCAACTCGAATGTCAAAGATAAGGAATTTGCGGATAAAGACCCGTTTGGTTATGTGAAATATTCCGGCTCCTTTACCAAAGAAAAGAAGATCAAACTGAATGATATCGAGCAATTCGAATAGAAAAGCGCCTGCGTCATTAACAGGAAGGTTCGGCGTTTAAAATATATAACCGCGAGAAATCAAACTGATTTCTCGCGGTGTTATTTTCACGATTTGTACTAAAATCAATTAGCTTTCAACTTATGGCCCAGAATTTCTTCCTGACCTGGTTTAAGCTAGCCCCTCGATCCAATTATTTAAAAACCTTAAACCGTTCATCCACGCTTTGGAATTGTTTTTCTCCTGGTGCAGCCGTCGGTGTTCCAAATGGCATTTGTGCCATTAAAGTCCAGTTCTCAGGAACATTCCATATTTTTTGAACAGCTTCATCAATCAGTGGCTGATAATGCTGCAAAGTAGCGCCAAAGCCTTCAAGCTCCAGTGCTGTCCAAACGATATATTGAAGCATTCCTGATGATTGCTGGGCATATTCTGGGAATTTGTCAGCGTATAGCGGGAATTGCTCTTGCAAACTTTTTACAACATTATCGTCCTCGAAAAACAGGACTGTACCATAACCATTTCGGAATGCCTCCATTTTTTGGGCAGTTGGCTCAAATTGATCTTCCGGAACTAATTCTCTTAAAGCAGACTCAGTAATGTTCCAAAGTTTGTCGTGATTTTCCCCAAGAAGAAGCACTACTCGGGCACTCTGTGAGTTAAAAGCAGTTGGCGCATGTTTGATGGCATGCTCAATTATTTCTTCAATCTTATCATCAGAAATCGGTGATTCCTTGCTGATTCCATAAATTGAACGTCTCTCCTTGACGGCTGTATAAAAATCCTGTTCTGTTTTAATCATGTTGACATTCCCCTTTTCACTCAAATGCGCCTTGGCGTATTTGCGCCCAGATTTTATCGAGCTCCGCTCGATAAGCTTCCTCTGAAAATCTGTGGCATCCGCCGGAGGCTTTAACTTTATTCAGCCGGGGTTTGAACCCCCACTGAATGGAATAACAATATGCTTTCATCTCACCACTTACTGAAGTGGGAGACTTCTGCTGAATGAAGTTAAACTTCCAAAATCAAATAAATTCCTGACGGATCTTTCGTTATTATTGCTCCATTTTCCTCTATAATCCAAGCATTTAGCTTTTCCAGCCGAGCGACAGCCTTCCTTCTTTTAGCCTCATCAGAAAAGAATATGGTAAAGTGCTTCAAGCCTGTGCTTTTTTCCTCTGGTGGTCCTGCACCCGCACTATTCCAAGTATTGAGCCCGATATGGTGGTGATATTTGTGCCATGAAATGAACAATGCCTGGCTTCCGTACTGAAGAACCGGATCAAAGCTAATCCCATCACAATAGAATCTCTTGGCATCCTCTAAATCGGATACCTGCAAATGAATATGCCCAATCAAAGTTCCAGACGGCATTCCATTCCAGCCGGTCCCAGAGGCATCCATTAACAAATCATCTATATCGAGCGGCTTTGTCGTCATGAAAACTTGGTCTTTCTTCCATTCCCATGAGGCTGCATCTCTGTCCGCATAAATTTCCAAGCCGTTACCTTCCGGATCCGCAAGATAAAGTGCTTCGCTAACGTCATGATCAGACGCCCCCTGAAGCGGATAACGGATCTCGGCCAAATGTTTGATGACATCCGCCAAATCAGCCCTCTCAGGCAGTAAAAAAGCAATATGATATAAACCTGTCGTATGCGGAGGTCGGAGTTTTGCCCCTTTATCTTCTTCAAGCTTTAATAGAACAGTTTTTCCATCCGCTGTAAGTGACACTTTCTTTTGACCCTGTTCATACACTCGAAACCCGAGAACATCTATATAAAATGCAAGCATCCGCTTGATGTTTTGCACCGTCAATGTTACTGTGCCAATGACAGGATCGGCGGATCTAACGATAAGCCACTCCTCCTTTTTATTCACTTACTTTATGTAAGCAACTATATATTAGTTTATTTCATCTGTCAAGAAGAAACAATTAGTGATATAATTATAATATCGAGGTGAACTTAAATGAACGGAAACACTTGTCCAAGACTTGAAAAAGCTATGAGTATATTGGGTCAGCGTTGGACTGGGCTCATTATTTACCAGCTTCTAAACGGCCCGCAACGCTTTTGTACGGTGGAAGCAGCCATGCCGATCAGTGCGCGCGTCCTGTCTGAGCGTTTAAAGGATCTGGAAAAAGAGGGAATTGTAAAAAGACAGGTATATCCCGAAACACCGGTTAGAATTGAATACTCTTTGACCGAAAAAGGAATGGCGCTCAAGCCGATTATGAAGGAAATTGCTTCATGGGCTGAACAATGGGTGGAAACTCCTGATGAATAAATGCCGATTGCTCCGAATGAGTCAGTCGGCATCTTTATTTTGAGTAGTATGCTCCATTAATATAAATAATATAGGGAAAGGAGTTTTTGTAAAGTGAAGAATGAAATGATTCACAGATTTACATCGTATGTAAAAGTAGATACGCAATCCAATGAAAACAGTGACACATGCCCTTCTACACCTGGACAGCTGACTTTAGCCAATCAGTTGGTGAAAGAGCTTGAATCAATCGGCATGACAGAAGTGACTATCGACGAAAACGGATATGTCATGGCGACCCTTCCGGCCAATACGGAAAAAAAAATACCCACCATCGGCTTTTTAGCTCATGTTGATACAGCAACAGATTTTACGGGAAAAGGCGTCAATCCTCAGATTGTGGAAAACTATGACGGTAAGGATATTTTACTAAATAAGGAAAAGCAAATCATCCTGTCTCCAGAGAAATTTCCCTCTCTGTTGGATTGCAAAGGACATACCCTCATTACAACAGATGGGACAACCTTGCTTGGTGCGGACAACAAAGCCGGAATTGCAGAAATCATGACGGCCATGGATTATTTGTTGAAGCATCCGGAAATCAAGCACGGAAAAGTAAGAGTAGCTTTTACACCTGATGAAGAGATCGGAAGAGGACCACATCGCTTTGACGTCAAAGCATTCAATGCTTCATTCGCTTATACCGTTGATGGAGGCAAAATCGGACAGCTCGAATATGAAAGTTTTAATGCTGCAAGCGCCAAACTAATTGTTAAAGGGACAAATATTCATCCAGGAACAGCGAAAGGGATCATGGTAAACTCTCAAAATATCGCCGTCGAATTTCACAACCGTCTTCCCGCTGATGAAGTTCCCGAATTAACTGAAGGATATGAAGGCTTTTACCACCTGCTCTCGTTTGAAGGCAATGTGGAAGAAACAGTCCTGCATTATATCATCCGTGATTTTGACCGGAAAAAGTTTGAGAAAAAGAAAGCATTTATGCAGCAGATCTCCGAAGAGCTGGGAGAAAAGTATGGAACAGATAGGATCCAGCTAGAGTTGAAAGACCAGTATTACAATATGCGGGAGAAGATTGAACCCGTGAAAGAAATTGTCGAAATAGCTTCAGACGCGATGAAAATATTGGACATCAAACCGGACATCTCTCCAATCCGCGGTGGAACCGATGGATCTCAGCTCTCCTTCATGGGACTGCCCACTCCGAATATTTTTACCGGTGGAGAAAATTTCCATGGTCCATACGAATTTGTCTCAGTCGATGTAATGGAAAAGTCAGTGCAGACGATTGTGGAAATTGTGAAGCTATTTGAAGAGCGTGCTGAGAATTTCCAATAGAATCCGTCCATATTTTGACAACAATTTTATATTTTTGACAAAAATGATTGACTTTCAATTTGGCAACTGACATAATATCTTTGACAATTATATCTAAAAATACCTTTAAACCAGTCCTGTGAGGCTGACAAGGTGCGCGCACGTAAAGACTACCCGCGCGTTCATTTTGCTGTGGAAATGTAGCCAAGCACCTTGCCTTCAGGTAAGGTGCTTTTCATGTTCAAAATAACTTGTATTGGAGAGAAAAAGATGAGCCAAAGAGAAATCCAGGTGGATGAGCGCTTGCCTATCCTGCAGAGCCTCCCGCTCAGTTTCCAACATCTATTTGCCATGTTCGGATCCACTGTCCTAGTGCCGCTTTTATTTGAAGTAGACCCTGCCACCATCCTGTTAATGAACGGCCTTGGCACACTGCTTTATATTTTTATTACTAAAGGCAAAATTCCAGCTTATCTTGGATCAAGTTTTGCATTTATCTCCCCAGTTTTTGCAGTATTGTCCAAATATACAGGAGGAGAAGGATACGCTTATGCACTTGGAGGCTTTCTAGCCGTCGGTGTGACGCTCGTCATAATCGCATTGATTGTCAAGCTTGTCGGAACCGCCTGGATTGACTTCATTTTCCCTCCTGCTGCAATGGGCGCTATCGTAGCTGTTATTGGATTGGAGCTTCTCCCAATCGCTGGTGAAATGGCTGGATTGGTAAAACCTAAAGATGCATTGGAGACATGGAAACCAGACCCAGATGCTATCTTGGTTTCATTGTTAACATTGGGGATCACCATTCTCTGCTGGGTCACCCTGCGTGGATTTTTAAAAATTATCCCGATCCTGATCGGTATTGTTTCAGGTTATATTATCGCTTTCTTCGTAGGGATTGTCGATTTGAAGCAGTTCTACGATGCCGCTTGGATTTCCGCTCCCACATACTACGCGATGAAATTTAATTGGGCGGATGTCTTTCTCATTCTTCCCGCAGCGCTGGTTCTGGTTCCGGAACATATCGGTCACCTGGTAGTCACCGGAAATATCGTCAAAAAAGATCTGGTAAAAGATCCGGGACTCGACCGCTCCTTAATGAGTAACGGGATTTCCACAATCATTTCCAGCTTTGTCGGTTCAACGCCAAATACGACATACGGTGAAAATATCGGGGTATTGGCTATTACGCGAGTTTATTCTACATGGATCATTGGAGGTGCCGGAGTCATTGCCATCGTCCTTTCTTTCTGTGGAAAGTTAGCGGCCTTGATTTCCTCCATACCACAACCGGTTATGGGTGGCATCTCGCTTCTTCTATTTGGAATCATCGCAGTGAGCGGGCTTCGCATGCTGGTTGAATCAAAAGTTGATTATAGCAACTCTCATAATATGATTTTAACCTGTGTTGTCCTAGCAATTGGTGTAAGTGGAGCTTCCTTACACATCGGGCCTGTCACACTAGCTGGGATGGGACTAGCAACCGTAGTTGCGATTCTCCTTAGTCTGTTCTTTAAATTATTAGAGGCACTGAACCTATCAAATGAATAGTAAAACGCAAAAAATGCGCAGGATCTCAGAAATCCTGCGCATTTTTTGCCTTTGTCAGGCTCCTTTTTTAACGGCCATCTCAGGTTTTCCGCCTTCCACTACTACACAGGCCGAAGCATCCCCTATAATATTTACTGAAGTTCTTAACATGTCAAGAATCCGGTCGATTCCTGCAATCAGTGCAATTCCTTCCAATGGAAGATTAACAGCGGTCAGCACCATCGTCAGCATAATCAATCCTGCTCCCGGAACTCCTGCTGCTCCAATGGAAGCTAGCGTTCCCATCAACGCAACAATCAAAATCTGGGCCATCGTCAATTCCACCCCAAAATATTGCGCGATGAACATGACTGCAATTCCTTGGTAAATAGCCGTTCCATCCATATTAATTGTCGCTCCAAGTGGAAGGACGAAACTGCTCGTTCCTTTTGAGACTCCCAGATTTTCCTGAGTATTTTTCATCGTTACAGGAAGCGTCCCCGAACTGCTACATGTAGCAAAAGCAACGGATGCTGCTGGAAAAATTCCTTTGAAAAAGTGATAGGGATTCATTTTTCCGAACGTCTTGACTGCCGCCGAGTATACAAGGGATACATGAACAATGACTGCAACCACCATGGCGATAATCACTTTGATCAGCGGCATCAAGACGGAAGGACCATATGTCCCGACAATCGGTGCAAGCAGGCCGAAGATTCCAAGCGGAACAAGCTTCATGACAATGCTTGTAATTTTATACATCACTTCAGATAATCCTTCAAAAAACTGCTGAACTGGGAGTGCTTTTTTCCCTACAAGTGAAATACCGATTCCGAGAAAGATAGCAAAGAATATAATCTGCAAGACTGCTCCCGTGGTTAATGCTTCGACTGGGTTTGTTGGAATAATATTTAACAAAGTTGCAATAACACCCTCTGTCTCAGAGGCATCCACAGCTTCTCCCTGAACAGCAAGATCTACGCCGGCTCCCGGCTGAAAAACAAATCCGGCAAACAAGCCAAGTGCAATGGCTATGAAACTCGTCACAAGAAAATATCCAATCGCTTTTCCACCTAAATTACCGATCTTTTTAATACTTCCCGCGTTAGTCACACCCACCACAATTGTCGAAAGAATCAAAGGAACAATGATAAACTTAATAAGCCTTAAAAACAAATCACCCAGCGGCTGGATAATTGTCGCTCTTTCCCCAAAAATGATTCCGACAATAATAGCAAGGATAAAAGCTGCCAAAATCTGAAACATGAAGTTCCGTTTCATACCAAGCCCTCCTCGTATTGCTATCGTGAGGGAAGAACGTTATGGCAATACAGAGAGACGTTTAATGGAATCACCAGGCTGAAGTACGGGCAGATCCATCCCCTCCTTGTTCATATACTTCAAGCCCATCCCGGTATTGATGATAATCACTCTCTCATCCTCTTTCATCCATCCTGACTCTCGCAGCTTACGCGCTGCTAAAAATGCTGCAGCCCCTTCCGGACATACAAAGGCTCCTTCTTCTCTGATAATATTTTTCTGTTCTTTTATAATTTCTTTATCTTTAACAGCTAGTGCGCATCCATTTGTTTCATAAATGGCCTGGAGAACCAGAAAATCTCCCAAAGCCTTTGGAACATTAATCCCGAACGCCAACGTGCGTGAATCAGGCCAAAACTCGGATTCTTTTTTCTTCGCCTCCCACGCTTTTACAATCGGTGCACAGCCTTCCGCCTGAACAGCTACAAACCTGGGCATCTTCCTGGAATCAACCCAACCCAGCTTTTGCAGCTCTTTAAACGCCTTATAAATGGCTATAAGTCCAACACCGCCACCCGCTGGATATAAAATGACATCAGGCGTTTCCCAGTTCAACTGTTCAGCGATTTCAAAGCCCATCGTTTTCTTCCCTTCAATCCGATACGGCTCTTTTAACGTTGATACATCATATAAATGAAAATCGACAGCAGCCTTCGCAGCAATCTTCCCTGCATCACTGATCAATCCATTGACGAGAAACAAATGAGAACCAGCCGACGCTACTTCTGACCGGATCAGGGCCGGAGCATCCCGCGGCATGACGATCACAGCTTGAATGCCTGCTCTAGAAGAATAGAGCGACCAGGCGGCACCAGCATTTCCATTCGTCGGCATCACCAACCCTTTGACGCCTAATTCATTCGCTTTTGATACCCCAATCGCAGCTCCTCGCGCTTTAAACGTACCTGTAGGCGCCATCCCTTCATCTTTCATATACAGATGGGGAATGTCCATATCGGAGCCAAGCTTCTTCATTGGAAGCAAAGGCGTCATCCCTTCTCCCAGCGATACGATATTTTGAGCGCTTTGAACAGGGAGCAGCTCATGATACCGCCAAAGATCATGATTTCTTTTCAATAGATCATCTGGCTTTAATACTTTTGCCAATTTCCTTAAATTATAGTTTACAAGCAGCGGCGCACCGCATATACAAAGCTGTTGAACTCTATCAGAAGGGTAAACCTCTGAACATTTGGAGCAGGACAGATGCGTAACATAACTATGCGTCATAACGTTTCCTCCCTCATTCCATCCTATGCCTTTATTCATTTGCTTAGTATTGAAGAAGGACAGCTGTTTAAAAATATATGAATTTTTCAAGGGAGGAATTAGACTAATTGGACCACTGGTCTGCCTGGACGGATCCAGAAAACGTAGAACTCCTGGCGTATTTGCTAAATACAGTGTGATTCGAATTTTTGAGAGATTATTTTATATCAAAGTAAGAGAGGGGGATGGAGCCTTTTTTAGTTTCGGAGCGGCGGACAGTAACTATGGTAAAACGGACAGTATTTTCAAATCACGGATAGTAACCTCATTAAATCCGACAGTTTCTTCGAATTCCGGATAGTATCTCCGGTAAAACGGATTAGGCTTTCGATTCTCTAGAAACGGGCAAGCTTTATTCATTTTCTTTTATAGTCAGCATAGTCTTTCCAACTTGCAAAAAAACCGTCCAGAAAGCCATTTTTCACTGACTTTCTGGACGGTCTCGACTCAGATTAAGATTTTACTACATCCGCAGGTACTTGCAAACCCAATCCTTCTGCAACTTTTGTTCCGTATTCTGGATCAGCTTTATAGAAGTGGCCAATCTGGCGAAGCTTGATTTCATCTTTCTCAACAGGCTTCATAGCAGAAATGATGTTGGCAACAAGACGTTCTCGCTCCTCCTTGCTCATTAAGCGGTACAAATCCCCTGCCTGTGTGTAATGATCATTGTGGTCATAGCTCACACTTGCGGCTTCACCCGAAACTGAATATGCGGCCGGTTTATCTGCAGGTGATTCCGTCGGTCCTCCGTAGCTGTTCGGCTCGTAGTAAACAGAACCTCCGCCATTATTATCAAAGCGCATCGCACCATCACGCTGATAATTTTCTACTTCATTCCGAGGTCGGTTGATTGGAAGCATCTGATGGTTTGTACCAACACGGTAACGGTGGGCATCATGATAAGCAAACAAACGTCCCTGCAGCATTTTATCAGGTGAAACATCAATTCCCGGTACAAGCGTTCCAGGTGAAAATGTCGCCTGCTCCACTTCCGCAAAATAGTTTTCCGGATTGCGGTTCAATACCATCCGTCCAACCTCGATCAATGGATAGTCCTTTTGCGACCAAACTTTAGTGACATCAAACGGATCGAAACGGTACGTATCAGCCTCTTCAAGGGGCATGATCTGAACATACAATGTCCATGATGGACAATCGCCATTTTTAATCGCATTGAACAAATCTTCTGTGTGATAATCAGGATTTTCCCCTGCCAGTTTTGCCGCAAGATTCACATCCAGATTTTTGATTCCTTGGTCTGTTTTAAAGTGATATTTTACCCAGACACTCTCACCTTCCGCATTTGTCCATTTGAATGAGTGACTTCCGAAGCCATGCATATGACGGAAGGTTGCCGGAATCCCCCTGTCAGACATTAAAATGGTTACCTGATGAAGAGATTCAGGTGACAGTGACCAGAAATCCCACACTGCATTCGGATTTTTCAAGTGTGTTTGCGGATCTCTTTTTTGTGTATGAATAAAATCTGGGAATTTGATTGCATCGCGTATAAAGAAAACAGGGGTATTATTTCCAACTAAGTCATAGTTGCCGTCTTCTGTGTAAAACTTCACGGCAAAGCCGCGCGGATCTCTGACTGTATCTGAAGACCCCAATTCTCCCGCTACTGTAGAAAACCTTACGAATGTTGGTGTACGTTTGCCCACTTCAGACAAAAATTTCGCCTTTGTATATTTGGTCAAATCATTCGTCACTTCGAAGTAACCGTGTGCACCCGCACCTTTGGCGTGAACAACCCGCTCAGGAACCCGTTCCCTATTGAAATGCGCTAGCTTTTCCAAAAGATGAACATCTTGAATAAGTGTCGGACCGCGTGATCCAGCAGTCATTGAATTCTGATTATCACCTACTGGTGCACCCCAACTTGTCGTTAAACGGTTCTCTCTGTTTGTCAATTTCATCCCCGCCTTATTTATAATAATTTTAAATTAGATACATAATAACATGTGCAATAATCATTTTCAAGTTAAAATCATTATTATTTAGGAAAAAGAATGACTTTTCTATTTAAAGAACTTGAAATAGACACTCTAGCAATATATTCAATTCGGAGACTTAATATTCCTTTTATTCTTGTTAAGATCGATTCCTGCTATTGACTCCACGGCAATTGAAACTGTAGAACAACTCACAAATGCTGATAAATCTATCAAATGCGCCTTGGCGTATTTGCGCCCAGATTTTATCGAGCTCTGCTCGATAAATTTCCTCTGAAAATCTGTGGCATCCACCGGAGGCTTTGACTTTATGCAGCCGGGGTTTGAACCCCCACTGAATGCTGAATGAAGTTAAAAGGTTTCGAAAATTCATGATAAAAAGGGTATAATGGCCTAAGGAGAGGGAGTGTGGAACAAACATGAATAAGAACCTAAACAAACTCATTTTAAAGTCCGTTGGCTTGGGAGTAGGAGTTGCTGCACTTGTACTAAACATTATGCAAATACTTGAAGTTAAAGTAGGTATAACTCTATTATCTATTGGTTTAATCTGTTTAGCAATCAGTGATCTTGAAAATAAGAAAAAGTAGCTTACTAAAATTGTCACTCCTGCATAAAAAAACAGCCATCTAATGACAGCTGTTAACATTCACCTTACATACTTAATATTTCCTTAATATCGTCTTCCGTTAAACTGGAAAGCATTGTTTCTCCCGGCTGGATGACCTGTTCGATCAATTCCCTTTTCTTCTGCTGTAATTGATAAATTTTTTCTTCAATCGTTCCTTTTGTAATCAATCGGATCACCTGAACGACATTTTTTTGCCCGAAACGGTGGGCTCTTCCTGCAGCCTGGTCTTCCACAGCAGGATTCCACCATAAATCGTAGAGAATGACCGTATCTGCTGCCGTGAGATTCAAACCAGTGCCTCCCGCCTTCAATGAAATGAGAAAAATGGACTTTTCTCCATTATTGAACTGCTCGCTCATGCTCAGACGTTCCTGCGGAGGTGTCTGTCCGCTCAAGTAAAAGTGCGGGTAACCAGCCTGAATCAGCTCTTGTTGAATAATCTCCAGCATGCTGGTAAACTGAGAAAAAATTAAGAGCTTCTTCCCATTCTCAATGGAGGACTTGACTGTCTCCATCAACTGCTCCAGCTTACCAGACTTGCCTTCGTAATTTTCAAGAAAGAGCGATGGATGGCAGCAAAGCTGGCGTAGACGTGTAATGCCTGCCAAGATTTTCATCCGGCTTTTTTGGAACCCATCCCCTTGCAACGAGGCAGCTGTTTCTTTCTGAATTCGCTGCAGATAGCCCACATACAGCTCTTTCTGTTCCTTAGACAGTTCGGTAATATGCGTGGATTCGATTTTTTCCGGAAGCTCCTTCAATACATCAGTTTTCAGCCGGCGCAAAATGAACGGCTTGATAATATGGGCTATTTTTTCCTGATCAAGTTTTTTAAAATCCTTCAGACCTGGAAACAGCCCTGGCATGATAGCCTGGAAGATTCCCCATAGTTCATCAACCGAATTCTCAATTGGCGTCCCGCTTAATGCGAATTTGCGCGTTGCCCGAATGCTCCTAACAGCGGCAGCAGACTTCGTCGTGTAATTCTTGATAAACTGGGCTTCATCCAAAATAAGCGTATGGAACTGCTCGCTTTTATAAAGGTCGATATCCTGTCTAAGCGTGGAGTATGACGTAATGTAAACATCTGCGGAACCCGCCTCCAGGATTTCTTCCCTCTCCTCCCTCGTCCCAGCCACAACAGCTGTCCTGATTGATGGGGCAAACTTATTCCACTCACTCTGCCAGTTGTAGATTAATGAAGCCGGCGCAACGACCAAATGCCGTGCCCCTTCCAGTTCCGATAAAAGATAAGCGATGCTTTGCAACGTTTTACCCAATCCCATATCATCCGCCAAAATGCCACCTAGATGATAGTGGGACAAAGAACGGAACCACTGGTATCCAGTTTTTTGGTATTCCCTCATTGAAGCCTTTAATCCTTCAGGTAACGGAAAAATTTGCTCCTCCGGCTTTTTCAGGTGATCAAGCAGTTTTTTAAAAGATGGGTCATAATGCTTTTCCGTCCGGAGCGCGTCATCCACCTGAACGCCGCGGTAGATTGGAACATGGACGGATCCCTGTTCCAGCTCGTCTTTCTTGATACGCAGATCCGTAAAAAGTTCCTGCAATGATTGGAATTCATCCGTCTCAAGCGATAAAAAAGCACCGTTCCTCATCCGGTAAAAACGCTTTTTCTCGATAGCGTTTCTCATAATATCGACGATCTCTTCATCGTCAATCCCATCAAGTTGGAAGCTGATTTCCAGCAACCCCGCCGACTCTTCTGTATTGATGCTCGTTTTGGGAACAGGCTGTTCCAAGGAAATAATTCGACGGATATCGTCCGTAAGAAATAACTCGCACCGCTCTCCAAGCGCCGGGAGGATGAAAAACAGAAATTCATAAAGCTCTTCCTCCTCCAACTGGAGATGCAGCTCTTTTCCGTTATATTTCATTCCGGCGTTCTCGATGATATTCATGATTTCCTTCTCTTTTTCTACATCCCTGATCAAAATTTTCCCCGACTCTTCATGCTGATAAAAAGGGTTGACCATGATGCCGCCATAATCATACTCAAGCTTTGTCTTGATTGTATCCTCTTCCAGATCAATATAAGCTTTTGCTGTCAGCGGAACTTGGATAATCTGTTCTTTTACCTTTTCAGCTACTTGAACAGTGCCCAGCTTTTTAAGCCGTGGTAGAACTTCGGACACAAAAGCGTCCGCCTGATCCGCAGCAATGGATATCTTGTTGTTTTTCATTCGTATTTTTAAAATTTTATCGATGAAGGGAAGAAGATCAGGCTGCGGAAAATAAATGTCTCCATTTAAAAAGACGAACTCATACGGTCCCATATACATTGCATTTTCAATATCAGGAAGCAATAATTCAAGATCGCTTTCAGTGTTTTTACCAAGCTCATATTGGAATGGAAATTCTTCTTCGATGATTCTGACTCTATCAAAACTCTTGGAACCCAGCTTTCCAATCATTTGCCTCTCCGTCAATTTTTCTAGTAATGAACGGGCAAACAATGGAGGGATCATCACAGATCTTGAGGTCGAATAAATGGACGGGTTCAAATAGTAGGACTTGATGCCTTCAGCATATAACTTCTCGTTTTCAATGATCAGGTACAGCTCATCCAAAATAGCCCTGTCCGCCTGGTCTATATCATGCTCTTCCGGGATGTAAGTAAATTTTTTGGTAAAAGGGTGCTCACGGCCGTCCTTAATATTTTCAATAAACTCTCCCACATCACGTACTACATACGCATGATCTACACCTGCCCTCAACTCTACAAAAAACGCCTGTGGATTAGAAAAATCACAGTGATATTCAATTTTTAACGGTTCGCTCCCAAAAGACGGAATAACTTGTTGAACAGAGGTACCATCATCAAGCAACTGGAGCAAATCCGCTGCTTCATGATATTTACCGCCATATGAGGCTCCCCTTATTTGCTTCATTTCATCTTGTTTTTCACAAATTTCAAGCATAGCCGCTACAATATGTTTGCACTCATAATATTCTTCAAACGCTGGGCAATCACAATATACCGCAACATTTTCCGGAAGCTCACTTAGATTTACTTCCACCAGATAGGATTGATTCCCTTCCACATACGTGCGGCAGATCCCACTCTCATAATCAAAAGTCAATTTTCCGACCCGGCCCTGGAAATAATATTCCCTCCCCCGCCTGTAGGCGGTCGGATGAAACATTTCTGCTACTTGGTTCTTCTGTAAAATTGCCAAATCGCAATAAACCCTTCTTTCTATCCGGATAATTGTTACAGCTTTTATGTTAAAAGTACATCTTATCTATTTTATCATATATTCAGACTCATACATAATTGAAAACGCGCTCCGAAATTTTACGGATACAAAGCTCTATTCTGTTGATGTGACCGTAATGCCCTGTAGAATCAAAGGTAAATATTGGTTGCAAACTTACCTAAATCGAGGCCGGATTCCCTAATAAACGGAGGGAAAGCAATAAAGATGATGGATGAAGAAAATTTTGGGATAATAAGAAAAGTGGAAGCGCCCACTCAAAGCTTCAACTCTCACTTTTCAATTACGGAAGGATGGTCATGATGTCAGAATTAAAACAAATTACATCTGAATCAGAATGGAAAAGCCTTTTGGAGGATTCAAACGAGAAACCTGTATTTTTGTTCAAACATAGCACAACATGCAATGTCAGCGCTGATGCCTATAAGGAATATCAGGAATTTGAAACTGACCTGGACAAATATTTTTTGACTGTAAGCGAAAGCCGTCCAGTTTCAAATCAAGTAGCTGAAGATTTAGCAACAAAGCATGAATCACCACAAATTTTCCTTTTGATTGATGGAAAAGCTGTGTGGAACACCTCCCATTGGAATATTACTGAGAAAAATATGAAGGAAGCATTAACAGAGCATATAAAATGAGGTTGAGACAACCCCAAATGAATAGACCGCATGAAATCAATGTAAAAACCTTGATTTCACGCGGTTTTTTCACACGAATCGTACTAGCTTATGTCCCAGCCTCTAATTATTGGCTAGCTGTTTCAACGCCTCTTTCATTACTTGAACTCCACTTACACAATCCGAAAGGAAAGTCCATTCTTCTGGTGAGTGACTTTTTCCGTTATGGCTTGGAACGAAAACCATTCCGGATGGAACGTATTTTCCCATAATCATCGCATCATGGCCTGCGCCACTTGGAATAGTGATTGTTGTTAACCCACTCTTTTCAGCCGCGGAACGAATAATATCCTGAATTGTATCAGGAACAATAACTGGCGGAATTTTGACTTCTTCTTTCATTTCAACAGATAGCCCTCGTTTTTGGGCGATCCTTTGCGCCGAACTCTTCAAAGCCTCAAGTATTTTATCCCGAGCATTTTCATCGATATCTCTTGCATCGACCATCAATTCTGTTTTGCCTGCAATCACATTTGTTCCGTTGGGAAAAACATGCATTTTTCCGACAGTCGCAACAGCCGTTTCGCTGTACTTTCTCGGTATTTTTTCTACTGCCAGTATAAACTCGCCGGCCGCCGCCACCGTATCTTTCCGATACTCCATCGGTGTGTTTCCTGCATGATCTGTTTCACCATAAAAGACAAAAGACATCCAAACAGGTCCAGCAATTCCATTTACAACCCCGATATTCTTCTCTTCCGCCTCCAATCTTTTTCCTTGCTCAATATGCAATTCCAAAAAGGCATGGATTTCATCCGGATTCCGGAAAGCCGAAGAAATATGCTCAGGGTCAAAGCCGTTTTCTTGCATCGCTTCATATAATACATTTCCATTTTTGTCCTTGAACCTCTTCAAGTCTTCTTTTTTCACTTCTCCCATCATCGTCCTGCTCCCAAACAAGCTGTTGTTAAACCTTGCCCCCTCTTCGTCGACAAATACAACAAGCTCAATAGATCTTTTCAATGGGATGTTGGACTGGATAAGCGCCTTTATAGCCAGCAGGCTGCTTACACACCCGAGCGGACCATCAAAAACGCCACCATTTGGGACGCTGTCCAAATGAGAACCTGTCAACACTACAGGCAATGCCGGTTCTTCCCCCTCAAGCCTTCCTAATAAATTTCCAATCGCATCCTCTCTGACGGTAAGACCTATTTTTTTCATCCACTCGCTGAACAGTTGCTTTGCCTGCCTTTCCTTATCTGTATAAGGAAAACGGGATACTCCCTCCTCTTCTGTTTTACCGATTTGCGCAAGCTCAGCCAGCTTTTCCGCCAATTCAGTCGGATCAATTCCTTCATACGAGGGACATTCGTTTAATTCTTTCAGCAATCGTTTTTTTGAAAAAACTTTTTCCATCATCCACACCGCTTTCTTTCAGTGAGATCGTGTTTATATATTAAGAATAGCTGATGCCAAGTAGTTGGACAAAAGATATATATTCTCTTTTTACTGGGGCTTGTGTACAATTGAAAAGAAAACTAGTCGGAATATTTCAAGAAAGGTGGATTTTCCATGATCACCCTGGATCCAAATGAACTAAAGGACAGAGAAAAGTACAAACTGTTAACCGGGGCCATTGTTCCACGACCGATAGCGTTTGTCACAACCACTTCTACTGTAAATGGAACGGTGAACGCAGCACCATTCAGCTTTTTCAATATCGTCAGCAGCGACCCCCCGATCATTTCGCTATCTATTGGAAGGCGAGCAGGAAACACTATGAAGGACACTGCACGTAATGCAGTAGCAAACGGCGAGCTCGTCGTCCATATCAGCACGGAAAATCTCATTGAAGATATCAATGAAACGGCCGCCTTGCTTCCCGCAGCGCGAAGTGAGTTGGAGTTAACAGGCCTTAATAAAGTAGACAGCACAATAGTTAGCGTCCCAGGTATTTTAGAAGCAAAGGTACGATTTGAATGCCGGCTTGAGCAGCATCACGAAATCAAAAATGACCATGGGAACACCGTAACTGATTTTCTTATGGCTCGTATCGTTTGTATACATATAGATGAAACAGTATATGATCCGCAAAAGGGCTATGTTTTTACCGAGACATTGCGTCCTGTTGCCCGACTTGCCGGGAGCAACTATGCGGAGCTCGGAAAAATATACAGTCTCATCCGGCCTGAATAATTTTTCCATCATGATGGGGACAATAATTCCAGAAGGAGGGTCCCCCGATGGAAAGAAAGGATCATGAGCAGCATCAGCGACTTTTCAAGTTAAAAAGAAAATCCAAGGAAGAAGTGTTGGAATGGAGCCCGACTGGGTACGGGTTTATAGCATCCGTTCCACAAGATAATGCAGAAACAGGTTCTGAGGACTGTAGCTGGAAAGGATGAAAATGAATGAAGAAGTGGAATGAAGAAGCAGTACCAAACAACAATATGACAAGCGCCGATATTGAATATACCATAAGGAAAAACAAGGAAAACCAGGAATTTTCCGAAGAACTCGCAGATGGCGGCGAAAGAAATGAACGATACGAAAAGCAGAAAAACAAAGAAAGTTAAAAAGCGGCAGGCCGGGCTTCCCCTGTCTGCCGCTTTTTATATCAAATGCGCCTTGGCGTATTTGCGCCCAGAATTTATCGAGCTTCCACTGAAAATCTGTGGCATTCGCCGGAGGCTTTAACTTTATTCAGCCGGGGTTTGAACCCCCACTGAATGGAATACCAATAGGCATTCATCTCACCACTTACAAAAGTGGGAGACTTCTGCTGAATGAAGTTAAATATCCCCAATGACTGCCTGTGCAATGTTAACAGCGTGATCCCCAATCCGTTCAAGGTTACTGACGATATCCACATAAACAATTCCGGCCGTACCCGTACAAAGATTGTCATTGAGCCGCTGGATATGCTTTTTACGCAGATCCCGCTCCATTTTATTAATCAGTCTTTCATTAGCAAGCACTGCTCCTGCTTTAGATTCATTATCCTCCTGCAAGGCTTCAAGCGCCTGACGAAGAGTGGAGGAAGTCAGCTCAAACATTCTGTCTAAATCATTGACAGCCGATTCGGAAAACTTCACTTTATTATTGATCTGGCTGTCAATCAGTTCCATAATATTTTCAATATGATCACCGATGCGCTCCAGGTCCATCACCGTATTTAAAAGTGAACTATGTGTTTTTAAATCCTGATCGGACAAAGAGTGATAAGATATTTGGACCAAATAATCCGTAATCACCTTATCTAGATTGTTCAGAGCGTCTTCAATTTGCGGAAGAAGCTCACGGTGTTTCTTTTCTTTTGTTTTATAATAATCCACTACTTCTTTAAGCCCTTGCTCGGTCAGTTCACCCATGCGAAGAACTTCCTTCTTTCCCTGTCCAAGAGCAACAGACGGAGATTGCCGGATAAATTTTTCACCCAAATGAACCGGTTTGTGTTCGATCATCTTATCCTCGCCCGGTACGAGCTTCGTCACAATCCAGGCCAAGACAGCGATGAATGGAAATTGAATGATTGTATTCGTCACATTAAAGGTTCCGTGCGCAAAAGCGATTGTCATCTTTGGATTCAAGCTCATTGTTGCCTGCAGGTATTCAATCAGATTTATAAATGGAATAAATAAAATTAAAACAATAATAGTCCCTATGAGATTGAAAATAACATGGGTCAGCGCAGCCCGTTTTGCTGCAACAGAAGCTCCGATAGATGCCAAAACGGCTGTTATCGTCGTTCCAATATTGTCCCCGAACAAAATGGGCAAGGCTGCATTCAAGCTAATGGTCCCTTGATCAAATAGCGTTTGAAGAAGAGCAATAGATGCTGATGAACTTTGGACGATAACAGTAAAAATAACACCGACCAGCACTCCAAGAAGTGGATGATCACTGAGACTTACTGTTAAATCAGTAAAAAATTCTGCACCGCGAAGCGGCTTCATCGCATCTCCCATAAGACTCAAACCGAAGAACAGCGCCCCAAAACCAAAAAAGACCGTTCCAATATTGTTGACTCTATGGTTTTTGAAAAAGAAAATCAAAAATGCACCAAGTGCAATAATCGGCAAAGCATAATCAGAAATATTAATCCCAATAATAAAAGCCGTGACAGTTGTTCCGATATTGGCGCCCATAATGACCCCAATAGCCTGCCTTAATGTCATAAACCCTGCCGTCACCAATCCGATAGTCAAAACCGTCGTCCCAGAGCTGGATTGGATGAGAACAGTGACAATAATACCTGTCAGCACCCCCATAATTGGTTTCGTCGTAAAACGGTCAAGCAAATCCCGAAGACCGTCTCCAGCCACTTTTTGGAGTCCGTCACCCATTGACTTAATCCCATATAAAAAGATGCCTAGCCCTCCAAAAAACATGAAAAGCAATGTTTGCAAATCCATTTCTTCAGCCCTTTTTTCACGTCTATCGACATTATTTATCCTTAAATAATACTAATGAAGAAGGATTAAAAAGTAAACAGAACCCAATGTAAAGAATTTGTTACAAGAAAAGCGGAGGGCGGCGGCAAGGGGCGACAAGCGCTGGAGGGCAAGCCAGTGAAGTCGTTCTTTGACTTCATTGGCTTGACCGAAGCGACCTCGAGCCCCTGCCGACCGCAGCTGGACAGCAGAAAAGCGGAAGCGCTCGTTTAGCGACGTACAGACTGGACGATTCCTGACGAGATAAAGGAATAAGAAAAGCGGAGAGTGCCTGTTTATCGGCGACAAGCATAAGACGAACGCAGAAGAAGGCATAGTTTGCCTTCGACAGCGTTTGGCTTATGACCTCGAGCCGATGGCACTCGCAGCCGGACAACACGGCGAAGCCAAAGGCCGCCTCAAGTCGCCACATCCTATGTCTTCGGTGGCACTAGGACTTCCTGTCCGTCGGAGCCGATGTTGACTTATTGTAGGAAGGAGGAGGAAGTCTGCTAGTCGCTGAGCGCTGGAGCTGGACAACAAGAAAAGCGGAGGGCGGCGGCAAGGGGCGAACCGAAAAAAGTTGTTCGCACGATTAATTGCTGTATTCGCACGATTTTTTCTTTTTTCGCACGATAATCTTGAATTTCGCACAATTGTCAGGAGGAGAAGCTCCCCTCCAAAAGAAAATGACAAACGGGGTTCCTAACACACCAAAAAAGAGCATTCCTCAAGCAGGAATGCTCCCGTTCACTTTCAACCCAATAGTTGGGCCGCAACACTTTTAGCCTGATCAACATTCTTCGTTCCGTGCACAAGCATCCGCCCATCCCGGAATAAAACAATGCGATGACCTTCATATTCACAGGCAATCAAATGAATATTGGAAATCAAATTACTCACAATCGGACGGATGGATTCGCCCAATGATCTGAGTTCTACAATCCGTTTTCCCGGAAATGTGAGCTGCACGGTGTCCCGCCCGCATAGAACAGCTGTTTTTGTTTGGTTTTCCCTCGATAAAAATGGATACTCTGCTCTCTCAGAGCAACTGGGACAATTACGGCGGCGAAGGGACGTTACATCAATTGTCGCCTGATCTCCTTTCCAAAGATCAAAAGATTTCAACCTATGATCCACTTTTTCTCCGACGATGTATTTGAAAACATTCGTCACCTGATGAGAAGCAACAACCTGGACAATCGGACTGATTACCCCTGCCGTATCGCAGGTCAGCGTTTGCGGCGGCAACGTGTCTAGCAGGCAATGGAGACATGGGTGTTCTCCCATCCCAATGGCATAGGTCAAACCATAGCTTGCCACAACCGCTCCCATAAAAAATGGGATACCGGCTTTTAAAGCCGCGTCGTTCATTAAAAGTCTTGTTTCAATATTATCGGTCGCATCCACGATCAGGGTTTTCCCTTTAACTAATTCTTCAGCGTTTTCAACCGTTACATCTGCTGTAAAAGCTTCAACTTCGATCAGGCTATTCACTTTTCCTAAACGACGTTTCGCCGCAACTGCCTTGGGAAGCTTGTCCATCACATCCTGCTCTGTATAGAGCTGCTGCCTTTGCAAGTTTGTCCAATCCAGAATGTCCCGATCTACAATCGTTAGCTTTCCAACGCCGGAGCGAACAAGCATTTCCGCGCTTGCCGACCCAAGCGCCCCTGCCCCGATAATCAAAACATGGGCTTGGCCAATCTTCTTTTGGCCAGCCTCTCCTATCGGTTCAAATAATTCTTGCCTCGAATATCGTCCGTTCAAGTTGGAAGCAACCCTTCCATCGGGCTGCTCGCCACCGCGTAATCCCGCTCATCGATTCTTCCCGCTTCAAAGCCAAGACGTCCAGCTTGAATCGCCAGCTTCATGGCTTCAGCCATTTTTACCGGGTTTTTTGCACCCGAAACAGCAGTATTCAAAAGAACTGCATCAGCTCCGAGCTCCATGGCATACGCGGCGTCCTTCGGCGAGCCAATTCCCGCATCAATAATCACCGGCACTTTTGACTGCTCTATAATAAATTTCAAATAAAGCGGATTTAAAATTCCTTTTCCTGATCCGATTGGCGATGCTCCTGGCATGATTGCATGTACACCTATTTCCTCCAGCCTTTTCGCCAATACCACGTCATCTGAAGTATAGGTGAGTACAGTGAAACCTTCTTCTAACAGCTTTTCCGAAGCTTTCAACGTTTCAACCGGATCCGGCAGCAATGAACGGTCACATCCAATGACTTCTACCTTCACCATATCACACAGCCCAGAAGCTTTGGCTAGCTTCGCCGTTCGGACAGCTTCCTCGGCGGTTTTTGCTCCTGCCGTATTCGGAAGCAGAGTATATTTAGATAAATCCAGCATTTCTAGAAAATTGGGCTGAGAAGGTTCAAATACATCCATCCTTCTCACTGCAAAAGTAAGAATCTCCGCTTCTGAAACCCGAACCGCTTCTTTTTGAACCTCGAAAGACGGATATTTTCCCGTCCCCAGCAGCAGTCTTGATTGAAAAGATTTATTTCCTATTTTTAACATCTTTCATCCTCCTCCGACAAAATGAATCATTTCCACTTCATCTTGATCCCTTATCGAGCGGTCATAATTTTCTTTTTGAACAATTTCCTTATTTACTTCAACAATCACGATACGCTCAGAAAGCTCAAGATGTTCAAGTAGCTGCTGAACATTTGTGACATCTTTTGGGAGTACATATGAGTTTCCATTTAACGTGATATCCATTGCATTCAATTCCTTTCAACTGAATGATAATATCGGCATGCGTCACGGTATTCTTCCGCAGCCCTGGCAGGATTGGCATGATCGAATATGGAGGACATGACTGCAATCCCTTTTATGCGAATTTTCCTTAGTTCCTCAACATGGCTCGGCTTGATGCCGCCAATCGCATAAATATCAGACGGAACTTTTTCTGCAATCTTTTTCAGCTCCTCAACTCCGCGTCCTGGTTGACCTTTTTTACAATCCGTTTCGTATACATGTCCATATAAAAGCCAATTTGCTCCTGACCGATGTGCTTTTTCAGCTTCCTCAAGTGAATGAATCGACCTTCCTGCTTGTAAATTTGGAAAACAAAATTGCACTTGCTCCAATGTTAAACCGTGAACTGGAAGCTGTACTTTATTAATACCAGCCACCACTGCAACATCCACCCTATCATTTATAATCAGCTTTTCTTTATTGAAATTTGCGGTGTTCAGCTGGTCAATCAATTTTACATACTCAATGGCCGATTTAGTCCGCTCTCTAATAATGAAGTGGTCAACAAACGGCTCAACCTCAACCATCATACGAGAGAGCCTGTCAACACTATGCCGACCATTCGTGACTGCGATCAGTTCCAATCCAAACCCACCTCCCTTTGCACTAAAAAAGCCACCTTCCTTATTAGGAAAGTGGCTTGTTAAAAGCTGGAACGATAAATAAACATAGCACTTCCCTACGCAGGCACGAACCTGATCAGGTCATAAGGGTATCAGAGTTCCACTCTTCTCTCAGTCCTTTTTAAGGATTCCCCTAGTGTTTCTCACTATAAAATTGTACTTGGTGACATCGTAACATGGATCAGTAAATAATGGAAGTGATCAAATATTCATAACGGAAAATTCTGAAGCCCTCACAAACTAAAATTCCGAGGGTCAAGCGAAATTAAAAAGAATCGGAAACCTCTGCCAGTATCAAATACGCCTTGGCGAATTTGCGCCCGGATTTTATCGAGCTCTGCTCGATAAATTCCTCTGAAAATCTGTAGCATCCGCCGGAGGCTTTGACTTTATTCAGCCGGGGGAATGGAATACCAACAGGCATTCATCTCACCACTTACAGATGTGGGAGACTTCTGCTGAATAAAGTTAAAATCCAATTCCGTCAACCCCTGTACTCTAATTGTATAAAGGGGTGATACTGTATCCTTTCCACTCTCCCCAATCATTTTCACAAAAAACATTCTCTAAAAACTGCATTCGAACAATCCATTTTTCATCCGCAAGCTTCTATCCTGTAACCGGACATCCATTTCTGAACCTCTTGCTCAGACAAATTCCCCAAAAAGTTCTCCTCCCGAATAAGTCACATAAATGGAAAATCACTTATAAACAATTTATCATTTCCCATAAGAAAACTATAAGGAGTGATTGTATTTGAATTCCTCGTCCTGTAAAAAGTTTAACGGAATCCCATTGTCTGTTTTGGATTTGGCACCAATCACCGAGGGCAGTACTGCCTCTGAATCATTTAAAAATAGCGTTGAGCTTGCACAGCATGTTGAAAAATGGGGATTTAACCGCTACTGGCTTGCGGAGCACCACAACATGCCAGGCATTGCCAGTTCAGCGACCTCCGTAATCATCGGACATATAGCCGGAGCGACAAAAAACATACGGGTTGGAGCCGGCGGCATCATGTTGCCCAACCATGCAACACTTGTGATCGCTGAGCAGTTCGGGACATTAGAGTCTCTTTATCCGGGCCGCATCGATCTTGGGCTTGGAAGGGCACCCGGAAGTGACCAAGCTACCGCTTTTGCTTTGCGGAGGACATTGAACAGGGGAGCGGAAGAATTTCCGCAGCAATTAGAAGAATTACAAAACTATTTCAGTGAGAATCCAGTTGGCCATGTTCGCGCGTATCCTGGTAAAGGACTGGATATTCCCATATGGCTGCTTGGATCAAGTGATTTTAGCGCAAGCCTTGCTGCTAACAAGGGACTCCCTTTCTCTTTTGCAAGCCACTTTGCGCCACAATACACAATCCCTGCATTAAGACTGTACCGTGACAACTTTGTTCCTTCAGATACACTGGAAAAACCTTATGCGATGGTAGGGGTAAATGTGATTGCAGCCGACAGCGAAGAGCGTGCCCAATGGCTTGCCACATCTCAACAGCAGCAGTTTTTAAGCCTAATTCGAAATATGCCTTCCCAGCTAAAGCCGCCAATAGATGACATCCACAAGGTCTGGTCATCTTTTGAAAAATCATCAGTGGAACAGACTCTTGATTCAGGATCAACGATTGTTGGTACTGCTGATACAGTTAAACAGAAACTCCAGGAGTTTATTAACAAAACCAAAGCGGATGAAGTCATTATCAATTCGCAAATCTTCTTCCAGGAAGATCGCCTGCGTTCTTATGAAATATTGGCTGATATGATGGGGTGACTCAGCCTTCAATGAGATAAATAAATCGGATTAGAAACAATTCCTCTCCTGAACTAACAGAGCTGGGCTCCCAGTGGTTACCTGGAGAGGAAACCTCCACTCATATGACCATCACAATCGAATGTAAATATACCGTGATCACCCCAACCCCTACACCGATAAAAGCACCGGCCAATACGTCCGAAGGATAATGCAGACCAATATATATTCGCGACAAACCTACAATACCTGCAAGACAAAACAGGTAAATAGCCATCGATGGCATATAAAGCATAAAGGGCGTAACGATTGAAAAAATAGCCGTTGTATGCCCGGAAGGAAACGAATAATCTGTAAGCCGTTTAGAAATCGTCTTTGTTTCTGGATAGGTTAGATACGGCCGATTTCTTTGATACATTTTTTTAATTATCGAGACAATGATATGACTGACCGTGAGGGCGATTAAACTGTCAATTGCCCAAAATGAGTAGGGTGCAGGAGCGGACATAGTGAATAACAGCGCGATCGAAATCGTACATGTTGCTCCACCTAAATGAGTAAAAGACCGAAAAAATGGATCTAAATATTTATGATGACAGGAATGGTTAATAAAATTGAACAATGCAAAATCTTTTTGATGGAACCATACGGCTAGTCTGCTCATATCAGGAAACCTGCCTCCTTTTTATATTCATTATAAAAAGGAATTGTTTTGCTGATATTAACCAATTATTAAGTTTTTGTATGGTTTATCGCACGCAAAAAGTGTATTCCCACATGAGCAGGAATACACTTCATTTTTACCAAGCTGCTATCGCACCATCGGTCCTTGATTCTGTACCGGCCACCATCACGCCAGTTTCCGGATTTCTCCATATAATCTGCCCACGTCCAAAATTATTTGTTTCAACGGCAATCCGGATGTCGTGTCCCTGGAAAGCCAATGCTTCAGCGAAGTGATGCGGGAAGCGATGTTCCACTTCGACCGTCTTTCCTTTGATCCACTGCCAGCGCGGCGCATCAAGTGCTGCCTGCGGATGAAGCCCGAAGTCAATCGAGTTCATGATAACCTGGACATGTCCCTGTGGTTGCATAAACCCACCCATGACTCCAAACGGTCCAACAGCTCGATCTCCTTTTGTCAAAAATCCCGGGATAATCGTATGGAATGTCTTCTTTCCTCCTTCAAGTGCATTCACATGATTCGCGTCCAGACTAAAGTTGTTTCCGCGGTTTTGCAAAGCAATTCCTGTGCCAGGAACGACCAGCCCCGAACCGAATCCATGGTAGTTGCTTTGAATAAAGGAAACCATATTTCCTTCCTTATCAGCAGTCGCCAAATACACAGTTCCACCAGTTGACGGCTCGCCCGGTTCAGGCATGCATGCTTCTGTCGTAATTAGCTTGCGCCGTTCTTTTGCGTACGCATCGCTCAAAATGTCCCGCACGGTATATCTCATATGCTCTGGATCTGTAACATGCTTATATCCATCTACATAGGCAAGTTTCATCGCTTCAATCTGCTTGTGGTATGTTTCAAGCGATTCTTTTCTCGTAAACTCAAAACCTTTTAAGATATTCAAAGCCTGAAGGGCTACAATCCCCTGCCCATTCGGAGGAATTTCCCACACATCGTACCCGCGGTAGTTGATGCTGATCGGATCCACCCACTCCGCTTTGTACGCAGCTAAATCTTCCTCTGTAATGAACCCTCCTGTCTCGCGCGCAAACGCAGCGATCTTTTCAGCAATTTCTCCCCGGTAAAAAGATTCACCTTCAGTCTCCGCGATTGATCGTAATGTATCAGCATGTCCCTGGGATTTCCAGACCTCGCCAACAGAAGGAGCATAGCCATTCGGAGCAAAGGTATCAAACCAGGGCTTAAACTCGTCACCCTCCAGCTCATCGGAAAATTGCAAGAACGCTTTGCGCCAATATCTGCTTAACGTAGGCGAAACAGGGTAACCCTCTTCCGCATATGTAATGGCTTGTTTCAGTACTTCTTTTAACGGCAGCTTCCCAAATCTCTTGGATAGCTCCACCCATGCTCCGGGAGCACCCGGTACTGTGACAGGAATCCAGCCATATTTAGGCATCTCATCATGGCCTAGCTCTTTCACTTTCTCAATAGAGATGTTTTTAGGCGCCCGTCCGCTGGCATTTAAACCATGAAGCTTTCCTTTTGTCCACACTAAAGCAAAAGCATCCCCACCGATTCCGTTTGAGGTAGGCTCGCATACTGTTAGACAAGCCGCTGTTGCAATCGCCGCATCAATGGCATTTCCGCCTTTTTGTAATATTTCCAGCCCTGCCTGTGCTGCAAGCGGCTGTGATGTGGCGACTACGCCATTCATGGCATAAGCCGAGTTCCTTGTAATGGGATAAGGATGTGATAAATGGTCGAAAGTGATCAATAGACTCTCTCCTCTATAAAAAATGTAAAAGATTCCTATCTTCAAAACGTTATCAAAAAAGTCCAAATTCCACTTTATTCTATGAAATTTTAAAAATATTGTCAATACAAAGCTAAACAAATCGAAAATAATACCCTTCCTATCCCTTCATTAAATAACAAAATCATCTTTTATACTTTCATTTCGTCAGTTTCAAGAACATGTTAAAATTCAATACGTCTGCGAATGCAACTATTATAATTATTACGAAACAATTACATTCATTATACATTGATTTTGAATGTAAAATAGATTATAGTTAGTCATATCGAAAGGTATTTTTAAAAAACGCAAACTATTCGAAGGTAAAGCCTACATTAACAAAAGGAATGTGGTAAATGAAAAAGAATAATGATTTTGATGCAAACAATATGCCCGCCATGAAACTGAACGAAACAGATAAAAAGATTATTGAAATATTGTTGGATAATGCCCGGATTTCGTACACTGACCTTGCCAAGGAAATCGGATTGTCCAGAGTTGCTGTTCAGTCCCGCATCCAATCACTGATTGAAGCCGGGGTCATTGAGCGTTTTACGGCTGTGGTGAATCCGACTAAAGTGGGTATTCAGGTTTCAGCTTTTTTCAATGTGGATGTCGAACCGAAATATCTGGATGAAATTGCCGAAAAGCTCGCTTTGCATCCAGCAGTCACAAGTCTTTACCATATGACAGGACCCAGCACTCTGCATATGCATGGGGTCTTTAAAAACATGAAGGAAATGGAAGAATTTTTGCTTGAAACGTTATATTCCACAAAGGGAATTATGCGCGTGGATACCCAGATGCTTTTAAAACGCTATAAGAGCAGAATGGGGCTTAAACTATAAGAAAAATTCCCGGGGGTACTTAGAAAAGCTAGACCCCGTTGAGTTGAAAAGAGTCAATGCACCTCTGAAAAACTATGGCGATATAACAGGAGGGATTAAATGGATGTTAAAGGATACGCCGCAATTTCAGGCGCCATGTTGCGGGCTGGAATATTCGGTTATGGAGGAGGACCTTCCGTCATTCCTCTGTTCCGTCATGAAGCTGTAACCCGCTATAAATGGATGACAGATCAAGAATTTGGCGAACTGTTGGCATTCGCCAATGCTTTGCCGGGGCCGATCGCCACGAAACTAGCGGCACAGCTCGGCTACCAACAAAAAGGAACGGTAGGAGCCGTTGTGGCCATCCTAGCCCACATTTTACCTACAACCATTGCGATGGTCGCTTTACTAGGTGCCCTATATGCTATGAAAGAATCAGTAATTGTCGCAGGAATGATTGCAGCTGTCAGACCGGTTATCGCTGTCCTTCTCGGAATTACCGCTTATGAATTTTGCGCGAAAACTTGGGGAGGGCTTGGAAAAGTGATCGGTGTTGGCTTTGGAATCTTTTCTTTCTTGCTGCTTGGCATATTAGACGTTCATCCGGCCATCGTCATCGTAGCCTTTCTCGCATATGGCACTATCCATATCAAAGTATTTGATTGGGCTAACAAGAAATGGGGCAAGAAGGAAAATATGAGGGAAAAAAGCGGGGGAATATCATCATGATGATTTATTGGGATTTATTCTGGGCTTTTTTTGTCGCCAATATATTGGGTTACGGCGGCGGGCCCGCAACCATACCGTTAACGCAGCAACAGGTAGTGGATCATTACGGTTGGATGACAAATACAGAGTTCGTTGATATGTTAGCCGTAGCCAATGCCCTTCCCGGTCCCATAGCAACAAAAATTGCTGCATTTGCCGGCTATCAGGAAGCTGGCTGGCTTGGGCTCATTGTCGCAACAATCGGCACGGTAGCCCCATCAGCTATTGCTATTATTATATTATTGAAGATATTGAATCACTTTAAACAATCATCTGTTGTAAAAGGAATGACGATGCTAGTGCAGCCTGTGATTGCCGTTATGATGATCCAGCTCACTTGGCAATTCAGTTCCGTCTCCTTCGACTCCATCGGCATATGGCAATCCATTTTTATCGGCGTCATTTCGTTAGTCGCTATTGTCTGGTGGAAAATCCACCCCGCAATCATGATCGTGGTTGCTTTTGTATATGGAGGAGTTGTATTGCCGTTTTTAATGGCTTAAATATCAATAGGGGCAATGAATGCCCCTATTTGTGTTATTCAGCTTTTCATCCTCTTTCATTCTTATCTATTATATGGAGAACTAAAAACCTCTGGAACCTTATTCTTATAAGACAGCTTTCTCCTTCTAAAAAGTAACACGAAAAAGAGGAAGGTGAATATCATGCCAACATCAATCAAGCTTAAGGAAATCCTTAACGAACGTGAATTGACACGTATGACAGGGTTTATCTATCGACATTTAGGAGTTAATTGAGGTGGAGTAGTCCTCTTGCTATAGTCATCGTTCTATATGCGTAAAAGTTGCGAAAAATTTAAAAGGATGGAAATTGAAGGTATTGTATTTGAAAATATAAATGGTGATAACGGGTGATTTTATTATAATTTACTGCAATAATAAACATTAAATAGGGCATACGTTTTAAAGGATTGTACGTACTAAATAATTTGTTAAAAAGTCATATAGGGCTTACAGGGTTTGTCAAATAAAGTGTGTAAGTACACTTTATTCAAGGTACCTTAAAACCCTATCTTTCAGTTCGTCGTGAAGGAGTAGTTGGTTCCTGACC
>NZ_QYTW02000030.1 GCF_003605405.2 Siminovitchia terrae | reverse complement strand
TTGCTGCAACCAAAAATCCCAATACATAATCCATGACAATAAAAATAACTAGCACCTGTAACAAAGGCGACCAACCTCCCAATAAGAATGTAATGATCGCCCCGATGACAGCGACAACTGATTTAAATATAGTTTCCATACTCCCTCTCCTTTTCTGCAAAATAAAAAGAGCCCAAAAGGACTCTTTTAAAACAATAAAATGACTTATTTGCAAAGATACTTTGATTTAGGTTAACCTCATGCCAGCTGTCTTCCTTTAATGCGACCACCGCTTTGCTCAGTGGGCACTTTAACCGATCTGACAGTTTCAAATTCTTTTCTCTTGATAGTACCAACTTTAAAAATGATTGCTAGAAAGGCAAACATCATTCTGTTGTCGTTTATATCACCGGTTGTGTTTGCGTTTAATAACAAGAATAAAAAGCATGCCAATAAAGCTGATTGCTCCAACTTCATACCTTTAAAGCCACTCTTTAAAATAGGGGTTAAACATAAAAAGATTAAAACTAAAAAACCTATTAACCCAACTAACCCTAATTCAGACAGAAATTCTAGGAATATATTATGAGGATAGTCGTTTATATCTACCCCATTATTATAAAATATAGTGAAGCTCCCTAATCCCTTACCAAAAATCGGACTGCTAACAAACATTTCGTAAGCCTCGTTGTATCTATCAAGCCTACCTTCAGCAGATACTCCTCCCTGTTTTTCGGTGAACAATACAGACACTCTGTATATAATTGTGTCTAAATAACCTTTGGAAAACAACCAAGACACAAACGCTACTCCAACAATTAACAAAGAGAAAAGATATTTAAATCCGCTACTTACAAGTACGACACCGTTTTTTATCCGAACTGAACGTAGGACTATTAGAGCGCCAACTGCTAATGCAGCAAGTAACGGCATCCTAGCTCCTGATATAGATAAAGCAGCAAAGACAAGCAATGCCACAGCTATGGTCAGTAACGCTTTTATGCGCGGCATTCGAGAAAAAGTGATCCAAATCATTAATATAAGGAACGTCAATCCGGTTACTCTTCCTAGCCCTAGGTAATTACCGTCACCCAATCCGATAAAACCGATACCAGCATTGTTACTCATAAAGAGATAAATAGCGAATACTGACATCGTAACCCCAACAGCAATGATAGATTTTAAGAATCTTTTTACCGATTCCTCTGACTGCAAAATCATAATTCCAATCAAGAAAGCAGGGATGGTTAGAACTGTGAATTTTATCAGTTTATCAATAGCATAAGATGCACTAGGCGAATATAAAAAACCTATTAATATGAGCGCATATATAAAAGCAAGAACAACTATTAACCTAAATGTTACCTTTTCCATCTTATTAGGCATGTCTTTTAAAGCCAGTACTACAGTAACCAATAAACACACAAAAGTTATATCTATTTTTGACTCTGACGACTTAAAGTACCCAGATGTTAAAAATAACACAAAGAAAAACTCTTTTGATAATAAAAATTTGATTAACCTAGTCATAAATCCTCCTCCAAATCTCTTTAATTATAGGAAAGGAGAAAGATTTTATCAATTTGTTTCTCAATATTATTTTTATTGGTTAGCTTGAATCATATCTACCACCTGCCAAATTTGATCTTCTCTATTCTTACCTGTGTTTGACATCAACAAATCAAAAGCTGATCCCCGTGCCACGTAGCTTTGTTGAGACAATTGTTCGTCATCAATAGACAAGAAAACTGTAAAAATTTCTGCTTGTTGTTCCTCCCAATTCTCATTCACAGCTAAGATTTTTTCGCCAATACTTGTCCTTGTTTCATGAATTAAACGGGCAACTGGGAACTCTTTTTCAACCTTTCTCAAAGCTGCACCTCCTATTGAAATGTAATAGCTCCTGCACTTGTAATCATTTTGTTTCCGCCAATTACATGACCGGAACCATCTCTAAAGTCAATATAGTTAAATCCGGCCATATAACGATCAGCCATCACTATTCCGTTATTCTCTATGCTGAAATAATTATCAAGTCCTGATGTATTACAATCCATCATTCTTATTTCTGACCCATTGCTCCTGATTCCATTTTTAACTGGCGCCGAACTACCTTTACCGTCTACCATTACTGTTTTCATGTTAATTTTAGAGTCAATTGCATTAAGGCATGGGGTAGCGGAATTATCTTTTAGAGCCAATGTTGACCCTAAGATATTCAAATCTGCGTTTTCTGCAATTATCCTTGAAATCTCACCAAAGTTAGCAATCGTGACTTTAAATGCGTTATTTTTAATCTCTAACCCTTTATGGGCTGATGCATTAATCACTTTGGCTGTGCCCACACCATCAATCCGTAGTTCTTTTCGGATTTTGGAAAGGTCCAAGGTAATTTCTCCGGACACAAGACCCGCACAGTTTATTTTTGTCACTCGCTCAAAATACTCAGCCATTTCAATTGCTTTTTGAAGTGTCGCAAATGCAGTTGATGATGATCTGCCGTCATTATTATCCGAACCGTTCGAACGGACATATAATGTATCCTGCCCGTAATCTACTATTACTGTATTTTTGGGTGCGTGTCCTTTAATATAGGCAGCCATACCGAAATAGGCATTATGAAGCTTATAATCACTCCATTCAGCGTTTAACTTACCGAATGATACTCTATCAATTACCAGTTCTGTTCTCGGCCTTCCACCTGTTAAAAAAATTGTTTGATGACGCTCATGTGATTGTTCTCCCACAAGAAATGTATCCAATAGATAATGGCCGCCACCTCCAGAATTGCCCACATAAATAATGGCTCGATCCATTCCATTTGCACCTGAATCCCTTTGCCCATTTCGTTCAAAATAGGAACCTTGAACACCTGCACCAGTAGCTTTATTGTTAAATACAAGGCCAGCTCCGTCATTTCGTTCACACGTTATTCCTCGTAACATAAGATTATAGCCATCATACAATCCGATACCATAACCCCATTCTCTATTAGTTTCCATATCAAACGCTAAATCTTTCCCGTTATCAAATCCTCTTAAATTTGAAAAATAAACAGAATTTACTTGACGATCAGAACCCGCCCATCCCTCAAATCCTTTCCCGATCGTTATACCACAACCAAGGTTAAACGCCGCGATGATATTACGGTATGAAGCGTACCACGATTTTGCGATAAACACACCATGGTTAATACAATTCACAGCTGTCACAT
This sequence comes from Siminovitchia terrae, assembly GCF_003605405.2. Lineage (GTDB taxonomy): Bacteria > Bacillota > Bacilli > Bacillales > Bacillaceae_C > Siminovitchia > Siminovitchia terrae. Next base: position 61,437 of record NZ_QYTW02000030.1, on the reverse strand, counting down.
TTTCAACTGTGCTGTCATTAGTCACATAATTGGTATATAAGCCATATCCTGCCTTTTGGTTTCCATCTAAGACAATGTTTTTTAAATGGATATTTGAAAGTTGGATGTCCGATGTTTCTCCTATTGGTTTACCTGATACACGCAAAACAGTCTTGTTCGGATCTGTTGGGCCATCATAGAATATGACTGTGTCTTTTGATTTATCCCATACTAGTGTGTTACCAGCACCTTCTAGTGACGATCGGTTCTGTCTCATTTTCAATTCCTCTGTTACTCTATATCTACCTGGTGGTAACCTGTGTAGTCTTCCGGTGTCTATCAACGTTTGTATAGCAAGAGTCCAATCTTCATCAGGTGTCCCTAATCCGCTGACCAACGATAAATAATCATATGGTGTTTTTCCAGTAACACCGGATATGTTGGTAATCTCACTTGAGAACTTTTCGTATTCTTCATCTAATCTTCTACCTATTGTAGTAAGTGTTTCTCCAGTTACTGTATTTGTTCTTGCAGCAACCAATTCGGCAGAGGATGGGTCATCTAACGTCATATTTTGAATCTGTTCATCAAATTGTTGTTCAAGGGATGTTTGCCTACGTTCTGTATCTTTCGCAATACCAGTTGTCTTTTCTGTTTCTCGGTTAATCTTATCAATCCCATCATGAATAGACCCGCGTACATCTTTGCCGTATATAGCACTTTTGATCTGAATTAGTTCATTGCTTATATCAGCCATATCACAACCCTCCATTATCTAATCTTTGTTTTATATTTTCTATTTCTATATTAATTGAACTGATTTGATTATTAATATCAAAAATTGCATCAGTATTCGTTTTGATGTTTGTTGAGTTGTTCTGTATATCATCTTTCATCTGCTGGATTTCTTCCGGTGATACTACAGATACCAGATCTGTGACAATCTGTTCCAATTGCTGGATAGTGTCCAACATGGTAGTAATTGAGTTGGTGATAGATTCTATGTCTTGGTCAGTGACCTGTTCAAAGTTTTGCAACTGCTGTTTAGTTGCTTCCAGTTCATCTTTCGTGGTACTAAGATTGATAGATAGTGTACCAATCTTAGTGTTCTGCCTAGACACTGTTGATTTGAGGCCCACAACCTCTTTTTGTGCTTTATTAGCCTCATATTGATACTGTGAGGCTGTGGGAAATCTATCACCGATGGTCAGGTCATTATTGTCTGGTTCAATGATGTCAATTGTCTTAGCAATAACTCGTAAATGCTCGTTAATGCCCATTACTGGGTTGATGACAGGATAATAGTTCCCAACCTCAAAACTGTCTGTATCAAGTCCAATTAATGAGAGATCGAGGGCAGTGATTGAATATTTTACTTTTACTCGGTTGTTTTCTTTCAAAAATTGTTGACCGGTCCTTAATAGGTTTGATGGTATTGTAATATCATCCCATGCTTGGCTTTTGGTTATCACACCAAAAACTGACTTGGCTTCCGTATCCTCGATATATTCTTTTCCGTTATTCACCGATTCAATTGTAAGTCTAGCTTCGCTAGCGTCCGTTGCATCTTCATAATCTGATTCAATGCGTTCTCCTAAAGGCACTAATCTTGTGATTACTTCATCAGGATCAGCTTCTTTAGTGATGCTTTTCAGATTCTTCGCAAGCCTTATTTCTGTTTGTTTTGTGGCCCCAATACTATCAAGATAATCAATATAACGGACACCATTTTCCTTTCGGACCCGCAACTCTCCGCCTAGACGGCTGATCAATTTATCATCGATGGTGTCGAAAGTAGATTCGTAGCCAAGATATCGATAAATGTTGTCTGTGGTATTGGTGACCGTCACTTCCCCAACTCTAAAGGTTTTATCAATATCATCATTAGCAATGTCAGCATTATGGTTGGCAATCATAATTTCGAAGAACCGTCGGACAGTTATGTCATGGTATTCTCCGTGACGTTGTGCGCTGTCATTTAAGTATCCTAATTCACTTTCGCAGACATACGCCTTAGCAAATACTCCGGAATCGCTCATGGACTCTGTGGGCATTAAAATACGCCCCTCAAACTCATATGCTCCTGTTTTCATGTTGAAAACATTGATTAGAGTTTTGAGTGGACGTATTATGTTGTAGCCAGGGTTATTTGGCATGATTGTAAAGCTAAAACTGTCAGAAACATTGATACCTTTGTTAATCTGCCCTTCCTGTACCTTTAAATCGTTAAAGGACGGATGATGAATGACAGTTTCCTTTCCGCCATTAATGATGGTGACTTTATACATCAGATCAGCTCCTTTCGGAAGTGAAAGGAGATTTTGCCGTTTCCTCTTACCGTCATTTTGTTTTCAATCCCTGTCAACAAGAAATCATATGATTGCGACTCTCCGACAGGCACGTTAAACGTCTTACCATCTTTAATGATCTGCATTGGTGCTGTGGCCTTTATAGTTGGTTTACTTGTGTTAGTTCCTGGATTATACAGCGTAATGTTTTGACTGCCTCGTATATCAAATTCTGTGGCTTGTGCATAGTCCAACAGAAAGTTAAACGGATCCCATAAGTCATTGCCTTCTTCGAGTTCACCAATTTTGAAAGGGTATGCTGTAAAGTTGACTGTTAATGTACCGTGGTACCTCAATTCGCCAAAGTCAGGATCTTCCTCAACCTCGGCAATAAAGTAGTATCCTGGGATATAATCATCAATCAGCTTTACCTTTCTATTAGGCCGCATCACCCAATTAAGAACTTCGACTTTTTTTATTGAAAGATCGATCTTATCATAATCCTTAACATTGAATACATAGGTTAGTTGGCGTTCCTCGTATTCCTGACCGCTGTATATCCCGCTGAAATCATATATCTCATTGGAGAAGGGAACGCGTTCTTTGACTTTGATTTTCGATGGATTGCCTATAACTTTATCTGCAACAGTTAATCCATAGTCTCTATAGCTGTGTTTGCCATCAAATGTAATTCCGAATCTAGTCAATAGCGATCCTCCTTCCATACAGACCAGTCCTCTTAGCTTGATTTCGATCTATCCATCCACCCACCTTTTCTGGACCAATGTATAGATCACCACTGATATTTTCAGTGTTTTTCACGATGCGACTTAGGAGAGATTTAGTCTCACTGTCATCATTCTGTTGGTTTCCAGGTGGCATTTTAAAGCTTCGTAAGGCATCAATAACGTGATTACTGGAATTTGCGTAACCCATTCTTGATGTTCCTAGTGCAGCTTCAGGGGTCGAAGTTAAAATCATACCTTGAGACAGGTTATCCAAAGCTTTATAAACCGTCTTGGCGTCTTTATCAATTCCTACCGCAATTCCTGCTGTAATCATCTTTCCGACTTCGTCCCTCATCAGTTGAGAGGGAGATTTGATTTTAAGGGCCTTCTTGACTTCTTTTTCAATGGTCTTAGCAAGTGCTCTAGCCTCGTTAGCCAATGGCCCTTTCATGGTCTTTAATCCTTTGATTAGACCCTGTACAGTATTTTTACCCAGGACCTTTCCGCTGTTTTTGAAGTTTCCGAGTTTTTTAGTTTCCTCACTCAACTTAGTTAAACTGGCTCGCCAATCAGCTTTAGCTTTGGTCAGTTCCTTTTTAGCTGCCGCTGTCAAAGATTTAATTTGCTTTTGCATATTCTTCTTTTCGTCAGCCATTTGCTTAGTAGCTTCATCTTTGGCTAGTTTATGTTTTTCAGACCAAGCTTTCACATAATCTTTCAACATTGATTTCGGCATGTTAGCAATAGCATTGATCTCTGCTGCAGCATCGACACCCATTTCCCTGAGTTCATTTACAAAGTTTTTGGATACTCCGGTTTTTTGGATCTTTGCAATATCGGACTTAAATTGCTTGAATTGTGCGTTTTGGTCTTTTAAATTTTTGAGTAGCTTGTTTGCGTCAACTCTTTTGACCTTAACTTTATCGAACAAGCCTGTTTGGTTGTATAAGGACTTAGTGAGATTGGAAAGCTGATTTTTGTAATCATCCTGCGCTTTCTTGATGTCTTTAGCAAGATTACTGTTAATGGACTTAACCTTTTTTAGATACGCGCTATCAGCCTTCTTAACGCCGTCATTGATCTTTTTAATCGACTTGCTATGTGCTTCAGCTTGCTTCATGATAGCTTGGTTTGCCCGGTACATTTCCTTTTGCAGTTTTCTGGACTGATCACCAGTAAGTTTGTATTGGCGTTGAATTTGTCTCAATCCAGCGATGTAATTTGCCGGGCTTAATCTTTTGGTGGAATACTTAAACTGCAGATTTTTAATAGCTTCATTCGCTATATTTTTTGATGCAGCAGCTACACCTTTCTTTGTGGATGCAAGACCTTTAACCACCCCTTGTCCAGCGAACTTCCCGATTTCTTTCGTAACTCGAGATGGAGAATGTATCTTTAAAGCCTGTCTCATCGTGCTTGCTACTCTGTTTGCAATGCTCCTAGCTGTCGACATTACATGACCACTGCCGGCATTTAAACCGGAGTTTAAGCCAGACATTGCATGTTGCCCGACTGACCTCATTTGACCAGGTAAGCTGTTAAAAGGAATCGGCATAGCTCTGGCTAGGCTTCTCATGGTATTTAACTGTGCATTTCCGCCTGATTTTATTCTATTAAGCATGTCAGACATTGCTTTTTGAGCCACTTTAGAAAGTTTGTTAAGCGACTTGTCAATTTGTTTAACTGACTGATCGTATTTCTGGGACAAAGATTTCATAGCGCTCAGTTGCGCTTGTGACCCACTTTTTAGCCTGTTCGTCATATTCTGCATTGCCTTTTGAGTGACTTGTGGCAACTTAGCAAGTGTTGTCTCAATCTGTTTTACGGCGTTGTCATAGCCTCTAGTTATCGTTTTAAAACTGTTTGTGGAATTAGTCTCTACGGACTTAAACATCCTTTGGATTGCTTGAACGACTTTAGATGATCCACCATCGATACCGAGTACTAGACCTTCTGTGATATTTGTGCCGATTTCTTTAAACACTCTCGATGGACTGCGTACTCCAAGAGAATCCTTAGCTGCATTCGTTGTATCATCAGCCATTTTTTTAGATGCATTAGCAGGCTCTTTAGATCCCGCATCAATCCCTTGCGCTAGACCTTTTGACACATCTCCGCCAATCGATTCGAAACCTGCGCCAGCAATACTTTCAGTAAGTGCACGTTCAGTATTCATCACCAAATGCCCAACGGATTCCAAGATTCCTGAATTTTCAATGCCAAGTGATGTACTTAACGCCTTCGTTGCTACGTCTCCACCTTTGGAAAAGGCTATGCTTAACTTCTCAAGCTCGCTATCCGACGCTTTAACAAGCGCATTGACATGCCCGGCTGATTCAGGACCAGCCTCACGCAAAGTGTTAAGTAAACCTTCGTCCACACCACGTTCCGCTAGCTTTGCGATATTTTCAGACCAACTGGTAATAATCCGTTGGTTTTCTTCGAGGTTCTTGGTCATTTCGCTTACAGATACTTCGGATTTTTCGCTGAGCGTATTGAACATATCCAGTGCTGAATCTTTGTAGCTTTCCCACGTATCCTTCATATTTTCAACGGTTTTTTGTTGAGCTTCGGATAATTCGTCGAGCATCAATAATTGGCGTCCTGTGTCTTTTTCAGCCGCTGCCGCTACTGCTGCAGATGATTCTTTTATTTGCTGGTCTACCTTTATTCTTTCTTCACCAGCTAACTTGCTAGCTTCCATAAGAGTAGTCTCTTGTTCTTCCAGTTCTTTAAGAGCTTTCTTATGTTCTCCGCTTTTAACTGTTCCTTCTTCTAGTTTTTGCGACCATTCTTCCCTAAGAGAATTGATATCTTCTAACTGTTTCTGGATATCAATTTGTTCTTTCATTATTTCCGTGAGTCTCTCTTGGGCTGATTGTAGCTTTTCCTCTTCTTTCATGAGGTTGATGCGGTTTAATATTTGTTCAGATGATGCGCTTAGCGCCTTTGATTCTTCTCCGTAAACAAGATTTAAACCACTAACATTTCTGTTTAATTCTTCGATATAAGAGTTTAGAGTCTTCTTTTCTTCTCCTGATAATTTATCTCTTGAAGCCATTTCTTCTGCTTTAGCAGCTAATTGGGCATAAGCTTCTGCGTTAGTTTCGATCTTTGATTGGTTCTTCTCATGGGCTGCAGCCGATTCTTCTGTCGCCTTACTTAATTCATCAGTCGAACTCGCTAACTTTTCCGTTTCACCACTTAATCTAGTGCCTTCTTCGGTGGCTTTTTTGAACCACTTTACGATAGCGATTGTACCCGCCACTAATAATCCAATTCCAGCCGTTATCCACCCGATTGGACCCATTAAGAATTTAACTGCGGCACCCAATGCGTAAGTTGCTGTAGTCGCAACAACTTGTGCAGCTGTGGAAAGAGATACAGCACCTGTCATTACGCCGATCGCTAAGGATGATAACTTAATTGTTGATAATTGGGCTCGTTTAGCAACTATATCGGCAAGTGTTGCATTAGTTGACAATATTTGTGTTAAAGTCTGTTTTTGCGTCAACAAAGTCATGACTTGCGTAGATGCCATAGCTGTTTTTAAAACTGCGTTAGATGCCTGTACTGCGGCTGTAACTTTTGTTATCACTGCATGTGCAGCATAAGCCGACATTAGTCCAATGATCGCAGGAGATAAGGCTTGTACTATCGGGGTAGTTGCTTGTACTGCTGATGCAAATCCTTTTACAACAGGCGCCACACCTTCGATAGTCGATCCAATAAATTTGAACGTTGAGCCAACAACGACCTTTAACCCATCAAGATTCTTTGCGATGTCATTTCCGGTTACTTCTTTCGACAACTCATTGAATGATGTGATCATGTTTGCAGCCCCGACGATGACCGCATTTTTCAAGTTACTAAAAGATGTAGCAATACCCGCGCTACCAGTAGATGCCATTTCGGCAAATCCACCGACGCCATTATTCAACTCAATTAACTTATCGTTAAACTCCTCAAAAGAAACAGCCCCGTACTTCAAGGCTTCGTAAAAATCGTTTTGTGCTGATTTGCCAGCATAACCAAATGCTTCCGCTGTCTTGTTTATTGCATATCCCATCGTTTCTTGCAGCGTCCTCCACGACTGCAAGTCAACTTCCCCTTTAGAAAGCATCTGAACATACTGCACTAAACCACGCTCTGCATCAGCGGCGCTTGATCCACTGGCTAAAAATGCATTATTTAGCGCCAACGCCGTGTCCGTTGCATTATCTAAGTCACCTGTTAAAATGGCAATATTTTGAGTGCTGGCCACGATGCCGTTTAATGTTGTTGGTAGGCCCTGTATGCCGTCTGATAGCTTAGAGATGGATTTTTGAGCCTGTTCACTACTAAAACCCATCCGCTCCATTACAACTGGGAATCCTGTCAAGGTGTCAAATCTTCCGATAGCGTCATCTAGCGAAGATTTCAGAACATCGAACGCCTTTGATGCAATGGCCACCAATCCAATTGATACCGCTAATTCTTTTATGCGTGCTGTTGCACCGGATGTTTTTTTACCTACATCATCAGTACTTTTACCTAAATCGTCTGTTGATTTTGTTGTATGGTCTGCCTCATTACCCAAACCGTCTACAGAATCACCTAAACCATTAACATCACTTTGCGCTTTTGAGCTCTTGTTGCCTAAGTCTTCAACGGCTCCGTCAACATCCTTAATTTCACTACCAGCTTTACCACCCTTAGCTCCTAGATCATCTACCGCGCCACTTGCGCCATCAATTTTGTTAGATGCGTCATTTGCGGTACTTGATAGTTTATCGAGGTTTTCCGAAGTGTCGGAAACATTTTTATTAGCTCCATGTGTACTGTCTGCCAAATCATCTATAGCAGTATCTACATTTTTCAAATCAACTTTTGTTTCATTTGCACTGCTTGATAAGTCATCTAAACTATCAGATGTATCACCAATACCCTTTTTTGCGTCAGCACTACTATCCGCAACACCGTCTATTGCGCTGTCAACATCTTTCAAATCTTTGCCTGCTTTAGATCCGCTATCAGCTAAATCATCTATACCATCAGATGTACCTTTTATGTCTTTAGTGGCGTTTGCGCTACTATCAGCAACGCCATCTATTGCATTATCGGCGTTTTTGAGGTCTTTACTTGCCTTATTACCGCTATCGGCTAAGTTTTCGACAGAGTCAGAGGCGTTTTTTACGTCCTTGCTTGCCTTAGCACTACTACTACCTAAACCACCAACACTAGATTCTGTAGATTTAAGGCCTGTGCCTAGCTTCTTCGCAACGCTACTCATTGCATCCATATCTTTTGACGCTATTTCAATTTGCTTGCCATCTACTTCGATAGATATCTTAATGCTGCCATCGCTCAATCAATCCACCTCCTCCGGCTCTTCGTTGTCAAGCGCATATATTTTTTGCAGCTTACGCATAGCCTGCCTGTATTCGGTTGATTCACCTTTAGACGGTTCCCACATTCGTATTGAGATGATGCGTCGCATGATCGTATCAGCTGGCAATCCATTCAATAACGACTTGAATTCACGCCAATGAAGCTTCCCTTGTTGCTCAAACAAGTTCATGTTGTAGGCTTGCTGGAATGACGCGAAAATGTATTCAGTGTCTTTGCTCAAGTCGATGAATTTCTTGTCTTCATCCTCTCTAACAGGCATCGGATTTCCTTTTCTGTCGTATTCAATTAGTTGCTTGCTTTCGATATGGATAAATGACTCATAAATGTGATTCCATAAATCAACTGTTGCCTCGTAAGGTTGATCTCCTAGCAATAATTCAAGGGCTATTTTGACTTTTTCGTGATCTCTAAGGGCTTTGTCGTCAAGCACGTCAAACACGTCAAGGACATTATCAAAAGCCAAATCAATGGCATATTCTTCATCTTCATAAACAAAAGAGGTGACCAACGGATCATTAAGACGCACGTTAGTCACCTACTTCTTTTTGGCTTTTTTCTTCAAATACTCTTTTTTCTTTGATTCAAATTCTTTCTTTCGTTCTTTTTCATATGTTTGCATCCGGTCAACAACAATCTCTACGATTGCCTCTTCAAGCGGTTCGTATATCGACATCAATTCACGAATATCGGGATACCTGCTGTAAATTTGTTCAAACGTCCCTTCACCTAAAAGAGAATCGTATCGTATTTTCAGTTCTTCCTTTTTAAAGTCGAATGTGGAGTTGTATGCCTCTCTATCAACATTAGTTTCGTCAATATCTTTTAGCTGCGATTTTTCAATTTTCTCATCTAATTCTTCCAATTGTTCTCGCGCTTTTTCATCCCTATCCCAAAAATCTGAAATCGCTTCGATTCTGTCATCAAACCAAATTTCCACTTCTCCGATTTTTACAGGAAACCCCGCCCTTTTAATGGGGATATCTATACCTTTTGACATGTTTATCCTCCTATATAAAAAGAGACGTTCCATTACAGAACGCCTCATAATCATTATTTAAGTGTTACAGTCGCCCCATCTGTTGTGGGTGATACTGATTCAACCACTGGGGCCATTACTCCCCCGACAGGTCAGTTTCCTTTGGGAGTGAATCGAATCGAATGTTACAACTAAAATCTTCGTAAGCACTAGCATCACCAGCACCTGCAACAATTGCGGACACCGTAGCTCTACCAACCCATTCTTTCTTTCCGTCAGCTGATACAACTTTATGCCAAATCTTACGACCGTCTCCCGTCTTGTATTTCATATTTGCAATTAGCGCTTGAGCTGGATCCTCTGGATCAAAAGAACCTTCTGGTGTATATGCCCCGGCAACAGAAACCACATCTGTTTCTGGCGTGCCATCGCCATCATAAAATGCTGTATCTTCCGTTTCTTCTTGTGTATCATCACCGATAGTTGAGATATATTTCGCTAGTTCTAGCCATTCTGTTCCTGGTTCCTCTTGACCTGGTGTGTACTTTTGCACAAAGTGACCTCTTAATGCGTTTTTTAATCTTGCCATTTGATTAATCCCCTTTCAAAACTGTTATTTTTGCTTGTACATCCAATAAAAAAACGAACCAACCTTGGTCATCAATTTGATTGATAAAAGGCTTGTTCGTTATGATTAGTTCTTCGAATTCAAAGCTGTCATTTTGACTTTCTAGTTCAGCGAGCTTTTCTAATTCGGTCTGAACGGTCCATAAGGTTTGGTTTATTTTGCTTTGCACCTTAGACTTCATGGCAAATTCATAATTCATTGCCCAGTCTTTTGTGCCATCCATGTATTCTTGCACAACTCTCGATCCTGGCAAAGGATAAACCACGAATGATTCATCTGCGCCAAGGTAACCCTTCTTACATGTAATAGGAAGCTCTGGCATTTCATTTACTTTGTCGCATAGCCTCTCCATAAAATCCATTACCAGTCAGCTCCCTTCTTGAATGCATCTTCCCAATCCTTCATGTGTATTGATTTCGCTTTTTCATCCCACCGTGGACCCGTACCAGGTGTTGTGTAATTACGAACAGGGTAACCACCTTTACCTACACGCCCATAAAATTGCGCCTTTGCGTACGGAGTGTTGTAATTGACAGCCGAACCATCAGTGGCGATTGTCGCGCTTTGCCTTAAGGTAGTTTCATCCGCTGGCACAAATGGATTCATGTCAGCTAGCGCTTGGTTAGCGAGCGCCCTTTGTCCTTGTTGTTGAGCCTGCGAACTTAATTTCCGGCGTACTCCTGTTATATTGATGTTAACTTGTACCATCAGACCACCTCTAACTCATAGGAATAGATGGTCGTGCTATACGCTTCGTAAATTGGTATAACCTTTGTAACAACATGCTCAATGCCATCAAACACAAGCACAGACTCTGTTTTAAACGCTGGTAACGGCGTTGTAATGCCTCCATAGCAAAAAACAACCGCATTATACAGCAGTTGCTTTCCAGATGTTGTTGACGTATATTCAGCTCCACGATCAATACGACAATGTTCAATTAGAATAGGTTTGGCGTATTGAGGTTCAGACCAATCGTTCTCGCCTAGATATTCTTTGTACTCAAATGCATCAATACAAAAATCCTTTGGCGGCTTTAGCATTACCATGATCTCACCCCGATGCCAGCATAGAGTAATCCAGTCCCTTCAAGGTAAACAAACACATCTTCTGCCACTAGAGGTTTACTTTCATTGGCTCCACTTGGGTTGTACCGACTAGCATTAGACACGCTTGTGCGACCTGCTGAAAACGTCTGTGGAGCGTTATTGATTGATTCAAATGTTGTTGCGCCTAATTCGTTGAAGTACTCTATTTGGGCACATAATGCACGTTTGAATTTATCTACTCGCCAAGGGTTGTCTTTTTCCATGTCATATCTTGCATAAAAATGACTGGTTACGTTATCCAATATGGCAGATGCCTTCGGAAGTAGTTCATCAAACTTTTTTTCATCGACATCTGCACTATTCAACTTTTTGAATTCTTCATACGTTAAATAAGCCATGTTCATTCACCCTCTGGTGGTGGATCTGGCTCTGGTTCAGCCAATGTTAATACATGCGTATCCTTCTTCGCACCATCAGCCGTTGTTACAGTAGTTGTATAAGTCCCTGCTGGTACATCCTCGTTCCATGAGATTAAGCCGCTGGCATTAACGGATAATCCGTTTGTGGTTGGTACAATAGCATATGATACGCTTTTATTCGTTGCATTAGTTGGCGCTACGGTAGCTGTTAACTGCCTTGTACCCGCCGTTCCTGCCTCTGCACTGGATGTTTTAGGTGATAGTGTTACTCCTGTTACCGCAATCGGCAATGTTTTAAATGCAGGAATATCCACTCTTTCAGACTCCCTATCACCGTCTACCCTTACTGCTTGATATTCACCTGCAGCAACATCTGTATTGGGATTAATCCCTGTGATTGTTAGAGGGCTTTCACCCTCTACGACCACATCATTGCCTTTGTAGATTTTAAACATAAAAGCCCTCCTTATTTAAGGTTAATGACTGCCCCGTCAGTCGTTGGCGTGACGTCAATATTCGGGGGATTTACTCCCCCAAAGTCACCTTGATAACCGCCTTTTTATTAGCTGGCAAAATGAATTCCCCAGCCTTACCCGCACCTTGGAAAGCTACTCCGTCGAAGTCCTCTGATTCGATAGTACGAGTTGTATTAATCCCTGTAAATTGTTTACCAACACCTGTAATAGATGTGTAAGCAAGCTCACCATCTTGGAATTTTGTTTCTGGTACTTCTTTAATCTGGAAGCCTTTAAAGCTAATGATTCCGTTGGCGTCAATATTAGCTCCCGAATGTTTTGCTGTTGTAGTGATCGGATGGTCGACAATTGCGTTGTATAGCTCTGGCTTCACCCATGCCATCTTAGTGCCGACTGCTTCCATGTTTACATAAGCATTGGATAGGTCGTTAAACAGCTTTAATACTGCATCATTTGTAATTCCGGCCAGTTTGAATGTTTGGTCTGCAACCTGTGAAATAAACAAACCACCATGATTATCAAACAATTGAACCTTAGCTTGCGCTTGCAAGTCGGAACGGTCTGCAATCGTTGCGGCAAAGTCATTATTAACCGTATGGCGGTCAATACCTTCGTGGAATACCCATTCCCATGTGTACGGTACATCAGTGTCCGTATAAATGATTTCTTGACGCTCACCAAATCGAGTAGACTTACCTGTTCCAGTACCAAAACCAACATCTGGATCCTTGTTGTATTCCGTACCGATAACCACCGGAATATCGCTTGTTTTGATGGAAAATGCTGTTTTGTTATGAGTAACTCCGTCCAGAGCTTCCACGCCTCCACCGAAAAACTCAGCAAAGTAAGCTTGTTTTTGGTATACAGCTTGCAATAACTCCTTAAATTGCTTTTGATAACTGCGTACAGCTTGGTTGTTGTTTTCTCCTGCCATTTCTTATTACCTCTTTCTTTTAATTGTATTTAGCCAACTTTGCGGCAAATGGGTCAGTCTCACCATTGCCTTTCCCGCCATTTGGATTGCCTGGCACAACAATCTGCGGGGAGGGATTGGGTTCCTCTTTAACCTCGAACAGATATGGATCGCTTTCTTGGATGGCTTTTAGTTGGTCATCCAAACCTAGAAGCTTTTCTCCATCAAGCTTGATAGTTTCCAAGTCCAACAGAGCTTTAGCAGCCTTTGGATTGCGAACTTTTGCTCCTGTAAGAGCATCTTTCAAAGCGTAATCAAAGGTCTTTTGCTGAAGCTTTTGTTCATAATCGGTCTTGGTGGTTTCATTTTCTTGCTGCAGTTCTTGAATCTTTTGTTGAAGTCCTGCTGCATCAATCTTTTTCAGTTCTTCCAATTGATCGTCTCTTTCCTTCAACTGATCCTTGAAATCTTTTAACGATGTATTGACATCATCAAATTTCTGTTTAGGGATCCATTGACCATCAGAAACAATCGCAATTTTGTTATCACCTGCTTTTTCTGTGACTTGGTTATACAGTTCTTCACCTAGCAATTCTTTTAAATCCATCTATATACGCTCCTTTATTAATGTTTTTAGGCGTGTCACACCTCACGCTGAAAGGTTACGCTTAGTTTTACCCCAAGCTTTTAAAATGGGCATAATAAATAGCCCTGTTTATAACGTCTATTGGCTAAAGACAAACTTAAAACCTATTAAATGTTCTTCTTACAATATGGATCATTTTTTGTAATCAAAGTCTTTCAACAACGTATCTAAAGGAGTATATACCTTCTCACGCTTATAATTACGGCTTAAATGCTCACCATTCTTACTCAAATGATCTCTCATAGCAGCCTGCCTGCGTCTAACCATCATTCGCCAGTGATCGGCTTTTTTGCTTCCAAGCTTCTCAGCAACCATAAGGTTTTTCTTATATTTAACAATCTCTCTTTCAATTCGTCGCTGAGTATCTCTGGCTTTTGCTACTTCCTGATTCAATTCAGAGTCATATTGTGGTTGATTGTTCGTATTGACACCTGGAATAAAAGGTATATGCAAATGACGGCAGTTAACACCTCGGTGTCCGCCTGCTGTTCCATATTCAGCACCCCATGACGGATCATAAATAGATTTATACTCGTTATCAGGAGGAATCTCACTAGGGAATCTTAAATCCACCACATGACCTTGAATAGCTGAACATTGTTTTCTAGCCCCTGCATGACTTGTGACAACCACTGTATGCACGTCATATTCAGCCATGCGGTCTTTTCTAAGCTCGTTATAGGTATTGCCTAGCGTAGACTTTAAAACAGTGCGTGTGTACCCTTCTAAGCTCCATGCGTGGCCGCCTCTATCAACCATGGTGCTTTTAATACCTTTTTGCGCCAACTCAGTGATTGAGCGCTCCAATGATTGCTCGAATGTATAAAGCCCTGTGTTAAACATTGCTGTCGTTCGATTAAGCACGTCTTGATATGCCCTCTGTGCCGTTCCAACTCTGTAATTTGTGGTAATAAGGGTTTGGTTGACGTAATTATCAATCTCGCTCCATACTTGATCATGATAGGCTCTCATGACGTTATCTAGGTTGTTGGGCATTGGCTTTGCTTGGTAGGGCATAGCCTTATCTACATCTTGAACAATCTCATGTCCTGATTCTTCAAACATTCGCTTGATTTCGGGCTCTGCAACTCCCGTTACCTTTGCTAACAGCTTAGTCACTTTTCTATTAAACAAGCGTAATTCTGATAGCTTTTGAGCTTGCCATTCGGTAATGTCATCTGATCCGTTTTTCAAGCGCTTGATGATGATACGAATGATTTCACCTTCTAGGCTGTTGTAAAGTTCAGCCATGTTACTGGACCATAAGTCTAGTTGGTAAGGTGTAATTTTAGGTTTAACCATTTAATCACCTTCAATCATGAAACAGTGGATTGTGTTCATCGTAAATATGAACATCATGCTCCTTTTCGCTAATTTCTATATTTGACCATCCACCATTTTCGTCAACATGTAACACCATCTTGTCACCGTCGATTTTCTTTAACCGTTTAATCAAATCGTTTACAGTCACTTAAATCACTCCTCATCACCAAACATACGCCTTGCCGTCCTATCGCTAACCTCCATTGGGTCAAATGCCAATTGCTCTGACTGTATCTCTTTAACCCACTGTTCAGCTGTTTCCTTAGGCACTTCAAAAATCCTTTGAATAATCTCCACAGTTGGGATAAAACCAAGTGTTTTAGCTTGACCATAGAACTTCAATTGCTGTGCTTTATCGACAAAAATACCATCGTCAAAATCAACGCCAATATGCTCGAACGTTGGTATTTCACCATCAAACAGACGTTTGCTATTCTTTCCGGTGGTCGCTTTGGCTAATTCAAGCACAGAAATGATTAATCCTTTGATAAACTTTTCAACTTCATTAACGTGATTGTTTCGAGTTCGGTATGTCAAACTATTCTCGCTGACTACTTCTGTCGCTGTTTTCATTGATTTGCCATCAAAGGAAAGTGTGCCTACTGATAACTGCAGATCCATTTCCAATGTTTTCAGATGATGATTTATGGCTGAAATATATTGATCAGATCGAATGTCATTTGTGACATCCTTTACCATCTCTTCATCGCTAGCCATCCTCATGGCTTTAAATACGTTGGTGTTAGGATCAAACACTTGTTTTGGCGGCAACCCATCTTCACTCGGCAATGTTTGCAGCATGTAATCACTGACAAAGACGGTACGTTGCCCCATCTTGATTTCCCAATTAAATTGGTCAAATGTGTCATTGATCTGCTTAAGAGTAGGCTTGCAATTGTCTGTAATCCCCAACCCCAACGGACTGAGAGGACTAATATTGTTGAATCCAGCGGGCTTTAAGTAATTAAAAATCGGGCGTGATAAGCCTGCAACCTCGGTCCTCTCCACCAATCCTTCGTATATCTCGTTTAGAGGCACTCGCTTGCCTATTTCACTTTTGTTGTCCGATTTATACAGTTCGTTTGTAATCACGTACAATTCATTTTCCCACTCATGAAACTCTAGCAGTGTATAGTAAATGGTCTTGTCCCGGTCTACCTTCGTTGTTACGGACACAATAACGCCTTCTGAAATGCCGTTACTGTTTGATTTCAACGGATAAAATGCATTTGCCAAAGCCCAAGCAAATTCAATTTCTCCAGTCGATTGGTCAACGTACGGCCGGACTGCTATGCCTCCTATTGCAAACATCGGTTCCAGATACCGCATTAAATTCTTTTTGAAGTCGTTATGCTCAAACACATGCTGTATAAAGTCATTTGCCGATTTATAGGTGTTAGTCTTCTTTTTCTCGTCATCAGCATCCGATACAGTGATTTCGCATTGCTCATTAAAGACTAAACCGGACAGCAATTCGGCGCTTAACTTAACCATGTTTAAATGCATGTAATCTCGTTTTTGCAATTGCCCCATCGAGTTGATATATTCAACCTCAGGATAATTCCCTTTGTACTCCTCGAGATCCCTTTCAATCCTCTCCAATTCTTCGGGTTCTATATTGATCTTAGGATGGTCATTGATTGTTTTGAGTGTTTGCCCCGACAAAGCGTAACCTCCTCTCTTAAAGAATTTCTTAATGCTCTGGATGATGCTCACGCGCTCACCTCCTACACTCTCAGTCTTAGATCACGAGCATTGGCCGTACAGAAATATTGAAAATCATCACACGTATGGTCATCTTCTTTGATAACTTTTGGATCGTCTGAGTTGAGTGTTTTCTCGTCAAACTGATATTTCTTGTGTTCTTCGATGAATATGTCGTTGCTGTCACAATACGGCAATCCAGTAGGTATTGGCTTCTTAAGATAATAAAAACGCCCCTGCGCTAATAAGTCATGGACGTAATCGATCATATCTATTTTCTTTTTCTTAGCCACCGGCATCCAATGTTGCCCAAAGTCTTTGAGATATTGATTTCTTAGTGCTGCCTCTGCACTATCAATCGTCCTCTTTTGGATTCGGGCGCCTTTCCAGTGTTCACAAGTTGATGTGGCCGTCACAAACTCATGAATGCCCTTAGATAACTCACTAGGAGCCTTTTTCCTCACTTGTCCAGCAGGACTGTAATAGTACGTGTTCAACCTTATTACATTTCCCTTTGCTGTCAGTCCGTAGCACCCACAAGAGGTTGCTGAAACTGAATGACCTGTATCCATTGAGTAATACAAGGCTATGATTCTATCGTCATCCGGCAATACATCTAATCCCTTGAACAGGTTCATGTTATAGACGTTAGTTCCAAGCCCCACAGGTTCACCCAGATAAAGATAACGGTAATAATCATAGTCGTTCTTCTTGATGCGCTCAATATCCTGCAGCATTTGCTCAGTAACAAAACCCAATTCGTCATTCTTATAGCTTGAATCATGTACGAGGTAGTTATCTTCACCAATCATGCTGTCAGACCATTCATTGATCCAACTGTATGGGTTTCTTGGTGGGTTATATGACCAAAAGAAACGCACTATATCAGCTAAAGGATGTTTTTGCCGCATAAACGTAGTATTCGTTTGGTCGAATTCTTCCGCATCTGCAAACTCTGCTGCTTCTTCATACCAGACCGCAATTATGTTTCCGATGTCGTTAGATTTCAGTTTCGCAAAGTCGTCTTGGCCATAGAAATAGAACGTAGAGCCTGTACCTTTATGAGTTATTTTAAACGGCGCAACTGTTGGTTCGAAGTCTCCACCTTTGGCTACCATAAAACCGAACTTACCTAAAGCCCATTGTATTTTTAAGAATACGGAATCGCGAATCGTATTTGCTACCTTACGGATCACAACAACGTTAGCTTTCTCGCCCTTTATTAAATACCAGAGCATCATGTAAACAAGCTGCAAGGCTATGACAGATGATTTAAATGAGTTCCGACCGCCCCTCAATATGTTGTACGGCTTCTTGGTTGTCCATACAGGCTTGAAATGCGGATTGACGTTTTGCTGAATGTCGATAGTAGGCTTACTCATTGGTGTTACTCCATGCATCAACGATCATTATAGTTGGTGGAGCTTTGTTGTTATCATCTTTGGATATCTTGTCAGTTTCAGCCTTAACTTTTGATATCTCTGCCTTCACCTTTTCTTGCTGTATATCCATCATCTTTAATTGGCCAGGTAACTTAGGATCAAACATACCAATATGCTTACCGATTAACTCAGTGGCTTTATTGGCACCAGTGCTGTCAAACTGATATTCCCCCGTTTCAACAAGCTTACCTTCTGCATGATCCCATTCCATAACTGGTTCAGCTTGCATTGAGCGATCGGATATTTCTTTTAATCGTTTCAGCACCCAATAGGCATCCAATTCTAACTTATCGGCACGTTTATCTTTCAGTTCCTTTATACGTGTGGAAATGTTAGCTTTTGTTAGCAACTTCGATGCCGTCACTCTCGCTGTTTTCTCGCTATAACCTGCTCTAATAGCTGCTTGAGTAGCGTTTAAGTCAATGATATACTCCTGACAGAATAGCTCTTGTTTAGCTGTCAATTTACTCATATTACATCACCGCCACCTCCGAATTTTAGTCATAAGAAAAAGCACCGCTATGGGTGCTTAATTAAAATTTTATATCATGTACTAAATTTAAAATTTCTTCCGCATCGCTTTCTCTCTCACTTTGTGTTTCAACAGTTATGCTAATAACGTTATCAAGGTTTATGAACATATTGTCAATCGGGAACATGCGTTTATCTGTGCTTCTTAATTTTCCAGCTAGAACTATGTCATCTCTTTCGATTTCTATTATTTTACCGTTCACAAATTCAAATATATAAAAATACTTTTCTTGTTCACTCATGTATTACACCCCCCTCCCATCGAACCTATTCGACAAAAGGAGATATTTTCCTGCAACTATTTACCTAAAAAGCATCTACCAAGACGCTCCCGTTAAATCGACGTCAATCCTTCTTTAATATTTCATAATTCTTTACCAACTCTGATAAAGTCTTGTAATTAACGGTTAACGTTTCATTACCATAGGACTCTATGCCTCCATCTTCAATCCCGAGGTCAATATCCCCATGATAGCTAGACAGTCTCTCATGTTCTTCTAAAAGCTTATTCAAGGCCTTATAATTAACCTTGACTACACCTCTATTATTCACTTCACTCATATCATTTTTAATAACCTGAATAAAGTTCACGCTTTTTTTCGACAAATCAACTCACCTGGCTATATATTACACCAAAAATGGCTATCTGCTCACTGTGATTAATCTCTATAGTTTGACATTAATCGACAATAGACCGAAACTGCCATGATTACCATAAAGGCTGGTTATCGCATTACGAAATCCAACTGGCTGTTTGTGCATCATGGCACATCAGCTAAAAAGCCGGGATTCACGTTAGGATTCCCGGCAACCGATCCTACTGCCATGTCTAGCATGGGTTCAGATCACATTTAAATAGCCCCCTCCTGCTGAAGCACAACACGTGGCACGCATCGGCCGTCCGGGCTATCCCCGAACCTACAGGAACAAGCGACAATATGCGGGCAAGGATTTGCACCTTACATATCATGCACACCTTTATTATGACCCCATGCATGACTACTCCGTCTGGATCTCGGGCCGAGTTTATTTAGCGTCTACCTTTTCCGCCACCGCATAGCGCCATCCTTTTCCAAGGGACAGCGCAGACAGATACATAACAGAGGAACAGCAGAACTAAACCTCTCTTCCAGTTTAACATGCTGATTTACCACATCCATAATTCGTAACATCTGGAACATTTGGAACATCTGGAACATGTTGGCTTATTTGATCCACGATGCTCTCTTTTATTCTTTTGATGTGTGAATGAGACAGTCCCATATGAGCAGCAATCCAACGATAGCTTTTCCCTTCCAAGATCCAGTGAAGGACTTCCGTTTCTCTTTCGTTCGTAATCAAGTGGACACGTTCCTGAATGACTTTGATCTTTTCTTCATACCCTTTTACCTTTTTCCAATGCCGGCCTCGTCTTACGACTTCCCTGTGGACTGGATCACTTGTCTGTCCCTTCGCTTTTGGCATAGTTGATTCGATTCCATACTGGGCCGTTAATCCTTCTCCTGCAGATTCCAATGACTGCCTCATGATTTTTATGCTGTTAATCATCCAATGGTAATCTTTGAGTGTGTTCTCGATATCAATTTTATTCATTCCGACCCCTCCCTTATCTTTGTCTGTAAGAACCCCTGTACTTGCGATAAACTGGTCTATCCATCCCCATAAGGCTTTTGATCTCAAACTCTGATAAGTCTTCCCTGCGGCGCTTCTGCGGCTCCCTGTGCTTTGGCTTTCCGTATGCTTTTTCAAGTTGCTCTTTCATTGGTGGATTCATAACCACATCACACTCACAATGAACCCAGCGATTGCCGCAATGCATAATGGAAATAGATTATTTCTCAATGCTTTGTCCTCTTTCTCTCCCACAATTCCGAGGAACGAAATTCCAATTATGATCAATATAATTATTTGAAATGCTATAACCATTCTCTTTTCCCTCCTAAAATATAAAAAGACACCAAAAAGCTTTCGCCTTTCAGTGTCCGTCGGTTCTTCCGTAAGGACTATTTATTATGTTTTACTTTTATCAATATAAGAAACACCTTTTTCAATTAATTTTTTAGCACACTTTTCGCACAACAAATGATTTTTCATACCCTTCACAAAAGCCAAACTAATACGTTCATTGTTGAAAAAGTCTTCTTTACATAGATGACATTTTTTATCTTTTTTCTGATATCGTATTCGGGTAAAATCCTTGGTGAATTGAAACATGTGTAGTCCTATTTTTGTGAATGTTTTTCTTAATGGCTTTCGCTCAATTACGACCGTATATTCGCTCAATCATATAACCTCCTGCCCCTCTATCCTTATTCGTTCGTTCCGATCTACATCAAGGACCTGTCCATTTTTCCAAATGATGACGTCCTGTCCATGCTCCCGAGCTGTTATTTTAGTGAGCTTCCCCTTTTTCACTACATATGCTGCATCCTCTGTCAGGTTGATCACTGCCTTTGTTGTGTTGTCGTGCATGTTAGTCCTCCCGTTTGTAGTTCAGAAAGTTTAATAGTTCCATTTGTGTTTTTCCTGTTTCTACAATTTGTTCTGTGGATCTTTTTATAAGAAATGTGATTGTGTCTAGGGCATCTTTTTCCATTCCGACAAGATGGACCTTTCCATCCAATTCAAGAAGTATGTTAACCGTGGCATTGTCAATAGACCTTTTTTCCACCCCGTTCCCTCCTGTCATTCCTTTAGTGACTTCCATTCTTCCACGAAGTACATCATGTCAACTTCCGCCTGAGCATCACCTATTGCGTGGTCTTGCATTATTTTTACAGCTTTTTCTAAAGCTTCCCGATAACGTTTGTTTTCTAATTCCAAATCTGACACAACATCCGATAAGCTCTCTGCATGTTTTTTCCACTTACCCGACCGTTCTATTTCCTTCTGCTGTTCCTCCACTCGTTCAGCTTGTTGGATAAACCATTTTGCGTGGTATCTCATTAAATCTCTGCAATATTTAAGCGCGATATCTTTGTCATAACAATTTTCATACTTATCAACGAGATTTTTGATCGCTACTAAGTGTTCTTGTGTTTCTTCCAACCGTTCCACATCACTCACTCCCACTCTGCCCCGCAGGCCTTGATTGATTTGTTGCATGGGATCACCGCCCTTTTTCTCCGTACTGTGAACTAAACATCTTCATCGTCTAAGGCTTTTTCAAAGGCTTCTGTAAATACTGATTCAATGGTGTGAAGTTTGTCGGCTATGTCGTAACCAGTGAAAATTTTATCCTCTCTAAGATTTACTCGACCTTTATATATAGCGATTACATTCGCATTTACCAGTTCGACTGCCTGTTCTTTTGTAAATACATCATCAGCTTTTACTCCCATTTTTCCTAAATACTCTTCAATAGATTTAACTTTCACTTGTTTAACCTCCTTGTCGCACAGTCTTTATCCACTACCTCTTATACTGATCCCCTGCATGGGATTTAATATCAGTTATAAGCACTGCTGAAACGTTATCTTTTTCCGTAGAATTAAGAGTCTCCAATGCCTTGGTTATTGCGGTAAACCCATCTTTGCTTTCAATTTCTTTTCTTTTTGAGCCTTTGTGTAAAAACTTAATCTTTACTTCAAATACCATAGGTATCACCCGCCTTGTTATTTCGAACTGTACGTTAATCTTCCCAATCCGTATCGTCTTTGGCTAAAAAATCTTTGCGACACTTCGGACACTTCGCTTGGTAATAAGGGAATCGGCTGTCATCAAAGAATCTGAATTGAGTTCCTTCTCCACAATGAGTACATTCCCAATACCCTTGAATATATCCACTTTTATTAGGGTTGTCCTCGTTAACCATATAAACCGTATAAGGCTTATCACTCATGCGTTCATTGAAGTATTCAAATGGAACTAATATAGTCATATTTTCACCTCTTCTTGCCTCGCAATTTGACTCATGCCCGCTTATACTGATCCGGATGCTGCAACGTGTATTGTCTACCACTGACCTGTATCACAGTGGGCGTTCCCTTTTTAGTTTTGAGGATCGTTACAATGGGACGATATTTATCTCCCTTCTGCCTCATGCTATCTTCCATCCTTGCCGGATGCGGGCTTTTACTTCGTGATTTTGAAAGTAATCATACTGCCAAACAGGTTGCCCTTCCTCTATTCTGTGAAGAAGGTAGTAACCGTGGCGGTATTTTTGTTTTCTTTTCATGGAATCACTCCATTTTCATTTCAGGTTAATATTCATCTATAATTTCAACATTCATTTTTAACTTACGATGATCGTATAACCCTAGTCGTTCAGCTATCTTCATCATTTGATTAGGTTTGTTTTCCTTTTCTAAGAAGATTAAAGCTCCAGCACAATGTTGTTGTTCTGATGTATGTTTTTGTAATGTTTTGTGACAAGTAAAGGTCATACCGGCTCTAATGTCGTCAACAATGCCCTCTATCCGATCTTCAGCTAAAGTTTTGTTTGTGGAGCTGCCTTTTATAAATGGACAATCTTTACAAGGTGTTTTTAAATCAAATTTCATCCTTCCATTTCCTCCACCCTTATTTCCACCCTCGGATTCTCTTTATCTACCGAAAACCGATGCCATATGTCTCCAATCTGCGCCCATCCGTCATTTTTGATGACGCCAGCTTCCACAAGACCATCAAAGATGAATTTCTGACCGCCCATGATGTTGTCTTTATCTTTCCTCCGATCCTTGCAATACCATGTGATTTCAAAGTTAGCTTTATCTATTTTTGGTAGGTTCCTAGATTTCAAGGCGACAAGCCTTGTGTATGTACGCTTCATATTTGCGTATTGCATATGATGTTTTTTGCTTGCCGCCACTATTTCATTCATCGTGGGGAATTCCCCTGGTATGACTATCTCAACCACTTACACCATCCCCTGCCTGTCGATGCGCTCACAGTAAAGTTTGTATAGTTGCACAACGGACATCCTTTCCAGTGAGTCTCGGTCATAGCCGTTGCTTGGCATTGCTAATAATTGCTCCACGTACCATTCTTTGCTTTCAGTCATTGGAATCATCCTCGATGGTCCATTTTCCTTTCCACATACCAAGCAATGAATAATCGCCCAAATCAGTGGAACTTACCCTAATGTGTTTTTGATCAGGTAATAGCTTATCCCACAATTCAACTACATCAATGTGACCGTGATAAAAAACAACCTTACCTGCTTCATGAGCCTTCATAGCATCATCGAAGCTCACAAATTTAGGAAGGATACGCCATCTTCTTCCCAAGTCATAAAGGTGCAGGCTATTTCTGCCGCCCCCATTACTTGTATTGTTAAAAACAATTTTGTCATATTCATTCCATTTAGCTGTCAGCTTGCCATCGTCACTCTCCGCCACTTCCCCAACCTTCAACGTATCAATCATCTGCCCTGTGGTTAGCCATTCAGACATTCAAGTCAGCCTCCTTCACAAACACGCCGTTCACCATTTTCCCTTTCCGGTCCTTGATTTCCTCATATGCCAACGCCGCACATTCTTCTATACTCGTTCCCAACTGCATTGCCAATATCGTGAGGACAATGTACATATCTCCTATGCCATCTTTAGCAAGCTCTGGTCTGTTTTTGGCCCTTGCTTGGCATAACTCTCCGAATTCTTCTCCGAGCTTTAGAATTTGTTTGTTTGGGTCTGCTGTATGTAGATTCCGTTCCTCTGCCCATTCTTTTATTTTCGTTGTTAATTCCTGCATTATTTTTACCTCCGTTTTTCTCCGTACTGTGTGTTAATCAAAAGAAACTGCTTCACCTTCATGTTCTTCAATTAACGTCCTTACATCGTGGGCATATGGTTCATCTACATTTACAACCAAGTACCTGTTTTCTTCTTCCTTTCCTGCTCTAAATCTGCCTGCGTGAATATCTCCGCAAATTTCCATTAGTTGTTCCTGCTGTTCAAAAGAACAATATTTTTCAACATCCTCTGTTTTTAAAACAATGTATTTCATAGCTTCACTCCCTCACTTTTTGTATCAAGCCCGCACTTCCTCTTTCTTTTTACTCTTCAAAAGATTCGTGTAACAATCCATACAAAACGATTTATCCCAATAAATCGCCGGCAGCTGCTTACACTCGATGCAGGTCATGTCAGTTCCTCCGTTTTCCCAATGGCGTAATTAAACAAATCTTCATCCCATGTCGAGATTGCCATTTCTACAAATACAGGTTTCGCATCTTCTACGGCTTCCGGTAATATCGCATCATAGCTTTCTAGCGAGTCAGGGCTGGCGCTCGATGTGTAGCTATTGCCAACAAATTGAACCATAACGTTGTAATTAAGAATCTGATCAATCCAGCCAACCTCTGCGCCCCTGCGGACCCACTCACCGACCTCGAATCGACTAGGCATCACTGCCGCCCCCTTAAAGGTTATTGATAAACGTCTTGCTCCACCGGTAACCCGCAATCCCTGTAGACATATCCAACCTTCTCAAACGTTACAAACCTTGTGTCACAACTACAGCAACTCCGGTTTCTCTTGATCAAACTCTCACTGACTGGCCGAGAATCAATTACCCTAGTATTTTTCTTACAAGAAGGGCATTTCACCTATAAGACCTCCATCCCTTGGCTTTATTTTATTTTTCACTCCTAAATCAAGAGCAAGTATGAGAATCTCTTCTTGCGACCGCTGGAAATACCGTGACAACTCGTCCAAATTTATTCCCTCTTCCCAAAGGATGCGGAAATCTTTTACTTGCTGTCTTGTCCATATGAAATTCATGTCCTCGCATGCTAGATATGTTTGACCTGCCTTGTTTCGGAGGTAATGACCTTCCAATTTGCCGATGGATCTGTTTTCTGACTCAAGGGTTATACTCATTTTTGAAGTGGCTCCCCCTTCATCGAATCAATTGCCCAACCAAGATAAATTTTTGCTTTTTCTAAATCTTCTAGCCCGTTTTTATATTTGTGTCGTGATAGATACTTAATTACGTTGCCGATGCAATAACCTTGAAATTCTTCTGCTGTTTGAACGTCCTTTATATAATCAATGGTTTCGATTGTTCCCGCTGTATAGTGTGGTGGATGATTGACTAGATCAGCTTCGACTTCCCGGAAAAACCTATCTTCTTTTTTTCTTACTTGATCTTGGTTCATTCCGCATCCTCCAGATATTCATCTTGATCTAGGATTTCGAAGGCCATGCTTCCGTCTTCGTTTTCCGTTCCCCCCAATGGCTCATCATCCAACATTGCAAAGTATCCGGTTGGATAAAGCTCTACGCAATTTTTGTGGTAGAATTTATCATTCACTTCGATAACATCATCATTCCAACGAAAAGGATCTTCGCAAGCTTCACACCGCTTTATTTTTTCACTCATTCCGCCACCTCCAATAAGTGACTGTGTTCGTAGATGTTGCCGATGACTTCTTGTTCTGTATAGAACAAGAAATGTGTTCTGTGGTCATTAACATTCCTTGAAACAAATGCACTATGACCAAATTCAATAATTCCCAAATTCCCATTCATAATGATTTGTTGGTATCCATCTTTTGGATATTGACGAACAACATCCCCCTCAAAGATTTCCACGCCGTTCTTGTCTTTGAGTTCGGTGTATTGACCAATCGTTTCACCATTAATTCTCAAATACTGACCATCACTCACAAACCTTCCATTGTTTCCATAGGTATCAATGCACCATTCGCCTTCGTGCTTAGACACAAAACCATACACCCAGTCTTTTTTATAACTATTTGGAAATGATTCTTTATCAAGCTTCGCCCTGAATTTTATCTCCCGCATTTCCACCCCTCCTAGGCTTGTTCGGCTGATAACACTACACAGCCCATATTTTTAAGTTTGCTTACAACATCATCTACAGATGGAGCTTCCTGAATCGAAACATCTTTTAGACCCTTCTTCGGATCAATGAATAAAACTCTTACGGTCATTCCCGCCCCTCCTGTATCAATTAATGGATTTTAGTACATTTTCAAAGTCTTCCAGCGATCCTCTTTCAACCTTGAATGTGTTTCCTGAATCAATTGCGCAAATATCTTTGGTGAAGATTTTAATCGTCCAGCCCTCGTCCATGATTTGCAGGGTTACATTGCCTTTTTTATAAGTGTCTACAGTCCACATTCCACCGACCGTCTTATAATTTCTTGGTACATAGTGAGCGCTTTGCCTGACCATTTTTTCTATCTGATTAAAAATAGATTTAAAGCTAGTCAATTCTCCCACCCCTCCTAAATCAAAGAATCTGATCGTTTTTTATCAATTCTTATGGTATAAACTAGCCAAGTAATTAGAATCGTCCCTTTTAACCCTTCGCTCCCGGTCTTTACTGATAATCCCCACTCAAAAAACCATCCACCACCAAAGCTACCTAGTGCGCCGCAATCTCTGCGCTCAATTTTGATTGTTCTTTTCTTCGTTTTAAAAGTCTTAATAAACGGCTTTGTTCTCTTTTGTATGAACTCCAATGAAACCCCTCCTAAAAATAAGCATTCAGTTTGAAATCAGATCTGCTGTTTTCTATAACCCCGCACTTTCCATACGACTAGATACTTAACGAAACCAACTTTTTGAATAGAAACTAATTCAACACTAGGATTTTCGTAATCCTGTGCACCTTTCTCTCTGGCTGATTTTTCTGCATCGTATATAAAACTCGGTAAATTCCTTTTGAATACACAAGGAAATATCGTGTAAATATGCTTAAATCCTAATTTTTTTATGTTTCTCACCCTTTCATTAAGTCGTAGCATCAAAACCAAGCCGCCTCACTAGCTTCCGCATCTACCCGGAGAAATGCGGCCTTCCGTTCTTCTTCCTGCATAAAGGCTTCGTATGCCTCCGGTGATGTGTTTTCCACTAGCCCCTCCATAAACAGGTCATATACATCCTTGTAGTAATGCGGGCCGTAAAGTTGTTCATGATGTTCCTGCAGCTGTTTCAGCATCGCCGGATTACCGTGTACACCGTTCGGACTGTTCTCATGATCTTTCGTGCATACAAACCTAAGATTGCGCCATACGCCCCTCCCGCTGATTGTCCTGGAATATCCTTTCGGCACCACATGATGACATTCCAAACTGTGAGTAGTGCCGCAGAAGAAACATTCAAATCCGTGCATGTCAATCGTTTTGTTGTATGTCTCCCTTGTGATACGGCCTCTTATTGATTTCATTGGGATTCTGCGTCCTCTATACAACTCCGGCTTGCTATGCTGTTTCCGTTGCTTGACTGGCACTTTCCGTACCTGTTCTGCTTTGCTGATAGGATGAAAACCAAAACTCATAGGATCGGCTCCTTTTTGATTGGTTTGAAAAGTATCACTTGCTATCCATTAATCTCTCTAATTTCAATCGTTCCGCAATTTGATGGGTTTATAATTACCTTTTTCCCATCTTTATCTTCTCCGGTAAAAAAACCAACTGCCGGCATGTGGTTATTCCACCGTTTCATAAACCCTTCTATATCATTTTCAAATTCGTAATACATTGATGCACCGTTAAACATTACGTGAACTGAAACCATTTAAAACGCTCCTTTTTGATTGGTTTGTGGGTTCGAACTGTCCGCTATTCCGTTGCCAAAACGCGGCATTGTTCACAAACATCATAGATAACATCTTGATAATCAACCGTTGTTGTGGCTTTATCGATCATACATAAATCGCATTCTTTTTCCTTGCCCATTAAACAACCCCCTTACTTCATAATTCGTATTAAAAAGGCAAATCCTCCGAACTCATATCCACCGGCTCTCCATCCTGGAACGGATCTCCCGAATCACGCTGTTGTCCGCCGCCTTGCTTTTTCGGCTCCAGGAATTGCACACTGTCAGCGACAACCTCTGTCACGTAAACTCGTTTCCCGTCCTGCCTCTCATAGCTTCGTGTTTGGAGCTTTCCGTCCACTCCGGCAAGCGAACCCTTGCTGAGATAATTCGCCGCGTTTTCAGCAGGTTTACGCCAGACCACGCAATTTATAAAATCCGCTTCACGTTCTCCCTGTTGATTTGTAAATGTGCGATTAACTGCCAGTGTGAAGCTGGCTACAGGCACACCGTTTGGCGTGTATTTCAAGTCAACGTCTTTTGTAAGACGTCCGACTAATACCGTTCTGTTGACCATGTTTCTTCCTCCACTTCAACTTCAACCCAATCAAAATTCTTGGTGATATTTGTGTATCCAAAATCGCAGATTGCACCAGGCCCAAACTTTTCAAGTATGATTCTTTCATGTGTTTTCATACTTTCGATTTCTTTTTCTTTATCAAAAACTAGTTGTGCCTTCTGTATGTCGTCTGTTAAAAAATCAAGTTCCTCGTCGTCCGTTAGATAAAGAGTTTCATTACCGTGATGTTCTTCCGCGATCTCCGGTTTCAATCGCAATACCCATGCATCTTTAGCCAATTCAACTTCCTCCCTGCGCTTCAATTGATTTCAGAATGTCCTTCAATGCCAGGCGCGCCCCTTCGTAAGTCTGCGCTATTCCCCTCCAAGTGATATAGTCACCCTCATACTTCGCCGCTTCCGTTAGCTGTGCACCCTTTGAAATCCGGGACAGGTACTGTGCATCCGTTCCTGTCTTGCCACTGTCCCGCATCTGCTTGTACTCCTGCCCTTGTGCTATCTCTGCCATGCCTTCGTAGTATTTCTGCTTCTTTTTGTGCCATGCTGCTATGTTCCAGGCTTGCCGTTCCGCTTTGGTGTACAAGTATTGGAGTTTGCCAATTTCGTAAGGTGCCAGGTGGTCCATGCGACTGTCCAGCTTCTGGATTTCATCCAATGCCTTTTCGTGAGACCTGTGGAAGTCGTTTAACAATTTCAGATCGTTATCCAGTTTTTGTTGAGCACCCATTTCCTTTCAACTCCCTGAATCTTTTTCTAGCAGTAATCCCGACCTGCCGTTCTATGAATCTCACGGCTCCTTCATGATCAAGACCAGTAGCTTTTTGCAATTGCCCGAGCAACGATTCAAACCGATGTTCGTATTCTACTCCGCCGAACTTTCCCCATTGCCCGACTGTGATGACGATCTGATTTATAATGTGTTCATGCATAATCTCTGCTTCCTTTCATGAATTGACGCCTGCGGTAATCAGTTCCGTTCATGATTATTGGTTCTGAATTCATCATCATTCGCGAAAATATTCGATTTAAGTCTCTTGTTGACTCAAAATCAGATGACGATAAGTTGGTAGTAAAGACGCTACTTTTCCCTGCGCGTTGATCAATGACCTCGAAAATTTTCTGCATTCCCCAACCGGATATGTCACCTTCGGCTCCTATGTCATCGAATACCACTAAATCAGCATTTGTTAGAGTTTGAATGATTTGCTCTTCCCCAAATTCGCTGCTCTTGTTGTATGTACCGCGTATTTTTGTAAGCAATTTTGGAGTAGAAATAAATATGGTTGTGTATCCTTTTTTAGTTAGTTCCTTTGCGATAGATACAGACAAATGGCTTTTCCCTGTACCAAATGAACCTTGAAAGAATAGATTCCTAGGATTCTTCGGGTCAAAGGTTTCAACGTACTTCCTTGCTTTCTGATAAGCCTGTCCAAATTCACCGCGCTCAAAGTTTTCGAAAGTGGCATCCTGCAAAGATTGATTAATAAGGCTGTTTTCTTCAAAAATGAACCTTGTTCGTTCTTTTTTCGCTGCCTGTCGCTCCTGTTTCACCTTCGCAATCAGCTCGCAGTCGCAACCGATTTTTGCTATATCTGTCTGTCCTTTTAGCGGACCGATTGTTATCGTGAACTCTTTGACCCAAACCTCTTTCCTACACCCCATACAGCAATACCTTTCTAGGATTTTTTGAGGGGCGATTTTAGAACCCGTAGTCGTATTCTCCAGAACTTGCTTTATTAGATTCAAAGGACTGACCTCCCCTGCTATTTTTCAACTTCATTAGGCCCCGCCTAGCTTCTGGCTCTTTTGTATTCCGCAGAATCCCAAGTGTGTATTGCTCTTTTTTGTCATCATGGTTTTCAATGTGGTTCCATATCGCGTAATTGATTTGGTTGGCAGAGTATTTCTGTAGTTTTTCAATGAAGTTGACTAAGATGTTCGCTGAAATGGCGCATGTCTGCCTTGTAAGTCGTACACAATCAAAGTAAGAAACAAGTAACTTACGATTAACCCCAGAAGGTATAGCGTTGGTTCGCGAAGCGAAATCAACAAAGATTTCTGTATCATCGGTTGAAGTCAAATTTTTATTTTTCACTGGAGCTTCGGTGATATATTCTTTTAATGTTTTATTGATGTTATTAATGCTGTTAATAAATGCTGTTATAGTGTGGTTTTTGAGTTGGTTACCTTGTTGGTTAATGGGTTGGTTATTATCATTCTTCAAATCGTCTTCCTCCTTACTCTCGCAAGGAGTTTGAACGTCTCCTTGTTGGTTGTCTTGTTGGTTACCTTGTTGGTTTTCGAGTTGGTTAATTTTCTTGCTATAATTTTCTAGTTTTTGGAAGTCATCATAGTTTTCAATA
Organism: Siminovitchia terrae; assembly: GCF_003605405.2. GTDB lineage: Bacteria > Bacillota > Bacilli > Bacillales > Bacillaceae_C > Siminovitchia > Siminovitchia terrae. The sequence goes on along the minus strand of NZ_QYTW02000030.1, from coordinate 30,493 downwards.
GTGATGATTAACCCTTTGTTTTTCTTGTAAGGCTCCGATTTTATATAACCTGCATCAGTTAGTCGTTTGATGGAACCTCTTATATCCCCCCGCGTCCATCCTATTTTTTTAGATAGACTGATTGATGAAGTGATCAATTGACCTCTCTTGCAGTTTCCTTCTTTGTAATTCGCATCATCGATAAAGTGTTGGTAAAGCATCTTGTCCTTTATACTTTCAAACTGTAATCGGGGCTGGATTACAAACCCCGAAGCTTTTAACCTGTTTTCCTCCATTGCCCCGATCGCTCCTTATTTTGGAAAAATACTTATACTCTTGCAGTGCTCCAAGTAATCTATCTTTTGTTTGTGTACTGTGATTTCGTCCGTTGTAACAGGTACCATTACCTCAAAAAGTTTACTTGGAACAAGGCTTTCAAAAGGGTTTGTCATTAATGCTTTGTCAACTTGGTACGCAATTATGGACGCTTCACTTAAGCCAAAGATGTACATGTAATGAATCAGCTGGCGCTTGTAATTTAACGGGACCTTTTCTTTCAAGAACCACTCAAACGCCTTGTTCGTTGCTTTAACGTCTGACACCTTATTTCCCAAGATGTAATCCGTGTTTGCTCTGGCAATCCCTTTAACCTTCTGCGCTTCTCGAATCCCTTTAACGTTGTTTACTCGTTCATATAAGTCCAAAATGTCATGCTCCAAAATCGTCCCTACAGACATATGAATGTTTGAGAAAGAATCACTAGGTGATTCAGATAGTTTGCTAGCCCACCATTTTTTAAAGCTGGCAGATTCATAGTTCATGTAGATCATATTTGCTTCTGAACCACCTATAAATTGATTCCTATCATCAGTTGTTTTGATCATTCAATATCACTACTAACTGGCCGATTAATATTTTCTTGGCAGCATGATCATTTGACCTATAAAGCTTGTGAATCTCTTCTTTAGTCGTTTGCAAGACTGCGTAAAGCTCGTCCTTGTCTCCGATTTTTTGGAGGGCCTTTGCGAATAAATTTGTTATCTGATCGTTTAATGAGGCTGTTTCATTCTGATAAAGTTCTTTTTGGATTTCTTGATCTGTGTTAATCATTTCTTCTTCCTTGATCCAAAGGCTTAACCCTAATCCGGTGTTGATGGCTACTGCCTTCACAAATCCCCTCTGCTTGGCTTTATTAATGTCCAGTTGGTTTGGGTTGCTTACTGCATAGATCCCGTTCACAACCGGATAATCTTCCTCATATCGATTGCCATCAATATCCACCCACACACTAACAAATGGTGATTCTCCGTTTGGATTGTAAAAACAAGGGTAGTCATTCCCGTTCTTTTTCATTCCGTACTTAACACTTTCGGCGCCATGTTGATATAGCAGCTTGATGCAGTTGGCCCATTCCAGGTAATCCAATGTAAGGTCTGAATTCTTTTTAACTGGCCTTTTCGCGACTTCATTTGACAAATCAACTTGGAATAATTCATTAAACGGCTTTAATGCCAATTACATCTTCCCCTTTGTCTCTTGTGTCATATTCCAGTGCTTCGTATATTTCAACCCACTTTTCAAACTTGCGACATCCTGCTTCCATTGGGGCGAGTTCTTCCAACATTTCATAAAAGCTTCTCAGCATAGGATTTTCAGGTTCAAAAACTGGGCCGTTTGGAGTGTCGAAACTCATTTCAATCCCTCCATCTTTTGTGGTATAATGTTTGTATCAAATATTTTTCGCTAGCTTCCTTTTGCCGAAGGAAGTTTTTTTATGCGTATTTTCTCTCTGCGCCAAGTAACTCAAGGACTTTCTGTGCATCGTATGATAGTTCTTCAATGACAAATGTCTTATCGTCATATTCAAATACCTCATCCCTTGCATGTATTTCATTGCCGAGTGCATCTGTACCCGAGACTTTCACCGTATCATTCCAATGACTGTCCAGGACCATAGGGTTTTCTACTTCCTGTCTTAGGTTCATTTTCGGATCTCCTTTCGCTGATAATGAAACTGGTAATGCATAAGGCCGATAGGACGATTAACGGGATTCCCCACATGATTAAGGCTGTCCAAGTTTTGCTATCCATTGAGTAACCCCTGTATGATGACAATTCCCATTCCCTTTTCCTTGGCTTCTTGTATGATGGCCTGAACTTCGTCACGATGCGCTTTCTCCTGTTGCATCTTGTACAACTCTTTAAATGAACGTAGGGCGTTTTCTGTAGCAACAATAGCTTGCTCGTAATCTCCCTCTACCAGTTCCTGTCTCATGACATAAATGCAATCCATGATGCAGATTGTTTCCTTAAATGCCGCTGGGTAATCTTCGGCCAAAAAATTGTTTACATCCATAAAATGAACCCTCCCATCATTTGTAATACGTTTTGGATAATGCCGACACCGTCCATCCCGAACATAAAAGCAACAGCAACCTCTGGTGCGTTCGATGCTAATATCATTTGTCGGAATAAGTGTAGATCCGGCAATTTATCATCATTTTCAAACTTGCTTATGTCTGATTGGTTAACATTAAGCTCTTCTGCAAACTCCTCTTGCGTCAAACCTCTTTTCTGTCTGAGCGCTTTGAACACTCCCCCAAATTCCATTTTTCTCACCTCCCCTCAATATTCCGAATCGGAATGGTAGGTGTATGGCTTAAGCTAGTAAACTAGTATTAAGAAATACCTTTTAAATAATTGGTGTTGTAACGAACGTACTCGATGTTGTCCTTAATCCACTCAAAAACTTGGTCTCTTGGATAACGGGCTTTCGTGATTGTAGACCTTGGAAATCCTTCCATTCGAATGATGTTGTCAACAGTTGGCATCGCCACTTGAAATATCTCGGTTAGATGTGTTTTCTTAAGCGTAGGAGGATATGCATATTTGTTTCGAGCATCCTCCACCCCTTGTTCGTAGGCTTGTTGGCACATTTCTTTTATGGTTTCTGCCAAAAGATTTTGATTTAATTCATCAATAGCGCTTTGCATTAGATCACCTCCTTACGGAAACTGAATTGCCTGTTGTTTACATATTTCATCAAGTTCAATTTCTAAGCTTTTAAGCACTTCTGGAACTTCGGCAAAGGTAACGCCGTTATCTACCAGTGTTTTCAACATCTCGTTAATGACTTTTTCTTTTTGTTTGGCGTTCACTAGATCAACTCCTATATGGCTTGTTTCGTTTTGGACGAATCGTCCAGTTGTTCTTCAAAAAAAATTTCGTCTACCGTCTGATTTAAAGTGTCAGCAATTTTTTTTGCCAAAATGATTCCTGGTGTTCTTTTTCCTTGTTCAATCTTGTAGTAGTATGACGCCGATATACCAATTTTTTTGGAAAATTTTTCAACGTCTGTATAACCTTTTGCAACTCGTTGTTGTCTCAAATTACGTCTCACAATCTCACCGCCTTTTATTGGACGAATTGTCTTGTTGTTATTATCATATTGGACAATTCGTCCTATGTCAACACTTTTTTACCCTTTTTGTCCAATTTATTTTATAGATTGGACAAATAGTATAATATAGGGGGTAATGGAGGATAAAACTAATGAAATTTAACGATAGATTAAAATTTCTAAGAAAAGAAAATAAATTTAGTAGGGATGATCTAGCTAATAAATTAGGCATCTCATATTCAACTATTGCTAAATATGAATCAGGAACAAGAGAGCCAGATTTCGAAACACTAGAAAAGATATCTAACATATTCGAAGTCTCAATTGATTATTTATTAGGACAGGATACAAGTTATAGTGAATTAGAACACTACAAAAACAAGATTTCTACGGAGTTCCCAGATATAGACCTCATGTTCAAGGATATGGAATCCTTAACAGCAGAAGAAATGAAAGAAGTTTATGAGTATATAAAATTTAAGATGAGCCAGAAAAAACAGTGAGGAGAAATTCGATTGAAAAAAATAACTTTAGCATTGGCATTTTCTTTGTTGTTAATTGGTTGTGCTTCTGCTTCCGAAAGCGCGAAAACTCCTATCACTGATGCATCTTCAGAAGAAAAAAACGAAGGTATGTCGGAGGACTCTATACTACTGTACATGGAGCTAATTACAGGGAAATATTTAACAGTTGATATGTACGAAAAAGATAGCACAAGGCAGTTGGAAGTTATCACGAAAGCTCTTTTAGACGTAGATTCAGCCGTAAGTGAAATAGAAGAAGAATACCCAGATGATCAGGCCGCAAAAGAACTTTTGAAGTTAGCAGATGCCGTAGAGGTAGCTTTGAATAAACTGTTGATAGGAGAACACGCGACCAAAGGTAGTTATTCTGAAAAAACTGGTGAAATTATTGGAGATATATCGAGGACTTATCTAGATGGGGAGCTACCACCGTCGGTTAGAATTCATACAGGAGTAGAAAATGCAAACAATTAAAACATGGTGTACCAAGTACACCTTTTCTTTTAACCAAAAAACAAACATACGTTCCTTTCAAAGAGGGGGTCATATCTTGCGTTCACATCTTGAGGATTACATTTATGAGCTGTACAAATCAATCGGGGTAATGAATCCTACAGATTTAGATATAAAATTCATAGCCAGTAAACTAGGGGTAAATATTACTTATAAACAAAAGGCGTTCAGATTCGATGATGAAATTATTTTGGTGAAAGGAACCGAAAGTGAGGAATGGATGGAATTTGGACATGAAATTTGTCACTTTTTAAGACACTACGGTAACCAATTAGACATGCATCCGTTGTTTATTGATCTACAAGAATACCAGGCTAATTATTTTGCATATCATTTTTGCGTACCTACTTTTATGTTAGATAGGTTGTTTAATTACACTTTATCCGACATTATGAATCTATTTAACGTCGGGTATGAGTTTGCGAGTAAACGCTTAGATATGTATAAAAATAAAATTTATTCAAGAGTGCTATTGAATGGGCATGCCAGAATAGGAGTGATCAAGCATTGGTAAAGAAAAAAGAATCTCTGACTAACCTATTTCCAGTAACTAAGATGGTAAAAATACCCGTATATTCAACTATACGTTACGAAAACGGAAAATTGGTCGGTGATATTGAAGGATACGTTGATACACCGATTGAGTGGTTGCAGGATGATATAAAAAGGAAGGAGCATTAATGTGGCTAGTTTTCAAAGCTATAAAACAAAGAACGGCGAAAGGTATATGTTTAAAATTTATACTGGCATCGATCCAGCCACAGGCAAGAGAAAGCACACTACCAGGAGAGGATTTAAAACCATCGGAGAGGCTAGAACTGCAGCAAGGCATATGGAGAATGAAATTGAGGCAGGCAATAGTTTGAAAGATATCCACATTACCTTCAAAAGTTTTAGTGAATTGTGGATAAACATTTATCAGGAAGAAAGAGGGGTAAAACCTGGTACCATTAGAATCAGAAGGCATGAAATTAATAATTTGCTGCCATTTTTTAAAAATATTAAGATGGCCGACATTACTCAAGAGCAATATCAAACAGCTTTAAGCAAGTTGAATCGACAGTTTGCAAAGAACACATTGGCAGGCATACATAGAACTGGGAGGATGATATTCAGAAAAGCATTGGAGAAAGAGGTTATAAAGAAAGATCCGACTGAATTTGCCTATATTCCTAAAGCAGCCCAAACCATTGAGGAGTTAGATAGTTTTTATGAGTTACCGAAATATATGGAAAAAGAGGACTTGGCTTTATTTTTGAAAACAGCCAAAGAAAAAGGATTGGATCTGGATTTTGAGATATTCGTCACCCTAGCCTATACAGGGATAAGGATTGGTGAGCTTTGTCCGTTAAAGGAGACGGACTTAATAAAAAATAACGATGGAAGTTATTTGCTCTCCATCACTAAAACTTATTACAACCCAAACAATAACATAAAATCCTTTAAGCTTGTGACCCCTAAAACCATATCATCAAGAAGAATAATTGATATTGATAATCTTGTTGTGAATTGTTTACAGTCGGTTATTGAACGAAACAAAGAAATAAAACGAATTGTTGGCAAGGAATACTTGGATGAGGGGTTTATATTTGTAAACAACGGTACAAATCCCGGATACCCTATTTATGTAAAGATCATTCAGCAAAGAATGAAAAGAATACTGAAACTGGCAAATCTAAACGAGTCATTAACCCCTCACTCTCTACGGCATACACATACATCTTTATTATCTGAGGCGGGAGTTAGCCTAGAAAGGATCATGGAAAGGTTAGGTCATTCCGATGATGATATCACTAAAAAAGTTTATCTACATACAACTGAAGCTGTCAGAAAAAGAGACGCAGAAAAGTTTTCCAATCTGATGAATGGCGTATTGGATTTTGACTAAATATGGTCAAAAAATGGTCACGGGATAAACCCATGACCATTAAACATTGATATTATCATGTTTTTTTACGTTTATTACATCATGCCAGGCATTCCGCCCATGCCGCCCATATCAGGCATGCCCATGCCGCCGCCTTCTTCAGCAGGCTTGTCAGCAACTACTGCTTCAGTTGTAAGAAGCATAGCAGCTACGGATGCAGCGTTTTGAAGCGCGTAGCGAGTAACTTTTGTTGGGTCAACAATACCAGCGTCGATCATGTTTACCCATTCGCCGTCAGCAGCATTGAAGCCGATGCCGATTTCTTCTTTTTTCAGACGGTCAACAACGACAGATCCTTCAAGACCAGCGTTTTGAGCGATTTGACGTACTGGCTCTTCAAGTGCACGAAGTACGATTTTAACACCTGTAGCCACGTCGCCTTGACCTTCGATCTCAGCTACTTTGTTGTATACGTTAACGAGTGCAGTTCCACCACCGGAAACGATTCCTTCTTCAACAGCTGCACGAGTAGCGTTCAATGCGTCTTCAATGCGAAGTTTGCGCTCTTTCAACTCAGTTTCAGTTGCAGCACCAACTTTGATGACAGCTACGCCGCCAGCTAATTTAGCCAAGCGCTCTTGAAGTTTTTCCTTATCGAACTCAGAAGTTGTTTCTTCCAGTTGCGCACGGATTTGGTTTACGCGGCTTGCGATGTTCGCAGAGTCACCAGAACCTTCAACGATTGTTGTGTTTTCTTTGGATACAACAACCTTAGCAGCGCGTCCAAGAGATTGGATTGAAGCTGTTTTCAGGTCAAGACCAAGATCTTCAGTGATGACCTCTCCACCAGTTAAGATCGCAATGTCTTCAAGCATAGCTTTGCGGCGGTCACCGAAGCCAGGAGCTTTAACAGCAACTGCGTTGAATGTTCCACGAAGTTTGTTCACTACAAGAGTAGCCAAAGCTTCACCTTCAACATCTTCAGCAATGATCAACAAAGGTCTGCTTTGCTGAACGACTTGCTCAAGAAGCGGAAGAACTTCCTGGATGTTTGTAATCTTTTTGTCAGTGATCAAAATGTATGGATCTTCAAGAATCGCTTCCATTTTGTCAGAATCTGTTACCATGTAAGGAGATGCATATCCGCGGTCGAATTGCATACCTTCCACGACATCTAACTCAGTAGTGAAACCTTTTGATTCTTCAATAGTGATAACACCGTCGTTTCCAACGCGCTCCATTGCTTCTGCAATAAGTTGCCCTACTTCTTCGTCACCGGAAGAGATGGAAGCGACTTGAGCGATGGACTCTTTGTCTTCGATTTGCTTGGAAATGTTATGAAGCTCTTCTACAGCAGTAGCAACCGCTTTTTCGATTCCTTTGCGGACACCGACTGGGTTCGCACCAGCAGTAACGTTTTTCAAGCCTTCTTGAATCATTGCTTGAGCAAGAACAGTAGCTGTAGTTGTTCCGTCACCGGCTACATCGTTTGTTTTGCTTGCAACTTCAGATACAAGCTTTGCACCCATGTTTTCGAATGCATCTTCAAGCTCGATTTCTTTTGCGATCGTTACACCGTCATTTGTGATGAGCGGAGAACCGAATTTTTTCTCAAGAACAACGTTGCGTCCTTTTGGCCCCAAAGTAACTTTTACTGCATCAGCCAATTGATCTACACCGCGAAGCATCGCACGGCGTGCATCTTCGTTAAACTTAATGTCTTTAGCCATTTAAAATATCCTCCCTATCGTTGAATTCTCTCATATAAAAAGCGTTCTTTTTTATTAGCCGATAACAGCCAATATGTCAGACTCACGTAAAATTAAATATTCAGTACCTTGGTATTTCACTTCTGTACCAGCGTATTTAGAGAAGATGATTGTGTCTCCTTCGGATACTTCCAGTGCAACACGCTCGCCGCTGTCAAGTACACGTCCTGTTCCAACAGCAACTACTTTACCTTCCTGCGGTTTTTCCTTCGCAGAATCCGGAAGAACGATGCCGCTCGCTGTTTTCTCCTCTGACTCCACCAGTTCAATGATTACACGATCCCCAAGTGGTTTTAACAAGTGAAACAACCTCCTTAAAGTATATGTAGATTTTTCATTAGCACTCTAACACCATGAGTGCTAACACAAGTATTATATTAAATAATTTGTTTTCCATTTGCAAGCCTTAACCATTCATTTTTAAAAAAAGTTTCTCCATAATTCGAGTCATCCGTAGGAGGCAATTTGTCGGAATGCGGCGTTTTTTCAGTCCAATAAACTATTCTGCACAAACAACAGGGGGTCTGACCCCCGCTGCGATAACGCGTTAAAGCGTTGATTTCGCTCTAAAACACATTTTTCAAAAATAATTGTCATATTGATTCACTCTATCAATTCGCTTATAATTGTGGTAATCATCAGAAGTAACAGAAAAATTTCGGACTTCAGAATGATGTAGAAAATAACAAGGGGGAAAAACATTATGAAAAAGGTATCACGCTTTTGGTCACTGGGTTTTCTCTTATTAAGTTTGACTGCCCTATTACTTGGCTGCGGAAAAGGAACAGATGATGCGGAACCTGCAAGCGGCAGTAATGACGACAGCGACGGTAAGAAAAAACTCGTTGTCGGAACAGATGCTACATACGCACCAATGGAATATATGGATAATAACGGAAATATCGTCGGTATTGACATCGATATAGTGAAGGCGATTGCAGAAGAAGCTGGTGTTGAAGTTGAATTTAAGAACATCGGCTGGGAGCCTCTTTTTCCTGCAGTAGAGAACGGAGAAGTGGACTTCGCGGTTTCTTCTATTACAATCACAGAAGAGCGCCAGGAATCCTTTGATTTTTCTGAACCATACTACATCGCTAACCAGGTCATTCTTGTGAAAAAAGAATCGGATATTAAATCCTTCCAAAATTTAAAAGATAAGAAAGTTTCCGTTCAAATTAACACAACAGGCCACACAATGATGAAAGAAATTCAAGGCAAAACAAGTTCTAAGATCATAGCTTCCGAAACAATGCCGCTTGCCATTGAAGAGTTACTTAACGGAAATGCGGACGCATCTGTTGGAGATAACTCCACCGTTAACGAGTACATTAAAAATAATCCGAACGTAGAAGTTGAAATCGTTGAAGATGACAGCGCGGAAAAAGAATATTATGGATTGATGGTTAAAAAAGGAAACTCTGAGGTTGTCAATCTATTAAATGAAGGAATCAAAAAAGTTAAAGAGAACGGAAAGTTGAAAGAGATCACCGGCTTTGATGTTGAGTAAGAAGTTGCTTCTTAGTCTATGAACATCGTTTACTCAATCTGGAGGTGGTTATAATAGATTTTTTAGATATTCGGCTGGATATGATTTGGAACTACAAGGAGCTGTTTATCCGGGGGCTGTGGATCACCCTGGCCCTCACCGCTGTCGGTTATGTAAGCGGAATCATTTTAGGTCTGTTTATCGGAATGGGCAAGCTGTCCAAAAGAAAATGGATCTACTATCCTTGTAAATACTTTGTAGACTTTTTCCGTGGAACACCGCTATTGGTGCAGATCCTGCTTATCCACTTAGCCCTTATTCCGTCCGTATTTGGACACTCCCTAGGATATTTTGTATCTGGATCGATTGCTCTTGCGCTTAACTGTGGAGCCTATAATGCAGAAATTATCCGGGCAGGAATCCAATCGATCGAAAAAGGACAGATGGAAGCGGCTAGATCACTTGGGATGCCAAGAAGCGTAGCTATGAAACATATCATTCTTCCGCAAGCGTTCCGGCGGATGGTCCCTCCTCTTGGGAACGAATTGATCGCATTATTGAAAGACTCATCTCTTGTCACTGTTATTGCGGCAAACGACCTGCTCTACGCGGGTAAAGTTGTTGCCGGAGCTTACGCCAGATTCTGGGAGCCCTATATAACAGTAGCTATCTTATACTTAGTCCTCACCTGGCTATTTACAAAAGTGATAGCCTATGTGGAAAAACGTTTCAGCAATAGCTACATTCCGCGGCAAAGGAGACGAATATTCACATTTGGCCGCTCAACAATAGAGGTGAACAAATGATTAAAATTCAAGGGCTTCATAAATCGTTCGGACAACTGCAAGTCTTAAAAGGGATCGATTACAAAGTGAATGAAAAAGAAGTCATCTGTGTCATCGGGCCGAGCGGATCGGGAAAAAGCACTTTCCTTCGCTGTATCAACCTATTGGAAGAAATCACAGATGGTTCCATTTATATTGACGGCGTCAAAATAAATGATCCCCAAACAGATATAAATGAAATCAGGAAAGAAGTGGGAATGGTTTTTCAGCAGTTCAATCTTTTTCCTCACATGACAGTACTCGATAACATCACAATTTCTCCGATAAAAATCAGGAAAATGAATCTTCGTGACGCCGAGGAGCTTGCGCATCAGTTGCTACAAAAGGTCGGTCTCGGAGACAAAGCAAATGCCTATCCCGAGCAGTTATCAGGAGGTCAGATGCAAAGAGTAGCCATTGCCAGAGCGTTGGCGATGAGACCAAAAGTCATGCTATTTGACGAACCCACCTCTGCCCTTGACCCCGAAATGGTCAAAGAAGTCCTTGATGTCATGAAACAATTGGCAATGGATGGAATGACCATGGTGGTTGTAACACATGAGATGGGATTTGCGAGGGAAATGGGGGACCGCGTATTGTTCATAGACCAGGGGCTCCTTGTTGAAGAGGGACCTCCTGAACAAATTTTTGGCTCACCGAACAACGAGAGGACGAAGGCGTTTTTGAGCAAAGTTTTATAGTATTCTATCAAAGTCCAAACCATCTCTTAATAGATGGTTTGTTTTTTTTACAATCTCAGTCCATCTGCTTAGCCTCTATTTGGTATGATAGAGTAAGATACACAAATGGAGATGAACGCCCCGTGGACTTGCTTTTAATTGTACTACCTGTTTTTTTAATATTTTTTGCAGGATGGCTTGGGCAAAAGCTCATCGGATTCGATATAAAATCCATTTCGAAAGTGGCGCTTTATTTGATGTCGCCATTTCTCGCCTTCCGTACCTTTTATACAAATGAAGTCACGATGGACTATATTTATATCTTTCTATTTTGTTGTCTTTTATCGTTCATTCTAATTATAGTCACTTGGATAACGGGCTTGCTCATGCGATCGGACAAGCAGAAGCTCTCGGCAATGATTCTGGGCGGAGCGTTTATGAACAGCGGAAACTATGGAGCACCAGTCGTACTGTTTGCCCTCGGGGCAGTTGCCTTCGATTATGCGGTCATCATGATGGTTTTTCAGTCATTTTTGATGAACTCAATTGGAATCCTAGTGGCGTCGATTGGTGGAAAAGAAAATGCATCGATTCGGGATGCTGTCATGCAAGTGATCAAGATGCCTGTCATTTATGGAGCAATCCTTGGTCTTGCTTTACAGCTTCTTTCCATTCATCTGCCTGGTACCATTATGAATGCCGTTGAACTCGTTGCAGACGCCTCCATTCCGACCGTCATGCTTGTACTCGGAATGCAGCTGGCCGCCATGCAAAGAAAGCGAGTCGCCTACAGGTTCGTCTCAGCTACTGTTGGCATTCGAATGATATTGTCACCGTTGATTGCTCTTCTTATTTTATATTTCTTGCCCATGGATGATTTGATCAAAGCCGTACTTTTCATCCAAGCGTCCATGCCGGCCGCAGCCAATACGACTTTGCTGGCAATCCAATTTGATACAGAGCCTGATCTAGTTTCATTCACAACGTTCATCACGACGATTGTCAGTTTGCTGACGATTCCATATGTCCTATTCCTTGTAGGAGTATGAGCCTCGAAGGCTCCCGGTTTGAATCCCCTTGTATTTATTAGTAAAATGGGATTTGCGGTTTTTATATCGTTGAAAGGGACTTAACTTTATGAATAGAAGATATATCTTTATTGTCATGACCTATATTGCTATGCAGCTATCCGTCTTTATCGGTATGCCGCTTTTTTATGCGATCGGAATAAAAGGCTTCAACCTTTCTCCTAAGGAAGCGGAGATCCAAGCGACAGGTTACTGGCTTGTTTTTAGTTTTTTCGTTGGACTGGCCATCGTATTGTTTCTTCTTTGGAAAAATGAAAAACATAATAAAATTGAACGGGCTGCCCCCCTTTCATTCGGCCTGTCCCTTGCTTGGGCCGTGGCCGGGATTTTCATGGCCTTTTTTGCACAAGTCATCGCAGTAGCCATTGAACAGGTGATTGGTGTAACTCCGGGGTCGGAAAATACGCAGGAAATTTTAAAGTTGATTGATCTCTTTCCTGCAATTGTTTTGATTAGCTCCATTATCGGGCCAATCCTAGAAGAAATTGTTTTTAGAAAGGTCATCTTCGGGACGCTCTATAACCGACTGCCGTTTGGAATGGCGGCAGTCATTAGCTCTGTCATCTTTGCTTTTGCACATATGGAGCCAATCCACTTGATTTTATATACAGCAATGGGATTTGTCTTCGCTTTTTTGTATGTACAAACCAAAAGGATTATCGTTCCAATTATCGCTCACGTCATGATGAACACACTTGTCGTTGTGGCGCAGCGATTCGTCCCAGAAGACCTGGAGAAAAATATTCAAAGCTTTATACACTCGGTACAGTGGATGGGAGGTTTCTTTTTATGAGGTCGCCGTTATTTTCCGGCTTGATCTATATCACGCTTGGGGTCGTGTTCACTTTTTTCGCCGTTCAACAAGTGAAGTTGAACGAATGGGGTTTCATGGCATACTTACTGATCGTTTTAGCCACCTTCGATTTTGGGGCAGGCTTTCGACTGATCTCTCTCCACTTCCGCTTAAAAAATGGACAAAAATAAGAAAAGCGAAAGGCGCGTAGCCTTAGGCGACAAGCACAAGGCGAATTTTGATGTGGGAGTTCCTCAGCCACCACAGCAAAGCTGCTTATTTCAATTACATCATGAGAGCTTCCTTAAGTTGCTTCATGCAGCATTACGACGAGGGAAACATATGCTTCCTTGAATAAACTGTGCCACAGGAGCACATTCTTCCTGAATAAACTTCCGCGTGAGTTGATCCTTGCGCCGATGGCGCTTGGCCGCCTCAAGCCGCCACATCCTGTGGCTTCGGTGGCACTATTACTTCCTGTACGTCGGCAGGCTCAGGCGCGACGTCCTGTACGTCGTACCTGAACATTAAAAAACTTAATTCGAACAAAATATTTCATCTTAAATAAAAAATCAGGTGAAGGCAACCATTTTTGGTTTCCTTTCACCTGATTTTTTAATCAACAGCACTTCGTGCCCTTCAATACCTTCAAATAGCTACTAGCCGATTATTATTAACAGCGCTGATAAATTCATGAAGCCGCTTTTTGGTCCTGGATAAAATCTCATCTTCAAGAAACGGGCTTCCTTCCAAATGCTTATCGATTTGGCTATCCAATACATAAAGCCCCTGTAAACTATGCCCTTTTAAAGAAGCAATGAGCGGTTTCAACGAAAATTCAACTGCCAATAAATGTGCCGGGCTTCCTCCTGTCATCAGTGGAAAAACCGGTTTATTTTTAAATGCATCCTGTGGTAGGACGTCTATCAAGGTCTTCAAGGCACCTGAATAAGCTGCTTTATAAACCGGTGACCCGATAATGACACCGGCTGCTCCTTGAATGTCGTAAGAAATTCTTTCAATTGCCGGACTGTCAAATTTGCCATAGATCAAATCCTCCGGTGGCACATCTTTGACAGATATATACTGTACGGAAAAACGCTCCTTTTCAAGCAATTCTCCTAAATACTTCAATACTTTATCGGATCTAGAAAATGCTGATGGACTTCCCGACAAGATCACAATATGACTCATTTCATTCCCTCTCCTTATCAAATGCGCCTTGGCATATTTGCGCCCAGATTTTATCGAGCTCCGCTCGGTAAATTTCCTCTGAAAATCTGTGGCATTCGCCGGTGGCTTTAACTTTATTCAGCCGGGGTTTGCCCCCCCACTGAATGGAATACCAATAGGCTTTCATCTCACCGCTTACAGAAGTGGGAGACTTCTGCTGAATGAAGTTAAAACGTGCTGAACTGCTTTTCTTTTGATACAAAGCGGTTTTCTGGAACCTGTAAACCGAGATGTTCACGAAGCGTGTCTCCCTCGTAATCCAGGCGGAACAAACCTCTCTCCTGTAAAATTGGAACAACGTGCGTTACGAAATCATCCAGGTCCCTTGGCAACAGCGGAAATTGTATCATAAACCCATCTGCCGCTTTTGCCGTAAACCATTTTTCTATTTCATCAGCTACCTGCACCGGCGTTCCGATGAATCCATCGCGTTTTGCAGCTCCAAAAAATCTCGTATATAAATCTCCAACTTTTAAATTCTCTTGATCAATTATTTTCTTCATTTCATTAAACTGGCTTTGAATACTGTTCACCTTGGGAAACTCTACTTTGCGTGCGGGAGTATCCAGTGTATATTTGGAAAAATCCACATTTCCCATATATCCTGAAACGAACCTTAAACTTTCATAAGGATCAACAAGCTGTTGAAGTTCATTATATTTTCGAACAGCCTCTTCTTCCGTTTCCCCAACAATTGGAGAGATTCCATGAAGAATATGAAACTCATCTTCTTCTCTATCAAATTGCTTCAGTTGTGATTTCAGTTTTTGATAAAACTGTTTGGCTTCTTCAAGATCATCCCAATGGGTAAAAACAACTTCCGCTGTGCGGGCTGCCAACCGCTGTCCCGGAACAGAGGCACCCGCTTGAATGATCACAGGCTGCCCCTGCCGTGACCTCGCAATGTTCAATGGACCTTTCACTTGGAAATATTCCCCTTCATAACGAAGCTCATGCACTTTCTCCGGATGATAGAATTGCCCGCTTTCCTTGTCATAAATGAACGCATCGTCCTCCCATGAATCCCAAAGCCCTTGGACGACATCAATGAATTCCTCTGCTCTTTCATATCGGTGATCATGTTCCCAATGCTTTTCCCTGCTAAAATTTAGGGCTGTTTCGCCAGTGGCGTCAGCAGTCGTGACAACATTCCAGCCGGCTCGGCCGCCGCTTATATGATCAACTGAAGCAAATTGGCGTGCCAGCACATAAGGTTCACTATATGTCGTTGAAGCTGTCGCAGCCAGCCCGATTTTTTCAGTTGCCGCAGCTAATGCCGTAATTAACACAACCGGATCAAAACGATTCAAGATATGTGGATGCGACTCATGGTTGATCGCCAAACTGTCGGCAATGAAGGCGAGATCAAATTTCCCTTTTTCTGCAATTTGAGCAAGTTTCTGCAGAGCCTTCACATCGATGCTTGCAACCGGGTTCGATTGTGGGTGCCTCCATGAAGTGAAATGCATGCCCGATCCGATCAAATATGCTGCTAGCTTGATTTGTCTTTTCCGTGCCATTTTGAAAATCTCTCCTTATCAGTTGGAGTATGTCTCCTTATAAGTGCTTAGCTCATCTAACGAAATAAACGTTGGCAAGTAATTCCCTTTGTACGCCTCTTCAATGAATTCTGCTGTCTTTTCCGATTGATAAAGATCAACAATTTTCTTGAAAATTTTGTTATCTTCGTCTTCACTCCTAGCCGCAATAATGTTAATGTATGGCTTTGCCGTTTTACTTTCATGGATAAGCGCATCAGCTAAAGAAAGCCCTGCCTCCATTGAAACACCATTATTAATAATTGAGGCATCCGTATCTTCCATCACTCGCGGAGCACTAGCCCCATCAACAGGAACAATATCAATATTTTTCGGATTCTCTTTGATTTTGTCTTCTCCGCCATTGCCATCAAAATCTTCTACAACTTTTATGAGCCTAGCTTCTTGCAACAGTAGCAGCGCTCTGCCCCAATTGGATGCATCATTTGGTACAGCTATTTTGGCTCCATCCGGAAGCTTCTCCAAGGAATCGTATTTTATGGAATATAAACCGAGTGGAGCAATAATTGTCGTTCCAATCGGGACAAGGTCAGATTCCGTATTCTCATTAAAGGCATCTAAATAAGCCACATGCTGAAAAGAATTGATATCGATATCCCCTTCTGCTAGTGCCTGGTTCGGATCAACTGCTGAGGAAAAATTGACTATCTCGATGTTAATGCCTTCCTTCTTGGCTTCATCCTTCAAATAATCCCAAACCCTTGTATGGTTACTCCTGATTCCAACTTTTACTGTTTCTTCTTCCGCATTCGTTGTATTGCTGGAGCATCCTGCCAGAAGCATTCCAAGAATCAATATAGATATCAACCATTTTTTCACCATTCATGCTCCTCTCTGCTTTCCCCGCATTAATGTACTCTTCTGATTTTCCTTTCAAGGAAGTTTCCTATACTTTGGATCCCTTGTACAAGCAAAACAAGGATCACAACTGTCACAAATATCGTAATCGTACTAAACCGCTGATAACCGTAGGTAATTGCCACATCACCAAGGCCACCGCCTCCAACAGCACCCGCCATCGCTGTAGCACCGATCAATCCGATCGTTACGGTAGTTAAGCTCAGTATTAAAGAGGCGAAGGCTTCCGGGAATAAGAATCGGCGTATGATTTGAAATGGAGTAGCCCCCATAGCCTTTGCCGCTTCAATAATCCCCTCATCCACTTCAAGTAATGAATTTTCCACGAGCCTGGAGAAGTATGGACCGATATGAAGGACAAGTGGTACAATAGCTGCTGTCGTTCCAATTGACGTTCCGACGACAAGCCTAGTGAACGGGATGATAGCGACGAGTAGAATGATAAACGGAATGGAACGGAACGTATTAACGATCGGATTCACTATGGAAAAAACCCAGCGATTTTCCAATATGTGGCCTTTCCTTGTCACAACTAGCAAAACGCCAAGGAATATCCCAAGAATTCCCCCGAAAAAAAGTGAGATACTAACCATGTAGAGCGTTTCCCACAAGGCGTTCAAAATCAACTCTGTACTGACTTCCATCTTCCAGAACCTCCTTCACTTCGATATTTTGCGTAGTGATGAATCTTAATGCACGTTCAATTTCATACTCTGTTCCTATCAATTCCACGATCAAATGACCAATAGGAATTCCTTGCAACTCCGAAATGTTTCCAAATAACACATTGATTTCCACATCATAACTCTTTGCAGTTTTGGATATGACAGGCTGCCCTGAGCTGGATCCGATAAAATTCATTTTAAAAATCCGGCCGGGATGTTCATTAGATGGTGAAAAAGGATAGACACTTTCTGGAATCTCATCTTGGACAACAGTCCGGACAAAGTTGCGCGTCGTATCAGTTTGGGGGTGGGCAAAAATATCAAATGTCGACCCTTTTTCAATGATTCGGCCGTCTTCCATAACTGCCACCCTGTTGCAAATTTCCTTAATAACTTCCATTTCGTGTGTAATGATTAAAATCGTGATTTTATATTCTTCGTTCACTCGCTTCAACAAATCCAAAATTGAACGGGTCGTTTGTGGGTCTAAGGCCGAAGTGGCTTCATCACATAACAGGATAGAGGGATTCGTTACAAGAGCCCGAGCAATGCCTACTCTCTGCTTTTGTCCGCCTGAAAGTTGGCCGGGATAATTTTGGGCTTTATCTTCCAACCCGACAAATCGGAGAACTTCATGGACACGTTTCTCAATCTCCTTTTTCTTCCCCTTACTAAGAATTAATGGCATAGCTACATTCTCAAAAACGCTCTTGGAATGCAGCAAGTTAAAGTGTTGAAAGATCATCCCGATACTTTTTTTAGCCTTCCGCAATTCCTTCTCCGACATCTTTGCCAAGCTTTTTCCTTCCACGATTACTTCACCCGAAGTAGGATATTCCAACAGATTGACTGTTCGGATCAATGTGCTTTTTCCAGCACCACTAAAGCCAATAACTCCGAAGATATCTCCCTTTTCCACAGTCAAATTTACATCCTTTAATGCCCCAATCTCTTTTTCTCCACTTCTGAACACTTTTGAGACCCGGCGGAATTCAATCATGAAAAATCTCCTCCCATTCTATAAGAAAAGCGCAAGGCAGGCAGTTCCTCACTGGTGGCCTTAGACAAGCTTCGTACT
The DNA here is from genome assembly GCF_003605405.2 of Siminovitchia terrae. Lineage (GTDB taxonomy): Bacteria > Bacillota > Bacilli > Bacillales > Bacillaceae_C > Siminovitchia > Siminovitchia terrae. The sequence continues at coordinate 12,177 of NZ_QYTW02000030.1, read as the reverse complement.
TCCTGTATGTTAGCCGACGTCCTGTCGCTTCGCCTGTACTAGTACTTCCTGTACGTTGCAGCTAGACATATACCAAAACATCTAGTTTTATTTTTTCTTATCCGATCAAATGCGCCTTGGCGTATTTGCGCCCAGATTTTATCGAGCTCTGCTCGATAAATTTCCTTTGAAAATCTGTGGCATCCGCCGGAGGCTTTTACTTTATTCAGCCGGGGTTTGAACCCCCACTGAATGAAATACCAACATGCTTTCATCTCACCACTTATAGAAGTGGGAGACTTCTGCTGAATGAAGTTAAAACGCAGGNAAATACCAACATGCTTTCATCTCACCACTTATAGAAGTGGGAGACTTCTGCTGAATGAAGTTAAAACGCAGGCACCACTGCCCCTTTATATTTATCTAAAATAAATTTCTTCACTTTTTCCGTTGTAAGTGCTTCAGCAAGCGTCGTAATTGCTTCATCGTTCTGGTTATCTTTCCGTGAAACTAAAATATTGACATAAGGCGATTCGTTTCCTTCAATAATCAATGAATCCTCAAGAGGTTTAAAACCGCCTTCCAAAGCATAGTTCGTATTGATCGCAGATGCTTCTACATCATCAAGAGAATGGACTAAAACTGCACTATCAACCGGGATGAACTCCAACTTTTTTTCATTTGTTACAATATCAGTAAGCACATAATCCCCCAATTTTGACTCATCCAGTTCAATGATGTCATTAGCCGCCAAGAGCTCCAACGCACGGGAAAAGTTTACCGGATCTTTCGGCAATGCTATTTTCGCTCCCTTGGACAAATCCTCGATTGAGTCAATTTTTTTTGAATAGATGCCAAATGGTTCGATATGGATTCCTTTTACATTTACAAGATCCAGTCCGCTGTCTTTGTTAACCTGCTCAAGATACGGAGTGTGCTGGAAGAAGTTTGCATCCAACTCCCCATCCGCTGTTTGCTGGTTCGTTTGAATGCCGTCAGAAACGATTGAAACATCCAATTTAATGCCCTCGTTTTCCAAGTCCGGTCCGATGAATTCAAGAATTTCAGCATGCGGTGTAGATGAAGCTGCTATTTTTAACGTTACATCTTTCTGTTTTTCTTCCTTTTCGGGATGTTCGGCTGAAGTTTCCTTTTGGGCGCCGCACCCTGTCACGAGCAATAATCCGAAAGCTGCCAACAATACTAATAATCCCTGTTTCAATTTCATTTTCTATCCCCCGTTTTTTAATTCAAATCAAATCTGTAACACTTGATCAACCGATCATCTGTATAAAATTCCTTGGACAGATCACGGATGAAGCCGAAACTTTCATATAGTTTGATGGCCTGTTCCATCGTGTCAGTCGTGTGCAAAAATACACTGGCTGCCCTTTGGGTTTCAAGATAGGATATGGCCGCTTTCAAAAGCTCCCTTCCTACTCCCAGTCCTCTTGCCAGGGGATGAACACCCAAGAAGCGAATAATGGGAGCATCGATTTGAACATCCCATTTCGTATAGGCTTTTTCGGCCGACGGAAACAACTGCAGACTGCCAAGTACCTCCTTATCCCGTTTGGCGACCAAAAGCTTATCAATATTTGGATGATCAATAGACGAAATCAGTTCATTCAAATAGTCGGTCCACCGTTCCGGATCGAACACTGCTTCAAACTGTTGATAACTATCAACCAGCACTCCGCGTACTGTCTCTCTTTCCTTTTCCTCCATTTCCTTGACCAAAATTGACCGGTTCAATAAACAAGCCATTATAACCTCCTATTATGCACATCAAAATAGTGTGATTTATATTATCAAATGCGCCTTGGCGTATTTACGCTCAGATTTTATCGAGCTCCGCTCGATAAATCTCTTCTAAAAATCTGTGGCGCCGAAGGCTTCTACTTTATTCAGCCGGGTTTGGACCCACTGAATGGAATACCAATAGGCATTCATCTCACCACTTACAGAAATGGGAGACTTCTGCTGAATGAAGTTAAATTTTACTATACCTGCTCTAAGATTCTTTCTTCGGCAGGCAAAGGGCTTAACAGTTCAAACGAGCGAAGCCGTTCCTTCTCCTTTCGAATGGGCGTATGAACAATGAATTCATCGATGTGATATACTTCATGAAGTCGAGTGAGCGCGGCTTTCACTTTGCATGCGGTTCCCGCTATCATATCCGCTTTGATCTCCTTTACTTCAAATGGTTCAGTTGCCTGTTTTTCATAGGCTGTGACCTGCCGGAGCGATTGGACTTTCAAAGTTCGACCGCTGCTAAGATTAATCTCATATAATCTATGTTCATTTGCCAGCTCTTCTGCCGTTTTTTGATCAGGCGCTGCCATAACAGAAACGGCTGCTATGAAGGTTCCTTGTGGATAATTTTCTCGATATATTTTAGCCGCTTGAGCCAATACCTCTTCACTGCTGACTAAGAAATTGGCGAATACAAAATGCAAGCCTAATTCGGCCGCAAGCTTTGCGCTGTTTGCGCTGCCTCCCAGGAGGAAAATTCCCGGCTTGATCGGCGGTCTAGGCAAAGCCTGTATTCCAGCAAGTGGATGGTGCTTTCCAACTGTATCATCCACAAGCGCTTTTATGAATTTCAGCCGATCTTCAAAATCTTTTCCATTATTCTCGGTTCCATATTGCAAAGCTTTTGTTGATAAAGGCAGCCCGCCGGGCGAAGGCCCAACCCCTAGATCAACCCTGCCTGGTGAAAGGGTTGATAATACGTGGAAATTTTCCACCACTTTATAGGGGCTGTAATGCTGGAGCATGATCCCGCCTGCCCCAATCTGGATATATTTCGTTCGTGCAAGCAAATGTGATATTAGCACTTCTGGGGAAGAACCCGCTACATCCTCCATATGATGGTGCTCAGCCACCCAAAAGCGTGAATAACCCCATTCCTCCGCCTTACGAGCAAGATGGATGGTTTGCTGCAATGCTTCAAACGTATTTCTCCCTAGAAAAACGGGACTTTGATCAAGTATTCCAAGCTTATAATTCATTGTCTCTCTTGCCTCCCTATCGTTTTTAGTAAAAAAAGCATCCTTCCATTCATATTGAATAGAAAGATGCCTTTAGTTGTCTAATCGGCAAACATATTCACTTTTTTCCATCATTGGGCCTTCCTTTTCTTCCCTTCCACTTTGTAACGCTTTTTTTCAGTCGTATCAATCTGTGTCACTTCTCCATCATGAACCGTGATGACCAACGAACCGTATTCAATCTTTCTTAACGCAGAAACGATGTCATTCACAGCATCTTTATCAATTTTTGCCAACATATTCCCCTCCTAAGTCACAAAAATAAAAACCTCTTCTTAAATACAATAAGAAGAGGTTTTACCTTAAAAATTCAATGTTCTCTTCTTATCTTTCAAGCTTTACAGGCTTGCTGGAATTGGCACAGTACCCTATGGTCTGTTGCCGAGGCTTCAAAGGGCCAGTCCCTCCACCTCTCTGGATAAGAAAAACTTATTTAATTAGTGTTATTTTGTGTCTTACGATTGATGTGAATACATCGTATCTCATGCCAAATAATCTGTCAAGGAGAAATTTTAAGTTTTATTATTTTGGCCCCAACAAGCATAAGATGATTCCCGAGGGAGTCACTTAGCTTGCACTAGTCCTTATGTAGAGCTGGACGCAGCGTTTAGTGAAAAATAAATTATTACAAGAAAAAAGCATCCTACAACAGTAGGATGCCTGTATTTTTATTGTGGATCATTTAATGCGCGCGCCTGCTCCGCTTCCGCAGCCTGCGACTTTTTATAGCCTATTTTTGAAATCCATATGCTGATTTCATACAGGATAAGCAAGGGCACCGTCACCATCATATGTGAGATGACATCCGGCGGAGTAATGAATGCCGCTACCACGATTAAAATAAAATATGCGTATTTTCGGACCTTCTTCAAAAAGGCCGGCGTTATAATTCCGAGCCGTGTCAAGAACAGCATGACAACCGGTAATTGAAAAAGCACGCCAAATGGTATGGTGATCTGAAATAGAAAATGGAAATACTCATTGATTCCAATCGTCGTCTGAATCTCCATATTCCCCGATAAGCTCATCATGAAGCGAATAACGAACGGGAAAAGGACAAAATATGAAAACAGGAGCCCTGCTAAAAACAATGTGACGGAAACAGGAATATAGCCGAGCGTCACTCTCCGTTCCTTCTCTAATAAGCCAGGGCTGATAAACGCCCACAACTGATATAAAATAACCGGCGAGGTTATAATAAATGCCAGTACAAACGCCATTTGCATGAACACCTTAAACGGATCGGTCACCCGAAAAGCGTTCATTGTTATATCCTGGGCAACACTTGCATGTTGAAGCCATTTAATAAGTGGCTGTGATAAAAAAAAGCTGACAACAACCGCCAGCACAAAGAAAACGACTATCATCATCAGCCGTTTTCTTAATTCTTCTATATGATCAAGAATCGTCATATCCTTCTGATTCATGTCGTTCATCCTATCACTTATCGGAGTCTTTCTTCTGTTCCTTTTCATCGTCGTCTGCCAGCCCTTTAGTTGCATTCTTGAATTCACGCAACGTGCTTCCCGCTGCTTTACCTAGTTCCGGTAACTTCTTTGGACCAAAAATCAATAGAGCTACAAGTGCGATAATAATAAAACTTCCTGGACCTATACCCATAGGGGCCCACCTCCTCATACTATTATTTTAACGGAAACCTATTTAATTAGCCATTTAAATTCTTTTTATCCTGTGAATTTTCCGTGTCCTCATTAGGATAATTTTTCAAGAAATAGATTAGCGATTGAAGCTCAACTGCCAAATCTATATGATGGACCCGAATGGAAGACGGGACATTGAGCCGCGCCGGTGTGAAATTTAAAATACCTTTCACATTTGCCTGTTTAATTCGGTCGGTAATCGTCTGGGCGGCGCTTGCAGGAACGGTTAAAATTGCAACCGTTATCTCTTCCTGTTCAAGCTTCTCCTCCAATTCATCCATATCATAAATCCTGACACCGCAAATTTCTTTACCGATTTTTTCTTTGTCCACATCAAAAGCCATTTCAATCTTTGTATTATTGTTTTTCAAAAAATTATAATGTAAAAAAGCCGTTCCCAAGTTTCCAACGCCAATCAAAGCAACCTTTGAAAGTTCATCCTGATCCAATGTTTTTCGAAAAAAAGTAAGTAGGTAGTTTACATTATACCCATATCCTTTTTTTCCAAGCGCCCCAAAATAAGAAAAATCCCTGCGAATTGTAGCCGAATCAACCTTGACCGCTTCACTCAGCTCAGCGGATGAAACTCTTTGTTTTCCCGAAACATGTAAATTTTTCAAGAATCTGTAGTAAAGCGGCAGCCGTTTGGCTGTTGCCTGTGGTATTTTTGTCGTTTCTTCGTTCATTATCCAATCCTCCAAGACTAGATGCCAATGATTTATATGCGAAATGCCAGTCAGCTAGTCAAGACTGCTGGCAAGAAACCCAAAAACAAACCTAGCGACGATAATCTTTACTGGATACTCCACCTGTTTTCTCTATTAAAAAAGTCGGTCCGATCACCATTCCTTTGTCAATGGCCTTACACATATCATAAACAGTGAGCGCTGCAGCAGAAACGGCTGTCAATGCCTCCATTTCGACACCAGTATTTCCGATCGTTTTCACGGAAGCCTGGATAACAAGTTGTTTTTGATCATCTTTTCCATCGTGCCATTGAAAAGAAAAATTGATGCCTTTCAAGGGAATTGGGTGGCACATCGGAACAATATCCCACGTCTTTTTGGCTGCCATAGTGCCAGCAACCTGAGCGACTGCCAAGACATCTCCTTTTTTTACCTTGTTTTGGCTAATATGTTCGTAAATCGTGTTGTTGACTTCGATACTGGATTGGGCGATGGCGGTACGGACGGTCTCAGGTTTTCCGCTTACATCCACCATTTGAGCCCTGCCTTGTTCATTAAAATGGGTCAGTTTATCCACGCTCAACACCTCTCATCCATCATACACTATTTTGTCAAGCCTGTCTTTTCTCGTTAGTGAAGAAAGTATAACTTGTTATGGAAAATTTTATTCAAAGGAAGATTTGTTTTTGTCCAGCTCAGCGCCTAGCCTCGCAAGGATCAAGCCCCTTCCCTGTGGTGGCTGAAGAACTGCCTCCTCGGGAATCGTCTTGTTTGCCGCGCTGGCCAAGGTGCTTTCGCTTTTCTTATTAGTGACAAATTGTTGATTGTCAAAAACTGAAAAAATGGTACACTGTCTATGATTAGAGGTGTAAAATCATGCAATTGTTACAGGTGCAACAGATCGACAAATACTTTGGTGCCGATCTGATCTTATCAAACATCAAGCTAGAGCTCCATGACAAGGACCGAACCGCGCTTGTTGGAAGGAACGGTGCAGGAAAGTCCACCTTACTCAAAATCATCGCTGGCGAATTATCCTATGATTCAGGGCAGATTATTAAGCCGAAAGATGTAACGATCGGCTATTTATCGCAGCATACAGGTTTGGAATCAAACTTGACAATATGGGAAGAGATGCTTTGCGTATTCGATGATGTAAGGGAAATGGAACAAAAACTTCGCGACATTGAGCAGAAGATGTCTGATCCTGCCAATTATCAGCAAGAAGGCGCATATGAAAAATTATTATCGGAATACGATCGTCTTCAGGAGGATTTCAAAGAAATTGGTGGTTATCAATATGAATCCGATATCCGCTCTGTTCTCCATGGGTTCAGATTTTTTGAAAAAGATCACCATACTCATATATCGACACTTAGCGGCGGACAGAAGACCCGCTTAGCTTTAGCCAAACTTCTTTTAACGAAACCTGATCTTCTCATATTGGACGAGCCTACAAACCATTTAGATATAGAAACTATGGCATGGCTTGAAAAGTATTTGCAAAATTATCCAGGTGCGCTTCTTCTCGTTTCGCATGACCGTTATTTTTTGGATCAAATCGTAACACAAGTGTACGAGCTGTCCAGACATGAAATTTCAATATTTCACGGAAACTACAGCAAATATTTAGAGCAAAAAGCGGAAAGATATGAGCGGGATGTGAAGCTTTTTGAAAAGCAGCAGGGAGAAATAGCGAAGCTGGAGGACTTCATCCAGCGAAACTTGGCAAGGGCATCGACAACCAAGCGTGCCCAAAGCAGGCGCAAACAGCTGGAAAGAATGAAGATCATGGACAGACCTGCCGGCGATGAAAAATCCGCTTCCTTCTCTTTTTCAATCGAAAAGCAAACTGGAAATGACGTTTTCTCACTTGTTGACGGGACTGTTGGATATGACGGCAGTCCTTTGGCCAAAAACATTGAGCTTTCCCTGACACGCGGTGACAGCATTGCTCTTGTGGGGCCTAATGGAATCGGAAAGTCCACGTTGTTGAAAACAATCTTTAAAAAGTTGCCGCTTTTATCAGGAGAAATGAAATACGGCTCCAATGTCCAGATTGGATACTACGATCAGGAACAGGCTGATTTGTCATCCAACAAAACGGTGCTGCAGGAGTTGTGGGATCATTACCCTTTGACCAGTGAAAAAGACATTCGGACAGTGTTGGGAAACTTTTTGTTCAGCGGTGACGATGTATTGAAGACTGTTTCATCTTTAAGCGGTGGTGAAAAAGCACGCCTTGCTTTGGCCATCTTGATGCTTCAAAAAGCCAACCTTCTCATACTAGACGAGCCGACCAACCACTTGGATCTAGACAGCAAAGAAGTGTTGGAGAACTCGCTTGTGGATTACCCGGGGACAATTTTATTCGTTTCCCATGACCGCTATTTCATCAACAGGATTGCGACTAAGGTTGTTGAGCTCTCAGAAAGCAGAACTGTGGAATACCTTGGGGATTATGATTATTTTCTTGAGAAAAAAGCAGAAATGAACGAGCTTGAAAAACTAGCACGTGAAAAAATAGAGCAAAAAAGTCAAGCTGTTTCAAAAACTGTGGATAAAAGTTCGTATGTACACGAAAAAGAAATGAGAAAACTGGACAGGCAGCGAAAACGTAGAATCTCTGAAATTGAGGAATGCGTCGAGCAGTTGGAACACGAATTAGCAGAAAAAGAAGAACTGCTCTGCCAACCCGATATATACGAAGATCATGAACAATCGCTGGCCATCCATTTGGAAGTCGAAAAGCTTAAGGAAGAAGTCGATAAGCTTATGGGAGAATGGACTGAGCTTTCAGAAGAGATGGATTCTTAAACGGGCCCTGCGTGTGCGGGCCTGTTTTTATCATTTGGAAATTGTTTCAGCCACCCTCACAATCAAAAAGGAGTACCTGTACTTTTTAGTTGCTCAATATTCACAGGTTTACTCACAAAGTAAGCTCAATATTTATAAGTTATGAACAAACCTATCAACATTATCCACAAACATCTTTTGATTAATCCACATTATCCACAGGTTTGTGGATTGTTTATGTATAACTTCTAATTTTCATTGTTTATTATTAACATTTCCACAAATTCATCAAATGCGCCTTGGCGTATTTGCGCCCAGATTTTATCGAGCTCCGCTCGATAAATTTCCTCTCAAAATCTGTGGCATCCGCCGGAGGCTTTAACTTTATTCAGCCGGGGTTTGAACCCCTACTGAAGGGAATACCAAAATGCATTCATCTCACCACTTACAGAAGTGGGAGATTTCTGCTGAATGAAGTTAAAAATCGAACATAAGAAAGCGCAACAAGAGTTCTGAAGAAGGAGCGGAGCTTGCAAAGTGACTGATCTCCATTACACTATATCGTATTTACTTCATCCAGCTTCATTTCGCCTATGACTCAGGCTGCCGCATTAAGGGAAATGTTATTAACAACTTAGACGTTTGAATTTAAAAAGCAGATGGACCTAGAACCCACCTGCCTCATCAAAAATTCTCTATATCCAAACCCGGATTTGCATTCATATCAAGCTTGCCTCTTTTACCGGCTTCATACAACATGCTGCCTGCTGCAGCAATCATAGCGGCATTATCTGTGCATAAATATAGCGGAGGAATGATCAACTCAACTTCATCTAGTTCGCTGAAAGCTTTTTCCAATGAAGCGCGCAATCCCTTATTAGCCGCGACCCCGCCTGCAAGCAACACCTGTTTCACACTGTACTCCTTAGCGGCACGGACAGTTTTTGCCGTTAAAACTTCAATAACACTTGCTTGGAAACTGGCAGCCAAATCCTCTGGGGATATCTTTTCCCCTCGCTGTTCCGCATTGTGTAATGTGTTGATAACTGCAGATTTTAATCCACTGAAGCTGAAATCATATGATCCTTCTTCTAGCCAGGCTCTTGGCAACTGAATATTAGGAGTTCCCACCTGTGCAAGTTTATCAATATGCGGGCCACCGGGATAAGGCAAATTCAAGGTTCGCGCCACCTTATCATAGGCTTCCCCCGCGGCGTCATCAAGCGTTTCACCAATCACTTGAAAAGCCCCGTCTTTTTCCATATAAATCAGTTCTGTATGACCGCCTGAAACGACAAGCGATAATAAAGGGAATGTAAAATCGGTGATCAGCCTGTTGGCATATATGTGACCCGCGATGTGATGAACCCCGACAAGCGGTTTATTCAAACTGAATGCTAAGGCTTTCGCCGCATTAACCCCCACTAGAAGGGCACCGACCAACCCAGGTCCCTCCGTAACTGCAATCGCATCAACATCATCGAAGGTAATCTTCGCTTTTTTAATAGCTTCCTCAATGACAATCGTGATCTGCTCCACATGATGCCTTGATGCAAGCTCAGGAACAACACCCCCGAACCTGCGGTGGCTCTCAATCTGAGATGCCACCACATTTGAAAGAATCTCCGTTCCATTTTTTACTACTGAAGCCGCGGTTTCATCACAGCTTGTCTCAATTCCTAGTACAATTAGATCTTTCTTACTCATAAATTCACCCACATAACCAGAGCATCTTCCTTGTTGTCGGTATAATAACCCCTTCTAATACCGCCTTCTTGGAATCCTAGCTTCTTATATAGAGATTTTGCAATATGATTGCTGACGCGAACCTCAAGCGTCATCGTTTTTCCTCCAGCTTCCTTAGCCAAGCTCATCACTTTGCACAGCAATTTTTCTCCAAGCTTGTGTCCCCGAAATTCAGGAAGAATGGCTATGTTTGTTATATGTGCCTCATCCAGTATGAGCCAAACGCCGCAATAGCCTGCCTGTACGCCATCTACCTCAATAAATACATAGGAGGCGAAACGATTATGGGCAATATCATTATAAAAAGCTTCCTCAGGCCATGGGGCCGAAAATGAACGGCTCTCTATTTGATAGAGCTTTTGAATATCCTCCATTGTAGCAAGACGAAACGATATATTTTTCGTTATTTCCATGCTGCGATCAATCATTGGTCTTTTTCCCCTGTCTCTCCAGCCATTTGGCCTCAGCTTCAACAAGCCGGATATAATTTGGAGTAAACGTATGAATATTTTCTTCAGGCCGGTTAATCCCCAACAAACCAAGCTCACCCGGCCTGGGATTAAATTCACCAACCGTGGCAAAATGTGCCTTTTCCACAAGGACAGAACGGAAAGTCTCCTTGTGAATGTCGATATCATTCCCAACAAATAATACAGATTCACCGGTTTTCCTTAATATTTCTGCCCACTCCACTGCAGGTATGTTCTGATCTTCTTTTATCATAACAGGGTCCTGGTCTTCAATCCGATAAAGACCTGTATAAATCAATCCGCGCCTTGCATCAAAAATTGGAGAGACAACCCCTGGAAAATAACGGCCTGCAGTTGCCAGAAGCGCCAAGCTTGAGACACTGGATAGCGGAATTCCCAGACTCCAAGCCATCGTTTTAGCAATCGTCACTCCAATCCGTACACCCGTATACGACCCAGGTCCGCCCGCTACAACAATTTTATCCAACTCAGATGGTTTTGTTTCACAGTCAGCAAGAAGGCGTTCAACGGCAGGCATGACGCGGATGCTGTGATTTTTCTTCAAATTTGTAATATATTCGCCAATGACTTTCGTCTCGTCTACAAGACCAATACCAAGCACGTCATTGGAAGTATCAATTGCCAGGATTTTCATCAAAAAGCTCCTCACATAATGCTTCATACCTTGTCCCCGTCGGTTGAAAAACAATACGTCTTTGGTTCTGGTTTTCATGATAAATGTATAGAGACAGATGACTTTGTGGAAGCTGATCCTCAATAAATTGAGCCCACTCCACCACGGTTACACCATCACCATAAAAATATTCATCAAATCCCAGATCTTCGAACGAATCTTCCAAACGGTATACGTCCATATGATATAACGGAATCCGACCATGATACTCTTTAATGATTGTAAAGGTCGGACTGTTTACATTTCTTTTTATTCCAAGACCAGAAGCCAAACCTTTTGTAAAAGTTGTTTTTCCCGCACCGAGATCACCCTCGAGAAGTAAAACATCTGCCGGTTTCAATATTTTTCCTAATCGGCGGGCAATCTCCAAGGTGTCTTCTGGATTACTTGAGATTATTTCATACGTCTTCATAAAAGACTCCTTAGTTGATTATACAAAAAAACCTTAGGCTCCTCTACCTCCCCTAAGGTTAACTTTGTTTATTTTATTAAATAAGAAGGTAATTGCGGGGGCAGGATTTGAACCTGCGACCTTCGGGTTATGAGCCCGACGAGCTGCCAGACTGCTCCACCCCGCGACAATAAAAGATGAAATTGAACTTGTCTTGATTATTATAATGAAAGGGTCGGAAAAAAGCAAGAAACTTACTAAAGAAATACTGTTCTTATTGCAACTTTTGGGCTGTTTCAAATTACCGAGTGCATAGATGCGAAGAAAAACGGTACTGATGCTGGCGAGGTGCACGATTTTGTTTTTGATTTGTCTGTGGCCCGTGTTTGAGAGTGCGGTCCATTCTTGTTTTAACCTCTGACTCGAGTTTCTTTGTTTTCGAATCGGTTATAATTTTAACCTCTAGATCATGTTTTTGGTTGCGAACCGGTTATTGTGCGAATTCCTGGAGAATCGTGCGAAAATCGAGTTTATCGTGCGATTTCTCATTTTATCGTGCGAAATTAGACATTATCGTGCGAAAACGGCATGTTATTGCGAATGCCTGAAGAAGGAAATTTTTTTCTCCTCAACAAAAAAACATGAAGTCGACTGACTCCATGTTTTTCTTCATTGCCCGGCGACGTCCTGCTCTCACAAGG
>NZ_QYTW02000003.1 GCF_003605405.2 Siminovitchia terrae | reverse complement strand
AAATTTATCGAGCAGAGCTCGATAAAATCTGGGCGCAAATACGCTAAGGCGCATTTGATAAGAGCTAAAGTCAATCAGTCTGAGAAAAACAGTTCGTTTCTCTTAGACTGATTTTGCATTTGTGTGATCTCCTTTAGAAAGCTGCCTACCGCTTTCAGGATATTGAAATACTGTCCGCAAAAGCGGAATACTATCTAGCTCGACTGAGATACTGCCCGCAAAAAAGAAATACTATCCAAATAAGCGAAATACTTTCTATTACCTTTGAATTTGGTCCGTATTAGTGACTATTTTTATTGGAAACAGCAAAGGACAGCAAAAAAATGCCGCCTGCGAATGAACGCAGGCGGCATTTTTTTGGTTATAGTATGTTAAATTTCCATGATGATTGGCAAAATCATTGGACGTCTTTTTGTTCTTTCATATAAGAACGGCAAAAGTGTGTCCGTTATTTCATTTTTAATTTCTGACCATTGTGTCGTTTTTCGGTCCATCACTTTGTTTAAATGTTTGGCAAGCATTCGTTGTGCTTCATTGATCAAATCTCCAGATTCTCTCATGTAGACGAAGCCACGAGAGATGATATCCGGTCCAGCAGCGATTTTATACTGATCCATGTCAATGGAAACAACGACGATGACAAGACCTTCTTCTGATAAGATTCGGCGATCGCGAAGGACGATATTGCCAATGTCCCCAATTCCGCTCCCGTCGATGTATACAGATCCAGACGGAATTTTACCCGCAACGTCTGCACGATCGGAACTGAGTGCAAGGACATCTCCATTATCCATAATAAAGCAATTTTCTTCGGGAACCCCGCAGTCGACAGCCAACTGCGCGTGCATTTTCTGCATTCTGAACTCTCCGTGGATCGGAAGGAAGAATTTCGGTTTTATGAGCCTAAGCATCAGCTTTTGTTCTTCTTGGCCGCCGTGTCCAGATGTGTGAATATTGCTCAACGGGCCCGCAATGACGTCAGCGCCGGCACGATATAAAAGGTTGATTGTTCGATTGACGCTGTTTTTATTCCCAGGGATAGGCGAGGATGAAAAGACAACGGTATCTCCAGGATGAATTTGTATTTGACGATGCGTTCCGTTGGCGATACGTGACAATGCAGCCATTGGTTCACCCTGACTTCCAGTACAAAGAATGGTCACCTTATTTGCAGGGAGCCTGTTAAGCTGTTGTGTATTAATGAACGTATCCTTGGGAGCGCGGATATATCCCAATTCTTGACCAATTTCTATTGCTGCTTCCATACTTCTTCCAAAAACAGCAATTTTTCTGTCATTAGCCACAGCTGCGTCCGCTACTTGTTGCAATCTGTGGATATTTGATGCAAACGTTGCGAAGATGATTCTGCCGTCCACTTTGCGGAAAATATCTTGAATGCTTGCTCCGACCTTGCGCTCGGACATGGTGAAATGAGGTACTTCCGCATTTGTACTGTCCGATAGCAGACAGAGGACGCCTTCTTTTCCGATTTCCGCCATTTTTGTTAAGTTTGCCGGTTCTCCTACGGGAGTAAAATCAAACTTGAAATCCCCAGTGTGAACGATATTTCCCGGAGGGGTCTTTACAACAATCCCATATGAATCAGGGATACTGTGGGTTGTCCTGAAAAAAGAAACTGATGTCTTTCTGAATTTGATGACATCTTCTTCCCTGATTTCATGTAGCGTGGTTTTACGAAGAAGACCATGCTCTTCAAGTTTGTTCTTAATCAGCCCCATGGCAAGTTTTCCTGCATAGATGGGGATGTTGACTTCTCTCAGCAGATAAGGGATACCTCCAATATGGTCCTCGTGACCATGTGTAATGAAAAGTCCCTTTATCTTATCTTCATTTCTTACTAAATAAGTGTAGTCCGGAATGACATAGTCAATTCCAAGAAGCTCATCCTCAGGGAATTTTATCCCAGCATCGATCATAATGATCTCATCTTGGAATTGTACTCCATATGTGTTTTTGCCGATTTCACCCAAACCGCCCAGGGCGAAAACAGCCGTCTGATCATTTTTTACAAACTTCATATCCTATATAGTCTCCAATGTGAAGTTCGGACTGTTCTTTTCATATTCCAGATAAGATCCTTCCAACAATTGAATAAGTTCGATATTGATTTGGCGGTCTTTCAGATGTCGGCGTACGTCCAACTCGCTTTCAGCTTTAATAAATAAAACTTTCGTATTTTCCCGTACAGGCATTTCCATCAAGCTTTCCTGATAGTACACTTTATAGATCATCACTTTCTCTCCTTAACTCCGTGTTCAAATTCCAATATTCTCTATTATATTAAAAAGCAGCAATGAATGCATGTTTTTAAACGCGTGCAGTTTTAAAAAGGGAAATCATATATAATAAAAGAATAAGCCCTCTAAAATAAAGAGGGTTTGTAAATGGCTGTATTTGAATCATCAGGCAATTGTCTTTTTCTTGAGTAAATCTTTCCATTGTTTTAAAAGCTTCCGTCTTAGCTTCTTAAACATGGTGAATCACTCCTTACTATCCATTTTAACCGATTTTTGTCCAAAGTAAAAGCATCTTGGCAATTGCATTCTCTTTTTGTGCAAGTTTATTTGTTTTATTATATGCTGAAAACACAATGATCTATCATGGATATCATTGGAAAAAAGATTATTGGATGTGAAGTTTAAAATGAAAAAAATTGTCTTTTTTGATATCGACGGCACATTGTTGGATGGGGATAAAAATCTGCCTGACTCAGCAAAGGATGCTGTTCATGCATTGCAGAAAAACGGCATTTATACAGCTATTGCAACTGGACGGGCACCCTTTATGATATCTTCATTGCTCAAGGAGCTGAACATAGATTCCTACGTTTGCTTTAACGGGCAATATGTTGTCTTTGAAAACAAAGTGATTGCAGCAACCTCCATCAGCACAGAGGTTTTGAAAGACATTGAAGAATCAGCCAATAAGCATGAGCATGCCCTCGTTTACCTGAACGAAAATACGTTAAAAACAAATGCTAAAAATAATGACCGCATAAGAAAAAGCCTAGGGTCGCTTAAGATGGCGTATCCCGGATATGATCCTGAATTTTACATCAAAAAGGATATATATCAGGCACTGCTATTTACTAAAGAGAATGAGGCAGGATATTTAACTTCCTTACCGGAAATATCGTTTGTTAGGTGGCACGAGCTTTCGCTTGACATTATGCCAAAGGGAGGGTCAAAAGCAAGGGGAATACGGCAATTGATTGCTCGTCTTGGATTTAGGATGGAAGATGTTTATGCATTTGGGGATGGTATGAATGATATTGAAATGCTGCAGGAAGTGGGAACCGGAGTGGCCATGGGCAATGCGCATGATATAGTAAAAGAACATGCGGACTTTGTAACAACAGATGTAGAGAATGATGGAATTGTAAAAGGGTTAAAAGAAGTTGGGCTTCTAGCCGATTCATTCGAAGCAGCCCCAAGCCCCAGCCGTTTATAGCGCTTGACATAATCTTTGTGCGGCTGGATAGGCCGCGACAGTCTTTCGCTTGCTTGAATTTGTACTCCTCTAGGTCAGAGATGGGTATTAATCATTTATCTGCAAACTGAGCGTTTTTTATTTTCTTAGACGATAAAAAAATCCGGATAGTCCGGATTTAATTTTCGATAGGGATTGCCCCTTCTTTGAGTTGAAAGGGGTTCTTTTCGTCAATGTGGTCATAAAACATGACGCCATTCAAGTGATCGAGTTCATGCTGAAAGACGATTGCCGGCAGACCGCGCAAGCGAAGCTTTATTTCCTCTCCTTTTTCATTATAGCCTTTGACAGTAATTCTTGCATGTCGTTGAACGTATCCTGGTATACTTCGGTCAACTGACAGGCACCCCTCGCCTGATGTCAAATAAGACTTCTCTACCGAATGGCTAACAATTTTCGGGTTGATGAAAGAATAATCGTGTTCCTCCCCTTTTTCATCGTTCAGCCGCATGACAAACATTCGTTTGGATACATTGATTTGGGGTGCGGCAAGGCCGACTCCACCACGTATTCCATATTTTTCACTGATGACTGGATCTTGACTGTTTATCAGAAATTCCTTCATGCTTTTCAATGTTTCTATGTCAGCGGGATCAGGTGGGAGCGGCACCTCCTTGGCGATTCTCCTTAAAGTAGGATGCCCTTCTCGTATGATATCCTTCATTAGTAGCATTGTATTTCCTCCTGAAATGTTTCTTGTAAAAATCAGTTTACCAAATAAATATGTATAAAGAAAAGGGGAAGTGTCTGTTTAATGAGCACTGATTGAAAAGAAATGCGGGAATGTTTTGTTCAGTGTTGGAGAACTGGATGATGCCCAGGAGCCATTACTGAAATTGTTGCAAAGAAGTCTTATGCGCCTGAGAGCGAGGGACCGAAACAGACAAGGTTTTTAATCAAACTTATATTTTTTCCTGACATCAGTCTGTTGTAAATTCTTTTCCATGCGCTTATAGTAGAAACTATGGTAATGATGGGAGGAATACCGGTGAAAAAACGTCATTTAGCAGCAATACTGCTGGCCTCTTCAACTTTCATATCTGCATGTGGAAGCCCAGAGGAGCAAATACATAAGAGTCTTGAAGAAACGGTTGTTCTGGAAAAAGATTTTGAAAAGCAGCAAAAGCCTTTGATGAAACTGGAAAAAGAAGAAAAGTCTTTATTTGATGAGATGATGAATCTTGGCATGAAAAAGTTCGATGAAATTGTTTCTCTTTCTGACAAAGCCCTTACCAATTTGGATAAACGCGAAGAGTTGCTAGCCAAAGAGGAGGAAGCGATGGCAACTTCCAAAAAGGAATTTGATAAAATCGATGGTCTTATTGGCAAACTAAAGGATGATCAGCTAAAGGGAAAAGCCAAAGAGCTCCAAGAGTTAATGAATCAGCGTTATGACAGCCATAAGCAGCTTGTTAAAGCTTATAATGAGGCAATTAAACAAGACCGTAAGGTCTATGAATTGATGAAAGACAAAGAGTTGAAGCTGGAAACCCTGGAGTCTCAAATCGAGTCAGCCAACCAGGTGCAGGAAGATGTTCAGGCAGCAAATGAACTGTTCAACAAATTAACCGATCAATTCAATGAAGGGAAAGAAAAACTTTATAAAGAGGCAGGCATAATCAGCGATTAGGGCTGCTAATTGCAGGGAACGAGTGCATCGTTCTCTTTTGTTTTTTTAAAATATAAATACTATTTACAGAAGTCGCCAGCCACTTATGAAGCGATTTATGTTGTATAACACCTTGAAGTTTTTTTGTTTGTGTATAATACAGTGATTCACTTTTTTATAATACAGATATTGTTTAAATTCTATTCGGGTCAAAAATGATGTGCTTTTTAGTACTATAATCATTGACTTAAAAGACGTTGTCATGTAATCTAAAAAACGAGATATACAGATAATTGTATTATAAAACGGCAAAAATCAATTAATACAGTTTAAGATGCGGGAGAAAAGACTGGTTTTTAGCACAGCATTTGTGGAAAACATATAGAAATGGGCCTTTTCATTAGTTGAACATGCCGTTTAGGGTATTCTAATCATAAAAGCCAAAATGAGAAAAACAAAGAAAGGATTGGTGGTTTCGATGGCTTCAAAGGCGAAGGCAGCTAAATTTGATGCAATTAAAGCGCTAGAAAGCATTGAAGAAAAGTTTGAAATGGTGCAAGTTTTAAATGAAAAAGGGGAAGTGGTCAATGATGAAATGATGCCTGACCTTTCCGATGACCAACTGGTGGAGCTCATGAATCGGATGGTTTACACAAGGATTTTAGACCAGCGCTCCATTTCCTTGAATCGTCAGGGGCGCCTAGGATTCTATGCTCCGACTGCTGGACAAGAAGCATCAGCTATCGCATCACATTTTGCATTTGAAAAAGAGGACTTTATTTTGCCAGGTTACAGGGATGTACCGCAGATTTTTTGGCATGGGCTTCCTTTGTATAAAGCGTTCTTGTTCTCAAGGGGACATTTTGTCGGAAACCAAATCCCTGAAGATGTCAATGTGATTCCACCACAAATCATTATTGGAGCTCAATATGTTCAAGCTGCAGGCGTGGCTCTTGGGCTGAAGAAGCGAGGAAAGAAAGCGGTGGCTGCTACATATACCGGTGATGGTGGTTCTTCACAAGGGGACTTCTATGAAGGTATTAACTTTGCTGGCGCATTTGGTGCTCCTGCTGTTTTTATTGTACAAAATAACCAATTCGCTATTTCCACTCCACGTGAAAAGCAAACTGCTGCAACAACAATAGCTCAAAAGGCGGTTGCTGCTGGTATTCCTGGGATTGTTGTTGATGGGATGGATCCGTTGGCGGTATATGCAGTTGTTCGTGAAGCGAGAGACCGTGCTATCAATGGAGGAGGTCCGTCCTTGATTGAAACTATCTGCTACAGATACGGTCCACATACGATGGCTGGGGACGATCCAACTCGTTATCGTACATCTGATACAGATAATGAATGGGAAAAGAAAGATCCAATTGTCCGTTTTAGAAAGTATTTGGAAGGCAAAGGCCTTTGGAATGAAGAAAAAGAGAACGAAGTGATAGAAAAGGCGAAAGAAGAAATCAAGCAGGCAATCAAGCAAGCAGATGATACGCCGAAGCAAAAAGTTACAGATTTGATTTCAAACATGTATGAAGAACTTCCATATAATCTGCAAGAGCAGTATGAAATATATAAAGAGAAGGAGTCGAAGTAAGCCATGGCGCAAATGACTATGATTCAAGCAATAACTGATGCGCTTCGCACCGAGCTGCGCAATGATGAAAACGTCCTTGTGTTTGGAGAAGACGTAGGGGTAAATGGCGGCGTCTTCCGTGCGACTGAAGGGTTGCAAAAAGAGTTTGGAGAAGAGCGTGTATTTGACACTCCTTTGGCTGAATCCGGTATTGGCGGCCTTGCAATTGGACTTTCTACTCAAGGCTATCGCCCTGTTCCGGAAATCCAATTTTTCGGGTTCGTATACGAAGTGATGGACTCCATCAGTGGGCAAATAGCACGCTGGCGCTACCGTACAGGCGGCTCTTATCATGCGCCGATTACGATTCGCTCACCATTTGGCGGAGGTGTTCATACGCCTGAGCTGCATGCAGACAGTCTGGAAGGCTTGATGGCTCAGCAACCAGGTTTGAAAGTAGTAATTCCATCTACACCGTATGATGCAAAAGGGTTGCTCATCTCTGCTATTCGCGATAATGATCCTGTTATTTTCCTTGAGCATATGAAATTGTATCGTTCCTTCAGACAGGAGGTTCCTGAAGAGGAATACACGATCCCGCTTGGAAAAGCTGAAGTGAAACGGGAAGGAAATGATCTTTCCATCATTACGTATGGTGCAATGGTTCACGACTCTATTAAGGCTGCAGAGGCACTTGAAAAAGAAGGGCATTCGGTGGAAGTCATCGACCTTCGCACTATCAGCCCACTTGACATTGAAACAATCGTCCAATCGGTTGAGAAGACAAATCGGGCGATTGTAGTGCAGGAAGCGCAGAAGCAAGCGGGAATTGCTGCAAATGTTGTGGCAGAAATCAATGATCGTGCCATTTTAAGTCTGGAGGCACCGGTACTAAGGGTAACAGCTCCAGATACAGTGTATCCTTTCTCCCAAGCAGAACCAGTTTGGCTTCCTAGCCACAAGGATATAATTGAAACTGCAAAGAAAGTGCTTGAATTTTAAAAAACAAAAAGTGCAAATGTCTATTTATCAACGTGCAGGCTAAAGCGTCTTTGACTTTTTGTAGGAAAAGGTGCAAAACCTGCTGTCAATAAGCGCTGAACGCAAACGAATCGATAGAGGAAATGAATCATAAGCTATGTATTTATCATTTCTTAAGTAGACAATCTATAGGGAATACGAATAATAGGAGGGTGAAATACATTGTCATTCCAATTTAGGCTGCCTGACATCGGCGAAGGAATTCATGAAGGCGAAATAGTCAAATGGTTTGTGGAACCAGGTAAAAAAGTTGAAGAAGATGATGTTCTATGTGAAGTTCAAAATGATAAGGCAGTGGTTGAAATACCTTCACCGGTTGCTGGAACGGTAGAGGAAATTCTCGTCAACGAAGGTGAGACTGCAGTTGTTGGAGATGTGCTCATTAAGATCGATGCACCAGGATATGAGGATCTCCAATTCAAGGGTGATCATGGCGAAGGTGAAACCGAAGCGGATGAACAACCACCAGCTGAATCAGGACAAGCAGACGCTGAACCAAAGGAACAGGCGGCGAAAAACGATGCTGTAGCTCAACCTGAAGTAAATGAGGAAGAGGCTTCAGACAAGCGGGTTATTGCCATGCCTTCCGTAAGGAAATATGCGCGAGAGAAAAATGTTAACATCCAGGCTGTCAGCGGTTCAGGGAAAAATGGACGAATTTTAAAGTCTGACATTGATGGGTACTTGAATGCGCCAGCAGAAAAAGAGGCTGCAACCGAAGTGCAGGAAGCACCGAAACAAGAGGAGAAACAGCAGAAGAAAGCTCCTGTTATTCCAGAAGGCGATTATCCTGAAACAAGAGAGAAAATGAGCGGCATCAGAAGAGCGATCGCAAAGGCGATGGTCAACTCTAAACATACAGCACCGCATGTTGCACTTCTTGATGAAGTCGATGTAACAGGACTCGTTGCACACCGCAAGAAGTTCAAAGGAATTGCGGCTGAAAAAGATATCAAACTTACTTACCTTCCATATGTAGTAAAGGCTTTGGTAAGTGCATTGCGTGAGTACCCTGCATTGAATACATCTGTTGATGATGAAAAAGAAGAAATCATACAAAAGCATTACTACAATATTGGAATTGCTGCTGATACCGAAAGAGGTTTGCTCGTTCCTGTCGTAAAACGTGCAGATTCAAAATCAGTTTTTGCTATCTCAAAAGAGATCAACGAATTGGCTGATAAAGCAAGAACAGGAAAATTAGCTCCGAATGAAATGAGCGGCGGTTCCTGCACAATTACAAATATTGGTTCTGCTGGAGGGCAATGGTTTACGCCAGTCATCAATCATCCGGAAACGGCTATCCTCGGAATAGGACGAATTGCAGAAAAACCGATAGTGAAAAATGGTGAAATTGTTGCTGCACCTGTGTTAGCATTATCATTGAGCTTTGACCATCGGATTATTGACGGCGTAACTGCACAACAGGCATTAAATCACATCAAGCTGCTGTTAAGTGATCCTGAACTTTTACTAATGGAGGCGTAAAGTATGGTAGTAGGAGATTTTCCAATTGAGACAGACACGATTGTAATTGGTGCCGGACCTGGCGGGTATGTTGCGGCTATTCGGGCTGCTCAGCTTGGCCAAAAAGTGACGATTGTTGAAAAAGGGGAACTGGGAGGAGTTTGCCTAAATGTAGGATGTATTCCCTCAAAGGCTTTGATTTCAGCGTCCCATCGTTTCCAAGAAGCCAAAAATTCAGAAGACATCGGAATCACAGCGGAGAATGTCAATCTTGACTTTGGTAAAGTTCAAGAATGGAAGTCCGGAGTGGTTAAAAAACTGACTGGCGGTGTCGAAGGGCTTTTGAAAGGAAACAAAATCGATATTGTCAAAGGTGAAGCTTACTTCGTCGATGCAAACAGCATTCGTGTGATGGATGAAAACTCTGCACAAACATACACATTCAAAAATGCCATCATAGCGACAGGATCCCGTCCTGTTGAGATTCCGGGCTTTAAATATTCAAAACGCGTGCTTGACTCTACAGGTGCAATCAACCTTGATGAACTTCCAAAGAGTCTGGTTGTAATCGGTGGAGGATATGTTGGTATCGAACTAGGATCTACCTATGCAAATTTTGGTACTGAAGTGACAATCATTGAAGGCACGAAAGATATTCTTGGCGGATTCGAAAAGCAGATGACTTCGCTTGTCAAACGCAATCTGAAAAAGAAAAATGTAAATGTCGTTACGAATGCCCAGGCTAAAGGCGTCGAAGAGACCGATCAGGGAGTAAAAGTAACATATGCTGCAAAAGGTGAAGAACAAACCATCGAAGCAGATTATGTACTTGTGACAGTAGGAAGAAAACCTAATACGGACGAGCTGGGCCTTGAACAGGTTGGAGTCAAGATCGATGATAAAGGGCTTATTGCAGTTGACAAACAGCTCAGATCTAATGTTCCAAGCATCTATGCGATTGGTGATATTGTCGAGGGGCCTAAGCTGGCACACAAAGCTTCCTATGAAGGTAAAATCGCTGCTGAAGTTATTGCAGGGCAATCCTCCGAAGTCGATTATATCGGTATCCCAGCAGTCGTCTTTTCAGAGCCTGAACTGGCTTCTGTCGGATATACTGAACAACAGGCAAAAGAAGAAGGCATTGAAATTGAGGCAGCTAGGTTTCCGTTTGCGGCAAACGGTCGTGCGCTGGCGCTTAATGCAACAGACGGCTTTGTCAAACTGATTACTCGTAAAGAGGATGGATTGATTATTGGCGGGCAAATTGCAGGAGCGAATGCTTCTGATATGATCGCTGAAATCGGACTTGCCATTGAAGCAGGCATGACAGCAGAAGATGTGGCTATGACCATCCATGCTCACCCAACCTTGGGAGAAATGACGATGGAGGCAGCAGAGGTGGCTCTCGGAACTCCTATCCATATTATTAAATAATGATTCAAAGAACCCATGGAATTTCAATTCGAAGTTTCATGGGTTTTTCTTTGCCCCGGCTACGACGGACAGGACGTGCTAGTGCAAGCGAAGCGACAGGATGTCGCGTTCTGAGCCTGCCAGCGCCTAGCCTCTCGAGAAGCGTCTTGTGCTTTTCGAGGCTGACCAAGGCGCTTCCGCTTTTCTTAATAAAAAAGGTTTAATATAATCAAGAAAGTGCATATGCTCCATACAGGGGTCCTGTTATATTCTGAAAAGTTGGTGACATACAATGAAAAAATATGTGGCACTTCTTTTGCAGTTGATGGTATGGAGCGGTTTTACACTTGTGGAGTGGCTCTCGGGGCGTGATCATATCCTCGCAAAGGCTATACTATTTTCCGTGTTTTTTTATCTTGCTTTCTTAATTACGAGAATGATAGTCAAATCGAACAAAACCACCTTTTTTATAACCATAACAAGCTTGGGCACTTATGCAGGGATTCATCTCTTACTGAATACGTTATATAGATCGACGGTTTTTTAGGCTTTAGAGGCAACTCTTTACTCAGATCTGCAAGCTTTTAGAGTAGGTAAATCTGCTTGGAGGAAAGTTTGAGTTTCAAGAACAATGATGATTCTCCTATATCTATCCAAGGGAAAGAAAGTTATAATAAAGTAAATTCATATTTTAATTTTTAGGAAGGAAGACAGTGATGAGGAAGTTTTTCACCATGACAGCGGCAATACTGCTTTTGGCTGCCTGTGGTACGGAGAAATCGTCACATGAGGACAAGCCAGCCAGTGATGGATCAGCCAAACAGGAAGTAAGCGGAAATAAACAGGAAGCGGAGGGAAAGGAAGATAATCAGCCAAAAGATGATTCCACGCAACAAGCGGACATCGATGTTTCTCCGGAATATAAAGTGAATCAAACCACCTTTGCTTTGGAGCCGATTGGAGAGGCGAATCCCAAAGTTGCACTTTTGACCATTGACGATGCTCCTGATGAACATGCGTTGGAAATGGCCAAAACCTTGAAGAAACTTAATGCACCGGCTATTTTTTTCGTCAATGGGCACTTCATCAATTCTCCTGAAAAAGAAAAGGTTATTAAAGAGATACATGACCTTGGATTTATTATCGGAAACCATACATATTCGCATAGTGACTTGACAACCCTTCCAGAAGAAAAACAAAAGGAAGAAATTTTGTCTGTAAATGAAATCGTGGAAAAAATCATAGGAGAAAAGCCGAAATTTTTCCGTGCCCCTTTTGGCAAGAATACAGATTACAGCCGGCAGATCGTTGCTGATGAAGATATGCTGCTGATGAATTGGACATACGGGTATGACTGGGAAAAAGAGTATATGACAGGTGAAGCCATCTCGGATATTATGGTTAACACACCTTTGCTTCAGGACGGTGCTAATTTGCTTATGCATGACCGCGAATGGACGAATGACGGATTGGAAAAAATTGTGGAGGGGCTACGTGATAAAGGATACGAACTTCTAGACCCTAACTTAATTGATACAGAAACGGAATAATCTCCTATTGTGTGAATTGTGACATACAAATTGGGCTTGATAAACAGGATGTGTTATATTATTATGACTTTAACGAATAATCGCCTTCAAGCCATTTCACAGGAAGGATGGAGAAGATGGGGATCATCATTTGCCAGGAGTGCAATGCGACCATCGATTATGTTGAAGATGAAAAAGTGACAAAATTGTATTCCTGTTGCTGTGAATGCTATGGAAAAACAGATGAAGACTGACTGAAATGTGGAGCATCCCAGACGGGGCGCTCCTTTTATTTATCATCCAACCGAGAATACTCGCGACTTCAGTCGTGTAGATGAATCGGCTTTTGTTTAGATAAATGAGATCTAGTACAAATGTTAAAATAGTATAGAGATGTCTGTCTATCAAAGCAATGAAGTGAGGTGAGTCCAATGCTGCGGCACAAAGCCTACAAGTTTCGTATATATCCAACGAAAGAACAAGAAATCTTAATTGCTAAAACCATCGGTTGTTCAAGATTTGTCTATAACCATTTTCTTCATCGTTGGAATACGGCGTATGCTCAAACTGGAAAAAGCTTGTCCTATGAGGTTTGTTCTGCCTTACTTACTCAAATGAAAAGGGAAGAAGCCACTTATTGGCTGAAAGAAGTAGATAGTACGGCTCTTCAATCCTCTCTAAAAAATCTGGCGGATTCTTTTTCTCGTTTTTTCAAAAAACGGAATCATCGACCGAGATTCGAAAGTAAAAAAATCCTGTTCAAAGCTATACAACCAAAAATGTGAATAATAGTATTGAACTGAAAGAGAAACACGTGAAGTTGCCCAAGCTAGGTCTAGTGGCTTTGGCTAAAAGTCAAGAACCGAAAGGGCGTATCCTGAATGCCACGATTCGCCAACATGCGAGCGGGACATTCTTCGCGTCTTTGTTATGCGAAGAAGAAATCCACGAGCTCCCTAAAACAGGCTTTGCGGTTGGCGTTGACTTGGGGATCACTGACTTTTCGATGGTCGCAAAATCGACAATAATCGATTCACTTCCAGAATGGAAAAGAAACTCAAACGCGAGCAACGGAAGTTGTCCAGACGTGCCCTCCTCGCTAAGAAAAAGGGTGTCAATCTCTTTGAAGCGAAAAATTATCAGAAACAAAAACGTAAAGTGGCTAAGCTGCACGAAAAAGTCATGAATCAGCGTACCGATTTTTTGAATCAGCTCAGTACAGAGATCATCAAAAACCACGATATTATCTGTATAGAAGACTTAAACACAAAAGGGATGCTGCGCTTTTGTTCTAATTTGCCCCAAAATAAAAAAGGAGAGATGATGGAATGACAAAGTGGAAAACAAGAGTGACAGATTTACTCAATATCAAGTATCCAATTATACAAGGAGGACTGGCTTACTTAGCCTATGCTGAATTGGCTTCAGCGGTTTCCAATGCTGGCGGCTTAGGACAAATCACAGCTATGTCACTTTCAACTCCTGAGGAGCTGAGGGAAGAGATAAGGAAAACCAGAGCAATGACCGACAAACCCTTCGGTGTTAATTTTTCCATTGGACAGCACGGACGCCCCTTTGAACATATGCTTGAGGTAGCAGTAAAAGAAGGGGTTGGAGTGGTTTCTGTTACGGGTGGAAATCCTACCGGATTTTTCCAAGAACTAGAAGGGGTAGATATAAAAAAGCTCGTCCTTGTCGCAGCGAAACGCCAGGCAATAAAGGCAGAGGAACTTGGGGCAGATGCTGTCATGGTTGTCGGACAGGAGGGAGGGGGACATATCGGTAGGGATGATACCGGTACATTTATCCTCATTCCAACGGTTGCCGACGCGGTAAAAATTCCAGTCATAGCTTCCGGCGGGATTGCAGACGGCAGAGGGGTTATGGCGGCTATGAGTCTCGGTGCGGAAGGAATTGAAATGGGTACGAGGTTTATAGCCACAAAGGAATGTGTTCATGCTTCAAAACAATATCAGCAAGCTATTGTTGATGGGGCTGAAACAGATACAGAGATTATTAAAAGAACACTGAAAGCGCCCGGGCGGGTCATCACAACCCCATTATCAAAAAAGATTATTGAACTTGAGGAATCCGGAGCAGGCTACGAAGAGCTGAAACAGTATATAAGTGGAACAGCCAATAAAAAATATATTTATGAAGGCAAACCGGAACAAGGATTCGGGTGGGCAGGACAGGCAGTGGGTTTGATACATGAGGTTGTAAGTGTCGAAGAGCTCATGAAAACAATCATAGAAGAAGCTGAAAAAATTCGTGTGAAATGGAGTGTTCATTAATGGATTACCAATATCCGATTTCCCAACATTGGTCAACTGAAGAAATTGTGGACGTTATCCGTTTTTTTCAATCAATAGAAAAGGCGTATGAAAAAGGTATCGAAAGGAGTGTCCTAATGCAAGCGTACCGACGTTTTAAAGAGATTGTACCGGGGAAAGCAGATGAAAAGAATATTTGTAATGAATTTGAAGAGGTGAGTGGTTATTCAGCTTATAAGGTCGTTCAAAAAATGAAACTGGCTTCTCCTGAAGAGAAAATACGGTTATAGACAACTGGCATCATCAGACAGAGAACAACATGAGTTTATGAATATCGACAAATGGGTATTTAACTATTAAATAAGGATTCATTCGTAATCATCCTAGGTATGTGCACAATTTTGTTACCGGCAATCAGTCGGCAACATACGATAAAGTAAGCGAATGATAAGGTAAGCACTTGCCACTAATCTCGGAAGGAGTGTTTATAATGAAGCAAGTCGTCAACACTTATCGAAAGAAGGTAGTGGACCAACAGAAACTGGCTGTTCTTCACCTAGAGTTGAACTATGAACTCGCAGTTCTCTTTGATGCAATGCAAGAAAACAACGAAGAAATGAAGGCAAAAGCGAAGCGTAAACTAGAAAGGATCCGTGCTGAATTGATAAAGATGCAAGCATTATAATGATGTTTTTGCAGGTGAAAAGGATAAAATAGATTTAGACGGCGAACTCTCTTCCGAATTATTAAATGAAAGAGTTCGTCTTTTTGTGAATGAATTTGGGATAAAATAAGGAAAATGTACCGAGGGACACAGGTGCCGCTAAAAGGACTCCTTTCTGTCGATCGCCTTTTTGAAAGTTCATCTGTTATTCCTTGAAAAGATGGTCAATATTCAATAAGCTGAGTATTAAGAAGGAAAGACTGATCGGAGGATGACAATGGCAAATTGGACATTGATAGATAAACATGCCAGAGCATGGCTTCAAGAGGCCGGCAAAAGGATTGTCTCTTCTTTTGCAACTACACCAGAAATCATGACTAAAACAAATCCAAATGACCTAGTAACAAATATTGATCAGGAAACGGAACAATTTTTCACTGAAAAAATAAGGGAAACATTTCCTGATCACCATATACTAGGTGAAGAAGGCTTTGGAGATGAACCGACCGGATTATCCGGTATTATCTGGATTATAGATCCGATTGACGGCACTACTAATTTTGTTCACCAGCAGAGAAATTTCATGATTTCCATTGGGATTTATGAAAATGGAGAACCGGGACTGGGATTTGTATACGACGTTGTATATCAGGAACTTTATCATGCAAGAGCAGGCGAAGGCGCATATTGGAATGACAAGAAACTCCCGGCATTAGAAGAGCTTCCTGTAGAAAAAGCGTTAATCGGAATCAATTCAACGTGGCTTGTTTCCAATAGGCTGATTGACCCAAAAGAGACCCTAATACCACTTGTGAAAGATGTGAGGGGAACAAGATCGTACGGTTCTGCTGCACTTGAGTTTGTATTTGTTGCGACCGGAAGACTTGATGCCTACATAACAATGCGGCTTTCACCATGGGATTTTGCTGGAGGAAAAATCATAGTTGAGGAAGTTGGCGGGAAGGTAACAAATTTAAAAGGGGAGCCACTGAAAATGTTGGAAAGAAATCCGATAGTTGTGGCAAGGCCAGGGCTCCATGAAAAAATCATCCAAAAATATTTATCGAAAGGTTTATGAATGAAAAAACGGTCCAGATGTATACTGGACCGTTTCTGTATGATTCCAAAGTGGCGTGTAATCATAAAAGCAAGGGGTGTTTATAATTTGCCGGATTCCCTGTATTTCTTCTTTGTAGCAAAGCCATAGCCCATTACAGATATTAAAATGATCAAACAGACAATCATTCCAATTGTACTTCTTGCACCGAGGGAAAAGCCCATCCCTACGATGGAAAACGCCGCTAATATGGCTAAAAAAAGAAAATTAAACTTAATGCCATTCACGTTGTCCGCCCTCCTCATTCATTAATTGTACAAAAAAAATATCGGCTTGGCTACTATTGTGGTATAATTGCTAAGTTATATTTACATTCGTTTATTTCAGGCAGGAGGAACTACTTTGAATACAAGAAATGATATCAGAAATATTGCGATCATTGCCCACGTTGACCATGGAAAAACGACTTTGGTCGATCAGCTCCTCAAGCAATCCGGTACATTCCGGACAAATGAGCATGTTGAAGACCGGGTAATGGACTCCAATGATTTGGAACGTGAACGCGGTATTACGATTTTGGCGAAAAATACTGCCATTCAATATAAAGATACAAGAATTAATATCATGGACACACCGGGACATGCTGATTTTGGCGGAGAAGTAGAACGGATTTTAAAAATGGTAGACGGCGTATTACTTGTAGTAGATGCCTATGAAGGGTGTATGCCTCAAACTCGCTTTGTATTGAAAAAAGCCTTAGAACAAAACTTGACACCCATTGTTGTAGTCAACAAAATTGACCGTGACTTTGCGCGTCCGGAAGAAGTGGTGGATGAGGTCCTTGAGTTATTTATCGAACTTGATGCCAATGATGACCAATTGGAGTTTCCAGTCATTTTTGCTTCTGGGATAAATGGAACGGCTAGCACAGACCCAGGCCAACAGGATGAAAACATGGAAGTGCTGTATGAAACGATCTTAGAGCATATTCCTGCTCCAGTGGAAAACAGGGATGAACCTCTCCAGCTTCAGGTATCCCTTTTGGATTACGATAAATATGTTGGACGGGTAGGAATAGGTCGTATTTTCCGCGGTACAATCAAGGTTGGCCAGCAAGTTGCTCTGATGAAACAGGATGGGAGCGTGAAACAGTTTCGCGTAACTAAGCTGTTTGGTTTCTTTGGATTGAAGAGAATGGAAATTGAAGAGGCTTTTACAGGGGATATTGTTGCGGTGTCTGGTATGGAAGATATCAATGTTGGTGAAACACTATGTCCAATCGACCATCAGGACCCTCTTCCAATGCTGAAAATAGATGAGCCTACCCTTCAAATGACTTTCTTGGTCAACAATAGTCCGTTTGCGGGCAGGGAAGGGAAATTTGTTACAGCAAGGAAAATCGAAGAAAGAATTAAAACACAGCTTGAAACAGATGTTAGTCTTCGTGTCGAAGATACAGAGTCTCCGGATGCGTGGATTGTTTCAGGCAGGGGTGAGCTTCACCTGTCTATTTTAATTGAAAATATGCGCCGCGAAGGTTTTGAACTCCAGGTATCAAAACCTCAAGTCATTATCAAAGAGGTTGATGGCGTACTTTGCGAACCGATTGAGCATGTTCAAATTGATACTCCGGAGGAATACACTGGAGGCATTATTGAATCACTCGGCTCTCGTAAAGGTACGATGTTGGATATGATCAATAATGGAAAAGGACAGGTTCGTCTGATATTCCATGTTCCTGCAAGGGGATTGATCGGTTATACAACAGAGTTCATGTCATTGACAAGGGGCTACGGAATTTTGAACCATACCTTCGACAGCTATCAACCGATGGCTTCTGGACAAATCGGAGGAAGGCATCAAGGTGTCCTTGTTTCGATGGAAAGCGGAAAGGCAACGACATACGGTATCATGCATGTGGAAGAGCGTGGAACAATATTTGTTGAACCTGGTACGGAAATATATGAGGGAATGATTGTCGGCGAGCATTCGCGCGATAATGATCTGGCTGTTAATATTACAAAGACAAAACATGCAACGAATGTCAGATCTGCGACAAAGGACCAGACTTCAGTCATCAAACGGCCTAGGATCATGTCTTTGGAAGAATCCCTTGAATACCTAAATGATGATGAGTTATGTGAGGTAACTCCTGAGTCCATCCGTTTGCGTAAAACAATTTTGAACAAAAATGAACGGGAAAAGGCAGCTAAAAAGAAAAAATTTGCCTAAATTTGTTATAATGCCGCTTAAATATGGTATGCTTATGGAGGCTTCTTTTTGTAAAAAGAAGCCCCTTTCTAAAGACATGGGAGGTAGCCTGAATGAAATTCATTGGTAGTCTGTTTTTTGCCATTGGCATGACAAAGTCAGACCAAGATGCGATTGATAGCTTTTCTCCATTTTTTAAATTTTATTATCAGCAGACTCAAAGTCCCAAAGCGGCAAGTTGGCTCTTGTTTTTAACAATTTTGGTACTTTGTATCCTCGTTTATAAACTAGGATTTGCAAAGAAACTTCCATTGTTGAAGTCCGCTATTATTTATATCTTTCTGTTTATGGGGTGTACACTACTTACATTTCTTGGGATCTTTCTTCCGATTGTAGAAGGACTTGTCGTGGCTGCGCTCATATTAATCATTTATAAAATTAGACTGAACAAAGAGAAAAAAGCGGGTACATTTGATAATTAAAAAGACTTGAAGCATCGTTACAACGTTGCTTCAAGTCTTTTTTACTTTTTATTGGCGCTTATTGATTAATGCCCCCTTGTCACAATAGGCGAATCGACAGGGCATCGCTATTGAGCCAGCAGACGGAAAATGCGCTATCTTTCGTTTTTAAAAATCCTTTTCTTTCCCTTTAAAACTGTATAACTGAAACTGCCCGCTTGCATGACGTGCTTTCGTTTTTTCTTCAATTCTTTCATGGCATTCATCGCACATATAAGTATGAATCGGCCTATTTCTTAATTTCTTAGCAAGGGGCGTGTCATTTTCCAGTTCATGCTGTTTATCGCAAATGACGCATTGCACTTTCATTCTGGCCACCTCTGTAAAAGAATAATGTTCTTTTACAGAACATTATACCATGTAACCCCCTGGTTCTAACAATGATTATTTCCAGCCAGATTGGTCAAGCACCTATTTGTCTAAAATCATTCATTTGTTTGTTTTTTCTGTTCCTTTTCGATCTGTCTCGTATCGTGATTGTCCATTTCTCTATCTTGTTTTTGAGGTGCTTCCTGAGGGTTTTTATTATCTTCCTGAGGCGGCAGTTCAGGCATTAGTCTTCCTGTGATATCGGCCAGTTCATTGATGATCCCTTGGATGGGTCTGCCTTTGGACATGTCGTCTTTTATTTCTTTAAGTCTGGCATTGATGTCAGGATCGGCGACCACGACTGCTCCAGCACCCAAAGGATCATGTTTGATGCTTTCTGCTACTGAATATTTGATGGAACCCACTTTAGAACGATCCAAATCTTTATCTACATCTATCCCAATAATGGCGTAATCTCCTGCAACTACTGCAGTTGCATTTTTTACATGGGGGATATCGGAAGCCAGACCAGCTAAATAATTTGCCCGTTCCTCATCGCTGTTTCGAGTATTGTCCCGCTGGTATGTCTCAGTTCTTGTGTTTTGGAGTGAAGGATTCCCATTGTCTCTTTTTGCTTGGTTCGTCTGTCCACACGCTCCCAGTGTGAGAATGATGAAAATAAATGCTATTTTTTTCAATATGTTTTCCTCCTGTTATTTCTTCAGCTGTCATTATTTTTATATTGTGCAATAAGGCTTCTAAGTTTATGCACAAGTACATATATTTCAGACAAAGAGTTGTCCCTATATGGCACTTTCTAGTGGAACCGGCCGATCTATAGCATCATAAGATATTAAAAAGGAGCAGGAGGCATCAATTTGACGAAAATATACGTTTTAGATACGAATGTCTTGTTGCAAGACCCTAATGCCGTCTTTTCGTTCCAGGATAATGAAATTGTACTTCCAGCGGTTGTGCTGGAAGAGCTGGATTCAAAGAAGAGGTACATGAATGAGATCGGCAGGAATGCAAGACATGTTTCCAAATTGATAGACGGCTTCAGAAAGATCGGAAAACTCCATGAGAGGATAGCTTTGGTAAATGGAGGGACATTGCGGATTGAACTCAATCATCGATCATTCCATCAGCTTCAGGAGATTTTTTTAGAGAAGACGAACGATAATCGCATTTTGGCGGTGGCGAAAAACATAGCGATGGAAGAAGAGAAGAAAGAGGATGGGAAGCCCGTCATCATCGTCAGCAAAGATGCTTTATTAAGAGTCAAGGCAGATGCCCTGGGATTGCAGGCGGAAGATTTTCTCAGCGACCGCGTAGTAGAAGTCGATCATTTATATACCGGGTCCCAGGAAGTTTATGTGAATCTTGACTTGTTAAGGATTTTCTATGAAACCGGCCAAATTCCGAGTTTGGAAGTGGTGAATAGTAAGCCGCTGAACCCTAATCAATTTATTGTGATGAAGGATGAACTTGGCAGTTCTTCGTCAGGACTAGGGATTGTTGATGAGACAGGAACCTTGATTCGAAAACTGATCACTCATTTTGATTCTATCTGGGGAATTAAACCGAGAAATGTTCAGCAGACAATGGCAGTGGAGCTTCTTTTCCGTGAGGATATTCAACTTGTCACGATGATCGGCAAGGCGGGTACAGGGAAGACACTTTTGGCCTTAGCAGCCGGTCTGATGCAGACAGAAGATATGAAGAAATATAAAAAGCTGCTTGTCGCACGCCCAATCGTTCCCGTTGGAAAGGATATCGGATATTTGCCGGGAGAAAAGCAGGAGAAATTAAGGCCATGGATGCAGCCGATATATGATAACTTCGAATACTTATTCAATACAAAAAAACCTGGCGAACTGGACTCAATTTTAGCAGGGATGGGCTCTATCGAGGTTGAAGCATTGACATATATTAGAGGGCGCAGTATTCCAAAACAATTCATCATCATAGATGAGGCCCAAAACCTCACAAAGCACGAAGTAAAAACAATACTGACGAGAGTAGGGGAAGAAAGCAAAATTGTGCTGATGGGAGATCCACAGCAGATTGACCACCCTTACCTGGATGAATTCAATAATGGGTTGGTGTATGTATTGGAGAAATTCAAAGAGCAAAGTGTTGCAGGGCATATCAGGCTGATCAAAGGGGAGAGGTCTGATCTGGCTCAGCTTGCAGCGGATATTTTATAGAAAAGCACCAGTCATTCGCTTTTAAAACAAAAAACAGGCGGTTGAAGCGCCTGCTTTACATCTACTGCACACGAAACCCCTTCACATTTTTAATGGGGTTTTCCTTATTTGAGCCATCTGGATAAAGTATATGAACCGGTCCGTCTGTACTAAGGGGTTTTCCATTTTTGGAAAACGCCAATATCAATTCTTTGCCTTCATCGAGTGAGACTGAAAGTTCACCCGTTGATGTTTCAATAACAAGTTTGGAAGCTTCGGGCTCCGGCTCCGCATTTTCCAAGAAAGGTTTCAATATGATCCCAAATGAACCGGTTAATACCCTCACTTTTTCAAATTGGCGCTCCGACTTAAGTGTCGGAGGTGATACAGCGCCTTCTTTAATCACGCGGTCCCAGTGTTTGGAAGCCACTGTAAATTCTACCTCATCCGTATCCTTTTCACTTTTCTCTTCTGTAAAATATGTATTCAAATCAATTCGCCGGTCGTCAAAGATCCATACCCCGGCGTCCAATGTGATTGGAAATTTCACTTTCCCCTTAATGGGCATGATTGTATTCATACATACTACCTCCTTTTCCACTTCAGATAGTATAACTCTAAAAAAATGAAATGAAAAGTTAGAGAGATTTTATCATGAAACAGCGGTACGATAAGCGAGAGTACAGGCACCTTCCAATTGCAGAAGGACAAAAATAACGCCCAATCCCTTGCAATTTCATAATAATAGGGTTAAAATTTACAGATAGTATTGTCTATTTGTCCGGAGATAGGGGGATAAAATGTGGTGTCTGATATAAAGCTGAATCATCGGGAAAAAGCCTATGCTCTCTTGAAGGCAGACGCGGAAAAAATTTTGTGTTTGATTCAGGTGCAAATGGACAACTTAACAATGCCTCAATGTCCTTTATACGAGGAAGTTCTTGATACTCAAATGTTTGGCTTTTCTCGTGAGATAGATTTTGCCGTCCGACTTGGGCTGGTTGATGAGAAGGATGGGAGAGAGTTGATTTTTTCATTGGAAAGGAAGCTGTCTGCGCTTCACGAAGCATTTACTAAAAGTGAAAAATGAAAATGTGCAAGCTCTTTCGCCTCACCAAACAATAAAGCTCAAACAGTTCGTTCGTAATTGTTTGAGTTTTTTTATCTAATTGAATCACTGAATCCAACTCTATAGGCCGGGAGGCTTCATTTTTACAGGAAACTAGTAATCTGTTATTCCCTGCTTTATGAAATCTGACTGATAGATTGGATGAAAAGTAATGTTAAAAAAAATCTTGAAATCATATGATTACTCAATCATCGTTGTTTATTTGCTTCTTTGCTTTTTCGGATTAATCATGATTTATAGTGCGAGTATGGTGATGGCGGTTCAATATTATGATTATCCACCAGATTTCTTTTATCAAAAGCAAAAAATCAATCTGGCAGTAGGTTTTTTGTTTTTTTTATTTTTTGCTTTATTTCCATATAAAGCATACAGAAGTAAAAAGTTTCTAGTTTTTGTTACAGTAGCAGCAGTCATTGGACTTTTTGCCGTGGACATTTTCGGGCATGCAACGAATAATGCTCAAAGCTGGATTCAGGTGGGCACAAGGAAGATTCAACCTTCGGAATTTGCCAAGCTGAGCATCATTGTTTATTTATCCGCTGTGTATTCTAAGAAACAAACATACATAAACCAATTGGATAAAGGTGTTTTGCCACCATTGATGTTCCTTATTTTTGTTTGTTTCCTCATTGCGATGGAACCGGATAATGGAACAGCTCTCATCACCTTTCTAATCGGCGCGATGATCATTTTGTGCTCTGGGATGCGTTTGAAAACCATATTCAAGCTAGGATTGCTGGGTTTGCTTTTGGCTGCTGTTCTTGCACCTTTTGTGATTTTAAAATCCGATAAGATATTTACTGAGACTCGACTCGGGAGAATCTATGGATTCTTGGATCCGTTCGGAACAGGCCAAAATGAAGGGTTTCAATTGGTAAATTCATATTTGGCTATTGGTTCAGGAGGATTGAAAGGTCTTGGATTAGGGCAGAGCGTCCAGAAACTTGGCTATTTGCCGGAAGCCCATACAGATTTTATTATGGCAGTCATTGCTGAGGAGCTGGGGGTTTTCGGAGTTGCATTTGTACTGGGAGGTCTTGGCTACATTGTTTTGCGAGGAATTTATATCAGTACAAGGAGCCGCGACCCATTTGGAAGCATGCTTGCGATTGGAATATCAGGAATGATTGGAATACAAGCGTTTATTAATTTGGGAGGTATGTCGGGGATTATCCCGATTACAGGTGTACCTTTGCCATTTATCAGCTATGGTGGTTCCTCCATCCTTGTCCTTTCGATAGCGATGGGGATTCTAGCCAATGTTTCCATGTTCAATCGATATGAGGAAAAATTCAAAACTAAAAATACTGTTCCTGTTCCCCGGACTGACAGCATTCAGGAAAACAGCCAAGATAAACGTCCATGGGTGAACCTTAAATAGACAGATAGCTAGATGTTTATGAAGGGGAGAGCTTATATGACAAAGATTAACAAAGTACTAGTTGCTAACCGTGGAGAGATTGCCATCCGTGTGTTTCGGGCCTGCACAGAGCTCGGAATCCGCACGGTCGCAATCTATTCTCGCGAAGACTCGGGGTCCTATCACCGCTATAAAGCGGATGAGGCCTATCTGGTTGGAGAAGGAAAAAAGCCGATCGATGCTTATTTAGATATCGAAGGCATTATTGAAATTGCTAAACGTTCCGAGGCAGATGCCATCCATCCAGGCTATGGATTTCTGTCCGAAAACATTGAGCTGGCTAAACGCTGCGCCGAAGAGGGAATCACTTTTATCGGTCCGGCCATACAGCATTTGGATATGTTTGGTGATAAGGTTAAAGCGAAACATCAGGCAGTGCTTGCTGGTATTCCGGCAGTCCCAGGCAGTGATGGTCCAGTTGAGAGCTTGGAAGAGGCTGCTGCTTTTGGAAATGATTACGGTTACCCGATTATGGTGAAAGCATCCCTTGGCGGTGGTGGACGCGGCATGCGCATTGTCCGAAGCAAAGGGGAATTGAAGGAAGCGTACGAACGTGCAAAGTCAGAAGCGAAGGCGGCTTTTGGTGATGACGAGGTCTACGTGGAGAAGTTCATTGAAAATCCTAAGCATATTGAAGTACAGATACTGGGAGATGCCCAAGGAAATATTGTCCATCTATTTGAACGTGATTGCTCTGTCCAAAGGCGCCACCAGAAAGTAGTGGAGACTGCACCATGCGTGTCTCTCAGTGAAGAAATGCGGGGAAGAATTTGCGGGGCGGCTGTACAGCTTATGAAAAATGTGGGGTACCTTAATGCTGGAACGGTAGAATTCCTTGTAGAGGGCGACCAGTTTTATTTCATTGAGGTAAATCCGAGAATTCAGGTTGAACACACGATCACGGAAATGATCACAGGCATTGACATTGTACAGTCACAGATTTTGATTGCCGAGGGGCACCCGCTTCATGGGGATTCCGTTCAGATTCCGAAACAGAAAGATATTATGATGAACGGATATGCCATCCAAGCGAGAGTGACGACAGAAGATCCTTTAAATGATTTTATGCCGGATACAGGAAAAATCATGGCTTTCCGTACAGGCGGAGGATTTGGTGTTCGGATGGATGCCGGGAACGGTTTCCAGGGGGCTGTTATCACGCCTTATTATGATTCTTTGCTGATGAAGCTGTCCACTCAAGCGCTGAATTTTGAACAAGCCGCGGCCAAAATGGTCAGAAATCTGAAGGAATTCAGGATTCGCGGAATTAAAACAAATATCCCATTTTTAATTAATGTCATGCAACACGAGCGATTCATTACAGGTGAGTATGATACGTCCTTTCTGGACAGTGCTCCAGAGTTGTTCTCTTTCCCTGAGAGCAAGGACCGCGGTACAAAAATGCTTACCTACATCGGGACGGTTACGGTCAACGGATTCCCGGGTATTGAAAAAACGAAAAAGCCGATTGAACCTGACCCGAGAGTTCCTTCTATTCCAGTGGATGAAACCGTTTCACAGGGGACCAAACAGATTCTGGATGAGCAGGGAGCCGAAGGCTTGATTGAGTGGGTTAAAAACCAGGAAGAAGTCCTGATTACGGACACCACGTTCCGTGATGCACATCAATCGTTGCTTGCAACCCGTATCCGCACCCGCGATCTCGTTCAGGTGGCTGAACC
This sequence comes from Siminovitchia terrae, assembly GCF_003605405.2. Taxonomy (GTDB): domain Bacteria; phylum Bacillota; class Bacilli; order Bacillales; family Bacillaceae_C; genus Siminovitchia; species Siminovitchia terrae. The sequence continues at coordinate 327,000 of NZ_QYTW02000003.1, read as the reverse complement.
AACATCACATCTTCTCCCAGAGCTCTTTTCTATGGAGATGTGGGGAGGGGCGACCTTTGACGTTGCCTACCGATTCCTGAAGGAAGATCCATGGGACCGGCTTTCCAAACTGCGGGAAAAAATGCCGAACATTTTGTTCCAGATGCTGTTCAGGGGATCGAACGCCGTTGGCTACAAAAACTATCCGGATAATGTCATCAAGGCTTTCGTCCGAGAATCGGCAAACGCAGGTATTGATGTATTCCGAATCTTTGATAGTTTGAATTGGGTTAAGGGAATGGAAGTGGCGATTGATTCGGTTCGCCAGTCAGGCAAGATTGCTGAAGCCGCTATCTGCTATACAGGGGATATCAATGATGCTGAAAGACCGAAATACCATATCGATTATTACAAATCTATGGCTAGGGAGCTGGAGGCGTTAGGAGCGCATATGCTGGCGATCAAGGATATGGCTGGCCTGTTGAAGCCGGAGGCCGCCTATCGGCTGATTTCCGAACTGAAGGAGACGGTCGATCTGCCGATCCACCTGCATATGCATGACACTAGCGGAAATGGTATTCTTACTTATACGAAAGCGATTGAAGCAGGTGTGGATATCATCGATACAGCACTTGGCTCAATGGCTGGTTTGACTTCCCAGCCGAGTTTGAATACGCTGTATTATGCGCTTGAAGGAACGGAAAAGGCGATTAATATCGAAATTGATTCCCTTGAGAAGTTATCCTATTACTGGGAGGATGTCCGAAAGTACTACCACGATTTTGAAAGCGGTATGCTTGCTCCGCATACTGAAGTATACAAGCATGAAATGCCCGGAGGACAGTACAGCAATCTTCAACAGCAGGCAAAAGCTGTGGGGCTGGGGGGCCGCTGGGATGAGGTCAAGGATATGTACAGCCGGGTCAATCGGATGTTTGGAGACATTGTCAAAGTGACACCTTCATCCAAAGTAGTCGGAGACATGGCGTTATTTATGGTCCAAAACGATTTAGACGAAGAATCTGTGCTGGAAAGGGGACAGTCCATCGACTTTCCGGATTCAGTGGTGGAACTATTTGAAGGCTATTTGGGCCAGTCACACGGTGGTTTCCCGGAAGAACTGCAACGGGTCATCCTGAAAAAACGCGAGCCTATAACTGTAAGACCGGGTGAGCTGCTTGAAGACGTGGATTTTGACCAGCTTCAAGAAGAATTGGCGGAAGAAATGGGACCGGATGTTTCACAAAAGGATGTGATCGCCTATGCCCTTTATCCGAAGGTATTCCTTGAGTATATTGCGACACTGAACCAATTTGGAGACATTTCAGTACTTGATACCCCGACATTTGTCCATGGTATGAGGCTGGGTGAAGAAATCGAGGTGGAAATCGAGACAGGCAAGACGTTGATTGTAAAGCTTGTCTCTATTGGACAACCGCAGCCTGACGGTACGCGGGTAGTCTATTTTGAATTGAATGGGCAGCCGAGGGAAGTTGTCATCAAAGATGAGAACATCAAGTCAACCGTGGTGCTGAAACAGAAAGCGGATCCGAAAAATCAGGCACATATCGGAGCTACAATGCCGGGAACGGTACTGAAGGTCCTTGTTGAAAAAGGGGAGAAGGTTCAAAAAGGGGACCACCTCGTACTCACCGAAGCGATGAAGATGGAGACAACAGTCCAGGCTCCGTTTTCGGGAATCGTCAAAGATATCTTCGTACAGTCAGGAGACGCTATCCAGCCTGGTGACTTATTGATAGAAGTGGAGAAATAAAGGATACAAAAAATCTTGCGCAGTTAAATTGCGCAAGATTTTTTATTGTGTAATCATATTTGGCGACTTTTGCGACTCTATGTCAGTTTTAGCATTTCCTTTTTCATCCGTTTGAGAAACAGGGGAGAATTCCATTCCGCCTCTGGTGATTAACATGATAAAGTAGCTTAATAAGCCAAAGAGACAAGTGATAAAAAGTGCATGTGCTAGTGCAACATAAATATTTAGGCTTGTAAATACTACTATAGCTCCGGCAGCAACTTGCAATGTCACAAGAATGAAAGCGATGATCCATCCTTTGACCACAATCTTTTGGTCTTTATAGTTTTTGATTGCCATCCATGTAATATAGCCAATCCATAAAAATATGAGACCGGCCATGAAACGATGCCCCATTTGTATCCACTCATACATATTAGTTGGCAGAGAGAAAGGCGTGCTGTTTAAACAGAAAGGCCAATCTTTACAGACAAGGCTTGCTTCCGTATGGCGGACAAGGGCTCCTGTGTACACAACAATATAGGAATAAACTGTAACTCCAATCGTATGATATTTCATTTTTTTATCCAGCCTGATCTTTGATGTATCAAGCTTTTTATCGACTTCAAAAATTAAAAGTGTCAATAAAAATACCGAGGCAAAGGATATAAGCGAGATTCCGAAATGAAGTGCTAGCACGAAGCTTGACTGACCCCACACAACTGCTGCTGCTCCAATTAAAGCCTGCAAAATAAGAAAGAAAACTGAAAGGATGGCAAGGGCTTTTGTTTCCCTTTTGTGCCCAATTGTTTTCCATGCCCAAATTGAAAGGATCAGAACGAGCAAAGCAGCACTTCCGGAAACGATCCGGTGAGCCAGCTCAATGATAAGTTCAGCAGTAATTTCGGTTGGTATTAGTTGCCCGTTACACAGCGGCCATGATTTTCCGCAGCCCATGCCGGAATCGGTCTTTGTAACCAAAGCACCACCCAGAAGGACAAAAATCATCACAACCGTTGTAAGTACAGCAAACCATTTTAATTTCCGGTGCAAAATTTCACCCACTTATCTTTATTAAATTTTATTGGAATGATTAATTTCAACTTTGATACTACATAAACGGATTCAAAAATACAACCGACAAATTTGTTAACACGACCAAAAAAGGTATAAACTTGAAAAATACGATAAATTTTGATAGTAATGGTATGAGCGATTGGTGAATTTTTGGTTATATATATTCTTTTTGGGCGACACATTTTGGACAAAATAATGGCTGAATGCAATGTGAAAAACGTTGGATTATATGATTAAATATATTGTTGAAGGCCTTCGTTCATAATCCTGTTCAACCTGCACTCGGCTTTTCAACATCTGTATGCTACAATATTGAGTGCAGGAGTCTAGGCATGCTTTCAAGTAAAAGTTGAAAAAACAGGAAAATAAGTGAACAAATACTGAAACATCGTACATAATACAGGAAAGTTGTCTCAAGATGGCCTATAGTAAGAATTATATGTAAATATGTTTTGGGAAAGGAGACGAGTGGAAAAGATATGGAAAACAGTCGCCACATATCTGAAGTGGAAGCCTCTCCTTCGACGGCTTGGTCGGACTTTATGGCCTTGATCAAAATTGGAATTGTCAACTCCAACCTGATACCTGTTTTTGCGGGGCTATGGCTTGCACTCATATATAATGGACAGCATTTCCTCCAATCCTTGGACACTGTTATTTTCACGTTGCTTGGGTCTGCCTTCATTATGGCCGGATCATGTGCTTTCAATAATTATATCGATCGAGACATTGATCCAATTATGGAAAGAACAAAATCGAGGCCGACGGTTACAGGCCGGATCAGTGGAGGGAAAGTACTTACAGTTGGATTTACTTTCGTGATATTGGGCTTAATTCTCATTTTTCTTACCAATGCAACAGCCGGCTTCATCGGTATTGTCGGGGTGTTTAGCTATGTAGTGATTTACAGCATGTGGGCTAAGCGGAAGCTTGTAAGCAATACGGTCATTGGAAGCTTGTCCGGAGCGGTTCCTCCGCTGATTGGATGGGCGGCAATCGATCCGAGTCTGCCAACGATGGCATGGATGCTGTTCCTGATCATGTTCATATGGCAGCCGCCTCACTTTTATGCATTGGCCATGAGGAGAACTGAGGAATACAGGGCAGCAGGTATACCTATGCTGCCTGTCGTGAAAGGTTTTGCAGCTACAAAACGCAGCATTGTTATGTGGGTGGCTTTGTTGTTGCCGATTCCATTTTTTATGACAGCACTGGGAATACCATTTGTTATATTAGCCACGCTATTAAACGTTGGCTGGCTTGTGATGGGAATTGCTGGTTATAGGATGAAAAATGATATAAAATGGGCAACGCTCATGTTTGTCTATTCATTAAACTATTTGACCATTATTTTTACTGCAATGGTAATTTTCGCAGTTATTTAAATTCCCTCAGCAGAAAGTCTCCCACTTCTGTAAGTGGTGAGATGAATGCCTATTGGTATTCCATTCAGTGGGGGTTCAAACCCCTGCTGAATAAAGTTAAAGCCTCCGGCGGATGCCTCAGATTTTCAGAGGGAATTTATCGAGCGGAGCTCGATAAAATCTGGGCGCAAATACGCTAAGGCGCATTTGATTTTGGGAATTCTTTCTTTTTTAAAGAAATCCACATAGAATGACCCGGTCCTTGCAACCACTAAGATATTTTACGAAAGAGGGGTTTGATTGAATTATGAAACTATGGCTGCAAAAGTGGCGTCTATTATCAGTTTTTGCGATATTAGCGCTCGTGCTTTCAGGCTGCGGCGAGCCTTTTCTATCCGGGCTGGTTCCCGCAGGAGAAGTTGGAAAACAGCAGTATGATCTCATTCTTCTTAGTTTAGGGATCATGGCTCTGGTAATCGTTGTTGTAGTAATTATCTTTACTTTTGCCATCATTAAATTCCGACGTAAAGATGAAAAAATTCCGAAACAGGTAGAAGGCAGCCACACGCTGGAAATTGTATGGACTGTTATTCCGATCATCTTGCTTCTAATCCTTGCAGTACCTACAGTTGCTGTTACTTTCAGCCAAGGTGATGTTTCTGCAATTGATAAAAAAGATGCAGATGGAAACCGAGAAGCTCTTGTTGTAAACGTCAATGCACACTTATACTGGTGGGAATTTGAGTATCCGGATCTTGGAATTGTAACGAGCCAGGACCTTGTCATTCCGACAGATGAAAAAGTCTACTTCCAGGTAACAAGTAAAGACGTAAAACACTCATTCTGGATTCCGCCATTAGGTGGGAAGCTGGACACTAACCCGGATAACGTCAATAAGTTCTGGTTGATTGCCGATAGTGACAAAGCTGAAGAAGCAGGCAATCTCTTCTATGGTAAATGTGCCGAGCTATGCGGACCTTCCCATGCTTTGATGGACTTCAAAGTAAAAGCATTACCACAGAAGGATTTTGAAAACTGGGTTGCAGACATGCAAAATACAAAAGAGCCTGTAGAACCAACTACAGATCTTGCAAAACAAGGTGAAGAAATCTTCAACCAAAGCTGTATTACATGTCACGCGGTAACACCAGAGGCAAAACCAAGTGGGGAACTTGCTCCAAACCTTGCTGGGTTTGCTGATCGTGAAAAAGTTGCAGGGATTCTCGATCACAATGAGAAAGAATTGAAGAAATGGATTAAAGATCCTGAAAAAATTAAACCGGGCAACAAAATGACAGGTACGTATCCAGAAATGTCTGATCAGGAATTGGATGCTTTGGCTGCGTATTTGATGGAATTAAAGGTTCAAAAATAAGTAACGTATAACAAAGGGAGGTTTAATTGTGAGTACTATTGCTCAAAAAAGAAGTTTCGGAGCCGCTGTATGGGACTACTTAACAACTGTGGACCATAAAAAAGTGGGTATCTTATACTTCGCCGCAGGGTTCTTCTTCTTTCTCCTAGGCGGAATCGAAGCTATGATTATACGTATCCAGCTCGCAGTGCCTAACAATGACTTTGTTAGTGCTGGTACGTTTAATGAAATGATGACGATGCATGGAACAACTATGATTTTCTTTGCCGCCATGCCGATTTTGGTAGGTTTTATGAATGCGATTATGCCTCTCCAAATTGGAGCGCGGGACGTTGCTTTCCCGTTTTTGAACGCTCTGGGCCTTTGGCTTTTCGTCTTTGGTGGCTTGTTGGTGAACGTATCCTGGTTTGTTGGAGGCGGCGCACCTGATGCAGGGTGGACTTCCTACGCATCACTTGCGATGAATTCAACCACCCATGGTGTTGACTTCTATGCTACCGGAATTCAAATCTCCGGATTTGGTACACTCATGGGGGGAATCAACTTCCTCGTTACAATCATCAACATGCGTGCACCTGGAATGACTTATATGAGAATGCCTATGTTCACTTGGACAACATTCATTACATCGGCACTTATTTTGTTTGCATTCCCTCCACTTACTGTTGCGTTGTTCCTTTTGACTTTTGATAGAATGTTCGGAGCGAACTTCTTCAACGTGGCAGCTGGAGGAAACACAATCATCTGGGAACACTTCTTCTGGATTTTTGGGCACCCGGAAGTATATATTTTGATCTTGCCTGCATTTGGAATTTTCTCTGAAATCATCTCGACTTTTTCAAGAAAGAGATTGTTTGGATATTCCTCAATGGTTTTTGCTACTGTATTGATCGGATTCCTTGGTTTCATGGTGTGGGCTCACCACATGTTTACAGTAGGACTTGGTAATATCGCTAATGCAATTTTTGCGGTTGCAACAATGGCAATTGCCGTACCAACGGGAATTAAAATATTTAACTGGCTCTTGACGATGTGGGGCGGAAGCATTAAATTTACTACTCCAATGCTTTGGGCGGCCGCTTTTGTTCCTTCATTCGTTATGGGTGGTGTAACTGGTATCATGCAGGCTGTTGCACCTGCCGACTATCAGTACCATGACACATACTTTATCGTTGCTCACTTCCACTATGTAATTGTTGGTGGGGTAGTATTCGGTATCTTTGCAGCCGTTCATTTCTATTGGCCAAAACTGTTCGGAAGAATGTTGAACGAAACATTGGGTAAAATTACTTGGGTATTGTTTGTCATTGGCTTCCATTTGACATTCTTTATTCAACACTTCCTAGGTTTGATGGGAATGCCGCGAAGAGTATTTACCTTCCTTGATGGTCAAGGATTGACTTCAGGTAACATGATCAGCTCCATTGGAGCATTAACAATGGCTGTTGCGGTTATTGTTCTTCTAATTAACGTAGTAATTACTACTGTTAAAGGAGAAGCTGTAGCCAACGACCCATGGGGAGATGGACGTTCGATCGAATGGGCTATCCCTTCACCGCCGCCATTTTACAATTTTAAACAGCTTCCGCTTGTTCGCGGTCTTGATGCTTTCTGGTTGGAAAAAATGGAAGGCAGAACTGAGATGACACCGGCTGAGCCTATCGGTGAGATTCACATGCCAAACGGATCATTTATTCCTTTCATGATGTCATTCGGTTTCTTTGTTGCATCATTCGGAGCAATTTATAACCAAGAGCATGCGTGGGGAATTCCCGTTTTGATTATTGGATTAGTCATCGCTTTCGGTTCTATGCTTGTCCGCTCCTTGAAAGATGACCACGGCTATCATATACCTAAGTCAGAATTGATGGATGATAGTGAGAAAGGAGTTAAGGCATAATGGCAGTTGAACAGCAATTTACTCCGGAAACATGGCCGGAGACACCGGAGAGAGCCACTCTGGAAGGAAAAAATAAATTCTTGGGTCTCTGGTTTTTCCTTGGAGGCGAAACTGTTCTCTTCGCCTCTTTCTTTGCCACATATTTGGCCCTAAAGGATAAAGTTCCAAACAGTGACAGCCTGACTTCAACAGATGTTTTCGGTCTGCCGCTGGCATTTGCCATGACGATGCTTTTATTGACAAGCTCAGTCACAAGCGTGTATGCGATCTACCATTTGAGGAACTTTAATTATAAAAAGATGCAATTGTGGTTTATCATTACGTGTTTGCTAGGGCTGGGATTCTTTGCTCTGGAAATTTATGAGTTTCATCACTACACGACAGAATTGGGATTTGGTTTTAAAAGCAGTGCATTCAGCTCGGCCTTCTATACACTTGTTGGCTTCCACGGCGGGCACGTAGTGTTCGGACTTGGATGGATTATTGCATTGCTTGTACGTAACGCAAAACGAGGACTAAGTCTTTATAATGCGCCTAAATTCTACTTGGCAAGTATCTACTGGCACTTTATCGACGTAGTCTGGGTATTTATCTTCACTGTCGTTTACTTAATGGGAATGGTGGGATAACGTATGGAAGATCAATACTTAAATTCAGGAAATCCACGTGTTGATTATGAATACCGTCGCAGAAGAAACAAGGAACACATGCGTCATCAAGTAATCTCATTTGCCATCTCGATCTTTTTGACATTGGTGGCATTTGGCGCAGTAGCAGCTGGATTTGATAAATGGTTTGTCATTCCGTTTATCCTTTTACTCGCATTAGTGCAGGTAATCTTCCAATTATATTACTTTATGCATATGAGCGAGAAGGGGCATGAAGCAGTCCAGTTGTTTATATATGGAGGAGTCATTATCGGTTTCGTTACCCTTTTGGCCTTCTTGACCATCGTTTGGTGGTAAGCAGATTTTGAGCCAGTCGAATTTTCGACTGGCTTTTCTAATTGTCTCATTTCATCGCTCAACACCTAGCAGCCTTCCTGCTCAACATCGTCTTTGACGTACAGCAAGTACTAGTGCAAGCGAAGCGACAGGACGTCGCGTTCTTAGCCTGCCAACGCCAGCCCCTCGAGGTCATAGGCCAATTCCCTGTGGTGGCTGAGGAACGCCTCCTCGGGAATTTTCTTATGTTTGTCGGGGCTAAGCAAGGCGTTTTCGCATTTCATTCCAGTCTGTACGCCGATGACCAGGCGCTATCGTTTTTCTCATTGTCTAGCTACCGCACCTATCGCCTAGCAGACTTCGCGCCTCCTCCTACGATAAGTCAACATCGATTCGCCTTTGGCTCACCGTGTTTCCTTTATCTCGTCGGAGTCACTCCAGTCTGTACGTCGATGATCAGGCGCTATCGCTTTTCTTTCAATGTTCATCAACTTGTCATGTCGAAACGTTGAAGTGTGAGAAGCCGCTAAGTATAATGGAATGTAGAAGAAATTGTAGACCATAAAAGAGGTGAAGGCGAGTGCCTTTAAGTATATTTGGTTTTCGTGCACTTTGGAGTCCTTATTTTCTGATGTTCATTTTAGTTTTGGTTGCCGTCTACTTTTATCTGACGGTCAAGAAACGTCATCTGTTTAAAGACAGTGAACCCTTGAAAAAGAGCCAGGCTGCTTTATTCCTGATCAGCATGTTGCTGCTTTATATCATTAAAGGGTCGCCTGTTGATTTGATGGCACATATCATGTTTACTTTTCACATGGTCCAAATGGCTTTTCTTTATTTGGTTATACCCCCGTTGTTTATTTCGGGTGTACCAAACTGGATATGGAAACATGTCATTGAGTTGCCTTCCTTCAACGGGATCTTTCGTTTCTTTACAAAGCCATTGATTGCACTTGTTATGTTTAATGGTTTATTTTCCGTTTACCATATTCCAATGGTAATGGACTATGTCAAAATGAATATGTTCCTTCATGCTTTATACACGGTTGTATTATTTGTTTTTGCCCTTTTCCTTTGGTGGCCCCTTGTCAATAAGCTACCAGGGCATTATCAGTTGCATGGCTTGAAGAAAGTTGGCTATATTCTTGGAGATGGTGTACTTTTGACCCCAGCATGTGGGCTGATTATTTTTGCACCAGAAGCTATGTATGCAACATACACCGATGGCGAAATGTGGATGAAGGCAATGGAACTTTGCGTGCCAGGTGCGACACTCGCGGGCTTAAACATTAGTGGTCCAGAGTTATTTACTAATATGCCTGCCAGGGAAGACCAGCAGCTTGGTGGAGTTTTGATGAAAATCATTCAGGAGATTGTGCTGGCTACCATTCTGTCGAAAGTCTTTTTTGAGTGGTATAAGAAAGAGTCGACTGGGGTTGACCCTGTTGATGAGAGTCTCATTCAACACGACCCTCGTCCTGCGGATTAAAAAAGGGCTGATGGCCTTTTTTTAAATAGGAAATGGCTATGAAATTACACTGTGTATTCAAATGATTATGTTAGGTGTCCAGCAGATCCTAGTGATGGTGACTTACCGGGAGTATTGGTGTTAGAGAAGAAATAGGATGTTACTCCAGCACCTGCAGAGTTCACAGGGCGTGGCGCTTTAAGTCGGCAGGAGCATCAGGAAAGGGTCAAGCTAAATGGCTTGACTGTGGTTGCTTTTGCCCCTTATCAAATTTCGTCGTGTGCTTGTCGTCTAAAGCCGCGTGTCTTGCGCTTTTTTTAGAAAATAGACAAGGAAGGAAATGGAAGTAGATGTCAGTTCCAATCTTACCAACAATTAGTACGGCATGTATTGTTATCAGTTCTGTGCTTGTGGCTATCGGTTGGGGAAAAATTAGAAAACGCCAGATTGAAAGCCATAAAAAAATAATGATTGCCGCAGCTGTTTTTGCCGTAATCTTTTTTATCATCTATTCAAGCAGGACGGTTTTCATAGGAAATACATCTTTTGGAGGACCGGAGAATTTAAAGCTTTTTTACACTATCTTTTTATTTTTTCATATCACATTGGCGACAGTTGGCGCCGTTCTTGGAATCATTTCGATATGGTCGGGATTAAAAGACAGGTTGAATATTCATCGGAAACTGGGACCTGTTACAAGTATAGTGTGGTTAGGTACAGGAATTACAGGTGTCTTAGTTTATCTATTCCTGTATATAATCTATGAGGGTGGAGAAACGACATCCCTGATTAAAGCAATCCTGGGTGGTTAAAAAGCATGCATGGTCAGAGTGCCATGCATGCTTTTTAAATTTTAAAATTCAACTTTATGATTCCCGCTTCTTTTGCAGCTTTAAAAATAATCAGCAGCAGCGGCCCTATGATGATCCCAAGTATGCCAAGTATTTTAAGACCCAAATACATGGCGATTAATGTAGCAAGTGGTGAAAGACCCATATGGACGCCCATTACTTTTGGTTCTACGGTGCGCCTGATTATCAACAGAACAACTGCCAATATCGCAAGCTTCATCCCCAAAACAATATTCCCTGACAATAGGTGATATAGAGACCAGGGGCCAAGCACAATGATTGAGCCAATAATAGGGATAAGATCAATGATCCACACTACAAGGGACATGATGATGGCGACCTTGGGAGATATCATTAACAATCCGATAAGGCACACTGCAAATATGATTAAGCTCACAAGGAACTGGGCTTTGAAAAAACCAATCACGAAATTGGAAATCTGGCTTGTCATGAATTTTACCTTTTTGGAAGTTTCGTCCGTTAAGTGCCTGTAAATGCCGTTTTGGATTTTGGGCAGGTCCAGCATAAATAAAAATAAAGCAATTAAATATACAAGAAAGCTAACAAGGAAATTCGGTATGTAGGATATAACGGCGCTAATATTCTCTATATTTAAATTTTTGCGAATGCTGATCATCATCGTATTTAAAAATTCGGTGACTTCCTCTGTAATGGAATGTACTACCTCTTCAGGCAAACTTTGAGCCGTATTCTTTAATTGTTTCTCATAATTACTCCACGTCTCAGAAATATGATTGACATATTGAGGAAAATCCTCAACTAATTTAACTGATTGTCCTGCGACCTTAGTAGTAATAAAGAAAATGCAGGATCCCAAAATGATTGTAAATACGGTAAAAACGATCATGACGACAAAATGTCTTTTTAAAGAAGTTTTTAATTGCAGGAGTTTGACTAGTGGGTCCAGAATAAGTGCGGTGATTAATGCAGCAACTAACGGAATGGATACGGGCATAATAAAATAGAAAGCCAGTGCAATAAGAATAATAAAGATTCCAACGGTCACATACTTTCTTTTTACCCCAAACAAACCTCTCCTCCTTTACAATGGATATATTACATTATAGTATGGGAAGTCAAGTTTTTAGTATATATATACAAAAAAGAACACGGTTATTTTCCGTGTTCTTGATGGTGTTATTCTGCAAATACTTCAATGTCTTTCTTAATTGCTTCTAAAATTTGATTGCACTGTTTTACAAGCTGAGCAGGGAAAACTTCGTCTTCTCCGTATTCCACACCATGAGGATAATAATGCTTGCCAAGCAGCGGATTCATGAGTTGAATCAATGCTTTGCCGCTTCCTACATCTCCTTCAAGTGCATATCCAGAAATACGCAAGTAATATGTACCTTCTTGAATAACAAATTTATGGTCGTATGTAACCCTTTCATAGTCCCACTGACCTGCACGCACCATGCGGTTTTTGCTCATTACTTCATCAAGCCGATTTAAATCGATTTTAAACGATTCTAATTCGATGTTTTCAAACTTCATATTAAAATTCCCTCCTAATAATTCAGGCCGCTAATACTACCCCATATTTTATAATAGTCGAAAAAACCCCTTCTTGCAACGAAATCACATATTATTTGCCTGCTTGCGGAGAGTTGATTTTGAGGAAGTATAATTTGTCCAATAATGGTGACTATAGGGAAGGTATGAAATGAAATTTTTTAAGGAGGCACAGGAAATGAGTCATATTAGTGATATTATGACAAGGGATGTCGAAACATGTTCATTGAAAGATAATATTTATGACGTAGCTGTGAAAATGAAAGATTTGAATGTCGGTGTCATACCCATTGTGGAAGATAAAAGGTTGATGGGGATTATTACAGACAGGGATATTGTACTCCGCTGTATTGCTGAAAAACAGCCCCCATCCTCCAAGGTGGAAGAGGTCATGAGCGAAAATCTATATACGGTGTCTCCTAATACGACAACACAGGAAGCCGCACGGTTAATGGCAAAGGAACAGATTCGTCGCTTGCCAGTTGTCGAAAATGGGGAATTGGTGGGAATTGTTGCACTTGGGGATTTGGCTGTCAGGGATTTAACCGATAACCAGGCAAAAGGTGCATTGTCGGAAATCTCGGAAGACGATGGTGAGCAGGCGATACACTAGGAATATGTTGCAGGCGAAAGAAAACGATTCGTTTTTCTTTCGCCTCATTTTTTGTTTTTTCTAAAAAGGCAAGTTATGGTTTGCCCAACATATTCAAAATAAGCCAATCGCTTCCTAGACTGCCTTTTTCTAAGCTTTTTCTATATGTTCAGACGGCAGGAAATGGTATAATGTTACCTAAATAATGAGAGCCATTGAGAGAAGGGGTAAAACTGCGTAACTTATTCCGAATCCTGATTTTTACAGCCGCATTACTTGTAATTAGCTTTTATATATATTCCCCTGAAGAAACGGGCCCCATAAAAGATGATACTTATTCACTACCTCCTAAACATGACAATGATGAAGCGATTCCGCATATCACAATGACTGATTCAGACAAGCAGCCCGCTGAAGGTCTCGGTTCTTTAATTGGAAGGCCGCAGGCTGAGTTAATTGAAGGTTTCGGAGAGCCTGATCGGAAGGAGCCTTCTTCCTATGAATATGAATGGTGGATTTATAATAATGAACTTGATTCATATATGCAGGTAGGCATCCAAGATAGCAAAGTTGTCACCATATATGCCGTTGGGAGCCAGTTGAATATCACTCCGTTTAAAATCGATCAACCTGTTGAGGATATCTATCGATCAACTGTGCTTGAGACTGAGATTGTTGTGAATGCCCACGAGGGAAATTATCGATTCGAATTGACAGAAGAGGATTTAAATATCCGACCACTCATCCAGCTTGGAGACATATTTGCTCAACTCTCCATTGATAAATTTACCGGGACACTATTTAGTGTCAGGTTTCTGGATCAGAAGACACTTATCAGCCAGCGGCCATATGAATTGATTTACAGCGGTGATTTGATTGATATGGAGGACCCGGATGAGGATAAATGGGAAGCAATCGAAAGAGGAAGTGAACAGCAGATCTTTGATCTGACGAATACCTTTCGTACGCGCTTTGATATCCCAGAGCTCAAATGGGATGATGAAATTGCAGAAGTGGCGTATGGGCATAGTAAGGATATGAGAGAAAACGACTATTTTGCACATGATTCACCGACTTTTGGTGACCTTGCAAAACGGCTAAAGGAAGGAAAGGTCTCATTTCAAACTGCCGGCGAAAATATTGCGGCCGATTATATTGACGGGCCTGCTGCTATGGAAGGCTGGGTTAATTCGGAGAATCACCGCAAAGCACTTTTGGATGAAGACTTTACTTTAATCGGTGTTGGGGTATTTAAGAAGAATTATACTCAGAACTTTGTCAAGCATTCTGAAATGTGAAGTGTTCCCGTTTTGACATGAACAATCATCCTCCATTGTCATAATATAAATGGAGGATAAATTGAGGTGATTGAGCGATGGCCGGGAAAAAGCTCCATCCATCAGTGGAACAATTCAAAGCATTTGTGAAAGAGCATCCGATCCTCATAAAATTGGTAAGAGACGACGAATACACATGGCAAGAACTATATGAGGATTGGTATTTGCTCGGTGAAGATGATCCCAAATGGACCCAATATAAAAATGGAAGCCAAACCAAGACTAGTCATAAAAAAGACGATGATAAAAACTGGGTCCAGCAATTGACCGGAGTGTTTAAAAAAATGGATGCCAATCAAATGCAGCACCATATTAATAATTTGAGCCAGGCCATAGGAGCGATCCAAGGAGTCCTGACGCAATTTCAAGGGAACAATCAAGAAAATACAAATACTCAACCGCAAAATGATGCCCCAAGAAATCCATTTTCATTCCGTAAAGATTAAGGAGAAGTGAAAAGATGAGGGCGGATGTATTGCAATATATATATTCCAGTAATGAATTGAAGCGTTTTATCCGGGAGCAGCCACGATGGTATCGAACACTTTCACGTAAGCCGGAGTTATTGGAGCAGTTTGAAATTGCCTCTAGCCATTATTTTGAAAAAACGATCCCACACCGGGTCGAAAAATTTTCTAGAGGTGTACAAATGGCTTCAATGATGATGGGAATGCTGCAGGGTATGAAATCTTAACTGGTGAACACATATAAATTTATGTGTTCTTATTTTTTTGCATGAACCTCACCCTTTGGGGAAAAAACTAAAGGGTAAGAGGTGATGGCGATGAAAAAAATGATCTTATATACATTGGTGGCTCTTATTTTTTCAGGTTGTGCGCAAAAGCTGCCGGACCCTGAAGCTGAAAAAGCAAAAGCGATGGAAACCGAAGTTGAGGCCAGTAAGCAAATGACTGTGCGTCACAATGTCCAAGGAAATTCCATATATATCGAGTGTTTCATACCTGGTGTTTCTTTTTCTGGTTCAAAAGCTGAAGGACAATTAGGTAAAGCTCTTTTATATATCGACGGACAACTGTACAATGAATATGATACAGCTGCTTTCGTCGTTAAAGATATTTCAAGTGGAGTTCACACTTTTACAATTGAAATAGTGGACAAGGACAACAGGTCGCTTGGAATCAGTAAAAAGTTTAAGGCAACTGTCAGCTAGATAGTATCGCCGCCCAACTGGAAACATGGTAAAATAAATAGTGGAGGTGAGCCCTTTGCTTGCTACACTTGAAAGTATTGAAATCATCGAGAATGCTGAAATGCTTGGTAAAATTATTCAGGAAACGAATATTGCCGAGCGGTATCGGTTCTATTATCATAAATTGCAGGAAGATTCTACTACAAGGAGGAAAATTGCTGAGTTCGTCAAAATGAAGGAATTGTACGAAGATGTCCAACGGTTCGGCCGTTACCATCCAGAGTATAAGCAAATCATGACAAAGACGCGGGAGCTTAAACGGGAGATGGATCTTGACGAAAATGTTGCAAACTTCCGAAAGGCAGAGAATGATTTGCAGTCGTTGCTGGATCAAATAAGCGTGATTATCAGTCAAGCTGTTTCTGACAGTATCAAGGTGGATACAGGCAATCCGTTTTTTGATACAGGTTCATCATGCTCAGGAGGATGCGGAACCGGAGCCGGCTGCGGCTGTTCTGCATAACCAAAGGAAGAGATGTAAAGGGGAACAAATATGTTTATGAAAAGACAAGGATTAATCGTATGGTTGTATAATTTAAAAAATACAAAAATGCTGCGACGGTATGGAAATGTACATTTTGTCTCCAAGCGAATGAAATATGCCGTACTCTATTGCAATCAAAATGAATTTGAGACTTTGTCTGAAAAACTGGAATCACTCCCATTCATTAAGAAAGTGGAGCCTTCTTACAAGTCGGATCTCAAGACGGAATTTGAAAATGCGAAGCCTGACAAAGCGAAGGAATACGATTATCGAATAGGTCTTTAAGAGAAAGCGGCCCATAACAGGGCCGCTTTCTTTAAGTGGTGAGCAAAATACAAATTTAGATGATATAGATGTCCAGTTCTAGCGCTCAGCGACTAACAAACTTCACTACAATAGGTTAACATAGACTTTGACGCACAGGGATGTGCTAGCGCAAGCAAAGCTGCAGGATGCCGCGTTCTGAGCCTGCCGGCGCATAGGGATGTGCTAGTGCAGCGAAGCGACAGGAAGTCTCGTTTTGATCCTGCTGACGCACAGGGATGTGCTAGTGCAAGCGAAGCGACAGGAAGTCTCGTTTTGATTCTGCTGACGCACAAGGATGTGCTAGTGCAAGCGAAGCGATAGGACGTCGCTGCTTGAGCCAGCCGACGTACAGCACCATCGGCGCAAGAATCAAGTCACGCGGAAGTTTATTCAGGAAGAATGTGCTCCTGCGACACAGCTTATTCAAGGAAGGATATGTTTTCCTCGTTGAAAAGCTGCATGAAGCATTCTCAAGGAAACTTTTCAGGATTGAAATTAGCAGCTTTGCTGTGGTGGCTGAGGAACCGCCTCCTCGCAATTCGCCTTGTGCTTGTCGCCTAAGGTTGTGCGCCTTTCGCTTTTCTTATAATGGGGGAGAGTAGTTTGACTAAAAGGATTATTCGCTTTTCATTGTTTCTTGCGTTTGTTATAGGTTGTATATTGTTCATTCAGTGGAAAGGCTATCATTCTGTAGAAGATGCGGCTGTGTTGAATATTGAACAAACATTTACTATTCGGCATACGCAAGACGAATTTGTGATAAAACAGTCTATCGAAAATCTTCCGGAAGGAAAATACCATATACACTACCCACCAAAAGCAAAAGATATCGATTGTCAATTGGGAGAGGATCATGTCTGCAAATGGGAGGATGGAAAAAACAGCCAATTAAAGGTCAAGGAAGGCCCTCTGACTTTTACATATAAGCTTAAAGCCCCCATGAAGGTTAACAGCTTCTTGCTGGAGGATTGGGGAATAACGATTAAAGAGGCACCAAGCGCTTCTACACGTATCCAGTTGACAGAACAAAATTGGCGAAATGGCAGCTGGGCAACAGGGGCGGATTTAGCTGGAAAAGAAAAAATGGAAGGCCTTGACTATTATGTATTTAAGGCAGAAGGATTAATACCTCCGCTATTTTGGCAAGAGCAAGCTCTCGTGCCAATGGAAATGAATCAGCATCTCACCATTTACTCAGAAGGTAAGCCTTCGTTAAAACGATCTATATTTGAAAAGCTCGTTCCTGACGAGAAAATATTTGTGATCATGTCGAACAATATTAGCGAGCTTACCGAAACAGACAAGCTGATCTTCGTACCGGGGGGGAAAAAAAATGTGGAAAAACAGCTTGCTAGCCTGCTGCTTGCAAAAAAGCTTTCTTTCACGGATGAAAAAGAGTGGATGCTCGATTTGCTTGTTTCTTCTCTAACTCATACGCCTGCCCATAGTAACAAGGTGGAAAAAATGCGGGAAACAATCTTCTCGGTGTTAACCAAAGAACAAGCAGATCGCTGGTTGGAAAACATTCTCTCGACAGATTCAAAAACTATTACTAGTCAGCTGCTCGATGAATTGCTTGAAGATACTGCGGGAATTAAAACTGATTTTTTTCAAAAAAACGCTGATATGAGCAAGCCGTTCCAGCCGTTTTACTTTTTAGATAAACGGAAAATATATATAAACGGCAAAAAAGCTGACAAAATAAACATTTTACTCCAAAATGATCGGACCTATATATCCTTTGTCCCATTGATCGAAATGCTTGGCTTTCATGTATTGGATTCATCCAAGCCAAAAGAGTTGATGATTGGTAAAAATGGTGATAAGTATCACTTTATTTTTTCAAAGAAATTATTCTTTAAAAACGGGCAGCAATTTGGTTTTCAGCGGAACCCGTTTTCTATGGACCATAATGAAGTCTATTTTGATACAGCTGCACTTAAGGGACTGTTTGATTTGGAAGTGGAGGAAAATAGTCAGGAAATTAATATACATTAAAAAACCCTGCAGAATACACTGCAGGGTCCTTCTATTTTCCGTATAAACGGATAGAAGGCAAAGGGAGAGGAGAAACCGGAGGAAGAACTTATGGGGAAGCGTAAGTCTTCTCCGCGGTTGGCAACAACATCTGCTGCGATGTTGTTATCCATATTATCACCGTTAACAAAACTTTTATACATGTCTTATGCAATCAATCATGTAGGTGTAAAGTCTCACTTGATTAATATAGATTGTAGAAAACTTTTGTGTTAGTATAAAAAGCGACAATACAGGACGAATGGTGACGAATATGAGGATAATATCAGGCACTTGCAAAGGCAGGAAGCTGAAGTCGGTTCCAGGCAAGTCAACAAGGCCTACTACCGATAAAATGAAAGAAACGATTTTTAATTGGATCGGTCCCTATTTTTCTGGGGGATCTTGCCTTGATTTATACGCAGGCAGCGGCGGTGTCGGTCTAGAGGCGCTGAGCAGGGGCATGGATTTAGTTGTTTTTGTGGACAATAATAAACAAGCTATCCAAACAGTCAAGACGAATGTTTCCATGTGTGGCATGGACGATAAATGCGAGATTTACAATAATGATTCAGAACGCGCATTAAGAGCCATTGTCAAAAGGAACCTGCAATTTGATCTGATTTTCTTAGATCCGCCATATAAAAGACAAAAGCTAAATATGTTATTGGAAATGATAGAGAAAAAGTCTTTGCTGAAGGAGTCAGGCTGTATCATTTGCGAGCATGACCCCGAAGTGATCCTTCCGGATACGATTGGCGAGCTGGAGCAGGTGAAAAGCGCCAGCTATGGAATGAGCAGTCTTACTATGTATATTCATGAGGAAAAAGAGGGGGAGCAAGATGACGAGCATCGCAGTATGCCCGGGGAGCTTTGATCCGGTGACTAACGGACATCTGGACATTATTCGGCGTGGAGCAAAAGTTTTTGATGAAGTGTACGTCGTTGTTTTAAGTAACTCGTCCAAGAAGCCGTTGTTTTCAACAGATGAAAGAACAGAATTAATTAAGAAAGTGACAAAAGATATAAAAAATGTCAAAGTAGATTCATTTAATGGTCTTCTTGTCGATTACGCCAAAAGCATCCATGCCAATGCAATCATAAGAGGATTGAGAGCGGTCTCAGATTTTGAGTATGAAATGCAGATCACTTCAATGAACAGGGTTCTGAATGAAAATATTGAAACGTTTTTTATTATGACCAATAACCAGTACTCTTTTTTAAGTTCGAGCATAGTGAAAGAAGTAGCGAAATATAATGCGGACATATCAGAACTCGTTCCATGGGAAGTGGAAAAAGCTTTAAAAGAGAAATTCGACCATAGCTAGACTAGTTTTTTGATTCGATTTTCTGTACATAGACCGCTATGCAAATCAATAACATAAAAATGGTGAAAAGAGGCCCAAATTGCTTTAACCAATTAAGCACATTTTCCCACCAAATGTCATGCTTCTGAAAAAATACCGGAGTGGACATGGATTGGCCGCTCAAAAACCTTTGTTCGAATGGCTTCCAAAAAATGAAAGTAAAAAAACCGGCCAAAAAACCATGAAGAATCCTGGCTATAAAGAAAGGGCGGAAACGGATATCAGTTTGGGCAAGTATGCTCGCGGCCTGCGCTTGTACACTGAAACCGCTGAACCCGAGAATAAAGCTAGCCATAATGGCCTGTTGCATAAGGGTTGCATCTTGTATCTGGCTGGTCATCTGGCTTCCGAGAGTAATCTCGAAAATACCGGCAATAGAAGGGATGCTTAAAGACGTTGGCAGATGGAAAATCATTAAGATACCTTCTACCAATTTTGCCAGAAACGCTGTAACATGCATGTGAAACAACAGCTTGTTTACTACAGAAAATAATATAATAAAACCGCCGATCATAAGTAATGTGTGGATGGATGAAATGACAGCATCCCCTACCAGCTTTCCGATCGGCTTTTTATTTTTCAGTCTAGTTTGATGCAAAGCGGACAAAGCTTCGGTCAAAAGCGGCCGTTTATAAGTTGGCATTTCACTTTTGGGCCTTTTTTTACCGAAATTTCTCATGATGATTCCTACAGAGAAATTGCCTATATAATGGGTTAAAGCCAAAAGGAAGCCAAGCTTTGGATTATGAAAAAAACCTATTGAAACGGCACCGAAAATAAAAAGAGGACTTGAGCAATTTGTAAAAGATACAAGCCTCTCTGCTTCATCACGCGTTAAATGCCCCTCTTGGCGTAGCCGTGCGGTTATTTTTGTCCCAGCAGGAAAACCAGAAGCCATCCCCATCGCCCAGGCGAATCCCCCAACACCAGGAACCCTGAAAAGTGGCCTCATTAACGGTTCAAGCAACACTCCCATAAATTTTACGACTCCAAACCCTATCAGCAACTCGGAAAGTACAAAAAAAGGAAATAGGGATGGAAAGACGATTTCCCACCACATGTTGAGGCCGCGGACGGATGCTTCAAAAGATTTTTCCGGAAGAAGGACCATGGAAGCGGCCATTGATGTTACCATTACAGCAAGGAAAACGGTTTTTATTTTTGATAAGTTCAAGTTCAGCCCTCCTTGTCCAAGGAACCCTACATAACCAATATACTCATAGGCTATCCTTTTAGACCATAAAATGGGGCAAAGGGGGCGGTGAATGTTGAAAAGACCGAAAATCGGCCTTGCACTCGGATCTGGGGGTGCAAGGGGTTTTGCCCATTTGGGAGTACTTAAAGTTCTAAAAGATCATTCCATCCCCGTAGATATGATTGCAGGCAGCAGCATGGGAGCGCTAATAGGATGTTTTTATGGCTTTGGCCATGATATCAGCCAGCTTATAAAATTATCGAAAGCTTTTAAAAGACAGTACTATATAGATTTCACAGTCCCGAAAATGGGGTTTATTGCGGGGAATAGAGTGAAGAATTTAATCCGCCTGTTCATGCAGGGAAAGCAGATTGAAGATTTGGATATTCCTGTCGCTGTCATTGCGACGGATTTACAGACCGGCGAAAAAGTCGTGTTCAAGAAGGGGCCCATTCCTGAAATTGTGAGAGCCAGTATTTCCATTCCCGGTGTATTTGTACCTGAGAAAATAGACGGCAGGCTCATGGTCGATGGCGGGGTGTCGGATCGGGTTCCAGTAACAACTGTAAAAGAAATGGGAGCAAATATTGTGATTGGGGTGGATGTTTCAAGAGTGAATCGGCGTGCGGAGATTCTTACGGTGTATGATGTAATCATGCAGAGTTTGGATATACTGCAGCAGGAAATTATTGCTGCAAGGGAGGTGGAGTCTGATGTCATGATTTTGCCCCCTGTGGAGCATTTAAGCACAAAGGCTTTTAAAAATATCGGTGAGATTATCGAAATGGGGGAAGAAGCCACCTTATTAAAATTGCCGTTGATCCAAAGAGCAATTCAAAGATGGCATAAAGAAAATCCCTGATTAATCGGCCATGATAGGAGGCTGAGCATATTCCATGGATAACAGCCTGCTTCTAGCAGGCTCTTTTAATACTTGGGAGTACACAAGTGCCGCCTTCCGGTCGAGTGCTAGCAGGTCCTGCGGGAAAGAGGAAACCGTTGAAACGAGAGGCAAAGATAAATCCTTCTTTACCTTGTTTAAATACTCTCTGCCGTTAGCTGACATTCCAAGCAAGCGAATATATCCTGGTGTCTCCCCAACGGATTTTATATCGGCTTTTGAAGTATTTGTCAAAGCATGGGTGCAGATTCTTTGCAATCGTGTCCATGTGTAGCGCTTTGTTTTGATCAATTCCATAAAAGATTGAAAGTTTTCAGCAGTCTGTGCAGCCTTTTGAAGACGATAAGGAAGTCCTTCTTCAATATCGTACATCTGATTTAATTCTTCTTCGCCCATGGTAATGAGGCGATACTGCAAATAGGGCCAATAATCTTCCCAGTCATGAAAGTGTCCATATGTATTATAGTAAACATTCATTTCGGCGAATGTGCTTTCCGGAACATAGGGACGCATGCGGTTTAAATTACCTTCCTCTCTTATCAGCTTCCGGATAGAGGTTGCACTCGCAATTCGATCATCATGGATTGTTTGATCATTATGTTCCGCTGTATTGCGCTTTATTGTAAAAAACTGCATACTTGAATTTAATTTGTCAGCGGCTGAAATGTAATGATAGCCCAAAATATTATTTGGCATTGATAAGTCAACCGAGTCTTTATTTTTTTCAAGATCCGAGAAAGCAAGAGAAAGGGCCTTCGGATAACTCACTCCCTCTTTTATATAAGATTTGATCTTTTGGTTATATAGATCTTCCTGCTCCTTGAGAAGTTCCATTGTATGTAAAAAGGGGTCAATGCTTCCCGACTCACTGCCGAAACAGATAGAGCTGCATTTCAGTGCATCAAGCAAATAAACAGAACCCAAAGCGAACGTTTCTGCTTTTTGAACAGCAAACGCATAGGGGAGTTCTATGACAATATCGGCACCTGCCAGTAGAGCCATCTTTGTCCTTGCCCATTTAGAAACGATGGCGGGCTCCCCCCTTTGTAAAAAGTTTCCGCTCATGACTACGATGGCAACCTCACTTTTTGATACTTCTTTTGATTGTGATAAATGATACAAGTGTCCATTGTGAAATGGATTGTATTCAGCTACGATCCCAACGCTTTTCATTCCAATCGACTCCCCCTCTATAATTCTTTGTTATCATACTGGATTTTTAAAAATTGTAACATATAAGAGGAGAAGCCTCCTCTTATATGTACATTCGTCGTCTCTATGACCGTAATATCCGTGGCCGTATGCTTGATAGCCATAGTGCCATGATGATATCCATAACCTGGATAGCCGCCGTACCCGTGATAACCTCCATACCCCGGATATCCGCCAGGGATCGGAAGCTGTCTGTCTTCCTTTTTCAAATTTTTCACCTCTCATAAAATTAAATTCCGGATAATCTATGCTTATTTCATTAAAGTTGTATGAGCTATGGTCTACTTTGTAAATGGATGAACAGTGTTCAATTGTCCTAAATTGGGTAAAGTAAAGAATGAACTTAAATTTCATTAAGTGTAAAGAAGATTTTATTGACAAACAGTATGACCAAAGCTATAATTACTTTTGTTGCCTAGAGGTGATCATAATGAAATGGACCGTTGCCGAATTACATAAATATCAGTACGAGGCAATGACATTTGACAAGACGATCGATCTTGCCGAAGAACTGAAAAAAGCGGATTCTGAGATTAGAGAGGTTTCTCCCATCCGAGTCCAAGGAAGAGCGGATGTCGATTCTGATAAGGCGGCTTTCCATCTTCACATTACAGGGGCATTCATTTTGCCATGTTCCAGAACCTTGGCAGATGTGGAATACCCATTTGATATTCATTCTATCGAGACCTTTTCATTGAATCCGCTCAATTATCAGGTCGATGAGAATGAAGAGATTCATGAGATTGTAGGCGGAGTCATTGATCTAAAGCCTGTCGTTCATGAACTGGTTCTTCTGGAAGTTCCCATCCAAGTGTTTTCGCCAGAGGTAGAAGAAAGCTCTTCGTTACCATCCGGTCAGGATTGGAAAGTATTGACAGAGGATCAGCTGTATGAGGTGAGAGAGCGTGAAAAGAAAAAAATTGACCCGCGCCTTGCCGATCTGGCAAAATTGCTTCAAAAAGACGAAGATGAAAAACAAAGATAATATTTAACAGCTTTAAGGAGGTGGGAAGAATGGCAGTACCAAAAAGAAGAACGTCTAAGACGGCTAAAAGACAACGTCGTACTCACTTCAAATTGGATGTACCAGGAATGGTAGAGTGCCCAAATTGCGGTGAAGCGAAACTTGCCCATCGTGTCTGCAAAGAGTGCGGAACTTATAAAGGAAAATCAGTTGTAAATAACTAATTCAAAAAACGTGAAGAGATTCAGTCCTTCACGTTTTTTGTTTTCCAGAATTTTTTTGAATGTGAAAAGGGGGAGAATAAGGTGAAAGCATATTCTTCTACAAAATATGAGAACGGTTTGCTTGTATGGAAAATCAATCGGCCTGAAAAAAGGAATGCCATAAACTATGAAGTCATGGATGGGTTGGATTTGATGCTGAATGAAGCAGAAGGAGACCCTTCCATAAAAGCAGTAGCTATTATAGGTGAAGGAGAACGTTCTTTTTGCTCCGGTGGAGATGTGGTGCAATTTCATAGTCTAATAACAGAGGAACAAGCTTATGCGATGTTGTCCAGAATGGGAAACTTGCTATATCGCCTTGCCATTCTGCCTAAACCGACTGTTGCTGTCTTGAATGGGTCGGCACTGGGAGGAGGATGTGAGTTGGCTACAGCTTGTGATATGAGGATAGCGAAAGCAGGGACGGATGCTGGGTTCATCCAGGCGAATCTTGCCATTACGACTGGGTGGGGAGGAGCAAGTCTTCTTTACGAAAAGATGAATCCATCACGGGCCTTGCAAATCTTGACAGAAGCGCAGGTACTGTCTGCGCAAGAATTAAAAAGTTTCGGCTTCATCAATGAGATTTATGAAGGGAATTCCCTTCATGCGCTGGAGAAATTTATGGAAGATATTCTTTCAAAGGAAGCGGGCGTATTGAAATCGTATAAAGAGTCTCTGATTGAAAAATTTCATGCAAGTAATTTAAAGCAGCGGATGGACCAAGAAATCAGACGTTGTGCGGTACTTTGGGCAAAAGATGAGCATCATCAGGTTGTATCGAGTTTTCTAAAACGATAAATATCAATTGCTCGTTAGTCTATCTTTTCTATTATGTGCATATGTATGTGTTAAAAAGTCAGGAGTGATTTCATTGGCAACTGGAAGACAGGATGCATGGACTGCCGAAGAAGATAGACTACTTGCAGATTTGGTCCTTTCACATATAAGGGAAGGAAGCACTCAATTGAAGGCATTTAAAGAGGCTGGGGCTAAATTGGCCAGAACAGCAGCGGCCTGTGGGTTTCGCTGGAATTCTTATGTGCGAAAAGCATACCAAAACGAAATTACGGTGGCAAAAAAAGAGAGGAAAGATGCTCAGAGAAACGGCTCTTCAACGTTGAATGAAGCGAATGAAAGCGAGGCCATTCGTGAGGCAAACGATACACATTTATCAATAAGGGACGTAATCAGTTATTTAAATGGGCTACAGGAGGATCAGGAAGCGAATATTCAATCATACAGTGCTTTGAAAGAGGAAAACCAGATGTTAAGACAGAAAAACGAAGACTTAAATGGGAAATTGGAAAATTTGCGAAGAGAATATGGTAATTTGAAAGCGGAATATTCTACATTACTGTCAATTATGGATAAAGCGAGAAAACTGGCGGCAAAGGAAACAGCCTATGAAGTCACTGATGCATAGAACCAAACTTTCATCTGTTTGCTCTTAAAACTGGCGGAACATTTTACAGTGGCTTTGGAGCGAGCTTTTATAAGCTGAATGGATAAACTTGTCGTTTGCGTTGTTTTCTGATTTGGTTAAAAAGAATATGCTAGAAAAAATCAAACTTCTTGCAATTTATTTTTGTTGTTATCTTTAACCCACAAACAAAGAGCCGGGCCGAAATAGTTTCGGCCCGGTGCTGTTAATAAGCAGGCGATTCAGATGGAGCCTTGCGGGCAAAAGCCATGATACCAGCTATCAAATATAGAATCGCAGGTAAGAATCCGAATCCGACGGAAATGATACCTGTTAATAAAGCGCCAATGATGAACATCCATCCGGCTAATTTCGGTTTTTTATTTCCTTTGATACTGATTACTCCAATTAGTCCCAAAATGATACCGATAATCGAAGCGACGACTATAGCCCAGCCAAAAGTTCCTACTGCGTCCAGCATCGTAGAAACATCCCCGGCGTTGAATTCTAAGGTAGGATCCGCGGTAAATTGATCTTCCAGCTCTGTTTTAAATTCACTAGACTGATTGGCCCATATAAGTAGGATACCGCCCAATGACATCAGCGCACTTAAAATAATACCAATGATCCCAAGTGCAATTTCTCCTGTCCGTTTCAAACAAAAAACCTCCCATATTTGTATAAGTACCTTATGTTGTACGGGATAGGGACACACATGGTTTCATTTTAGTCATTATTTTTTTGTTCCGTTACCCCTTCAGGATACCAGACCAGCGGATTTTCTCCCAGATCCCTGTCTACATCATACTTGACGTTTTGGAAGCCCAGCTTTTCAAAGAACGGGCGGGAGTTTAACCTTGGGTTTGTTTTAATAGGCATATTAAAGCTTTTTGCATAATCTACGAGAGTCTGTCCATAACCCTTTCCTTGGAAGTCCGGGAGAACCTCCAGCTTCCACAGCTCCAAGTAATCCTGCGGCGGGTTAAAATACTTATCAAACTTTGCTTCCTTTTTGTACAGGCTCATGCGGGCTGCAAGATTATCCCCAAAATAGATGCCATAAAACGGAGAATCGAGGTCATCTTCAACGATATTTTCTTGCAAATCCTCCAGCATGGATAATTCCTGTGCCCCATATTCTTTGAATTTTTTAAATTCCTCCATTGTTTTATAGTTGATTCTGAGCTTTTTTACTTCCTCTGACATATTTTCATCCCCATTTTCTGTATATATTTCTTTTTTATTATGTAATTAAATCTCATTATATAACAAAGCATGAAAAATTTCAGATATAATGGTAAATAGGAAGCGATTACATCATCGTCAATGGCATGATGGCTGTCTCACTGAGCTTTATCAAGGTTATGGAAAATATGAGGGGACGGAGGAATAGAAATGAAAGAAATTCAGGCGACTATGGCAGGTACAGTTTGGAAAATTGAAGTCGGGGCTGGAGAAAATGTATCACCTGGCCAAACCGTATTGATTTTGGAATCGATGAAGATGGAAATTCCTATTGAAAGTCCAGAGGCTGGTAAAATAACTAAAGTAAACGTCTCTTCCGGGGACTTTGTTAATGAAGGAGATACTCTGTTTGTCCTGTCCAGCTCTAGCGCTTAACCTCATTAGAATCAAGAGGCTTCCCTCTGATGGCTGAGGAACTGCCTGCTTGGGAAGTAACTTGTTTATCCTCACAGACCAAGGCGCTTGCACCTTTCTAGGAAGATAAGAAAGTATAAAATCAGATAAATATTTTGTTCGATTTAAGTTTTTCTATGTCTAGCTATGACGTACAGTAAGTACTAGTGCCACCGAAGCCACAGGATGTGGCGGCTTGAGGCGGCCAGGCGCCATCGGCGCAAGGATCAAGTCACGCGGAAGTTTATTTAGGAAGAATGTGCTCCTGCGGCACAGCTTATTCAAGGAAGCATATGATTCCCTCGTCGCAAAGCTGCATGAAGCATACTCAAAGAAGCTTTTCACGATGTAATTGAAATTAGCAGCTTTGCTGTGGTGACTCCCCGCAATTCGCCTTGTGCTTATCGCCTAAGGCTGCGCACCTTGCGTTTTTCTAAGAATAATAGAAATCAAGGAGAGATTCTTACATGACTGAAAAGGCAGACAAAGATATTTTGCTTGAGAGAAAGAGTGTGGTCTACGCAGGAGGCGGCCAAAAATACCACGAGAAATTAAAGCAGCAGAATAAAATGTTTGTAAGGGATCGACTGTCCATTCTTTTTGATGAAGGAAGTTATGAAGAAGACGGACTGTTTGCCAATTATCAGGCCGGCGACCTTCCGGCAGATGGAGTTGTTACGGCGATAGGAAAAGTAAATGGCCAAACGGTTTGTGTGATTGCCAATGATTCAACTGTCAAAGCAGGATCCTGGGGTGCTAAAACCGTTGAAAAAATAATCAGAATGCAGGAAACTGCAGAAAAGATGAAGGTCCCTCTGTTTTATTTGGTTGATTCAGCCGGCGCCAGAATTACAGATCAGCTGGAAATGTTTCCAAACCGCAGGGGAGCAGGAAGAATCTTTCACAATCAGGTGAAATTGTCCGGGATGGTCCCGCAAGTGTGCATCCTTTTTGGCCCTTCGGCAGCCGGGGGTGCCTATATCCCAGCATTTTGCGATATTGTGATTATGGTGGATAAAAATGCATCCATGTACTTAGGGTCTCCAAGGATGGCGGAAAAAGTCATTGGCGAAAAAGTGACCCTCGAGGAAATGGGTGGAGCGAGAATGCATTGCTCCGTAAGCGGCTGCGGGGACATATTGGCGCAATCAGAGGAAGAAGCTATAAAAGCAGCCCAAAAATACTTATCTTATTTCCCGGCCAATTTTACAAAAAAAACGAAGATCTTTGAACCAAAAGATCCGAAACAGGGCAGAGGGCTTGAAGAAATCATCCCTAAAAACCAAAATGCGCCTTTTGACATGTATGAAGCGGTGGATGCCCTTATTGATGAAGGCAGTTTCTATGAAATCAAGGAACTTTTTGCTTCTGAACTGATCACTGGTTTTGCCAGAATGGGCGGTCGCACAATAGGCATCATTGCGAATCAGCCGAAAGTAAAAGGCGGGGTTCTTTTTGTCGATTCGGCTGATAAAGGTGCGAAATTCATCCAGCTCTGTGATGCTTATCATATTCCATTATTGTTCTTGGCGGATGTCCCAGGCTTCATGATAGGAACCAAAGTTGAGAGGGCTGGGATTATCAGGCATGGGGCCAAATTCATCGCGGCAATGAGCTCTGCCACTGTCCCTAAAATATCCGTCATTGTCCGAAAAGCATATGGAGCGGGGCTATACGCTATGGCAGGACCTGCTTTTGAGCCGGATGTGTGCATTGCATTACCAACAGCGCAAATTGCAGTTATGGGGCCGGAGGCGGCAGTAAACGCTGTATATTCCAATAAAATTGAGGCAATTGAGGACCCTGAGGAACGACGGAAATTTGTTTTTGAAAAACACGAAGAATACAAGAAACATATAGATATTTATAAACTTGCATCAGAGATGATCGTGGATGAAATCACCGAACCGGGAGATTTGCGGAGAACGCTGATTGACCGATTCGATTTATATGAGACAAAGGACGTTGTTTTTAGTACAAGAAAACATCCGGTTTATCCGGTGTAGAGAAAAGCATAGAGGAACGTTTGGTGGTGGATCTTGACAAGATAAGAGAACATGGTGATTTTGTCACCTCAAAGTGTAAGGCTCCGGCTTAGGACACGCTTCGCCTGCCTTTGTGCGGCATGCTCAGAGCGCGGCGTCCTGCCGCATCGCATGTACTATAGGACGTCCTGTCGCATCGCATGCACTAGGACGTCCTGTCCGTCGTCGTCGCTGGAGCCAGACAATAAGAAACTGACATGGTTTTAACTTCATTTAGCAGAAGTCTCCCACTTCTGTAAGTGGTGAGATGAAAGCATATTAGTATTCTATTCAGTGGGGGTTCAAACCCCGGCTGAATAAAGTTAAAGCCTCCGGCGGATGCCACAGATTTTCAAAGAAAATTTATCGAGCGGAGCTCGATAAAATCTGGGCGGAAATACGCCAAGGTGCATTTGATCTTACACCTGGGGCCTTATAGCGGAATAAAAAAATTCCTCTTTTTTCAGTAAGAGGAATTTTTTTATGGAAAAGGAATAGGCTGGAGAATGTTCATTTGCTAAAATAACAATAATAGTNTACGCCAAGGTGCATTTGATCTTACACCTGGGGCCTTATAGCGGAATAAAAAAATTCCTCTTTTTTCAGTAAGAGGAATTTTTTTATGGAAAAGGAATAGGCTGGAGAATGTTCATTTGCTAAAATAACAATAATAGTAAGTTTAACTTCATTCAGCAGAAGTCTCCCACTTCTGTAAGTGGTGAGATGAAAGCATATTGGTATTCAAATCAGCGGGGGTTCAAACCCCGGCTGAATAAAGTTAAAGCCTTCGGCGGATGCCGCAGATTTTCAGAGGAAATTTATCGAGCGGAGCTCGATAAAATCTGGGCGCAAATACGCCAAGGCGCATTTGATTTAAGTAATTAAGTAATTAGGTGATTGGATGCGAGTAGGTATAATTGGTGGAGGTTCCATTGGCCTGTTGTTTGGAGCATATTTGGGACAGAACCATGAAGTGACTATTTTTACAAAACGTGAGGAACAAGCACAAAAAATCAAGGAAATGGGAATCCGCCTTTGTTTCCAAGATGGAGAGGAAAAAGTGATTGCAGTTGATGCCAAATTTGGAGACTGCATCATCTCGGATCAAGACATTTTGATTGTGGCTGTAAAGCAATACGATTTACCACAGGTAATGACTTTGCTGAGCTCAGCTTCAAAAGCTATACCGCTATGTTTCATACAAAACGGAATGGGGCATCTTGAGCTTTTGAATATTCTGCCGCAAAAGACTATCTTGGTTGCGACGGTGGAGCACGGTGCCAAGAGATTGAATGACTGGACTGTTTCACATAATGGAGTCGGGCAGACAAACGTATCAGTTTATAAGGGGACCTATGAGATGGAAAAAAGCTTTCCAATGAGTGCTGATCCTCAATTTCCTGTCAGCTTCTATGAGGAATATCGCACAATCCTGATTAATAAACTGATTGCAAATGCGTTGATTAATCCTCTGACGGTGGTTTTTCAGGTGAAGAACGGACGCCTAGTTGATAATCCGTATTATTACGAGTTATTGAGATTAATGTTTGAGGAAATTTATTCAATCTTTCCACTGGGGGAAAAAGAAGAAGTCTTTAATAGGGTCATTGGTATTTGCAAAAATACAAAACACAACACTTCATCTATGTTGAAGGATATCCAAGAAGGCAGAAAAACAGAAATAGATGCTATATTGGGATATATCCTAAAGGTGGCAGAAAGAAAAGGGGCCAAGCTTAAGACCATTCAAATGGCTTACGTCATGGTCAAAGGAATTGAACAGGAAAGGAGATGAGCAAGCAAAGTGGGAACTCTTTTTTCATCAGCAGCAGCCTTATTCATAACAGTGCCACTCCTTTTCTACATTGTTGTATTCACTATCGTTAAACAATTAACAAGGAATCATAAAAAAGCGCTAAATGCTGCCATTTATTTAACTACATTCATCCTAGTTATATCCGTTCATTTTTTAATCATGACCATATGGGAAAGCTCCTATTTGTTTGTCATTATATTATTCATGCTGATCACAGCTGTGTTCTTCACTTTCTTGCATTGGAAAACAAGAGAAGAGATCATTTACTGGAAAGTGTTTGCAGGTTACCTGCGTCTAAACTTTCTTATGTTTTCAGTTTTTTACATCAGTCTCCTTTTGTTTGGAATTATAACGAGGGCAAAAAACTTGATTTTCAGCGTCTAGTATGGCGGCTTTAAGCAGGAAAATGTCATTTATTCATATAGTTTGCTATACTTTTTGTGATTGAAACAGATAGGAGAAAGGAAGTACATAGATGGAATTGGAAAATGCTGCCGTTTTGGCAACAAATCGCTTTGCTTCGCTTTACATTGAAGATATGGAATCTGTAAAAGATTTCTTTCAATATAATATAAAAGAAGAAACAATTTATCGGCAGCGATATGGTGATTTGATGGAACGGGAATTTGCCCGGGAAGAAATTGCTGAATGCATCGATCATTATATGAAGAAGTTTCCAAGTTCTGCCGCTACCCAGCATTCACTCAAGAAATTCAGGGACAACAGATCCGTTGTAGTCATCGGCGGACAGC
Source organism: Siminovitchia terrae (assembly GCF_003605405.2). Taxonomy (GTDB): domain Bacteria; phylum Bacillota; class Bacilli; order Bacillales; family Bacillaceae_C; genus Siminovitchia; species Siminovitchia terrae. Next base: position 295,253 of record NZ_QYTW02000003.1, on the reverse strand, counting down.
AGGCCGGCTTATTGACTGGCCCCCTATATACGATACATAAAATTATTTCAATCATAAAACTGGCTGAGCAGCAGGAAAAGGAATTGGAGCAGCCTGTCGTTCCAATCTTTTGGATTGCAGGTGAAGACCATGACCATTTGGAAATCAATCATATATTTGCCCCGAAGAAAGAGAATTTTAAAAAGAAGAATTACCACGAAGCTTTTTCAGGCAAAATGATGGCTTCCCATATTGTCTTCGATAAAGAGAAAATGCAAGCATGGACTAGCCAGATTTTTTCGTATTTTGGTGACCGTTCCCATACAAAGGAAATGCTAACAGTCGTTGATGAAGCCATCTCAAATACAAGAACTTTTACTGAGTTCTTTTCCTATTTGATCATGTATTTCTTCAAAGATTACGGCTTGCTTCTCATTGACTCTGCTGATCCGAAGCTCCGTCAGCTTGAAAAGCCATTTTTCTCCCGAGTCATTCATGACAGGCAAATGATCACTGATGCCGTGCTCTCTCAACAAAGAAAGAAACAAAGCAGGGGCTTTTCCAATGCGATTGAAATCGATGATTACGCGGCGAACTTATTTTATTACCATGAAAATGAGCGGGAGCTGTTGGAGTTCGATCCAATCGAGAAGGTATTTGTCAGCAAGACAAACGAATTGAGATTTACTGATCTGGAGTTATTTGAACTACTGGAATCATATCCTGAGAGATTTAGTAATAATGTCGTTACACGCCCGCTTATGCAGGAATGGTTGTTTCCAACCTTGGCATTTATTGCAGGGCCTGGTGAGATTGCCTATTGGGGAGAATTGCTCCCTGCATTTCAGGCAATGGAAAGCCAAATGCCGCCGATTGTACCGAGGCTCAATATTACACTTCTCGATAAGACGACAGATCGAAATCTTGCTGACTTAAATTTGTCAATTGATAAGGTGTTGGAAAAAGGAACAGCTGAAGATCGAAATCGTTTTTTGGCTTCCATTAAGGATGGCGGATTTGAGTCACTGATAAAAGATACGAAAGAAGAATTGAGTGACCATTATCAGAAAATCATTGCAAAAGTAGGGGAAATTGACCGGGGGCATGTTCAACTTGCGGAAACTAGTTTGGCATTGCAAATCAGGCAATTGGAATTTTTGCAGAGAAAAGTGGAAGACAGCATGACAAAGAAGCATAGCTCCCAGCTGGACAAATATGTTTGTGTGGAGAAAATGCTCAGACCAAATGGCCAGCCCCAGGAAAGAATTTGGAACATCTTTTATTATCTGAATGAATACGGAACGAAATTTATCGATGGATTGTTAAATTTGCCATATGAGTTTGACGGCAGACATAAAATTATAAGAATTTAAATGGAAAAAAGCCGCTTCCTTGGGAGCAGGCTTTTTTTTTATCGAAAATCGATGATAAAAACCCTGGAATATTCATTAAAAAAATGGTGGTGGCAAGTGGGGGATTGTGGTACAGTTATTATAGAAAGTGGGGGCAAAGGTCATGTTCATGGGTGAATACCAACATAACATTGATACAAAAGGCCGCTTGATTGTGCCTGCTAAATATAGAGAGCACTTGGGTGATTCGTTCGTTATTACCCGGGGGTTGGATCAATGTTTATTTGGCTACCCAATGGAAGAATGGAAACAGATCGAAGAAAAATTAAAAGCTCTCCCACTTACCAAGAAAGACGCACGTGCTTTTACCCGATTTTTCTTCTCGGGGGCCGTGGAATGTGAACTGGACAAGCAGGGCAGGGTTAATTTGCCCGCATCTCTTCTTGGCTATGCGAAACTGGAAAAAGAATGTGTTATTTTAGGAGTATCCAGTCGTTTTGAGATTTGGAGCAAAGATTTATGGGAAGACTATTTCTCAGCATCTGAAGAGTCTTTTGCAGAAATAGCCGAGAATATGATTGACTTCGATATATAGAATGCTCCAACTTTCGGAATAGATTTGGATGGTGAATTGAAAAGTGTTTTCACATACGACGGTATTGCTTAAAGAAACAGTTGATGGTCTGGATATAAAGCCGAATGGTATATATGTTGATTGCACGCTAGGCGGTGCAGGACATAGCTCCTACCTTTTGTCCCAATTATCAGATGAAGGAAAACTGATTGCCTTTGATCAGGATGAGACAGCCATTGATCATGCAAGTAAGAAGCTAGCAGAACACAAAGACCAATTGATTTTGGTGAAAAGTAATTTTAAGTATTTGGCTGAAGAATTAGAGAAGTTGGGTATTACGCGTGTGGATGGTATTCTTTACGATCTTGGAGTTTCCTCACCGCAGTTGGATAATCCTGAGCGGGGTTTTAGTTATCACCACGATGCGCCATTGGATATGAGGATGGACTTGGACGGAGACGTCTCGGCCTATGATGTTGTGAACGAATGGCCATATGAAGACTTGGTGCGAATTTTCTTTCGGTATGGAGAAGAGAAATTTTCGAAACAAGTGGCGAGGAATATTGAGGCAACAAGAAAGAAACGGCCTATTAAGACAACAGGCGAGCTGGTAGAAATTATTAAAGATAGTATTCCGGCTCCTGCGCGGAGAAAAGGAGGTCACCCGGCTAAACGGATTTTTCAGGCCATTCGGATTGCTGTCAATGACGAATTGAAAGTTTTTGAAAACTCTTTGAGGCAGGCTATCGAGTTATTGAATTCAGGAGGGCGGATCAGTGTCATCACATTCCATTCCCTTGAAGACCGGATTTGTAAGCATGTGTTCAAGGAAGCCAGCGAAGGACCTGACCTTCCGCCGGGATTGCCGGTCATTCCAGAAGAATACAAACCTGTACTGAAACTAGTAAATAGAAAGCCGATTGTACCAGTAGAAGCTGAATTGACAGCCAATAACCGCTCGAGATCAGCGAAACTACGGATAGCCGAAAAATTATAATCTAAAAACAGTCAGAAATGGGGGAAGTCAATGAGTAACTTGGCACAACAACTCCAACAAAATAATAGTGTTCAGCAAAAGGAAGTTCAAAAAACAACAGTTCGGCGACATGTAAAAATAAGTCCGGGCGAAAAAGTGTTGTATTTGCTTCTCGCTGCCTTTATAATTTTTATGGCCGTAAAAATTATTACAGTTCAAGCTGCAGTCTACGATACGAATAAAGAAGCTCAGGAAGTGGAAAGAAACATCCAGAAACATGAAAAAGTGAATGCTGACTTAGCGATGCAAGTTGACGAACTCAGCAGATATGAGCGGGTTTGGAAAAAAGCCAAAGAACTGGGCCTAAATCTGAACGAGAATAATGTTAAGGTTGTTGAGAATCGATGAATGTTCAAAAAAAAAATAGAAACATAGGAGCAGCACTGTTATTTTTTATATTCGGGCTGCTTTTTTTTGTCTTGGCCGTTCGTTTCATAACTATCCAGTATACAGGAGAAGTGAAGGGGCAGGCGCTGGCTGCTAAAGCATCGCAATTGTATAAACGGACTGATGTGCTAAAAGCCAAGAGAGGGACCATTTATGACCGCGAAGGTGAGGTAATCGCCGAAGACTCAGCATCTTATACTCTAATCGCCGTGATGGATAAGAAGGTCACTTTGGACCCGAAGCGTCCGCATCACGTGGTAGACCCAAAGGAAACTGCCAAGAAACTCTCGGAACATATTTCGCTCAGCGAGCAGGAAATCTATGAACGGCTGACGAAAAAAGGACGGAAACAGGTTGAATTTGGTCCGGCTGGCCGGGACCTTCCTCACCGCGTAAAGGAAGAAATCGAAAAGTTGAAACTGCCAGGCATAGGCTTCATTAAGGATACGAAACGATTTTATCCGAACGGTATTTTCGCTTCGCATTTGATTGGCTATGCCCAAGGGGAACAGTCTAATGGAGAATCTACCGAAATCGTCGGTAAAGCGGGGTTGGAAAAAAGCTATAATGAAATGCTCACCGGAAAGGATGGCTCCCTCACATATAAGGGAGATGTCTGGGACTTTATTTTGCCTAACTCCAAAAAACAGATTAAAGAGCCAAAGAACGGTAAGGACATTTATTTAACCCTTGATAAAAAAATCCAAACCTTTCTTGAAGATGCGATGAATAAGGTGGATCAGAAATATTCACCTGAGAGAATTCTTGCCATTGTTGCTGATCCGAAAACGGGGGCGATCCTCGGCATGGGACAGCGTCCCACCTATCATCCGGTCACCCGAGAAGGAATAGAAAAAAATTGGCATAACGAAGTGGTTGAAAGTTCATTTGAACCGGGTTCGACGATGAAAATATTTTCATTAGCTGCATCTGTTGAGGAAGGGGTCTTCAATCCGAATGCGACCTTCCCATCCGGAAAGTACTATTTGAACAATAAGCAACCTCCGATCAAAGACCATAATCAAGGAAACGGTTGGGGTCCAATAACCTATCTGGAAGGGGTCCAACGTTCTTCCAACGTCGGATTTGCCTATCTACTGGAAAAAATGGGCACAGATACTTGGCGTGACTATATGGATAAGTTTAAATTCGGGCAAAAAACGGGTATTGCCCTTCCGAATGAAGCAAGCGGAAAAATATTGTATGAATGGCCGATTGAAAAAGTAACCAGTGTCTTTGGACAAGGAACAACCGTGACCTCTATGCAGATGATCCAGGCAGCTTCAGCCATTGCCAATAACGGAAAAATGATGAAACCGTATGTGGTGGATAAAATTGTAGACACCGCTACCGGCGATGTCACCGAAACAAAGCCTGAGGTGAGCGGACAGCCACTAAGCTCGAAGAGTGCAAAAGAAGTCAGAGATATTCTGGAAACCGTCATTACGGCGGAAAATGGTACCGGAAATCAATTTTATCAGCTTGATGGATATTCCGTTGCAGGGAAAACCGGAACTGCACAAATAGCTGCTCCAAATGGTGGATATTTGCAGGGAAGGGAAAATTATATTTTTTCTTTTTTGGGAATGGCTCCGAAGGATGATCCCAAGCTGGTGATGTATGTGGTTGTAGAAAAGCCAAAGCTTAGGCAGGATGAAAACGGTGCTTTGCCCGTTGCAGAAATATTTAAGCCGGTAATGAAAAGCAGCCTTCAATATTTGAACATTGAGCCTGAAAAGAAAGAGAAGGCGGTTATCACCGAATTGCCGGATCTAACTGACATGAATGTTCAAGAAGCAACAGAGTTTTTAAAGGAAAAGGGCCTCAAGCCAGTACTCCTCGGGAATGGAAAACAAATTCTCTCGCATTCTCCCAAGAAGGGAGATCGAGTCATTGAAGGGGAGAAGGTGGTCATTAAGACAGACGCTAAACTGTCAATACCGGATATGACAGGATGGTCAAAACGGGATGTTCTCAAAGTGGCCAAACTGGCAGAATTGAAGGTTAATATGGTGGGGAACGGCTATTTGATGAAACAAAACATAAAGCCAAACTCCAAAGTAACAGCTGGCGACCACCTTGTTGCCAATTTCGCCAACCAAACTGAAATGGTTGAAAAAAAGAAATCCGAAAAAGACAAGGCGGAAGAAGAAGCTCCGCTGGACTGATACATGGCGTGGACGTTGGTCTAATCATGCAGGACAAGACATATAGTTGAACGAACCGTAAAAAGAGGGGGGCCTTTTGTGAAGCGGGTTTCAACTGTAACAGTAAGAAAAAGACTGTCCTATTTCCTGCTGATTGGACTTATCGTTTTTTTAATCATCGATATGAGGTTGGGATACGTGCAATTCGTATTAGGGGACGATTTGACGAACCGTGCTCGTGATTCGTGGAGCAGAAACATCCCTTTTGAACCAGAAAGGGGAAAAATAACGGACCGCAACGGCGTGCCGATTGCTGAAAATAAAAGTGCACCTACGGTCTATATCATACCAAGGCAAATTGAAGACCCGGCTGCTGCCGCAGAAAGCCTTGCTCCAGTCCTAAATGTGTCAAAAGAAAAATTGTACAAACACATGACAGCAAATTCTTCTAGTGAGCGTATTCCTGAGGGAAGAAAGATTTCCTATGAGAAAGCCAGGGAAGTAAGCGCATTGGATATAAAAGGTGTTTATATAGCAGAAGATTCCAAGCGTCACTATCCATTTGGGCGCTACTTGTCTCATGTATTGGGATTTACTGGCGTAGATAATCAAGGGCTGATGGGCCTTGAGCTCTACTATGATAAAGAGTTACAAGGAAAAAGGGGCTCTGTGCAATTTTTTTCCGACGCTAAAGGGAGAAGAATGCCGGATATGTCGGATGATTTTGAGGCTCCAGTTGATGGATATGATTTAAAATTAACAATTGACACGAAAATCCAATCCATCATGGAAAGGGAGTTGGATAGTGCCGAAGCACAGTTCAGCCCAGACGGGATTGCAGCCATAGCCATGGATCCGAATAGCGGGGAAATTCTAGCTATGTCAAGCAGGCCGTCATTCGATCCTTCGGACTTCCGTGATGTACCCCAGGAAATATACAACCGGAATCTGCCGATCTGGAGCACTTATGAACCGGGTTCCACCTTTAAAATTATAACCCTTGCTGCGGCACTCGAAGAGGGACTTGTCGATCTGGAACATGACCATTTTTATGATCCTGGTTCAGTGAAAGTTGGCGGGGCAACTCTTAAATGTTGGAAAAGAGGAGGACATGGCAGCCAGAGCTTTTTGGAGGTTGTCCAAAACTCGTGTAACCCGGGTTTTGTGCAACTGGGAGATCGACTGGGCAAGGAAAAGCTTTTTCAATATATCAGGAGCTTTGGTTTCGGGCAAAAAACTGGCATTGACCTTGCCGGAGAGGGGACAGGAATCCTATTTAAAATGGACAAAGTGGGACCAGTTGAGCAGGCAACAACCGCTTTTGGCCAAGGAGTGTCAGTCACACCCATCCAGCAGGTTGCTGCGGTTGCAGCTGCGGTAAATGGAGGTACGCTTTATCAGCCTTACATTGCGAAGGAACTGGTTGACCCTGTTACGGGGACAACAGCGATGAGAAAGGCGCCAGTGGCGAAAAGGAGGGTTATTTCGGAAAAAACTTCCAAAGAAATTCGCCATGCTCTCGAAAGTGTCGTTGCCCAAGGGACGGGGCGGAATGCTTTTGTTGATACTTACCGAATTGGCGGCAAAACAGGAACTGCCCAAAAAGCCAAAGATGGAAGATATCTTGAGAATAATCATATCGTTTCTTTCATCGGGTTCGCGCCTGCAGATGACCCACAGCTTGTTATATATGTTGCAGTGGATAATCCCAAAGGAACTATTCAATTTGGGGGAACTGTCGCAGCGCCTATTGTAGGAAAAATTATGGAGGATTCCTTGCGTGCCCTTGATGTGAAACCGAGAAAAAATCAGATTGAAAAAAAGACGAATTGGAATGATCCGAAAATGGTCACTGTGCCAGACCTAAAAGGTTTTACAAGAAAAGAACTCCTTCAGCAAATGTTGGACCTGAAGCTTGAAGTCAGCGGTGATGGAGCAAAGGTGATTCAGCAGGCTCCAGATCCGGGCGTAAAGGTTGAAGCGGGATCTGTCATAAGGGTTTATATGAGATAGGTAAACTTGCTTGTTCAAAAACAGGGTATGAAAAAGTTAAAAGGAACGAAGCAAAGATCTACCCTAATGATTTAAAGGGTAGATTTTTAAGATTGAAAAAATTGGGAACTTATTTCCGAACCAGCATATAGATGATAACGGTGCTTTTAAATTTATTTTACCGTTGTGCTTAGGAAAATGGTTTGTAATATATCGGAAATACCTTAAAAAATTTGGATTTCGCTTTCCATCTGCTTGCCTATCGCGGTATATTATGAATGCTGGATGTGGTAAAATAATTGCGAATCAAGTAGAGTTATACAGTCGGGAGATCTCTCCCGCTTGAAATCTTTTGAATGCTTAACAGCCATTTAATGAAATAGAAAGGATCGTAACGATGAAGCTTCATACACTTTTAAAAGCTTTGCCGTTGGTAAAGCCAACCTTAGAAAACACAGAAATCACTGCGATTGTAAATGACCATAGAAAAGTAGAGCCGGGCTCGATGTTCATTTGTATTAAAGGTCACCGTGTGGACGGCCATGATTTTGCAAAAGAAGCAGCCGAAAAGGGAGCGGCAGCCATCGTATCCGAAAAGCCCCTGCCGCTTTCCGTCCCAATAGTGGTTGTAAAGGATACGAAACATGCTATGGCAGTTCTGGCTGATGTATTTTATGGCCATCCAACTGAAAAGATGCGTCTAGTTGGCATCACTGGTACAAATGGGAAGACAACAACAAGTTTCATGGTCGAAGAGATTTTTAGAGAAGCCAACCTTGCGACTGGGCTGATTGGAACGATCAGCATGAAAATTGGAGACAGGGTAATTGAGACAAAAAACACAACTCCCGACACGATTGTGCTTCAAGAAACCTTTGCCGAAATGGTTAGTGAAGGCGTTGACGCTGCAGTCATGGAGGTTTCTTCGCATGCACTTGTACAAGGAAGGGTAGATGGGTGCGACTTTGATGTGGCTGTCTTTACCAATCTGTCACAGGATCACTTGGATTATCACCAAACAATGGAAGAATATAAGAAAGCAAAAGGACTTCTGTTTACAAAACTGGGAAATACATATACGAAGCCGAAATTTGCTGTCATCAATGTGGATGATCCGGCAGGAAAACAGTATATTTTCGATACATCCGCACATGTGGTCACATACGGAATTGATCATTCCGCCGACTTTATGGCTCAAAATATCGTAATGGGCAGAAGTGGAACATCGTTTACGCTTATTTCTCCAGAAGGGAAAAACAACGTTTCTTTAAAGTTAATGGGGAAGTTCAGTGTCTACAATACTTTGGCGGCAATAGCGGCAGCATATGTCTCGAATGTCCCACTTTGTTCCATTATCCGTACAGTGGAGGCTGTTCAGGGAGTTCCCGGCCGCTTTGAAGGTGTAGACGAAGGGCAGGATTTTTCTGTTATCGTTGACTATGCCCATACACCTGACAGTTTGGAAAACGTCTTGAAAACTATAAAGGAATTTGCTGGAAAACGAATTTTTGCTGTTGTCGGATGTGGAGGAGACAGGGACAGGACAAAGCGCCCGCTCATGGCCGAAGCAGCTTGTAAATATGCAACTGATCCGATTTTTACTTCCGACAATCCTCGCACGGAAGATCCGATTGCCATTTTGAAAGATATGGAAAAAGGTGTAGAAGGAAAGCAATATCAAGTCATTTCTGACCGGAAACAGGCCATTACTGCAGCTATCAATGCTGCCCGGGAAGGAGATGTAGTGTTGATTGCAGGGAAAGGACATGAGACGTATCAAATCATCGGGGATAAGGTATTTGATTTTGATGACCGCCTCGTTGCGAGCAATGCCATTAAGGAGTTAAGAAAATGTTGACATACGAAGAAATTGAAAAAATCTTACCTGAATCAAAAGGTATCAAGGATGCAGGCATGTCGTTTGCCAGCATTGCTTTTACCAGTGATGAAGAACAACCGAAAGGCTTATTTATTCAAAATGGAGAGGACGAAGACCTTCAAGCTGCTATTTCCAACGGTGCAATTGCTGCTGTCTGGCCTTCAGAAAAGGAATTGCCTTTTTACACGCCGAATCATTTTCCTGTCTTTCTTGCAAAAGGTGGGACATTGTCTGCTGCTGTTAAGATACTAGAGGAAAACTGCCACAAGGTGAGCCTTGAAAAGGCGAATCATAAGACATGGGTCCTATTTCCGAAAACAAAGGATCATGCAGAGCCAAATGACCTGGTTGAAAAAATGAAACAATTGATCCAATCTGACGAAAATTGTGTTGATAGGAACGGGGTGAGGTAACAAATGATGGAAAGAGTCGTTTTATTTACAATCATCATGGCTTTTCTGATTACCGTCTTATTATCTCCCCTTTTCATCCCATTTTTGAGAAGGCTGAAATTCGGTCAAAGCATCCGTGATGAAGGTCCAAAATCGCATCAAAAGAAAAGTGGTACTCCGACCATGGGCGGGATTTTGATTATCATTTCAATCATTGTCACAACGCTGCTCATGACCGGAAAATACACAGAACCGGGATCAGATACATATTTGCTTATTTTGGTCACGTTTGGCTTCGGTCTGCTGGGCTTTTTGGATGATTTTATTAAAATCGCCCTTAAGCGGAATCTTGGACTGACATCCAAGCAAAAACTGCTTGGCCAGATTTTGATAGCACTTGTGTTTTATTTTGTACTCAAGGCCTTTGATTTCTCCACGGCTATCGCAATCCCTTTGACAGATATATCTATTGAACTGGGACCGTTGTATGCCTTTTTCATCATATTTTGGCTTGTGGGATTCTCGAATGCAGTCAATTTAACTGATGGCCTTGATGGACTTGTTTCCGGGACTGCAGCTATCGCTTTTGGGGCATTTGCTATTTTAGCGTGGAGCCAGTCGCAATATGAAGTGGCTGTGTTCTCGGTGGCAGTTGTAGGAGCAGTATTGGGCTTCTTGGTTTTCAATGCCCATCCGGCAAAGGTTTTTATGGGGGATACTGGTTCTCTTGCTCTGGGTGGAGCGATTGCCGCAGTGGCCATTCTTACAAAAACAGAAATCATTTTATTGGTAATCGGCGGGATCTTTGTAATTGAAACATTGTCTGTCATTTTACAAGTAATTTCTTTCAAATTGACAGGCAAGCGGATTTTCAAAATGAGTCCTCTGCACCACCATTACGAACTTGTCGGATGGTCAGAGTGGCGTGTAGTTGTCACGTTTTGGGCTGTGGGCCTGCTTTTTGCCATTTTAGGAATTTACATAGAGGTGTGGGTGTGAATTGAAGAAGATTACCGACTATCAACATAAAAAAATACTCGTGCTAGGATTAGCAAAAAGCGGCATTGCAGCTGCCACTCTTTTACATGAGCTGGGCGCATTTGTCACAGTAAACGATCAAAAACCATTTGAGGAAAATCCCGCGGCACAAGGCCTACTTGAAAAAGGTATTACAGTTATTTGCGGCAGTCATCCCCCCGAACTGCTTAATGAGGGGTTCGAGTTGATTGTTAAAAACCCGGGTATTCCATATACAAATCCACTGGTTTCAAAAGCATTGGAAATGGACATTCCCATTATTACGGAAATTGAACTTGCATATCGAGTGTCAGAAGCTGACATTATTGGTATCACCGGATCAAATGGGAAGACAACAACGACTACTCTTATTTTCAAGATGCTTGAAGAAGCATCAAAACATCCAATGATTGCCGGGAATATCGGTACTGTGGCCTCGGATGTGGCAATGGAAGCATCAAGTGAGAACAAAATGGTCGTGGAACTGTCTTCTTTTCAGTTGATGGGGGTGGATCAGTTCAGACCACATATAGCTGTCATTACGAATGTATATGAAGCACATCTAGATTACCATCAGACGAAAGAAAATTATGCAAGGGCCAAGGCGAATATTACAGTAAACCAGACCATGGACGATTTCTTAATTGTGAATGCCGATCAAGAGGAGCTGCTTGAACTGGTAAGCTTCTCAAAAGCTGCATTCATTCCTTTTTCAACAAAGCGCTATATAGAAAGAGGTGTATCCATCAAGGAAGGAAAAATAATTTATTTTGGCGAAGAGGTCATTGACATTGAGGAGATTCTTCTTCCCGGAAAGCATAATCAAGAAAACATCCTTGCGGCCATTGCGGCAGTAAAGCTCCTAGGTGTAGGAAATGATGCTATTAAAAATGTGTTGACCTCTTTTCAAGGGGTGGAACACAGAACCCAATTCATTTCGAACATTAATGGAAGAAAATTTTATAACGATTCTAAGGCTACGAACATACTGGCCACCAAGAGTGCTTTGGAGGCTTTTCAGGCGCCTGTCGTTCTTCTTGCGGGGGGATTGGACAGAGGAAACGGTTTTTTCGAACTGGTTCCATACTTGTCAGGTGTAAAAGCCCTCATCCTATTCGGTGAAACAGCCGACAAGTTGGAGGAAGCTGGAAAGGAAGCAGGAATACAATCCATTTATCACGTCGATAATGTGGAAGAGGCTGTTCCTCTTTCTTTTAAAGTATCTGAACCTGGTGATGTTGTTTTGCTGTCTCCTGCATGCGCAAGCTGGGACCAGTATAAGACATTTGAAGTACGGGGTAATATTTTTGTACAAGCCGTGCATAAACTGAAGGAGAGCCAATAATAGGTGTATGGAACAGGCTTAAATACAGTGGAGGCAGAGGTGCTGACTGTTGCCCTTGAAAAAATCTACACCCGACTTTATTTTGATTCTCGTAACCCTGACATTGTTGGCCATTGGGCTGATCATGGTATACAGCGCCAGTGCCGTTTGGGCAAACTACAAATTTAACGATTCCTTTTTCTTTGCAAAAAGGCAGCTTCTGTTTGCGGGACTGGGCTTTGCTGCCATGTTTTTGATGATGAACATCGATTATTGGTCTTGGCGAAAGTGGGCCAAGCCCATATTGATTGTTTGTTTTATATTGCTGCTCGTGGTCTTGATTCCTGGTATTGGAATGGAAAGGAACGGTTCCAGAAGCTGGATAGGTGTTGGGGCATTTTCCATCCAGCCGTCCGAGTTCATCAAGCTTGCACTGATTGCTTTTTTAGCGAAATTCCTCTCAGAAAAGCAAAGGTATATTACAACCGTGAAAAAGGGTCTCGGACCCTCCTTAGCATTGGTGTTTCTTGCATTTGGACTGATTATGCTACAGCCTGATCTCGGGACAGGAACAGTAATGGTAGGCACTTGTATCGTGATGCTTTTCATAGCCGGTGCCCGGATTTTCCATTTTGCTGTACTAGGGTTGATCGGGCTTGCGGGGTTTGTCGGACTGATTTTATCCGCTCCTTACCGGATGGCCAGGATCACTTCTTTTCTTGATCCTTGGAAGGACCCTTTAAATAGCGGTTTTCAGATTATCCAATCGCTATACGCAATCGGACCAGGTGGATTGTTCGGATTAGGGCTCGGTGAGAGCAGGCAGAAATTCTTTTACTTGCCGGAGCCGCAGACTGATTTCATTTTTGCCATCCTTTCGGAGGAACTTGGCTTTATTGGAGGAAGCTTAGTCATTCTGCTATTTGCCCTGCTTCTATGGCGAGGGATAAAAATTGCCCTTGGGGCGCCTGATTTATACGGCAGCTTCCTCGCTGTCGGAATCATCTCCATGATCGCTATTCAGGTAATGATTAATATCGGTGTTGTGACTGGACTGATGCCAGTTACTGGAATTACTCTCCCCTTTTTAAGCTATGGGGGGTCCTCATTGACAATCATGTTAATGGCAGTGGGGGTACTGCTGAATATAAGCCGCTATGCAAGAGTCTGAAAAGAAACTCAATAACATTTGGGTTTCTTTTTTATTTCAAAATAACAACAATCTACAATGAACACATTTTTCTTGTATAAAATATAGTAAAATAAGATAATTAAGGAGTTTGGTTTATTAATTGGAGTACACTAATTGAGGTGTTATTATGAAAATAATTGTCAGTGGCGGTGGAACCGGAGGACATGTTTACCCGGCCCTTGCCTTAATCCGTACAATCAAAAAGAAACATCCGGATACAAAGTTTTTATACATTGGAACCGAAAGAGGATTGGAATCAAATATTATTCGAAGAGAGAATATACCATTTGAAGCAGTGGAAATTACTGGCTTTAGACGCTCGCTCTCCTTTGAAAATATTAAAACGGTTCTCCGGTTTTTAAAGGGTGTTAAACGTAGCAAACAAATCATCAATGATTTTAAACCGGATGCTGTAATTGGGACTGGAGGCTACGTATCGGCTCCTGTTGTATATGCTGCGGCTAAAAAGAAGGTTCCGGCAGTGATTCACGAACAAAACAGTGTACCGGGCTTAACGAATAAATTTTTAAGCAAGTATGTACAAAAAGTGGCGCTCTGTTTTGATTCGGCGAAGGAGTTTTTTCCTGCCCAAAAAGTGATTCTTACTGGAAATCCACGTGCTTCAGAGGTGGTCGGTAAAGAAAGCCGCGGGGAATTGGTCAAGCTGGGTCTGAAGGAAAACATTCCTACAGCTCTCATTACGGGAGGAAGCAGAGGAGCCAGGCCGATTAATGAAGCCGTAATAAAGTCATTGGCACAGCTTACCAATAAACCGTATCAAGTTTTATACATAACTGGGGAAGTTCATTTCGAAGATGTAAAGAAAGAAGTGGAACTCATCGGTGCTTCTCCAAATGTAGTGGTGGTTCCTTTTATTCATAACATGGAAGAAGTGCTTACTGAGATAGATGTTGTGGTAGGCAGGGCAGGGGCTACGTCACTTGCTGAAATTACGGCGCTTGGTCTTCCGTCAATACTTATTCCAAGCCCGTATGTAACGAACAACCATCAGGAAAAAAATGCCTCTGTTCTTACATCAGCAGGCGCCGCGATTATGCTCCAGGAAAAGGACTTGTCCAGTCAAAGGCTAATGGCTGCTCTTGATGAGATCCTCTTGGATGATAAAAAGAGACAAAATATGAGCGAAGCTTCGAAGAAACTGGGGATGCCCGATGCATCTGACCGGTTATATGATGTGCTTTTGAGCATGATTGAACGTGGAAGGAGTTAAAGGGGTATGGAAATGGAAAAGATTATGGAAGAATTGCGAGCAAACAATGTTGGAAAAGTGAAGGAAAATGAGCCGTTGGCTAACCATACAACAATTAAAGTCGGGGGACCGGCGGAAGTTTTTGTTGAGCCTGATTCTATAGATAAATTATTAAAGACGATGGACATTGTTCAAAAATACCAACTGCCTTGGAGAGTAATTGGGCGCGGATCTAACCTGCTCGTTTCAGATAAAGGGATCGCAGGGGTGGTCATCAAGCTCGGTAAAGGCATGGACGCTCTTGAAATAGAAGGAACGAAAGTTCAGGTAGGGGCAGGTTATTCTTTCATTGTCCTTGCCAACGCCTTAGGGAGAAAAGGATTAAGCGGTCTTGAATTTGCAGGCGGTATCCCAGGATCTGTGGGTGGAGCTGTTTATATGAATGCAGGTGCACACGGCTCTGATATTTCAAAGATATTGGAAAAAGCACGAGTGCTTTTCCCTGACGGGACTGTAGAATGGCTCACCAATGAAGAAATGGAATATTCATATCGGACTTCAGTCCTTCAGAAGAAGCGCCCGGGAATTGTTCTTGAAGCCGTTTTTGATTTAAAGGAAGGGGACCGCGAGGTGATTGCCGCCGATATGAAGAAACACAGGACATATCGACGGGATACCCAGCCCGTTAAACCATGCTGTGGAAGTGTATTTCGCAATCCGCTGCCAGAACACGCAGGGAAGCTGATTCAGGATGCCAGCCTGAAAGGATATTCCATTGGCGGGGCACAAATATCCGAGCTACATGGGAATTTTATCGTCAACAATGGGTCGGCAAAAGCAGAGGATGTTTTGGCGCTGATCAAACATATGAAAGAAACGGTTCTTGAAAGAAACGGCATTGAAATGCATACAGAAGTGGAAATAGTAGAGGGCAACCGGGAATAGGAAAAGCGTAAGCGCCTATCCTTTGACCTATAGACTAAGTTGAAACGCGAAGAGCACTATGTTTAATCTCGACAAGCATAAGCCCATTCCCGAGGAGGCGCTCCTCAGCCGCCACAGGGAATTGGTTTATGACCCTCGAGGGTTTAGGCGTTGACAGGCTCAGAACGCGACGTCCTGTCGCATCGCTTGCACTAGAGCTTCCTGTACGTCGGCAGTCTCAAGCAGCGACGTCCTGTCGCATCGCCTGCACTAGTACTTCCTGTACGTCGGAGCCGATGTCGTAGGAGGAGGCGTGAGGTCTGCTAGTCGATAGGCACTTCAGCTGGATAATATAGAAAAGCGTAAGTGTTTTGATCAGCACGAGCAAATTAGGCAATCCCGAGCAGACAGTTTTTCAGTCATCACAGGAAATAGGATTATAGCCTCTTGAAGCTGGATGCCTGAGCCAGACCGGAGAAAATTAGGTAAAAGGGGAGATGACTGTGGATCAAAAAAAAGTTCTATCCCTGGAAGACAGGATTCCCAAAATAAAAGAACATCGAAAACGCAAGGCGAACCGGCGGCTCATCTTCCTTATTTCTTTGTTTTTCCTTCTGATCCTGTTAGTGATTTATTTCCAATCACCTTTAAGCCATGTGAGTGAAATCAAAGTAAAAGGAAATGAATCAGTACCGGATCAAACGATTATCAAAAGAAGCGGTCTTAAAAGCGGAGACAACATTTGGAAATTGGATAAGAAGAAAGCAGTTCAAAAACTTGAAGACCATCAAGAAGTGAAGCATGCGAAAGTTAAGATCGCTTTTCCTAATACGGTATACTTGCAAATACAAGAATACAAGACAATTGCTTATGTCTTAACAGGAACGGAGTTCCATCCGATCTTGGAAAATGGTCTGATTGTTGAAAGCAGCCCGAAGGGTGGAGTGCCAGTTAACGCGCCAATATTATCCAATTTTAAAGAAGATGCAATCTTGGAAAATATGGCCAAGGAATTGAAGGAATTGAAGCCTGAAATCGTAAATGTCATTTCGGAAATCCATTATACACCGAAGAAAACGGACAAGTATCATATCACTCTTTTTATGAATGATGGTTTCGAAGTGAGTGCAACTATACTGACTTTCTCAGAAAAGATGGTGCATTATCCCTCTATTGTCAGCCAACTGGACCCTAAGGTCAAAGGTGTTATTGACATGGAAGTCGGTTCATTTTTTAAAGCATACGAAACTAAAGGGGCGAGTGGAGAAGGAGAGCAGCAGGAATAATAGTTCTCAATTTTTACCAATAAAGGCCTTAGTGACAAAGTTCTACAGGGATTTTTCACTGTGATTACTCTATAAACTTTTTCTAATCACAAGTTTGGCTTTTCTGTGGCTCCATCTTAGTGTAGACTTATACTTAGTGGCGGTTTTGGCAGGTTCTATAAAAATATGACGGTAAATGTAGAATTTTGTTGAATGGAGAAGCCGGCAACCAAGAAAATTAACGAATGAAACTCATAAATAATTCAATAGATTAAAAGGAAATTACCTGAATTTGCCGAATACATAAATGTAATTACCGTGTCAAGGATGGTTATTTATGAAATTTCCATATATCAAGCTGAAGATAAAGATAGAGTTGAAGGAGGTGCCGCGGAATGAATAATAACGAGATGTATGTCAGTCTCGATATAGGAACATCCACAGTGAAGGTGATCATCGGTTCCATGGGCAGCGATTCCTTAAATGTAATTGGAGTTGGAAATATTAGTGCCAAAGGAATTCGGAAAGGGTCTATTGTTGATATAGATGAAACGGTTCATTCGATTAAGAGTGCGGTTGAACAGGCAGAAAGAATGATTGGAATGAAAATCAATGATGTGATTGTCGGGATTGCGGGCAACCATGTCGCTTTACAGCCTTGCCATGGAGTGGTAGCCGTATCTAGTCAAAATAGAGAAATAACAAATGATGATGTCGCAAGAGTAATGGATGCAGCCCAAGTCATTTCCATCCCGCCGGAAAGAGAGATCATCAATGTGATTCCACGGCAATTTATTGTAGATGGATTGGATGAAATCACGGACCCACGTGGAATGATTGGTGTCCGTCTTGAAATGGAAGGTACCATCATTACCGGGGCCAAAACGATTTTACATAATACGCTTCGGTGTGTTGAGCGGGCGGGTTTGAATATTACAGATATCGTACTACAGCCGCTTGCAGCGGCTGCTGCAGCTTTATCAAAGGACGAACAGCAGCTTGGCACTGCCTTAATTGATATGGGAGGCGGTTCAACAACGCTTTCTGTATTTGAAAACGGAAGCATCAAAAATGTCAGTGTCATCCCAGTAGGCGGGGAACATATCACTAAAGACCTGTCTATTGGTCTTAGGACAGCTACAGAAGATGCGGAGAAAATCAAAGTTACATATGGACATGCATTTTATGATCATGCATCGGAAGAAGAAGTTTTCAGTGTTCCTATAATTGGAAGTGACCAGCATCAGCAATTTAACCAATTAGAGCTTTCGGATATCATTGAGGCCAGAATGGAAGAAATTTTTGAGTTAGTTCAAGATGAATTGAATGAAGTGGGTGTCACTGATCTTCCGGGAGGTTTCGTATTGACTGGCGGCTCAGCGAATATGCCGGGTGTTGTCGAACTGGCACAGATGATTTTCCAAAGCAGGGTCAGGGTTGCTATTCCGGATTATATCGGTGTCCGTGAGCCTCAGTATACAACTGCAGTAGGATTGATCAAATATTCCTATCAGAATGCGAGATTGCAAGGAAGAAGTGTAAGTGCCTCTCCGGTTCAAGTAACAACTGAACCTGATCACGGCGCAGCTGCAGATCCACATCAATCCGAAAGGCAAAAGTCCGAAAAAGACCCGGAAAAGAAAATATCGACTAAAGTTAAAAAGTTTTTTGGCTACTTTTTTGAATAAGCCAGCCGATTGAATAAAACGAACAGGAGGACATGTCATGTTGGATTTCGATACGAATATTGATTCTTTGGCAACTATAAAGGTAATCGGAGTTGGCGGTGGGGGAAACAATGCTGTTAACCGTATGATTGAACATGAAGTGCAAGGTGTTGAATTTATTGCTGTAAATACCGATGCCCAGGCTTTAAACTTATCTAAAGCTGAAATAAAAATGCAAATTGGTGCGAAATTGACAAGAGGTTTGGGAGCAGGTGCCAACCCTGAGGTCGGCAAAAAAGCTGCTGAAGAAAGCAAAGAACAAATTGAGGAGGCTCTTAAAGGGGCTGACATGGTCTTTGTCACGGCTGGAATGGGCGGAGGTACCGGAACAGGTGCAGCGCCTGTAATTGCTCAAATTGCAAAAGATTTGGGTGCTTTGACGGTCGGAATTGTCACAAGGCCATTTACTTTTGAAGGGCGGAAACGTGCAACCCAGGCGGGCGGCGGAATAGACGCAATGAAAGAGTCTGTCGATACCTTGATCGTTATTCCTAACGACAGACTTTTAGAAATTGTTGATAAGAGTACTCCGATGCTGGAAGCATTTAGAGAAGCAGACAATGTATTGCGGCAAGGTGTTCAGGGGATTTCCGAGTTGATTGCTGTTCCTGGTTTGATCAACCTTGATTTTGCGGATGTCAAAACAATCATGACCAATAAAGGGTCTGCCTTAATGGGGATAGGGGTTGCAACCGGTGAAAATCGTGCGGTGGAAGCAGCCAAAAAAGCTATTTCTTCCCCACTTTTGGAAACCTCCATTGACGGTGCACAAGGTGTTTTAATGAATATCTCTGGGGGAGCCAATTTAAGTCTTTTTGAAGTCCAGGAAGCGGCTGATGTTGTGGCATCAGCCTCCGATCAAGAAGTAAATATGATTTTTGGCTCTGTTATAAATGACAATTTGAAAGAAGAAATTGTTGTAACGGTTATAGCAACCGGGTTCAACGATACGAAACCACAAAATAAGCAACAGAGCCCAATGTTTGGGCAAAAGAGACAACAGCAAAATCAGGTTCCGAACCGTGACCAGAAAAGGGAAGAGGTACAGGAGCCAGCAAGAGCCACCCAACAGCAGCCTCTTGAAGATACACTTGATATCCCGACTTTTCTTAGAAATAGAAATAGAAGAAGATAATGACGTAACAAGAAACCAGGTAAATCACCTGGTTTTTTGTTGTTTCTGCCTCGCTGGGTCGATCATAAACTTACTCCTACCAGTTTCTCTCCCTCATTAGTCATTCTTCGATGTAAATTGTGAAAACTTCTATAAATTCACATACAGGAAGTGACACATTCCATTTTTGGCGTCCGTTATACTAATCATTAATAGAAATAGCAAGGTATTCTGAAATTCTTAGCCTCTTTGGAGGGGGGCCTTTTAAAAATCATGATCATTTACATGGATGTCATTTGGTTTTTGAATTTCCTTGTAGACAGCTTGCTACTTTGGATTACAGCAATCTTTTTAAAGAGACAGGTGAAGACATGGAGAGTCCTGGTGGGTGGGTTGATGGGCTCAGGCTTGATCCTGTTCGCTATTACCCCATTGGCCGCTGCTGCAAGCCATCCAGTCATCAAAATGGGTACATCTATTTGTATGATATTGACAGTATTTGGATTTAAGAGAGTCAAATCCTTTCTTTCCTGTTTGCTGACATTTTATTTTTCAACATTTCTTATGGGCGGAATTTTACTTGGCACTCATTATTTTGTCACCTACAATTTTAAGATTAGCACAGCAGTATCATTGGAAAGCATCCGGGGATTCGGAGATCCAGTCAGTTGGCTGTTTGTGGCAGCGGTGTTTCCGATCGCTTGGCATTTTTCGAAGAAGAGAGTTGAGGACTTAACCATATCTTCTATTGAATACGATGTCCTTGTAGATGTTACCATTCAAATCAATGGACTCAATCTACAGGTGAAAGGACTGATTGATAGCGGAAATCAATTGTATGACCCTATTTCCAAAACTCCTGTAATGATTGCTGCGGTATCAAATTTAAAGAATCAATTGCCGGCAGAGATTCTACTGTTGGCAGACAAGAACAACAATCCTATCGAACTGGCTGATAAAATTCCAGAAGCTTGGAGTGAAAGAATGAGGCTGATTCCTGCAAAAACACTTGGAACGAATAATCAATTGCTTTGCGCATTCAAGCCTGAAGCTATATATCTTCAAATGGAGGACGAACGGAAGGCAGCCCAGAAGGCCCTGATTATTTTTACAGACCAAGAATTATCCAGTGACGGCCGCTTCCAATGCATTGTTCACCCCGCAATAGTGGAACAGGCTGTTGTGCAAACAGCCTCTTAGATACATGTTTCAAATTTAACTTCATTCAGCAGAAGTCTCCCGCTTCTGTAAGTGGTGAGATGAATGCATGTTGGTATTCCATTCAGCGGGGGTTCAAACCCCGACTGAATAAAGTTAAAGCCTCCGGCGGATGCCACAGATTTTCAGAGGAAATTTATCGAGCTTAAGCTCGATAAAATCTGGGCGCAAATACGCCAAGGCGCATTTGATTGAGAGGAGGAGATTGAGTGAAAAGAATTCGCCTGCATCTTACCTATTATTGGTATAAGGTGCTTAAGAAACTGGGATGGAAATCTGATGAAATTTATTATATAGGAGGGAGTGAAGCGTTACCTCCGCCTCTTTCTCGGGAAGAGGAAGCGATCTTGCTTAAGAAGCTCCCAAATGGAGACAAGACGGCGAGATCCATGTTGATTGAAAGAAATCTCAGACTGGTAGTGTATATTGCGAGAAAATTTGAAAATACGGGTATTAATATTGAAGATTTAATAAGCATTGGTACAATCGGTCTGATCAAAGCGGTCAACACATTCAACCCGGAAAAGAAAATAAAGCTTGCTACATACGCATCAAGATGCATTGAGAATGAAATATTAATGTATTTGAGACGAAATAATAAAATCAGGTCTGAAGTATCCTTTGATGAGCCATTAAATATTGACTGGGATGGGAACGAACTGCTTTTATCAGACGTTTTGGGGACTGATAATGATATTATTACAAGGGATATAGAGGCTCATGTCGACAAGAAGCTTTTGCTGACTGCCCTTCAAAAACTTACTCAACGTGAAAAACAAATTATGGAATTACGATTTGGCCTGGCTGGAGAGGAAGAGAAGACGCAGAAAGATGTGGCTGAAATTTTAGGTATTTCACAGTCTTATATATCGAGACTTGAAAAAAGGATCATCAAACGGCTTCGAAAGGAATTTAACAAAATGATATAATTCGATTTGTTTAATATCTGGACAGTTTAACTTCATTCAGCAGAAGTCTCCCACTTCTGTAAATGGTGAGATGAATGCATATTGGCATTCCATTCAGTGGAGATTCATACCCCGGCTGAATAAAGTTAAAGCCTCCGGCGGATGCTACAGATTTTCAGAGGAAGTTTATCGAGCGGGGCTCGATAAAATCTGGGCGCAAATACGCCAAGGCGCATTTGATCGGATCGGCATGCTTTTTTTCATATTTCCATGAGTTTAGCTATGCATATATTTTCCTTCTGCGGAGATACTTATTTCTAGCAGCTCCTGCTAGGAGGGAAATAAGTGAAGCGAAATAAAGTAGAAATATGCGGTGTGGATACTTCAAAGCTACCTGTCCTTAAAAATGTGGAAATGCGGGAACTTTTAAAGCAAATGCAGGAGGGAGATTTGACAGCACGAGAGAAACTGATCAATGGGAATCTCCGCCTGGTATTAAGTGTTATTCAGCGGTTTAACAACAGGGGAGAATATGTGGACGACTTGTTCCAGGTCGGCTGCATCGGTTTGATGAAATCAATCGACAACTTTGATCTAAGCCAGAATGTCCGGTTTTCCACCTATGCCGTCCCGATGATTATAGGAGAAATCCGCCGTTATTTGCGGGATAACAATCCCATCCGTGTTTCACGGTCATTGCGCGATATCGCTTATAAAGCACTCCATGTAAGGGAACGCCTCATGGCAAAAACCTCCAAAGAACCCACAGCGGCAGAAATTGCGAGGGAATTGGAAATACCGCATGAAGAAGTTGTTTTTGCGCTGGACGCTATCCAGGACCCTGTATCATTATTTGAGCCGATTTATAATGACGGCGGCGATCCGATATTCGTCATGGATCAATTGAGTGATGAGAGGAGCCGTGACAGTCAGTGGATCGAGGAAATTGCTTTACATGACGGGCTGCAGCGGCTCAATGATAGGGAAAAAATGATCATTCGAAAGCGCTTTTTTCAAGGTAAAACACAGATGGAAGTGGCGGAGGAGATTGGGATTTCACAAGCGCAGGTGTCCCGTCTCGAAAAAGCTGCCATCAAACAAATGAATAAGAATATTAATATTCAATAAAGTTTTTAGGGGTCAGACCCCCTTTACTACAGTAAAGGGGGTCTGACCCCTGCTCTTTTCTATATCATGAATGGCGGGACTAACAGCATATAATGGATTAAGAAGGAGTGTGCTCCTGTCTAAATGAATGACGGAAGCGGGGGATGAGTATGGTGAGAATTTCGGAGTTCCAAATAAAAGACGTTGTTAATATTTCAGATGGGAGAAAGCTGGGGAATATAAGTGATATTGAGATAAACTTGGATACAGGTAGGATAGAGTCAATTGTTATAAGCGCTGCAGGAAAGTTATTGGGTTTTTTCGGAAAAGAGGATGAAGTGGTCATCCCATGGAACCAAATTATTAAAATCGGAGAGGATGTCATTCTGGTCAGGTACAGCGGGTCCCAATATACACAGCAGCAGCTTGGAACACCAAAAGACTAGATAATTCGGGTGCCGTTCGCATATTTTTGTGGTACACTTAAGAAAATGTCTTTTCTTAGGATAAACAAGAAGATACAATAGGAGTAATCAACGTGAAAGATGTAAAAGAAAATTTAGCTTTTATTCAAGGTCAGATAGCAGAAGCATGCGAACGGTCAAGCCGTAATCCGGAAGATGTTCATATCGTGGCGGTTACGAAATATGTATCGGTTGAAAGAGCTGCCGAAGCTTTGGAAGCCGGCATACAGAATCTTGGAGAAAACCGTGCCGAAGGTTTATTGAGTAAGTGGGAGGTATTGAAGGACAGGCCCTTATGGCATTTTATTGGAACCCTTCAATCTCGTAAAGTTAGAAATATAATTGATAAAGTGGAGTATATCCATTCACTCGATCGCTTGTCTTTGGCAAAAGAAATTAATAAACGTGCCAGCAAAAAGATCAAATGCTTTATTCAGATCAATGTTTCGGGTGAGGAATCCAAACATGGCCTCCAGCCTGAGGATACAGTAGAATTTATACGACAGCTTGAGGCTTATGAAAATATAGAGGTCGTCGGCTTGATGACTATGGCCCCGCATACGGATGACGAAGAAGTATTGCGGACATGCTTCCGCCGTTTAAGAAGCCTTAAAGAGGAAGTTGAAGGGATGGGATTAAAGCATGCGCCATGTCATGAGTTATCGATGGGGATGTCAAATGACTTTAAAATAGCCATTGAAGAAGGGGCAACATTCGTACGAATAGGTTCTGCCCTTGTCGGAGAATGATGCTGAGGAGGCCAAAAATGGGCATTAAATCAAAGTTCAAAAATTTTTTCCTATTAGAAGATGAATATGAATATGAAGAAGAAAAAAATGAAGTTGAACCTCAAGCAGAAAAAGAACCGATGAAGACAGCAGCCAACCGAAAACAAAATGTTGTCAGCCTTCAAAGTGTACAGCAAGCTTCAAAGGTTGTCCTGATTGAACCGAGAGTGTATGCAGAAGCACAGGAAGTTGCCGATCATCTTGGCAATCGCCGTGCAGTTGTAGTCAACCTACAGCGGATCCAGCATGACCAGGCAGTGAGAATTGTAGATTTCTTAAGCGGTACGGTTTATGCGATAGGCGGGGATATCCAAAGAGTCGGCAGGGATATTTTCCTTTGCACCCCGGATAATGTGGAAGTATCCGGGAACATTACCGAAATGTTTGATAATGAGAATTATGAAGATCCGAGGTGGTCATAAACGGTATGAATTTTGTAATAGCGATTATAGTACAACTGATAAGCCTGTATTCTTGGGCATTGATTATTTATATTTTGATGTCCTGGTTTCCAAATGCCAGGGAATCATCGATAGGCCAACTTCTAGGAAGGATATGTGAACCTTATTTGGAACCTTTCCGAAGAATTGTCCCTCCGCTTGGAATGATTGATATTTCCCCGATTGTTGCGTTTTTAGTCCTTAAACTGGCTACAGCGGGTCTGTGGGAAATCTCCAGATGGGTAAGCTAAAAGAGGATAGCTGTACAGCTTTCCTTTTTTTATCGCCTAAGAAGGATAAAGGCTAGCTCAGATTGATAAATATTATTTAACAAAATGATGTTAGGTCTGGCACCGACGGGTAGAATAGTCTAGTGCCGCTGACGTACAGGAAGACTAGTGTAAGTGAAGTAACAGGGAGTCGTTATTTGAGTCTGACGACGTATAGGAGGTCCTAATGCCAACCGAAGCCACAGTATGTGGCGCCGAGGCCATTGCAAGGATTTAAGCCAACGCAGGCAAACGACACCTTCTTCAGAGCTTGTCTAGATTGATGCAGATTAAGAAGCGCTTCCCCGTTGTTTTGCTATAGGAGTTGTATCCAAATGTCATCAATCTATCAGCATTTCAGGCCTGAAGAAAAACAATTCATTGATACGGTCCTGGATTGGAAAGAACAAGTTGAAAATACATATGCACCCAAGTTGACCGACTTTCTGGATCCTCGCCAACAGTTTATTTTGCAGTCCATCATTGGAGATGGAGTAGATGTCCGGTGTGGCTTTTTTGGAGGAAGGGCACAAAGCGAGCGAAAAAGGGCCCTATTGTATCCGGAATATTTTCAGCCTGAAGAAAAGGATTTTCTTGTTGGTCTATACGAAATAGAATATCCTCGGAAATTTATGAAGCTTGAACACCCGATGGTTTTAGGTTCTTTAATGTCCTTGGGAGTAAGGAGGGACAAGTTCGGGGATATTCTGGTAAATGAAGATCGAATTCAATTTTTTTCAAACGAAGAGATTGAATCATTTTTAATGACGGAATTGAGAGAAATAGGGCGCGCATCAGTCCATCTTCGAAGGATTCCGTTTGAAGAAGCGATCCAAGAGCCAGAACAATGGAGAGAGCTGGAAATATCGGCAGCATCATTGAGACTTGATGCAATCATTTCTGCAGCCTTCAATTTATCCAGACAAAAGTCTCAAGCTTTGATTGCACAAAAGCTTGTTAAATTAAATTGGAAAACAGTTGAAAATCCTGCTGCTGAATGTATGGAGGGAGACCTGATTTCAGCACGCAGGCTTGGCAGATGCAAAATCATCGAGCTGCTCGGCTATACTAAGAAAAGCAAATCACGGTTGAAAATAGGATTATTAAAATAATATTAAATAATAAAGAAACCCGCCAACTTTAGACGAAATTCGAGTATAATATGAAGAATAGACTTATATAGTAATGGAGGTGGCAAGATGCCGTTAACACCGGTCGATATACATAATAAGGAATTCAGCAAAGGGTTCCGGGGATATGATGAAGATGAAGTCAATGAATTCCTTGAGCAGGTCATAAAAGATTATGAGCTAGTCCTTAGAGAAAAAGAGGAACTTGAAGAGAAAATTGCCGCGATGAATGAGAGGCTTGGGCACTTCAGCACCATTGAGGAAACGCTCAATAAATCAATTGTGGTAGCTCAGGAAGCTGCGGAGGAAGTCAAGGGCAACGCAATGAAGGAAGCGAAACTTATCATCAGAGAAGCGGAGAAAAACGCCGACCGGATCGTCAATGAATCGTTATCCAAGGCACGCAGAATTGCGCTTGAAATCGAAGAATTAAAGAAGCAGTCGAAGGTATTCCGCACGCGGTTTAGAATGCTGATTGAAGCCCAGCTTGACTTGATTAATAATGACGATTGGGACCAGCTCATGGGATTTGAACTGGATGCAACAGAATTGAATTCTCTGGAAGAAGTCGAAGAATTAGAGTAAAAACTCGAAACTTGACTCTGCATTTGCGATTCTCATATAATGTAATAAAATTATTTATATCTGTTAAACGATGAGAGGGAGAGTACAATCTCATTTTCTGTTGAAAGCGAGCTGGGGATGGTGAGAGCCTAGTAATGGAAGGGATTTGGAAAATCACCCTTGAGTACTTGATTCGAAAGCCTAGCAAGTAGAAGAGAGCGATTCATCCACGATACGGATTTATGAGCGGGCGATTACACTGTGTAATTGTCTATTTGGGTGGTACCGCGGGAAAAAATCCTTCTCGTCCCTTTTGTGGGGCGGGAAGGATTTTGTTTTTTGGACAATATGTTTTAATACAAGGAGGATACTGATTTGGATTATAAAGATACGCTGCTCATGCCGAAAACGGACTTTCCAATGCGTGGAAATTTGCCGAAAAGAGAGCCGGAAATGCAGGGGAAATGGGAAGAAGAAAAGATCTATCAAAAAGTTCAAGAGCGAACGAAAGGAAGGCCGCTTTACGTATTGCACGATGGACCGCCATATGCAAACGGTGATCTTCATATGGGCCATGCTCTTAATAAAACATTGAAGGACTTTATCGTCCGTTACAAATCAATGGCGGGATTTTGCGCCCCATATGTTCCCGGTTGGGATACACATGGACTTCCGATTGAACATGCGCTTACTAAAAAAGGAGTCAACCGCAAGGAAATGTCGGTGGCAGAATTCAGAGAGAAATGTGCACAATATGCTTATGAACAAATTGACAATCAGAGAACTGAATTCAAACGTCTTGGAATTAGAGGGGATTGGGAAAATCCATATATTACTTTAAAGCCCGAGTATGAAGCGGAACAAATCAAAGTGTTCGGAGAGATGGCTAAAAAAGGCTATATTTATAAAGGAAAGAAGCCTGTGTACTGGTCACCTTCCAGTGAATCAGCTCTTGCTGAGGCGGAAATCGAATATAAGGATAAACGATCACCTTCCATCTATGTGTCCTTCACAATAACAGACGGAAAAGGTGCCGTAGAAGATCAAACCAATATCATCATTTGGACAACCACTCCTTGGACAATCCCTGCTAACCTGGCTATTGCTGTTCATCCTGACATAACCTATGCAGTAATTGAACAGGACGGAAAGAAATATATAGCTGCAGAAGGGCTCGTTTCAAACTTGAAGGAAGTATTCGATTGGCCGAATGCCAAGGTTGTTAAAACATTGAAGGGAGCGGAACTTGAGTATGTAGTTGCCAAGCATCCGTTTTATGACAGAGATTCACTTGTCATTCTTGGAGAGCATGTCTCAATGGACTCCGGTACTGGGTGCGTCCATACTGCACCAGGGCATGGTGAAGATGACTTCCATGTTGGTCGAAAATATGGCCTGGATGCTTTAAGCCCTGTTGATGACAAAGGCTATATGACAGAAGAAGCTCCGGGATTTGGAGGGCTGTTTTATGATGCAGCCAACAAGCCGATTACCGAAAAACTAGAAGAAGTGGGCGCTTTATTGAAGCTTGATTTTATCACTCACTCCTATCCGCATGACTGGCGGACTAAAAAACCGGTTATTTTTCGAGCTACACCTCAATGGTTCGCATCCATCAAAGATTTTAGAGCGGAGCTCCTAGAGTCAATCAATGAAGTTGCATGGGTTCCTGAGTGGGGAGAAACAAGGCTTTATAATATGGTCAGAGACCGTGGAGACTGGTGTATCTCCCGCCAAAGGGTATGGGGAGTGCCGATTCCAGTATTTTATGCTGAAAATGGTGAAGCGATTATTACGGATGAAACGATTTCTCATGTATCAGAGCTTTTCCGTAAGCATGGATCAAACATTTGGTTTGAGAAAGAAGCCTCTGAGTTATTGCCAGAAGGATTCTCTCATTCAGGAAGCCCGAATGGGGTCTTTACAAAAGAAACGGATATCATGGACGTTTGGTTTGATTCCGGTTCCTCACATCAGGGAGTGTTAATGGAAAGAGATGATTTACAACGCCCAGCAGATCTATATTTAGAAGGTTCGGACCAATACCGCGGTTGGTTTAACTCTTCATTGACAACTGCTGTGGCCGTTACAGGAAAAGCTCCTTATAAAGGTGTCTTGAGCCATGGATTTGTTCTTGACGGCGAGGGCTATAAAATGAGTAAGTCTCTTGGTAATGTCATTGTTCCCGCCAAGGTGACAAACCAGTATGGAGCGGAAATTCTTCGTCTATGGGTATCGTCTGTTGATTATCAATCAGATGTAAGAATTTCAGATGCCATTTTAAAGCAGGTCAGTGAAGTGTATCGCAAAATCAGAAACACATTCCGCTTTTTGCTTGGCAACCTGGCTGATTTTAATCCGGAAGAAAATACAGTTCCGTTTGAAAAACTTCGGGAAGTGGACCAATTTATGTTGATCAGATTAAACAATTTGGTCAAAGAATCCCTTAACGCGTATAACGAATTTGAGTTCGCTGATATCTACCATGCTGTCAATAATTTCTGTACAGTTGATTTGAGTTCGTTCTATATGGATTTTGCAAAAGACGTTCTTTACATTGAAGCGGAAAACAACTTTGAACGAAGAGCAATGCAGACGGTCATGTACAATTGTGTCGTTTCTTTGGCAAAACTATTAACGCCAATTTTACCTCATACGGCGGACGAAGTTTGGTCACATATTCCGGGAGTTCAGGAAGAGAGTGCGCAGCTTACTGATATGCCGGAAGTGAAAGAGTTTGAGAATAGTTCAGAACTTGAGAAGAAATGGAAAGAGTTCCTTCTCGTCAGAGACGATGTTTTAAAAGCATTGGAAGAAGCAAGGAATGAAAAAGTGATTGGCAAATCATTGACTGCAAAAGTAAAATTATATGTCAATGAAGATGTGAAAAGTTTGCTCAACAGTATATCTGAAAGCTTGAAACAGCTGTTTATCGTTTCTGGTTTCGAAGTGGCCGGAGCATATGACGAAGCGCCGGAGCAAGCTTTGAAACTTGATAAAGCGGCCGTTGTTGTTGAAAAAGCCGATGGCGAAACATGTGAACGCTGCTGGGTCGTAACGCCTGAAGTGGGAAAAGTAGAGGAGCATCCTACGATTTGCCCGCGTTGCGCATCTGTTGTTGAACAACTTAAATAAGTAAGAACTGGGCCCTCCAAAGCGGAGGGCTTATCTCATTTCATTGAAAGTGTAACATTGTTTGAATGATAGAGGTCTGATTGCTACGCATCGGAGAACTGTTGCTGTAAAATCAGTCGAAAGGGCAGCTTACTTTAAAAAAATATGCTCCTTAAGCGAGCTATACGAGAAAGCCTGCAGAACATCATAGCAAAGCGGCATGAAATAAATTCAAATGCCATTATTCAGATACTGGATCATGAGACCAAAAAGCTCCCTTATCTGAAGTGTTTATTGCTTAAGGCTGCGCGCTTTCTACTGTTCTTAATACAATTCCTTTGAGCTTTATGCTAAAATTCAAAAGAACGACTTTTACGATTCGGGGGTTTACGCGTGAGATATTACTTGATTGCATTGTTTGTCCTAGTGTTGGATCAGATTACGAAATGGACAGTTGTCCGAAATATGGAAATCGGAGAGAGTATTAAGATTATCGACAATTTTTTTCACCTCACCTCCCATCGAAATAAAGGGGCAGCCTGGGGAATGCTGGAAGGCCAAATGTGGCTGTTTTATATTATTACGCTCGTCGTTGCCGCAGGAATTATCTATTATATGCAGACGCAAGCTAAAGGCAAGCCGTTGTTTCAAGTAAGTCTGGCGTTTATTTTGGGAGGCGCTGTCGGCAATTTCATTGATCGGTTGTTTAGAAAAGAAGTGGTTGATTTTTTGGATACCTATATTTTTGGATATAATTTTCCAATTTTCAATATTGCCGACTCAGCCCTAACGATTGGTGTTATCCTCCTTTTTATCCAAGTGTTTAAAGAAGAACGGAAGGAAAAGGTGAATGCACATGGAAAAAATTGATTACCAGATAAGGGAAGAAGAGAGTGGGGAGCGGATTGATAGACTGGTTGCTGGTATTGACGAAAGCTGGTCACGTTCTCAAGTCCAGCAATGGATAAAAGATGGACATATCACTGTAAATGGCGAATCAATCAAAGCGAATTATAAATGCAGCCCTAATGATCTCATTGTCATAGAGGTACCGGAGCCAGAGCCTCTTGATGTAGAGCCGGAGGAAATGGAGCTTGATATTTATTATGAAGACCAGGATGTGCTCGTTGTCAATAAACCAAGAGGAATGGTTGTTCACCCGGCACCGGGACACTTTTCAGGGACGTTAGTGAACGGGCTGATGGCTCATTGCAAGGATTTATCGGGTATCAATGGGGTACTGAGACCCGGAATCGTCCACCGGATTGACAAAGATACGTCAGGTCTTTTAATGGTAGCAAAAAATGATATTTCCCATGAAAAGCTTGTTCAGCAGCTTGTGGATAAAACAGTAACGCGGAAATATTTTGCCATCGTTCATGGAGTGATTCCCCATGACCATGGAACAATAGATGCCCCGATTGGCCGAGATCCGGTTGAACGCCAAAGTATGGCCGTGAGCGATAAAGGAAAATCGGCAGTCACCCACTTTACTGTATTGGAGCGGCTTGAACCTTATACATTTGTGGAATGTGTCCTAGAAACCGGAAGGACTCATCAAATCAGGGTCCATATGAAGTATATTGGGCATCCGCTCGTTGGAGATCCAAAGTATGGTCCGCGCAATACCCTTTCCACTGATGGACAGGTTTTGCATGCAGGAATACTCGGATTTCAGCATCCGCGAACGGGAGAGTACATGGAATTCAACGCATCGCTGCCGGATTATTTCACCGAATTGTTACATAGACTACGACAAAATCATTGACAACCTTTGAGAAGAAGTCTATATTGATAATAGTTGAATATTGAACCTTTAAATCGGTCCCGTGAGGCCGGGAAGGTACGGCAAAGCTGCATTAAAGTGCAACTTGTTCTATGGTCATCGTTTCTGCCCTCCTGCCCAGCCGCGGGAGGGCTTTTTTCATGAAAATGAGGTGAAAACGGTGGATCCAAAAGCGATTGTTCTTGATGAGAAAGCAATACATCGGGCATTGACAAGAATTGCTCATGAGATTATTGAACGGAACAAAGGGATTGAAAACTGTGTGCTAGTGGGAATCAAAACACGAGGAATTTATCTCGCGCAGAGATTAGCCGATCGGGTTAAACGCATTGAAGGCGAGGATATACCTGTCGGTGAATTGGATATCACGCTGTACAGGGATGATTTGACTTTTAAAACGGAAAGCGCAGAACCGGAGGTTAAGGGATCGAGCCTTCCCGTCAACATCAATAATAAAAAAGTCATATTGGTGGATGATGTTTTGTATACAGGCAGAACAGTAAGAGCCGCCATGGATGCTTTGGTCGATATCGGGCGCCCTTCCCAAATTCAGCTTGCTGTCTTGGTTGACAGAGGCCATCGAGAACTGCCGATAAGGGCAGATTTTATTGGGAAAAACATTCCTACTTCAAGTCTTGAGAGAATTGTTGTTGAACTTATGGAAACAGATGAGCATGACCAGGTAGGAATTTATGAAAGTGAATAATACCCTTTTAATTCAGTCCTGTGAGACTGGCAAAGGGGGCTTCAATGTGAAGCTGGCAGACGATGCCAGGCTTTGTTTTGCAAACCCTCTTTTCCGGCAAAAAGGCATAGAGGGTTTTCTTTTTGACAATTTTAGGAAGAATGGTGAGCTGTCATGAACAATCTTTTTACCATGAAGGACTTATCCACTGAGGAAATACATGAAATATTGCATACAGCCGAATCGTTTGCAAAGGGAGAAAATTGGACCCCCGCAAAACAAACCTTCGCTGTTAACCTGTTTTTTGAACCGAGCACTAGAACAAAAACAAGCTTCGAAATAGCTGAACGCAAATTGGGCATTGATGTCATCCCTTTTGAAACAGGATCCTCAAGCATTTTAAAAGGGGAGACGCTTGAGGATACACTGAAAACACTTGAATCGATTGGTGTAGATCTTGCTGTTATCCGCCATAAGCAGGATGCTTACTATGAATCACTTGCAGGAAAATTTCAAATGAAAATTGTCAACGGGGGAGATGGATGCGGCCAGCATCCGACGCAGTCATTACTCGACCTATTGACAATCAAGCAGGAATTTGGAAAGTTTGAAGGCTTGAAAGTGACAATTGTGGGCGACTTGAGTCATAGTAGGGTTGCGCGGTCCAACACAGAAGCTTTAACTGCGTTGGGAGCTGAGGTTTTTTACTCGGGGCCGGCTGAATGGTTTGTAGGTGACGCTGGAAATGCCGAAAATTACGTGGATATTGATGAAGCGATTGAGTTTTCGGATGTACTTATGCTTTTGAGAATCCAACATGAAAGACACGATACAATGATGGATCTGAGTGCTGAGCAATATCATGAAAGATACGGTTTAACGCCAAAAAGGGAAGAAAGAATGAAGCCGGGAAGCATTATCATGCATCCTGGACCTGTAAACAGAGGCGTTGAAATAGCAGACAGTCTTGTAGAAAGCGGCAAATCAAGGATTTTTAAGCAAATGGAAAATGGTGTATACGCAAGAATGGCAGTTTTAAGAAACATTCTCGATAAATAAAAGGAGGAATCCCGCATGAATTGGCTGATTAAAAATGGAAAGATGCTGCGAGATAATGGTGAATTGAAAGAGATGGATATAAGAGTGAAAGATGGCCTTATTGCTGAAGTTGGCAGTCATCTCAAAAACAATGGAGAGCAAGAGTATGATGCAGCGGGGCTTCTTGTCACACCTGGTTTAGTGGATTTGCATATTCATCTTCGTGAACCGGGTGGTGAAACAAGAGAAACGATAGAAACAGGAACGATGGCTGCTGCTAGAGGAGGATTCACTACTGTGGCGCCTATGCCGAATACGAGACCGGTCCCTGATAATGCCGAACAGATGGAATGGCTGGTGAACCGCATCGAAGAAACAGGCAAAGTGAAAGTTCTGCCTTATGCAGCCATCTCCGTTGGCCAGCAGGGAGAGGAACTTGTTGACTTTAAAGCTCTGAAGGAAGCCGGTGCATTCGCTTTTACGGATGACGGTTACGGTGTACAGACTGCAGCAAAAATGTATGAAGCTATGCAGCAAGCAGCAAACCTTGATATGGCGGTTGTCGCACACTGTGAAGATAATTCGCTTATTTATGGCGGTGCCCTTCATGAAGGAGAGTTTTCAAGAAAATCGGGAGTTCCAGGAATTCCGTCCATTTGCGAGTCTGTCCATATTGCACGGGATGTGCTGCTCGCAGAAGCGGCAAACTGTCATTACCATGTCTGCCACATTAGTACAAAAGAGTCTGTTCGGACAGTAAGGGATGCGAAAAGAGCAGGTATTAAAGTCACAGCGGAAGTCAGCCCGCATCATCTGATTTTATGTGATGAAGATATCACAGATGCCAATGACACGAATTTTAAAATGAATCCACCCCTTCGAGCAAAGGCAGACCGTGAAGCTTTGATTGAAGGATTGCTTGACGGAACCATCGATTTCATAGCAACGGATCACGCCCCGCATACAGCAGAGGATAAAGCAAAGAAAGTGACGGAGGCTCCTTTTGGAATCGTCGGCCTTGAAACAGCCTTCCCACTTCTTTATACGCACTTTGTTGAAAAAGGCCATTTCACATTGAAACAATTGGTTGACTGGATGACAGTCGCTCCTTCTAACACATTTAAATTGGATTCTGGAACTTTAAATGTAGGAAGGCCTGCAGATATTACCCTGATCGACTTGGAAAAAGAGCAGAAAATAGATCCAAGCAAGTTTTTATCTAAAGGAAGAAATACTCCGTTTAGCGGATGGACATGCAAAGGATGGCCTGCAGCCACCTTTGTCAATGGAGAGATCAAATGGTCGGAAGGACGTGACAATTGATGAAACGCCAGCTCATTCTAGAAGATGGTACAGTTTTTATAGGTGAAGCAATCGGTAGTGAAAAGGAGACAACTGGTGAAATCATTTTTAACACAAGTATGACTGGTTACCAGGAAATCATTTCGGATCCGTCGAATTATGGTCAGATCATCGTTTTCGGTTTTCCGCAAATTGGAAACTATGGAATCAACCGTGACGATTTTGAAAGCATCCAGCCAGTCATTAAAGGAGTTGTTGTTAAGGAGGCCGCAGACTACCCGTCAAACTGGCGCAGCAACATCTCTTTTGGTGAATTTCTACAAGCAAAGGATATCCCAGGTATCACTGGTATTGACACTAGAAAATTGATTAGGATTATCAGATCGAAAGGAACGATGAAGGGAGTCATATGCGGATTTGGAGA
Organism: Siminovitchia terrae; assembly: GCF_003605405.2. Taxonomy (GTDB): domain Bacteria; phylum Bacillota; class Bacilli; order Bacillales; family Bacillaceae_C; genus Siminovitchia; species Siminovitchia terrae. Next base: position 260,505 of record NZ_QYTW02000003.1, on the reverse strand, counting down.
AAGTATTGAAACGCATCTTTCCCGCCTGCACGCTGTCGAAAGTTTGCCTGATCAGGTCAAGCAGGTGTCAACTGTAAAACCATTCCCGGCACCGGGACGGGGAAACAGTGTCATCGTCATCGATCTCGGTTTGAAGCATGGACTTTTGCGCGAGCTTACTAAGCGGGGGTGCGATGTAACGGTTGTTCCTTACCAAACATCCGCAGAAGAAATTCTTTCCTTGCAGCCGGACGGTGTGATCTTGTCTAATGGTCCTGGAAGTCCAGAAAATGTTCCCGAAGCAATTGAGACGATTCGTGAAATTCAGGGGAAAGTTCCTTTATTTGGAATTGGACTAGGCCATCAATTATTTGCCCTCGCGAATGGCTGCAAAACGAAGAAGATGTTTGTCGGCCATCGAGGTGGAAGTTATCCAGTAAAGGATCTTGAAACGGGAAAAGTAGTTTTCACTTCCCAAAACCATGGATATGAAGTCGATAAACAATCGGTGGATGGAAATAATCTGACCATCACACATATGGAATTGAACGAAGGGTCCATCGAGGGTTTGTCCCATCAAAATCATTTAGCCTTCTCCGTACAATTTGAACCGGAAGGCGCGTCAGGCTCAGAAGATGCTAAGTATTTATTTGATCAATTTCTGAGATTAATGGATGAAAATAAAAGAAAGGCGGATGACCATGCCGAAAAGAACTGATATCAATAGTATTTTAGTAGTGGGGTCAGGCCCTATCATAATTGGACAGGCTGCTGAATTCGACTATGCTGGCACCCAGGCTTGCCTAGCTCTGAAAGAAGAAGGCTACAGGGTCATCCTAATAAATTCAAATCCCGCGACAATTATGACAGATTCCGAGATTGCAGATGCTGTCTATATCGAACCGCTGACACTTGAATTTGTAAGCCGCATTATCAGAAAAGAACGGCCAGATGCTATTCTGCCAACACTTGGCGGACAGACCGGATTGAACATTGCTATGCAGTTGGCTAAAGCAGGAGTCCTTGAAGAATGCAATGTCGAAATACTTGGTACAAAGCTTTCAGCCATTGAACAGGCGGAGGACAGGGATCAATTCAGAAGCTTGATGAATGAATTGAATGAACCGGTGCCTGAAAGTGCGATCGTACACACGCTGGAAGAAGCGACAGATTTCGTAGCAGAAATTGGATTTCCTGTCATTGTTCGACCTGCGTATACACTTGGCGGAACAGGTGGGGGTATTTGTAACAACAGCGAGGAATTTGAGTCCGTTGTGTCCAACGGTTTAAAAAATAGCCCTGTCAACCAATGCTTGATTGAAAAAAGCATCGCTGGATACAAAGAGATAGAATTTGAAGTAATGAGAGACTCAAATGACAATGCGATTGTCGTATGCAACATGGAAAATGTGGATCCGGTTGGTGTTCATACCGGTGACTCCATCGTAGTGGCTCCTTGCCAAACATTGAGCGACAGGGAAATTCAGCTGCTGAGAAACACTTCTTTGAAATTGATCCGTGCCCTTGGGATAGAGGGCGGATGTAATGTCCAGCTTGCTCTTGACCCAGAGAGTTTCCAATACTATATCATCGAAGTGAACCCGCGTGTCAGCCGTTCATCTGCGCTTGCTTCCAAGGCAACAGGATTTCCGATTGCGAAATTGGCTGCAAAAATAGCCGCTGGATATACATTGGACGAACTTATGAACCCTGTGACAGAAAAAACTTATGCCTGCTTTGAACCTGTCATTGATTACATTGTCACTAAAATTCCAAGATGGCCTTTTGATAAATTTGAATCTGCGAACAGAAGTCTTGGAACCCAAATGAAAGCGACAGGCGAAATCATGGCGATTGGCCGCAGCTTCGAAGAATCGTTGTTAAAAGCGGTACGTTCCCTCGAAATCAGCTTGTATCATTTAGAAAATGAAGAAGCTAAAACGATGGAAGAGTCCGAATTGCAGTCCGAAATTGAAAATGCTACTGACGAACGGCTTTTCATTGTGGCAGAAGCGTTACGAAGAGGAATTTCAATACAGACTATCCATGATTGGAGTAAGATCGATCTATTTTTCCTACACAAATTAAATAAAATCATTGAGCTTGAAAATAGGTTGATAAAAGAACCGTTTAATGCTGAATTGGCAGTTCAAGCGAAAAAAATGGGCTTTGCGGATATCACTCTTGCAAAATTGTGGGAAAGCAATGAGAAAGAAATTTATGAATGGCGCAAAAACAATGAGCTAGTGCCAGTGTATAAAAAAGTAGATACGTGTGCTGCGGAATTCGAATCCGAAACTCCGTACTTTTACGGAACTTATGAAGAGGAAAATGAATCAGAACGTACCAGCAAACAAAGTGTTATTGTACTAGGATCCGGGCCTATCCGCATTGGACAGGGAATTGAGTTTGACTATGCAACGGTACACAGTGTATGGGCAATTCAGCAGGCGGGATATGAAGCGATTATCATCAACAATAACCCTGAAACAGTCTCGACAGACTTCAGTATTTCAGACAAGCTGTATTTCGAGCCGCTTACGCTCGAAGATGTCATGCATATCATTGATTTGGAGCAACCACTCGGTGTCGTTGTCCAATTTGGCGGACAAACAGCAATCAATCTGGCATCAGGCCTTTCCGAACGCGGCGTCAATATTCTTGGGACTTCTCTTGAAAGTCTTGACAGAGCCGAAGACAGAGAACAATTTGAGCAGGCTCTATCCGAATTGAATATTCCGCAGCCAAAAGGGAAGACAGCTTTTTCAGTAGACGAAGCTGTAAAAATTGCTACGAATATCGGCTACCCAGTATTGGTCCGCCCTTCCTACGTCCTTGGGGGAAGAGCGATGGAAATTGTATATGAAGAAAAAGAACTCCTTCATTACATGGAAAATGCAGTGAAAATTAATCCTGAACACCCGGTGCTTGTAGACCGTTATTTGACTGGAAAAGAAATAGAGGTCGATGCGATTTCCGATGGGGAAAATGTGTTGATTCCAGGCATCATGGAGCATATTGAACGAGCGGGCGTTCACTCTGGGGATTCAATAGCAGTTTACCCGCCGCAAAATATCAGTGCGGAAATGATCAAGAAGATTGAAGATGCTACTATCCGCCTTGCTAGAGGTCTTGAGATTATCGGATTGTTGAACATCCAATATGTCATTTCAAATAATGAATTGTATGTCATCGAAGTAAATCCGCGTTCAAGCAGGACAGTGCCATTTTTAAGCAAAATCACAGGGATTCCAATGGCAAATCTTGCTACGAAAGTTATTTTGGGCAAGAAACTGCCTGAACTTGGCTATGAAACCGGACTAAGCCAGGAAATGAGCGGAGTTTATGTCAAGGTGCCGGTCTTCTCATTCGCCAAGCTGAGAAGGGTAGATATCACTCTGGGACCTGAAATGAAATCCACTGGGGAAGTCATGGGGAAAGACAGTACGATGGAAAAAGCACTGTATAAAGGATTAGTAGCTTCCGGAATAGAAATCAAGACACATGGTACTGTATTGATCACAGTGGCGGATAAAGACAAGGACGAAGCGGTGAAGCTCGCTGAGCGGTTCTCTGCCATTGGTTACCAGATTATGGCTACAAGCGGTACAGCGAAAGCTATTACTGATTCAGGTATTAAGGTTCAAACGGTCGATAAAATTGGGGCGTCCGGACATAATCTGCTTGATACGATCAGACAGGGTGATGCACAACTTGTCATCAATACACTTACAAGAGGAAAGCAGCCACGCAGAGACGGTTTCCGTATCAGAAGGGAATCCGTTGAAAATGGTATACCGTGTTTAACATCGTTGGATACAGCAAAAGCCATCCTCGACGTCCTTGAATCAATGGTCCTTTCCGCTGAAGCAATGCCGTCTGGGAAAAAGGCGGCTCAATAATGCCAGAAAAAAATTTGCCGATTATAGCACTTGATTTTCCGGATAGTGAAAAAGCATGGAATTTTTTGAACAGATTTGACGGAGAACAGTTATTTGTGAAAGTTGGGATGGAGCTCTATTATCAAGAGGGAGCAAATCTGCTCAAATCTTTGAAAGAAAAAGGACATTGGATTTTTCTTGACTTGAAACTTCATGATATTCCCAATACGGTTCATCGGTCAATGAAAGTTCTTGCTGGACTTTCGATCGATATGGTCAATGTCCATGCAGCTGGTGGAACAGAAATGATGAAAGCAGCTCTTTCCGGGTTGGAAGAAGGGACAAAGGCGGGGCAAACCCGCCCTGCTTTGATCGCTGTCACACAGTTGACGAGCACAAGCGAAGAACAAATGCAGCGAGAGCAATTGATAGACCGCTCAATCGATGAATCCGTCCTCCATTATGCATTGCTTGCCAAGGAATCTGGCCTCGACGGGGTTGTTTGCTCTGCTTTTGAAGCAGCCTCCATTGCAAAGGAAGCAGGAGGAGACTTTTTGAGAGTGACTCCAGGGATTCGGATGACGGGGAGCAAAAGCGATGATCAAAAGCGAATCGTGACCCCTTCGGATGCTCGCGAAATGGGATCATCGATGATCGTAATCGGTCGTCCAGTTACACAAGCGGGCGATTCGGTTTTATCCTATAAAAAAGTGTTGACAGAATGGGAGAGGTAAAGTGATGAGCCAATCAATCGCTAAACATTTACTTGATATAAAAGCTGTCTTTTTACAGCCGAACGATCCGTTCACTTGGTCGTCTGGGATGAAGGCGCCCATTTATTGCGATAATCGATTAACGATGTCTTATCCAGATGTCAGAAGGAAAATCGCCGAAGGCCTAACGGAGCTGATTAAAACTAATTTTCCTGAAGCGGAGCTGATTGCGGGGACCGCTACTGCAGGCATTCCGCATGCAGCATGGATAAGTGATATTCTTGAGCTACCCATGTGCTATGTAAGATCAAAAGCCAAATCTCATGGAAAAGGCAATCAGATAGAAGGAAAAGCTTCGAAAGGGCAGAAAGTTGTTGTGGTTGAAGACCTAATTTCAACTGGAGGAAGCTCAATCGTTGCTGTCAAGGCACTTAAAGAGGCAGGCTGTGATGTTTTGGGAGTTGTCAGCATCTTTTCTTATGAGCTGGACAAAGCGAAGACATCTATCGATGAAGAAGGCATCAAAGCCTTTTCGCTAACGGGCTATTCGGACTTGATTGAAACAGCCTTCGAAAATGACCTGATTAAAGAAGAAGATCTTGCAACATTGCGCAGTTGGCGCGAAAATCCCGAAGACTGGGGAAAATAGTTCATGGAAAAAGGCTGTCTGACAAGGCAGCCTTTTTCTGATTGTTAAAGGTAAGGAATGAGGACCAATATCTTCTATACAGATTGATGATGTGATATGTCTAGCTCTGAAGGACAAAAAATCCTAGTACCGACGACGCCACAAGACGTGGCACTTTGAGTCGGCCAAATTACTGTGATAGCTGAAAAGTTGCCTCCCAGACAACCCGTCTTGTGTTTGCCATCAAGGCTTCGCGCTTTGCTTTTTCTGATCAACCTTCATGGACCTGACCAAATCTTCATTTGGTGTGACAAACACCGTTTTTTGTTCTTCATAAATAACAAATCCCGGTTTTGAGCCATTCGGTTTTCTAACATGGCGGATTTTCGTGTAATCAACGGGTACAGAGGAAGAATCCCTTGCTTTGCTAAAGTATGCGGCGAGCATGGCTGCTTCCAGAATCGTGGCATCATCCGGCTCGGTGCTACGGATCACGACATGTGATCCCGGTATATCTTTTGTATGGAGCCAGATTTCGTCCCTTCGTGCCAATTTGTTTGTCAAAAAATCATTTTGAGTATTATTTTTTCCGACTAGGATTTCGGTTTTGTCACTTGCTTCGTATTTATCAATAGAAGGCTTACCTGACGGCTTTTTTCTTGCTCTGTTTTGCCGACGTCTAATGTAGCCTCCTTCAGTCAGCTCATCCCGAATTTCATCGATATCTTCTACTGATGCAGAGGATAATTGCTGCAGCAGTCCATCAAAATAAGTGATTTCTTCCTTAGCCTGCTGAATCTGTTGTTTGACTACACCAATGGCATTTTTTGCCTTTTGGTATTTTGAGAAATAACTTTGTGCATTTTCTGACGGCCCCTTTCTTGGATCGAGCGTGATGTTGATCATTTCCTGTTCAGGGCTGTAATAATTTACGACGGATATGTTCTTCATCCCTCTTTTGACCAAATGCATATTTGCAGTTAAAAGTTCACCCAATAGTTGGTACTCATCCGCTTGTTCCGCTTTTTCCAGCGTTGCCTCAAGTTTGATGGTTTTCTTTTCGTTTTTTTCTTTCTCATTCTTCATCAATCTCTCCAGGTCCATCGCCTGCTGTTTGACCCGGTCCCTCTGAGCCTTGCCAAAATAATAGCTATCAAGCATGTCGCTTAAAGTTGAAAAAGATTTGACTTCTGCATTCATGTGCGTGAGCGGAAGCAAGTAAAAAGCACTTTTGTCTTTATTAGTCATTATAGAACAACTATATTGTTGTGATTTCAGTTGTTCCATGACTTCAATGAAAACGGGAGGTAAGGTGCTTCGATTTGTAATGCCGGAACGGAAGGTGATTTCTTTGGCAAGAAGAGGAGAAATTCCTGCGAAATGTTGAACTATCTGCCGGTCAATTTTCCCGCTGTTAAAATCGATACTCCTTAAAATATCATCCGTATCCGCCTCCAATGGATTCAATTTATTCTGTGCGGGCGGATAAATATAGGTGCCACCAGGCAAAACGGTCCGATAGCTGTTTACGGAAGCAGGGATATGCTTGATGCTGTCGATGATTTTATTATTTGTCTTATCCACAAGAATAATATTACTGTGCCTTCCCATAATCTCTGTGATTAAAAGCTTGATGGATTCATCTCCAAGCTCATCTTTTCCTTTCAATTCGAATATGATGATTCTGTCAAGATCAGCTTGATAAATGTTTTGAACAATCGCGCGATCCAGGTGTTTTCTCATCATCATGCAGAACATTGGGGGTTCGGATAGGCTGGAAGATGGTTCCTGAGTCAGCTGAACCCTAGAATAACTGGGATGTGCGGAAAGAAGAAGTTTATGATTTCTCCCTTTCGCCCGGACAGTTATCATCACTTCATTTTTATATGGCTGCTGAATTTTATTGATTCTGCCGCCCATCAATCTATTAGAAAGTTCATTTGTCATAGCTCTGGTAAAGAGTCCATCAAAAGCCATTGAAAACATCCTCTACTTTAAAATGATAGTACGCTATTTTTAAGCGGTGGACTTCCTCTTCCTCATGCTGAATTAGGATTCGTCTAGTCCGTACTTCGCCAATCAAGCGTCTTGAGTTTTTCTTTTAAAATTATATCATGAATGTTCTTCATCCTGAATAAGCTTGCAATGATAAGGACAACTATTGTTTGTTTTAGGGGAAGGCGGTGTGCAATGATATACCATCAAATGGATAAAAATGATGCGGCAGTATCGCTTCAAACAAATATAAAGACAGGTTTGTCCACCAAGCTGGCTGATGAGAGAAGAAAAAAGGTTGGCCGAAATGAACTGTCGGAAGGGGAAAAACAATCTGCCATCCTTCTTTTCTTCAGTCAATTCAAGGATTTTATGGTGCTTGTGTTATTGGCGGCTACATTAATTTCTGGCCTTCTAGGGGAATATATCGATGCGGTCGCCATCATGGTCATTGTTTTAATCAATGGATTTTTAGGTTTCATTCAGGAAAGGAAAGCGGAAAAATCTTTGCAGGCATTAAAGGATTTGTCAGCACCAAAGATCACTGTTCTCAGGGACGGGCGCTGGATGAAGCTGGATTCAAAAGATGCGGTGCCGGGCGATATTCTCAAGCTTTCAAGCGGTGACCGTGTAGGTGCCGATATGCGGATCATCGTATCCAACGACTTGGAAATAGAAGAGTCGGCTCTGACAGGGGAATCGATACCTGCACAAAAACATTCAGATCCCATTTTAGATGAAAATCCATCTCTTGGGGATTTAAATAATATGGCATTCATGGGAACATTGGTCACCCGTGGTAATGGTATAGGCGTCGTAACCGCAACCGGAATGAACACAGCCATGGGGAAAATTGCCGGGATGATCCAAACTGCCGCAACGATTATGACCCCGTTGCAAAGAAGGCTTGATCAACTTGGCAAAATTCTAATTACGGTTGCACTGCTGCTAACAGTGGCGGTCGTATTGGCAGGTATTTTTCATGGTCATGACGTTTATACAATGTTTTTGGCAGGAGTATCTCTTGCAGTAGCGGCTATCCCGGAAGGTTTGCCAGCCATTGTTACAGTTGCCTTGTCCCTTGGCGTCCAAAGGATGATCCGTAAAAATGCCATCGTCCGAAAGCTTCCGGCTGTTGAAACACTCGGATGCGCTTCTGTCATCTGTTCGGACAAGACAGGAACGATGACACAAAACAAAATGACTGTCACCCATTTATGGGGCGGTGGTAAAACATGGACTGTGACAGATACAGGAGAATTCTCCACTGTGGGAAAGAATATTGAAGTTGATAAGGAGAAAACACTTTACCAGCTTCTCACTTTTGGGACCCTGTGCAATAACGCTGAAATAAAAATTACCGGTCAAGAAATGCTTGTAGAAGGGGATCCAACAGAAGGAGCATTATTACTTGCAGGGGCAAAGGCCGGGATAGATAAAAAAGCTCTGCTGGAGAAACAGTTCTCCGTTGAAAAAGAATATCCATTTGATTCCGCCCGCAAAATGATGAGCGTTATAGTGAAGGGTCCATCAGGAGATCGTTTCGTCATCACTAAAGGAGCACCAGATGTGCTGTCGTTGAAAAGTAATACCATTTTATGGGAAGGGAAACAAAAAGCTTTAAGCGACCATCTGCTACAGGAAGTTAACGGAGCTATAAAGCAATTAGCATCCATGGCACTCAGAACCATTTCCATTGCTTATAAGCCTTTGAAAGGCCCCATTCCAGAAAGGGCCGAAGAAATTGAGCAAAATTTGACATTGATTGGCCTACAAGGAATGATCGATCCTCCACGTCCGGAAGTAAAAGCCGCTGTTGCCGAGTGTAAACAAGCAGGTATCAAGACGGTGATGATCACTGGTGATCATGTGGATACTGCATGTGCCATTGCTAAACAGCTGGGCATTCTAGCAAAAGATGAGGGAGATTCGGCAGTCATGGATGGGCGCAGGCTAAATGAACTCTCTGCTAAAGAGCTTGAATCCGTAGTGGATAATATACACGTTTTTGCAAGAGTATCTCCAGAGCATAAATTGAAAATAGTCAATGCCCTGCAAAACAAAGGACATATTGTAGCGATGACAGGGGATGGGGTCAACGATGCGCCTGCCATCAAAGCGGCCGATATTGGAATCGCGATGGGGATTACTGGAACGGACGTGGCAAAGGAAGCATCTTCCCTTATACTTTTGGACGATAATTTTGCGACGATTAAGGTTGCAATCAAAGAGGGAAGAAATATTTACGAAAATATCCGGAAGTTTATCCGGTATTTGCTGGCATCGAATGTGGGAGAAATACTTGTCATGCTGTTTGCCATGTTGATGTCAATGCCCTTGCCGCTCGTTCCAATTCAAATACTATGGGTCAATTTAGTTACTGATGGATTGCCAGCCATGGCTTTGGGATTGGATCAGCCTGAGGAAAATGTCATGCAAAGGAATCCGCGGCATCCAAAAGAAGGAGTTTTTGCCCGCAGACTTGGCTGGAAAATTCTTTCGCGTGGATTTTTGATCGGAGTGGTCACTTTGGCTGCTTTTGTCATTGTGTTTCATCGCGATCCAAGTGATTTGCCATATGCACAGACAATCGCATTTGCCACACTTGTCATGGCTCAACTCATACATGTATTTGACTGTCGAAGCGAAATATCGATTTTTTCCCGGAATCCTTTTGGAAACAAGTATTTGGTCTGGGCGGTCGTTTCTTCTGCATTATTGATGCTTGTGGTCATTTATGTTCCAATATTCCAACCGATTTTCCATACTGTGGCAATTGAGCCAAGAGACTGGCTGTTGATCCTTGGATTGAGTGCAGTTCCCACTTTTTTGCTGGCTGGGACTTTTTTTTCAAGAAAAAGAAGATAGTGTATGTTATAATCAACAAGGTGATAGAGGAATCTATTGCCTTTTTCTTCATTCAATAGTGACGTAAACGGGGTGACTCATATGGTAATGAGCATGACCGGTTTTGGACGGTGCGTTAAACAGACAGAAAAATGTATGGTGCAGGTCGAAATCAAAACTGTAAACCATCGCTTCCGCGAATTCCACATAAAAATGCCTCCACAGCTTTCCCAAGCTGAAATCCCGCTTCGGAACCGGCTCAGCAAGCAATTTAACAGAGGGCGGGTTGAACTGAATGTCAAATTGTCAGGTAACATCTCACCAACCAAAGAATTGCATATTGACTGGAATTTGATGGACAGTTATTATCATTTTATAAAGGAAGCAAAGAAGAGATATCAATTGCCCGAAGAAGCAGTGTTATCAGACTTGCTGCGGATGGAAGGCGCCATCATGGTTGGAGAAACAGGCGATATTGATGGCGATGTTTTTTCTTTATTATTGAGTGCTGCCGATGATGCATCCTGCCAAGTATTGAAAATGCGGGAAACGGAAGGCAACTCATTATCAATTGAATTGGAAACCTACATAAACTCCTTGGAAGAACTTGTTAAGAGGATAAAGGAACTTTCCCCATTAGTTCAAAAAACATATTTTGAAAGGCTTCAAACCAAATTATCTGAAATGATTAGGGACAAAATAGATGAAGCAAGGATTGTTTCCGAAGCTGCAATCTTTGCTGAAAAGGCCGATATAAGTGAAGAAATGGCAAGACTTATAAGCCACATATCCCAATTTAGGGAAGCGTTTCTTGCGAGTGGACCAATTGGAAGAAAAATGGATTTCATCATACAAGAAATGAATCGGGAAGTGAATACGATCGGTTCCAAAGCGAGTGATTCAAACATTGCCATTATAGCGGTTGAAATGAAAGTGTTGATTGAAAAGTTGCGTGAACAGGTACAAAATATTGAGTGAATGAATAAGGCTTAGCAGCCTAAGTTGACTGGAGGAGCAGCATGTCGATACAGCTCTTAAATATAGGATTTGGAAATATTGTTTCTGCAAACCGTATCATATCCATTGTGAGCCCTGAGTCTGCCCCAATCAAAAGAATGATTCAGGATGCCAGAGAGCGTGCAGTGTTGATAGACGCCACTTATGGAAGAAGGACGCGTGCAGTTATTATCATGGATAGTGAACACGTCATTCTTTCAGCGGTGCAGCCTGAAACGGTTGCTCAACGTTTAATATCGAATGGCCAGGAAGAAGGGTAGGATTGTTAGATGAGTGATAAAGGGATATTAATTGTGCTATCCGGCCCATCAGGAGTAGGGAAAGGCACCGTCAGAAAGGCGGTTTTCTCTCGGCCGGATGCCAAATTTGAATATTCTATTTCCATGACGACGAGAGAGCCTCGTGAAGGGGAAGTAGACGGAGTCGACTATTTTTTTCAGTCAAAAGAGAAGTTTGAACAGCTGATTGAAGAAGGGAAGCTCCTTGAATATGCTGAATACGTAGGGAATTATTACGGCACTCCTGTCGATTATGTAAAGGAAACATTGGAAGCCGGGAAGGATGTTTTCTTGGAGATTGAGGTCCAAGGTGCCAAACAGGTCCGGGAAAAATTCCCTGATGGTCTCTTCATTTTTCTGATGCCTCCAAGCCTTGCTGAACTGAAAAACAGGATTGTCGGCAGGGGAACGGAGTCGGAGGAATTGATTAACAATCGCATGGAAGCGGCAAGGAAAGAAATTGAATTGACAAGTATGTATGATTATATTGTTGTAAATGATGATGTTGAGCGGGCAGTTGACAAAATCAATGCGATAGTTCAAGCTGAGCATTGCCGCACTGAACGTGTCATAGATAAATATATCAGGATCCAGAGGTGAAATAGCATGTTATATCCTTCTATTGATAAATTAATGAATGTCATTGATTCAAAATACTCGCTTGTGACGATTGCTGCCAAACGGGCGCGCAAGTTGCAGGAAGAGAATAATCCGCAGCTTGAAAAGTACAAATCACATAAGTTTGTCGGAAAATCGCTGGAAGAGATCCATAGCGGTGTCTTGGTAATGAAAGAATTGGCAAGCGATGAGCCTGAAGATGAAATCAAAGAAGATTTGGCATAATCATTCAACAAATTCAACCTGTCGACAAGATAGGTTGTTTTTTCTTTTATAAGGAACGGAAATCATTCATAATAGAAATTAAAAGAGTTGAACGAACTAGTATGAAAAAGGGGATATTGACTGTGGCGAAAAAGAATATTTTATTATGTATCACAGGAGGCATTGCGGTCTATAAAGCGGCTGATTTGACAAGCAAGCTTGTACAGTCAGGCTTTAATGTGAAAGTGATGATGAGTGATTCTGCAAGAAAGTTTGTCACTCCTCTGACGTTTCAGGCCTTATCAAGGAATGAAGTTTATATAGATACCTTTATCGAAAATGATCCTGAGGTGATTGCTCATATAGATCTTGCTGATTGGGCTGACCTGATTTTGGTGGCACCAGCAACGGCTAACACAATTGGCAAGCTGGCAAGCGGGATAGCCGATAACATGATCACCACCACATTGCTGGCATCGACTGCCCCTGTTTGGATCGCTCCAGCCATGAATGTCCATATGTACAGCCATCCGGCCGTCAAAAGGAATATTGACATACTGTTGCAGATGGGCTGTAACTTCATTGAGCCAGGAGAAGGGTATTTGGCCTGCGGCTATGTCGGAAAAGGGAGACTGGAAGAACCAGAAAAAATATTGGAAAGGGTAAAAGGCCATTTTGAAACGGAATTGTTATTTAAAGGCAAGACATTTTTAATTACAGCAGGACCGACAAAAGAGAAAATCGATCCTGTTCGATATTTCACCAATAGATCCAGCGGCAAAATGGGGTATGCTCTGGCTGAGCAGGCAGCTTTATTAGGAGCTGATGTTTTATTGATTTCAGGGACAAATGCACTGCCGGACCCTAAGGGAGTCAAAGTGATTCATGTTGAAAGTGCAGCGGATATGTACGATGAGGTTATGGCCAATCTGGATCAATCCGATGTGATTATCAAGAGTGCTGCAGTTGCAGATTACAGACCCAAGCAGGTGTTTGATTCAAAGATGAAAAAGCAGCCGGGGAATGTAGCCATTGAAATGGAAAGGACGAAGGACATCTTATTAGAGCTGGGAAAAAAGAAAAAGCACCAATTTCTCGTTGGGTTTGCAGCGGAAACTGACAATATGGAAGAGTATGCCAGGGACAAGCTGATCAGAAAAAATGCGGATATGATCGTGGCAAACAATGTAACGAAAGAGGGGGCAGGGTTTGCAGGGGACACGAATATCGTGACGATTTTTCATAAGGATCTTTCGAGCACTCCGCTTCCGCTGTTGAGCAAAAAGGAAACAGCAAGAAGGATTCTATTGGAGATTTCGGAAAAGTTGGGGGATGATCACCGTTTATGACGATAGCACAGGTCATTGTTGATGTCCCTTCTTTGGGAACAGACAAGGTATTCGATTATAGAATTCCGAAAAAGTGGGATGGCATGATTCAACCGGGAATGCGCGTTGCTGTTCCGTTCGGTCCGAGGTCCATACAGGGCTTTGTCATTAGGTTGATTGATCATACAGATATAGGAAAAATAAAGGATATTATCCAGCCGCTGGATCTGACTCCTGTTTTGAATGAAGAACTGCTTCAACTAGGAGACTGGATGGCTCGGGAAACCATATCTTACAAAGTATCTGTTTTTCATGCGATGCTCCCAGTTGCTATGAAAGCCAAATATGAAAAAATGATCAGAAAAAAAGACGGCGCACCTCTGCTTCTTGAGGAATTACTTAAGAACAAGCAGGAGATTTCATGGAAGGAAGCTGAAAAACGGAACCTCCTTCCAGCACTGTATAAAGAAATTCAAAGCGGCAACGCCGAAGTGATTTATTTTGTGAAAGACAGGGCAAGGAAAAAGTTGAAAAGGGTCGTTGAACCGATAGTGCGGAAAGATGAAATGGAGGAGATGCTTCAAGCACTTCCCTCTAATGCCTTCAACCAAAAAAAGCTTGTATATCACTTGTTAAAATCAAATCAGGGTATGATTGAAGCGGCTGATTTAGCCAAGAAAGCTGAGGTTCCAGCATCTACCATAAAGGCTCTGATCAAAAAGGGTGTTCTTTCGGAGCATATGGTGGAGGAATACCGCGATCCCTATGAGCATAAGAACTTTGAAAGAACAAGCCCTCTCCCGCTCACAAAGGAACAGCAAGCTGCGATGAAGCCGATTTTGCATTCTATTGAGCATCAGTCTCATGAGACATTTCTGCTATATGGTGTAACTGGAAGTGGGAAAACAGAAGTTTATCTCCAAGCGATCCAGGAAGTGATTAAACAGGGAAAAGAAGCGATTGTCCTTGTTCCTGAAATCGCATTAACTCCCCAGATGGTTGAACGGTTCAAGGGAAGATTCGGAAGCGATGTTGCCGTTCTGCATAGCAGGCTTTCAATAGGAGAGCAATATGATGAGTGGAGAAAGATTCAAAAGAAGGAAGTAAAGGTGGTTGTCGGTGCAAGGTCTGCGGTTTTTGCACCTTTTGAACACTTGGGCATTATCATTATCGATGAAGAGCATGAGTCTAGTTATAAACAGGAAGAGATACCGAGATATCATGCACGGGAAGTTGCCATCAAAAGAGGGGAATACCATCGTTGTCCGGTTATTTTGGGCAGTGCCACACCTTCGCTTGAGTCATTTGCGAGAGCTCAAAAAGGGGTATATCATTTACTCACCCTTTCAAAAAGGATGAATGACAGAGGAATGCCGCCTGTATCAGTTGTTGATATGAGAGAGGAACTCCGGGGCGGGAACCGGTCGATGTTCTCAACAGAGCTGTTTGAAAAGATTAAGGACCGTCTTCAGAAAGAGGAGCAGACTGTCCTTTTCCTGAATCGGCGGGGCCATTCCACTTTCATCATGTGCAGGGATTGCGGGTATGTCATGCAATGCCCTCATTGCGATATCTCCATGACCTATCACCGTTCATCCAGTGAAATGAAGTGCCACTATTGCGGTTTCCAGACAGGCGTTCCAACAGAATGCCCCGAGTGCAGCAGCAATCATATCAGATATTTCGGGATGGGTACGCAAAAGGTTGAGGAAGAGCTAGTAAAGCTGCTTCCTGAGGCAAGGATCGTTAGGATGGACGTGGATACAACGACTAGAAAAGGGGCACATGAGCGGATTCTTGAACACTTTCAATCTGGTAAAGCTGACATATTACTAGGTACACAAATGATTGCCAAAGGCCTAGACTTTCCGAATATCACTCTTGTAGGAGTGCTTAGTGCAGATACGATGCTCCATTTGCCGGATTTCCGGGCTGCAGAAAAAACTTTTCAGCTTCTTACTCAGGTTAGCGGAAGGGCGGGAAGGCATGAACTGTTAGGAGAAGTGGTTGTTCAAACGTATACTCCCGAACATTATAGCATTCAATTGGCGGCCATGCAGGATTACCAACGTTTTTACAACGAAGAGATGTCAATGAGAAAGATCGGTTCTTACCCGCCCTTTTATTACTTGGCGCTCGTGACCGTTATTCATGAGGACTTGCTGCAGGCGGTGACCGTTACCGAGAAAATCTCAAATTTCCTGAAGTCAAATGTCTCCAGAGAAGCGATTCTGTTGGGACCTGTTGCTTCACCTATACCAAAGATCAATAATAGATATCGTTATCAATGTCTGATAAAATACAAACGTGAACCAAACCTTTTTTCAGCATTGAGAAAAATACTGGAACATTATAATCCGCAAGCTTCTCGAGACGGATTATCCATCACGATTGATATAAATCCATATAACATGATGTAGCGAATAGAAAGAAGGGACAACTTTGCCTATACTTCCCATTGTTCATCACCCAAATGAAATTCTTGAAACGAAATGTGAACAGGTGAAAAACTTTGATAAGGATCTTCATTGTTTGTTAGATAATATGTATAACACAATGATTGCTGAAGATGGTGTCGGCCTTGCGGCCCCGCAAGTAGGCATTCCCCGCCAAATTGCCATAGTAGATATTGGTGAAGGGGAAGAATCAGAACTGTTTGAAATGATCAACCCGGTAATTTTAGAGGAAAAAGGCACTGTTATTGACGTTGAAGGATGCTTGAGCTTTCCAGGTGTTTATGGAAGAGTCCCCCGGGCACAAATGGTTAAAATCAAAGCAAGCGATCGGCACGGCGAGGAATATATTCTGGAGGCGGAAGGCTATTTGGCGCGAGCCATCCAGCATGAAGTCGACCATTTAAAAGGGGTTCTTTTTACAACGAAAGTGGTTGAGTATGTCAATGAATCGGAATTGGCGGATTGGAGTGAAGAACAATTACAAAGGTAATATTCATGGGCACGCCTGACTTTTCCGTGCCCATTTTGAAAAAACTTGTTGATGACGGATATGATGTTAGAGCGGTCGTCACACAGCCTGACCGCCCTGTTGGAAGAAAAAAAGTACTGACCCCTCCACCTGTAAAGGTAGAAGCAGTCAATCTTGGCATACCTGTTTTTCAGCCAGAAAAAATACGTACCGCTGAAGAATTGGAGAAAATATTGGCAATTGATCCTGACTTGATCATTACGGCAGCCTATGGACAAATTTTGCCAAGTGAAATTTTGGATTATCCAAAGCTTGGTTGCATCAATGTGCATGCTTCTCTCCTTCCTGAGCTTCGAGGAGGAGCGCCTATTCACTATGCGATTTTACAAGGGAAAGATAAAACCGGCGTTACCATTATGCATATGGTTGAGAAATTGGATGCGGGGGATATGATTAGTCAGGTGGAAGTCCCGATTGAAGATGAGGATGATGTCGGTTCTCTTCATGATAAATTGAGTTCGGCGGGCGCAAAGCTTCTTTCTGAAACAGTTCCAAAGCTAATCTTGGGTGAAGCGGAAAGAATTCCACAAAATGATGAACTAGCCACATTTGCTTCGAATATTCAACGTGAACAAGAGAAAATCGATTGGAACAAGACAGGGCAGGAAATCTATGATCAGATTCGCGGGTTGCGACCTTGGCCTGTAGCCTATACAAAACTCAACAACGATGTGGTAAAAATTTGGGGAGCACAAAAACAGGCCGGACAAGCTGAGGAACCGGGAACGATTGTACAAGTCGAAAAAGACGGGTTCACTGTTTCTACAGGGGACGATACAGCTATAAAGATTATGGAGCTTCAGCCTGCCGGCAAGAAAAGAATGGCCGCCGCCCAGTTTTTAACGGGAGCCGGCTCGTTCATCGAACCAGGGCTGAAATTGGGCGGTTATGATGAGTAAACATAAAAAGAACGTGAGAGAAGCAGCACTGGATATCATTGAAGCGGTTGAAAAGAATCAATCATACAGTAACTTGCTTCTCAATGAAACAATAAAAAAGCATCAGTTTTCAGGACCGGATGCGGCACTGTTAACCGAAATCAGCTATGGTACAATTCAAAGAAAAATGACGCTTGATTATTATCTGGCTCCCTTCCTGAAAAAGAAAGTGGAGCATTGGGTTCGCCTTTTATTAAGGATCTCCGTTTATCAGATGGTGTTTCTTGACAAAATACCTGACCGGGCAGTCATCCATGAAGCGGTTGAAATTGCAAAAAAGCGCGGCCATAAAGGGATAGCAGGACTGGTAAATGGGGTATTAAGATCCGTTCAAAGAGAGGGAATCCCCTCCCTTGAAGAAATAAAAGATCCAGCGGCTCGGCTTTCCATCGAAACAAGTCATCCTGAATGGTTGATCAAACGCTGGATCAGTCAGTATGGTTTTGAGCATACCCAAAAAATGTGTGAAGAAAATCTCCTGGCCCCTGTACAGACAGCCAGAGTGAATGGGACTCGCGCGCACCGGGACCAGGTCATTAAACGATTAGAGGACGAGGGGATTACAGCAATTCCGAGTCCATTTCTGCCAACCGCGATCCGGGCAGTGGAAGGAAACCTTGCGCGTTCAAAAGCGTATAAGGAAGGGCTCTTTACGATCCAGGATGAAAGCTCCATGCTGGTGGCTTATGCTTTGGAGCTTGAACCCGATCTGCGAGTACTGGATGCATGCGCAGCTCCAGGAGGGAAGACAACTCACATTGCAGAAATACTTGATAACACAGGACAAGTGACAGCCTTGGATCTCCATCCCCACAAACTGAAACTGATAATGGACCAGGTCGATAGGCTCCATTTGGAGAATGTGGAGGCCAAGAGCATGGACAGTCGGAGGGCAGGGGAGGTCTTTGAAGCAGAGTCATTTGACAGAGTCCTTGTTGATGCCCCATGTTCTGGGCTAGGCGTATTGAGAAGGAAACCTGACATCAAATATTCAAAGACCAAAGAAGATATTTATGCACTAAAAAGCGTACAGATGGATATTCTGCATGAAACGTCCAAGCTGGTAAAAAAAGGCGGATTGCTTGTCTTCAGTACATGTACTGTCGATAAAGAGGAAAATGTTGAAACGGCCGCCAGTTTTCTGGAACAACACCCTGAATTTGAACCGAATGTTCTCCAAATGCCGGAAGCACTCACTCTGAAGGATGATGAATTTTCATTGCAAATTTTCCCGCAGGATTTCGGCGGAGACGGGTTTTTTATAGCCTCTTTCAGAAAAAAAGGATCATAGGATGGAAATAATGACAGTAGCGGACTGTGTATTGAAGGGTGAGGTGATTGGAAATGCTTGCGATTTTTAAAACAGATAAGGGAAAGGTCCGACCGCACAATGAAGATAATGGTGGAATCTTCATCAATGGGCAGGGGGAAATGCTTGCGATTGTGGCTGACGGAATGGGGGGACACAAAGCAGGTGAAGTGGCGAGCGGAATTGCAGTGAATGAATTAAAGGGGCATTGGCAAGAAGTCGACACATCGCTTTCTCCTGCAGAAGCGGAACAGTGGCTTCAGGACCATGTAACTGAAGTCAACAAAAAAATCTTTGATCATTCGAAAGAAAATCTACAGTGTGAAGGAATGGGGACAACGATTGTCACTGCAATCTGCACTGATCGGTTTGCTACTGTAGCGAATGTGGGTGATAGTCGTTGTTATGTCATGAATGATCAAGGTTATAATCAATTGACGGAAGACCATTCATTTGTAAACGAGCTTGTCAAAACTGGCCAAATATCACCAGAAGATGCTGTGCATCATCCCAGGAAAAATATCGTATTAAAAGCGGCCGGGACACAAGAGGAAGTAGAAATAGATATAAAAACCATCACTTTTGAAGAAGGGGACAAAATAATGCTCTGTTCGGACGGCTTGTCCGATAAAGTGAGCAAAGCTGAAATGGAAGAAATATTAAAAGCATCTTTGGCAAAAGAAGAGAAGGCTGAACGCTTGATTGTGTTGGCCAATCAATACGGCGGAGAAGATAATATATCACTTGCCTTAATAGAATATGGAACCTGCGATGAAAGCAGGTGCAACGAATGCTAAGCGGTAAAAGAATCAGCGGGCGCTATAATATCATCAAAATGGTCGGCGGCGGCGGAATGGCCAACGTCTATCTTGCCCGTGATATGATATTGGACCGCGATGTTGCGGTGAAAATATTAAGGTTGGATTTTGCGGATGAAGAAGAGTTCATTCGCCGGTTTCAGAGGGAGGCCCAGTCAGCGACAAGCCTCAATCACCCGAATATCGTGAACGTTTTCGATGTAGGGGAAGAAGATAATATTTACTACATCGTCATGGAATATGTTGATGGAATGACCTTAAAACAATACATACAAAACTATTATCCCATCTCGGTCGAAAAAGTGATTGATATTGTCAAACAGTTGACTTCCGCTCTTGAACACGCCCATTATAACCATATCATCCATCGTGACATCAAACCTCAAAACATTTTAATTGACCACGACGGAAATGTGAAAATAACGGATTTTGGTATTGCTATGGCATTGAGTGCCACGTCTATCACTCATACAAATGCTGTGCTTGGTTCTGTACACTACTTGTCCCCTGAGCAGGCACGGGGGGGAATGGCGACCAAAAAATCGGATATATATTCACTGGGAATAGTCATGTTTGAACTGTTGACGGGGAGGCTTCCTTTTTCCGGCGAGTCTGCTGTCTCTATAGCCCTAAAGCATTTGCAATCGGAAACTCCGCCGCCGACGAGATGGAACCCCGATATTCCGCAGAGCGTGGAAAATATTGTGCTGAAGGCAACGGCGAAGGATCCATTTCTCCGCTATAACAGCATTGAGGAAATGGAAAAAGACTTGGAAACGTCTCTTGATCCCGATCGTCTGCAAGAACCCAAGTTCATTATTCCTGAAGATAATGAAGCAACAAAGGCCATTCCAGTTATAACGGATGAGCATGTTGAATCACTCGATGACGACACGATGATCCATCAAATAGATAACAAGGATATAGTGAAGCCAGACAAGGAAGACAATGGTGAACTTAAAAAGAAAAGAAAAAAGTGGCCCTGGATTGTCGGGATAGTAGCTATTCTGGCAATAGCCGCTACATTGCTCATTTTTCTGATGCCATCACTAATGGGGGCCAAAGTAGTCAAGGTGCCTGATGTGAGTGGGGAAATGTATGAAGACGCTGTTTTAAGCCTAGTGCAAGAAGGATTTGTAATCGGTGAAACCATTGAAATTTCAGATGAAGATGTGTCGGAGGGTGAAGTGATTAAGACAAGCCCGAAAGCCGGCCGGGAAGTGAAAAAAGGAAGTTTGATCAATATCTATTTAAGCACCGGCAAGGAAACATTTGAACTTTCCGATTACAAGGGTCGGGACTATGATGAAATTGTGGAACAGCTTGAAAAAGAAGACTTCGTTATTGATAAAGAAGAAGAATATGATTCTGCCGCTCCGGGTACAATCATCGCGCAAGATCCTTCTCCAGGCACTAAAGTGGTCCCATCTGAAACCACACTCGTTTTTAAAGTGAGCCTCGGTGAAGAATTGGTTACAGTGAAAGACTTATCAGGCAACAATCAAAAGGGACTCGAGAATTATGAGGAGTCATCAGGATTGAAGATTGATTTTTCTGAGGAGGAATACTCAGATGATGTACCAGAGGGGCTAGTCATAAGACAGGATCCCGCTCCAGGTACTGAGGTAATGAAAGGTTCTACCGTTAAAGTGACCATGTCAAAAGGGCAGGAAGAAATTCCACCTGGAAAAGTGAACAAAGAGATCACCATACCATATGAACCAGAGGAGGAGGGCAAGCCTCAGGAGGTCCGAATCTTTATTGAAGACATGAATCACAGTATGACAGTACCAGCAGAAACATTCACAATTGATTCAACTGTGAAAAAACAACTGGAATTTACAATTGAAAAGGGCAAGAAAGCCGGTTATAAAGTTGTAAGGGATAGTACGGTCATATTGGATGAAGAAGTTCCGTATTCGGACGACTAATCATTTAGAAAGGAAGGATGCCATGTCAGAAGGAAAGATTATTAAAGCATTGAGCGGATTTTACTATGTGCTTTCTGGTGAGAGTATTATTCAATGTCGTGGAAGAGGAGTTTTCCGAAAAAAAAATGTGACTCCTCTTGTCGGGGATTATGTCGTTTTTCAATCTGAAAATGAAACGGATGGATACATCATGGAAGTGAAGCCGAGAAAAAATGAACTCATCCGTCCCCCGATCGCCAACATCGATCAGGCGATATTGGTTTTTTCCGCAGCTCGGCCGGATTTTAGTTCGCTGCTTCTGGACCGTTTTTTAGCAGTCATTGAAGCGAATGACATTACTCCTGTCATTTGCATTACTAAGATGGATTTGCTATCTAAGGAGGAGAAGGAAAAGATCGACTGGTACATTGATGGGTACCGGTCGATCGGCTATGAGGTTTTTCAGTTGTCGGCGGTGACCGGAGATGGGCTGAAACAGTTAGACCCATTAATTAATGGGAAAATCAGCGTGTTGGCTGGACAATCAGGTGTCGGAAAATCTTCTCTGCTCAACTCGCTGCATCCTTCATTGGAAATAAAGACAGCGGACATTTCCGATCATCTTGGCAGAGGTAAGCATACGACGCGCCATGTTGAGCTTCTTCAAATAGGGGGAGGCCTCGTGGCCGATACCCCGGGATTTAGTTCATTGGAGTTTCCAGAGATGGAAGCAGCCGATTTGCCGTTTTCATTTCCGGAAATACAACAATACGGAGAAAATTGTAAATTTCGGGGTTGTCTGCATATAAATGAACCGGGTTGTATGGTGAAGCTGGCAGTCGAATCAGGAGAAATTCGCCAATATCGCTATGATCATTATCAGGACTTTTATTATGAAATAAAGAATAGAAAGCCGAGGTATTAACGATGAAGATAGCACCATCGATTCTAGCAGCAGATTTTTTGAAACTAGGGGAAGAAATAAAGGAAGTGGCAGCGGCGGGAGCGGATTATATTCATATTGATGTCATGGATGGACATTTTGTTCCAAACATCACGATGGGGCCCGGTACTGTTGCTGCCATCAAATCTGTGACGGATCTGCCGCTTGATGTTCATTTGATGATAGACAATCCCCATCAGTATATAGCAGACTTTGCCAAAGCAGGAGCGGATTATTTAACAATCCATGTTGAAGCCGATCCGCATCTTCATCGGACGCTCCAAGAGATACGAAAACACGGTGTCAAGCCGGGGGTTGTATTGAATCCAGCCACTCCAGCCGAATCCATCAAATATGTTTTGGAAGACATCGACATGGTTTTATTAATGACGGTCAACCCGGGTTTTGGTGGACAGTCATTTATTGAATCAGTCCTTCCTAAAATAACAGAAATTAAAAAGATGGCGGATGAGAAAGGACTGGATTTGGAAATCGAAGTGGATGGAGGAATCAATTCCGAAACTGCCCGTTTGTGTCAGGAAGCAGGTGCGAATGTATTTGTTGCCGGTTCTTTCATCTTTAATCAGACTGATCGAAAAAAAGCGATAGCAGACATTCGAAAGCAACTGGGACAATGATGACGGGCAGTGCGGGTCAATTGAAAAAAACAATTCATATCGTTGCCGGAGGACCGGAACCATTAATTCCGGATTTATCGGAAAACAAAAATGAAAACATCGTATGGATTGGTGTTGACAGGGGAGTCCAAACGATTATGCGTGCGGGTCTCTATCTGGATTTGGCTGTTGGCGATTTTGACTCGATTAGTCAAGAAGAATGGGAAAAGATTGAACGTGAAGTAGCGTCACTACGACGGTTTAAGCCGGAGAAAGATGAGACGGATATGGAATTAGCCATCATGTGGGCATTGGAAATGAACGCATCTACTGTGAAAGTTTTCGGAGGAACAGGAGGCCGTCTTGATCATTTCATGGCTAATGCGTTGATGTTGGCTAAATTCAAGCAGGTTCATCCTGATATCCATTTTGAAATGATTGATGTTCAAAACAATCTTTCGGTGTATTTGCCGGGCAGTTATGAAATAAAACAGGATAGGAAGAAGTTTGTCTCCTTCATACCGGTTTTTTCAGACGTATCCGGAGTGACATTGGAAGGATTCAAATATCCCCTCAATCATCATTACGTTCCAGTCGGTTCCTCCTTATGCATCAGCAATGAACTTATTCAGGAAACTGGTCATTTTTCATTCGAAAAAGGCATACTTATGATGATAAGAAGCAAGGATTAATATTGGTTTGAATGAATCGGGCATGTGTACTTATGTATAGATCATGAATATGATATGAGTGAGAAAATGTCAGTTTCTTGATAGTTATGAGGAGGGAACCTGTATGAAGTTCTATACAATCAAGCTTCCGAGGTTTTTAGGGGGAATTGTGAGGGCAATGCTAGGAACGTTTAAGAAAGATTAATTTAAAAGCGTGAGCGCCTGTTCATCGGCGTACACGTACAGACTGGAGTACCTGCGACGAGATAAAAGAAACACGGCACGAAGTCTGCTAGTCGATAGGCGCTGAAGCTGGATGTAAGTTAGGCTGAATGCTATATTTTTCTTGCAAATAAGTTTGGAAAGGAAAAGAGGCACCTGTTCTGAAGGTGCCTCTTTTGTGTTCTAAACTTAGGTTTCTTTTTGACAGTTCCGTTCAGCTTCAGGCCAGCACAAGGATCATGCAAGCAATAGGGATGCTTCACATAAAGTGATTAAGTACCTGCTCACAATTCGTCTTGATTGTCGCCTAAGGCTGAATGGTTTACACTTTTGTATTATACTCTTTCGACTTTACCTGATTTAAGAGCGCGAGCTGAAACCCATACACGCTTTGGTTTTCCATCGACCAAAATGCGTACTTTTTGAAGGTTTGCACCCCAAGTGCGTCTATTGGCATTCATTGCGTGTGAACGTTTGTTGCCTGTGCTTGTTTTACGTCCTGTAATAACACATTTTTTAGGCATTGATGATTCCCCTCCTGTCACTGGCATTACCATAAATAATCGAATGATTATTTCATCCTTTTTTATGAAAAGATACTTTAATAATTTATCATAGAAAGGCCCGCAATGCAACAAATCATTCAACTCTGTCATGCCTCTTTCCTTGACAGCAGCTACCGGCTTGAAAATTGCCTCTGTGTTTCCGCTTTTAAAATGGAACCCGTTATAGTAATATAATCATAGCTCTAGCACAAAAATGGATATTTAACTTCATTCAGCAGAAGTCTCCCACTTCTGCAAGTGGTGAGATGAATGGATATTGGTACTCCATTCAGTGGGGGTACAAACCCCGGCTGAATAAAGTTAAAGCCTCCGGCGGATGCCACAGATTTTCAGAGGAAATTTATCGAGAGGAGCTCGATAAAATCTGGGCGCAAATACGCCAAGGCGCATTTGATAAAGTCACTAAATGATAAACGCCATCTTTTCGTTGGCTTATTTCTGTGTTACTCATGTATTTAACAGGGAGAACTTCCCTAAAAACACCCACGTCCAGTGGGGCACTGAAAGTCACCATAACCGCTGGAAGTCAGCTGCTTGAAACTTTGCTGCACGACCTTCTTGCTTCTGAGTTTTGCTCTTTGAACACGCACTAAAAGGAACAAAAAGGTACGTGATCATTAAAATAGGGGGGATATTTTGTGTCCATTGAAATGAAAACAAAATTTGGCCAAATTGATATTTCCAATGAAGTGATTGCTACGATTGCCGGCGGAGCTGCCATCGATTGTTACGGTATCGTCGGGATGGCTTCTAAAAACCAGATTCGTGACGGCTTGACCGAAATTCTTAGAAAAGAAAACTTCTCCAGAGGAGTTGTCATTCGTCAGGAAGAAGATGCACTGCATATTGATATGTACATTATTGTGAGCTACGGAACGAAAATTTCTGAAGTGGCCTTTAATGTACAATCAAAAGTCAAATATACTTTGAAAAAAACTATCGGAATGTCTGCCGATACAGTCAATATTTATGTTCAGGGGGTTCGTGTGACGAATCCGTAATGAGGAGGAAAAGTTTGTGTCGATAACATCTTTGGATGGGAACCGCTTTGCTGAAATGATTTTAAGCGGGGCGAATCATTTGTCAGCAAATGCTGAAATCGTTGATGCTCTAAATGTTTTTCCCGTACCGGACGGTGATACGGGTACGAATATGAAGTTATCCATCACTTCCGGTTCAAAAGAGGCCCAGGCGAATAAGCAGGACCATATAGGAAAGGTTGGTGCATCCTTTGCCAAAGGTCTGCTGATGGGGGCCCGGGGGAATTCGGGTGTCATTCTGTCCCAGCTTTTCAGGGGATTTTCTAAAGATATAGAGCATAAGTCAACCATCACAGGAGTGGAATTTGCCCATGCATTGAAAGCTGGCATGGAAACTGCCTACAAAGCGGTCATGAAACCTGTCGAAGGTACCATATTAACAGTGGCCAAGGATGCTGCGAATAAAGCTGTTCATGCTGCTGGAAAAACGGATGATCTCATAGAAATCATGGAAAGAACATTAGAAGAGGCAAAAAAGTCGCTGGAACGAACGCAGGACCTTCTGCCAGTACTGAAAGAAGTTGGAGTCGTAGACAGCGGCGGCCAAGGACTTGTATTCGTTTATGAAGGCTTTTTATCATCCCTTACAGGGAAGGAACTTCCCGGACCAGGGCCGGCCGTCCCATCAATGGAAGAGCTGGTCAACGCACAGCATCATCAAAGTGTACACGGCTTTATGGATACAGAAGATATTGAATTCGGGTATTGCACCGAGTTCATGGTGCGGCTGGAAGATGGCAAACGGCCTTATGATGAAGATGAATTCCGCTCGGACCTTAGCCAGTTCGGTGATTCCCTTCTTGTGATTTCAGATGATGATGTGGCGAAAGTCCATATTCATTCGGAACGTCCCGGCGAGGTGTTATCGTACGGACAGCAATACGGCCCTTTGATCCACATGAAGATTGAAAACATGAGGGAACAACATAGCGCCCTCACGAAAGAAAATCCGGCGGGACAAGCTCCTGTGAAGGAAAAACAAGAGTATGCCATTATTACCGTTTCCATGGGAGAAGGCATCAAGAAACTGCTTAAAAGCATTGGAGCTTCTGCTGTTATTGAAGGCGGTCAAACGATGAACCCAAGCACCGAAGATATCGTAGAAGCTGTAAAATCGGTAAATGCAAAAAACATCATTATCCTGCCAAATAATAAAAATATCATTATGGCTGCCGAGCAGGCTGCTGAAATTGCGGAAGAGAATGTTGTCGTTGTTACATCAAAGACACTGCCTCAGGGAATGGCAGCGATTCTTGCTTTTAATCCGACCGCTTCACTTGAAAATAATCAACACGGTATGACGGAAGCAATGGAGGATGTAAAAACGGGGCAGGTTACCTATGCAGTGAGAGATACCACCATTGATGGGGTAAAAATCTCTAAAGATGATTATATGGGAATAGCAGATGGCAAAATTGTAACGTCTGGCCCCCAGCTATTGGATACTGCTAAAAACCTGCTGAACGAAATGATTGATGAAGACTCGGAAATTTTGTCGATTCTTTATGGCGAGGATGCGGACAAGTCTGAGCTGGATCAGCTCGTCGAGTTTGTTCATCAAAATTTTCAAGACGTTGAAGTGGAAGTTCATGATGGAGGGCAGCCGGTATATACCTACATTTTTTCTGTTGAATAAATTACTGATTGAGGAGGGCAGTTTGCAGATCATGAATAATCCATTGGATCAAGATGTGACAGTTTTAAAAGGAATAGGCGATGAGACCGCCGCTCAGCTAGCAGACCTGGGTATTCATACAATCCGCGATTTACTGTACTATCTTCCTTATCGATATGATGACATGAGGCTGCGTGATCTGTCCGAGGTAGAACATGATGAGCGCATTACGATTGAAGGGAAGGTTCATAGTGAACCTTCCCTTGTCTATTATGGAAGGAAACGTAATCGGCTGACTGTACGTCTGCTTGTTGGAAGATATTTAGTGAAAGCGGTCATGTTTAATCGCGGCTACCTGAAAGGGAAGCTGCAGCTGCAAAGTACGATCACTGTTACCGGGAAATGGGATAAACACCGCCAAACCATCACTTGCAATGAGGTAGTGCTCGGCCCCCATGAAGGAGTTCAGGATTTTCAGCCGGTATATGCTGTAAAAGGCCAATTAACGGTGAAAGCTTTGCGCCGCTTTATTAAAGAGGGGTTTGAAACTTTCAACGGCTACATTGAGGAACCCCTTCCTACATCTTTTTTGGAAAAATACAAGCTAGCTGGCATTGCTGATGCATTGAAGTTTATGCATTTCCCGGAATCGGGAACCGAAATGAAACAGGGGCGCAGACGTTTCGTGTACGAGGAATTTCTTTTATTCCAACTGAAAATGCAAGCTCTTCGCAGGAAGAGGAGAGAAGGTACCCGGGGTGTCGGGCAAAACTACGACATTCACAAACTGAAAACCTTTCTATCTTCCCTTCCTTTCTCCCTTACGAATGCTCAGAAAAAAGCAGTGAATGAAATTTGTTTTGATCTGAAATCCCCTTATAAAATGAACCGGCTGCTCCAGGGAGATGTCGGTTCAGGTAAAACAGTTGTTGCCGCCGTGGCGCTCTTTGCCAGTGTAACTGCTGGTTACCAGGGGGCCCTCATGGTGCCGACTGAGATATTGGCAGAACAGCATGTGGAGTCGCTTCAAAATATTTTTTCCCATACGGATTTATCGATTGAACTTCTGACAAGCTCTGTAAAAGGGAAAAAGAGAGAAGACATATTAAATCGTCTTCGGGACGGTGAAATAGATATCATGATCGGTACTCACTCCTTGATACAGGAAGATGTAGACTTCCATCATCTTGGCCTTGTTATTACGGATGAGCAGCACCGCTTTGGCGTGGAGCAGCGCCGAGTCTTAAAGGAGAAGGGAGAAAGCCCGGATGTCTTGTTCATGACAGCCACGCCTATTCCTCGGACATTAGCTATTACAGTGTTCGGGGAAATGGATGTTTCAATTATTGACGAGCTTCCAAAAGGAAGAAAGCCGATTGAAACGTATTGGGCCAAGCATGACATGCTGGATCGGGTATTAGATTTCATGGAGAAAGAACTTCGTGAAGGAAGGCAGGCCTACGTCATCTGTCCATTAATTGAGGAGAGCGACAAACTGGATGTCCAAAATGCCATTGATGTTTATGATATGCTGTCCAATCATTTCAAAGGCCGTTTTAAGACAGGCCTGATGCATGGTCGTCTGCCTGCAGCCGAAAAAGATGATGTCATGAAAGCATTCAGCAAAAATGAGATTCAGCTGCTCGTGTCTACAACTGTAGTGGAAGTTGGAGTGAATGTGCCGAACGCGACGTTTATGATGATTTATGATGCGGAAAGATTCGGATTGGCTCAGCTTCATCAACTGCGTGGCCGGGTTGGAAGGGGAAGTAGCCAATCTTATTGTATCTTGCTTGCGGATCCGAAAACGGAAATTGGGAAAGAAAGAATGCAGATCATGACTGAAACAAATGACGGATTTGTTTTAAGTGAGCGTGATCTGGAATTGAGGGGCCCGGGTGATTTTTTTGGAAAAAAACAAAGCGGTCTTCCGGAATTTAAAGTGGCTGATATGGTTCACGATTACCGTGTCTTAGAGATCGCAAGAAATGATGCGGTGGAGCTGATAAAATCCGAGTCTTTTTGGAAAGATGAGCAATTTTCCTCGTTAAGAAACCATTTGGAAGAGTCGGGAGCTCTGTCCGAAGAAAAACTTGACTAAGTAGTATAGCTGCCGATTTAATAGTTGCAAGCTGGCAGAGCATTTTATATACTACTATTAGTACCAAGTCTTAATATCGGGAAATGATGTGAATCAAATGAAGCCTTCGAAAAAGGAAAGACAGAGATTGCTCATAGAGACGATAGAGGCCAACCCTTTTGTTACGGATGAGGAGCTCGCCGAAAAGTTTATGGTGAGCGTGCAGACAATCAGGCTGGATCGTATGGAGTTGGCAATACCCGAATTGAGGGAAAGAATAAAAACTGTGGCAGAAAAACATGTGGAGAATGAGGTGAAATCACTTCCGATGAGTGAAGTGATCGGAGAAGTGATAGACCTCAACCTGGATCAAAATGCGATTTCCATATTTGATGTCCGGGAGGAGCATGTTTTTACCCGCAATTCCATCGCTCGTGGCCACCATTTGTTTGCCCAAGCTAACTCACTTGCAGTTGCGGTGATTAATGAGGAGCTTGCTTTAACCGTTAGAGCAAAAATCCATTTTAACCGGTCTGTAAAAGTGGGGGAGAGGGTAGTGGCAAAAGCGAAGGTGCGCCCTTATAAAAAAAACGATAAACGCACAATCGTGGATGTTGAGAGCTTTGTAGGCGGGGAACTGGTATTCAGGGGAGAATTTGAAATGTATCGTTCCAGTGAATAAGAACGGCCCAGCATCTTGTATTGAATAAAATATTCCCTGCCTTAGTTTTGAGAAAAAGGGAGATAGTGATGAAAATAGCAATTGATGCCATGGGCGGCGATCACGCGCCAAAAGAGATTATTCTCGGCGTAAACAAGGCAGTCCAGGATTTTTCTAATATTGAATTTATTTTATATGGTGATGAGGAACAGATAAAGCAGCATCTTCAGTCAAATGAACGGGTAACGATTGTTCATACGAGTGAAGTGATTAGCGCAACGGATGAGCCGGTCAGAGCTGTGCGCCGGAAGAAGGAAGCGTCCATGGTGAAAATGGCTCAGGCTGTTGCTGACGGCGAAGCCGATGCCTGCATATCTGCAGGGAATACAGGTGCACTGATGACTGCCGGTTTATTTATTGTTGGCAGAATCAAAGGAATCGAACGGCCTGCATTGGCGCCCACCCTTCCAACTCTTGATGGAAAAGGATTTTTGATGCTTGATTTAGGAGCAAATGCGGATGCAAAGCCTGAGCATCTGCTTCAATATGCTTTCATGGGGCAGATATATGCAGAAAAGGTGAGGAATATTGAAAAGCCAAGGGTCGCATTGTTAAACATCGGATCTGAGGCCAATAAAGGTAACGAATTAACGAAAAAAACATTTGAACTTCTAGAGGAGTCTGAAGTTAATTTTGTAGGGAACATTGAAGCGCGGGAATTGCTTGAAGGACATGCAGACGTTGTTGTAACGGACGGCTTTACCGGAAATGTCGTCCTTAAGGCCATAGAAGGGACGGCTGCTTCCCTCTTTTCAATGTTAAAATCAACATTTATGAGCGGTCTTAAAAATAAGCTTGCTGCCGGATTGATTAAATCCGACTTGATCGAGCTGAAAAATAAAATGGATTATTCGGAGTATGGAGGGGCTGCACTGTTCGGGCTGAAGGCTCCAGTTGTTAAAGCTCACGGATCCTCCAATGCAAACGCGGTCTACCATGCCATTCGCCAAACGAAGGAAATCGTGATGAATGATGTGGCTGGAACAATAAAAACCGCGGTTGCCAAACAAAAAGAATAAAGGGGTTAGAGGACATTGGGGAAAATAGCATTTATCTTTCCAGGCCAAGGCTCACAGACCGTTGGCATGGGAAAAGAAGCGGCTGATACGAATGAAAAGGCCAAAAAGATTTTTGATCAGGCAGATGAACGACTGGGATATTCGCTCTCTTCTATTATATTTGAAGGTCCTCAGGAGAAGTTAACATTAACGGCCAATACGCAGCCAGCTCTTTTGACGACAAGTATTGCCTTTTTGCAAAGCTTGACAGAAGCAGGCATCACCCCTGACTATACAGCGGGTCACAGTCTTGGTGAATATACAGCGCTTGTTGCGAGCGGAGCAATCGATTTTGCGGATGCCGTTTATGCTGTACATAAACGCGGCGAATATATGGAGGAAGCCGTTCCGGACGGAAAAGGAACGATGGCCGCTGTTTTGGGTCTTGATAGAGGCATTCTTCAGGAGGTTTGCGAAAGTGTTTCCGAAGAAGGGGACGTCGTTCAGTTGGCCAATCTGAACTGTCCTGGGCAAATTGTTATTTCAGGAACGGTGGAAGGAGTTCAAAAGGCTGGTGAAAAAGCAAAAGAACAGGGAGCAAAACGCGTCCTGCCTTTGCAAGTTAGCGGTCCTTTCCATTCAAGTCTCATGAAGCCGGCGGCGGAAAAATTCGGCAACATTTTAAATGAGATTTCCATCCGAGATGCAGCTGTCCCTGTCGTCGTTAATGTGACAGCTGCACCTGAAACAGCAAAGGAAGCATTCCAGGAAAAGCTGATTGAGCAGCTATATTCCCCGGTATTGTGGGAAGATTCTGTGCAAAAGCTTATTGATTTGGGCGTAGATACATTTGTTGAAATTGGTCCTGGAAAAGTATTGTCTGGATTAGTGCGAAAGGTAGATCGAAAGGTTAGAACAATTTCTGTCCAAGATCCGGAAAGCTGTCAAGAAGCTATAGAATTATTAAGGGGGGAATAGCATGAAACTGGAAGGAAAGGTAGCACTCGTAACGGGAGCCTCAAGAGGAATCGGCAGAGCAACGGCCATTACGCTGGCGGAAGCAGGAGCCGATGTAGTTATAAATTACGCTGGCAGTACCGATAAAGCCAATGAAGTGGCAGAACAAATAAGAGCTCTTGGAAGAGAAGCTATTACTTATCAGTGCAATGTGTCGGACAGTGAGGCAGTGCAAACGATGATTAAGGATACAGTAGCAAAGTTTGGAAGGCTTGACATTCTTGTGAACAATGCCGGCATCACCAGGGATAATCTTCTGATGAGAATGAAAGAGAATGAATGGGATGATGTGATTGACACAAACTTGAAAGGAGTCTTCCTTTGCACGAAAGCTGTCACAAGGCAGATGATGAAACAGAGAAGCGGCAGAATTATTAATGTTGCATCTATTGTAGGTGTCATCGGAAACCCTGGACAGGCAAACTATGTGGCGGCAAAAGCAGGAGTAATTGGCTTAACGAAGTCAACAGCCAGAGAACTTGCATCTCGCGGCATCACAGTCAACGCTGTTGCACCTGGATTTATTTCGACAGACATGACGGACCAATTAACAGACGAGCAAAAGGAAGCGATGCTGCAGCAAATTCCTCTTGCTCAGTTTGGACAAGCTTCAGATATTGCCAATACAGTATTATTCCTTGCATCGGACGATTCCAATTATATTACCGGCCAGACCATACATGTTGATGGCGGAATGGTCATGTAATGGATGAAGAATATTTTATTTTTACCGTGTTTCGATTATAATGTCTTGAGGGGAGGTGAACCGGATGGCAGATATTCAAGAAAGAGTGACTAAAATTATCGTTGACCGTCTTGGAGTGGAAGAATCTAAAGTTGAATTGGAATCTTCTTTCAAAGATGATCTTGGAGCTGACTCGCTTGACGTTGTAGAACTTGTCATGGAATTGGAAGATGAGTTTGATATGGAAATTTCCGATGAAGATGCTGAGAAAATTGCTACAGTCGGCGACGCGGTTAATTACATAAAAAGCAATAGCTAGTCGTTGGAAACTAAATGTCCCGTTGATTACCAGCGGGGCTTTTTCTACTTTAACTTTACCTTATAAGGTGGATAGACAATGAGAAAATTAAGAAAAGATGCAAAAGCGGCGGAAAGAGAGGCCCACCTGTTTAAAAAGCTGCAGGAGCGTACAGGCATTCATTTCTCAGATGAAAAACTTTTAAAGAAAGCTTTTACACATTCATCCTATGTGAATGAGCATCGTAAAAAGCCGTATGAAGACAATGAACGCCTTGAATTTCTGGGTGATGCTGTATTGGAATTGACAGTCTCCCAATTTTTATATGAAAAATATCCCATGATGAGCGAAGGAGAATTGACGAAATTAAGAGCGGCCATTGTTTGTGAGCCATCTCTTGTCACTTTTGCCAACGAACTGGAGTTTGGTGAAGCCGTCCTGCTCGGAAAAGGGGAGGAGATGACGGGGGGAAGGAAAAGGCCTGCATTGCTTGCGGACGCCTTCGAAGCATTCATTGGCGCTTTATACCTTGATCAAGGATTGGAGAAAACTAAGTCATTTTTGGATGAGGTTGTTTTTCCAAAAGTAGAAATAGGTGCTTTTTCTCATGTGATGGATTTTAAAAGCCAACTACAGGAAGTTGTCCAAAGAGACGGTTCCGGCACCCTTGAGTATCAAATTTTAAAGGAACACGGCCCAGCACATAATCGGTTGTTTGAGTCACAGGTGGTTCTAAATGGAGAAGTGCTAGGTGAGGGAAAAGGCCGCTCCAAGAAAGAGGCTGAGCAGCACGCTGCGCAAATGGCCCTTGGAAAATTGAATGCACAGTGATACATGGTAAATGAAAAGGAGGAAAAATATTGTTCCTCAAACAGTTGAACCTTTATGGTTTCAAGTCATTTGCAGAAAAGACAGAACTTGAATTTGTCCCTGGTGTGACTGCAGTTGTCGGGCCAAATGGCAGCGGAAAAAGTAATGTCACTGATGCCCTTCGTTGGGTTCTTGGAGAACAATCTGCCAAATCGCTGCGCGGTGGGACGATGGAAGATGTCATTTTTGCCGGCAGTGATACAAGAAAAGCCCTGAATTACGCTGAAGTGTCCATTATTCTTGATAACCAGGAAGGAAGGCTGCCCATTGATTATAATGAAGTCAGTGTAAAAAGGCGGGTTTTCCGAACGGGAGAAAGTGAATTCTTCATAAACGACAACCCTTGCAGATTGAGGGATATTGTTGAACTGTTTACAGACTCGGGTTTGGGCAGGGAAGCTTTTTCCATCATCAGTCAGGGAAAAGTGGACCAAATTTTAAACAGTAAACCCGAGGAACGCCGGACGATTTTTGAAGAGGCAGCAGGTGTACTTAAATATAAACAGCGCAAGAAAAAGACTGAAGAAAAGCTTGCTGAAACGGAAGAAAATCTCAATCGCGTTCAAGATATCCTTCATGAATTGGATGGCCAGCTTGTTGTATTGAAAGAACAGGCGGAAACGGCTGAGCAATTTCTCGCGAAGCAGAAAGAACTAAAGCAAGTTGAGGGAGCCCTCATTGTTCGAGAAATTGAGAGTCTGTATGCCAAGTGGGAAAAAGTTAAAGGTGAGCTTGAAACACAAACGGATTCAGAAATTAAGCTGTCCAATGAAATACACAAGCTTGAAATGGCAACGGATGAAGAAAGAAAAAGCCAAAATGAATTGGATGAGAAGGTCAATGGCCTTCAGGAGGAGTTGCTTTCGGTTTCTGAGCATTTGGAGAAACTGGAAGGAAGACGCCAAGTGCTTCAGGAAAAAAGCAGGAATGCAATCCGCAATATGGACGTGCTGAAAGACAAGATCGAGAGTGAACAGGAAAAAAATAACGAATTGTTGAAGGAAAAGAGTAAAACAGAACAGATCATTTCACAAAAACAGACTGTGGCCGATGAACTTAACAAACAGTTGTCGGAAAAAAAACGGGAAATGACTCAGTTGGATGACACGCTTGACCAAACAATTGAATCGTTAAAAAGTGACTATGTTGATCTTATGAATGAGCATGTCTCAGATAAAAATGAGCTTCAGTATATTGAAAAGCAATTAGACCAGCAAGGAATCAAACTACAAAGACTTGCAGCAGATAAAGAGAAATATGAGGAAGAAAAGATTTCCGTAGAAAAAAAGATCGAAGACAAGCAGAAGAAGCTGCGGGAGCTTAGAGACCGGATTAATGCATTTGAAAACGAGCAACAGCAAATTCTAAAGGAATTGGACTCTCTCAAAGAACAAAGGGAGCATCAGCAATCAAGGCTCTTTCAATTGTACCGTGATAACCAGCAAATGAAAGCAAGAAAAGAAAGTCTTGAGACTATGGAGGAAGATTATACTGGCTACATGCAGGGTGTACGTGAGGTGCTGAAAGCTAAAGGAGCACTTTTACAAGGCATCGAAGGAAGTGCAGCCGATCTTATCCATGTGCCGAAAGAACTTGAAACAGGGATAGAAACGGCCCTCGGCGGTGCAGTCCAACATGTGGTGGTCCAAACTGAAGCCGACGGACGTGAAGCAATCAATTATTTGAAAAAGAATCGGTTGGGACGAGCTACATTTCTTCCTTTAAACGTCATAAAACCGAAGTATCTTAGCGCAAGCCAGAAGGCCGGGCTTCGTCGCCATAGCTCATTTCTGGGGGCGGCCGCGGACCTTGTAGGGTGCGAAAAGAAATATGAATCAGTCATCAGGTATTTGCTCGGAAATGTTGTTGTTGCAAAAGATTTAAAAGGGGCCGGGGAGTTGGCCAAGCTGGTTGAATATCGGCTTCGTATCGTTACCTTGGCCGGGGAAATCATCAATCCGGGAGGATCCATGACAGGAGGAGCTTCCAAACAAAAAAGGAGCTCTCTGCTAGGAAGAAAGAATCAGCTTGAACAAATCAAAAAAGAGCTGGCTGTTTTGGAACGGGACATATCTTCCACTGAAATCGCTGTAAATACCATCAAACAAAAAATGACTGATTTCGAAAATCGGGTTTCTCTTGGTCAGGAGGAAAAGAAAAAGCTGGAAAGCACGCTTTATGAGCTTCAATCAGAGGCTGCACGATTGGATATTGCATTGAAAAATACTCAAGAGTTTCTTTCTATCAGCGAGATGGAAACAAAAGAGATTGCTGCAGAAGGTGAAACATTAAAGCTCCGAAAAGAAAAAATGGCTGCAGAGTTAAAAAACAAGGGACAGTCTATTCTTTTATTGGAAGAAAAAATAAAGGGCCTTACGGAAGAGAAAAGCTCACAACAAAGCTCAAAAGACCAGCTTTTGACTGCGATCAATCAATTGAGTATACAAACTGCCCAGTTAGAGGAGCAGTTGGTTGCGGCAAAATCCAATCTTAAGCGGATCGATTCTTCAATTGAACAAACCAGCCTTCAGGGAGAAGCAGCTGAAAAAGAATTGAAGGCTCTTGAGGTTGAAAATGAGGATATATTAGGCCAAGTGGCTGAGCTCCAGAAAGAAACAGAAAAAACTCAGGAGATTAGAGAGGAAACGCTGCATACTATTTCAATAAGCCGAAACGAAAGAGCGCGGCTTCAGGAATCCGTCGCTGGCAAAGAAATTGAGTTAAAAGAACTGATGAGGCAGCAAAAAAGATTTGCAGATAAATTAAAAAATGAAGAATTAAAAGGGAACCGCCTCGAGCTTGAGATGGAGAATCTCATAAAGACGTTGAGAGATGAATTCACCATCTCATTTGAGCGTGCCCAAAAGGTGTTTTCTTTATCACTTGAGGTGCCTGAAGCGGAACAAAGACGGGATGCGCTTAAAAGGGAAATATCAGAGATTGGAACAGTGAACATAGGGGCAATCGAGGAATATGAAAGAGTAAATAGTCGAAGTCAATTTTTATTCGAACAGCAGACGGATCTTATGCAAGCGAAAGAAACGCTATACCAAATTATGGATGAAATGGACGATGAAATGACAAAGAGATTCGGCAGTACTTTTCAATCCATACAACAAGCATTTCAAGGTGTATTCTCCTCGTTGTTTGGCGGGGGAAGAGCTGAACTGAGATTGACAGAACCCGATGATTTGCTCCATACAGGTGTTGACATCATTGCACAGCCGCCGGGTAAGAAGCTGCAAAATTTAAGCTTGCTGTCAGGTGGAGAAAGATCTTTTACTGCAATCGCATTGTTGTTTTCAATCTTAAAAGTACGGCCGGTGCCTTTTTGCGTATTGGATGAGGTTGAAGCAGCCCTTGATGAGGCAAATGTCATTCGTTTCAGCGAATATTTGAAGAAATTCAGTGAAAACACCCAGTTCATCGTGATTACCCACAGGCAAGGAACAATGGCGGGTGCTGATGTCTTATATGGGATCACTATGCAGGAATCGGGTGTGTCTAAGCTTGTATCCGTCAAATTGGAAGAAGAGCGGATGATGGCACAAATATAACAATTGAGGTGAGGCAAATGAGCTTTTTCAAGAAGCTGAAAGACAAATTCACAGCTTCCAGTGACTCCATCTCGGAAAAATTTAAAGAAGGGCTTGTAAAGACCCGTGATAATTTTTCCAATAAAATCAATGATCTGGTTGCCCGTTACCGCACGATCGATGAAGATTTCTTTGAGGAACTGGAGGAAATATTGATTCAGGCGGATGTCGGGTTTGAAACGGTCATGGAACTTGTGGAAGAACTGAAATCGGAAGTGAAGAGAAGAAATATAAAAGACCCGGCGGATGTCCAATCTGTTATATCTGAGAAACTGATAGAAATTTATGAATCTGGGGAAGAGAATCTGAGCACCCTTAATATTCAGGAAAATACTCTTACTGTCATTTTGTTCGTCGGGGTGAACGGGGTTGGAAAAACAACGACCATCGGCAAGCTTGCCCATAAATTCAAAACGGAAGGGAAAAATGTACTGCTTGCTGCAGGTGACACTTTCCGTGCTGGTGCAATTGAACAGCTTGAGGTTTGGGGAGAGCGTGTAGGAGTCGATGTCATTAAGCAGGCAGAGGGGTCAGACCCTGCTGCTGTCATGTATGATGCTGTGCAGGCTGCCAAGTCCCGCAAAGTGGATATACTACTGTGTGATACAGCAGGCCGCCTCCAAAATAAAGTCAATCTGATGAACGAGCTTGAAAAAATAAAAAGAGTGATCGAGCGTGAAATTCCGGGAGCACCTCATGAAGTCCTCCTTGTGTTGGATGCTACGACAGGACAAAATGCTCTTATTCAGGCGAAAACGTTCAAAGAAGCGACAGATGTCAGTGGGATCGTCTTATCCAAACTAGACGGAACAGCGAAGGGCGGTATCGTACTGGCAATCAGAAATGAAATGAACATTCCGGTGAAATTTGTCGGTCTTGGCGAGCAAATGGACGATCTTCAGGTCTTTGACCCTGAAAAATATGTATATGGGCTATTTTCCGATGCCATTGAAACGGCTGAGGATTGAATTTAAAG
Source organism: Siminovitchia terrae (assembly GCF_003605405.2). Lineage (GTDB taxonomy): Bacteria > Bacillota > Bacilli > Bacillales > Bacillaceae_C > Siminovitchia > Siminovitchia terrae. Next base: position 222,142 of record NZ_QYTW02000003.1, on the reverse strand, counting down.
GAATTAACCTTGACGCGGCAAGAAAAAGAGTATATCATTTAAAAAGTGTAAAGGTTTTTGACTTAACAAGGTGGAGATTTAAAATATGCTTGAGAAAACAACGCGAATGAATTATTTGTATGATTTTTATCAATCGTTGTTGACTTCGAAGCAGCGCAGCTACATGTCCCTTTACTACCGTGATGATTATTCGCTTGGTGAGATTGCCGAAAACTACGGAATCAGCCGTCAAGCAGTATACGACAATCTTAAAAGAACAGAAATTTTGTTAGAAGAGTACGAACAGAAACTTTCTTTGTTCTGGAAATTCGAAGAGCGAGGGAAATTGATCGCTTTGATTAGACAAGGTGTGAATGAAAATCCGGATGACAATGACAAACTGAACCGTTATTTGGATGAATTAGAGGAATTGGATTAGGGGGCGGAGATCAATGGCATTTGAAGGATTGGCCGACCGCTTGCAAACGACCATCCAAAAGATCCGCGGCAAAGGAAAGGTGACCGAAGCGGACGTCAAACAGATGATGCGCGAGGTGCGTCTTGCACTGCTGGAAGCGGATGTCAACTTTAAAGTAGTCAAACAGTTTGTGAAAAAAGTAAGCGAAAGAGCGGTAGGCCAGGAAGTGATGAAAAGTCTCACTCCAGGCCAGCAAGTCATCAAAGTCGTTAAGGAAGAGCTCACAGAGCTCATGGGCGGTGAGCAGAGTAAAATCGAGGTAGCGAAGCGTCCACCGACCGTTATTATGATGTCAGGCCTTCAAGGCGCAGGTAAAACGACAACGACAGGCAAGCTTGCCAATCTGCTGCGGAAAAGCTACAATCGCAAACCGTTTCTTATTGCGGCGGATATTTATCGTCCTGCAGCAATCAAGCAGCTTGAAACAATCGGAAAACAACTGAATATGCCTGTCTTTTCACTCGGGGACAAGGTCAGTCCGGTAGAAATAGTTCGCCAGGGTATTGAAAAGGCGAAAGAAGAGCATTATGACTATGTTCTCATTGATACTGCGGGGCGCCTTCATATTGATGAAGAGTTGATGCAGGAATTAAGGGATATCAAGGAATTGGCTCAGCCTGATGAAATATTCCTAGTTGTGGATGCCATGACTGGGCAGGATGCCGTGAATGTTGCCGAGAATTTCAATGAGCAGCTTGATATCACAGGGGTTATTTTGACCAAGCTTGACGGGGATACCCGTGGGGGAGCCGCTCTATCCATTCGTTCAGTTGCCCAAAAGCCGATCAAATTTGTCGGTATGGGAGAAAAAATGGATGCTCTTGAGCCATTTCATCCTGAAAGGATGGCCTCGAGGATACTCGGAATGGGCGACGTGCTGACACTAATTGAGAAAGCGCAGGCTTCCGTCGATGAAGAAAAGGCAAAGGAAATGGAACATAAATTCCGCACGGCTTCCTTTACTTTTGATGATTTCCTTGACCAGCTTGGGCAGGTAAAAAACATGGGACCACTGGATGAGTTAATCAAAATGATGCCTGGTGCCAATAAAATGAAAGGCCTGGACAATATACAGGTCGATGAAAAGCAAATCGGGCATGTTGAAGCGATTATCCGGTCCATGACAAAAGAGGAAAAGGAAAATCCTGAAATTATCAATGCCAGCAGACGCCGGCGGATCGCCAAAGGAAGCGGTAGGACGATCCAGGAAGTCAACCGGCTGTTGAAGCAATTTGAAGAAATGAAGAAAATGCTCAAACAGATGAGCGGAATGCAGCAAAAAGGCAAAAAGAAGGGATTTAAATTCCCGTTTATGTAAACATCAAAAGCGCCTGTTTAATAGGCGTATAGGCAAGTTTCGATGTAAATTTTTAATGTGTTAAGAAAAAACACTTTACAAACAAAACACAGATTGATATTATACTGATTTGTGTAAAACAATTCGGAGGTGCTATGTAAAATGGCAGTTAAAATTCGTTTAAAACGTTTAGGAGCAAAGAAATCTCCTTTCTATCGTATCGTTGTTGCAGATTCTCGTTCACCACGTGACGGAAGAATCATTGAGGAAGTAGGCACATACAATCCAGTCGCTCAGCCTGCGATTGTTGACATCAACGAAGAAAGTGCCTTAAAATGGCTTCAAGATGGTGCGAAACCATCCGATACAGTAAGAAATCTGTTCTCCAATCAAGGTATCATGGAGAAATATCATAACGCTAAAAATAGCAAATAAACGTGATAAATATGCAGGAATTAATTATGTCGATTGTAAAACCGATTGTGGATCATCCTGAAGATGTTCAAATACGGATGGATGAAAGCGAAAAGCGTATTACTTATCACTTGTCCGTTCATGAAGATGATATTGGAAAAGTGATCGGAAGACATGGCAGGGTGGCTAAAGCCATCAGAACGGTCGTCTACGCTGCAGCAGGATCAAAACAACATAAGAGGATTTTTTTAGAGATCGACGAATAAGGGGGCTGAAAACACCCCCTTTTTTTATAAGGAAAAAAGCAAGTATTGATTCGATTGGATATTACGGTATGTCTAACTACAAGCGCCTTGCGCTTTTCTTAAACATTAAAACTAGGCGGAGGATGAGATTGTGAAAATTATTCAAACAGTCACCGTCAAACAGGTTTTAACTGAAAAAAGCAGAGAGGAACTTTCTGTCAAATATACAAAATCGAAACAACAGCTTCAAAAAGAGTGTGACCAATTGTTGTTTGAAATGAAAAAACTTGAAAGAACAAGGAAATTCTCTGCCTCCGGTCTTAAAGCACAGTTTGATAAAGAAATCGAGCTGCGCAAGGAAAAGATTAAGTTGATTGACTTTCAGATTGAACAGCTTGGGATGCTTCCATATGGAAGTGAGCTTAAAGATCAGGACGTCCAGGCTTTGGTGGACATTCAGGTCGGAGATCAATGGGAAGATATCATTAATGGAAAAACGATTATTGTCAAAGACGGAGTCATAGCAGAGATCAGGGAGAGGTGAAACATGGAAAATTGGTTTAATGTTGGGAAAATCGTCAATACACATGGCATCCGTGGTGAAGTACGGGTCATTTCCTCTACCGATTTCCCAGATGAAAGATATGCCCCCGGCAGCACCCTTTATCTATTCCCCGGAAACCATAAGGAACCGACCCCATTAACAGTTAAAACACATCGAAAGCATAAGAACTTTGATCTTCTTAGTTTTGAAGGGTATGAAAATATCAATGATGTTGAGAAATGGAAAAATACCATATTAAAAATAAAAGAAGATCAGTTGACCGAGCTTTCTGAAGGAGAATATTATTTCTATGAAATTATTGGCTGCCATGTTGTTACTGAGCAGGGAGAAGAAATTGGGGCTGTAAAAGAAATTTTGACTCCTGGAGCAAACGATGTATGGGTTGTTGGCGGCAGCAATGGTAAGGATATATTGATTCCTTATATTCCTGATGTTGTAAAAGAGGTATCCATTGAAGATAAAAAGATCATCATAGATCCTATGGAGGGTTTATTGTCATGAGGATCGACATATTGACTCTTTTCCCTGAGATGTTTACAGGAGTATTAGGGTCTTCCATTTTAAAAAAAGCTGCTGAAAAAAATTCAGTTGCCTATCATCTTACGAATTTCCGTGATTTTTCCACAAATAAACATAAAACCGTCGATGACTATCCATACGGTGGTGGAGCAGGCATGGTGCTCAAACCCCAGCCGATCTTTGACGCGGTATCCCATGTGAATAAAGAAAGTGGGGAATCACGCGTCATTTTGTTGTGTCCGCAGGGTGAGCGTTTCAACCAAAGGAAAGCGGAGGAACTGGCGAAAGAGGATCATTTAATCTTTATATGCGGGCATTATGAAGGGTATGATGAACGGATAAGGGAACAGATCGTCACGGACGAAATTTCCATCGGAGATTTTGTTTTGACAGGCGGGGAATTGGCTGCGATGGTCATCATTGATTCTGTTGTGCGGCTACTGCCGGGAGTATTGGGGAATGAAAATTCGGCTGTGGAAGATTCTTTTTCCACTGGCTTGCTGGAACATCCCCATTATACAAGGCCAGCAGATTTTCGAGGAATGAAGGTTCCAGACGTATTGTTATCCGGCAACCATAGTAAAATTGAAGAGTGGCGGTTGAACGAATCTTTGAAAAGGACAAAAGAACGCCGGCCGGATCTCTATGAAAAATACATTCATGCCCAAGAGGAAAAAGAACGGCCAGAATGATAGAAAACTGCTTCAAAAATTAATTGTAAATACGCCTTCGATGTGGTATTATTACCTTTGTGACTGTGACAATTAAGATTGTCCGTCTGTAACTACGGTGTTCCGCTGCAACGAAATGTTTTGTAAGAGCATCGGTTGGAAGGAGATGAATACGATGCACAAATTAATTGAAGAAGTGACTAAAGAGCAATTGCGTACAGATCTTCCAGCATTTCGCGCAGGTGACACAGTTCGTGTCCACGTGAAAGTTGTCGAGGGTACACGTGAGCGTATCCAGTTGTTTGAAGGTGTAGTCATCAAACGCCGTGGAGGCGGAATCAGCGAAACTTTCACTGTCCGCAAAATTTCTTACGGAGTTGGTGTTGAGCGTACTTTCCCTCTTCATACGCCAAGGATTGCTAAAATCGATGTCGTGCGTCGCGGTAAAGTTCGCCGTGCGAAACTTTACTACTTGCGTAAACTACGCGGTAAAGCAGCTCGTATTAAAGAAATTCGTTAATTTACGCTTGGTTTCTGGACGGAAGAAAACCTTGCGAATTATAAGTAAATCCGTTACTAAAAAGGGGCTTGGGTTCAAGCTCCTTTTTCTATTTCTCTTGGCAGCAAGTTTACAGTGTTTTTACGGCATAATATACTGTACAATAATATTGTTACAGTTTTTGTAGACTTCTACAGTACATGATTGGATGGTGACAATGTGGCAAAGGAGAAAAACGAGCTCTGGGAATGGACAAAGGCCTTGCTTATCGCTGTAGGATTGGCTGCGCTTATTCGATACGCGCTTTTTACCCCGATTGTGGTAGATGGTTTTTCGATGATGCCAACCTTGCATAACGGGGACCGGATGATTGTAAATAAGCTTAGCAAGCCAGATAGGTTTGATATCATCGTTTTCCATGCTCCTGAGCAGAAAGATTATATCAAACGGGTCATCGGCCTTCCAGGCGACACAGTCGAATATGTAGGTGATACTCTCTATGTAAATGGTAAGGCATATAACGAGCCCTATTTGGAAACCTATAAAGAGCAAACACCTGAAGGGCCCCTTACTGAAGATTTCACCTTGGAAGAAATCACAGGCCAAAAGACCGTTCCGGAAGGCGAACTTTTCGTCATGGGTGACAACAGGCGCTCAAGCAAAGATAGCCGCCATATAGGAACCATTTCTATGGACAAGGTCATAGGAGATACAAGCATCGTCTATTGGCCGATTAAAGATATAAGAATTGTTAAGTGATGATGGAGGAACGTAATTCATGACTATCCAATGGTTTCCCGGTCATATGGCGAAAGCACGCCGGGAAGTGACGGAAAAATTAAAGCTGGTAGATATCGTATTTGAACTGGTGGATGCACGGATTCCCGTTTCATCTGCCAATCCGATGCTCCAGGAAATCATACAACAAAAGCAGAGACTGATTCTCCTTAATAAATCAGATATGGCAGATCCGGATGTGACAAGACAATGGATCAGTCGTTTCTCGGAAGAGGGGAATAAAGCACTTGCAATCAATTCCCAATCAGGCAGAGGGTTAAACGAGATCATAAAGGCGGCGGAGGAGCTGCTAAGAGAGAAAAGAGATCGCAGAAAAGCTAAGGGATTAAAGCCGCGAGCTATCAGAGCGATGATTATTGGTATCCCAAATGTTGGAAAATCCACACTGATCAACCGATTGGCAAAGAAAAATATCGCCAAAACTGGCAATACACCTGGAGTCACAAGAGGGCAACAATGGATCAAAGTGGGAAAAGACCTCGAGCTCCTGGATACTCCAGGCATATTATGGCCGAAATTTGAAGATCAGGAGATAGGTTATAAGCTTGCCTTAACCGGCGCAATAAAAGATTCGCTTCTGAATATGCAGGATATAGCCGTCTTTGCTCTTAGGTTCCTTGAAGCTCACTATCCCGAAAATATGAAAAAAAGGTATCAGCTTAAAGAGATACCTGAAGATATAGTAGTTTTATTTGATCATATCGGAAAACTTCGTGGATGCCTAACATCTGGCGGAGAGATCGATTATGAAAAAACAGCGGAGACAGTCATCATGGATGTTCGGGCGCAGAAGCTGGGAAATATAACCTTCGATATGCCGGATGTGATTATAGATTAAGACCTATATGTACCAGGAAAACATGCGATCTTCTTGAGTATGTGTTGACAGGTATCTGCTGTCTTATCGGTACACATAAGGTACAAGTTGGGTCTCACTGATTTTTAAGAGCAAGCGTATGACCTTCAGTGGCATTCAAAACGTCTGTCTTTCTTTTTTTACTATGAGGTTATTGGAAGGACACATCATTTTTATGAAGATTTGCCGTAAAGATAGCACGGCGATCACTTTTTTGGGATGAAAGGTAATGGGACTGGATGAAAAATCAGACAATCGCACAGATAAAGGAAGTTTTGAGAGAAATAAAAAATGAAAATGATCCTTTTTTTATGGAGCTACAATCAGATTCCCGTAAAGGCGTTCAAGTCCTTTTGAATAGCTGGAAAGCCGGAAAGGAAAAAGAACGCAAGGAGCATGAACAGTACACGCGGATGTCAGTACATGAAAATCAGCTTAGAAAACAAGGGTTCAAGTGGATCGGTGGAATCGATGAAGCTGGTCGCGGCCCTTTGGCTGGGCCAGTAGTCGCCGCAGCCGTCATATTGAATGAAGATAACTGTATTTATGGATTGGATGACTCGAAGAAGCTGAGTGAAACAAAAAGAAATGAACTATTTGGTCGAATTCATGAAGAAGCGCGAGCGATAGGTGTTGGCATTATTTCCTCCGGGGAAATTGACCAGCTCAATATATATCAGGCTGTGAAAAAAGCGATGAATCAGGCTGTCAGTGAACTGGCTATCCAGCCAGATTTTTTGCTTTTGGACGCTATGGCAATAGAAGCCCCCTATCCGCAGGAATCGATTATAAAAGGCGATGCAAACAGTAATTCCATTGCGGCTGCATCCATCATTGCAAAAGTTACCCGCGACCGGCTTATGGCTGAATACGAACAGCAATATCCGGGGTATGGATTTGGAATACATAAAGGTTACGGAACGAAAGCTCATTTGGATGCTCTAAAAAAGCTTGGTCCCTGTCCGATCCACAGGCAATCATTTGCTCCAGTTCAAGCGGCCATGAATCGATCATGAGGGGGGAGCGACCTGGATATACATGCATTAACCCAAGATTTGTTTCAAACTCTGAGCTCGGGTCAAAACCGGACCCTTACATTGAGGAGTGGACAAATATTTTTTGCCCATGTGCATAGAATTTTTCCAAATCAGCATGCAGAAATACAACTGGGTACTCACAAGCTGATTGCAAGGCTAGAAGCGCCTTTAGAAAGTGGAAAAGGCTATTTCCTTCAGGTTGAGTCGGTAGAGGGAGAACCGCAGCTGAAGCTGATCGGATCGAAGCAGGCGGATCAGTTCTCGCTTATGAGACAATTATCCCTGCCGAATGAAAAAGGGTACCGTGCCCTCACTGAGTTCTTTACAAAAGAATCCCTAAGCCTAACTCGGGAGCAGATTCAACAAGCTGGACAGTGGGTCGGAAAGGCATCGGATAAAAAACTGGCATTAGATGCTATTAAACTGATGAACACTAGAGATATGCCCTTTACTGAAAGCATATTCAAGTCACTGCTTGTTGCAGGCAACAAGCAGCCATTGACTGAAATCATATCTACCTTACATACGACTCTTGCTTTAGAAAAAGATCCAGACCCAACTGGACAAAGAATCGTCGCTTTGATTGATGAATTGGGAAAAGAACCGTCACAAAAAGGGGCAAACGCGGAGCCGTTTGCATTTCAAGGTAAAGCAGCAATGGCGAACATAAAGCACGCCATTCACCAAATGGGACTGTTTTATGAACATGCAATCATTCGTGACGGTGAAGCAACCGGTACAGAATCTCTTAAAGCCCTCCTTATCCAATATTTGGGACGACCTGGCGCAAACATTAATCCTACTGCCCGGCAGGCGGCAGAGCAGTTGCTTCACAGAATGAATGGTCAACAGCTACTATCCATTGATACCGGACCTGTCCAGCAAATATTTTTTGACCTTCCGATAGAATTAAATGGTAGTAGGACTGAACTCTCCTTCCAATGGGAGGGAAAGCGGCGGGAGGACGGGAAAATCGATCCGGGTTATTGCAGGGTTATTTTTTATCTGGATATGCAGAACCTTAACCAGACAGTGGTTGATGTAAAAATTCAAAATCGGATAACGAATATTACTGTTATAAATATGAATTCTCCAGAAATCAAAGCGTTTGCCACCATGTTCATACCTACATTGAAAGAAAAACTGAAAGAGCATGATTATGAGTTGTCAGCGGTCCACTTTAAACAGCCTGTTAGTCAAAAAAACAAGCAGCTGCAAAAATTTAGTCCCCGTCCTTACTCAGGAGTTGATATCCAAATATGAATAAAAGTCGATTGATGGAAGCTGTGGCCCTAGGTGGTCGGGACGATGATGGAAATGCCCCCATCCTTAGGGCAAAGGGCAAAGGTATAACAGCAGAAAAAATAATCGAAGCAGCAAAGGAACATGGAATACCGGTCCAACAGGATTCGGCGTTAGTTGAACTGCTGGGACAGCTTGACTTGAACGAGGCGATACCGGAAGAACTATTTGAAGCAGTTGCGGAAGTTTTTGCATTCATTTACAAGCTTGATCGGAAAATGGGCGAAAGAAAAACAGACCAACCGTAAAAAGTGGACTTCCTGTCGCCATTTTAATACAATAAACACGCAATCTATTTTTTTATAGTAACGATAGGAGGACGGAAAATGAATATCCATGAATACCAGGGTAAAGAAATCCTTAGAAAATACGGAGTATCTGTACCTAATGGAAAAGTAGCCTTCACCGTGGATGAGGCAGTGGAAGCCGCAAAAGAACTCGGTACTGCTGTTACTGTCGTAAAAGCCCAAATCCATGCAGGTGGACGCGGAAAAGCGGGTGGGGTAAAAGTAGCGAAAAACTTGGATGAAGTCCGTACATATGCTGAAGAGATTCTCGGAAAAACCCTTGTTACGCATCAGACAGGCCCTGAAGGCAAAGAGGTAAAACGTTTGCTGATTGAAGAAGGATGTGATATCAAGAAGGAGTATTATGTCGGTCTTGTTGTAGACAGAGCCACTGACAGAGTCGTCTTGATGGCTTCTGAAGAGGGTGGTACGGAAATTGAGGAAGTTGCTGAAAGAACACCTGAAAAAATCTTCAAAGAAGTTGTTGATCCGCTTGTCGGTTTAACTGGCTTCCAAGCGCGCCGCATCGCTTTCAATATCAACATCCCTAACGAATTGGTTGGAAAAGCTGCCAAATTCATGATCAGCCTTTACAATGCTTTCGTAGACAACGATTGTTCAATTGCTGAAATCAACCCTCTTGTTGTGACAGGTGATGGAAATGTACTAGCTCTTGATGCGAAGTTGAATTTTGATGATAACGCTTTATTTAAACATAAGGATATCCTTGAGTACCGTGATCTTGACGAGGAAGATCCGAAGGAGATCGAGGCATCGAAGTATGATTTGAGCTATATCGCTTTGGACGGCAACATCGGGTGTATGGTGAACGGTGCAGGCCTTGCTATGTCTACAATGGACATTATTAAGTATTACGGTGGAGAACCTGCAAACTTCCTTGATGTTGGGGGCGGAGCCACTGCTGAAAAAGTAACGGAGGCATTTAAAATTATCCTTTCTGATGAAGCGGTCAAAGGTATCTTTGTCAACATTTTCGGTGGTATTATGAAGTGTGATGTCATTGCATCCGGAGTGGTCGAAGCTGTAAAACAGGTTGGGCTCGAAGTTCCTTTAGTCGTAAGGCTTGAAGGAACGAATGTCAACAGAGGAAAAGAAATCCTGAACGAATCTGGTTTGAATATTACAGCTGCGGATTCCATGGCTGATGGTGCACAAAAGATCGTTGAATTGGTCAAGTAAGTAGATTGGGCTATATGCTTTGGAATCAATGTCGTTTAATCAAAGATCATTTGAAAGGCAGGGAAAATCATGAGTGTTTTTGTCAATAAAGACACAAAAGTAATTGTACAGGGAATTACAGGCTCAACAGCCCTTTTTCATACAGAACAGATGATTGAATACGGTACAAAAATTGTCGGCGGCGTGACACCAGGAAAAGGTGGACAAGAGGTTGCAGGAGTTCCGGTTTTCGATACAGTGGAAGAAGCTGTAAAGGAAACGGGAGCAAACGCTTCAGTCATTTATGTACCAGCGCCATTTGCCGCTGATGCTATCATGGAAGCGGTCGATGCGGAGCTGGATCTTGCTATTTGTATCACTGAACATATTCCTGTTTTGGATATGGTGAAGGTTGTCCGCTATATGGAAGGCAAGAAAACAAGACTCGTTGGCCCTAACTGTCCTGGAGTCATTACTCCTGAGGAGTGTAAGATCGGAATCATGCCTGGTTACATACACAAAAAAGGACATGTCGGAGTTGTCTCCCGTTCAGGAACATTGACCTATGAAGCGGTACACCAGCTCTCTGAAGCAGGGGTTGGACAGACTACTGCGGTTGGAATCGGCGGCGACCCTGTAAATGGCACTAATTTCATCGATGTGTTGAAAGCTTTTAATGAGGATCCAGAAACAGAAGCTGTTATCATGATTGGTGAGATTGGGGGCACAGCAGAAGAGGAAGCTGCTCAGTGGGTAAAAGCGAATATGACTAAGCCGGTTGTTGGGTTCATCGGCGGACGTACTGCACCTCCTGGAAAGCGTATGGGACATGCTGGTGCCATCATTTCAGGCGGAAAAGGAACAGCAGATGAAAAAATCCGTGTCATGAACGAATGCGGAATCAAAGTTGCTGATACTCCTGCCGTTATTGGTGAAACATTGATTGGAGTCTTGAAGGATAGAGGACTCTATGAAAAATGTAAGACACATTAATTTATAATGGGAAGCCTCTAAATCAGAGAGGCTTCCTTTTAAAAAATGAACAAGGAAGTGATCCATATTTTTACAGAAAAGCTGCTCCATTTGATCCATTGCCCGCAATTGGGGAACGCAGCAATTAGAAATCTTCTTAAACATGACCCCACTCTATCAAACCTTTACTCTTTTTCATCCTCTAAACTTCAACAAATTTTTCAGTTGAATCACTCCCTCTATAAGAAATTCTTCCATGACTTTCAAAGAATCGATATCCAAAGAATACTTGAAAAATATCACACTAACGGAATCTCAATCATTACTTTTAAGGATGAGGAATACCCTAAAATACTCAGAGAGATTCATGATCCGCCGCTTGTCCTTTTTACCATGGGAAAAAACATTCTGCTAAAAAGGCAATTAATCGCTGTTGTAGGAGCCAGAATGGCTGATAATTATGCAAAAAAAGCGATTGCCATGCTTCTTGCTCCTCTTCTTGAAAGTGGATTTGTCATTGTCAGCGGACTGGCCAAAGGGACTGACACTTTAGCCCATCAACAGACCATCCGGCTTGGCGGAAAAACGATTGCTGTACTGGGCGGGGGATTCTTTCATTTATACCCGCCGGAGAACATGCGGCTCGCTGAACAAATGAAGGAAGAACATTTAATCATTTCCGAATATCCACCAATCTGGCGCCCTCAAAAGTGGCATTTTCCCCAAAGAAACCGCATCATTAGTGGATTGTCCAAGGGTACAGTCATCGTTCAGGCGAAATCAAGAAGTGGATCACTGATCACTGCGGATTTTGCTTTGGAAGAGGGCAGGGAAGTCTTTGCAGTTCCGGGGCCAATAGGTGAACCCCTGTCAGAAGGGGCAAACCACTTGATACAGCAAGGGGCAAAGCTGGTTACTTCCGGATATGATATATTGGAAGAATTGTATATCGAATGAGTTTTTTCATAGAATAAGAAAGTAAAAAATTAGATGAAAAATTTTGATCGAATGAAGTTTTTATATGTCTAGCTACGACGTACAGGAAGTACTAGTGCAAGCGAAGCGACAGGACGTCGCGCCCTGAGCCTGCCGACGTACAGGAAGTACTAGTGCCACCGAAGCCACAGGATGTGGCGGCTTGAGGAGGCAAGGCGCCATTTGCTCGAGGCCACAAGTCACACGGAAGTTTATTCAGGAAGAATGTGCTCCTGTGGCACAGCTTAATCAAGGAAGCATATGTTTCCCTCGTCGCAAAGCTGCATGAAGCATACTCAAGGAAGCTTTTCACGATGTAATTAAAATGAGCAGCTTTGCTGTGGTGGCTGAGGAACTCCCTCATCAAAATTTGCCTAGTGCTTGTCGCCTAAGGAAGCGCCCTTTCGATTTTCTTATAAGTTAAAATCAAAAAAACTTGCAATTTTGTGGAAAGTGGGATAGATTCATCAACAGAAGCTTGGAACAGGCGGTCTTAATAAAAAAGAACGTGAATATATACAGGGCCATCCCTTCTAGGCCACAAGCTATTGTTCTGTGGTGACTGAAGTACTGATTCCTCGCAATTCGCCTAGTGCTTGTCGCCTAAGGCAGCGCGCTTTACAGCGTATGTTCTATTTATTTCATTGACAAACATATGATACACGTATAAGATTTATTCTGATTTACTGAATTTACCTCTGGGGAGGATTACTGCATGTCGGATTACTTGGTAATTGTGGAATCGCCTGCAAAGGCGAAGACCATTGAACGATATTTAGGAAAAAAATATAAAGTGAGAGCATCCATGGGGCACGTCAGGGATTTACCGAAAAGCCAAATGGGTGTAGATGTTGAAAATAACTATGAACCGAAATATATAACAATTAGGGGAAAAGGCCCTGTTTTAAAAGAATTAAGAACTGCTGCAAAAAAAGCGAAAAAAGTATATCTTGCAGCTGACCCCGATAGGGAAGGTGAAGCGATCGCCTGGCATTTGGCACATAGTCTTGATGTGGACATCAATTCCGACTGCCGTGTCATTTTCAATGAAATTACGAAAGATGCTATTAAAGAATCTTTTAAGCATCCCCGTCCTATAAATAAAGATCTTGTAGATGCTCAACAGGCTAGAAGAATATTGGATAGACTAGTAGGGTATAACATCAGCCCGCTGTTTTGGAAAAAAGTGAAAAAAGGTTTAAGCGCTGGAAGGGTCCAGTCTGTTGCTGTCCGCCTAATCATAGACAGGGAGAATGAAATCAAAAACTTTATTCCAGAGGAATATTGGTCAATTGAAGGAGTGTTTACAAAAGGAAAGCTTGAATTCCAAGCTGCTTTCTATGGGGTAAATGGAAAGAAAAAGAAACTTCGATCCGAAGACGATGTAAAAGAGGTACTCGGGCAAATAGACGGTAGTTCATTTGTAGTTCAATCCGTGGTAAAAAAAGAAAGAAAAAGAAACCCTGCCCGTCCGTTTACGACATCTTCACTGCAGCAGGAGGCTGCGAGAAAGCTAAATTTTAGAGCTAAAAAAACTATGATGCTCGCTCAGCAATTATATGAAGGGATCGATTTGGGGAAAGAAGGAACTGTTGGTTTAATTACCTATATGAGAACGGATTCCACGAGAGTTTCAGAAATTGCTGTGAAGGAAGCAAATGATTACATCATATCTCAATACGGAAAAGAGTATGTGGCTGCTGGTACCCGTAAGGAGAAAAAGCAGGCGAACACACAGGACGCGCATGAAGCCATTCGCCCGACAAGCACTATGAGGGAGCCGAATGCTGTCAAAGCCTATTTGAGCCGTGATCAGTTGAGGTTATACCGGTTAATTTGGGAGCGTTTTGTTGCAAGCCAAATGGCTCCGGCAGTCATGGATACAATGACAGTCGATCTGGTGAATGGAGAAGTCATATTCCGAGCGAATGGCTCCCAAATCAAATTTCCAGGCTTTATGAAGGTATACGTGGAAGGAAACGATGATCAATCAGAAGAGAAAGAGAATAAACTGCCTTCTTTTTCCGAAGGTGAGAAGGTAAAAGCTGAAAAAGTGAATCCTAAACAGCACTTTACGCAGCCGCCTCCAAGATATACAGAAGCTAGACTGGTCAAAACGTTAGAAGAATTAGGAATAGGAAGACCCTCCACATATGCTCCTACTCTGGACACAATTCAAAGACGGGGTTATGTCGCGTTGGATAACAAACGCTTTATCCCAACGGAGCTGGGGGAGATTGTTACTGAACTGATGGTGGAATTTTTTCCTGAGGTGCTCGATGTGGAATTTACAGCCAAAATGGAAAATAACTTGGATGAAATTGAAGAGGGCCATGCCGAATGGGTAAAGATTATAGATGACTTTTACCAAGACTTTGAGAAGAGTCTGAAAAAAGCCGAAGCTGAAATGAAAGAAGTTGAAATCAAAGATGAGTACGCGGGAGAAGACTGTGAAAACTGCGGAAACCCTATGGTGATCAAAATGGGACGCTTTGGCAAATTTATGGCTTGCAGCAATTTCCCTGACTGCAGAAATACAAAGCCGATTGTAAAGGAAATCGGTGTGAAGTGTCCGAAATGTAAAGAAGGTAATGTCATAGAGCGCAAAAGCAAGAAAAAGCGCATTTTTTACGGATGTGACCGTTATCCCGAGTGTGACTTTCTCTCCTGGGATAAGCCGATTAGCCGTCCTTGTCCAAAATGCGATGGACTTCTGGTTGAAAAGAAGCTCAAAAAAGGAAATCAGGTCCAGTGTGTCAATTGCGACTATAAAGAAGAGCCTCAAAAATAGAGAAGGTGAGTGCATTGTGCACTCACCTTTTATTGATATATCTGCTCGTCATATGGGCATCGCCGTGTTGTCCGTCTGCGATTGCCATCGGCTCGAGGTCATAAGCCAAACGCTGTTGAAGGCAAACTACGCCTTCTTCAGCGTCCGTCTTATGCTTGTCGCCGATAAGCAGGCACTCTCCGCCTTTCTTTTTCCTTTATCTCGTCAGGAGTCGTCCAGTCTGTACGTCGCTAAACGAGCGCTTCCGCTTTTCTAATGTCCAGCTGCAGCGCCTGGCCTCTCGAGGTCACAATCCGCTTCCCTGTGGTGGCTGAAGTACTGCCTCCTCGGGACCCGTCTTGTGCTTGTCGAGGCCGATCAAGGCGCTTCCGCTTTTCGAATAATGCGCATCGTTTTTATTTGCCAGTCATTTAGGGTAAAATGCTATAGGGATTAAAGAGAATAATTGTGAAAGATTGATCATATATTGGAGGTTTCATACATGCAATCAGTAAATGTTATAGGAGCAGGTTTGGCAGGGAGCGAAGCTGCTTGGCAGCTTGCCAATCGAGGAATTCAGGTTGATTTATATGAAATGAGGCCTGTCAAGCAAACACCTGCCCACCATACTGACAAATTTGCCGAACTCGTTTGCTCCAATTCATTGCGGGCCAATTCACTAACGAATGCAGTTGGTGTTCTGAAAGAAGAAATGAGAATTCTAGATTCACTCATTATCAAAGCTGCGGATCAATCATCTGTTCCCGCAGGCGGCGCACTGGCTGTTGACAGACATGACTTTTCTGGATATGTTACGGAGAAAATCCGTGAAAATCCGCTTATTACAATCCACCATGAGGAAATTACTGATTTTCCTCCCGGTATTACCATTATCGCAACAGGACCGTTGACAAGCGACAGCCTGTCCAAAAAACTCCAGGAGTTGACCGGGCAAGATCATTTGTATTTTTATGATGCTGCAGCTCCTATTATTGAAAAAGATAGCATAAATATGGATAAAGTTTATTTGAAATCACGCTATGACAAAGGAGAAGCGGCTTATCTCAATTGTCCGATGAACGAGGAAGAATTCAATCGGTTCTACGAGGCATTAATTAATGCCGAAACAGTTCCGCTTAAGGAATTTGAAAAAGAAATTTTCTTTGAAGGCTGTATGCCAATTGAAGTAATGGCCCAAAGAGGAATAAAAACAATGCTTTTTGGCCCTCTGAAGCCGGTTGGACTTGAAGATCCGAAAACTGGAAAAAAGCCTTATGCCGTTGTCCAACTTCGCCAGGATGATGCCGCGGGTACGCTTTATAATATAGTAGGATTTCAAACTCATCTCAAATGGGGGCCGCAAAAAGAGGTATTAAGGCTGATTCCGGGATTGGAAGAAGTCGAGATCGTCCGTTATGGTGTCATGCACCGTAATACGTTTATCAATTCGCCATCCGTTCTTCATCGGACATATCAATTTAAGGAAAGGGATGATCTGTTTTTTGCAGGGCAGATGACTGGAGTTGAAGGTTATGTCGAATCAGCGGCCAGCGGTTTGGTTGCAGGCTTAAATGCCGCCTTATTGGCACAAGGAAAAGAGCCGACAGTTTTTCCAAAGGAAACAATGATTGGAAGTATGGCCCATTATATTACATCAACCAGCTCCAAAACTTTTCAGCCAATGAATGTCAATTTTGGATTGCTTCCGGAATTGCCTCAAAGAATTAAAAATAAAAAACTGAAGAATGAGCAATATGCTGAACGCGCCTTAAGTGCCATTCGAAACTTAGCGCAGAATATATAATTTCCTTTGCGTGAAAAAATGAATTGTGATAATATTTAGAAGGCTTTAAAATCGAGGTGGAGAGATGAAGGATCATATCCATTCATTTTTGGAATACTTGCAGGTTGAAAAGAACTATTCATCTTACACGGTCGAATTTTATAAAAAAGATATTGAGCATTTCAGCTTATTCATGAAAGAACAGAGCATTGAAATGTTTGATGAAGTAGAGTATTTCGACGCCCGTCTCTATGTATCTTCATTGTATGAACAGCAATATGCGAGGACTAGTGCTGCCAGGAAAATATCTAGCCTGCGAAGTTTCTTCAAGTTTTTGTTAAGGGAAAAGGCTGTACATGAAAATCCTTTTATTTTGGTCATACAGCCTAAAAAAGGAGTAAGGCTCCCTAGCTTTCTTTATGAAGAGGAAATGCAGCAATTATTCGATTCCTGCGATGATTCGGCTCCATTGGGAAAACGAAACCTTGCGCTGATAGAATTGTTGTATGCCACCGGGATCAGGGTAAGCGAATGTGCCAATATCATGGTAGATGATATAGACTTTGACTTTTCCACCATTCTCGTAAAGGGAAAAGGCAGAAAAGAACGGTATGTCCCTTTTGGAATTTTTGCTGCTAAGGCGCTTGATTCCTATATGAATGATGCAAGAAGTATGCTGGTTCGAGGCTCTGGACACCGGAGTCTGTTTGTAAATGCCAGAGGCGGTCCATTAACTGAAAGAGGAATTCGCCATGTCCTCAATGACGTTATGAGAAAGGCGTCTTTATCTGGGAAAATCCACCCGCATATGTTCCGTCACAGCTTTGCGACACACATGCTGAACAATGGCGCGGATATGAGGACTGTCCAAGAATTGCTGGGGCATACCCATCTTTCATCAACGCAGGTTTATACCCATGTTACAAAAGATCATTTAAGGAAAACATATATGAACAGCCATCCACGGGCTTGAAGGCAAGGAGGTAAACAATGGATAAGTTCCATGCAACGACAATATTCGCCGTTCATCATAAGGGCAAAAGCGCCATGGCCGGCGATGGGCAAGTGACATTTGGAAATGCGGTAGTTATGAAACATACTGCACGCAAGGTACGTAAATTATTTAATGGTAAAGTATTGGCCGGTTTTGCAGGATCGGTAGCAGATGCTTTTACATTATTTGAGAAGTTTGAAGGAAAGCTGGAGGAATTCAATGGGAACCTGTCAAGAGCCGCAGTTGAATTGGCAAAGGAATGGCGCAGTGATAAGGTTTTAAGAAAACTTGAAGCCATGCTGATTGTAATGGATGAAACGGATTTGCTGCTCATTTCGGGTACAGGCGAAGTCATTGAACCAGATGACGGGATTCTGGCAATAGGATCGGGAGGCAATTACGCACTTGCTGCTGGCAGAGCCTTGAAAAATTATGCAGCTGAACATCTAACTGCAAAAGAGATGGCCAAAGCTGCATTGGAAATTGCTGCGGATATATGCGTCTACACAAATCGACAAATAATTGTCGAAGAATTGTAACACATGTCGAACGTGCAATACGTTACTGTAAGAGGGAGGGACTATTTTGACAATCGTTAACAATGGAGCCGCTATGACTCCTAGACAAATTGTTGAAAAGCTCAATCAATATATCATCGGTCAAAATGAGGCGAAGCGGTCAGTCGCGGTGGCACTCCGCAATCGTTATCGCAGGGGGCTTTTAGGCGAGGAACTGAGAGATGAGATTATTCCGAAAAACATTCTGATGATGGGCCCCACCGGTGTCGGAAAGACTGAAATTGCCCGCCGTTTGGCTAAAATGGTTGGAGCTCCGTTTGTAAAAGTAGAGGCGACCAAATTTACCGAAGTGGGTTATGTAGGACGGGACGTCGAATCAATGGTCCGCGATTTAGCTGAAACATCGATCAGGATTGTCAAAGAAGAGAAAATGCAGGAAGTAAGGGGGCGTGCGGAGAAACAGGCGAACCGCCGTCTTGTTGAGCTGCTTGTACCAAGAAAAAAGAAAGCCGAAAACTTTAAAAACCCTTTTGAAATGATCTTTGGCGGGAACCAGCAGTCTGAAAGTTCATCAACCCAAGATGAACAGGAAGATCTGAACATCCGTGAAAAAAGAAGAATCATTGAAGAAAAGCTTGCAAATGGAGAACTCGAAGACGAAATTGTGCAAGTGGAGGTTGAAGAACAGCAGCCATCCATGTTCGATCTGTTCCAAGGTTCCGGCATGGAGCAGATGGGCATGAATATGCAGGACGCTTTGAGTAACCTGATGCCTAAAAAGCTTAAAAAAAGGAAGCTTCCCGTTAAAGAGGCACGAAAAGTTCTGACGAATGATGAGGCCCAAAAGCTGATTGACATGGATGAAGTGACGCAGATGGCAATTTTCAGGGCGGAACAAACAGGGATCATCTTTATTGATGAAATTGATAAAATCGCCAGCAAAAGCCAGTCTTCATCTGCAGATGTTTCAAGAGAAGGCGTCCAGCGGGACATCCTTCCGATTGTCGAGGGCTCAACAGTGGTGACCAAATATGGACCGGTCAAAACAGACTACATTTTATTTGTCGCTGCCGGTGCCTTCCACATGGCGAAGCCATCTGATTTGATCCCGGAACTTCAAGGTCGTTTTCCGATTCGGGTTGAACTCGAAAAACTGACAGTAGGAGACTTTTACAAAATATTGACTGAACCTGATAATGCATTGATTAAACAATATTCAGCATTATTGGAGACTGAAGGTATACAAATAGAATTTTCTGACGATGCTATTAACAGGCTTGCAGAGATTGCTTTTGATGTGAACCAGAATACCGATAACATCGGAGCGAGGCGTCTGCATACAATTATGGAGAAACTGCTTGAAGATTTGTCGTTCGAAGCGCCAGATGTTACGATGGAAAAGGTTGAAATTACTGCTCAATATGTGGACCAAAAACTTTCTGCAATTTCTAAAGACAAAGATTTGAGCCAGTTTATTTTATAAAAAATGTGTCAACAATCGTTGTAAGTTTTTAATAATTTAGGAGGAGAAACAATGGAACTATTAACAAGGACTAGAACTATCAATGCGATGCTGCAAAAAGCTGCAGGAAAACCAGTAAATTTTAAGGAAATGGCTGAAATATTATCTGATGTTATTGAGGCTAACGTATATGTATTGAGCAGAAAAGGGAAAGTGCTTGGCTATTCTGTTCGCCAGCAAATTGAAAATGACAGAATGAAAAATATGCTTGAGGAACGCCAGTTCCCGGAAGACTACACAAAGAGCCTGTTCAATGTTTCTGAAACTTCTTCAAACATCGACGTGAACAGTGAATATTCAGCTTTTCCAGTAGAAAATAAAGATTTGTTTGCAACGGGCTTAACAACAATCGTGCCAATTATCGGTGGCGGTGAAAGACTAGGGACATTGCTTTTGGCAAGGCTTGAGCAGGAATTTGATAATGATGATTTAATTCTTGCTGAATACGGCGCTACAGTGGTTGGTATGGAAATTCTTCGTGAAAAAGCTGAAGAAATCGAAGAGGAAGCGCGCAGTAAAGCTGTTGTACAAATGGCGATCAGCTCTCTTTCGTATAGTGAATTAGAAGCAATTGAACATATTTTCGAAGAGCTCAATGGAACAGAAGGGCTGCTTGTTGCTTCAAAAATTGCTGACCGGGTTGGTATTACAAGATCAGTTATTGTCAACGCGCTTAGAAAATTGGAAAGTGCTGGTGTAATCGAATCGCGGTCGCTTGGAATGAAAGGTACTTATATCAAAGTGTTGAACTCCAAGTTTCTTGTTGAATTGGAAAAGTTAAAATCAAACTAAATTAATATATGTAACAAAAAGAACGTTCGAAGTCCTCTTCGGACGTTCTTTTTGGTGCATTAATAGGTCTAAAGAATCATTTTTCGACTTTTTCATCGAAAATTCACCAAGTTTTTCTCGGTATGTATAGACGTGGTATGACAAAGAGATTACAATAGTGGATAGTTTAGGAAAAAGAAAAAAATGGCAGGTGCTAAATTTGAATCTCTTCTCTGGCAGTTTTCAAACGATAGAACGTTCTTTAGATTATTCTGCATTGAAGCATGAAGTAACTGCTCAAAACATTGCCAATGCTGATACGCCGAACTATAAGGGCAAGAAAGTGAGCTTCGGAAAAGTGTTTGATGATGCAGTTTCTGCTGCGAAATTACGGACAACTGATCCCAGGCATATGAACAGCCAAAGGCAGAAAAACGAAGGCATTACCTTATCAGATAGACGGACTCAATATGGACATAATGGGAACAATGTCGATATTGATAAAGAAATGTCTGATCTTGCAACAAATCAGATTTATTACAGTGTCTTAACAGAAAGATTAAGCGGAAAATTTAATTTATTACAAAATGTGATTAAGGGAGGAAAGTAATAGTGACAATGTTCTATTCAATGGGAATTTCTTCCTCCGCATTGACAGCTCAGCGTTTAAGGTTGGATGTGATTTCCTCCAATATGGCAAATGTCGATACCACCAGAGAAAAGCTTGTAGATGGAGAATGGCAGCCCTACAGAAGAAAAATGGTTGTGATGCAGCCGAATGAAAATTCGTTTTCTTCAGCCCTCGATAAAGCGGTGAACGCAAAATCGGGAAATAGGACTCCAGCAGGAGTAAAGGTGAGCAGGATTGTGGAAGACGAAACACCTTTCAAATCTGTTTATGACCCAGATCATCCTGATGCGGATGAAAATGGATTTGTTTATCAACCAAATGTAGATCCGCTTCGCGAGATGGTGGATATGATCAGTGCAACAAGATCATATGAAGCAAATGTCACTGTACTCAACTCCACTAAAGCGATGCTGATGAAATCATTGGATATTGGAAAATAATTACCGGGAGGCAGTGAATGATGCAAATCAATCCAATAATCTCTCATTTGCCCAGTACTTCTTCAATAAACGGCGCTTCTAAGCAAATTGAGATTGAAAATTTAAATAAAAGGAATAATTTTGGAGATTATTTTAAAAATGCAATCCAGGATTTGAACAGCCTGCAAATCCAGTCCGACAAAGCAACCACAATGTTTGCGGAAGGCAAGAAAATAGATTTGCACGATGTGATGGTTTCTAGCCAGAAAGCGTCCATATCCATGCAGGCAGCGCTCGAAATTAGGAATAAGGCTGTCGAGGCTTACCAAGAAATCATGCGAATGCAAGTGTAACCAGAATGTTTAAGGGGATTATCGATGAAAGATTTACTGTTTAAGCGTTTTTCAAATTTGAAAGAGTATTGGTTGCAAAGAACAAAAAAACAAAAGATCGTATTTGTTTCATCGGCAATTATTTTACTGCTATTCATTATTATTCTAACGATCTTATCGACTCGTACGACAATGGTTCCTCTTTATACAAACTTGTCTCCATCCGAGACGGGGGCTATTAAAGAAGAGCTCGACACTAGGGGAGTAAAGTCGGAAATCACGGAGAGCGGTACAACGATAATGGTTCCTGAAGGAAATGCGGAAAATCTGATGGTGGAGCTTGCGGCAGAGGGTATCCCAAAATCAGGGAATATTGACTACTCTTTCTTCAGTGAAAACGCTGGTTTTGGCATGACAGATAATGAATTCAATGTTTTAAAACTTGATGCCACCCAGAATGAACTGGCAACTCTAATCAAAAGCATTGATGGAATTGAAGAAGCGAATGTAATGATTACCATGCCGGAAAAAAGTGTCTTTGTGAAAGAAAACAATGAGGAAGCATCAGCGTCAATCATTCTACATACAAAACCAGGACATGATTTTAATGAGAAACAAATCAAATCACTGTACCACCTTGTATCCAAAAGTGTTCCTAACTTGCCGACAGATAACATTGTCATTAGAAACCAGTATTTAGAATACTTCGACTTGAACGATGGTTCTTATGCCGACAATGGAATCGATCAGCAAATGAAAATCAAAGAACGCTTAGAAAGAGATATACAGCGTCAAGTACAGCAGATGCTTGGAACATTAATGGGACATGATAAGGTTATCACTTCTGTTACTGCAGATATTGATTTTACCCAAGAAAACAGGGAGGAGAACCTTGTTACCCCAGTAGATGAAGAAAATATGCGAGGAATTGCCATCAGTGCTCAAAGAATCACAGAAACATTTTCGGGTGATGAAGCTCAGGCTGGCGGTATTCCGCAAGGCGGCGATCCAGCGGATAGTGGAGCAAGCCAATATTTAGAAGGCAGCGGCAACTCAGGCGATTATGAACGGTCTGAGGAAACGCTGAATTATGAAGTCAATAAAGTTCGTAAGGAGATCGTGGAAAGCCCTTATAAAATCCGGGATCTTGGTATTCAGGTAATGGTTGAACCGCCAGATCCGGAGGAGCCCGCTTCTTTTCCGGAAGAACGAAGGGAAGATATCAGGCAACTATTGTCTACTATCGTAAGGACATCCATTGATAAGGAAAGCGGTACGGATGTTTCCGACGCTGCCATCGATGAAAAGGTACTTGTTACTGTACAACCGTTTAACGGAAATATGGATCGTGGAGAAGCTTCATCTAAGAGCATTTTACCTTGGTGGGGATATGTCATTGGTGGACTTCTGCTAGCTATCATAGCGGTTCTTATTTTCCTATGGACAAAGGCAAGAGCACGAAAAGCAGCTGAGTTTGAAGAAGCACTTGAAATCACAGAAAATAAGCCGGAAGAGCCTCCACGACCGTCTATGGAAGAACTCGCTGCACAAAAAGCAGCTGAGAGCCGGGAGCAGCTTGAAGAATTAGCGAAAGAGAACCCGGAACAATTTGCTAGCTTGCTGCGCACATGGCTTGCTGAAGACGAGGAGGAGATTTAGAGAAATGGAAAAAAAACAAAAAATGTCAGCCCTTCAAAAGGCCGCAGTACTTCTCATTTCTCTTGGTCCCGATACTGCTTCAAAAATTTATAAACAGTTGACAGAAAAAGAAGTAGAAAAACTGACGATGGAAATTTCCAGTCTTAGAAACGTGACGCCTGAAAGAAAAGACAGGGTTGTCAATGAATTTCATCACATCGCCCTTGCCCAAAAATATATTACGCAAGGCGGTTTGGACTACGCCAAAGTGGTGTTGGAAAAGGCATTCGGTTACGAAGAGGCTTCGAAAATGCTGAAAAAGCTCAACGCTTCATTGCAAGTCCGCCCATTTGATTTTGCAAAAAGGGCTGATGCGGGGCAAATTTTACATTTTATTCAAAATGAGCACCCACAGACAATTGCGTTGGTCCTCTCGTATCTGGATCCGGAAAAGGCTGGACAAATTTTATCAGAGCTTCCGAATGATACACAAGCTGATATTGCGAGAAGGATCGCTGTAATGGATGGGACATCTCCAGATGTTATCCGTGAAGTTGAAGAAATACTTAAAAGAAAGCTGTCTGCTACTGTTACGGACGATTATTCCCAAAGTGGCGGTATCGAATCGATTGTGCAGGTCCTTCAAGGGGTTGACCGCGCAACTGAGAAAACCATTCTTGATACTCTTGGCATCCAAGATCCCGGACTTGCAGAGGATATCAGGGAAAGGATGTTTGTCTTTGAAGACATCGTTATCTTGGATAATCTTTCCATTCAGCGTGTGATTAGGGAATGTGACAGTGATGACTTAATGCTGGCGCTTAGAGTGGCCAGTGACGAAGTGAAGGAAACCATCTTCAACAATATGTCCACTAGGATGGCGGTGACGATGCAGGAAGAAATCGAATTGATGGGGCCTGTACGTTTGCGTGAAATTGAGGAAGCTCAATCAAATATTGTGGCTATTATCCGCCGACTGGAAGATGCGGGAGAAATTATCCTTGCCCGCGGAGGGGATGAAATCATTGTCTAACATCATCAAGCTTCATTCGGATCGGGTTTTGACCGGTTCAAAGGTGATCATGCCACGAATTGTAGAAAAGCCTGACTGTGAACAGGGAGCTATAGATCCTTTAATTGAATCAAAAGTCAAAGAACTGATAGCAATCGCAGAAGCAAAAGCAGAACAAATAATCGAAGATGCCTCACAAAAAGCGGAACTTTTAAGAAATGACATTCAAGAGGAAAGGAATCTTTGGGACGACGAAAAAAGAAGGTTGTCCGAAGAAGCGTGGAACGAAGGATATCAAAGTGGGCTGGAAGAAGGAAGAACAGCAGGGGAAAATGAGTATAAAAGCTTGATAGAAATGGCTGTCAACACAATCAATGAGGCCAAAATGGACTCTCAAACATACACTGTCCAAGCAGAGCGGACCATTCTGGATTTGGCTATGGCAAGTACAGAATCTATCCTGGGGTCCATACTCTCTGAAGAACCTGAAAAATTCGTAGGTGTTGTAAAAAAGGCACTTGTTGAACTGAAAAATGAAAAAGAAATTGAGATTTTTGTGCACCCATCCAAGTTTCATCTGCTTGTTTCATCCAGAAATGTATTGAAATCTGTTTTTCCGCGAGAAGTACAATGTTATATTTATCCAAATGAGGAATTAAATGAGAATGATTGTATCGTAGAATGTGAAACAATCAGGATCAATGCCGGTATCGATAGCCAACTGACCGAGTTGAAAGAAAGGCTAGCGGAGCTCCTTACCGCTGAACAGAGAAAATGAAGGCTCAAGAGCTCCTACCTCATATAAAAAATATCAATCCCCTTAAAAAGTATGGGAAAGTGATTAAGGTTGTGGGTCTCATGATTGAGTCATTTGGACCCGAAAGTTCCATCGGGGATGTTTGCCTTATACATACGGGAGATTCGGCAAACAGCCGTACTGTCATGGCAGAGGTTGTCGGATTTAAAGGGAAGCATTTGATTTTAATGCCCTATACCAATTTATTAGACATTGCTCCCGGAAGCCTCGTTGAATCAACAGGAAAACCGTTGGAGGTGCATGTCGGTCCTGAAATGATCGGTAAGGTTGTGGATGCGCTAGGGAATCCGATGGATGAATCAGTCATCCCCCGTGGCATGGAAACAGTGCAAATCGATTGTGACCCGCCCAATCCATTGACAAGGCCTCCGATTTCGGAGCAGCTCGAAGTAGGGGTTAGGGCGATTGATAGCATGCTTACAGTCGGAAACGGACAGCGGATGGGAATTTTTGCGGGAAGTGGCGTAGGAAAAAGTACGTTGCTTGGCATGATTGCGCGAAATACGACAGCAGATATCAACGTAATTGCACTAATCGGAGAGCGCGGAAGGGAAGTCAAGGAGTTTCTGGAAAATGACCTTGGACCTGAAGGGCTAAAAAAGTCGATCTTAGTGGCTTCAACTTCAGATCAGCCTGCGCTTATGAGAATAAAAGGAGCTTTTACGGCAACGGCGATAGCTGAATATTTTAGGGATTTAGGTTGTAAAGTAAATCTCTTGATGGATTCAGTCACAAGGGTTGCTATGAGCCAAAGGGAAGTAGGGCTGGCTGTCGGCGAGCCGCCCGCCACAAGGGGATATACTCCTTCCGTATTCGCTTTACTGCCCCGCCTTCTTGAAAGAACAGGGACAAGTCCGCTAGGGTCAATCACGGCTTTTTATACTGTACTTGTGGATGGTGATGACATGAATGAGCCAATCGCCGACACGGTCCGGGGGATTTTGGACGGGCATATCGTTCTTGACCGCTCTTTGGCAAACAAAGGTCATTATCCTGCGATTAATGTGCTAAAGAGTGTCAGCAGGCTCATGAACCATCTTGCCGTACCTGAACATCAGACGGCCGCTAATACAATTAGGAATTATATGAGTACATATGTGAATGCAGAAGATTTGATTAATATTGGCGCCTATAAGAAAGGTGCTTCCAAAGAAATTGATGAAGCGATTGATTATCAGCCGGAAATCATAAAATTTTTGCAGCAAGGGACTCACGAGAAAGCGACGAAGGGAAAAAGTATCCAGTCTTTGATCAATTTAGCAGAAACGGGTGAATTTCGTTGAAATTTAATTATAAATTCCAGCATATATTGACGCTCAAAGAAAGAGAAAAAGAAGAGACCTTTTCACTTTACGAAGAGTCGGTTCGTCAATTTGAGCGTGCTGCCCAAAAATTATATGAACTGTTGAAGAAAAAAGAGGTCCTGGAAAAATTTCAGTCAGAGAAATTGGAAACAGGCTTTTCCATTCAAAAGATTAGGCATAATCAGGTTTTCGTTCATAATCTTGAAGAAACGATCAATTATTGGCAGAAACAGGTCATCTCGACACGGAATGAGATGAAATATTGGGAAGAGAAGCTTCTCGAAAGTAATATCGAAGTAAAAAAATACGAAAAAATAAAAGATAAAAGCTATGAGTATTTTCAACAGTGGGCTAGTAACTATGAAAATAACCAAATGGATGAAATAGCAGCCATACAATTTCAACATCGAAAAGGAAATTAGGTGACAAGGTGGCTAGTATTGAAGATACGCAAAAAGATAATAAGAAAACAGGTCTTTTTCAAAAGCTTTTTACATGGGTAATAATCCCGCTTCTGATCATACTTTTTCTCACCTTGCTAGCTGCTACGCTTACCGGAGTGAATGTATATGAAAAAGCGAAGGAAATCGGAGGAAAGATTCCGGTTGTATCCTCTATCCTCGGTGGAAAAGAGACGGTGAGCATTGATGAACACAATGAAGCCATCGTGAAGCTTCAAGCTCAAATTGAAGAAAAAAATGCGAAAATCAGCCGGTTAGAAAGAAAAGTAGAAGAAAAAGAGTCTGAAATAGATCTCCTAAACCAAGATAAGAAAAGGTTGGAAACGACCATTGAAGAAAACAGCCAAGTGGAGAACGATAAGAAGCGAGAGATGAATGAAATCGTGGCAGTTTATGAAACAATGATGCCCAAGCGGGCAGCTTCCATCATTGTGGAAATGAAAGATGAAGAAGCTGTTAACATCTTATCGAGCCTTGGCTCCGAACCGCTGGCAAGAATCATGGAAAAGATGCCGCCTGAAAAAGCGGCAGGCTATACTCAGATGCTAGCTGTGAGAACAGCCGAGGGGAGATAAACAAAAGTGAGGATACCTATATTTGAGGCTTCTCTCAACCTTGGAATGGTGAACCAGCCTGAAAAAAAGAACGGGCAGGGAAACGGCCTATTTGGAGATATTCTGAATTTGAAACTTCAAAGTTTTCAGTCTGAACCTGCAAATGAAGCAATGGATGCAGCTGAGGAAAATACTAGCTTGATCGAGCTATTGACAAATGTTTTGGAGGCTTTGAAAGGACTACAGGAAAAAGGTGAATCTGACCCGGATGAGGATGAACAGGAACTTTTACAGGAGGCAATTCATTTGCTGGAAGATTTAAAGGAGACTGAACTCCCGAAAGTAGCAGTGGACTTGGAACCTGTTTTGAAACAGATCATGTTGGGATTTGAACAGCTTGATTCTCATGCTGAAATAGATACCGGAGAGCTGGATTCAGCATTAAAGGAGTTAACCTATGTGCTGGAACAGAACGCATCTACGACATCTAATTTTCAAAAGAACGGCGAACCTCTTTTTCTAGTCACTGGACAATTACCTGTGAAACAGAGCATGCCCACCCGATGGGATATAAAGTCTGAGAACAGTGACAAGCAGTTGATAAAAGACACTCCTTGGCAATTTATGGTCAATACGGAGAACGCAGAAACAAAAGAGGAAAAAACGGGATCGATTCGTTTAGAAACTGTGAATTTTGCAAAAGAGAGCACTTCTCGGGTACCCTCATTGACTAAGGGCGCTGAGAAAATTAACGACGATACCAGAAATCTGCAAACCAAGTCAGATTCAAATACCGTTCAAGCATCAAACGTGAACAGAAACGAAACGGAAGAAGTCATAGTCCGCCTTACCGAAACAAGCTCCAATGAAAGGAAAGCAAGAGAGCTCGTAAGACAATTTACAACAGTTTTACAAAAATCCCATTTCAGTCAGGGGCTTCAAACTAAAAGTATGACAATCCGCCTGTATCCCGAACATCTCGGCTCACTCAGGATAGAACTAACACAAAAGGACGGTGCTATGATTGCGCGGGTTCTGACATCCACAAGTATGGCAAAAGATATGCTAGACTCGCAGATTCATCAACTAAGGCAGGCTTTTGTCCAACAGAATATTCAGGTGGATAAAGTAGATATTTCCTTTCAGGAGGGTCTTGAAAGCTACAACAGTCAAGATCGTAGGAGGAGCGACCAGGAGCAGCCTGAATCGGATCAAAATTCCGGCAAAAATACTTTTGTAGAAGAAAAGGATGAAGAAGGGTTTACCGACTTTTTACAAAAAGTTTTATTTGAGATGGAAGTGTAGGTGACGAAGAATGTCAAACACGATTAACAGTGATTATTTTCTGCCAACTGAGACGATTAAAAGGCAGACGACAAATAACGATTCATTGGGAAAAGATGCTTTTTTAAAAATCCTGTTCGCACAACTTCAAAACCAAGACCCTCTTAGTCCGATGGATGACAAAGAATTTATAGGGCAGATGGCTACTTTTTCTTCCTTGGAGCAATTGATAAAAATGAACGAGTCATTAGAAAAGTTTGTAGACAGTGCTTCGCAGGCAAATTTGATCGCTTTTAGTGAATTTGTAGGCAAAGAAGTGACATGGCATCAAATCATCGAGAGCGATGACCCGTTAAAAGATCCGGAAATAATTGAAGGGAAAGGCGTGGTCAGCTCGGTGCAGTTTATGGGTGATTCTGTAAAAATCATTCTTGAGGACGGAAAAGAATTGACACCAGGGAACATATCGGAAATGCATCATAGTAACAACGAAAGCCCACTCGTCACAGCCAGTCATTTGATTGGAAAAAAAGTGATGTGGACGGACGGCGAGCAGGAGAAATCTGGAATAGTCAAATCTGTAACATCAAAGGACGGTATTATTTCGGTAATCTTGGATGATGGTGCAGTGGTTGAATCCAAAAAGCTGACAAAAATTGAATAAGGAGATGGCGGGGCATAAATAATTTCAGCCATCCTCTTAATATGATGTTACTGTGAATGCAGCAAGTTGAAGATCATTCTTTTTAAATGAACTCAAAGAAGCCAATTGAAAAGATCAGAAAATCGTATCGAATTGAATAAAAGTGAAGTGAAGCTTATCCAGGAACTTCTTGCATCGCTGAAAAATGCCACATTGGTTGCAAGTTCACCGCAGGTGAATCTTCAATAATATGGATGGAACAATCTTAGTTGATTAGAAAATAGAAGGATCTTAATAGGAGGACAGCAGCCGCCGGCTGACCGGAGCGGCTGACACGAAAGGGGAAAATAGGAACATGCTACGTTCAATGTACTCAGGAATCAGCGGAATGAAAAACTTTCAGACCAAACTGGACGTCATCGGAAACAACATCGCGAACGTCAACACATTTGGATTTAAAAAAGGCCGTGTCACATTTAAGGACATGGTAAGCCAAACGATTTCTGGAGCAAGTGCAGGAGATGGAAATCGTGGAGGAGTCAATCCAAAGCAGGTCGGACTCGGTTCGCAGCTTGCATCTATTGATACAGTTGATACACAGGGAAGCATGCAGACCACTGGACGGGTGCTTGATGTAGGAATACAGGGTGATGGGTACTTGGTCATTAAAGATTCAAGCGGTATGGAAAAGTATACAAGAGCGGGGAACCTGTTCTTTGATAATAACGGTAACCTTGTAACAGCTTCCGGCGATATTGTTCAGGGGTATAATGCGAATGGTCAACTAGTAGGGATTAAGATTGATAACCCAGAAACAATATCAAATCTCAGTATTGGCGAGGATGGAGTCATCTCTTACAAAAAAGGTGAGGATACTTTCTCTGATTGGACAATAGCCATTGCCAGATTCTCAAATAATGGCGGGCTAGAAAAAGTAGGAGAGAATTATTACGTTCATACAAACGCTGCAGGAACAATTGAAACAGGTAGGCCAACCGAGAACGGAGCCGGAAAGCTCGTCTCCGGTGTCCTTGAAATGTCCAACGTTGACCTCTCGGAAGAGTTCACTGAAATGATTGTGGCACAACGCGGATTTCAGGCAAATACAAGGATCATTACGACTTCAGATGAGATTTTGCAGGAGCTTGTCAATTTAAAACGATAAGTAAGGGAGGGACAGGACCGGGTTTTTTCCGGTCCTGGATGGTTCATTGATACATATTACGAAATTGAATGGAAAAACCTTTCATTTGAATGCACTGTATATTGAAACGGTTGAGTCTTTTCCCGATACAACGATCACAATGTTGAATGGCCGGAAATATGTAGTGGCAGAGTCTGAAGAGTTTGTAAGGGAGAAAATCCACAAGTTCTATCAGTCGATTCAATTATTAGGACGCGGGCAGCAGGAGGATCTTGATGAAAAATAATAAAGTACTCATTATTATTACTGTTATTTTACTTGTTGGAGCTGCTGGACTGCTCACCTATGACAAGCTTGGCCTCGGAAAAAAAGAAGCGGCTAGTGAGGAACAGTCGATTGACGATGTCATAAAGCTTTCAGTGGACATGGGGGAAATCGCAACAAACTTGCTTGATAACAGATATGTAAAAATCTCTTTCATGGTTGAAACAGACAGTAAGGATGCAAAAGAGGAATTGGAGAAACGAAAGTTCCAAGTGCAGAATATCATCATTACTGAACTCTCCGATATGAAGTCTCCCCAACTGGAAGGCAAGGAAGGCAAGCAATCATTTGAAGAGGCAGTAAAATCACGAATCAATGAAATTATGCAAGAAGGGGAAGTAGTCAAGGTTTACATTACCTCTTATATCATTTCATAGGATACGAAAAAGCAACGTTAGGAGGTGACGGCAATGCCAGACGATGTCTTATCCCAAGGGGTTTTATCACAAACAGAAATCGATGATCTGATTTCGTCCTTAGCAACCGGCAACGATAATGAAGAGCCGAAACAGGCCCCGGTTTCAACAGAGCTTGAAAAAATCGTCAAAGTCTATGACTTTAAAAGGGCGCTCCGATTTTCGAAAGACCAGATTCGCAGTTTGACAAGAATATATGAAAATTTTGCTCGCTTGCTGACAACTTTATTCTCGGCGCATTTAAGAACTTATGTCCATATATCAGTTGTTTCTTCCGGCCAAGTTCCTTACGGAGAATATATCCGTTCGATTGACAGCATGACTTTTTTGAACGTCATTGAAATTCCACCGCTCAAAGGTAGGATGATCATGGAGGTTCAACCTGATATTGCTTATGCGATGATGGACCGGGTTTTGGGAGGAAAAGGGACGGGCATGAATAAAATCTCCCTTTTAACTGATATTGAAATGAAGCTGCTGACGAATCTATTCCAAAAGACTCTTGCCCCCCTGCAGGAAGCGTGGGCAAGTATCTCACATATTGAACCGGAGCTTTCTGAAATAGAGGTCAATCCGCAGTTTTTGCAGGTTGTCTCACCAAACGAAACGGTTGTCGTCGTATCAATGCATGCGGTGATTGGTGATACAAACGGAACAATTAATATCATGCTCCCACATGTTGTTCTGGAGCCGATCATTTCAAAGCTGTCTGCTCAATATTGGATGGAGTCCGGTTCTAAGGAAAAAAAACCGGAAGCCCTTGATGCACTGAAGCAAAGTATCAAGGAAACAAATGTCGAGGTGGACGTTGAATTGGGCAAGACTTATTTGACGATAAGGGATTTTCTTGCACTAAACAAAGGGGACGTGTTTCAGCTTCGGAACCGGATTGATGAGCCGCTTACAGTAAAAATTGCGGGGGTTCCAAAATTTACGGGGCAGCCCGGCATGAAACACAAACATTTGGCTGTTCAAATTTTAAATATGATAAATGAGGGAGATGAGGACGATGAATGGTGAGAAGCTCTCCCAAGAAGAGATTGAGATGTTATTCGAGGAAATGAATCAATCAGAAGACGAATCAACAAAGGAAACGGATGAGCTGAGCGAAATAGAAAAAGACGCCCTGGGAGAAGTGGGGAATATTTCTTTCGGGAATGCAGCGACTGCGCTTTCCACTATGATGAACCAAAAAGTAGAAATCACTACCCCGACAGTCTCCATCATCGATTGGCAGACCTTATCGGAATCAAAAGACCCGGGTATGGCTGTCCAGGTTACTTACACATCGGGCTTTTCAGGTGTGAATGTGTTATTTCTAAAAAAGAGGGATGTTTCGGTCATTGCGGATGTTTTGATGGGCGGTGATGGAACGAATCCATCAGAAGAAATGGACGAGATCCAGCAAAGTGCTGTGCAAGAGGCAATGAACCAGATGATTGGTTCCTCCGCTACTTCGATGTCCTCGTTCTTCGAAAAAAGAGTAGATATCTCTACCCCGACGTTTCATGTATCCAATGAAACATTAGGTGAAGTACTTCAGGAGCTTTCAGATCAATCTCCTTTTGCGCAAGTATCTTTCGATTTAAAGGTTGGGGAAATTATAGATTCTAAGTTGACGATGTTCATTCCTGTCAACTTTGCTAAAAGCTTAGTAAAAGAACTATGGTCCCAGGCTGAGGAAACGAGTGAATCAAAAGAAGTTGTTGAAACATCGGCAGCAGAAACTGCGGCAGCCGTGGATTTAACATTGGAACAGACAAAGCAGATGGAAGAACCAGCTTCTTCACCAGCGCCGCGTCATTCCGGCGAACAGCCGCAAAACGAGAACGTGAATGTCCAACGTGCAAGCTTTGCTCAATTTGATAATGGTTTTGAAGAACAAGCAGATACAAAAAACCTTGATGTTCTACTTGATATCCCGCTTCAGGTGACTGTTGAGCTGGGAAGAACACATAAATCGGTTAAAGATATTCTTGAAATGGGATCGGGCTCTATTATCGAACTGGATAAATTAGCCGGCGAGCCGGTGGACATCTTGATTAACAATCGTCTAATCGCAAAAGGAGAAGTCGTTGTTATCGACGAGAGTTTCGGTGTAAGAGTAACAGACATTTTGAGCAGGAAAAATCGTCTGCAATATTTGAAATAAGTTTTGAAATCGGATTGTGAGGGAACGATCGTGTTAATGAGGAGCGCTACCACCCATAAGGGAACAAGCAAGTATAAAAAGATAATGAATTCAGGTATGCAGTATGAAAAATAAATGGATGGTTCTATTATTGATTTTGATCGTTCTCACAAACTCCAAACCATATCCTGTTCATGCGAGCCCGAAGGGTTCCGTAGAAGAATGCATAAAAAACCCCGACAAGTGTGAGGAGCCGGAAAGCTTAAACAAATCGCAAATGGAAAATAGCAGAAATGAATCACTCTCGATTGGCTTCTTTGATGTTTTCAAAACGATTTTTGCACTGGTGTTTGTGATTGCGCTGCTTTATTTCTTATTGAAATTCATTAATAAAAAAAGCCAGTCCTATCAGCAAAACCGCATTGTCCAAAATCTAGGGGGAACTGCTCTTGGCGGAAACCGTTCGATTCAGATTGTAAAAGCCGGAAATCGTCTACTTATATTGGGTGTCGGGGAAAACGTCCAGCTTCTGAGGGAAATTACGAATGAGCAGGAACAGCAGGAAATTTTGACTCAATATAATGAGCAGCTCGAAGGAAGCATTCAATCGGCAGATGTGGTGACAAAGGTTGCCGCAAACATAAAAGACATGTTGAAGTCCAAAAGAGATGAGAAGAATCCCAATACATTCGAAGAACATTTTAAGAATGAAATGGATGCAATTAAGAAGCAACGACAAAATATTTTAAAAGAGTTGCAGGGAAAGGGGCACGATGAAAAGTGAATGAAGTCATGGAGTTTTTCAACAGTTCACCTGAAACCGTGTCAACATCAGTGAAACTCTTTTTGTTGCTGACGGTTCTGTCGATTGCACCAGGAATCCTGATTGTCATGACATCGTTCACCAGGATTGTCATTGTGCTTTCTTTTGTCAGAACATCGCTGGCTACCCAGCAAATGCCTCCAAACCAAATCATCGTTGGATTGGCGCTTTTTTTAACCTTTTTCGTGATGGCGCCGACTTTGAACCAAGTGAACAAAGAAGCGCTGAAGCCGCTGTTTAATGATGAAATTTCCCTGGAAGAGTCATATGAACGAGCTGCGGTTCCGTTTAAGGAATTTATGAGCTCTTATACAAGACAGAAAGACCTGGAATTATTTTTAAATTATTCGGGGGCAGAACGTCCAAAAACGATTGAAGATATACCATTGACAGCACTTGTCCCTGCTTTTGCTCTGAGTGAATTGAAGACAGCATTTCAAATCGGATTCATGATTTTCATCCCGTTCCTTGTGATTGATATGGTTGTAGCCAGTGTATTGATGTCAATGGGGATGATGATGCTACCGCCAGTGATGATCTCTCTACCGTTCAAAATACTGCTGTTTGTTTTGGTTGATGGATGGTATTTAGTCGTCAAATCGCTGCTGCAGAGTTTTTAGTGAGACTACCAATCCCAAGGAAGGTGATGTTATGAGCGCCGAATCGGTCATTTCTCTAGCTGGAAAAGGAGTATTTACAATATTGATTGTAGCTGGGCCGCTGTTGCTTTTAGCTTTGACGGTTGGATTGATTGTGAGTATCTTTCAAGCTACAACTCAAATCCAGGAGCAGACTCTGGCCTTCATACCAAAAATCATTGCAGTCCTTGTAGGTATTGTCTTTTTTGGTCCATGGATGCTGAGCAGGATGCTATCTTATACAACAGATATTTTTCAAAATTTGACCCGGTTTGTAGGTTAAAAGAATGATAGACATTGTCCCAGCTTTTTCAGTGTTTCTCCTGATTTTCATGCGGGTGTCCGCTTTCTTTGTAACAATGCCGCTGTTTTCATACCGAACGCTCCCGGCTATGTTCCGGATCGGGTTTGCTTTTTTTATTTCGCTGCTCATGTACTATACGGTGGATGCTTCGCCGCTTCCGATTGACCTGGAATATTTTTTATTAATTATAAAAGAGGTGCTTGTCGGACTATTTATCGGGTTCATGGGGTATATGATTTTGTCAGCCGTTCAGGTAGCGGGAAGCTTCATAGATTTTCAGATGGGATTTGCGATTGCCAATGTCATAGATCCGCAGACAGGTGCTCAATCTCCCTTGATCGGACAGTATCTGTATATATTTTCGTTTTTGCTGCTTTTAGCTGTTGATGGCCACCATATGCTGTTGGACGGGATATTCTACAGCTATCAATTTATCCCGATTGACAAGGTAACTCTGGAGTTTGGCAATGCAGGCCTGGTGGAATACGTGATCAAAGCATTTGCCATGATGTTTGTCATCGCTTTTCAGATGGCTGTTCCTGTTGTGGCAGTACTGTTTCTTGTGGATGTTGCTCTAGGCATTGTCGCGAGAACCGTTCCTCAGATGAATGTGTTTGTTGTCGGCTTTCCTATCAAAATTGCAGTAAGTTTTATCGTTATCTTTATAGTCATTGGTGTCATTTTGGGCATCGTGCAAAACTTATTTGAAACGATTGGCCATACGATGAGGGATGTCATGGAAAGACTCGGTGGTTTGGAATGAAGCTACTACAACTAGATTTGCAGTTTTTTGCCGGTGAAAAAACAGAAAAAGCCACACCGAAAAAAAGACAGGATACGAGAAAAAAAGGACAGACGGCCAAAAGCCAGGATGTCAATACTGCTATTAGCTTATTGTCTGTCTTCGGCTTTCTAATGTTCTTTTCATCTAGCGTTGGCCAAGTAGTGATGGATATTTTCCGCAAGACCTTCAGTCAATATATGCTCATGGATTTAACAGCGGAAAACTTACACCAAATCGGTTTGGACTTGATCATACGAATTGCTGTACTGCTAGGCCCCATCATGCTGGTGGCACTGGTGGCGGGTCTTGGAGCAAATCTCTTACAAGTCGGGTTTCTTTTTACCACAGAATCCATGAAGCCGAAGCTTGAGAAAATTGATCCCATTAAAGGATTCAAACGGATTGTTTCGATCAGGGCCATCGTTGAGCTGCTAAAATCTATTTTAAAAATCGGATTTGTCGGTTTTATCACATTCCTTGTATTGTGGCTCCGGATTGATGAAGTTCTTATCCTATCGCACAAGTCAGTTCCCTCCGCTTTAAAAACGATTGGAAGTCTGACTTTACAAATGGGTATCAGCGCATCTATCGCATTATTATTCCTGTCCTTATTTGATTACTTATATCAACGATATGATTTTGAAAAAAATATCAGGATGTCCAAACAAGATGTGAAAGATGAATTTAAGAATATGGAAGGCGATCCGCTGATTAAATCAAAAATTAAGCAGAAGCAAAGAGAAATGGCGATGACAAGGATGATGGAGGAGGTTCCAAAGGCCGATGTTGTCATAACGAACCCGACCCACTATGCTATTGCCCTCAAGTATGATGAAGAAAAAGCGGATGCCCCAGTTGTCGTGGCCAAAGGGATTGACTTCATGGCCCAGAAAATAAAACGGGTAGCAAAAGAGCATCAGGTCATGCTTGTAGAAAACCGCCCGCTGGCACAAGCGCTCTACAAACAGACCGATATAGGAGACGCCATCCCGGATGAGTTTTTCAAGGCGGTAGCCGAAATACTGGCTTATGTTTATCGCATTAAGCATAAGATATGAAATTCAGCGAATGGAAGGAGGGGCCAGACATGATGAAGACAAAGGAAATTGCCGTATTGCTAAGTGTTATTTTAATAGTTGCCATGCTGGTCATTCCATTCCCGCCATGGATGTTAAGTTTTTTGATTATCATCAATATATCACTAGCGTTACTGGTCCTTTTAACTACGATGAATGTGAACGAGCCTTTGCAGTTTTCAATATTTCCTTCATTATTATTGCTCCTTACTTTATTCAGACTGGGTCTTAACGTTTCCACCACAAGGTCCATCCTTTCTAAGGGCGATGCTGGCGGTGTTGTTGAAACGTTTGGCACGTTTGTAGTCGGAGGCAATATACTTGTCGGTCTCGTTGTGTTTTTTATCTTGATTGTTATTCAGTTCATCGTTATTACAAAAGGTGCGGAGCGTGTTTCGGAAGTAGCTGCAAGGTTTACACTTGATGCAATGCCTGGTAAGCAGATGAGCATTGATGCAGATTTAAATGCAGGTATCATTTCAGAACATGAGGCAAGGGACCGCAGGGAAAAGGTTTCACGCGAGTCAGATTTTTACGGAGCCATGGATGGTGCCAGCAAGTTCGTAAAGGGAGATGCCATTGCTGGTATTGTCATTGTCATCATTAATCTGCTCTTTGGAATATTGATCGGAATGGTCCAGCAGGGCCTTCCAATTGCTGAAGCAGCCACAAGATATTCAATGCTGACTGTAGGAGATGGAATTGTTAGCCAGATTCCGGCACTTTTAATTTCAACAGCAACGGGAATTGTTGTAACACGTGCAGCTTCGGAAGGTAATCTTGGATCCGATATTGCGGGCCAATTGTTTGCTTATCCAAAAATCCTCTATATTTCAGGGGCGACTATTTTCTTGTTGGGCTTAACGACTCCTATCAGCAATATGATTACCATTCCAATTGCTGGGGCATTGGCGGCGGGAGGATACGCATTGAGCCGGATTCCTGAAAGTACTGAAGATCCTCTTGCTCTGACAGCAGAGGAAGCAGAAGCGGATGAAATGAAATCACCTGAAAGTGTACTCGATTTATTACAGATGGATCCGATTGAATTTGAATTTGGATACGGGCTTATCCCGTTGGCGGATGTAAACCAGGGTGGGGATCTCTTAGACCGTATTGTCATGATTCGCAGGCAGTTGGCTTTGGAATTGGGCGTTGTCATTCCTGTTGTCAGAATCCGAGATAACATCCAACTGGAGCCGAATGAATATCTGATCAAAATAAAAGGTGACGAAGTAGCAAGAGGGACACTTCTTTTGGATCATTACCTGGCGATGAGTCCAGGAACGGAAGATACGATACCGGGGATTGACACGATTGAGCCGTCATTCGGCCTTCCGGCGAAATGGATTTCGGAAGAAGTGAAAGAGCAGGCCGAAATCGAGGGCTACACTGTGGTAGATCCGCCGTCCGTCGTATCAACTCATCTAACGGAAGTCTTGAAAGTAAACGCGGATTTGTTAATTGGCAGGCAGGAAACGAAGGAGCTCATCGACCATCTACAAGAGTCTTATCCGATTCTTGTCGAAGAGGTTACGCCTAATCCTCTGACAGTCGGAGAGGTACAGAAGGTGTTGGCTAAGTTATTGAAAGAAAATGTTTCGATCAGAAATCTGCCATTGATTTTTGAAACCTTGGCTGACTATGGAAAAGTGACGCTGGATACGGATATACTTGCCGAATATGTACGTCAGGCTTTAGCGAGACAGATTACGAAGCAATATGCGAATGATGATCCGGTATTGAAAGTTATTACGGTTTCTGGGAAGGTTGAAAAAATGATTGCTGACAGCATTCAGCAGACCGAGAATGGAAACTACCTGGCAATGGACCCAGGGGATTCGCAAAAGATACTGGAAGCGGCCGCTGCTCAAATCGAAGATCTGTCACAAATCCAGCAAACACCGATCTTTTTATGCTCCCCGGCCGTGCGGATGTATTTGCGCCAATTGACTGAAAGATATTTTCCTCAGGTACCCATCCTTTCATACAATGAACTGGAAGCGGATGTGGAAGTCCAAAGTATCGGGGTGGTGAACGTTTAATGGGTATAAAAAAAATCATAGCTCCTTCAATGCCGGAAGCCTTTCAAAAAGTAAAAGAAGAGGTTGGGGAAGAAGCGGTTATTTTAAGTTCCAAGGTAGTTTGGACCGGTGGTGTACTTGGCTTTTTCAAGAAAAAAAAGTTCGAAGTCGTTGCTGTCATGGATGATGACAATAAATTGCCGGAAATCGATCCTTCACCTGTTTTAACAGAGACCTTGGATCATATTGAACAGGAACCGAAGGATTATGAAAAATCGCTCCTGCTTGAATTAGCGGAACTGAAAGAAATGGTGGCATCCAGCCAGAAAACAACTGATCCTGATTTGGCGGTTTATCCTGCTTCGATTCAAAAGGCGCTTGAAACATTATTAGATCAGGAACTGGACGAACGCCATGTAGCGAAAATCGGTGAACGATTGCTAGATAGCTGGCGGAAGGCAAAAAAAGAGCCATCAGAAAAGGAAGTCATCCAAGAGGCGAAAAAAATTCTTGCTGACCAAATAGATCAACTCGACTTTTCTCCATCAGGCGAGAAAAAGTTTGTTGCACTTGTGGGACCGACAGGGGTAGGGAAGACAACCACCCTGGCGAAGCTAGCAGCACATGCAGCGTTGGAAGAGAAGAAAAAAGTGGCGTTTATTACTTTAGATACATATCGTATTGCCGCTATTGATCAGTTAAAAACATATGCCGGATTACTCGATATTCCGGTTGAAGTTGCTTATGAGCTGGAGGATTTCATTAAAGCAGTAGAGAGCTTTGCAGATTATGACCAAGTCTTTATTGATACCGCAGGTAGAAATTATCGGGACGCTGAATTCGTTCAATCATTACATAACATCTTATCGATGGAAAATGATCTCAAGACTTTTCTTGTTATGGGTGTGACGATGAAAGAAAGAGATATTATGCCAATTATGGACAATTTTCAGCATATGTCTATTGACAGGTTGATTTTTACAAAAGCGGATGAAACAAAAGTATTTGGATCGATGGTGAATATTATGCTTAAGTACAACTTGCCAACGGCGTTTGTCACAACAGGTCAGGATGTTCCCGACGACATCATCATAGCCGCACCGGAATTGTTTGTTGATTTTATTTTTGGAGATGGCAGTGAATGAGGAAGGATCAGGCAGAAAACCTACGTAGAAAAATCAATAGGCAGCCCCGAAAAAAAGCGAGGACTCTAGCTGTTGTCAGCGGAAAAGGTGGAGTGGGAAAATCCAATATTTCCAGCAATATGGCAATCATTCTTACTGAGCAGGGGTTTAATGTACTTGTTGTCGATCTGGACATTGGCATGGGGAATGTCAATTTACTGTTGGGTGGAGCGGCAACGAAAACGATGGGTGATTTTATTTATAATCAAGAACCACTTTCCGAAATTGTCGAATTGGGTCCTGGCGGTGTTTCGTTTATCGCCGGCGGAAATGGATTTCAAGAAGCAGTTGAGCTTGACGAGACAACAGTTGACAGGCTTTTTTATGGCTTCAAACGAATGCAGGAAATCTACGACATTATCATTTTTGACATGGGCGCTGGTGCAGGGCCGTGGATGCTTCGACTATCGCTGGCGGCTGATGAGATCATCGTCATTACAACACCGGAGGCTACGGCTATCATGGATGCTTATTCCATGATGAAGCTAATCCACCGGGTTCGGGCTGATGCTAGGATGCTCCTCATATGCAACCGTTCAGACAATGATAAGCAAGGAAGGGAGACCTTCGAACGTCTCAAGAAAGCAATGGAAACCTTTCTTCAAAAAGAAATCCACTTATTGGGGATATTGCCTGAAGATAAGCATATGAGAAAAGCCGTTCTAGCCAATCGACCGGTATATTTGGAATTTCCAAGAGCACCTGTTTCAGTCAATATGAAAAAACTGACTCTATCTCTCATCCATGGAAATTTAAATCAGGAGCCTGCTCATTTGAAAGAGTCATTTATTACTAGGTTGCAAAAAATGTTTTACAGCAAATAAAAAATTGCA
Organism: Siminovitchia terrae; assembly: GCF_003605405.2. Taxonomy (GTDB): domain Bacteria; phylum Bacillota; class Bacilli; order Bacillales; family Bacillaceae_C; genus Siminovitchia; species Siminovitchia terrae. The sequence goes on along the minus strand of NZ_QYTW02000003.1, from coordinate 180,935 downwards.
CTAAAAGGATTTTCTTTTCCCGAAGCATTCTAATTTGTTAGAGGAGGGGATACACATGTCACTTACACTGCCCCTTGAGGAACATAAACATTGGGAACGCTGGAGAGAGGAGCGAGACTCGGAATCAGGCAATCACTTAGTGAAAAAATATATGCCGCTTGTCACTTATCATGTGCAAAGAATTTCGGTTAATTTGCCTCAAAACGTGAGTAGGGAAGAATTAAAAAGCTTGGGTATTATGGGGTTGCTCGATGCTTTGGACAAGTTTGATTTGACTAGGAAACTTAAATTTGATACTTACGCTTCTTTTAGGATTAGAGGGGCTATTATAGATGGGCTGCGAAAGGAAGATTGGCTTCCGAGAAGTACACGCGAGAAGGCAAAAGAAATAGAAAGTGTACAAAACGCTTTGGAACAAGAATTTATGCGTCATGTATCATCTGAAGAAATTGCTGCCAAAATGGGTGTGACCGATACGGAAGTGATCAAAACAATGAATGAGTACTTTTTTGCCCAGATTTTCTCCGTGAATGAATATATGTCGGGAGAAGAGGACGAAGAAAATCATTCGTATACAATCAAAGATGATCAGACTCCAACCCCGGAAGAGCAGATTATACAAAAAGAATGGCTCGAAGAAATGGCGGAAGTGATCACAACCCTTACTGAAAATGAGCAGCTTGTTTTAAGTCTCTTTTATGAAGAAGAGTTAACGCTGACGGAAATCGGCCATATTATGCAGCTTTCCACATCAAGAATTTCACAAATCCATTCCAAAGCCCTCTTCAAATTAAGGCAGCAATTATTGAAGACGGACAAAAATGACAGGCGGAGATGAAAAAGTGACTGGGACACTTATATTCATTTTATTTCTAATCAACGTCCTTTTGGCGTTTGCTCTGCTACTACTGTATATGCGACAAAACAAGTTGATGGGCATTGAAAAGAGACAACAGCTTGTCCTTAAGGAGTCAGAACAGGTAATGGCTTCCCTGCTTGAAGAAATTAAAGATGAAAATGAAAAACTTTTGAGCAGGTTAATGGAGAGTAGGGAGACAGAAGATAAAACTACGGCTGCTATAGCGGCAAATATTATAATGGAAGAAAAGAAGCTTGTTCCAGCGACTGAGGAGCATCAGGATGTTCAAGAGGAGGCAAGGCCCTTGGAATCGAAACAAGACCCCCTAAGCGATGTCTCTGACGATGCCACAGATCCACAGCCGTTGAGGGAGCAGGTGAAGTTGCTGGCTGAACAAGGACTGACCGTTACGGACATAGCCAGGAAGCTGAATAAAGGTAAAACAGAAATAGAGCTTCTGATGAAATTCCGGTGAATTGCTGTCTTTATTCCGGAATATGAAAGTTCTATAATCATTTAAGCAAAATTTTTTTAAAAAACTTAGGGTGAATTCAAGAGCAGAAGCCCTCCTCAAAGCGGAAGAATTCGAATTATTATCTCAGGAGTTTGTGAAAAGAGCTGACGATCGTTGGCTCTTTTTAGTGATTGCCACAAATAAAAATAGGTCCGAATACACTAATATTCTAATTGTTGTTTTTGCGGGTTGATCGGATATTTCTTGTGGAGGAAACGAGAGAATCTGAAATAATAACAGAAAAAATTGTATTCTGAATAGGGCTGTTTAGCAGTAGTATAATTTGAGTTATCGACGATTTTAAAAGGGTTTTTGAAAGATAATTTTTTAGGTTTAACATTTTGAACAAAGTGCTTTATGGTCCAGCTCCAGCGCCTACCGACTACATACTTCGCGCTTCTTCCTACGATAAGTCAGAAGGACTCAGTACGTGATGAGTAAGGCGCTGGCGCTTTTCCCATCAAAAAGACAAAAAGAGCACTGGAAGCATTTTTCGATGTGACAACTACTCTTAGTCTTGTTTCATGATTGTTCGTTTAATTGGCTCCATAGAGCGATACGGCATTTCGTGCTTGATTAACATATTTGGTTATGCTATATTATTTGATGGTATTAATACACACGTTTCATGATTTTCGCGACAGGGTGCTGTTTTTTTCGACAGAACAGTCTTTCCGGAAGATGAGTGAAGCGGAGGAAAAACCGAGGAGGAAAAAATTATGTCAATCATTTCTATGAAGCAATTGCTTGAAGCAGGTGTACACTTTGGACACCAAACACGCCGCTGGAATCCTAAGATGAAAAAATACATCTTTACGGAAAGAAACGGTATCTATATCATTGACTTGCAAAAAACAGTCAAGAAGGTTGAAGAAGCTTATAACTTTATGAGAGAGCTTTCCGAAAACAATGGTAAAGTCCTTTTTGTCGGAACTAAAAAACAAGCTCAAGAATCTGTTAAAGATGAAGCTGAACGTGCAGGCCAATTTTATGTGAACCATCGTTGGCTTGGCGGAACTTTGACTAACTTTGAAACGATCCAAAAAAGAATTGAGCGCTTAAAAGCGATTGAAAAAATGGAAGAAGACGGTACTTTCGAAGTCCTTCCAAAGAAAGAAGTAGTTATGCTCAACAGAGAGCGTGATCGTCTTGTCAAGTTCTTGGGTGGTATTAAAGACATGAAGACTCTTCCGGATGCAATGTTCATCATTGACCCTAGAAAAGAGCGCATTGCTGTTGCGGAAGCGCGTAAGTTGAATATTCCAATCGTCGGTATCGTTGATACAAACTGTGATCCGGATGAAATAGATTATGTCATTCCAGCAAACGATGATGCAATCCGCGCAGTAAAATTGCTTACTTCTAAAATGGCTGATGCATTATTGGAAGCTAAATACAGTGAAGAGCCTGCAGAGGAAGAACAAGCATCTACTGAAACTGCTAATGCATAATCGTTATATGATATCTGCCTGAATTCAGGCGATTCGAAAGGTGATAAGAGTGATGACACTTTGTCACCTTTTTTCACACAATCATGTGCTTATTGACACCTTTTTTATTACACGAGGAGGAAATGAAAATGGCAATTACTGCTCAAATGGTTAAAGAATTGCGTGCCAAAACTGGTGCCGGCATGCTTGATTGCAAAAAAGCTTTGACAGAAACAAACGGCAACATGGAGGAAGCGATCGACTTCCTTAGAAAGAAAGGAATGGCTTCCGCTGCTAAGAAAGCTGACAGAATTGCAGCTGAAGGAACTACTTTTATTTTAAGTGAAGGAAACACAGCAGTTCTTTTAGAAGTGAACGCAGAAACTGATTTTGTTGCAAAAAACGAAAATTTCCAACAGCTTGTAAAGGAACTGGCTGAGCATCTTCTTGCGAACAAGCCTGCATCCATTGAAGAAGCTTTGGAACAAAAAATGAGCAACGGCGAAACTGTGACTGAATTTATTAACAGCGCGATTGCTAAAATTGGAGAAAAAATTACACTCCGTCGTTTCGAAATTAAAACGAAATCTGACAACGGCGTATTCGGTGAATATCTTCATATGGGCGGACGCATTGGCGTTCTAGCAGTTCTTGAAGGAACAAATGATGAAGAAGCTGCAAAAGATGTTGCTATGCATATTGCTGCCATCAATCCAAAATATGTTTCACGCGACCAGGTTTCTGAGGAAGAAATCGATCGTGAACGCCAAGTTCTTACACAGCAAGCTTTGAACGAAGGCAAGCCTGAAAAAATTGTTGCAAAAATGGTTGAAGGCCGCCTCGGTAAGTTTTTCGAGCAAATCTGCCTTCTTGATCAATCATTTGTCAAAAACCCAGATGAAAAAGTTGGTAAATTTGTAAAAGCCAAAGGTGCTGAAGTGCTCGGATTTGTTCGTTATGAAGTAGGCGAAGGTATGGAAAAGCGTCAAGAAAACTTCGCTGAAGAGGTAATGAGCCAAACGAAAAAGTAAGTAATGTGATACACGGGTCCGTTTCAGATGTAATCGAGGCCTATTAAGCAATAGCTTTAGAATTTATATGTTAAAATAGGGAACACATCGTGTTCCCTATTTTAAAAACAACATTTGTCAAATACATACAATAAGGGATTATTGGAGGTTCAGATGGATACCCCAAAATACAAAAGAGTCGTACTTAAATTAAGTGGTGAAGCACTGGCGGGAGATGAAGGCTTCGGTATCAACCCGGCAGTGATCAAATCCATTGCAGAGCAAGTTAAAGAGGTGGCTGAGCTTGACGTTGAAGTTGCTGTAGTCGTCGGAGGCGGAAATATCTGGCGCGGAAAAATTGGAAGCGAAATGGGCATGGACCGTGCAACTGCAGATTATATGGGGATGCTGGCAACGGTGATGAACTCCTTAGCTTTGCAGGATAGCTTAGAGCATCTTGGAATTGAAACTCGTGTTCAAACGTCCATTGATATGCTTCAAGTTGCTGAACCTTACATCAGGCGCCGTGCCATCAGACACTTGGAAAAGAAACGTGTTGTCATCTTTGCGGCGGGCACTGGTAATCCATACTTCTCAACGGATACAACAGCGGCATTAAGAGCAGCAGAAATTGAAGCTGATGTTATCTTAATGGCAAAAAATAATGTGGATGGTGTATACAGCGCGGATCCGAAGACGCATAAGGATGCAGTCAAATATGACAGGCTTTCTTATCTTGATGTATTGAAAGAAGGACTTGCTGTCATGGACTCTACCGCGTCATCTCTTTGCATGGACAATGATATTCCGTTGATCGTGTTCTCTTTTACAGAAAAAGGAAATATCAAACGTGCTGTCATGGGTAAACAAATTGGAACGATAGTAAGGGGGAAGGAATAATGCCGAATAAAGTGATTTCAAATGCGAAAGACAGAATGGGAAAAGCCATTCAGGTGTACAGTCGTGAATTGGCAAGCATTCGTGCGGGCCGGGCGAATGCAGCGCTTTTGGACAAGATTTCTGTTGATTATTACGGTGCTCCGACGCCAATTAACCAAATGGCAAACATTTCAGTACCTGAAGCTCGTCTCCTTGTGATCCAGCCTTATGATAAAACGACTTTAGGCGAAATGGAAAAAGCCATTTTAAAATCCGATCTTGGTTTAACGCCATCTAACGACGGCTCCCTGATTCGGATTTCCATTCCGCAGCTAACGGAAGAACGACGCAAGGATCTTGTGAAACAAGTTAGAAAAGAAGCAGAAGATGCCAAGGTTGTCATAAGAAACATCCGCAGAGACGGGAACGAAGATTTGAAAAAACTTGAAAAGAACGGTGAAATTTCTGAAGATGACCTACGCGGTTATGCAGATGACATTCAAAAGCTGACGGATGAACATATTAAGCAAATTGATGAACTTACAAAAGAGAAAGAACAGGAAGTTTTGGCTGTATAATACAAAAGCGAAAGCCCCTGTTTGATCCGGGTAAACAGGAAAAGTTCTTATTTTTAAATATAAATCCCTCCTTTTGGAGGGTTTTTTCCTTTTATACCAAAATGAAGGAATAAATCGATGGAGAATCATATCGCTTCATCATATGGATATGCTAAAATATGTTTGACGCACAGAAGAATGTATTTCTGACGGAGGACTCATTATGTTCAATAAAATGAAGTTATGGAAAACTTCAAAGGATCAAGATGGGCAGGATGACCGAATCAGTCAAATTCTTGCCCACCCTATTCCGGACCATGTTGCTATCATTATGGATGGCAACGGAAGATGGGCGAAAAAAAGGACTCTTCCCCGTATTGCAGGCCATCATGAGGGAATGAAGACAGTAAAAAAAGTAACGAAAGCAGCTAATAAACTAGGAATTAAAATCCTTACATTATATGCTTTTTCAACTGAGAACTGGAAGCGCCCTAAAACAGAGGTTGATTACTTAATGAAACTTCCAGAACAGTTTTTGAACAGTTTTCTACCAGAATTGATTGAGGAAAATGTAAAAGTTTCAACAATGGGAGATATGGACCAGCTCCCCGTGAGTACAAGAAGAGCTGTCGATCATGCAAAAGAGAAAACAAAAAACAATGACGGTCTCATTTTAAACTTTGCATTAAACTACGGAAGCCGCTCGGAGATAATTGATGCGATCAAACATCTAGCCACAGATGTCAAGAAAGGCATTATTAGTGAAGAGGATATTGACAATGAATGCTTTTCGACTTATTTGATGACAAAAAGCTTGAAAGATCCAGACTTGCTTATCAGAACAAGTGGGGAGGTTCGCCTGAGCAATTTCATGCTTTGGCAGCTTGCGTACACAGAGCTGTACTTCATGGATGTTCTCTGGCCTGATTTCTCGGAAGAGCACTTGTTTGAAGCAGTTGAATCATTTCAAAAGCGTTCCAGGAGATATGGCGGATTACTTGGTGAGGAGATACAATAATGAAGGTTAGAATTATTTCAGCAATAGTAGCAATAGCGATTTTTTTACCATTGCTTTATATCGGCGGGATTCCTTTCATTCTCTTGATATATGCCATGGCAACAATTGGGCTGTATGAATTATTGAGAATGCGAAACCTGTCGCTCGTTTCTGTGCAAGGAGCCTTGTCTTTAGCGCTCCTTTGGGTTATTCTTCTACCCGGACAGGCGTTTGATTCAGGCCATGGGGCGGATATTAAAATAAAGGCTGCCATTTTGGCTGTCCTCCTTTTTTTATCATATACTGTTATAAGTAAAAATAAATTCACTTTTGATGATGCTGGATTTGTTATACTATCGGTATTGTATGTAGGAATTGGTTTCCATTTTCTGATGGAAACACGTGAAGCTGGAATCGTTTATTTGTTCTATGTGCTGTTTGTTGTATGGGGAACGGATTCCGGAGCGTATTTTGTTGGAAGGTCTTTAGGCAAGCGCAAGCTATGGCCGGAAATCAGTCCAAACAAGACCATTGGAGGTTCCCTGGGCGGAATTGTGATTGCTGTGCTCATTGCGCTGGCATTTTTCAGCTTTACCAGCCTTGATATCCCACTTGTCAAATTGCTGATTGTGACTGTGGTACTTTCCGTTTTTGGACAAATTGGAGACTTGGCCCAATCCGCCTTTAAACGTCATTATGGGGTGAAGGATTCGGGCAATATCATGCCAGGGCATGGAGGCATTTTGGACAGATGTGACAGCTGGTTGTTTGTATTACCGCTCGTCCACGTGCTGCAAATTATTTAACTTCATTCAGCAGAAGTCTCCCACTTCAGTAAGTGGTGAGAATGCATATTGGTGGCTGAATAGAGTTAAAGCCTCCGGCGAATGTCACAGATTTTAAGAGGAAATTTATCGAGCGGTGCTCGATAAAATCTGGGCGCAAATACGCCAAGGCGCATTTAATTAGTGGATATCACCAAATAATCAACGGCAAATCGTTTGTAGCTTGGTTTTTGTCCAAACCTTGCTTCTAAATTCGGTCATTTTTTTGAATAAGTATGAATAGTAGTCATCGGGAGTGAAGAGTTTGAAATATATTAGTTTATTGGGAGCAACAGGATCAATCGGCACTCAAACTCTTGAGTTGATCAGGGAGCATCCTGAGAAATTTCAACTGGCTGCCATAACGGCCGGCAGAAATATAGAGCTTGTCAGGGAGATTATTACGGAGTTTCACCCACCACTTGTTGCGGTACAGACAAAAGAGGACTGCGAAACTTTGCAAGGGGAGTACTCGTCTGAGATAAAATTTGTATATGGCGAACAGGGTCTGGTGGAAGCAGCGGTTTACGACAAGGCGGATGTTGTTCTGAATGCAGTTATCGGTAGTGTTGGACTCTATCCGACGTTACAGGCGATTGAAGCTGGGAAAAATATTGCTATAGCCAATAAAGAAACATTGGTAACAGCGGGACATCTTGTTATGACGGCGGCAAAGGAAAAAAAGGTGGATATCTTACCGGTCGATAGCGAGCACTCGGCTATTTTCCAATGTTTGCAAGGTGAGGACATGAAGAATCTATCCAGGCTGCTTATTACTGCATCAGGCGGGAGCTTTAGAGATTTGAGCCGAGAAGAATTGAAGTTTGTGACCCTTGAACAGGCTTTAAATCACCCTAATTGGTCAATGGGCTCCAAAATTACGATTGACTCTGCTACAATGATGAACAAAGGCCTTGAAGTAATAGAGGCTCATTGGCTGTTTGATTTACCTTATGATCAAATAGATGTTCTTTTGCACAGAGAAAGCATCATACACTCGCTTGTCGAATTCCACGACAGCAGTGTGATTGCGCAGCTGGGGACCCCTGATATGAGAGTTCCTATTCAATATGCTCTGACTTATCCGGAGCGCTTACCGCTTCCGTCGGCGAAAAGACTTAACCTTGCGGAAATTGGGGAGCTTCACTTTGAAAAAATGGACATGGACCGATACCGGTGCCTATATTTCGCCTATGAGGCCGGACGGCGGGGCGGTACATTGCCAACAGTATTAAATGCAGCAAATGAAGCTGCTGTAAATGCTTTCCTTGAACAGAAAATACCATTTATCAGGATTGAAGAACTAATCGAAACAGCCATGGAAAGGCACCATGTCATTGAAAATCCTGATTTTTCTGCCATAAGGGAAGTAGACAGGGAGACAAGACGGTTAGTTCATACACTCCTTTAAAAGGTGGTTATTTTTTTGAATACAGTCATCGCTTTTATAATTATTTTTGGGGCTTTGGTATTTTTCCACGAGCTGGGACACTTTGTCTTTGCGAAACGTGCAGGAATACTTGTCAGAGAGTTTGCGATCGGTATGGGGCCTAAGGTGTTTTCCCATAAAACCCAGGAAACATTGTACACGATTCGTCTTCTTCCTCTTGGGGGTTATGTAAGAATGGCCGGAGATGACCCGGAGATGATGGAAATCAAGCCAGGCCATCGGGTAGCACTCGTTTTAAATGATGATGGTCTGGTAGAAAAAGTAATATTACAGGGGAAGGACCGTTTTTCAAATGCACGCGCAGTGGAAGTGGAATCGGCCGACCTTGAACATGATCTATTGATAAAAGGGTATGAGGATGGAGACGATGAGACATTAAAAACATTCCATCTGTCTCATGAAGCCATGATTGTCGAAGATCAGACGGAAACACAAATAGCACCATGGGACCGTCAGTTTGGTTCTAAGAAACTGAGTGCAAGGGCAATGACCATTTTTGCCGGACCGATGATGAACTTTGTACTTGCCATCGTCATTTTCACAGTATTAGGGTTCATCCAGGGAGTACAGATAAACGATCCGCTTATCGGCAAATTGCTTCCGGACGGATCAGCGTACGAAGCAGGATTTAAGGAGGGCGACGTTGTTTTAAGCATCGACGGCGCCGAAATTTCAAACTTTGACGATATTACCGAAGTTGTCCGCAGTCATCCTGGAGAAGAGCTTGTCTTTACGGTTGAACGTGAGGATAAAACACTTGATATTATGGTTACCCCCAAAAGGGAGGTGGCCGACGGTGAGGAGTTCGGCTTAATTGGAGTGCAAGCGCCCGTTGATAAGTCATTCTCTAGCGTAGCAGTCAATGGTTTTACTGAAACCTACCATTGGACTGTAGAGATTTTCCGGTTGCTTGGAAAGCTTGTTACAGGGCAGTTCTCTATTGATATGCTTGCGGGCCCTGTCGGAATATATAAAACAACGGAAACCGTGGCGAAATCGGGAGTTCTGTTACTGATGAAATGGGCGGCTCTTCTAAGTATTAACTTAGGAATCATGAACCTGCTCCCAGTACCGGCACTGGATGGCGGCCGCCTCCTGTTCTTTGGTGTGGAAGCTCTGCGCGGAAAGCCGATTGACCGCCAAAAAGAAGGAATGGTTCACTTTATCGGTTTCGCTCTTTTGATGGTCTTGATGATTGTTGTTACATGGAACGACATTCAACGATTCTTTATTATTAAATAATATAGATAGAGGTGCAAGTGATGAGGCAAAGCATGACATTGATTCCAACGCTCCGCGAGCTGCCGTCTGATGCTGAAATCAAAAGCCATCAGCTGCTGCTCAGAGCAGGTTTTATAAAGCAAATCGCAAGCGGGGTATATTCATACTTGCCGCTTGCCAAAAGAGCGCTTGATAACATTGGACAGATCATTAGAGAAGAAATGGAAAACGCAGGAGCAGCCGAACTTCTCCTGCCAGCTCTCCAACCAGCTGAATTATGGCAGTCTTCAGGGCGCTGGTATACATACGGCGATGAGTTGATGAGAATGCATGACCGGCATGATCGCAGTTTTGCATTAGGTCCAACACATGAGGAAGTCATTACAAGCATTGTAAGTGACGCAGTACCATCTTATAAACGCCTTCCCGTGACACTGTATCAAATCCAGACGAAATTTAGGGATGAAAAACGTCCGCGCTTTGGCCTTTTACGAGGTCGTGAGTTTATCATGAAAGATGCATATTCATTCCATACATCAGCGGAAAGTCTTGATGATGTCTATCAAAAGATGTACCAAGCCTACACGAACATCTTTACAAGATGTGGTTTGGACTTTAGAGCAGTTTTGGCAGATTCCGGAGCAATTGGCGGGAAGGATACACAGGAGTTCATGGTTTTGTCCGAGATCGGAGAGGATACGATCGCTTACTCGGATGGTTCCTCCTATGCTGCAAACATAGAGATGGCAGAAGTTCATCAGGAGTATGAAAAGTCGAATGAGCCGGAACAAGAGCTCTCCAAAGTAGAAACGCCTGGACAAAAAACAATCTCCGAAGTTTCTGAGTTTTTAAATGTACAAGCATCAAATATCATCAAATCCCTTGTACTGATTGTGGACGAAGAGCCGGTCATGGTACTGGTTAGGGGAGATCACGAAATCAATGATATTAAAGTGAAAAATGCTTTGAACGCAACCTCAGTTGAATTTGCCGATGAAGAGCGGACTAAAGAGCTCTTGAATTGTTCATTCGGTTCCATTGGACCAGTCAACCTTCCAGCAACTTTGAAAATCGTTGCAGATAAAGCGATTGAGGCAATGGTTAATGCCGTTTGCGGCGCTAATGAAGATGATTACCATTACATGAATGTCGTTCCTGGACGAGATTTTACAGTTGAAAAATTTGTGGACCTAAGATTCATTCAGGAAGGAGATCCATCTCCTGACGGAAAAGGGACGATTAAGTTTGCAAGAGGGATTGAAGTCGGGCATATCTTTAAACTCGGAACGAAATACAGCGAAGCGATGTCAGCAATATATTTGGATGAAAATGGAAAGTCCTCCCCTTACCTCATGGGCTGTTACGGGATAGGCGTATCACGTACACTATCTGCAGTTGCTGAACAGTTCAACGACGAGAACGGATTGATTTGGCCAGCAAATATTGCTCCCTATCACATTCATTTGATTCCGGTTAATATGAAGGATTCGGATCAGGAAAATCTTGCTGAAAAATTGTATCGAGAGTTGAAAGAAAATCGCTATAATGTGCTCTTAGATGATCGCAATGAGCGGCCTGGAGTCAAATTCAAAGATTCTGATTTGATTGGAATGCCCGTCAGGGTGACAGTCGGTAAAAAAGCTGCCGAAGGCATTGTGGAAGTAAAAGTCCGGAAGTCCGGTGAAATGCAGGAAGTGAAAGCAGAGGATCTGCTACAAGTCCTTACAAATATTTTTAAAGAATTGTAATTCAAAATGAAAGGTACCTTTTCAAAAAGGTGCCTTCCTTTGTTAAAATAAAGAAAGTTTATGGTTTTTAAGAAGCGCAAGTGCTTAGTCCAGGCTTGCCAGCGAAGAGACCCTGTACAAGCGACGGCAGGCTGTCGTGCCCTAGGTCCGCTGATGAGCTGGACATGCTTTAGTCGGTTAGGTGATAGGGTCGCGGAAGAACGATATCAAAATGAATACGCACCTGCGGCTTTTCTTATTTGTAGAATGAATTGGGGGAGAGGATCAAATGACGTCCAAGACGCAGAATCCCGCCGAAAAAAAAGAACGTTTCCTATTGCTGCTCCAGCAGATAGGGTTAACAGATGACCAATATATGCAATATTTTCAATCCGGTCAGATAGAAAAACTGGTTGTCGATAAAACAAACAAGAGATGGCATTTTTATTTTTTATTAGAAAGTCTACTCCCATGCCGCGTTTATACAGCATTTTCTCAAAAACTTCAACAAGCCTTTCACCAGATTGCACAAGTAGGTTTTACCCTGTCTTACAATGATCATACATATAGTAAAGAGCTTGTTATCGATTATTGGCGTGAATGTCTAAAAGAGATCGAGGGGATGTCGCCGATGCTTCTTGGCCTTTTAGATGGGCAGCTTCCTGATGTCCAGGGTAATAAGCTCATTGTCAAGGTCAGGAACGATATGGAGGCAAGGACGCTTCAGGAAAAATATGGAAAGGAACTTTCCGACATATATATGAAATTTGGCTTTCCATCTGTCATGCTGTCAGCAGAAATCGGTGATGAGGCACAATCCAATGAAGAGTATGAGAAATTTATGGAAGAAAAGCAGAGAGAAGACAAAGAGCGGGCACGTCAGGCTCTTGCGGACATGCAGCGGATGGAAGCGGAAAAAGAGAATGGTAGTGGCGTTGAATTGAGCGGCCCGTTGACGATTGGATATACGATCAAAAGTGATGAAGAGATTAAAAGGCTTGAAGAGATCCATGATGAAGAACGTCGTATCACGGTTGAAGGGTATATTTTCTCAGCTGAAACAAGAGAGCTTCGCAGCGGAAGGACATTACTTACTTTCAAAATGACGGATTACACTAATTCTATTTCCGTGAAAATGTTCTCTAAAGATAATGAAGATGCTGCCCTTATGAAGATGCTGAAAAAAGGCATGTGGGTAAGAGCCCGTGGAAGTGTGCAAAATGATACCTTTGCTAGGGAACTTGTTCTTATGGCCCAGGATATCAATGAGGTGAAGGCGCAGGAAAGAAAAGATTTAGCGAAAGGGCAAAAAAGAGTAGAACTCCATTTACATTCACCGATGAGCCAAATGGATGCTGTTACATCCATAAGCAGTTTTATCTCTCAAGCAAAAAAATGGGGACATACCGCTATTGCGCTTACAGACCATGCAGTCGTTCAGTCGTTTCCTGAAGCCTACGGTGCAGGAAAAAAGAATGATATAAAAGTGTTGTATGGGCTGGAGGCCAATCTGGTTGATGATGGTGTCCCGATTGCCTATAACAGTGCTCATAGACTCTTGGAAGAAGACACATATATCGTTTTTGACGTTGAGACCACGGGTCTTTCGGCAATCTATGACAAAATCATTGAGTTGGCCGCAGTAAAAATACGCGGGGGAGAAGAGATTGACCGTTTCGAAAGATTTGCAAACCCGCATCATCCTTTGTCAGCTACAACAATTGAGTTAACAGGAATAACGGATGACATGGTCGAAAATGCGCCAGAAATAGAGGAAGTCCTCCATGACTTCCATCATTGGATTGAGGACGGTATACTCGTTGCACATAACGCTTCATTTGATATAGGCTTTTTGAATGCTGGCAATCAGAGGGTAGGATTGCCGAAAGTGGAAAACCCGGTTATTGATACTTTGGAACTTGCAAGGTTTCTGTATCCTGAATTTAAGAATCATCGCCTAAACACATTGGCTAAGAGGTTCGATATTGAGCTCGTCCAGCATCACAGGGCGATTTATGATGCAGAAGCAACAGGAAAAATATTTTTGAAGTTGCTTGGAGATGCAAAACAGAAGGATATTCTTTACCACGATCAACTGAATGACAATATGGGACAGGGAGATTCATATAAACGGGTAAGGCCCTCCCATTGTACATTGCTTGTACAAAATGATGCCGGGCTGAAAAACCTTTATAAGCTTGTTTCATATTCGCATTTGAATTACTTTTATAGAGTTCCGCGTATCCCACGGTCTTTATTGGAAAAATATAGGGAAGGTATCCTTGTCGGCTCTGGCTGTGATAAAGGAGAAGTTTTCGAAGCTATGATGCAAAAGGGACGTGCGGAAGCGGAAAAAGCGGCAGGGTTTTACGATTATATTGAAATTCATCCGAAACCCGTCTACGCACCTCTTCTTGAAATGGAGCTCGTAAGGGATGAGAAGGATCTTGAAGATATTATCAAAAATATCGTAAGTATGGGTGAAACGCTCAATATGCCTGTTGTCGCTACCGGAAATGTTCATTATCTGAACAAAGAGGATAAGATCTACAGGGAAATACTGATCAGATCACAAGGCGGAGCCAACCCGATGAATAGGTACAACCTTCCTGAAGTTCATTTCCGGACGACAGATGAAATGTTAGCGGAGTTTTCTTTTCTTGGAAAAGAAAAAGCATATGAAGTTGTCGTAACAAATTCCAACTTGATTACAGACAAGATAGAAGATGTCAAACCGATCAGGGATGACTTGTATACGCCAAAAATTGACGGCGCGGAGTCGGAAATCCGATCAATGAGCTACAAAATGGCTGAGTCGATTTACGGCGAAAAGCTTCCAGAGATCGTAGAGGCTAGGCTTGAGAAAGAACTCGCAAGCATTATCGGCCATGGGTTTGCCGTTATCTACTTGATCTCCCATAAACTTGTAAAAAAATCCTTGGTGGATGGTTATTTGGTAGGTTCAAGGGGATCAGTCGGTTCATCTTTGGTGGCTACCATGACTGAAATTACGGAGGTCAATCCACTGCCCCCACATTATGTCTGCCCTGCATGTAAACACTCCGAGTTCTTTGATGACGGATCAGTCGGCTCTGGATTTGACCTTCCGGATAAATCTTGTGAAAAATGTGGAGCGGAATATAAAAAAGATGGACACGACATACCATTTGAAACGTTCCTGGGATTTAAGGGAGACAAGGTACCAGATATCGATTTGAACTTCTCTGGTGATTACCAGCCGCATGCTCACAATTATACGAAGGAACTGTTTGGAGAAGACTACGTATATCGGGCAGGTACGATTGGAACAGTGGCAGAAAAGACGGCCTATGGTTATGTAAGGGGCTATGAGCAGGATAATAATTTAATGATGCGGAATGCGGAAATTGATAGGCTCGTGCAAGGGTGTACCGGTGTGAAAAGGACAACAGGACAGCACCCGGGAGGAATCATCGTAGTACCATCGGACATGGAAATATTCGATTTTTGCCCTATTCAATTTCCAGCTGATGATACCGGGTCTGATTGGAGAACGACACATTTTGATTTCCACTCCATAGATAGCAATCTATTAAAATTGGATATTCTTGGACACGATGATCCCACGGTGATCCGTATGCTGCAAGAACTCAGTGGAATGGACCCCAAAACGATTCCGATCGATGATCCGGAAGTAATGAAGATTTTCAGTGGCACGGAGTCTCTTGGTGTGACAGAAGAACAAATTATGTGTAAGACAGGAACATTGGGGATACCTGAATTTGGTACCCGTTTTGTAAGGCAGATGCTAGAGGATACGATGCCAACCACTTTTTCAGAACTCGTCCAGATCTCAGGGCTTTCACATGGTACAGATGTATGGCTTGGCAATGCCCAGGAGCTTATCCGGTCTGGAACATGTACGCTCTCTGATGTTATTGGATGCCGGGATGATATTATGGTGTACCTTATTTACCAAGGCCTCGAACCGTCACTCGCTTTTAAAATCATGGAGTTTGTCAGGAAAGGGAAGGGCTTGACACCTGAATGGGAAGAGGAAATGCGGAATAACAATGTACCGGAATGGTATATTGATTCATGTAAAAAAATTAAGTACATGTTTCCAAAGGCGCACGCAACAGCGTATGTACTGATGGCTGTAAGAATTGCTTATTTCAAAGTCCATCATCCGCTCCTTTATTATGCGGCATACTTCACTGTCAGAGCTGAGGATTTTGATCTTGAAGCGATGGTGCGCGGTTCTCAGGCGATCCGATCCAAAATAGAAGAAATCAACGCAAAAGGGCTAGATGCCTCGACAAAAGAAAAGAATCTGCTGACGGTTCTGGAGATTGCTCTAGAGATGTGTGAACGCAAATTTAAATTTCAGCGAGTCAATCTTTATCGATCGGGAGCCTCTGAATTCATCATTGACGGGGATACGCTGATTCCGCCATTCAATGCTATCCCTGGATTAGGTACAAATGCTGCGATAAACATTGTAAAGGCTCGTGAGGATGGGGAATTTCTTTCGAAGGAAGACCTTCAGAAGCGTGGAAAAGTTTCTAAGACAGTGATCGAATATTTAGACCAGCAAGGCTGTTTGGAATCACTCCCTGATCAAAATCAGCTGTCTCTTTTCTAAGGTTTCAGCCAATTATTTGCAAACGATATAGGGTTATGGTATATTTTTATTGGAAATACTATGAATAGACTCTGCGCAAAAAGAGTGGGTGCCCCCCACTCTTTCGTATTGTAAGAAAAGAAATTGAAATTAGACTAAGTTTTCACTTAAATTGGTAAGTGTTTGGTTTAGCTTCAGGCGCCATCGGCTCGAGGACGCAAGTCAAATTGCTGCGGTGGCTGAGGAACTGCCTCCTCGCAATTCGCCTTGTGATTTTCGCCGATGGACGGGCGCCTTGCGCTTTTCTTATTTGCAGATAAATATACGGAACCAAATAGAGACTCTATTTTTTGGAGGTTTTTATGAGTAAAGTGACAGACATGGTTGAAGAACTTGTGGCTCCGATCCTAGAGGAAATCCAGCTTGAACTGGTTGATATCGAATATGTCAAGGAAGGGAAAAATTGGTTTCTTCGTCTTTTCATTGATAAGGAAACTGGTGTAGACATAGAGGAGTGCGGCCTTGTTAGTGAAAAGCTTGGAGAGAAGCTGGATGAATTGGACCCTATACCACACAATTATTTTTTAGAAGTCTCATCACCAGGAGCAGAAAGACCTTTGAAAAAGGCGGAAGATTTTACAAAAGCCATAGGAAAGCAAGTCAATGTCAAAACATATGAACCGATCGATGGAGAAAAAGAATTTGAAGGCAAGCTGGTTGAATTTAATGGCGAAGCTTTAAAAATCGACGTCAACATAAAAACCCGGACGAAAACATTCGAAATTCCATATGAAAAAGTGGCAAAAGCCCGTTTAGCCGTCGTTTTTTAAATAGCGAACAATAGAGAAAAGGGGAGAACATGTTCATGAGCTCAGAACTAATGGATGCTCTAATTATTTTGGAAAAAGAAAAAGGAATTTCCCGGGAAGTCCTGATTGAGGCCATTGAAGCTGCTTTGGTGTCCGCATATAAAAGAAACTTTAACCAGGCACAGAATGTACGCGTTGATTTGAACTTGGAAACTGGGACCATGAGGGTTTTTGCCAGAAAAGAAGTGGTCGATGAAGTCTTCGATTCCAGGCTGGAAATTTCTATAGATGAAGCGCGGAATATCAACCCTTCTTATGAGCCGGGTGATATGGTGGAGCTTGAAGTGACACCAAAGGAATTTGGCAGAATTGCAGCCCAAACAGCCAAACAGGTCGTTACACAGCGTGTAAGGGAAGCTGAACGAGGCATTATCTATTCAGAATTTGTGGATCGTGAAGATGATATCATGACAGGTATCGTACAGCGTCAAGATCCCCGCTTCATATATGTAAGCCTTGGAAAAATCGAGGCGCTGCTTCCACAAAGTGAGCAAATGTCTAATGAAACATATAAGCCTCATGATCGGATCAAAGTCTATTTGACAAAAGTCGAAAAGACGACAAAAGGTCCGCAAATCTTTGTTTCAAGAACTCATCCTGGCCTGCTTAAGCGCCTGTTTGAAATCGAAGTTCCGGAAATATACGATGGAACTGTTGAAATAAAGTCTGTTGCCAGGGAAGCGGGGGACCGTTCAAAAATCTCTGTTGCGACAGATTATGATGACATTGATCCTGTAGGAGCTTGTGTCGGTCCTAAAGGAGCAAGGGTCCAAGCCATTGTTGACGAGTTGAAAGGTGAGAAGATTGATATAGTTGAATGGTCTTCAGATCCGGTTGAATTCGTAGCAAATGCATTAAGTCCGTCTAAGGTGCTCGATGTCATTGTGAACGAAGATGACAAAGCAACAACTGTGATTGTGCCAGATTATCAGCTTTCCCTGGCTATTGGAAAACGCGGACAAAACGCCCGTCTTGCTGCAAAATTGACAGGCTGGAAAATAGATATTAAAAGTGAAACGGATGCCCGTGAAGCCGGGATTTATCCAAGGGACGAAGTGTTTGATTTTGAGGAAGAAGAGGAATTGGATGAATCATTCGATTTGTTGAACGAAGAAATCGAATAGGGGTGAGGAAGATGGCAAAGCAAAGAAAAATACCTATGAGAAAATGTGTCGCTACTGGCGAGATGAGGCCAAAGAAAGAAATGATCCGGATTGTCCGCTCCAAGGAAGGAGAGGTTTCTGTGGATTTGACTGGAAAGAAATCCGGTCGAGGTGCTTATCTTTCCAAAGATAAAGATGTTATTTTGGCCGCTAAAAATAAAAAAGTGCTTGCCAGCCATCTGCAGGCAGAAATAAAAGATGAGATATATGATGAGTTGCTTTCCCTGATTGATGGAGATAATAAATGAAAAATGAGAAGTGGATGTCATTGCTCGGCTTGGCCAATCGTGCGCGCAAAGTAATATCAGGTGAAGAACTAGTCATCAAAGAAATTAGAAGCGGCAGAGCAAAGCTGGTCATATTGGCAAAAGACGCATCCAATAATACCTCCAAAAAGGTTCAGGACAAATGCCGATATTATGATGTTCCTGTCGTTTTTGCAGAGACAAGGGAATTGCTCGGTCAGGCAATCGGAAAAGAAGCAAGGGTTGTGGTTGCAATAGCGGAGGCCGGATTTGCGAAAAAGTTGGTAACATTGTTTTATGATTAAACCCGGGGGTGAACATATGAGTAAAATGCGAGTATATGAATATGCAAAAAAACATAATACTTCCAGTAAAGATGTAATAGAAAAGCTTAAAAGCATGAATATAGAGGTTACAAATCATATGTCGGCCATTGATGGCCAGGCAATAGGAAAGCTTGATTCCGTTTTTAAAAGGAACAGCGGGGAAAAAGGAGGCTCTCAGAGGAGGGTGCAACAAAGACAAGGCCAACAGCAGAACCGTCCACAGGCCAGAACGGGACAGAGCGGAGAACAGCGTGGTGACCAGCGAAAAGGCGGATCGGAACAGCAGCAAAATAGGCAGCAGGGAAATCAAGGAAGTCAAGGAAGTCAAGGAAATCAGGGAAATCAGGGAAATCAGGGACAAAGGAGCGGCCGTCATAATAATAAGCAAAATCATGCTAAAAACGACGGCGGAAACCATAGATCCAACGCAAGGGGAAATCAGCGGGGAGGCAATAAAGGACCGGGCCGCAACAACCGCAAACAGAACCAAAACCGTCAGCGCCAGAAACAACATCAGCACCAGCCTGCTCCACCTAAACAAAAAGAGTTGCCGGAAAAAATCACTTTTATAGAGTCTTTAACAGTAGCTGAGCTTGCGAAGAAGATTCACAGAGAGCCTTCTGAAATTATTAAAAAGTTATTTATGCTTGGTGTTATTGCAACAATCAATCAGGAACTCGACAAAGACGCTATCGAGCTAATCTGTACAGAATATGGCGTTGAAGTAGAAGAAGAGATTCAAATCGACAAGACCGATCTTGAAGTGTATTTTGAAGAGGAGAGCAGCGAAGAGGATCTGGTGGAAAGACCAGCTGTTGTTACAATCATGGGACATGTTGACCATGGTAAAACGACTCTCCTTGATTCATTGAGAAATACAAAGGTAACAGCCGGTGAAGCTGGCGGAATTACACAGCATATCGGTGCTTATCAGATCGAAGCAAATGGTAAGAAAATTACATTCTTGGATACTCCGGGACACGCCGCGTTTACAACAATGCGTGCCAGGGGAGCCAAAGTGACAGATATTACGATTTTAGTTGTAGCTGCTGACGATGGAGTTATGCCGCAAACAATTGAAGCGATCAACCATGCAAAAGCTGCAGAAGTGCCTATTATTGTTGCGGTCAACAAGATTGACAAGCCGACTGCAAATCCTGATCGGGTGATGCAGGAATTGACTGAGCACGGTCTTGTACCGGAAGATTGGGGCGGAGACACAATTTTTGTTCCAATCTCTGCTCTTCAAGGGGAAGGTATAGACAGCTTGCTGGAAATGGTCCTTCTTGTAAGTGAAGTGGAAGAGCTGAAAGCAAATCCGAAAAGGGGTGCTCTCGGAACTGTTATTGAAGCCCAGCTTGATAAAGGTCGCGGTTCGGTAGCAACATTGCTTGTGCAGGATGGTACATTGAAAGTGGGAGATCCAATCGTTGCCGGCAACGCCTTTGGCCGTGTCCGTGCTATGGTGAATGATATCGGGCGGCGTGTCAAAGAAGCTGCACCTTCAACCCCAGTCGAAATTACTGGTTTGAGCGACGTACCTCAGGCTGGAGATCGGTTTGTCGTATTCCAAGATGAAAAAACTGCCCGTCAAGTCGGAGAAACCCGTGCTCAGCAGGCATTGCAAGCTCAAAGAGGCGAAAACTCACGTGTAAGCCTTGATACGCTTTTTGAACAGATGAAACAAGGCGAAATGAAAGAGCTCAATGTGATCATCAAAGCGGATGTTCAGGGTTCTGCGGAGGCCCTAGCTGCATCATTAAGGAAAATTTATGTAGACGGCGTCAACATCAGAATTATCCATGGTGGCGTTGGTGCAATCAATGAATCAGACATCACACTGGCAGCAGCTTCCAATGCCATTGTCATCGGTTTTAACGTTCGCCCAGATGTAAATGCTAAACGTGCAGCTGACTCTGAAGGAGTAGATATCCGACTTCATCGTATTATTTACAAGGCGATCGAAGAAATCGAGTCAGCTATGAAAGGTATGCTGGATCCTGAATACGAAGAAAAAGTCATTGGCCAGGCAGAAGTCAGACAAACATTCAAAGTTTCCAGAATCGGAACGATTGCTGGTTCATATGTAACGGATGGAAAAATCACCCGTGACAGTGGTGTCCGCCTGATCAGGGACGGAATCGTCATCTATGAAGGTGAAATCGATGACCTGAAACGATTTAAGGATGACGTTAAAGAAGTGAGTCAGGGATATGAATGTGGTATCACGATCAAAAATTTCAATGATGTAAAAGAAGGCGACGTGATCGAAGCATTTGTAATGGAAGAAGTCGAGCGTGCTTGATCGGATTCGCTGAGTGTGAATTCCGAATTTATAACGCCCAATCCCTGAAAGATAAACGCTCAGTAGTAAAGCGAGTCCTAACAAGAACAAAGCAAAAATATAATGTTTCCATTGCTGAGGTCAATCATCAGGATATATGGCAGCGGGCTGGCATCGCTATTGTCACTGTGGCCTCAGCTCGGAAAAGGGCTGAGCGTGAACTGGAAGAGGTTATTGATTTCCTGGATTCTTTTCCTGAATGGGAAAGAGTCGGGGCAACCCATTATGAGTGGCTGTAATGTGAGGTGTTATACATGAGTGTACGAGCCAATCGAGTCGGTGAACAAATGAAGAAAGAACTGGGTGAAATTATCTCTCGGAAGATCAAAGATCCGAGAGTCGGATTTGTCACTGTTACCGACGTGGAAGTGACAGGGGACCTTCAGCAGGCCACAGTCTATATTTCGGTTCTAGGCAGTGATCAGGAAAAAGAAGATACACTGAAAGGACTGACTAAAGCCACTGGATTTATCCGGTCAGAAATCGGTCATAGAATCAGGCTGCGAAAAACACCCGAAATCAGTTTTGAATTTGATGAATCAATCGAATATGGAAACAAGATTGAGAAACTGTTAAAAGATATTAATGAAGATTAGGATAGACAAACTTGTCTATCCTTTTTTCAAGATGAAATATGATTATGGATATTGGTCAGGAAAAGCACCTGCTTTGTCCTTACCCCCTAGGGGGCCAAGCTGTTTCCCTGTGGTAGCTGAAAATCAGTCTCCTCGGGGAGCGTCTTGTTTGCCTGCGCTGATCAAGCGCATACGCATTTCTGAAGAGGAGGAGGAGCCTGTGGAGGGAATATTGCCATTGTGGAAGCCGAAAGGGCTGACATCCCATGACTGCGTGTATAAGATCAGGAAACTATTGAGAATGAAAAAAGTCGGGCATACAGGTACTCTTGATCCCGACGTTACAGGTGTATTGCCTATCTGTCTCGGCAGAGCGACTAAAATAGCAGAGTATATCACAGATGGTGGAAAAGAATACGAAGGGGAAATTACTATCGGTTTTTCCACAACAACTGAAGATGCTGCCGGAGAAATAGTAGAAAAAAAGCCTGTCCAAGAAGAGATCACGATAGAAGCAATTAAGGAAGTACTGAATTCCTTAACCGGAGAAATTCAGCAAATTCCACCTATGTTCTCTGCTGTAAAGGTCAATGGGAAACGTTTGTACGAATATGCTCGGGCAGGTATTACGGTTGAGCGGCCGGTTCGGAAGGTCAAAATATATCATTTAAAGCTTTTGGAGAACACCGTTTCTTTTCGTGATGGGCTTCTCTCTTTTCGCTTTTCCGTTCACTGCAGCAAAGGCACTTATATTCGGACGCTCGCTGTGATGATAGGGGAACAACTTGGATACCCAGCCCATATGTCAGATCTTATCCGGACAGCATCAGCCTCATTTAAGCAGGAGCATTGTGTCACTTTTGACGAGTTGCATTCACTCATTGACCTAGGAAAAGTGGAGGAGGTCATTTTTCCGCTTGAGAGGGGTCTTTTACATTTGCCCTCTATGGAAATTAGTGATAAATTAGCAGTAAAAGTCCGAAATGGCGCTGTTTTGGACATGCCTGACAAATGGACAGATGAAGAAACAGTGCTATTGTATGAAGGAAAGGCTTTAGCTATTTATCAATCGCATGTTCAAAAACCCGGTCTGATTAAACCAGTAAAAGTGTTAAGAAATGAATGAAACAGGTGACGTATAGTGAAAGTAATAATGATTCAGCATCCACATACTTTTCAAAAGAATGATTTCGCTCCCCTCTCAGTGGCGCTAGGCTTTTTTGACGGAATCCATGAAGGGCATAAAAGCGTAATTTTGACAGCAAAAAAAACGGCTGATGAGCATGGAATCAATAGTGCCGTCATGACCTTTGATCCTCATCCTTCTGTTGTCCTATCAGAAACAGGAGGAGACGTTGAGTACATTACACCAATAGAGGATAAGATAGAATTCATCTCAGGATTAGGAATAGATTATCTTTTGATTGTGAGATTCACATCCGCTTTTGCGAGTCTTCAGCCTGCTGAGTTTGTTCAGCAATATCTTTTAGACTTAAACGTCCAATATGTGACGGCGGGGTTTGATTTTACATATGGAAAATATGGAAAGGGCACGATGGAGACACTTCCAGAGCATGGCCAGGGAAAACTTCAGGTTGTGACAGTGCCCAAGCTTGAAAAAAACAAGGAGAAAGTCAGCTCAACCTGGATCAGGAAGCTGTTAAGAGAAGGCAGAACTGAAGAAGTACAAGAACTGCTTGGAAGGTTCTATACAACGAAAGGAACTGTCATACATGGTGAAAAACGTGGAAGACAGCTTGGTTTTCCTACCGCCAATATTCGGCTGAAGAATGACTACCTTGTTCCGAAAAAAGGTGTTTATGCTGTACGTATGCTTGTGAACGATCAATGGGAAAAAGGAGTCTGCAATGTAGGGTATAAGCCTACATTTCATGAACCGGGACAATTGGAACTGTCTGTTGAAATCCACTTGCTTGATTTTGACCGTTCGATTTACGGTGAAGAAGTGACGATAGAATGGCATTTGAGAATAAGGGATGAACAAAAATTTGATCATTTGGAACACCTCAAAGATCAAATTTTAAAGGATAAACAGACAGCGCAGAGATTTTTTGAGCAGGATGCAAAATAACTTGATTTTTCCAAAGTAAAGTTGTATTCTATAACAGTATCAAGAACCATTGCTTGGCAGTGCGATTCACCAACGCCTGCTCGGTAATTGGGGATGAAAAACAGGAGGTGTCGGACAGATGTCCATTACGCAAGAACGTAAAAACGAAATCATCAACCAGTACAGAATCCATGAAAGTGACACGGGATCTCCGGAAGTTCAAATTGCGGTTTTAACTGAAGAAATCAACAACTTGAACGGCCATCTTCGCGTCCATAAAAAGGATCATCATTCAAGACGTGGATTAATGAAAATGGTTGGACGCCGCAGAAACTTGTTAACTTATCTGCGTGAAAAAGATGTTCAACGTTATCGTGTATTGATCGATAAACTTGGCCTGCGTCGTTAAGATGATAAAGATGTAACTGAAAGCGGGATAAATTCCCGCTTTTTTGTTAGGATGAAAAGGCAGACGCCTGTACGTAAGTTCAAATGAAAATGCGCCAAAGGGCGCATATTCGAACTGAACATTGGACATGGGTAGGAGAAGCTCATATCTATGTCTAATGTTCAGTTGCGTAACAGGTGAGAGTTTTTTACTTTATACTTCTGCCAATTATTTACAATTATGTTTATGAAAGAGAGGCGTTGTAAAATGGACCACGAGAAAAAATTATTTTCTATGGAATGGGCCGGACGGAATTTGACCGTTGAAATAGGCCAGCTTGCAAAACAGGCCAATGGAGCGGCTCTTATCCGCTATGGCGATACAGCTGTTTTATCTACAGCTACTGCATCAAAGGCAGCAAAATCTGTTGATTTTTTTCCATTGACAGTCAACTATGAGGAAAGGTTGTACGCAGTGGGGAAAATCCCAGGCGGCTTCATTAAAAGGGAAGGGCGCCCAAGTGAAAAAGCAATATTGGCCAGCCGTCTGATTGACCGCCCGATCCGCCCGCTGTTTCCTGATGGATTCAGAAATGAAGTACAGGTTGTAAGCATTGTAATGAGTGTTGATCAAGATTGCTCTTCAGAAATGGCAGCGATGTTCGGTTCTTCATTGGCATTGTCGATTTCCGACATACCGTTTATGGGACCGATCGCGGGAGTCGTTGTCGGACGTGTGGATGGAAAATTTATCATCAATCCAACGGTAGAACAAATGGAGCAGAGCGATATTGATCTGACTGTGGCTGGAACAAAGGATGCCATTAACATGGTCGAGGCCGGAGCAAAAGAGGTTTCTGAGGAAACGATGCTAGAAGCAATCATGTTCGGGCATGAGGAAATAAAACGCTTGATCGCATTCCAAGAACAGATTGCAGAAGAGGTTGGGAAAGAAAACAGGGAAATCGAATTATATGAAATTGATTCTGAACTGGAGCAGGAAGTTCGTTCAATGTGTGAGCAACAGCTCATCGCTGCGATTCAGGTAGAGGAAAAGCATGCACGTGAAGAAGCTATCCAAGAAGTAAAGGATAACGTGATCGACAGCTTTTCTGAGCGGGAAGAGAATAATGAAGAGTTAATCAAACAAGTGAAGCAAGTTTTAGATAATCTTGTGAAAGCAGAAGTTCGCCGCTTGATCACTGTTGAAAAGATCCGTCCGGATGGCCGGAAGCCTGATGAAATCAGACCTATCCAGACGGAAGTACACTTGTTGGCAAGAACGCACGGATCCGGTTTGTTTACAAGAGGACAAACTCAGGCATTCAGTATTTGTACACTTGGAGCCCTTGGTGATGTTCAAATTTTGGACGGCCTCGGGATTGAGGAATCAAAAAGATTCATGCACCATTATAATTTCCCTCATTTCAGCGTTGGGGAAACAGGGCCAATTAGAGCTCCTGGTCGCAGAGAGATCGGTCATGGTGCGCTTGGGGAACGGGCGCTAGAGCCTGTTATTCCAAGTGAATCAGATTTTCCATATACAATTCGCCTCGTTTCTGAGGTATTGGAATCAAATGGTTCATCATCCCAAGCGAGCATATGTGCAAGCTCACTGGCTATGATGGATGCAGGTGTCCCTATTAAGGCGCCGGTTGCCGGCATTGCCATGGGATTAGTGAAATCCGAGGAACATTACACCATTTTAACTGATATCCAGGGGATGGAAGATCATTTGGGTGATATGGACTTCAAAGTGGCCGGTACGGCGGACGGAATCACTGCTTTGCAAATGGATATCAAAATCGAAGGATTGTCACGTGAAATTCTAGAGGAAGCGCTCCGCCAGGCAAAAGAAGGACGGATGTTTATTCTAGAGAAAATGAATTCCGCTATTTCTGAGCCTAGGGAACGTCTCTCACCGTATGCGCCGAAGATTCTTACGCTCCATATCAATCCTGATAAAATCCGGGATGTTATTGGGCCGAGCGGTAAACAAATCAATAAAATCATTGAAGAGACCAACGTGAAGATTGACATTGAACAAGACGGAACAGTGTTCATCGCATCCGCTGATGAAGAAATGAATGAAAAGGCCAAGAAGATCATAGAAGACCTCGTCCGTGAAGTAGAGGTTGGACAAATATACCTTGGAAAAGTGAAGCGAATTGAGAAATTTGGTGCTTTCGTAGAGATTTTCCCTGGCAAAGATGGTCTTGTCCATATTTCACAATTGGCGGAGGAAAGAGTCAATAAAGTTGAGGACGTTGTGTCCATCGGAGACGAAGTCCTTGTGAAAGTAGTAGAAATCGACAATCAGGGAAGAGTTAACCTTTCCCGCAAAGTCGTTCTTAAAGAGCAGAAGGAAAAACAAAATCAAGCGACAGAATAGCACTGAAAAAAGCCAGGGTGATCCTGGCTTTTTTCAATAAATTACATACAACAATCAAACTAGAGCAAACCGGCTGGTTCTCTGTTCTACCTTGTCCATTATCCTCATAAAATTGGTTGAAGGAGGAAATGGGCGTGAAAAATACAAAACACTTGCCAGGATTGGGTCTTATTGCTATCCTAGCAATATTGATTGTCAATAATCCCTATACAACGGTCTATTTAGATGAGTTAGTGAATGGTTCACATCCAGTTAATTCCAGTCAGGATGCATTGTATGAACAGATTACCCATGCTGCGGAGAAATATGATGCAGCGCCTCAGGATGCGAAAATAGATAGGGTTTGGAAAGCAATGCCGGGATATAATGGCGTTAAAGTGGATATCAAAGCTTCCTATAAAAAGATGAAAGGCGGAGTCTTTGATGCCCGTAAGCTTGTTTTTAAGCAAATTCCTCCCAAAGCTCATTTAGAGGACTTGCCCCCGGCTCCCATCTATAGGGCTCATCCGGATAAGCCGATGGTCAGCTTCATGATTAATGTGGCCTGGGGAAATGAATATTTACCTAAAATGCTGACAACCCTGAAAAAGAATAACGTCCAGGCAACGTTCTTTTTGGAAGGCCGGTGGGTAAAGGAAAATCCTGACCTAGCAAAAATGATTTCTGCCGATGGGCACGAGATCGGAAATCATTCATACAGCCATCCAAAAATGGAAACGCTGGGAGATGCTAAAACACGGGAAGAATTATTGAAGACAAATGAAATCATAGAGGCTACTACAGGGGAGAAACCTGTATGGTTCGGACCGCCGAGCGGCGGCTTCCGGGACCACACTATTCTTATTGCGAATGAGTTGGACATGAAGACAGTCATGTGGACGGTAGATACGATTGATTGGCAAAAGCCTTCGCCCGAAACAATCATAGATCGTGTAATGACAAAGGTTAGTCCTGGGTCAATGATTTTGATGCATCCTACCGATTCTACAGCAAAAGCTCTTGATCAACTGATCAATCAGATAAGAGATAAGAATTTAAGGATTGGTACAGTCACAAAATTGATGGATGAAGAACACATCATTAAGATAGATCAGCAAATTGACAAATAAGCGCTGGCTACGTCTGTGTTTAACTTTATTCAGCAGAAATCTCCCACTTCTATAAGTGGTGAGATGAATGCCTATTGGTAATCCATTCAGTGGGGGTTCAAATCCCGGCTGAATAAAGTCAAAGCCTCCGGCGGATGCCACAGATTTTCAGAGGAAATTTATCGAGCGGAGCTCGATAAAATCTGGGCGCAAATACGCCAAGGCGCATTTGATTGAACAGACGTTTCCGCATGCTTGTCGTGGCTGGACAGGCGCATCCGCTTTTCTTAAATGTCTAGCTTCAGACGGCAGGGGCTCGAGGTCGCTTCGGTCAAACCATTAGAGTCACAGAACGACTTCTCTGGTTTGCCCTCCAGCGCTTGTCGCCCCTGGTCAGCCGTCTTCCGCTTTTCTTTATTGTCCAGCTGCAGCGCCTAGCCCCTCGAGGTCATAAGCCGCTTCCCTGTGGCGGCTGAAAAGCTGCCTCCTCGGGAATCGTCTTATGCTTGTCGTGGCTGGACAGGCGCATCCGCTTTTCTTTTTACACCATGAACAGGAGGAACTTCAGTGATTACAAAATATACATGCCAAAACGGGGTCAGAGTCGTTTTAGAGAATATACCTTCTGTCCGCTCTGTTGCCATTGGGATATGGGTTGGGACTGGATCAAGGGATGAACTGCCAGGTAATAATGGTATTTCCCATTTTCTTGAACATATGTTTTTTAAAGGAACAAATACAAGAAATGCTAAAGAGCTGGCTGAAGCATTTGACTCTATCGGCGGCCAGGTTAATGCTTTTACTTCAAAAGAATATACTTGCTATTATGCAAAGGTGTTGGACAACCATTCTCAGTATGCGCTTGAAATATTGGCTGATATGTTCTTCAACTCAACTTTTGCTGAGGATGAGTTGAATAAAGAGAAGAACGTAGTCGGTGAAGAAATAAAGATGTATGAGGATGCTCCGGATGACATCGTCCATGATCTGCTCAGCAAAGCAGCATTTGATAATCATCCTCTTGGCTATCCCATTTTGGGGACAGAGCAGACGTTGTCCACATTTACAGGCGATTTATTGAGGTCGTATGTAGAAGAGATGTATACCCCGGAAAAGATAGTCATATCCATTGCAGGAAATATTGACGAGTCTTTCATAAAAGAAGTTGAAAGTCTTTTTGGCTCATTTGACAGGAAAGGGCGACATCAAGCTGAAGCAAAGCCCGTTTTCAAGTCAAATCATGTCACAAGGCAGAAAGATACGGAACAGGCTCATTTATGTATCGGATTTGAGGGATTATCCATTGGTGATCCTGATATATATAGTTTAATTGTCATGAATAATATTTTTGGCGGAAGCATGTCGTCCCGTCTTTTTCAAGAAGTTCGCGAAGAGAGAGGACTAGCTTATTCCGTGTTTTCCTATCATTCCTCGTTTAAAGACAGCGGAATCGTCACCATTTACGGAGGAACAGGTGCCAATCAGATTGATGCCCTTTTTGAGACAATCAATAGTACGCTTGGCGAGTTAAAAAGGAACGGCATCACGGAAAAAGAGTTGAGGAACAGCAAAGAGCAGTTAAAAGGAAATTTAATGCTGGGCCTTGAAAGTACAAACAGCCGTATGAGCAGAAATGGGAAAAATGAATTATTGTTGAAACGCCACAAAACTTTGGACCAAATCATAGATGAAATTGATCGTGTCAGCATTCAAAGCGTAAACGATTTGGCAAATCGAATTTTTACTGATCAATATACGCTTGCATTGGTCAGTCCTGAGGAAAAATTATTATTGCAGTCAATTTAATCTGAACATCGGCTTGTAGAGAAAATGAAAGTTATTTCTCTACAAGCTTTTTTTGCTTTTGTGAAAAGATTGTCATCTGTGACAACGCCTCCTCGAGTGAGAATAACCAAGTGCTTGGATTTTTTTGAGCTTCGTTTGGCTTTTTTTAATTTGTAAAGTAATCTCCCTACAGTGGTTTATTGGTACCTGATCCCAAACATGGACTTAATGGTATTTTAAAAACGGGTGCACTATCCAGTAATGGTCAGGCAGTAGATTTTTCAAGATTGTTTGCCTATATTGGTCTGCTTTTGTAAGTTTGTGATATTTAACTTCATTCAGCAGAAATCTCCCACTTCTGTAAGTGGTGAGATGAATGCATATTTATATTCCATTCAGTGGGGGTTCAACCCCGGCTGAATAAAGTTAAAGCCTCTGGCGGATACCACAGATTTTCAGAGGAAATTTATCGAGCGGAGCTCGATAAAATCTAGGCGTAAATACGCCAAGGCGCTTTTGATTTTATCAATATCTCCTCAATAAATTTTCTAATGAAAATAAGTTCTTTATGAAATATTGTTGTAAATTTTTAGAAAAATTGATATATTGGATTTGTAAAATTAAATATGTGTGTAGAAACAGGTGCGGTGAAATTATATATTTTACCTGCTTAAAAGGGAAGCCGGTTAGATTCCGGCGCTGTCCCGCAACTGTAATTGGGAGTGATTCGAAAAGGCCACTGTTTCCTGTAAAAGGGAAATGGGAAGGTTCGAAGAGCGATGATCATAAGCCAGGAGACCTGCCTGTTTTAGCAAACATCAATACCTACGAGGATAGGGGGTGTTAAGTGCGGAATCAAAGTACATGTTTTTAATTAACATGTTTATTTAAGTATTCCTTCGTAACTTAACAACTTCTTGGAAGTTGTTTTTTTATTGGGGAAATTTTTAAAAGCCTCATTATTGGAGGAGAGCATCTTTGTTTAAAACAGTGGATGACTTTATTCATTCTTTCAAAACGTGCCTTATGAATAATTTCGCGTCAGGGCCATCATGTTCCATCCAAGAAAAACATGATCAGCTAATAGCAGAAATTAGAGCAAGTGAAGTGACACCGGAGGAAAAAGAAATTTGTCTGCAAAATGTAGAAAGGGCTTACAGGATGATAAAACAGGATCTATTTGGACGGGAGGAAGAAGAATGGAAACTGAAATAAATTATTTTCCAGGACTTGAAGGTGTTGTTGCGTCAGAAACGGACATATCTTTTTTAGATACCAATGCAAGCAAAATCATTATAAGAGGATACGATCTTATCCAACTATCCCAGAGTAAAGAGTATCTGGACATTGTTTATCTTTTGCTTGAGAACAAACTGCCGCTTGATTCAGAAAAAGCCGCTATTGCAGACATTCTTAAAAGTGAATATGAGATTCCTGCGGAAATATTAGATGTTTTTAAATTATTACCAAAAGAAACCCATCCAATGGACGGACTGAGGACAGGGATATCGTCGATTGCCGGCTTTGATGCCGAAATTGATGACCGTTCCATTTCAGCCAATAAAAAACGTGCCTATCGGCTACTGGGGAAAGTCCCAAACATTGTAGCCAATAGCTATCGCATCATCAACGGCAAAGAGCCGATTCAGCCTCTTAATGAATTATCCTATAGTTCCAACTTCTTTTACATGCTTACAGGGAGAAGGCCTTCTCCGCTGGAAGAAAAAATATTTGATCTTTCGCTCGTTTTATATAGTGAGCATGAAATGCCGAACTCTACTTTCACAGCAAGAGTCATCGCTTCCACACAATCAGATTTATACGGTGCCCTGACTGGTGCAGTTGCATCTTTAAAAGGAAACTTGCATGGCGGTGCGAATGAAGCGGTCATGTATATGCTGAATGAGGCTGAGACAGTTTCCGGCTTCGAGGAAATGCTACAGAAAAAGCTTTATAACAAAGAAAAAATCATGGGGTTTGGACACCGTGTTTACATGAAAAAGATGGACCCGAGAGCTCTTATGCTGAAAGAAGCACTCAAGCAGCTTTCAGATTTGAAAGGGGACAACCTTCTGTTGCAAATGTGTGAAGCCGGGGAAAAGGTGATGGAAAGAGAAAAAGGGCTTTATCCGAATCTGGATTATTACGCGGCACCTGTTTACTGGATGCTTGGCATTGACATTCCGTTATATACGCCAATTTTCTTCAGTTCCAGGACTGTTGGTCTATGTGCTCATGTCATAGAGCAGCATGCCAATAATCGCCTTTATCGGCCACGCGTGAACTATACTGGAGGGCGTCACGCAAGTTTAAGCTAAAAGGAATGATTATATCGGTTAAAAATCACGAGATAAAAGCATTGGATACAGCTCGTTATGCTTTGCTTGATGTACTTGGATGTGGAAAAACCGCACGGAAACAGTCCCAGATCCAAGGGTTGACAGTTAATAGAGAAGATGAAAGTTGTCGAAATTAAGCAACATCGTTTTGATGGCCTCATTCTGAGCAAGCGCTCAATCGGAAATGCGGTCAGCTATTTACTGAAAAAATCGGACCTCAGTCATTAGTGCACTGCTACAAAGATGTAGCAGAACATTCTTACCAGAAGAAATAAATTTTATAGGAGAAAAGGGGACCCTTTTCTTTTCTCCAATGCCAAACACAACATGAATAGCATAAGAAGAAGGCGGTCACATGTATCATCGGCAAAATAGTTAGCAGATCTGATACGGAATAGGGGACCGTCTTTATTTATTCGAAGATAAGAAAGCATAAGTTTTTAGGTTTAACTTCATTCAGCAGAAGTCTACCACATTTGTAAGTGGTGAGATGAACGCCTATTGGTATTCCATTCAGTGGGGGTTCAAACCCCGGCTGAATAAAGTTAAAGCCTCCGGCGAATGCTACAGATTTTCAGAGGAAATTTATCGAGCGGAGCTTGATAAAATCTGGGCGCAAATACGCCAAGGCGCATTTGATTAATTTGAACTAAGTGTATTGTTGTCTAACTCCAGCGCCTAGCCCTGCAAGGATTAAGCCGCTTCTCTGTGGTGGCTGAAGAACTGCCTCCTCGGGAATCGTCTTGTTTCTCCGCGCTGACCAAGGCGCTTGCGCTTTTCTTAGAGATTAGACAGGATACGACTAACGGACCATACAGGGAGGGGCCGGTATGGAAAAAATAAAGTACGGGTTTACGCAGGATCCATTTCTACTAAATAATGATAGAATCGCTCGTCTTTTTACTCCTGAAGACTTTCAAGCAGAAGAAACGCTTATCGCTAAGACGGCAGAGCTATTCATTAAACAGGATGTCACACCCAGTGTCCCAGCGATTGAAGAGCAAAGGCATGAGGTAACTCGAAAATTATTTCAAAAAGCAGGGGAACTGGGGCTGCTCGCTATTGAAGTACCGGAAGCTTATGGCGGGCTTGGACTCAATAAGAAAATTTCGGGAATTGTTGCGGAAGGCTTGGGCTTTGGCGGATCATTCAGCGTCTCCTATAATATTCATGCTGGAGTCGGCACATTGCCTTATGTGTATTTTGGAAATGAGGAGCAAAAGCAGGAATACCTGCCAAAGCTGGTTTCAGGAGAGTGGATTGGAGCCTATGCCCTGACAGAATCAGATGCGGGTTCAGATGCTCTTCGTCCAAAAACGAATGCCGTTTTAAATGAGGCTGGAACAGCGTGGGTGTTAAATGGGGAAAAGCAATGGATCACGAATGCTCAGCTGGCTGATGTTTTTGTCGTTTTTGCCAAAACGGACGAGGGAATAACGGCATTCATTGTAGAGCGTTCCTATAAAGGTGTGTCTGTAGGGCCGGAAGAGGAAAAGATGGGCATTAAAGGCTCTTCCACAGCTACGTTAATTTTAGAGGACGTAGCAGTTCCGAAGAAAAATGTTCTTGGAGAAGTGGGGAAGGGCCACAAAGTTGCGATGAATATCTTAAATATGGCTCGCCTTAAACTGGCTTTCTCAAATATAGGGACCTCCAAGCAAGCACTCCAACTGGCTGTAAATTATGGGAAAGAACGCAAGCAATTCAATACGTTTTTAGTCGACTTCACAATGATTCAGGAAAAACTCGCCAATATGTCGGTAGCGATTTATGGTGCAGAAAGTGTTGCTTATCGCACCGCAGGGGAAATGGATGATGTCATCGATTCAATCGAAAAGGATGATATCACCAATAAAATCTCGGATTTTGCTCTGGAATGCGCACTCAATAAAGTCCACTGCTCAGAAATACTGGGGAAAATTGTGGATGAAGCTGTGCAAATCCATGGAGGATATGGGTACATGCAAGATTATGAAGTAGAACGATTATACCGTGACGCAAGGATTAGCCGCATTTTTGAGGGAACAAATGAAATTAATCGGTTAACCATTTCGAAAATCTTATTAAAGAAATACTCCGAGAATGCGCTTTCTGACAGTTTCTCATCATCCTATCAGCAATTGGAAAGAAATCATCAATACATGCAGCTATCTAAGCATCTATTGAACATAACATTACAAACGATTTCAAATTTGCAGATCAATTTGGAACTTGAGCAGGAATATATGCGTTTGTTGGCTGACATGGTCAAGGATGTTTACGTGATGGAATCAGCCTTGCTGAGAACAGAAAAGGGCCGTAAGAAAAATGGTGCAGCAAATGAAGAAAAGAATCTTTTGATGACAGACGTCCTGTGTGAAGAAGGCTACCGAAAAGTAGAAGAATATGCAATCGAGATCATTTCAGCGGCTGAACCAGATGAAAAAAAGCGAAAAATACAATTGGATAAAATTCGGCACTTGTCCATTCCGCTTTATCAAAATCTCTTTATGAAAAAAAGAGAAATTGCGAAGCATATGATAAATAATCCGAGAACTATTAAATGAAAGGTGTGAAACAGAATGAAAAAAAATATTGGATTTATTGGTCTCGGGAATATGGGGTTTCCCATGTCCAAGAATTTACTAGAATCTGGCTTTACCGTTTATGGAGTAGATCTAAATAAAGAGGCAGAAGCTAAATTTGAACGTTTGGGAGGCATCATTGGCGTTTCCATTTCAAATCTTATAAGGCTCTGCGACGCCATTTTCACAAGCCTGCCATCGACCGAAGCAGTTGAAGCGATTTATCTAGGTAAAGAGGGGATCGTTGAAAACAGTCAGTCAGGCACCGTGCTGATCGACACAAGTACTGTCGCTCCCGACTTGAATCAAAAAATTGAAAAAGCTGCAATCAATAAAGGAATGTACTTTTTAGCGGCTCCTGTCAGCGGAGGGGTCGTTGGGGCAGTCAATAAAACTTTAACTTTTATGGTAGGCGGCTCTAAACAAGCATTCGAACGTTCCCTTCCGCTGTTTGATGCTCTTGGAGAAAATATCTTTCATGTTAGTGAAAGCGTAGATAGCGGAACGGCTGTGAAGCTGATAAACAATCTGCTGATCGGATTTTATACAGCAGGGGTCGGTGAAGCACTGAATTTAGCTCAAAAAAGTAATCTCGATCTGGAGAAATTATTCGATATGTTAAATGTCAGCTATGGGCAGAGCCGAATCTATGAACGAAATTATAAAACCTTCATAGCAAATGATAACTATGAGCCAGGTTTTGCCTTAAAGCTATTAAGGAAAGATCTTGGATTTGCGTTAGATCTGGCTGAAAAAAAACAGCTGGATTTACCAATCAGCAAGGTCCTGTTTGAAATGTATGAAAAGGCAGAGAAGAGTGGGCTAGGAGAAAAGGATATGGCGGTTGTTTATAAACAAATCAATGCAACTTCTATTTTATAAGAAAAGGAGATTGAGAAGATGATTACAACTTATGTTCAAAAATTACAGAACCATATTAATGGAGAGTGGGTCAATTCGTCTAGTACAGAGACAGAACCTGTGCCGAATCCGGCAAGCGGGAAGCTGCTTGCAAATGTTCCTTTATCCGGAAAAAAAGATATCGACCTCGCTGTACAGGCTGCCGCATGTGCCTACCCGCAGTGGGCTGAAACGCCTGTTCCAAACCGTTCACGCCTTCTATATAAATACCTGCAACTTTTGCAGGAAGAAAAAGAAAATCTGGCTCAAGTCATTACAATGGAAAACGGCAAAACAATAAAGGATGCCCTCGGAGAAGTGCAGCGTGGTATTGAAGTAGTAGAGCTTGCGACCTCAACGCCAAATTTAATGATGGGCGAAGCACTGCCGAATATTGCAGAGGGTATTGATGGCTCCATTTGGCGTTATCCGCTTGGAGTTGTTGCAGGGATTACACCGTTCAATTTCCCGATGATGGTACCCCTTTGGATGTTCCCTCTCGCGATTGCATGCGGAAACACATTTGTCCTGAAAGCATCAGAGAGGACCCCTATTTTAGCAGGAAAGCTTGTGGAACTTTTCTATGAGTCTGGCTTTCCAAAAGGTGTCTTAAATTTAGTGCATGGCGGAAAAGAGGCAGTCAATGGTTTGCTAGAACATCCTGAAATTCAGGCCATTTCCTTTGTAGGTTCAGAACCCGTTGCGAAGCACATCTACCAAACAGGCACTGCTCATGGAAAAAGGGTTCAGGCACTTGCAGGAGCAAAGAACCATGCTGTTGTGATGCCTGACTGTAACCTGGAAAAGACAGTGCAAGGTGTCATCGGAGCAGCATTCGGAAGCAGCGGCGAACGTTGTATGGCTTGTTCAGTTGTAGCAGTAGTGGAAGAGATTGCGGATGAATTCATGGAAGCTCTTGTTGCAGAGACGCGAAAGTTAAAAGTGGGGGATGGGCGTTCTGAAGAAAACTTTGTCGGCCCCTTAATCCGTGATGTCCATAAGAGCCGGGTTTTGCAGTACATTGCTACAGGTGTTGCAGAAGGTGCTTCTTTATTGGTCGATGGAAGAGACACAGAAACGGATGAAGAGGGGTATTATGTGGGCGCAACAATCTTTGACCATGTAAAACCGGATATGAAAATCTGGCAAGATGAAATATTTGCACCCGTACTAAGCGTGGTAAGAGTGAACAATCTGGAAGACGGTATCAACCTTACGAATCAATCCAGATTCGCAAATGGAGCCGTGATCTATACGGGAAGCGGTAAAAATGCACGGATTTTTCGGGAAAAAATTGATGCCGGCATGATTGGTGTTAATGTAAATGTCCCGGCTCCGATGGCCTTTTTCTCTTTTGCAGGGAATAAAGCCTCATTCTTCGGTGATCTTGGAACAAATGGAAAGGATGGTGTGCAGTTTTACACACGTAAAAAAGTTGTGACGGAACGCTGGTTTTAACTTCATTCAGCAGAAATCTCCCACTTCTGTAAGTAGTGAGATGAATCCATATTGGTATTCCATTCAGTGGGAGTTCAAACCCCGGCTGAATAAAGTTAAAGCCTCCGGCGGGTGCCACAGATTTTCAGAGGAAAATTTATCGAGCGGAGCTCGATAAAATCTGGGCGCAAATACGCCAAGGCGCATTTGATAGATTGCCTGTTTTTCATAAAGCTTTTTTGGGACAGGGAGACTTACAGGTGAAGCCGAGGAGATGCGGAATCCTCCCTGTCTCATAAAAAGCAAGTGCCGTGAGCGGAAATCAACGAGAAGAATTTCAAAGAATAACAATAGTTTATGCCCCAATGATCAATCTTTCAAAGGAGGAAAAGCAAAATGATAGGTACATTTGCGAATGTAAGCAAGGAAGGTTCAATCCAGATCATCAAAGTGGATCATCCCCCAGCAAACACGTTATCATCAGCGTGTATTGATAACCTGCGCTCCATTTTTCAGGAACTGGCAGAAGACGAGGAAACAAGAGCTATCATCCTTACCGGTTCCGGTCGATTTTTTGTAGCTGGAGCCGATATTAAGGAATTTGTTTCTGCCTTTGGACACCAGGAGAAGGCATTGAAAATGGCTGAAGCGGGGCAAGCGATTTGTGATGAGATCGAAGCCATGAAAAAGCCTGTTATTGCGGCCATTAATGGTCCTGCCCTTGGCGGAGGGCTGGAGCTGGCATTAAGCTGCCATTATCGGATTGCTTCAAATCAAGCAGTTCTTGGATTACCGGAATTAAAGCTCGGATTGCTTCCAACATTCGGCGGTACACAACGGCTTAGCAGAATTACAAATCCAGCGACGGCATTAAACTTAATTTTAACAAGCAAACAATTGAACCCTGACGAGGCACTGCAGCTAGGCATTATTCAAATGGTAACAGATCCGGAAGAGCTTCTTCCAGTGGCAAAGACTATTGCACAATCCTTCATTGACGGAAAGAGTATGACAAGTGTATTACGCACAATTGAGTGTGTGATTCAGGGAACGAAAGAAAATCTTCAATCAGGGCTTGAAAGGGAACGAACGCGATTTGCTGAACTATTTTTAACGGAAGATGCCAAAGAAGGAGTTCAGGCATTTATTGAAAAAAGAGAGCCGCAATTTAAACACTCTTAAGAGGGGGATTCAGTATGGAAAGCGAAGTATTACTTTCGGTTAGTGACGGTGGGGTGGCCTTTATTACGCTTAATCGCCCAAAAGCCTTAAATTCTCTTTCTTATGAGATGCTGAAGCTGATTGGTGAGAAATTAAAAGAATGGGAGGCAAATGACCATATCCAAGTCATTGTCTTAAAAGGAGAAGGGGAGAAGGGGTTTTGTGCGGGCGGTGATATCAAAGCGCTTTATAAAGCCAGTACCAGCGAGGAATCGTTAGAAAAAGCAGAAACTTTTTTTGAAATGGAATATAAAGTGGACATGGCCATCTATTCCTATCCCAAACCGATTATCGCCTGCCTGGATGGCATTGTCATGGGGGGCGGAATAGGCTTATCCTATGGTGCCACCCACCGGATCGTTACGGAACGCACGAAATGGGCCATGCCGGAAATGAATATTGGTTTCTTTCCGGATGTTGGAGCTGCTTATTTCTTAAATAAAGCACCAGGATTTGTTGGCCGCTACTTAGCATTAACAGCATCAGTCATCCCGGCCGCGGACGTCCTTTTTGCGAATGCTGCCGATCGTTACATGGACAGCGTCAAACTGCCAGAGTTTCTTGATCGCGTTGCACAGATAAATTGGCAAGGGCAGGATGTGAATGGGGATTTAAACAAACTATTAACTGAATTCTCAAGTTGTCCATTGGAGAAAGGGGATCTTGCTGCCATGCAAACTGAAATCGATAAACACTTTTCACATTGCACAGTGGAGGAGATTTTCGCATCACTAGAGAAAGATCCGAGCGAATTTGCGTCAAGAACAAAGGAAATTCTTATGTCCAAATCACCATCTTCATTAAAAATTACGTTAAAGCAGCTAATAGATGGAGAAGCAAAAACAGCAGAGGAGTGTTTTGCCACTGATCTTATCCTGGCAAAAAACTTTTTGCGGCATGAAGACTTCTTCGAAGGTGTGCGGTCCGTCGTGATCGATAAGGATCGAAATCCTCAGTATATCTATAAAACATTATCCGATTTTTCCGATCGAGATGTGGAAAAATTCTTTCAAGATAGCAGTGTAATTTATAAAGAGTGATGGGTTTGGCGGTTTTTTTAACTTTATTCAGCAGAAATCTCCCACTTCTATAAGTGGTGGGATGAATGCCTATTGGTATTCCATTCAGTGGGGGTTCAAACCCCGGCTGAATAAAGTCAAAGCCTCCGGCGGATGCCACAGATTTTCAGAGGAAATTTATCGAGCGGAGCTCGATAAAATCTGGTCGCAAATACGCCAAGGCGCATTTGATTGAAAAATCGCTTTTTATCCACGCCCTTCATTTCAAAAGTTATGTAAAAGGGGCTGAAATAATCTGTACCTTTTATTAAAAGGGGTTTTCCATTCTAAATCTTGGCAACCGGCTATATATTGTACAAAGGGTAGGATTAATAAGGAGGCGCACTATGCGATTAAGCGAGCTGGGCGGCAAAGAAATCGTAGACTTTAAAAAGGCCGAGCGAATGGGGGTCCTCGGACAGACTGATCTTGAGATCAACAGCAGTACAGGTGAGATTAACCACTTGATTATTCCCACTGGAAAATGGATTAGAAAAAATGGAGGAGAAATCAGGGTACCTTGGAGAAATATTAGAACAATTGGGACAGACATGATTATACTGGAAGTTCCTGATCAGTAGCATTCCCTTTTGGAATATCCCACTCCACCCAAAAGTGGAGGCTGGATATTACCTTTTTTTCTAAGTGTTCATAACTCTTTATCACATAATTTCGCGTTGAATTGCGATGGACGGGAAAGCTAAGTGACGGGACGTACCAACGGTGCCATCGGCGTAAGGATCAATCAATCGCTGATAAGGCAAACGACACCCACTTCATGCAGTACTCTTGCCTGTCTTTTCTGTTATGCATCAAAGATGGTAACCTCAAGTTATCTAAGAGAGAAAACGCATGTTAATTTGGGTTTGTCAAATAAAGTGTGTAAGTACACTTTACTCAAGGTATTTTAACTTCATTCAGCAGAAATCTCCCACTTCTATAAGTGGTGAGATGAATGCCTATTGGTAATCCATTCAGTCGGCTGA
The DNA here is from genome assembly GCF_003605405.2 of Siminovitchia terrae. Taxonomy (GTDB): domain Bacteria; phylum Bacillota; class Bacilli; order Bacillales; family Bacillaceae_C; genus Siminovitchia; species Siminovitchia terrae. The sequence continues at coordinate 141,114 of NZ_QYTW02000003.1, read as the reverse complement.
ATAAAGTCAAAGCCTCCGGCGGATGCCACAGATTTTCAGAGGAAATTTATCGAGCGGAGCTCGATAAAATCTGGGCACAAATAACCCAAGGCGCATTTTATCAGGGCATTCTCGTTAGGGAATGCTCCTTTTTTGATCATTTTCCTAAAGCTGGAATGGATGCATTCCACGGCATTAGTAGTATACATGATTTTACGAATGGCGCTGCTTGACGTGGTGAAAATTCCTCTCCCATACGTCAATAGCTCCTGGATAGGTCGTCCATTTTGTTTGGAAACCTTTCTCTTAATGCCTGTGTGAGAGTCCTTGCTTGGAACGTATCTTATGCAATTGCGGATCAAATAGACGACGCAGCGCTGCACGATGATTAGAGGAAAAATAGCCATGGCACCTTCAAATCCACTGACTCCAACCATGGAAAGAAAATATCTTCTACGCCTATTATCTGTTTCCTTTTCATTTTTGTCATTAGATTCATAGCCCAGTTGATTTCCATTTCACCTTTAGCATGGCCTCTAACATTGGGCCGAATATATCTTTCAGATCACTCTGCTTTCGCTTTAAGGGCTTATGGGCCAGTCCCTCATTTTTTCTATTTACCTCGATGCACGTAATGCTGTGTAGCATTTCCAGCATTAAATTGCTCAGTAATATATTGAACAGCCTCATGTAGAGCCAGTTTACTGCTACATGTAAAAATATCGATTGCTGCGTAACCGAACTCTGGCCACGTGTGAATCGTTAAATGTGACTCTTGAATGATGACTACACCGCTAACCCCATAAGGTGAAAAATGATGGAAATGTTCGGTCACAATCGTTGCCTTTGCTTTATGTGCAGCTTGACACATTATCGTTTTAATTTGTTGCACGTCATTGAGCAATGCAACATCACAATCATGTAGCTCTAATAAAATATGATGTCCTAATACGTGCTGGAATTGTGTTTTTCGTACTGCTCTCTTAATTTGTGAAAACTTTTTATTTTCGCAAATCGGACAACCACTAGATTGAAGTTGAACAATCGTGGTGTATTGATGACCAGCGCCGACTGTAAGTGAGTGCTGACAATTGATACACTGATAAACAACTGATTTCCGCTCAATTTCTCCTGTGTAAATTGGTCGCATAAATTTACGCTGATTAGGAATGTAGGAAGTCATTTGCTCTGTTGTTTGTAATACGAATAATGAGCTTGTAGCACCTAAAATCTGCGCACCTTCATAGGTGTTTATATCGTATTTAATACTGTCAATCACGAAGCCCATAGCATGTAAGCTTTGCTGTAGCTCCCACTGCTTTTGATAGCTACGCTTAGCGTAGGAGAAAAACACATGCCGCATAGCTTCTGGCTTTAGTGCGTTAATTGCACGTGATAAAAAAAGCTGTGCGCCAATCAATGTATACGGTGTATCTGTGTATACACAATCAAAATGTTGGGTGTATGTTTTAGGCAAGGGCTCCTGAACGTTATAATAATCTGTTTTAATCGGGAGCTCATAATCTTTAGCTATTTTACTAATTGTATATAAAACTCGACTATCAATATCTAATACAACAATTTTAGTTGTAGAATGTGGAGAGATTTTCTTTAGTAAAAATGCTAGTGCAATACTGATGAAATCATCATCGCCTAAACACAAAATACGCTTATTGAGTAGCATCGTATAGTCTAATGCGAGCAATGCACGTTTTAAGGCTGTCTCAACTGTACATTTTGCTTGATCAATCGCCACGTCAGCTGTGGGTCTAGCGTCATAAATAGTGCTTAATTCGCTTATATTTTGTGTAATCCATTCTGTACGAAATGCATCATCTGTCGTTAATTGAAGATAGAGCTTAGCATCAGCACCTGAGAGTTGAAAATATTGCGAGATGGCAAGCTGGCCTTTTTTCGTTAAGCTATGTTTGCCCCATCCTCGCTTAGCAAATTCTTTCTTCATTGCTGAAACGATAGGTATTGGTAAGCCTGTCGTATGAGCTAAAGATTTAGTGGTGCAATTTTTATGGAAATATAAATCAAGTAGAGCCTTTTCTAATGTGAGATAATGTTCTTCAAGCTGCATATCAGCTGTAATTTGTTGTAATTGTTTTTGCATTGTAGATTCGTCCTCTCAATTTTAATAGGAAAAAATTAAAATTGTCTAAATCAACGAATAGAAAAAGCGCGACTAAAATTAGTCGCGCCAGATGTTTATACGAAGATGACTAATTCTAATCTTGCTTTTTTTGCACAACAAATAACACCCAGGATGGGTGGTTGTTCGACAAAATTAAGCTATTACGTTGATTCAGATTAGAATGCTACAATTGACAAAAAGTTCACCCTTTAAAAAAATAGTAACTCAACTATATAATAGATATCAAAATTTCGCAAGTTTTACCATTCAACTGTGAATACTCACGACTTCATTGTGTAGATAAATCGGCTTTTGTTTAGCTATGTTAGTCAACCAACATCTATTAAAATCAAAAGCTTTTTAAACACTTCTATACAATGTATGATCTCATACAAATGTTAAAATAGTATAGAGGTGTCGGTCTATCAAAGCAATGAAGTGAGGAGAGTCCAATGCTGCGGCACAAAGCCTGCAAGTTTCGTATCTATCCAACGAAAGAACAAGAAATCTTCATCGCTAAAACCATCGGTTGTTCAAGATTTGTCTATAACCATTTTCTTCATCGTTGGAATATGGCGTATGTAAAAATTGGAAAAGGTTTGTCCTATGAGGCTTGTTCTGCTTTACTTCCTCAAATGAAAAGGGAAGAAGCCACTTGCTGGCGGAAAGAAGTCGATAGCACGGCCCTTCAATCCTCTTTAAAAAATCTGGGGGATAGCTTGATCCATAAGAGAAACCGCTGTTGGTAAAGAAATATGCCAACAAATATGCTCTCTTCCCGAGAATCTCGTTACTTTGGTCAGGAGAGGTTCAATAAATCATCGCTTGGATTAATTCAATATTTGCTCGAAAAGGCTCTTGCATTAAGAACAAAATTTACTTTTCTTTTTAGAGTGCAGGAAATCATCCAAGCACTCTATTTTTATGCAATCATACAATAAGGTGGCAAAGGGTTCAGCAGGAGCGAAAGAAGGTGATGGATCTTTGATGTTGACGGATATGCAGATTGTGGTCATGGGCGGAGATGCAAGACAGTTGGAAATCATTAAAAAGCTGGCAGAACTGGATGCAAAAATATACCTTGCTGGCTTTGAACAATTAGAACAGCCCTTTTCCGGAGCGGTGAAAGAGAGGCTTCATGACCTGAATTTTTCAAATATAGACGCGATTATTTTACCTGTTCCCGGAACGAGCTTGGAAGGAGAAGTAGAAACGATATTCTCCAGTGAAAAAATTGTGTTAACAGAAGAAATCCTGCAACAGACACCATCGTATTGCACTGTCTATTCAGGAATCAGCAACCAGTATTTGGATAATATCATAAAAAAATCAAAACGAAAGCTCATCAATCTCTTTGAAAGAGACGATGTGGCCATTTATAATTCGATCCCCACTGTTGAAGGAACGATAATGATGGCCATACAAAATACGGACATAACTATCCATCAGTCATCCATAGCCGTACTCGGACTGGGGAGAGTTGGAATGAGTGTTGCTCGGACCTTTTCTTTGTTGGGAGCTAAAGTAAAGGTTGGGGCAAGAAAGAGCAAACATATTGCCAGGATAACCGAAATGGGGTTGCAGCCATTTTATTTAAATGATCTTGGGAATGAAGTGAATGATATAGATATTTGTATTAATACTGTACCTTATCCAATAGTCAACGCCGCCGTTATTGCCCAAATGCCTTCACATACCTTAATCATTGATTTGGCCTCTAAGCCTGGTGGCACAGACTTCCGCTATGCAGAGAAGCGAGGCATCAAAGCACTTCTTGCGCCCGGCTTGCCGGGAATTGTTGCACCTAAAACAGCGGGACAAATTTTGGCGAATGTACTATCACAATTGCTGGGAGAAGAGCTGGAAAGCCGAAAGGGGAAATAAAAAAATGAGTTTAAAAGGTAAGCGAATCGGTTTCGGTTTAACTGGGTCGCATTGTACCTATGATGCTGTTATTCCGGAAATTGAAAAGCTGGCGGGTGCTGGAGCGGAAGTTGTTCCTGTCGTCACTTATACTGTCAAAAGCACAGATACGAAGTTTGGAGAGAGCGATGATTGGATTGCCAGGATTGAACATACAGCAGGACGAAGAGTCATAGATTCGATTGTGGATGCGGAGCCGCTCGGACCGAAAGAGCCACTTGACTGTATGGTGATCGCCCCGTTGACCGGAAATTCAATGAGTAAATTTGCCAATGCATTAACCGACAGATGAGTGTTAATCTCATGTTATTAAAAAAAGAAACCGCATGTCAATTGGGTTTTGACAATACGGTACTTTTTAGATAAGGCTCGATTTGGTGGGTTGCAGGCCTTGAACCGCTCCCTTTTTTAACGATTTCTATAAAAATATGGCTGAATACACTATGCAACAATTTGTTTTTATTTAATTCACTGGTCGTGTTCTCATATGCTTGCAAAACAGAATTTAAATTTCTTTTTATTACGCTTGGATCAAATTCCTCGTTCTCATTCTCTTTTTGATCCTCAACATTAATCTTTGCAAGTTCTTCTAACTCTTTATCAATTTCCGCTTTTCTCTCAAGAAATCTCTCATCAGAATAGACTCCTGTCTCATGTTTCTCATAAATAAATTTCATACGCCTATCTAATTCCTCGCGTCTGGATTTAATACGCTTAATAATATCCTCTTTGGAGTCGATAGGCTTTTCTTTGATTACAATCTTTTCAACTTGTGATTTTAATAAAGAGGGATTCAGGTCTTTTAAAATTTTTAGAGTTTCAAGTATGTCTTCCTCAACCGGTTTATATTTAACATAGGTGCATCCGACTGTTCCGCAAAACAAAAATTCATTTTCATAATAACTTACGCTGCCGTCTTTCTTAATATAAGTCCTTTCGCTAGCTCTTCTTATAAATTTCTTGCCGCATTTCTTACAAATGCACAATCCTGCTAATCTATTTGGTTCAAAATCGAGCTTTGTATGTGTCGGGATGTCCCGGTTATTGATTCTATATTGGACTTTGCTCCATATCTCCATATCAATAATAGCGGGGTGGGCCTTTTCTACTACAATATGTTCTTCCTCTGGGCGGGGAACCTTTTTTCCATTCGATAAAGTTTGCCTAGTATTTTGCCGCAGCGTGCCAATATATCGATCGTGTGAAAGAAACTCTTTCAAAAAAGGAGGGGACCAATTGTCTTTACCAGTTGGAGTTTTTATGCCAATTCGCTTTAAATAGGTCGCCAGCGCACGAAATTGAACTAATTTTCTTTTTCCGTTATTTAAAATAATCCCGTTTGCGTAATAATCAAAAATGGCCCGTACTATCCCTGCCTCTTCCTCATTAATTATTAATCTTCCTGTAGCAGGGCTGTAATCAAACCCAAATGGAGGTGGTCCTGAAACCCACTTTCCTTCTAATGCAGCGTTATAACGACCTCCATTAAGTCGCTCCTTTGTTGATTCAAACTCTTCCCTGGATAAAAACAATTCAAAGCGAATGTGCCGCAAGTCTGCTGGGTTTGTGGGATCATAAATCTTCGAGGGCGTGATGATGTAGATTCGCTTCTCGATAATCAAGTCATAAATAGTCCCCATATCTGTATAAGATCCTCTTCCCATACGAGATATTTCTTTTACAGCAATTGCTTCATATTTCTCGTTTTTTAAATCACGTATAACTTGCATAAAAACTGGGCGGGTTGAAATTTTGTCTCCAGATCCTATTTCCGAAACTTGATTATAAGGGATTCTATATTCATTTAGTACTCGATCCATCAGTTGTTTTTGCTCATGTAGTGTATCTTCGCCTGTTTTCTTTTCTCGCTCTTCGTCTTGTCTAGACCTCCGTAAATAATTAATAATGTTTTTAATCCCAAATTGATCAATTAGTTTTTTACGTGCCGACAAAAGCATAGAGCTCCTTCCTTATTTTTAGTGTCACTTTTTTTATGGTGTATCTAACTAAAATCATATCGGTTAACCTTTATAAATAGAATAAAATTTATTGTTTATTTTAAAAAAACATTTTAACTTCATTCAGCAGAAATCTCCTACTTCTATAAGTGGTGAGATGAATGCAAATTGGTATTCCATTCAGTGGGGGTTCAAACCCCGGCTGAATAAAGTCAAAGCCTCCGGTGGATGCTACAGATTTTCAGAGGAAATTTATCGAGCTTAAGCTCGATAAAATCTGGGCGCAAATACGCCAAGGCGCATTTGATTTAATAAAATTCCACGGAAAAGAGACGGTACTCTGCAAAATAACACATTCCATTATGACCTATTCGTTTGCATATTAATAAATTTGTTTAATCCCAATTATAATTAGCAGTAATCCAGCCACAAAGGATGAATGTTTTCCAAGCCGCCTTACAATTATCTTGGCCCCAAATAAATTACCGAACCAGATTAATAGATATCCCCAAACAGTAATACTTAAAGCAATCCACCACATGTTTGCCATATCAGCCAAACCCACTCCAAGACCACTAAAAGCATTAGAAATTGAAAGTCCTAATCCCAAATAAATTCCCATACGAAGGTTAGGTCTCTGAAGTTTTAATTCTTTTTTTTGGGTTGTATAAGGATGTATATAATTAGAATATAAAATAAAACATCCAAGTGAAGAAAGAACAATACAAGAGGAGATTGCACCAAATTGATAAGGAGTAATTTGAGAAAGGGATTTTCCTGCATACGTACCAATTAAAGCACTTATAAATCCAATCACATTGACAATAAAATTAACCCTATGGGGGAAATGAACTTTCTCTATTCCGTAAGCCATTCCGATACTGGAATTATCTAAATTAGCACCAATACCAACTAAATTAATCATGATAATAGTCGATAGGAAGTCCAACTAAAAATATCCTCCTTCATATAAAAAATTCCTGTCTTCATATGAAATGCAAAACATTAAACAAAAGTTTGGACACCATTTATAATTGGTTAGAAGCTGATTCTCGCAAATTCCTTAAAAAACTTGTCATTTTAACTTCATTCAGCAGAAATCTCCCACTTCTATAAGTGGTGAGATGTATGCATATTGGTATTCCATTCAGTGGGGGTTCAAACCCCCCGGCTGAATAAAGTCAAAGCCTCCGGCGGATGCCACAGATTTTCAGAGGAAATTTATCGAGCTTAAGCTCGATAAAATCTGGGCGCAAATACGCCAAGGCGCATTTGATTTCATGATATTCACAAGAAGCCCACCAAATGAATCATATATTCTGTAATAGGTAATTTTTATACTTCTGTACACCCATTCAAAGGTATTTTATGTTGTTTCAAAATATTAGGTTAGCCTATATCATTATCATCACTATATAGTCAAGATTGGATTACAATCTATCATCACCGCCTTCGGGGTTTGTCAATGCTAGTGGTATTTGGGCTATTAAGTTATTAGCATACTTCGAAGTCCAAGACATTAACATAGCAAAAGCCAAACATAGTAGTAAGGGCATCAGTTAGACAAACTTGTCTAACTGATGCCCTTTATTACAGAGAATATTTATTATGAAAGGTCATTGCTGGCATACGTGATGATCTTCAATAATGAACTATTGGGGTGCAATATATATAGTGATTCAAATTTTTCAAATCAACATCATTCATTTTTCCTTACATCATTTGTAAGTGTTTCTAGTCTTTTATACTGATTATAATGTGTATAGCTCAATTCGGTCGATTATAACTTCGGAAAGTCATAATAAGAAAAGGAGTGTTATACAGTGATCAGGCAAGGAAAATTACTGGAAGTTCAAGACTTACAAAAAATCTACGGTAAGAAAAACAATATAACAAAAGCTTTAAACGGTGTTAGCTTTGATATTCTCCCAGGAGAATTCTTAGGAATAATGGGGCCAAGTGGATCTGGTAAAACGACATTATTAAACTGCATTGCAACAATAATAAAACCAACATCTGGGCGTGTACTTCTAAATGGTAAAAACATCAGTGCTTTTAACAGTAAGGATTTAGCTGAATATCGCGGTAGTCGAATTGGATATTTGTTTCAAGACTTTGCACTGCTGGATAATTTAACTGGACAAGAAAATATCCTATTACCATTATCTATTTATGGGGTGGATTTTGTAAAAGCAAAAGCTAAATTAGATGAGCTGGCAGGTTTTTTTGAAATTACAGATATCCTTCATAAATTCCCATCTCAGATGTCTGGGGGACAAAAGCAAAGGGTAGCTGCTGGACGTAGTTTGATTTCTGATCCAGACATCGTTCTTGCCGATGAACCGACAGGAGCATTGGACACACGTTCTGCAAGAACATTAATGAATAAGTTGGAAGGTATTAATAGAAGTAGTGGAAGAACTATTTTAATGGTCAGCCACGATCCTAATGCAGCAAGTTTTTGCTCAAGAATCCTTTTTATTCAAGATGGTGTTATCTTTCATGAGTTGCGTCGCAAACATGATGAGTCACAAGAGACATTTTATGAAAGAATTTTGCAGTTACTAGCTCAGCTTGGGGGAGGAAGCGCAAATGTTCTCTAGGCTGATTTATCGTAATGCTAAACGAAGTCGTAAGGAGAATTTAATCTATTTTGCAACACTTGTAACAGCAGTAGCCTCATTTTATATCATTCTTTCACTGGGGAGACAAGATGTTATTTTATTCTTAAGGGAGTTTGAGAGTGATTCGATCGATAAACTTTTAGCTCAGATGCCCATTGTGTATCTATTTGCATTATTTTTATTGTTTTTCTTGATTTTATTTGCTAATCAGTATCAATTAAATCGGAGAAGCAAAGAGTTTGGGCTTTATCTCATGTTAGGAATGCGCAAGGAACGCCTTGTTCTTCAACTTTTAGCAGAGGGGTTCATTACTTCTATTTTGGCACTCATTGGAGGCATTTTAATAGGCGGATTTTTAGCAGAAATCATCAGTTTGACGGTTTCTAAATTAGTTGGACAGGGAATTATTGGTCATCAAATAAGCTTGTCGGTAGGTGCGATTTTCTTTACCATAATCGGTTTTTTATTCATCCAGTTGATAGCATTAGTCATTCTTGGCGGAAGATTATTTAATCAAGAGGTCCATCAATTACTTTATGAGCAAATGGATAAGAAACAGGATATGGGTCATGTTAAAGGCAACGTACTCCATATGTTAGTAGGTTCTGTCTTGCTAGGCGTTGCCTATTGGATTGTTTTATATCGTTTGATGGACTTTGCAGGACTGCTTCTGTTTGTGGCATTGGCTCTGGGAAGTTTAGGAACGATCCTTTTTATGAAAGGATTTGCAAAATTACTAGGCTTGTTGGCAAGCATGTTTAAGCATAAGTCTACTAAAGATCTTCACACATTTACATTAAGGCAGTTTCAAGAGAACATAACTAATAAATCTACTTCTGTTGCTGTCACATCGATTCTCATCACGTTGTCGATCATTTTGATCGCAAATGGTGCTTCAACTATTATAGGATTTGAAAGTGCCTTTAGTAGGCATTCCTCGATATATGATTTTACTGTTAATGGGGATAATCAAAAGGTTGAACAATTTCTTACTTCAGAAAAAATGGTACCATATGTAGAGGACTTAAACCTACTAGAAATTGGGGAAATGAAATATCAGGATGAACGTGGGGAAGACGACTTGCCTTTATCGTTGGTAGAATGGTCTGAATTAAGAGAGCAACTCATTAGGGCTCTGCCAAACAACTACAAAGAGCAAATTTTATCTGGAGAAATGCAGGGCTATGATATCAGTTCGGAAAACCCTGAAGCACTTAATCTGTTTGGAATTCTAGAGATAGATGCAACAACACCTTATCTCATTCCTGAATCATCTTATAATGGACTTTTAGAAGCGATAGGAGAAAAACCACTGAATCTACATTCAAATGAAATTGCTTTATATTTTAATCCGGATTTTATGCCTACGGATAATCTAGACAGCATGCCTGTACTTGATAGTATTCTTGAAAAGGCTGCAAAAGAAGGGCAAAGTTTGATGAGCATTAATGATCAGGAAGTATTGATACGCCCATCAATTCCAATGAGAGGATTAGTAGCAGACAGTTCCGTAGAAATTCATTCAGCATTTATCGTCCCCGATCATATGTTTGAACCATTATTAGATACGGAAACCTATGCGTTATATTGGAATTTTCGTATCCCACAAAAGATGCAAGATCAGCAAGGTTTAATGAAACCAATGATGGAGGCTAGAGACTTATTAAAGTCTTCAGGCTTCGAGTTTGAAAGTTATTTACAAAACTTTGGGCGTCAACTCTTCTATGTTGTTGCTGGAAGTTATACGGTCTTATATATGGGATTCTTATTCTTGATGATTGCTTGTACGGTATTAGCTTTACAATTTTTGACACAGATGAAGCAGACTGGCGGGCGCTATGTAACGCTTTCCATGTTAGGGGCAAAACGTCATCAAATGAAAAAATCGATGCGTAGACAGGTGTTGTGGACCTTTCTGTTACCTATGTCTCTTGCGTGTGTGAGTGGTGCTGTTGGGATAAGGGCGATGATTGTATTTGTTATGATTCGCATCGAAGACAATGCGTTACTGTATCCTATCACCTTTACCTTTGCATGTATAGTTATCGTATTTTTGGTGATTTATGGAATAGCGGTTGCCCGAGCAGCAGATCATGAGATCGATAAATTGCGCTGGAAGCCGAATATAGATTAAGGAACCGTTACATTTCACATCGAAGGAGGTGCTGAATTGGCGAGAATTACAATTGTCGAAGATGATTCAATGATGAGAGAAGAGTTAATGGATATATTGCAAAAAGAAGGGTTTGAAGTGAGGGCAATTGCAGACTTCCATGATATTGTTGCTCAAATTGCCACTTCGGCACCAGACCTAGTTTTATTAGACATCAATTTACCGGAACAGTCAGGATTTGAAATATGCAAAAGTCTAAAATTAAAAGGAATGGGTCCCATATTGATTCTTACATCTAGAGATAAGTTACAGGATGAATTACACGGTCTTCATTTAGGTGCAGATGATTATCTCACAAAACCATGCAATCGAGATCGATTATTGGCGCGCATTCAGAACCTGCTTAGAAGATTTGAAGGACAACTAGGCCTGATAGATGGGGGCAGTTTTTCGCTAGACCCAAATACTTTTACTTTGTATAAGGGATCGCAATCGTTATCATTATCAGCTAATGAAGGAAAAATTTTATTGGCTTTAGTACAGAATAAACCTGAGGTTGTATCCAAGTCAACACTAAGTGATCTTTTATGGGGAACAGACCAATATATAGACGAAAATGCACTTCAAGTAAATCTCACTCGCTTGCGAAAAACATTGCGACAATTAAACTTGGAAAGTCAAATTGAAACAATAAGGGGTAAAGGTTATCGACTTAGGGGGTAAGTGAAGCCATGAAATGGTTAAAGCAAATCTATGATTGTTTGTATGCTTATAAACAATGGTTTCTTATGTTGGTGGCTACAAGTCTCCTATTTAGTTTTTTAGCTTGGTTAGCTTATCCTGAAACGTTTAATGTTTTAGTAGGACTCATGATTGTTTTTACTCTAGCCATGGTATCGTTGTCTGTATTCATCATCAATAAAAAGCAAAAGATAATAGAAGCTGCTTTCCAAGATTTTTTGTTAGAACCGAATGAGGCGAACGAAGAACGATTATGCCGGGTATCTCCTAAGACACATTGGTCATATATCCGAAGTATGGGGGGTATCATAAGGTCGTATCAGTCGGAACTTAATGATCAAGTCATTGAGTTGACCGATTATGAAAACTATATAGAAGGGTGGGTTCATGAAATTAAAAAGCCTCTGTCATTGATGACACTGGTATTAGATAACCGCAGTGACGAAATGTCTCCCCTTGTTAGAAAGCGTATGCTTCATATTAGAGATCAAATGCTTGGAGACGTAGAGAGAATTTTGTATTTTGCAAGACTTGGGGCTGTTCATAAAGATTATATTTTTGAGTCTATAAGCTTACTAGCAGTTTGTAAACAGACAATTGAAGACCATCAAACACTACTAGATGAATCCGGTTTTCAAATACAGTTCATAGGTGAAGATATGGAAATTTTATCTGATTGCAAGGGACTAGCTTTTATATTAGAACAACTAATCTTTAATAGTACGAAATATGTTGTACAAAATCAGGATAATCCCATTCTGAAGTTTGAAATGGTTTATGATGAAGTGAGTGAACAAACCATTTTACATATTAGTGATAATGGACCTGGTGTATCTGAAGAAGATCTGCCATTTATTTTTGACAAGGGTTTTACTGGAGGGCGAGGTACTTATACAAGACAAGCAACGGGCATGGGACTCTTTTTAGTAAGCAAGATGGCTAATGATTTAGCCATTCAGTTGGATGCAAAATCAGAGCTTGATTCGGGGTTGACTATATCGCTAATATTTCCACATGTGAAACAATAAGCTACCAACCGCACATAATGAGATAATGCTTAGATCATGAGAAGATGGAAAAGCACCACCAATACAAAAAGGGGGAGGTGTAAAGTTGAAAAAACGCTTTATAGTTTTTCTCAGATTGTGTTTAGGTTGGTTGATTATACTATTCACTTACCTACTGACATATTCCGTAGCTTTCTTGATTGGTTGGAATGTAAAGCATGTTTTGGGTATTTTATTGATAATTTTCCCCTATACAGTTGGGGCATTGTATTATTCAGCCTTCTGTAAAGGGAACAGCAAAACTTTTTATGCGTTAAGTTTTTTGGTTCCTTGTATTGCAGAGAAAATTTCGATATATTTGACAAGTGCATTTATTTATGACATTAACCCTTTGTATATTGGAAGTGTCATGCAAAGAATTGTTGACGAAGGGTCGAAGATAAGGTCTGGTATTGACGGTATTTTAGGCTATTTCCCTAATGCTGTTTCATTCTTTAGTTGGGGTTATGTGTTAGAAGGGTTACTACTATCTGTAATTTTGACAATATTCCTAATTAAATATCAAAGGATTGTGACTGATTGAACTTCGTTCGATGTGATGTTAAACCCAGAGCTTTTTATTGCAAGTGTAGGAGGAGAGTATATTATACTTAGATAAACTATACTAGGGAAGATTATGCCTACTTATTGAAACGGTTTCAAGTTATTCAACCAATTATAATTATTGGATTTATAGAGGCATTTTTTGCAGCAGGAGGGTGTGGAGGCGTCCCAATGTTTCCATCAGCCGCACGCGTCTTTTCTGACTTCTGGTTGTGTTCCTATGTATTTGAATGGTTAAATTCACTTCTTCATAGATTTAACACTAGCTTTAGTTATTGCAATACTTGTTGTTAGTACTATCAGGAATGCTTGGCATTTTTTAGTGCCATTTATATATAAACGTGAACTAAAGGTTATATTCATGGGGGAAGGTGAGGATGATTACCGTTTCCTTGTTGAGACAACTTCTCCACGTCCCTTATATTAAAAATTAAATAACTTAAATATCTTCCAACTATTGGTTATTAAACGACTTTATTATCTCTACACAATTGAAGGTCTTTTTTTTCAAGCAATGATCTTTTTGGTACAATTAATTACAGGTTTATTCTAAATTTTTTGATGGAAAAGTTTTCAGCCGATGGGGTGGAGGAATGAAACAGCGAAAAAGAATGTGGATATATGCTATTGTCAGTATGTTGATCACCATATGCATATCGGGCTTTGGAAGGATGGCCTACGGGATTCTTATGCCATATATGAGAGACAGTCTTAATCTTTCCTATCAGCAGGCAGGGATGTTGGGGACCTCCACAGCGGTCGGTTACCTAGCCATGGTATTGCTTGTAGGGATCATGGCATCCAAATGGGGGTCAAAGCCGCTCGTTGTAATCGGTCTTTTGCTTCTTGCCGGGGGTTGTATAATTTTATTCAATGCAGGGAGCTATGCGGCTTCTCTTATTGGAATGATCATGCTTGGTGTCGGAACCGCTTTTGGATACACTCCACTTGTAAATATTGTCGTCGGATGGTTTCCGAACAATAGGGGGATGATGATCGGCCTTTTGTTAAGCGGGATGGGACTTGGAACCCTGATTGCAAGCCTGATTGCGCCAATTTTTAATATATGGTTCGATGATTACGGCTGGCGCTATCTTTGGCTTCTTTTTGGGGTTGGTTCCATCCTAACCACTTTGGTTGCTGTTAGGATTTTAAAAGATCCGCCTGTACCTTTGTCCCAAAAAGGAGAACAGGGTGTATCCTTATTCAAGGAAGTTTATTTCCATAAAGGTGTTTTGCTTGTCGCTTTTATTTATGGTTTGATTGGCTTTGCCTATTTGATACCTCAAAGCTTCTTTTTCAGCTATATTTTGGAAGCTGGCGTAAATGAAAAAAACGCTGGAGACATAATGGCTTTGGGAGGCGTAATGAGTATATTCAGCGGGCCGGTATGGGGTGCCGTTTCCGATAATATCGGAAGGAAGCTGTCTTTGTGCATCACTATTTTCCTAGGAGGGTCATCCATTTTGATCCCCATATTCATTCCTGTCTTATCAAGCTTCGTCATAAGCCAGGCGCTTTGGGGATTCACGTTTGTTGGTATGCTTTCTCTTATCCAGGCACTTTCGACCGAGCAGGTCCACCAATCCTATGCTCCAATCGCATTGGGGTATGTGACCATCTATTTTGCCGGGGGACAGATCCTTGGACCGGGCATTGGAGGATTGCTGACTGACAAGTTGGGCGGAATATCGGCTGCCTTATGGTTATGTGTCGGTCTATTGGCAATGGCCCTTTTATTGGCGCCAAGACTGAAACATGCCGCAGCAGCGGATGATTTTGAAGAGGCGGCGGAGATACCTTCAAGATAAAAGATTGTTAATACTTTCTTATATTTGAAAAGGAAATCAAATGTAATAAGTTGATTTTGCTTTCTTTACCTCTTTCTCTGATCTGGCTGAAAAATGCGCTAAGAAAACTTTCCCATAATTCACCGACATGTTTTTTTGCGTCGGGGTCTGCTTTTAGGGAGTGAATACTGATTGTTAAAGCTTTACTTAAATGTTTAAGCGCTTTACTAAGTTCATGAGTTATTTCATTATTTTGGCCACTCAATTGGAATACCTCCCGAGTTTAATCGGCAGCGGGCATTCTTGCAAGAAGTCCGCTGCCATTAATTAGCTACTCCTTTTGTTCCTCATCAATCTGTTGTTTCATTCTTTCAAATTGGGCTTCAGCTACAAGGTCTTCGAATTCTTCACGGGCGTATGCTGTGAGTGTTTTAGTCTTTTCGCCAAGCTCCATTAAACCTTTGATTCCTAAAACAGCTGCAGGGCGCATAAGCTGCAAGGCATTAATTATACCGTTATAAAGAGGATTTGAGTTATCTTGGGCATTGTTGTATTCTTCATTCATTTTATCTTTCCTCCTTCCCATAAAGTCTAAATGACTGGCTGGAGCGCAGGTTGCGGTTTTCTGTCATTAACATGATTTAAGTGACGCTCGATGGCCGGCTGAATCATTTTTGAAACAGCCGGTACTGAACCGGCAACCAACAGAGGAGGCAGCCATTGCCCAAGCGTCAGAGGTGCTGTCTGAAATACGGACGCAAGGGGAGGGATATACATCACTAAGCCCAAAGTAAGCCAGGAGATGCCTAGTCCGGCTATAAAGTACTGGTCTTTTTTCCAATCAGCCAACGGTCCAATGGTGCCTTCTTGTCTCCATGAAAATGTTTGTACAAGCTGTCCCGCAACCAATGTGGCAAAAGCCATCGTTTGTGCGATAGCTAAAGGCATACCGGCTGACAGGCTATATGCAAAGATCCCAACAACACCTGCGGAAAGAAGCAATCCGCGTACTGCAATTTTTTGAAAAAGTGACCTGTCGGCAATATCCTGCTGTTTTGTCAGCAAATTTTTGTTGCCCGGATTTGCAGCCAGAATCGTTGCCGGAATGGCATCCGTCAACAGGTTCATTAATAATATCTGGATGGGAACCAACGGTATCGGGAGCCCAATCAATACTGCTGTGGTCGTGACTAAAATTTCGGATAGATTCCCGGTTAAAAGACAACCTAATGCTTTTCGGATATTGCCGATGATAGTTCTTCCCCGCTTAATGCCATCAACAATAGAGGTGAAGTCATCCTCCTTCAGCACCATATCCGAAGTTTCTTTTGTTACATCCGTTCCTGCAATCCCCATGGAAACGCCGACATCCGCTTTTTTAATAGCAGGGCTGTCATTCACACCATCACCCGTCATCACGACAATATGGCCGAGCTTTTGGTAGGCGTTGACAATCCGTAATTTTTGCTCAGGGGATACTCTTGCAAAAACAGAGACATCTTTTATTTTTTCTACGAGCTGTTCTTCACTCAGTTGGTCCAGTTCCATTCCGGAAAGAACTTCAGCCGAATCAGTTACGATATTTAATTCCTTGCCGATGGCAAAGGCCGTTATAGGATGGTCACCTGTTATCATGACCGGCTTTACTCCAAGCCTGATCACATCTTGTACACTTTTCTTGACCTCCTGTTTAGGCGGGTCTATCATTCCCGCAAGGCCCACAAAAATTAACTCCTCTTCTTCAACTTGCTCACTTTCATGTCCAGATTGGATTGGGCGGTATGCAAAAGCAAGAACCCTTAATGATTGCTCTGCATATTTTTTATTTTGGCTTGTGATCCACTCCTTTATTTCTTTTGTTAGAGGGAAAACTTTTCCGTCCTTTTGGTACTGATTGCATCGATCAATAATTGCCTCGACAGACCCTTTTGTAAATATATAGCAGTCTTTGTCCTGTTTCTCTTCATGGCAAGCTACGCTCATCGTTCCCCTTCCTGAATCAAACGGAATTTCATTGTAACGGATCCAATGAACCATATTTGCCTTTGTTTTCCCCGCTTTGGCCCCCAGGCTTAAAAGTGCACCTTCTGTTGGATCGCCCTGTATTACCCAGCCTTTTGGCGTCTTTTCCAATAGACTGTCATTACAAAGCAACCCGATTTTTAGGAGCTGCTCAAGGTCAGGGTGATCAGATGCGTTTATTTTTTGTTCATCACTGTTTTGGATAGCACCAATTGGCTCATAGCCGCTGCCAGACACTTTCCAATCTTCGCCGATGGTGCTGACAGCTTTTACGGTCATTTCATTTTTTGTCAAAGTCCCCGTTTTATCGGAGCAAATGATTGTTGTTCTTCCCAAAGTCTCCAAGGAAGAAAGTTTGCGGATCAGGACATTTTTCTCCAGCATTCTATAAACACCAGCACTTAATGCAATTGTGATCACAATTGGCAGGCCCTGAGGAATGGCTGATGCAGCGAGTGTGACAGAAGTCGCAATAATGTCTAGTATAGGTATTCCACGCAAAAGTCCGGCAATAAAAACAAAGACGCCTGCTACTACGGCCCCTTTGCAGAAAACTTTAGAAATGGATGTCACCTTTTGCTGCAAAGGAGTCAATTCCTTATCATCATTGTTAAAGAGAGACATTAAATGGCCGATTTCAGTTTGCATCCCAGTTCTGACTACTACTCCGACTGCTTTTCCCCGCGTCACGTTTGTACCCAAGAACAACATATTTTTTTGCTCAGCAAGAGGGCAGTCATCTTCCAGCTCATTAGGGCTTTTTTCCACCGGAAGTGATTCTCCGGTCAATGGCGCTTCATTCACTTCCAAATTCCAAGCCTCGATTATACGGATATCTGCCGGAATCCGATCACCCGCTTCAAAAGAAACGATATCCCCGGGAACTAATTCGGTTCCGGATAACTCCATTTGTTGACCGTTCCGAACAACACGGCACACCGGAGGCTGGAATTGATTTAATGACTCGACAACCCGCTCGGCTTTTTGTTCCTGAACTGCACCAATGAGGGCATTCACAACGAGAACACATGCCATGGCAATCCCGTCAACAATTCCGCCGGTAAAAATGGACAAAAGTGATGCCCCAAGCAAAACAATTGTTGTAAACTCCTTAAATTGTTCCAGCAAAGCTTTCGAAAATGGAGTCCTGCTATTCGTATGCAGTTGATTGTTTCCAAACTGTTTTTTTAATGTTTCAACCTGCTCATTGAATAATCCGTCATCCTTATTCACCGAAAAAGCTGACAGAACCTCATTGACAGGCTGGAAGTGCCAAGACAGGGCGCGGCTTTCCTTTGTATAACTGGTAGCTGCGGCAACTTCCTGTTGGGCAATCAGTTCCGGATTTTTATCAGGGGCATATTTTTTACTGAAATACATTCCCTGTATCATAAAGGTAAGATTGAATGTATCCGCCACGGCATGAATCAAGGGCGCTGAATAGGATAAGGGAAGAGCCAGCAGGCAACCGGCTGCATTCCACATTTTTGCGATTGACAGCTGCTGATCCAATATTTTATTCATTTTTTTTGCAAACTTCATCAAAGAAGGAAGATTTTTAGAATCTTCAAATGTTGTAGTCGGAATCGGGCAATTGTTACTTGAATAGTTATGAAAGCTTTCTTTTTTCACTGCTAAGACATCTTTTCCAGCAGCTCTTAAATCATTTATTCGCTTCGCAATCTCTTCTTTGTCCATATACAGCCATTTTAAATCAATCCCGTTTTTCTCCAGTTCTTTCGGGCATATGTTCAAGCTGTTCTGAATTACACCGACTTTCCAGCGGCTGTCCATGCTTTTTTTCAGGCGAGTAAACGCATCTGTATAAGAGAGGCCCTTTCTTATAAAGTATCCTAAACATTCACCATCTTGAAAGATGTATTGTAAATCGTGACTGTCTCTTTCCCATTTTCTAGTTTCAAACATATATTCATGTTTTGCCAATCCGTTTTCTTTCAAATATTCCATATTTCCCATGCAAACATGGTTATTGCTTATTATTCCCTGAATTCCATTGTTTCCTTCTTTTACGTTAAATGCTGTCCGAGTGGTTCCTTTCCTTTTGCCGGCAGAATCGATGATTGCGTTCTTCCACGGGTGGTGACTTTTTTTCAAAAGTGATGAAGCCAAACACCACAATTTGCTTTCATCATAGGTTTTTGTAACGCACTGAACTTTATCTTGATTCTGCTCCTTAAAAATTTGTGCAGTGTCCTCAAATAATATTGTTTCAGTTTGTACCAATTGGGACAATGACCCATTTTCCGGAATCGCAAATCCGTTCTGCTCTGCAATATATTCGGCGCTGCTCCATGTATATTCATTTGAGAAAGTTACCGGCCTTGGATTTACCGCAAATAATACAGCCAGGAATCGAAGTGGGTCTCTTGTCAGTAATAATGTAGTCCCTGCAAGTAGCATACCGATTTTACTTGTTTTTTCACTATAATTTCTTACTTTGCGGGAGTAGTTCGCATGTTCATTTGGGTTTCCGAAAGAAAATACAGGCCGGCCCAGTTTCCAATTAAGGTATTGCAATAGGCCTAATCCTGCCAGCATGACTAAGTTTTCCCGCAAAATGGAAATGGCAAAAATACTGGATCCTAGTATAAAGTCACTTTTCCTCTTGTCCTTTACCGCCTTTTTAAACCCGTTTCGTAAAAAAGAATATCCAATTAAGACAGAAAATCCGGCTGCAGCATAAAAGGATATTGGTGATACGGCCAAAGCTGATTTTCCGGCAATGATCTGTTTGATTCCCAACACACAAAAAGATCCTGCGGAAACAAGCAAAGGAAGGGGAACGCGGTGTCTTTCGCCAGAGGCCTTGTTAAAAATAATCCCAGATGTTTCCGGATAAGATTTATTTATAGTTGCAGGTTCGCTCCTGTCCGTTTGCTTTAAATATTCCATTTCATATTTTTCAACAATCTCGATAACTTGATGGGCAGGCATATCAGGTTTAAAGAGGATCAGGGCACGTCCCGAATTGATATTTGGAATGACATTGATCAGACCCTTGGCCATTTTTATCTTTTCTTGTATAAATAGAGCCAGGCTTTCATTACCTTTAAGGCCGGCCACATCGAGGCGAATTCGGCCTGGCAAAATTCTTATAAACCTCTCTTTGAGGTGATTTTGATACATATATGAACGCCCCTTGTACTGTCTGTATTTATATGGCTGCTCAAAAAGCCATGTTAAAAATATTATGGGGCAGTGCCCTTTTTTTATTCCAGTGAAGGGGTGGGAATAACTTTGGATAGGTAGGGGACATTATTTCCTAAAAAGGAGAAAATTTATATGAATAGGCGCACTTTGATTGGGGTGTTTCTTGTTTATGCTTTAACCCTAATCTTTCAATCACCAAATGCAAGAAAAACTTTAAGGCAGTGGCTTGTAAAAGGCATGGCATCCATCATCGGGCTCATTGAATCGGCGAAAGCAGAAATGCCGGAAAAGCAATCTGCAAACAAAAGCAAAAATGGACAGCGAAAGATCACGGATTCCTTTAAATATTTAATGGAAGCGGCGGAGGAACAAAATAGAACGATAGATAAAAGTGTCAGGAATGTATTGAGCAATGAATACATAAAGACAAGTCTTCAAAGAACAGAGGGAGTTTATAAATAGCATAATTTTTGCCATTGGTATTTCAACCTTCTGCGGGAACTCTATAGGGGAAAAAGGAGGGAAAGTAAATGCTTCAAGGAGGTTCATTATGGACTGGTTTAATTGCGGGGGCAGTCAACCAGATTCAAGATCATAAAAAACTAAGAAATGGTCATTTGGATAAAAATCAATACACTACCGGTACTACGAAAAACATGACAGGTACCCTAGGGATCATGGCAGGAGTCGAGTATGGCGCCATGCTGGGGACAGCTATTTTTCCAGGTGTCGGAACAGCAGTGGGTTCCGTGGCAGGAGCCATTGTGGGAGGGCAGCTGGGCCATTCCGTCGGACATCAATTAGGGAATATGGTAAGCAGCCAGATGGTTGTAAATAGGAAAGCTTGACGAAATGAAGGTGACTGTCATTCGGTGACAGTCACCTTAAATATAAAGATTAAAATAACATTTTCCTATCCCGTTCCTCTTACAAAATTTATACTGCTTCGCGGAAGCGTTGGGAATGAATGATTTCCTGTTCTCTTAAAAAAGCGCAATCCGTCATTCAGGTCCGGACCAACATTGGTGAGGTGAATGGAGTTAAGAAAAAAATATCATTGAACAGGCGGCTATTTATAGTCGAAAATCAAGACCCGAGGAAACTAAGTGCTAAGAAGATAAGTAGCATCACTTATTGATTTTTGTATACAAAACAAATGGGAATACGAAGTGGGATCATCCTAGGAAATAAAACCTGAATTAGATAAGATGCTGAAAAAAGTACAATCTTTTCACTTTGAATATGAGATTGTTAACATCGCTGCCATTCGAAAAAAGTTGGCCTGGCTTATGCTTGGTTCAGATGATCAACATTAAGGTGTTCTTAAATTTATTCCTGCTAATGATAAGAAAGCCTTTCACAAAATATCATTATTGGTGAGGATAAGGATTTTATTTATCTAGAACCTCTTATCAAGTTGAAGTATGTCTAAGCAAAAAGGGGTACATGGCGTAGCCAAAGCTTTTAAATGAGGTCGTTTCACAATCACAGCAACTTTTGATCAAATTAAAATGCGTTTTATTGTATTTGTGTGATTTCATCAAAAAACTAATTATACATAGATGAGTTGAAAAATGGAGTTGATTTTCTTATCAAATTCCTAATAATGGGGTACCGTCAGGAAAAACCTATATTTCGGTTCTGTAAGTGAGAAATTAGGCGCTAGTTACTTCGATCTATTGTCGAGAATAAAAATTGGTAAAAAGTAAAGCTGTATCAAAATTAACTTTTATGCTTGGAAGTGTTTTTCTTGAACATCATTTCGAGCGATAAAAATGAGGACAATTGTACCCAATAAGCAGGTTGCTCCTCCTGCTCCTATCAAGACAATTGAAACTCCAATCCACTTGGCAAGAAGAGATCCCGCAGCAGGTGCAATAAGCATAGAGAATGTTTGTAATGATGTGGCCACAGCAGATACTCTTCCCATCATGTGCTTAGGCGTCTCAGACTGTAAAACAAATCCATAAGGTGCCGACTCACCAGAGCTCATAAAACCAAGGAAAAATGCGCCAATCACCCAACCAACTTGAGGAAGATTAACAATCCCTATACTACCAAGCCCTATTGTAATGATTAAAGAACCGCTAAAAAGAAATGCACTTGACATTAAATGTAAAGGCTTTCTTTTCCAATGTGTCCAGTTACCCATTAAAAGGGAACCTGACACGCTTCCTAAACCTAGAGCACTAATCAGTAATCCAAAATTCCCTTCAGTGAAGCCGAGATTTTGGGCAATAAATACAAATAGTCCATCGTACAGGAAAATGATGAAAAACGCTATGGAGGATAGGATAACTGAACTTTTTAATAGTGGGGTATAGGAAATGTGCTTAATGCCATCTAATAGTTCTTTCCAAAAATGACCATTATCCCTATTTATATTTTTAGATTTATTCTTAGCATTCGTTTCTTGTTCATCCATGTTGGGAAGAGTTAATAATAATAATATAGCGATGAAAAAACCAACAGCTTCAAATAAGAATGGACTTTTTGCTCCAAACAAAGCTATGATGCCTCCACCAAGTGCAGGGCCCATGATTTTCATCGTATTACTGGAAAGCTGGCTAAGTGTTACCGCCTCTGGAAGGTGGTCATCGGGAATCGTAAACCTAATCATACTTTGTCTTGCCGGATCGTAAATTCCTGCGACTGTTCCCTTCAAAAACACAAATATTAAAAGGACGTAAAGGTTAGGGGCAAAGAATAATCCTCCTACAAACAGGATTCTTAAAAATAAACAAATAACCATCATTTGCTTTTTTGGAAGTCGATCTACGAATACACTTGCAAAGGGACCTATAATCACCCAAGGTAGGCCTAATGCAATAATCACTGCGGCAAGGGCCATCTCATCTAGTCCCCAATGGTAAGCAACAATAACCTGTAAAGTAATCAGATCAAGCCAATTACCAAGATCCGAAAATATCTGGGCACCAAATAATGAACGAAATGAACGGAATTTTAAAGGCTTAAATATGCCAGCATTCATTTGTTATTTCCCCTTTTCGTCTTGGATTGCTTCTCTACGCCTTGCTAGTAGTTTTTCTGTATTCTTATTGGGATCCTGTCCTTTTGGGAGTTGATTTTTTTCCAATGCATTTATCGATTCTTCAATCCACTTCAACTCAGCTTCTAGCCGTATTTCGGCATAGCGAATCGATAGCATACCAAAATTACTGATGTAAGAAATTCCGTTTGTTGGCCAGCCTTTCACAAATTCAAGTAAATCCTCAGTTGTCTCTTTTCTTTTTAGTAGATGACCAATTAATATTGAGCTTTCTATATCTTCGTGCCAAGTGGACATCTTCATTAATAATTCGTCTTTAACTTTTGGGTAGGCCGGAGGTAATCGAAGCCAGTTTTCAAATTCCTCCCACCCTTTTGGGGTAAGTTCATAAAGTTTCTTTTTACGGCCCTTTTCCTCTTGCTCGATGGGATAAATAAACCCTTCTTCTTCAAGTTTCTTTAATTTCGGATAAATACTTCCATAACTCATTCCCCAATATAACCCGGCAGCTTTATGTTCAACCTCCGAGTTAATATCGTAGCCAGTACTAGGCCAAAAACTTAAAATAGCAAGAATAGATTGTTCAATTGACAATGTTACAATCTCCTTCCTCATATCATATTGATATATCAATTTGACATATCAATATGATATGTCATGTTGCTAAAAAAATCAATCGGCTAATAAAAAAAGTAGGAGTTATAAAGCATTCACGCAGAATTAAGAGGGGTATATAGGCCCCAGTCTGAAGGCTTGCCAAAGTGCCTTTGAATCCTTCAAACAACAATGAACGGTCTATCTAGGAGCCATTGACGTATGGATGAGCAATTTTCATCATGTCGAGCAGCTCTTTGACTATGGCAGCGCCATTCGTAAAATCATGTATACAACCAACGCTGTGGAAAGAACCCATTCCAGCTTCAAGAGAGTGACCAAAAAAAGAACATTCCCTAATGAGAATGCCTTTTGCGTATTAAAGAATTGGAAACAAAATGGTATGGCAAGCAAGTAGTGGCTGTGTCAAAGACATTCGCAAGTTCTCAACTATGTTCATGTTGTGGTTACCAAAATAAAGACGTTAAGGATCTAAATCTTCGTGAATGGGACTGTCCATCTTGTGGCACACATCACGATAGAGATATTAACGCAGGACAAAACCTTAGAAACGAAGCTATAAGACTTCTAACCGTAGGAACTACGGGGATAGCCTAATCAAAACTTTCGGTTACGAAGGTGTTCTTAGGAATCTCCCACTTCAAACAGACCATACCATAAGGATGTTAAGTGGGAGTAGTTCAAATAGGTGTTGGATTAACATAAAGATGAACCGGAATTTTGACGGAAAAATCAACATTTCAAAACAAGTACGCAAAATAGAAGATTGACGTTTGACAGATCACTTGATAATATATTAGATATCTAACATATTAGCGGGTGGTTTTTTGTCTTTATATGAACAGGTCAAGTCCATTAATGAAGCTGAATATACAATAAACCGTTTGATATATAAACATTATAAGCATTATTTAAATAGCGGTATTACAACACAACAAGCGGTCGTATTAGATATTGTGTATTTAGCAAAACGTATTACGGTCGGTGAAATTGCGATTGAAATGAATGTTAGCTCTAGTGCAGTTAGCCAATTAATAGCAAAATTGGAAAAGAATAAATATATCAGGCGAGAAATTAATCTACAAAATCGACGTGAAGTATTTATAACGTTAGATGAAAATGGATTGGAGTATTTTTCGAAGCAAGATTATGTAGAACAGCAAATCGCAGATAAAATTTACAGCAAACTTTCATCAAATGAGTTAGATGAATTAGAACGCATTGTAGGAAAGTTAAGGGAGATTGCGATGAAGGAATTATAAAAATTTCTTCATGTCTAATATGTTAGATAGCTAATTTATTTAGGGGGTTAATAAGTGGAGGGTTTACTTAAAAATATCGCGTTTAACGGTGCAGTGTATTATGAAAAAAACGGACAAATTAAGCAGTATTATCATGGTTATCAAGAACTCGAAAAGAAGCAGCTCATTAACAAAAATACACAATTTAATTTGGCGTCATTAAGTAAAATGTATACAGCAGTAATGACGTTCCAGCTAATCGAAAAAGGACAGTTACGGTTAGAAGATAAAATTACAAGTTGGTTTAAGGTACCGCATTTTACAGAAGTAACAGTAGCACAATTACTTACACACACATCTGGTATTCCAGAGTATATCGCAGAAGATTCAACAATAAGTATTGAAACATTTATCGAAGTAATGCTACCACAATATGCTCCAAATGAGCATTGGTCTTATAGTAATACGAATTATGTGTTGCTTGCAAAAATAATTGAGGAAGTGAGCGGTTTATCGTATGAAACGTATTTACAACAATATATTGCAGAACCATTAAATCTTACCCATACAACAACTCAACCTACAAAACAATGGGAAGCTCATGGTCAAACGTTTGATTATGAGGAGCAACAATATAGAAAGGTTCTTGATGACCCATATTTACACGAAATTGAAAAATATAATGATGGATTTGGTGACGGTGGTATTTATGCAACAGTGGCAGAGGTGGCGAAGTTTTTAAAAGCATTTTTAAAAGGTCGGTACATTAGCAAAGAGATTGTACAATTTATGTTAACACCAACAGAACTCTCTGAGAATTATAGTTTTGGTTTTATCATTCAAAATGAGTGGGTTGGTCATACAGGTGGATGGGTTGGTTGCTCAGCACAAGCCTTTATAAATATATACACAGAGGAAGTGGTTGTGTTAGCAACGAATCAAGAAGTGTTTCCGAAATATGAACAAGAAATTATGGATTACTTAATGGGAAAACAATATGCTGTAGAAGCACCAAAAAATGTAGAAACTTTACCACTCACTAATAAAGAGGATATTACAGGTCGATATGAATTAGCAGATGGACTTGGCACAAGATTTACAATTGAAAAAGATGTACAATTTATGATTTCATTTGAGCATCAGTTGTCTATGCCACTTTTTAAAATAGATGAGTCATATTATTGGGTACGTAATACGATGAGTTATATGGATGTTGCTAATCATTTATTTATCGATGAAGGAGTTGAGGTTCCTTATCGAAAAGTCGATTGATATAGTCAGGAAAGTTATACTTGTATGAAATAATCATAAAAGAGCATACGCAAGAGGCTTTAATCAATTGTCGTCTTAGGTATTTCACCAAATTAATTAAATGAAATCACGATTTTACGTTCTCTTGAGTGTCCACAAAAAACTTCATGATATGAACTTCGAATGCCATTAAGCTGTTAGGATTTTCATATTAAATCATCAAACTTTTTTATAAAATGACTATATCAATGAGGTAAGCAAAGAACCATTTTGATCAAAGGTAATGGATGAAGGAAGTGGAACAGGAAGTTATAATAAAAATAGCTTAATTATTAAGGCTGTGGAGGAAGGATTTGAAATTCCCGTCTTACCCCTTTGGATATGATTATCCAAAGGGTGTTTTTATGTCAAAAAGAACAATAATATCTATAACGGAAAAGTGGATTAAAGAAGGACGAGGTTTAGGTATTGGTGCAGAGCATAAACGTGGCTAAAGATTCAAGATATATCCTCAAAAGGTCGCTCCACACGATTAAAAGGAATAAAAAAAGACAGCATGAATTCTTATCAGATTTTGAACAAAACTATTCTTTTTTAACTGAAATCAACTCTCCCCGCATTTTGATCAATCTTTTTTTAAAACGGGTGGGTTTCTTCTATTAAAGCGCGCTTTTAAACAAATTCCAAACCTGCAATTTAGATAGGAAATGACTAGCCCTTTCATGGTAAAGTCTAGTATAGTTATATCGACATTATTAAAATTATTTGTATTTCAAATGAATATAGTTGCTTAATGCAACTAGAGAGAGTTTAATATACATTTAAAAAGTGGTGAATTTTATTTTGACCGAGAAGTACTTTAAAATAATCGGATTAATTGTTTATGGCTTAATTCT
Source organism: Siminovitchia terrae (assembly GCF_003605405.2). GTDB lineage: Bacteria > Bacillota > Bacilli > Bacillales > Bacillaceae_C > Siminovitchia > Siminovitchia terrae. The sequence continues at coordinate 114,030 of NZ_QYTW02000003.1, read as the reverse complement.
AAGTGGGATAATCGGTTTTATATCTTCTGTTTTTTTAATTTTAGTTAATGGCTTGACAGATTTTTTATGGACTGACATATCCAATAAATTCGAAGTACCCTCCATTTATACATTATTACTATGTATTTTTGGTGGTGTTTTAGTAGGTGTTAGCAGGTATAAGTGGGGGAATCTACCTAAAACAGCTAATGATGCTATTGTTGAATTAAAAACAACTCAAAGAATTGACTATTCATATATATATATCAATTTCTTAGTTGCTTTTTTAATTTTAATCTTTGGTGCAAGTGTAGGTCCTGCAGCAGCCATATTAAGTTCTGTTATTGCGTTATCGGTATGGCAGGGAGATAAAATGCGTTACTATTATTTTTCCTACAACGAATGGAAAAAGGAATCTTGGTTAGTTAGACTGAAAAAATTAGCCTTACCGCATAACTACCTTATTCCCTATAATCCTGATCGGGCTCCTAAGGAGAAAAAGCTGCTTTTATTTAAGAAATTATTATATATGTTATTTATCGTTAACGGTATGGTGACGTTTATGATTTTAATTAAAATATCAGATCAGCCCCCTTTTGTGACAAAGTTAGGGGAAAGTAGTTGGGGGTTGGATGAATTGTTTCTTTTTATTCCTTTTGTTTTGTTTGGCACTTTGTTTAGTAAACTTTATGAGCTTATGGAAATAGCAATGAATAAATTCTTTTCTAAAATGAACAATAAAATAATTTTAAGTGCTGTTATCGGTGGTATTGGTATTGGTTTAATGTCTTTAATCGCTCCTAATCTACTCTTTTCCGGCCAACTTTCTATGCGAGATTTACCTAGTTTAATACCGACACTTTCGATTACTATTTTAATTTTGGGTTCTGTTTTAAAACTGATTTTTATGGAGTTTTGTTTAAAGTCAGGTTGGATTGGTGGAAATGTTTTACCAGTTATATTTGCTTCCATTTTACAAGGCTACGCTATCGCTACTTTATTTCCACAACTAGATATGCTCTTTATCGTAGCTGTTATAGGTAGTAGTGCTTCGATCGCTATTTTAAAGACACCTTTACTAGTAGGACTAGCTCTAATGCTATTTTTCCCGAAAGAGTTAGCCCCGATTATATTAATCATTGTGGTTTTATTTATTTTGTTAAGTAAAATGAGTAAAATTTTCCCGCAAAAAATAACTGCTTAATTTTAGTTGGAGATGCTGGATTGAAAAATTGAAGAGGACTGTTCCTTGATGACAAATAGTAGTATGAACCTAAGTTTGATGAAATATTAAGTAAAGCTAAAAAGTGGAAGAAGATAAGAATTTGAGAAATATCGTTCTTTACTGTGAGCTGACCGAAGAATTTAAGTGGATGCATACTTGTTACATATTTGAGAAAAAAACATAGTTTTAATACATGGATTTAACTTCATTCAGCAGAAGTCTCCCACTTCTGCAAGTGGTGAGATGAATGCATGTTGGTATTCCATTCAGCGGGGGTTCAAACCCCGGCTGAATAAAGTTAAAGCCTCCGGCGGATGCCACAGATTTTTAGAGGGAATTTATCGAGCGGAGCTCGATAAAATCTGGGCGCAAATACGCCAAGGCGCATTTGATAGAATATTGTGCGCTCCTGTTCACAAAGGTACCTTGTTAAAGGATGCCCATGGGATTCTAATCCAACAAACGGAGAATGTACAGGCGCGCGCCAGATTCGGTTCACCGTTTCTCAAGAAATACTCGAGATGAAACCCATCTTGAAAGCCTATATTTATCAAGCCATTGAAGTTGAAAAAGCCGGTTTGAAAGTGGAATTAAAAAAGCATGAAGAATATTTCATTCCTGAAGAACTTCAAAATAAATTCGAAGAAATTCCTGCCTTGAAAACTTCTTTTGAAGCATTGACGCCGGGACGGGAAAGAGTTTACATTCTTCATTATTCTCACCCAAACAATCCAAAACTCGAGTGTCAAGGGGTGAAAAATGTATGCAGCAAATTCTCAATGGAAAGGGATAAAATGAGTAGTATATTCTCCTTTAACATAGTTCACAAGCAATAAGCGATTTTAAGACTAAGCCCTTATTTCGTTATTCCATTGAAGTGCGAGATTAAGGAAAACATAGGTGGAAAATGTTCAAACTTTTTTATAAATCCGATACTTAAAATCTGCTAGGTATGAATCCATTTTAATCAAACTTTATTACAAACCAATAGGTGGGATATTTGACGCTTACTCCTAAAGAATCATAAATTTATGCGACCTGCGAATATTTAATTTTGAGATATGCTATTGAATCAGTAATTATCTTTTCTACTAGCATGATACACATAGTAAAAATAAGATTTTGGCGAAAAGTACTAAAAAGGGATCCTTTTTACCTGTATCACTGTTAGTATTTTCTCAATATTGTAATTATAGGAAATAAATACAGCGATTTATTGAGCATTCCCGTTTTAAATATATAAGTCAGTGATAGAGGTAAGAAAAAGACTCCCTAAAGAAATACCTAATGAACGAAAAGGAGAGTTCGTTATAGTAAACGACTGATATATCTTTAATAGATACCTTACTAAGGCCGTCCATTAAATAGAAGCTGATGGACGGCCCATTTTTTTCATACTTTTTCAATGGGGACTTGAATTTCGAATTTAATCTCATTTGGTTTGTCTGTAATTGTAATATCTACGTACATGATTTGCAGTGCATCGCCTTTAATACGATACCCATGTTTATCAAGGTGGTTAAGGATCTTGGCTAAGCTTTCACTTCGATTCCAAAGTAATTCTCCATTATAACGGATACACGCGAACAGCCCACCCGGAACTGTCCGTTGGTGTTTTTTGGGTATCCTCTGTTTGTTTTTTGCAACAATAAAAATAACAGACGGTTCTTCAAATTTATGCAATCTAAGGTCTTCTTCTTTAATGATAATGCCCAGTCTATTGCTGGCCAAAATCGGCGCCTTTTCGTTCAACATATTCTCCAACTTGATAACACCGTAACAAAGTTGTAGATTGTTGTTAATGTTTTCATTTAACGTGATTAACTTCCTGCTTTTTATCTTACGAAATATTACCTCTTTATCTTCATCATCTTTCTCAACTTGCTTCAGGTATGAAATTTTCTCTCTAATATTTTCTTCCAAGTCAGTTAACTCTTTAAGTTTTGAAACAAGTTCTAGATGTTTGAATGTAAGTAATTCTAAGGAGTTGTTAAAACTTCTTTCATCGAAGTAGCCTTTAATTTCATCGGTACTCAAACCCAACTGGCGCAATTCTTTGATGGTGCCTAAAATCTCGTACTGATAGATAGAGTAATAACGATATCCCGAGTGGGGATCAATATATTGCGGTTTAAATAAATCAATTCGATCATAGTGTCGTAGCGTCTCAGTAGTTAAGTTTCTTAGTTTAGCCATTTCTCCAATAGTTAATTTTTCTTTCATTTATTGTATCCCCTTTGAAAAATTATTGTTCCAAAAAAAGAAATATAACTGTTGACATTTGTGTAACACAAAACTTTAGAATTCAAATAAGGAAATTTTAAAACCATCCGAATTATTATACCAATTGAAAAGGAGAGAATACATGGACAATTATTAGCTGAATTTTTCTCAATTTAAGAGAGATTTGGAAAGGAGAAAAATACGTAAGTATTAGAGCATTAGGGGTGAAGAACCAAATAGACAGGAGGATCTAAATGGAAAAAATAAAGCTTGCAAGAATATTAACCCTATCTCAAGTTGTTATTTTAGGGATTGCATGGAATAACCCCGCAGTGTTTTTCAATACGTATGGAATAGCGACTGTTACCTCACATGGAGTCATAACCGGCGCATATATCCTTGCATTTTTAGCCATATTTTCTACAGCACTCAGCTATGCAGAAATGGCAAAAGCATATCCTATTGCAGGCTCGGCCTATACTTTTGCTCAAAAATCCATGCATCCTGGCGTAGGATTTATTGTCGGCTGGACAATCATGCTGGATTATATGTTGACACCTTTAGTTACAGCCTTGATGTCGACAATCTATTTAAGTGTGGTTCTTCCTGGAATTCCGCATTTTATCTGGATTATTCTTTGGACTGCTTCTATTGTGATCCCAAGTATCTTAGGCATTAATATATCGGCTCTCATGAGTAAAATTTTTGTAATCACTCAGATAGTGTTTGTTAGTTTATTTTGCATATTATCCATCAAAAGCCTATTGGGAGGAGTGGGAGCGGGGACGCTCATTTCCAGTAAGCCATTGTTTAGTCCTGATGTTCCTATACCGGTCGTTTTATCGGGGGCGGCTATCCTATGCTTTAGCTTTCTTGGTTTCGACTCGCTCACTACTTTGTCTGAAGAAACAGTCGATCCCAAAAAAACCATTCCTAGAGCAATTATTATTATGCTGCTCATTGTCGGTTTTTTATATATAACTTCCTCCTATCTTTCACAATTGGTTCTTCCAGGGTTTTCATTCAAGCATGCCGATTCTGCATCACTTGAAATAGCAGCTATTATAGGTGGAAACTTTTTCAAAGCATTATTTATTGCTGTCATGTTAATGGGAAATTTTACTTCTGGCATTGCTGCAACAACGAGTGCATCACGTGTGTTGTTTGCCATGGGAAGGGATTCCGTATTGCCGAAAAATGTATTTGGATATGTGCATCCAAAATTTAAAACGCCGTCTCGGGCAATCACTGTCATTGCTTTATTTTCCATGATTGGCATCGTTTTGACTCTTGAACAAGTAATAAAGTTTATTAACTTTGGTGCGCTTATGGCTTTTACCTCTGTTAATCTATCAGTGATTGCTCATTATTTTATCAGAAATTGTAAGCGCTCTACTTTAGAAGACTTTGTAAAGTATCTTTGTTTGCCGCTCACCGGGGCATCACTTACTTTTTGGTTGTGGACAAACTTGGAAACCTCAGCATTAATTATCGGGGGAGTTTGGATGGTCTGCGGCTTTGTCTACCTTATATATTTGACTAAACTGTCTAACAAAAAACTTTCCGAAATTCAATTTGACCAAAAAGCTACACCGTGATAAGAGCAAGAAAAGTGAAGCACGAATTGAATGTCGATATTCTAGGGAGGTGATCATCCAACCGATAAGGTTAGAATCAATTTGAAAAAGTTCAAGAGATGGAATATTCCCAATAAAAAACCTCGTATTGAAAATACAACATAAAGGAGAAGAGAGTCATGGTTTGGAACTTTCAATTCAATCTGCCTACATCCATAGAATTTGGAAACGGAACTGTTAAACATGTCGGAAAAAGAGCGAAAGAACTTGGAGGAACAATGGCCCTTATTCTTACAGATAAGGGATTGGCGAAAACCGGTGTTCTAGAAAAAGTAACTTGTGCATTCGACCAGGAAGGAATTCATTATCTTGTATATGACGAGGTCACCCCCAACCCCAAAGACGTTGATTGTCAAAAAGCCTATCAGCAATATAAAGACAAGAACATCGATCTATTGGTTGGTCTCGGTGGAGGAAGTTCAATGGATACGGCAAAAGCAATCGGTACATTGTTAACACATGGCGGGGAACTCAGAGAGCGTTACGGGGTAAATCTGCTTGAGCAGGAGATAACTCCGCTGATCTGTATTCCGACCACGTCGGGTACCGGCAGTGAGGTTACAACAGGTTCTGTCATTACAGATACAGACACGAAACAAAAAGAGGCTATTTTGGATATAAGAATAGCTCCAAAGCTTGCCATTTTAGATCCGGAATTAACCCTGTCTTTGCCTCGTTCCTTGACAGCTGCAACAGGAATGGATGCACTAACTCATGCAATTGAAGCATATACAAGCAATATTTCACAGCCGATTTCAGATGGTCTAAGTCTATACTCAATTGAGTTAATTGCAAAATATCTTCCACAGGCTGTAGAAAATGGAAATAACCTGGAAGCAAGAAGAAATATGCTCGTAGCCAGCCTGATTGCAGGTATGGCATTTGACAATGCAGATCTTGGAGCGGTTCATGCAATGGCCGAGCCCTTGGGAGGCCTTTACGATACGCCCCACGGCGTGGCAAATGCCATTTTCCTTCCTTATGTTTTTGAAAATAATATTCCTTCCGATCCCGAAAAACATGCGGAAATAGCTTTAAAACTAGGCGCAAGGCCTGGACAATCACCTGAGGGAACTGCACTTGAAGGAGTGCGTTTATTAAAAGAGCTTGCAAATCACATCGGGATACCAAGCTTTAGCAGCTTAAGCGATGTCAATCCGGACGACTTCCCCTTTCTCGCTGAAGGAGCATTCAAGCATTTATGCACAAACACAAATTCACGAAAACTGACGTACGATGACTATTTGAAATTATTCCAGTCAGCATACGAGGAAGAAACTATGACTTCAATATAAGAATTTTTAACTTCATTCAGCAGAAGTCTCTCACTTCTGTAAGTGGTGAGATGAATGCATATTGGTATTCCATTCAGTGGGGGTTCAAACGCCGGCTGAATAAAGTCAAAGCCTCCGGCGGATGCCACAGATTTTCAGAGGAAATTTATCGAGCGGAGCTCGATAAAATCTGGGCGCAAATACGCCAAGGCGCATTTGATAAGAGATTTCGAGATTTAAGCGTTAATCACAAGTTCACGGGATTTCTCATCCTGGCGTGCATGTTAAAAAAGAAAGCCAAAAAAATAATGAACCGGAGGTATTGCCAATGTTAAAATTACAAATGTTTATTAACGGTGAGTGGCTGGATTCCTTCAGCAAGGAGACGGACGATGTAATCAATCCGGCAAACGGCAAGATCATTGCTGAAGTGGCTAAAGGGAATGAAGAAGACGCTAGAACGGCTATTGATTCGGCGCGTAAGGCATTTGATTCGGGAATTTGGTCTGATCTGCCGGCTGCTGAACGAGCGTCCTATTTGTTTAAAATTGCGGATAAAATTGAAGAAAATGCATCGAGGCTAAGCAAACTTGAATCTGCTAATACCGGGAAACCTTTCAGAGAATCAGAGTATGACATTGCTGATGCCGTAGATTGTTTTCGTTATCATGCTGGATTAATTACAAAACCGGATGGCCAAACATACCCCGTGTCTGATCCGGTTCAAGCGATGGTTGTACGGGAACCTGTCGGTGTTTGTGGTCTCATCGCTCCATGGAATTTTCCTTTGTTAACTGGTGCATGGAAATTAGCTCCTGCTCTTGCAGCAGGCAATACAGTAGTATATAAACCATCCGGTGTTACACCGATAACAACTGTCAAGTTATTCGAGATAATAGAAGAAGTTGGAATACCATCGGGAGTCGCCAACCTTGTCATGGGCGATGGAGCAACAGTTGGAAATGAAATTGCTGAAAACGATAAAGTAGATATGATTTCATTTACAGGAAGTACAACTACTGGAAGAAGTATTATGAAAAAAGCGTCCGGAAACATCAAAAATATATCATTGGAACTCGGTGGCAAATCTCCTAATATTGTTTTTGCGGATGCAGATTTTGAAACTGCAGTTGATTATGCTTTATTTGGAATTTTTATGAACGCAGGGCAGGTGTGCAATGCTGGGTCGCGTTTACTACTTGAAGAAAGCATTCATGAAAAATTCCTTGATAGATTGGTAAAAAAAGCGAAAGAAATACGCGTGGGTCCTGGCGATCAAACTTCCACAGAAATGGGGGCTCTCGTCAGCAAATCACATATGGAAAAAGTGCTCAAATATATCCAAACCGGAATCGAAGAAGGAGCAACATTGGCTTGCGGTGGTAGACGAATCACAGAAAATGGGCTTGAGAAAGGGTATTTTATTGAGCCTACCATATTTATTGATACAAAGCCTAACATGAAAATTGTACAAGAGGAGATATTCGGTCCTGTTCTGGTCGTTCAAAAATTTAAAGATGAAGCGGAGGCCATCCTACTGGCGAACGATACCTCTTACGGCCTTGCGGCAGGCGTCTTTTCCCAAGACGGAGCAAAGGCTTTAAGAGTCATTAAAAAAATACGTGCGGGGATTACATGGGTCAATGCCTATAACCTCGCTTATAACGAAGCTCCTTGGGGGGGCTATAAACAAAGCGGAATTGGCCGCGGGCTGGGAACCTTTGGTTTGGAAGAATTCACTGAAGCAAAACAAATCAATATCAATTTAGAAGTTGAGCCAACCAACTGGTTTGGGAATTAGGAAGCATTTTATAGTGTCCCCCTGGGACACTAGTTTTTTAAGGAATTTTCTCTAGGATTAAATCAATCTATTATTCTACTGTTTGGAGCAGTTTTTACGGCGGTTTTTTACGCTATTAATTTAACAAGTGGAGGAAACTATATGGACAACAAAAATGAAAAGCAATTTTTAAACTTACCGTTTACAGGAATCTGTACTTTTGGAAAATATCCTATGTGTAAGGACTTGGAGAAACTGAATGCAGATGTTGCAGTCATTGGTGTTCCGAACGATATGGGGACACAATGGAAGTCTGGTGCCCGAATGGGGCCAAGGGGAATTCGTGAAGGGTCAACCCTTTATAGTTTTGGTTTGGAGGGTGCGTACGATATTGAAAACGACATCATGTATCTAGGCCCCGATTGGAAAATTGTTGATTGTGGAGATGTTGACATGGTCCATGGCGATATCATGCAATGTCATGAAAATACAGAAGCAGCAATTAGAAAGATTGTATCAAAAGGAGCATTACCCGTTGTTTTGGGAGGAGACCATTCTATTACAGCTCCTGTTGGCAAAGGATTGGAGGAATTGGGACCATTTCATGTCATTCAAATTGATGCCCACTTGGATTGGGCGGACCATCGGTCCGGAATGAGATACGGGCACGGAAACTGTATTCGCCGTTTATCTGAATTGGATCATGTACAGCAAATCTTCCAATTTGGCATTCGTGGTATCAGCAGCAGCAAAAAAGAAGATGTTGACGCCGCAAGAGATTATGGAAGTGTCATTTTATCCCCACGGCAGATGAGAGAAATGGGATTAGAGCAAGTACTTGAACATATTCCTGCAGGGGAAAAATATTATGTTACGATTGACATAGACGGAATAGATCCATCAATTGCTCCAGGAACAGGAACCCCATCACCCGGAGGGCTTCTATATGATGAAATAAACGAATTACTTGAGGGAATAGCTAAAAGAGGAAATGTCATCGGTTTTGATATTGTAGAGGTAGCACCACCTTATGATCCGACGGGAATGACAGGTCAGGTTGCAGCTCGTATTTCTCTCGATTTACTTAGCTATGTCCTGAAAGAAAGAGAAAGAAAAGAAGAGAGATCTTTTGAGAAAGAACAGGTGCCTCTATAGTGATGTAAATAATGAAAGACGGCCACAGATGAGTAGAATCCTTAGGCCGTTTTTTTGACTTTTTTCAGGGTTATATAATAAAAGATAACCATTAACATGATAGATTTTAAGAAAGTCGTGTTATGTATTCTTACAGCTTAAAAAAAATGAATGTCAAAAAAATGTTCGGCCGGTGTTTAACCTCTATCCTTATTGTTTCCATAGTGTTAAATACTCACTTTATTTTTACAATACAACTTAGGATGTACAAAAGTGATGTTACAGGTACATTAAACACGGAAATCTAGTATTTTCCGGTAGATTCCATGCAGACATCTTTACAGTCATTTTCACAAAGCCGTTGTGACAGCTCTTTCAACCTTTGGTATAAGTAGAAAAGCGGCGGTGTTTGTAAGTAGTGACCCCTTAATGCTTTAAACGCATTCCCACCAATAAGCGCTGCTATCTCTAACCCGGCAGAATCAGGATCATTAAATGACATGTAGTCCGGGTAAATAAGCTGCCCAAGGTAAGAAATGACTATAAACAATACCCCACCGATAATAGTGACAAGAAAAATCGCCCTCGGTATGATTTTCTTCGCATTTACTGTTTCTTCTGAAATTGTCGTCACAGCATCAAATCCTAAAAATGAGAGACATAAAATGGCAGCGCCGGAGAACACTAACGAAACCGATCCATCAGGATTGAAAAATGGCAGTGTTGAAAAAAGCGTCCCTGCCCCTTCACCAGTAAGAAGACCTTTTATTGACAAAATGATAAACGCGGTAATAAAAATGAACTGAAATGCAATTAACGCAAAATTTACACCCGCAACGAGTTTAATCCCTCTAACATTAATCAACGTAACGATGATGATTACCAAAAGGCTCCACGCCCAGGCGGGAAGAGATGGGAATTCAGCGTTCAAATAAATGTCACTCACTAAATAGTTAAGCATTGGCAGAAATAAATAATCAAGCAACAATATCCATCCCGCACAAAATCCAATGTGCGGGTTCAGTGATTTTTGGGCATACGTGTATGCGCTACCGGCATAAGGATATGCTTTAACCATACGCCCGTAACTGTAAGCCGTAAACAACATCGTAAGTAACGTAACAATATAAGCGGCAGGAAGCATTCCCTTCGTCAATTGGGACACGATACCATACGTTGTAAAGACTGTCAGGGGAACCATATAAGCTAGACCGAATAATACAACGGGAAATAACGTAAGTACTCGTTTAAATTCAGCTTCAGTTCTCATTACATCCATCCCTTCTATCTTTATTGTCTAGATTCTCAATCTTCATAAATAACTTGTCCATTCAGTATTGTCAATTTAACCTTCGCTTCGAGCATTTCTTCCAGCTCTGTTGCAAACAAATTCCGATCCATTACTACGACATCAGCGTACTTGCCCACTTCAATCGTCCCTAGCACGTCTTCCATAAAATTACCGTAGGCAGTGCCTAGTGTGTAATATCTTAACGCCTCAGCGAGAGTAATTTTCTCAGCTGGATTCCATCCCCCTTTTGGCTCCCCATCATTGTGAAGTCGTGTCACTGCACGGTAAATCTCTAGCATTGGATTTAATTCGACGACCGGAAAATCACTACCTAAAGCCATCGGAGCACCTGATTGGACCAACGATTTTATCGGCCAAGTGAATGGTTGGCGTTCTAGTCCTAATCGATTCAGGTACGCGTTATCGGTGAACGACTCGGTGAGGGCCATATGCGCTGGTTGCATCAAGGCGATAACACCCAATTGACCGAACCTCTTGATATCATCAGGATGAATTACTTCGATATGTTCTATAGTGTGACGGGAATCTCGTCTTCCATTTTTCCTCTTTGCCGTTTCATAAACGTCCAGTCCAAGCCGAACTGCCCCATCCCCACATGCATGCAAACGGACACGAAATCCGTCCCGGTCTGCTTCAAGCACCCATTTTTCTATCATTTCAGGAGGTAGAAACGGCTCCCCTTTTGTGGATAGATTGTCTGCATACGGTTCGACCATCAATGCTGTATATGTCGTCGGTACACCGTCAAGAAACTGCTTAAGTCCTGAAAAACGGAGGAGGCTTGATGTGTATGTATTACGTAACGTACGTGCTCGGTCGAGGTCACCGTCTAACGCCGTTAAAAAATTTATCCGGGTCGTTAATGTTCCGTTTTGTTCGAACTCTCGATACAAACCCAAGTCACCTAATTCGTACCCAGTTGCAGCAAACATGTCGCTAACACCGGTAACTCCCAACTTAGCAGCCTGTGCTAAAAATTTTTTGAAAATGCTCACTCTGCGTTGGCGGGGGAGTTGGAACGCCGGTAACGCATTGCGAATAGCCCCTTCATAAAGCAACCCAGTCAAATTGCCATGTTCATCCCGTGAAATTTCCCCAGACGGAGGATTCGGTGTGTGTTCATCAATGCCTAACACGTCTAACGCTTTACTGTTCAGCCAAGCACTGTGTCCTTCGGCATTTAACACCAGTACAGGACGATTTGGAATGAGTTCATCTAACGAGTGGAACGTTGGTAACTTCGCCTCGTTCCAATCCGGATGGTACCAATTAAAGCCTAATACCCATGGATCATCGGGGCGGCTATCCGCGAACTGTTTGACCATCACGGCAGCTTCTCGTTCCGAGCGCGCCTCGTGTACAGACACACTATCGTGAGACAAGCTCCCTAAAAACAAATGGATGTGGAAATCGTGAAAGCCTGGCGTAATGAGTTCATTGTCGAAACGAAAGACTTTTGTTCCGTTTCCGATATATTTGTCCATGTTTTGTCCTGTATCAACGGCAACAATTGACTTATCTTTAATCGCTATAAAACCTTTCATCGTTTGGTTATCTCTTCCTGTAAAAATATTATTCCCTTGGATGATGACATCTGCATTCATAACTAGTAACCTCCTTAGTTTTGTGTTTTTCTAATTGTCTAGTTTATAGGTACAATATCAAACTAATGTGATGCCCATATTTTATATGCGACCAATTCATTTCCTCCTATTGTTAATCGAGCTTTTTAAATCTACCTTTCATCGATATTCCAGCATAACTCACTGAATCAAAATACGAACATCTCCCTTATTTTCTAAGTCTAAGGCAATGTTTAACCGCTTACATTTTAGTCGGAAAAATATTTTTATATTAAAACAGCTTCTTTCTCGCAGGTCAGGCCAATTCTGAGAATCCAATGCTTGGTATTCATTAAAGAAGTAAAGTGCTTTCCTTTATGGATAATTTTGTTCTAAATAATCGAGTATACTCGACGTCAATATCAATTTGTTAATAATATTCTGAATTTATAGAGCCCACCCGATGTTTTTGGGATTTCTGGAAAAATAATGTTAGATAAATTGATTTTACAAGGCATATAACAAAAAATTTCAAATAGGAAACAACATAAGAAGGGGAGATCGAAATTTACATTAGATAAAAACTGACAATATAGATATAACTGTTCCTTCAAAATACAAAAATCATATGCGAATCTGATGACCCAAGAAACTTCAAATATTGCAGCGATAATTACTTTAATACAATTGTATTCATTCAAACACTACATCCAATTCTATTCTTTTCCGTAAAAAAAGCCTGGGAGATAACTGTTGTACAGTATCTCCCAGGCTTTTATCCATCCGTGACACAGCAGGACTGTGAGTTTTATCTGAAACCAAACTACATATTGTTACGGAACCTAGAAAATGTCTATCTTATATAATTATTTTTAAATATACACAAATTTAGCCTCTATTCAAGGACAACAGTATGAATTTCGCTACTATTTAAGCGATTAATGGGATCGCAAAATGATTTCTATTATTCTTAACCATAGCATGTGAATACTTACTATGGATAAAATGTTGGAAGGTTTCTGAAGCTATGGGTGGCGTATTCCGGAAAATTGTTACGGTGAGCCTGTTACTCTTCAGTCTATACTTGTCTCATATAAATAAGTACGCTTTCACCCGGAGAGAGCACAATATACAAATCATGAAAAAACGATTCTCCGATTGTAGAAAAGCTGGCTTTGGGAAAGGCTGCTCTTTCTATTGCCGTTACAACTTCTTGTGCCAATTGTTTAGGGGAGCCCAACATTTTATATATATCCGATGCACCGTAATCCTCATCTTTAAAATAGTATTCTATAATACTGTAATTCCTATCAATGTTGTTAATCTTCAAAATAAATTCTCTAGTATCGATCATTTCGGTATTGTAAATGAAAATACAAAAGCCCTCATTGTTATGGATTGCTATATGATTTTCACCGTTGTAAATGATTGTGCCTTCCATTAAAGGCAAAAAAGATAATCTATTGTATTCTCTTTTTTGCAATAAATTTCCGTTGCTATTGATAAGAAGCATATCCTCTTCAAGCATTATGTAGGTGGTTGTTGCCGTTTCAATTTTATGAATATCCCTATTTAAGCAAAAAAATTTTGCGGTTTTTTGGAGAATTTCGCTTTTTTTTGTTTGGCCCCTTTTGCCTAGCTCACATTTTACTCCTTTTTCAAGGCAATATGCTTGAAGTTCGCTCGCATTCTGCTCTGAGACAATCAATACTAGATCATTTTCTTTCATTATTTGAAAAAGGGGGGTCATCCAATTCCACGAACCAAAAAAATCATACATCTCTATCAATTGATAATACTGAATAGCAATGGCGGACAGAGTCAAATCATTACAGATTTTATAAATCATATCAGTAAAATATGGCTCAAACATCTCTTTTATATTTTTTATGCGAAGACAAACATTCATCGAAATATCGGTATGATTTCCAATGCGTTTTTCTTCGAGGTCTATCGGTAAAATAACAGGGGTGTTTATTTTTGTCTCCGGCTGTTTCACTTTTCCCTCAGAAAGTAAAATGAGCGTTTTCATGATATCTTTGCTGCTTATAACTTCCAATTCAGGAGGAGAGTTACTTATAATGTTGGATATTTTTTTCTTTCTGTATGCGGATGGAGTATCTCCGAAATAACGCTTGAAGTTCCTCGAATAATACAGCGGCGATGAACAGCCGCTAAGATGCGCCACTTCCTCTATTGAACGGTTTGTTGATAGCAAGAGTTTTTCAGATTCCTCAATACGTACAAGAGTAAGGATTTCTTGGAAGCTGGAGCCTACCGCATGTTTTAAAGTATGGGAGAGGTAATATTTGCTTATAAATTCCCTTTCAGCTATTTCTTCTAATGTGATCTTTCGATTGAAATTCTCATATATGTAATCAGCTATTCTTTGTATGCGTTGTATGTGAAAAATATTTTTGCCTTTGAATTTATTGTTGTTATTTAACGTATTTCCATATCTGCTTGCAAACTGACAATTGTTGATAAGATGGAGGATGAGTTTTATTGCCAGACTGTTAAGTTTCTTGTTGAATACATTTTCTGCCTGCTTTTCAATGTAGATTTCTAAAATGAATTTTTTTATTGCTGTAATGGTATTGTCGCTTGAAGATTGGGATGCAAAGATAATACGGTCAATTTCCGGTGAATAATCTTTGTATGCCTCTAGATCGATATGAACAAAAAGCAGTAAGTTTTCATCATCAAAAATTGAAATTTCATGCATGTCCATGCTGTTTACTATATAAATATCCCCTGTTGACAGCTTTATTCTATCAACGCTTGACCGAAGCATTACGGAGCCCTTCAACACATAAATTATTTCCAACTCTTGATGGAGATGGATCGGATAATTTTCAACTTTTGCCGCAAAGACCTGTACTGGAGATGAGTCTTCATTTATTCTGTGTTCAATCAGCGGACTAAAATCAAATTTTCCAGCATTATTAATAGTCTTCATAAGGCACCTCTCAGGTCATATAAAAACGTTTTTTGTATATTTCGAATAATTATAACATGCTGCATGGGGATGAACAATAAACCCTGGAAGTTGTTATTTATCCAAGTTGAGTTGCAAAAGGAAATAGCAACTTCTGTTATAAATCCTAACAATCAATAGTCTGAATAGAGGGAATAGACTGTTATATAATAATTATCTAAAGGGATAAAAAGGGGGCTTATTTATTGGGTACAAATTTAAAAAGAATTTGTATTACTTCTTTCATATTCATACTGATTTTCTCTTTATCCGCATGTGTCGGCAACGAAGTCAGTAAGGACCAAGACAATAACAAAGACAAAAACGTCGCTAATGACGATAGAAATGAAGCTGACATTGTCATTACAAACGCATCAGTTTTTACCGCAGATGAAAAAGGCACTTCGGCTCAGGCGGTTGCCATCAAAGACAGTTTAATCACTTATGTTGGGGATAATGCTGGTGCCGAGAAGCTGGTAGGTCCCGATACCAGCAAAATAGATGCCAAAGGCGGTACCGTAATGCCTGGTATTGTAGACAGTCATATGCACCCGGTGTATGGGGCAGTTGCATATTTGTATGAAATAAATTTACATGAGGCCTTCGAAAAAGAAGCATATCTTGAAGTGATCAAAGAGTTCGTCGAAGAGAATCCCGACATGGAGGTATACGCTGGTTCAGGATTTATGCGTTCATCTTTTGATAGGGTAGGCCCCAGAAAGGAAGATCTTGATAAAATAAGTGGTGACAAGCCGATCATTCTTACTTCCGCTGACGGCCATTCCATGTGGGTAAATTCCAAAGCGTTAGAGAAAGCCAAAGTCAATAAGGACACGAAAAACCCGACTGGTGGCGTTATTCAGCGTGATCCGAAAACTGGAGAACCTTCAGGACTTCTTCAAGAATCTGCAATGCAGTTGGTCAAAGACCAGGAGCCCGATTATACAAAGGAGCAATATAAAGAGGCCATACTTTGGGTTCAAGAATGGTTCAATGAAGAGGGCTTAACAACAGTTTTTGATGCAATTGTGAGTATTGACAATGATAATTATTATAATGCCTATCAGGAGCTGGCCGAGGAAGGAAAACTTACTATGCGTGTGAGAGGTGCCTGGGGCATGTCTCCGGAAATGGCAAAAGATATAGCAGGCTACGAGAAATATATCGATAAAGCAATAGAACAGTCCAAAGAGTTTACCACAGATTACTTCCAGATAAATTCCTTTAAATTTTTTGCCGATCAAGTGTTGGAAGAAGAGACAGGATACTTGCTGGAACCATACAACAACAGTGACGATGGTTGGAGAGGCATCAAAGTGTGGGAAGACGATACAATGGAGGCCATTTTTACAAAAATTGACAAGGCTGGTTTCCAGCTTCATATACATCAAATAGGTGATGCTGCTGCAAAATACAGCTTGGATGCTTTGGAAAAAGTGCGTGAAACTAACGGAGATAGTGACTCCAGACACTCATTTGCACATGTCCAGATGCTTAGTGATGAAGATGCAAAGAGGATGGGAGATCTCAAAATGAATGCAGTTATTGCCCCTTACTGGTTCGCCATGGACGATTACTACTGGGAGCTTTATGTTCCATATCTTGGCAAAGAACGAGCAGACAACACATATCCTGTGAAGAGTCTTCTGGACAAAGGGGTAAATTTGGCTATACACAGTGATTTCTCTGTCTCTGAACCTGATATAGGCTGGCTTTTATATGGGGCGGTGAAACGCACAATCCCTCAGAGAATACATGATATGTGGTATGAGGGTATGGATTTGACGAGAACAGCTGATCCGGATGAAGAAGTGAAAGCGCCAAACATAGGACCGCTTAAACCGGCCGAGGAGCGGTTGAACATCCAGGAAATCATGAAAGCCTCCACTTATGGTGGTGCCTATGCCAACTTTATGGAAGAAGAAACAGGATCAATCGAGGAGGGAAAAAAGGCAGACTTGATTATGTATGACATTGATATAGAGAAAACCGACGTAGAAGATGTGTCAAATTCGTCTCCTCAGCTTACATTGTTTGATGGGAAAATTGTTTTTGAAAATAATAAGGAATGACTTTTATGAAGCCGGCTGTCAGTAAGAGGCCGGTTTTGTTTATATTGAGGAAGCTATAAAACACGTCGAAGGCACAGCAGTTTGTACATGATGAACAGACGCTTGAGTTATCTTCATGTTATCGAAACCACTGGAGCATTTTTTTTAGACTAAATGAAGGCTTCATCAAATAACTCCAGATTAACATGTAATTCAAGGGTTATTGATGGAGACTCTATCAACAATATAATTGAGTGAACGTTCGAATCGTCATTGTTTATTCAATGAATTTATGGAGGAATATCTTATGAAAAAATCCAGTATTATTTTTTTTGAAAGAAAATTTCCAAGTGCAAACATGATCCTTATTAAGGATCAACTCCCGATCCTTATTGATACTGGTTTTGGAAGTGATGCGAAAGATACAGAGCAATTAATTAAAGAGGTAGGTGTATCACCAGAAGAATTACACCTTATTGTGAACACTCACTATCATAGTGATCATGTAGGAGGCAATTTCAAACTTCAAAAAAATTA
This sequence comes from Siminovitchia terrae, assembly GCF_003605405.2. GTDB lineage: Bacteria > Bacillota > Bacilli > Bacillales > Bacillaceae_C > Siminovitchia > Siminovitchia terrae. Next base: position 96,339 of record NZ_QYTW02000003.1, on the reverse strand, counting down.
TGGTGTTACGATTGCTGCTCATAAATGGGAAGCCGATTTAATTAATTATTGTGACCCTGAAGCCTGTTGTGCAGAGTGGTTAGATCAACCTGTAGAACCTTATCGAGTCGATACAAAACTCTCAGATAACGATGAGATTAATACAGGAAGTAAAACCTTGAAAGTCTTGCATACACCAGGACATACGTTAGGGCATCTTTCTTTATATGAACCTACCGAAGAGATATTAATCTGCGGGGATCTTTTTCACAAGAATGATATCGGATGGTTAAATATCTTTCGAGAGGGTGTCTCATCTCTCCAACGATCTATTGAAAGTTTAGATCGATTGTCTACGCTTCGGATTCAACAGGCATATTCAGGACATGGACCTCAAATGGAGGATCCTTTGGCTGCTATTGATGCGGCAAGGGAAAGATTTGAAAAGTGGTTAAAAATGCCGGAAAAAATTTCATGGCATGCCTGTAAGAGGATTTTTGCATTCACATTAATCATTAAAAACGGATTGGCAAAAGAAGAAATCGATAACTACCTATTAAAGTGTGGTTGGTTCCAAGATTTTGCACGTTACTCTTTCCAGCTTCAACCTGAAGAATTTATTCAGATCCTGCTCGACGAAATGATTCGTTCCGGAGCAGCTAGCTGGCACAATAATCTTTTAATCGCCACGACCCCATACATAGCACCGCAACAGAAATGGATGAATAGGACCATAAAGCCGATAGAATGGGAACCTCAAGATTTTCTCAAATAATACAGTATAAAACCTTCAAGGAGAGATTTATATGTCATTAAAAGTAGGAGATATAATTTTGTTTGAACGAACTTTTTCTGTGAGAGATGTTGGATTATTTACAGAAATTTCAGGTGATAAAGGGAATCATCATATTATCCCAGATGAACAGGGGAGACTTGTAATTCAAGGGTTATTGACGGCAACTCTACCAACAAAAGTAGGTGGAGATAATAACATACTAGCTCGAACTATGAATTTTGAGTTTTTAAGGCCTGTGTTTACGGGAGATACAATAATTTGTGAAGTTAAAATTGAAAAATACGAAAGGCAAAAAAACAATAGAACAGCCATTTCTGCGTCCTTTTCTTGTGAAAATCAGAATGAAAAAGAAGTATTAAAAGGGAATTTTTCAGGTGTTATATTTTAAACGGTAAGCGTTAAATAAACCCAAATAAATTAAAAATGAGGATTAAGCTATAATTTAACTTCATTCAGCAGAAGTCTCCCACTTCTGTAAGTGGTGAGATGAATGTATGTTGGTATTCCATTCAGCGGGGGTTCAAACCTCGGCTGAATAAAGTTAAAGCTACAATTAAAACTTAAAGAGGAAATAATTAAGAAAAAATATAAAGCTCTATTTTTATTTTTTTACCCATAGAGGTCCTGTCATATACCAAATAACAGTAACAATAGCGAATCCAGGTAATGCTTCAAAAGTATTATAAGGTTTGCCTTTGAGGTAGAGTATAATATAAAAAATAGCCATAACTACTAGGTAAATGAATACTGCAAGTACCCATTTTTTAAAGTAAAACATTTCATATTTGTAGTCTTTTTTCTTGTTTGTTTTAACTTTATTAATTTTATTATCCACCCATTTAATAATCGTTTCGCCAAACGCTAATGTTATACCTAAATAAAGTCCAGATAAACTATGACTATAATTAAAAGGTTCGCCTATTAATAATGATACAATATTAAAAATAATTAGTAGAAAATCGTCTATAGGTATGAGGATTAAGAAAAATGCTCCAAGCTTTGGCATTTTGGTAATGGATCTGAAGAAAACGCCAAGAACTGCAAACACCCAGAATAAGATTTCGCAAATAATTATTAGTGTTAGTATAGGCATTTTTAATGCCTCCTATCATCAAATTTTACTAGTATCTGATTGACATAATTGAAAAACGATTGGTTAAAGGGAATAACTTTAGCCTCTTTTGATGCGCTTTCTTCTAATACATCGAAATACTTTTTTTCTAAATTATAGTTGTAATTAAATAGTGGAGGTACGACCTTAAGGTATTTTGTATATATTTGTTTTTCTAGTAAATCATTTGACTTTGAGATACCGCGACCAATCATTTGTAAGAGTTCTTTCATGTCTCTATTAACAGCAGTAGGGTCATCTAAATTAGGAAGTCCTTTTAATATTTCTATTTCTTCGGCACTAAAATTTTGAATTGGAAAAGTACTTTCTTTATTTATATCATTATGCGTTATATATTCTAAAAGTCTTTGTATATCAAAAGAAATCATTGTAGGATTTAATTCTATTCCATTTTTAAGTCTTAATAGTTTATTCTTTCTATTCATTAATTTTGCAACTTCTTTATCTATAACTGAGATTTCTAGATTTATGGCATTTTCTAAACGGTGGTTTGTATTTTTAGATCTAATACCTTCTAACATGCCTTTTATTTGATCGAGACTCATTCCCATTTTTTTTAAACTTATAATAATTTGTAAATCAATCAAATGAGCGTCATCATAATGTCTGTAGTTTGTCTTATGATTAACATTGGGTATAAGTAAATTAATTTCATGATAATATCGCAATGTACGCTGCGAAATATTAAATCTTTTGCTTACTTCTGAAATTGTATACAAACTAATCACCTCATTAATATCTTGACATTAACGTTGGCGTTAAAGTCAAGATATTAATGAGGTGGGGTCAATGAATAACAAACAAAAATTTCTTTGATAGTTCATCTAGCGTTTATATAATAAAGGAAAGATGTGAATTTGAAATAGGGAAAAATAAATCAGAAGCAGAGTCAAAAGAGATTAGTGATGATGAAATAGATAACGTTTGGTACGTTATAATGTTAAAAATGAGTAATCAAATAATCTGATAGAAAGAACTTATCACTCTTTTTATGTTTGAGTGGGTGTGGATTTAACTTCATTCAGCAGAAGTCTCCGACTTCTGTAAGTGGTGAGATGAGCATATTGTTATTCCATTCAGTGGGGGTTCAACCCCGGCTGAATAAAGTTAAAGCCTCCGGCGGTTGCCACAGATTTTCAGAGGAAATTGATCGAGCGGAGCTCAATCAATTCTGGATGCAAATACGCCAAGGCGCATTTGATTAAATAGGAGTTATTTTATGGATTCAAGAGTTCCAATCTCAGTTCAAAATATTTTAAGGGATTATATTGCGTTATTTAACGAACGAATTCCTAATACGCTTGAAGGATTATATTTACACGGTTCAATTGCTCTTAATGCTTATATTAATGGCTCTAGTGATATTGATTTCATTGCAATTGTTAACCGCCAATTAACTGAAGCAGAGATAAAAGCATTATCTAACTCTCATCGAGAGTTAAAAAATAAATATAAAAAAACAGGAATGGACGGATGCTATCTTCTTTGGGAAGACATAGGTAAGAAGCCGACTGAAACAAAAAAATGTTTATATGTAAATGAAGGAAAAGTACGTTGGAGTAATCATGAGATTAACCCGATTACTTGGTGGATTCTGAAAAACAAAGGAATCGGTATTATTGGTCCTAATATTACCTCATTCCACTTTGATGTTGATGAGAGTGATCTGGCTAATTACGTACTAACCAATATGAATACCTATTGGTTCAATCGAATGAATACTTTAAAAAAATTCAAAAGAATAGCACCTCTATTACCAAATAAATTTTTAGATCAGGAATTACAGTGGTCCATTACCGGGATGTTACGCCAATTCTATACACTTAGAGAACATGAGATCATTTCAAAAGTAGAAGCAGGTAAATATGCAATCAATCATATGCCAGAAATATGGCATAACATCATTAAAGAAGTGATTAGCATTTCAGAAGGGTTAGATATACGTTACTATAATTCCAAGAAACACAGGATTAATGACACCATACAATGTATGAACTACATACTTAATTATTGCAATAAGATGTATAAAAATCAGAACTAAAAAAGAGCAATTTTAACTCCATTCAGCAGAAGTTCTCCCACTTCTGTAAGTGGTGAGATGAAAGCATATTGGTATTCCATTCAGTGGGGGTTCAAACCTCGGCTGAATAAAGTTAAAGCCTCCGGCGGATGCCACAGAATTTCAGAGGAAATTAATCGAGCGGAGCTCGATAAAATCTGGGCGCAGATACGCCAAGGTGCATTTGATATAAGTACTTCCTGTAACGTTCTATAATACAACGTGAAATAGGCTCTTACATCAGTAACAACAACCTAAAACCAACATATTTTGTTGAGGAGAGTAGAAGTTTTTAATAATGGGAAACCGAAAATTATTTCAATTCAACTCTCTTGTCTGGTGTGGTTTACCCTGATTATTAAATAGAAAGGGGAGGTACAAATGCATTTTCAAAACGAATTACAGGGATTAGCAATGGGTAATTACCATGTTGGTGAATTAATTCCTATGACTTATCACAGCCAAGTTCCGCTTCAGTTTGACAGTAGGCAATGTGGTCGTTGTGGCGGTTGTTTCCGTTGTGGCGGTTTTCGCTGTGGTGGTTGTTTTGGCCTTGGTTGCTTTGGTTTTGGCTTTGGCTGTTTTGGAGGATTCTTTATTTAGGTCAAAAGAAAAAATGGTTATTTTATGAAAAGAAATTGCCTCTGCACGATTTGGTGCAAGGCATTTCTTTTCTGGGGTGTATGGGAAACTAAAAATTTTACTACTGTGGATAATTTCTCCCTGTCTAGCTCTAGCGCTCAGCATCGGCTCCGACGGACAGGACGTCCTAGTGCACCGAAGCCACAGGATGTGCCGGTCTGAGGCGGCCTTCGTCACCGTGTTGTCTGGCCGACGCAAATGGATGTGCTAGTGCAAGCGAAGCGACAGGATGTAGCGTCCTGAGCCTGTCGGCTCGAGGTCATAAGTCAATCGCTTCTGAAGGCAAACTACGACTTCTTCAACGCTTGCCTTATGCTTGTCGCCGATAAGCAGGCACTCTCGCACTTCCTTATTCTCTATCTCGTCAGAGGCACTCCAGTTTGTATATCGCTAAACGAGCGCTTCCACTTTTCTTATTGTCCAGCTCCGGGTTCCAGCGACTAGCAGCCTTCGCACCTCTTCCTACGATAAGTCTCCTTTGTCCCCGTGTTTCCTTTATCTCGTCGGAGTCACTCCAGTCTATACGTCGCTAATCGTCGCCCTCCACTTTTCCTTTATCATACTGGACAACTAAAAGTACATAAAATGATAATGCACAATTCGTAAAGATTAGGAATAAGGAGGAGCTGAATGTCAAAACTTAACTCGTCCACACGTCTAAAGGTTAATAGGGATACATTTTTCCTCCCTGATTCTAAGGGTGGTGTGTATTTTCGAAATAATTTAAGTTCATTTCGGATGGAAGGAAATACAATTTATCAGTGGATTGAGAAGTTGATACCGATGTTTGATGGGGAGAAAACTTTGGGAGAATTGACAGAAGGACTAACAGTACCGTATCGGAACAGGGTTTATGAGATCGGAGAAACGCTATACAAGAATGGCTTTGTTCGGGATGTAAGCAAAGATACTCCCCATCAATTAAATAGTTCCGTTCTTGAAAAATATGCTTCGCAGATTGAATTTATAGAGAATTTTGTGGAATCTGGTGCGTATCGTTTTCAAAAATACCGTCAAGCTAAAGTTCTGGCTGTTGGCTCGGGCCCCTTGCTAGTTTCATTGGTTTCAGCGTTATTCGAATCAGGGCTGCCTAAAATAAATGTCTTGGTAACAGATTCCATTCCTACAAGTCGGTTGCGGTTGAACGAACTAGTGCAGAATGCCAGCAAGACGGATTCCGATGTAGAGTTAGCGGAGGTGCAATTTCAAAAAGAGGCGGGAAGGAGCTTCTGGAAAGAGGCTGTGCAGCCCTATGATTGGATTATGTACGTTTCGCAGGATGGAAATGTAAATGAACTAAGGGCGCTTAACCAAGTTTGCAAAGAGGAAAGTAAGTCATTTATCCCCGCTATATGCATACAGCAAGTGGGGCTCTCTGGTCCATTATTTCATCCGGAATCGGAAGGGTGCTGGGAGTCCGCATGGAGCCGAATCCACCGATCTGCATTGCAGACAGAACAGCGGCCGCCGCTATTCTCTTCAACACCGGGATCAATTCTTGCGAATGTCACTGTATTTGAGCTTTTCAAGCATGTTACAGGAATTGGGGATTCAAACCAGAGTAATCAAATTTACCTGCTTGATCTTGATACGCTGGAAGGTGATTGGTTATCATTCATCACACATCCGTTGGTTACATCTAGAGGTTTAACGCCCAAACTTGTTGAAGATCTTGATGTAAGGCTCAAACAGGAACCGGTCAGAGATAACCCGACGCTTAACCTTTTGGAACATTTCAGTCGATTAACTTCCGAAAAGACTGGCATTTTCCATACATGGGAGGAACGAAGTCTGTCACAGCTTCCACTTGCACAGTGCTCTGTTCAAGCGGTTAATCCAATGTCTGAGGGACCGGCCGAGCTCCTGTCAGAAGTTGTCTGTGCCGGCCTAACACATGAAGAAGCAAAAAGAGATGCGGGCCTAACAGGGATTGAAATGTATGTTTCACAAATGATCGATTCGTTGGAATTCAAAAAACAGAATGATCAGGTTAGCGTGAACATAACCGAGGGATTTATAGGTATCGGAGCAGGAGAAACAATCGAAGAGGCAGTTTGTCGAGGGCTGCAAGTTTATTTAAATGAAGAATTGAGAAAAAGAAAAAGTGATCAACGGGATACGATATTTCATATGCAAATAGGATCAATAAAAGATAGGTCATGCAGATTTTATTTAAATGCCCTGACTACCTTGAACGGTTCCCCAACAATTGGCTTGAAAGAGGATATATCAGGCTTTCCCGTGATAGGCGTAAGAACGAATGGCCGTTGGTATTCAAGTGTAGGTTTAAATACGACATTAGCCTTGCAAAATGCACTGAAACAAGCGCTTTTGGATTCTCAAAGCCAGGAGAATTCCATCATGAGGAAAGAGATGGAGTCAGCGGTTTTTCTTAAAAAAATGGAAAGCAAACTCGATATCCCTTCTTCTAATGAATTGTCGCAATCTGAGCTATTGCAATCTTCCATTCAGGTCTTGAACCAAAACAACAAACGGTTATTAGTTTATGATCTTACATTCGAACCTTTTTTAAAACAGGAAATGGCAGGGGTGTTTGGTGTACAGGTACGAGAGGAGGGATTCTGATGGCTGCCCATATTCTAATTGACGGACAGGGGTTATTAGCGGATTTTGTCTACGAACAATTGTCTGAAAACTTCATCGTAAAGCGTCAAAGCATAGTAGAAAAGGTTCCCGAAGATACAAAAATAGCTCTGGTTCTGCACGATGCCTGGCATCCATCGGTTCATCAAAAAGCGGAAGAAAGATTCCGAGCCATAGGTATCCCGTGGCTTCGAGGTTTCGTTTTGTTTGGGGAAGGAATCATTGGTCCATTCGTACACCCAGATATACCTGGATGTTCTCGCTGTGCTGATCTACGGCGCATGATAGCTGGAGCCGATAGCCGAGAAATGTGGGAGTTTCAGATGAGAATGGCAGCAGAAGAAAGTGCGAGGCAAGATGCATGGACATCACGGACTGGCCTATCGCATATGGCAACTTTGATATGTAACGAAGTGCAGAGGTTTTTACAAAGACAACCGAGCAGCTTGGAAGAAAAGGTCTTCATTACTAACCTGAGAACGTTAACGAACTCTAGTCACCTTTTCTTGCCTGACCCACTGTGCCCGATCTGTAGTCATTTGCCTGATGACACATCGGAAAGTGCTCAAATTCGCTTAGAATCTAGTCCTAAAATTACTGCTGGTCGCTATCGCTGCCGTTCGATGGATGAATTAAAAGCAGTGTTAGTCAAAGATTACCTCGATGAGCGTACTGGTGTCATGAATGGGAAAGTACAGGATTTCACGCTGCCATTTGCAGATGTTATAGTCAACATGCCGCTGTTTGGAGCGGATGAGGGAGTAGCAGGAAGGTCCAATTCTTATGAAATGAGTGAGCTGACTGCAATCTTAGAAGGTCTGGAGCGATATTGTGGGCTCGGGCCCCGAGGAAAAAGGACGATAGTACGTGATAGTTATCGTCAATTAGAGAATCAAGCACTAAATCCTACAAGGGTAGGTTTACATGATAAGGAGCAATATGAAAAGCCTCATTTTCCGTTTAAACCGTTTTATCCTGATGCCCCAATGAATTGGGTCTGGGGCTACTCGTTTTTACACGAACGTCCTATTCTGGTTCCGGAGTTACTCGCCTATTACAGTTTGGGCTATGGAGAAGGCTTTGTTTATGAAACTTCAAATGGATGTGCATTGGGGGGGAGTTTGGAGGAAGCCATATTCCATGCCATTATGGAGGTCGTCGAACGAGACTCATTCTTGTTAACCTGGTATGCTCAGCTCCCACTTCCGCGCATTGACCTCAGCTCTGCCGGTGACAAGGATTTACAGCTGATGGTCGATCGGGTGCGTGAGGTGGCGGGATATGACCTTCATTTTTATAATTCGACGATGGAACATGGGATTACGAGCGTTTGGGGAGTGGCAAAAAACAGAAGATCAAAGGGGTTAAACCTCATTTGTGCAGCCGGAGCTAGCCCTGATCCTGTAAGGGCTGTAAAAAGCACGATTTACGAACTCGCAGGAATGATGTCTAGGCATGACGAAAAACTGGAGGAAAATCGGCAGAAATATGAAAGGATGCTGCAGGATCCGTTCGCTGTGCGCACCATGGAAGACCATGGCCTGCTGTACGGTCTCCCGGAAGCTGAGGAACGACTAAATTTTTTATTGGATGATCATCGTCCTTTACGTACATTTGCTGAGGAATTCAAGCAGCCGCCGAGAAATAACGATTTAAAGGATGATCTCCAGGATATTCTCAACAGGTTTCGCCGATTAAACCTTGAAGTTATTGTGGTTGACCAAACAACACCAATAACCGAACGGAACGGGTTATTCTGTGTAAAGGTATTGATTCCTGGAATGTTGCCGATGACATTTGGGCATCATCTAACCCGTGTGAAAGGGCTGGAGAGGGTCCTAAGGGTACCAATGCAACTAGGATTTATGAAGGCGCCGTTATCGTATGAACAGCTAAATCCAAATCCCCATCCATTCCCATAATGGTAGAGTAGGAGGCTGAAGAGTGGAGCTGGAAACGTTTCTGCACCATCTGCATTTTGACACGGAAAAAGTCTCTCCGCCGGATTGGCAGGTGGATTGGGAAGACGCACCGCTGCCCTATAAACTGTACCGGGGATTACCAGAGATTCCGCTTACCGCAGATGTGCCCTTGACACTTGAGAGAAGGGGAGAACATTTAAAGCCTGGACTAGAGGAGCTTGGTCATTTCCTATGGTATGTATACGGGCTTACTCAATACTCTCAATCCGCTTTTTATGAGGGAAAAGCCCAGTCGATACGGAGGTTTGTTCCCTCTGGAGGGGCACTGTACCCTAATGAATTGTACGTGTATATAAAGCTGGAAGAAGCTCCAGAGGGAATTTACCATTACGATGTTGCACATCACCGCCTTATATTAGTGCGCGAAGGAAATTACGATTTCTACTTATCCAGAAGTCTGGAAAATGGTCATCATATTCCAAATTGTTTTTGCACCGTTTTTGTCTCGACGGTTTTTTGGAAAAATTTCTATAAATACAATAATTTTTCCTACAGGCTCCAAGGGCTGGATGCAGGTGTGTTAATTGGCCAGTCGTTAGAAGTGGCCAATAGGATGGGGTTCTCTTCGTGGGTATGCTACCAATTTCTTGATCGGGCAATCAATCATTTGCTTGGGCTAACCGATCAGGATGAAAGTGTATATGCGGTGATCCCATTATCTATGAATCAGTTGAACAATTATGTTGACAACAATCATCACAGAGAAAAAGATGCCTCTGCCTCTGAATTGTGCCGGGAAGTGCCATTATTAAAGCATGTTACTTATAACCGTTCGAAGAGAGTCATTGATTATCCGATGCTGAGAAAAATTAATAAAGCTTCAATGATTGAAACAACGAAGTCATTTGTGAAAACTAGGAAAAATAATAGTCGGGAACATTCCTTGGGTACGGAGATGATCTTGCTGCCGTTTACGGAGAGCTTTTCGTACGATCTCGCATCCGTTTGCAGGAAGCGGCATTCACCTGAAATCGATTTTATGATAGGGAAAGTGAGTCAAACACAACTATCCACTTTATTGAAAGAAACACTTTCTTTCTCATATCAGAATGACCTTGATGAAACGAATGGGAATATTGAGACTCGTGTTTCTTTGTATGGCAGTTTTTATAACGTAGAGGGAGTTCCAGATGGTGCCTACTCTTATGACAATAGCGCTCATACACTTCGAAAGATAAACCAAGGGGATCACCGGGAGTTTTTACAAAATGGATTAACAATACCTAATGTGAATCTGTATCAAGTTCCGCTTTGTTTGCATGTCGTTGGCGAAAGGGGTCACTTCAGAGAAGAATGGGGGTATAGAGGATATCGCATTCAACAGATGGAAGCAGGCATCCTCGTGCAACGCCTGCTCTTGATGTCGAATGCTTTAGGGATGGGAGGGCATCCACTGCTAGGGTTTGATGCGAACCATTGTGATGAACTTTACAGGATTGATTCGAAAGGAAAAACCTGCTTGATCCAAATCCCGGTAGGTCCATACCGTCCACGCGCCTGGTTAAAAGGTAGTTTGCATAGCTAGAAAGGGACTAGAGTAGAATGTTGTTATCTGGGGCACGCGTCCCCCCCTCCCAATGTTTTAATACTACGGTTCTTTTAATTATAACACCGCTTTTTAGGGCTTTGCCCCTATTTCAAAAACTCAGCGAGAGTTTTCATACTTTCCCAATGCTGTTGCATTAAAGGAAATGACAAAAGATACGTTGGTACTATAATGACATTCCTCATAAAAATGAACGGCCCTTAAATAAACATAATGTTTCAAACCCGAAGGTTCTTCTTGTTTGTTCTCCGACATGCCTTCGGTTTTTTTTATGGGAAAATAGGTAGGAATCCTATCGGTTTTATTAATCCAATATCCATTCTTCCTTTGTCCGGTAAGTTTCAAGACCTTTTCTCTTGTGTTCAGTATTTTTCCAAATATTTTAGGGTGGGAAAAGAAGAAATAGAATCGGAGGTCATCCGATCATCATTCTAAAAGGAACGTAATTATATCAAAAACCATACAAGTAGGTAAAATGATCCATTTTACAAATATTATATAGTATGGTAGTTTCACTATGATTCCTTCTGAAGAAATAAATACGATAATCAATAAAAATAGCCCGCCGAGTGCTGACAGTATGCAATGTGTACCCATAGAGCAAATTATTATTAAATTATATTGATATTATAAAACCGAACTAGTGATTGTATGAAACGAAACGATGCTATTGATTGAATTTGGAAATTAAGAATATAAAAGTATTATATAAAAGTATTACAGGAAAGGCGTTGCTTTTGGATGCAGAAAACTATTTTACTTGTTGAAGACGATCCGGCTATTAGTAATATGGTAAAAACATATTTAAATAATGAGGCTTTTCATGTTAAATGTGTTTTTGATGGAGAGGAAGCAGTGAATGCCTTTAAGCATGAGCATTATGATTTGGTTTTATTAGACCTAATGTTGCCAAAGTTAAATGGTATGGACTTTCTTCAAATGGTTCGGACTAAGAGTTACATTCCCGTCATTATTATGTCAGCAAAAGATAGCGAAGTGGATAAAGCACTAGGACTTGGTTTAGGAGCAGATGATTATATCACTAAACCATTTTCAATGGTTGAGCTTGCGGCAAGAGTGAAAGCAGCTATAAGAAGATCCACGCAGTACATAGTTCCTCAAATAGAACGAAATACAACAATAATCAAAGTTCATGAGATTGAATTGGACACGGAGAATCATTGTGCGACAAAGAACGGCATTGAGATCAACTTAACATCAAAGGAATGGAAGATTCTTTGTTTGTTTTTTGAAAATCAAAAGAAAGTTTTTACAAAAGAGCAGATTTATCGTTCCGTCTGGGAGGACGATTACTATGGTGATGAAAATATTATTAATGTTCACATAAGCCGACTAAGAGAAAAAATCGAGGATACCCCATCGAAACCAGCCTATATCAAAACAATATGGGGGATCGGGTACAAGCTGGGAGATTTTTAAATGACTACTATATTAAGCTGTGTCATAATTGCCCTTCTTATTTGTATAATCTATCAATATCAATCAAAGAAGGCAAGAAACAAGAATCTCGCTTATATAACAAATAAACTTGGACAGATGAAAGCCTCACAATCAAGTGAGAGAATTCTCATCGTCACAGATGATAGGCAACTTATCGAAATGCTAGATCAGTTAAATCAAATGGTTGATGATTATCAAGAAAATGTACGTCAGTATAAAAAAATGAAAGCCTCTATGAAACGGATGCTGGCGAATGTCTCCCATGATCTTAAAACACCGCTAACAGTGATCGCAGGCTATATTGAAATGCTTCAGAACCAGCCTCACATTAATGAACAAGAAAGAGTCCGCTTGCTGCAACAAGTACAAAGTAAGACATTAGAACTCATTACGTTAATGAATACATTTTTTGACTTGGCTAAGTTAGAATCCGGTGATAAAGGTATTCCGCTTGAAAAAGTTAATCTAACTGAGATTTGTAAAAATAATATCCTATTGTTCTATGAATGGATCCAAATCAAAGGGTTGGAAGTGGTCATTGAGATACCAGAAAATCCCGTTTTTGCTCTCGGCAATGAGGAAGCTTTAAACCGGGTATTAAATAACTTGATTTCAAATGGTCTGCGCTATGGTGCGGATGGCAAGATGATCGGTTTAAAGGTGTTTCATGATGAAACGAGGGTCTATGTCGAAGTTTTCGATAAAGGAAAAGGAATTAATGAAACTGAACAGGAGCGTGTATTTGAACGTATGTTCACGCTTGAAGAATCAAGAAATAAATCCTTCCAGGGAAGTGGTCTAGGTTTAACTATTACAAAAAGACTGGTTGAAGAAATGCAAGGAGACATTTCCATACAATCCATTCCATTTGAAAAAACGTCATTTACATTTTCATTGAAACGACTTAATAAGTAGCGCACAGTTTTCTTAAGATTTTCGTAAGAATTAAGACAGAAAAAAGCAAGGGCTGCTTGCTAGACTGAAACCAGTTAGAAAACAAGGAGGGGCATCATGGACTATGTTGTACAGACAAGAAATCTAACAAAAACTTTCCAAGGGCATAATGCTGTATCGAATGTAACGATGAATATTAAACAAGGTGAGATTTATGGATTTCTTGGACCGAATGGTTCAGGTAAATCAACAATTATGAAGATGTTAACTAATATGATTAAGCCATCACATGGAGAGATCACCATCTTCGGAAAACCACTCAAACATGATTCTTTCGAATACTTGAAGAGAATAGGCAGTATGATCGAATACCCGATTTTTTATGAGAAAATGACTGCGCGCGAAAATTTAGAGCTGCATTGTGCTTATATGGGATACCATAGCAAGCAGGCGATTCATGATGCTTTGGATCGGGTTGGGCTTGAAAATGTTGAGAATAAGCTGCCCAAAGAACTTTCACTAGGGATGAGACAGCGTCTTTGTGTTGCCAGAGCGATCATCACAAAGCCGGAATTCTTGATTCTAGATGAGCCCATTAATGGACTGGATCCTGCAGGGATTAAGGCTATGAGAAAATTATTCAAGATGCTTAATCAAGAATACGGTATGACCTTGCTCCTTTCCAGCCACATTATTGGTGAGATTGAGCAGATCGCAGACACGATCGGTGTCATTAAAGGCGGTAAACTGATGGAGGAGGCGTCTATGGATTCGATAAAGGAGAGTAATACAGAGTACATAGAATTGGTGACGAGCAATCAAAGAAAAGCGGCTATGGTGCTGCATGATAAATTAGGTATTAATAACTTTAAGGTGGTTGATGATCAAACCATTCGCATCTATGCTACAGAAGTGCCTCAATCTTCTATTTCTAAGACATTAATACTTGAAGATATCAATATTGAGTCTATTGATAAAAAACGGACAACATTAGAAGAGTATTTCATCAAAAAAGTTGAGTTAGATCAGGTCGTTAGTTAACTTTTGGCTAAAGAGAACAAGTATCAATGGTAACATATTAACTTCATTCAGCAGAAGTCTCTCACTTCTGTAAGTGGTGAGATGAATGCATATTGGTATTCCATTCAGTGGGGGGGTTCAAACCCTGGCTGAATAAAGTTAAAGCCTCCGGCGGATGCCACAGATTTTCTGAGGAAATTTATCGAGCGGAGCTCGATAAAATCTGGGCGCAAATACGCCAAGGCGCATTTGATAAGTCAAGGAGTCGATTATTTTGTTTCATTTAATAAGACTTGAATCAAAAAAGAATAAGTTAGGATGGTTTGTCAAAGGTGCTATTCTTGCAAATATATTTATTCTGGGTTTATTATGTATGATTTCTGTAATTGAAAAAAGTGAAGGCACCGAAATGATGAAAGATGTGACAGGAATTTTTACGATAAGTGGAGCAAGTGTTAGAGGTGTTTTTATCGTATTTGCCGCAGTACTTATTTCAAAAATGATTATTCAGGAGTTTAAGAATCGAACGATTCACATCATGTTTTCCTACCCAATCAATCGTAAAAAAATCCTTAGCGCAAAATTGATTCTTATTGTTTGTATGACATTCATTGCAATGACAATTTCTCATATAGTGGTGATGATTGGTTTTATTGGATTGAATCAAATCTTTCACTTTACTTCTACAATCAGTTTAACTCCAAGCGATTTTTTTGCGGGGATAATAAAAGTAATCATGTTTAGCCTGACGACTGCAGTAGCAGCACTCGTACCGCTATATTTCGGGATGAGGAAATATTCGACACCAGCAACGATTATTTCTTCACTTTTAATCGTTAGTGTGACAAGCCAATCGATGGGTCCGAATTTTTCATTGGCTAATATTATTTACATTCCGCTGGCCTTGGCAGTAATTGCTCTTGGTATTGTTGCGTTTACTATTCGGAATATTGAACGTATTGAATTGAATTAAGTTCTGGTTGTTCGGTAGTCGGATGCCTTTTTGGACATTACGATGGGATTGATTCAAAAACTGTTTGAATCGATGAATAAAGGAGCAAAAGGAATGAAAATAGGAATTATATCAGAACTGATATTGGGTATACTAGTGTTAATAATAAGTTTTGTCTCATTGTTTATAAGTAGACGTAAGGGCACTGAAAATAAATGGGCAAGGTGGGTAATTCTATTTGGGTGCTGTGCTATTATAACAGCTATCGTTAACACGTTTGCTTTTCTTTAACCCCCCCAATTTGTATAATCGAGAAAGAGATATTACAAATACGGATGCCACAGATTTTCAGAGGAATTTTATCAAGTGGAGCTCGATAAAATCTGGGCGCAAATACGCCAAGGCGCATTTGATAATCAATAAATTGTATTTAATTTTATGAGAGGTGTTATTAAATGACAGCAGATAAAGTCCCCCGTTAAGCCCGTGGTCCTCCCTGACCATTTATATATTATCTCATTCAATATTTCTATTAAAAAGGAGATACGTATATGATTGGTCCAAGAAAAGTTACAAGAGAAGAGAGAATAAAAATTGCTTTTATGATAGCAAATCAATTATTAGAAAAATATGGTTCAGAGGTTAAAGCTATTGGTATCTATGGTTCTTTAGCTAGAAAAACAGATGGTCCATTTTCAGATATTGAAATTAAATGTATTTTAAATTCTTTAGAAGATGGTTATTGCTATGAATGGACATCAGGTGATTGGAAAGCAGAGGTAAACGTGGATAGTGCAGAAGATATTGTAGAAGAGGCTACTACAGTAGAAGATGATTGGCCGCTTACTCATGGACAATTTTTCTCTATACTACCAATTTATGATCCCGAAGAATTTTTCCAAGAGCTCAGACAAAAAGCAAGTTCTGTGGATAATACAATTTTTAAAGAAGCGATTTGTAAAACTTTAGTTGAGGAAATGTACGAATATATTGGTAAATTGAGAAATATAGAAATTCAAGGCCCGGAAACATTCTTACCTACCTTGGCTATAAAAATAGCAACTACAGGTGCGATGATTTTAGGCTTACACAACAAACGATATTTTACGACATCTACTCAAGTATTACCCGAGGCCATAGCTTTTACAGATAAGCCAGAAGGATTTGATGCACTTTGCAAAATGGTGATGTCAGGTCATCTGTATGACTCTAAAAAAATACTTGATGTATGTGAAAACTTTTGGAATGGTTTATGGGACTGGTCTAAAGAGAATGGTTATATTATTCATTATTCTAATTGTGTACCATTTTGACTCTTCTAGAGATAGAATGTTCCTAACCATTCTTTTTATTGCTAAGTAACCTGTTTCTTATCAAACTTTTTTTAAAAGTTAACTCTATTTTGATGAATCTTTATTCAAAATGAAGTTTGTTGCAACTTGGAAATAAAGTTTGAGTAAAAAAGTATGGCTATCTCCTGTTGAAAAGTCGGTAACCAGAAGAGAGAAAAGAGGAGAAAAAAGAGACGGGAGCACATCATTATTAATTAAGTTTTTAAAATCCAAAACCAATAACAATTCGGGCTGGATCCAATATGGATTCAGTCTTTTTCTTTTTACCGATTAATTCTTCATTCTCTTGCCGGTACTAGACTTGTGTTACTTCTAATCGCTTTATAATTATTTTCTCCACTCATAAATCCGCAGGATTTCACTCTCTATTCAGTTTATTTCCTAACTGTAATCAAGTCCAAGAAATGATACATCTCCATTCTAATCTCTAATATTTTTTCTCGGGAAGACTATATAACAGCTGAAATAATAGGGAAAGTCGGTTTTAGCATTGGGAAAGAAGGAATGGAGAGGGACTTGGGAAAATAGCACTTTTTAACTTCATTCAGCAGAAGTCCTTCTGTAAGTGGTGAGTTGAATGCATATTGGTATTCCATTCAGTGGGGGCAACCCCCGGCTGAATAAAGTCAAAGCCTCAGGCGGATGCCACAGATTTTCAGAGGAAATTTATCGAGCGGGGCTCGATAAAATCTGGGCGCAAATACGCCAAGGCGCATTTGATTCGGATTAAATACTTTAAATATCGATACTTTGTTCAATTCTTTTATACACCTTACCCTAAGGGCAAAGTCAACGGCAAAGATATTGGTGCATCTATAGTTAGGCAATCAATAAATCAGGCTTGTACCTGATTTTCAGGTATGTATCCAAGGCAATGGATACGCCGAAATTGTCTTTCATCCTTCTTAACGCGCCAAAAAGTACCGGTTTTACGGATTGGCTTTTTTCCTGAGGACGGGCTCCTTAAGATTCCAAAATCGACAATATATAAAGACTTTCCCTTCGGAGAAAACGTTGCTTGAATAGGCCTAATCACAATTATAAATTTCAAGTATCTTAGTACATAATATAAATTTTCAAGGATCCCAGTACATAGTTATAGATTACAAAGAGGAGGGACAAATCAATGACAATTACCTTCAAGGGTATGGATTCCGGTCAAACAGATTCTTATCTTGAAGCCATTCATGCAGCCTTAGAGAAAGGGATGGCTGCAAAAGAAGTAGTGTGTTCCATTACTACAGGATTTCGAGTTATTCCATCCATGCGGGCTGCACCGGGATTGAATCCATACCATGCTTCTGTTGCAGATATCGGTTATGGTTTTGATGCGGTACAAGGAACGATTCATCGGATTCGACAAGGTGAATCCTTATCTTTAGTAAAGGAAATGCTGGTGTTCGACCTTGATACACTTGGTATCAGCCTAAAACAATTAAGCCCTAATTTTGAACTGGCTGTAAAAAGAGCAAATCCCGATGTTTTTTATCTGGTTGAGCAAAGCCGCTATTTAAATCATCAAATTGGGGAAAGAATCAAAGAAGCGATCAGACTCGGTCGGACTCTACTGGGTCCTGAATGGGAAACCATACGTAAACGGATCGAGAATATACAAGCTATTCCACGCTTGTAAGGGCATAAAGGGGGAATGAAAAATGTCAAATTCACAATACATGAAATTAAGCGCGGAGGAGCAGCATCATTTGTTGGATTGGTGGCAAACAATGGAGTCGGCTAAACTTATAGTACAGCGTTTAGTATCTTTAGTGAGTGAATTTCGGTTAAATCCGGAATCAAGTCATGCAGATGGAATGATTCTTTTTTATCGGGCTGTTTCCGAGATTTCATATGGTTATGCAGGTGTAAGAGGTGGTGTTCGCCGTGCGTTTACAAAGGAATATAGCAAAGCCCTTCAGATCAATATGGTAATGTGTCTTAGCTTCGTCCCTAAATTTTCAGTTGATGCGAAGGTTCTTCTCGAACGAATTGCCAAGCAAGTCACTGGACCAAGCGCCCTTCAACTAATACAGCGGATAAGAGAGGTATTACTAGAAAATGATGAAATCATAAATGAATTAGAGAAAAAAGCTCAAAGCATTTTTAGCACTGATACCTTTAAGGACATTCAAGCAAAAATGATGAAGGATATGACTATGGAATAGAAAGAAGCACCTGCTTTAAAACTTAAAGAACCCGATCTTGTTTGTGACATTAAAATCATGTATATATATTTGGAATGAAGTTCCCTTCATTGAATACATTTAGATAGAATTTTTTCAAGGAGAAACACATTACACGAATAGCATCCTGTTTAGAAATTATAAGTAGGGGGATTAAATCATGATTCGGAATGGATATTCGCAAAATTTAAACAATAGAATAGATCCTGTACTATTTGTGAGTGTTCCATAGAGAATCATGGCTAATCATACGAAATTTATTGGACTATTCTTGATCCATCAGAAAGAAATTAGAAATATCAATGACATCTAGAATGTTTCATAAAATAACTTGTACGTAAGTTTCGTCTTTTCACTGTACTACGATGTTGATTCCTTCAACAAATTGGATTCTAAAAACCAAACCCAATATAAAGAAAGACGTCCGGCGCGGGTCCGAACGTCTTCTATGTTTTATTTCCTTATTTATTATTTGTACCAGTAGTCAACTTAAGGTGTTTCTGAAACCAGCTTAGAATATGTTCCAGTCGAATCACCCGATGCCAGGGGTTTCCAGAACGTGACAGCTCATGGGTATCATTGAGAAAGCGGACCATGCGCACGTTACGTCCCTGAAACTTCAGGGCAGTATAAAATTGTTCACCCTGTTCAATAGGAACTCGAAAATCGTGGGTGCTTCCAATGATTAAGAGCGGTGTTCGAACATTGGCCACATACTTGATTGGCGAGCGCTTCATATACTTTTCCGGAAACACCCAAGGTGGCCCACTATATTCATCGGCCTTTAAAAATCCACCGTCTGACGTACCAAATAAACTATACAGATTGCTGATGCCTCTCATCGAGACGGCAGCTTTGAAACGGTGGGTTTGGGTGACGATCCAGTTAGTCATATAACCACCGTAGCTTCCGCCCGCAACACCAAGACGGTTTGGATCGAGCAATCCCTTCGAAAGAACGTAGTCCATTGCCGCCATCAAGTCCATATAATCATGGTTTCCCCAATCGCCTCGGATAGCTGCGACAAACTCCTGTCCATAGCCCATGCTCCCGCGAGGGTTGGTATAAATCACGGCAAAACCTTGTGAAGCTAGCAGTTGGAATTCAAGGAAGAAGACATAGCCATACATAATCATCGGTCCACCGTGGATTTCCAGGATCGCAGGAATTAGACTTCGTGCAGACATCCTCCCAGGCGGATAAAGAATCCAACCTTCGACCTCCGGACCATTCGCCGAACGTGAGGAAAAACGGATCGGCTCGGAAATGGCAAGCTGACTGAGCCAATCTTGGTTCACTCTTGTTAGACGACGTTTGTTGGTAATCGTTTCATTAGAGATGTCAGCAACCCAGATGTCATTTGGCAGCGTAGCTGTAGTAATGGCCATCACCACCTGACGAGTGTCCAGAGTAAAGCTTACATTGTAAATGACTGAATTCCCAGTGGTCATTTGAATTGCTTGATTATCTGGAAGTGAAAAGCGCCAAAGATGAACGGCTCCGGCCTTACTTACACATGTATAAATGTTGTGACCATCAGGAGCCCAAGTTAAGCTAATCGAAGGCTCCTGATGACCGCGGATGTCCCCAATTGATTTATCACCTACGGGATAGGGGAAGCCGTTAGTTAATTCCCATGGCTCTCCCCCGGATGCAGCAACCATCCAAATGCCTGGGTTCGTATAACTGCCGTAACTCCGATCGTGTCCAACATAAGCAATCACTTGTCCATCAGGGGACCATGCTGGATGGTTGGCAGGCCCTTGACTTCGGGTTAACCGGTGAGGTTCTCCCCCTGTAGCAGCAATCACCCAAATATCATTGACTAAAGCGAGGTCTAAACGTTCTGGTGTCCTGTTACCGGCTACTGCGATGTATTGTCCATCGGGAGACCATGCCGGGGAAGAGTAGTTGTAGTCGCCAAACGTGAGCTGCTGGAATTTACCGCGATCAGGACCTACGACAGGGATAGTAAAAAGGTGCCAATGTTTCCCGACTAAATAACCAGTGGTGTCCAACTTATACTCAAGACGATCAATGACGAGCACATCTTCTGAAAAACGTTGTCTTGGTGTTTTTTTTCGACCATGCTTCTCTTCTGGGCCTTTTGGACCGACGTGAACGACACAAGCAATGGTACGGCTGTCCGGAGACCATACAGGAATTCCGCCGATGTATCGAATATTAGTGAGCGGTTCGGCTTCGCCACCTGTACTGGGCATGATCCAGAGTTGAGAGTGTCCCCGCCTTGTGGATACGAAAGCTAGCCATTTGCCGTCTGGGGACCAACGGGGAGCATAATCTAGACCAGGACCGGATGTATATTGTTGCGGTTCGGTTTCTCCGCTAGTGGAAACGAACCAAATGCGGCTGTAATATTTATTGGTAACACGATCCATCTTTGTTTCGACATAGACAATGCTCTTTCCATCAGGGGATATTTGCGGATCACTAACGATCTTTAATTCAAAAAGATCCTCAGGATTTAATGGTCTCTTCATTTCCAATCATTCCTTAATTTGTTTTTCTATATATTCTATTTAACTTGTTATCCGGATAGAAGTTTTACCATGGGATCCAATTGTTGAATTAGGGGATTGCCTAAAAAATTAATTGATGTTTGGCCAAAGGAAGAATTGAAGTTCAAATATTCTGGGGGCCTTGTCAATGCCTGCTGGTAGGTTAAAGGAACAAATATCTAATATTCCGCCTATGTATTGCGCCAGTTGTAGAACAACATTACTTTAAACGATGGGAGGCTTGTTTAACAACGTATTAGCATCTTTCTAGAATAAAGCGGGTTTTTTTGTAAAGCTTGCTGTCAAACACGTTATCAAAAACTATAAAGGTACGGCCGTGCAGAATACGCAGCAGCTAAAAAAAGTTGAGGGATTAAATAAAAATAAAAAGCCAATAATCTGGCCTCCATTTAACATTACACATCCCTCCTCATTGTAGGGGGCTTTTTCTTGTTTTTAAAATAGTATAGATACCATGAAACGGATAATAGAGCGCTTTAATGAAGCGCTCCTAGCGGTTAAGATGAGCCGAAATGGAATCGGAATCTGTTCCGGTTATTGCTTCATTCCTTAAGAGGCTAGTAACGGATAAATGCTGTGCCGACAATAATCAACAGAATGAAAAGCACCACGATTAACACAAAGGAAATACGCATGCCGTAACCACCTCCATACCCATAACCGCCGTACCCACATCTTTTCCCACAGCCGTAGGACATAAATATCCCCCCTTACAGGACTAATACAAATTATCCGGGTAAGTGTAAAACGAATAGGGACATGTGGACAAAAAAATGTGTGCTCCACTTATTTAACTTCATTCAGCAGAAATCTCCCACTTCTGTAAGTGGTGAGATGAATGCCTATTGGTATTCCATTCAGTGGGGGTTCAAACCCCGGCTGAATAAAGTTAAAGCCTCCGGCGGATGCCACAGATTTTCAGAGGAAATTTATCGAGCGGAGCTCGATAAAATCTGGGCGCAAATACGCCAAGGCGCATTTGATTACCTATGAACTGGCTATTCTAGTGGCTTTCAGGTTCGACTGCCACTTAAATTCGATTGAATCTCAACGAAGTAAACACTGAAGTAATTAATATCCGCCTCCAACAAAAGAAGCTCCTACAATGATAAGCAAAATAAATAATACTACTATCAAAGCAAATCCAGTTCCCATTCCTCCCATACTAAACACCTCCGCTGAACGAATTTGGGATGTATTAATACAAACCCATAAAATACTATATGTAGGTTTTAATAAGTGCATTGGACAAACGCATAAAATGAGAGAAAAATCGTCACTTGTCTGATAGGTCTATTCCCATGTCTATGAAATATTGAAAAAAGGCCCACGGAAGAACTCTTCTGGTCAACACAAAGTCAATAACGCATTTCAAACCGCGGATGAAGGGAGCTTTGTGCCCTTCTTTTCGAGTCTAGATGCAGACGATCCGACACAATTATTTGCTTCACTTGGTTCATCATAATAATGGATAGAAAATCCTAGTAAATCTGCTATTTGATCTATAATACTTAGATGATCAATTTGATAGGGATTAACTACATTAAGGGAAAAATAAATCTTGTGAATTTTCTTTTCTAGTAACCGCATCATATTTTATGCACCTTCTAAAAAGTAAATAAAAGGCTTTCAAGTAATGGCAGAATCTATTGAGTATGCACTAACAGAATTAACAGAAGTCGAAAAGAAGTATGTTGGTGTTAAAATACCTTGAATAAAGTGGACTTACACACTTTATTTGACAAACCCTTCTACTTCCAATTATCACTATATAATTTTCTGTAATATTTGATTTATCGTTAAATTCTGCACTGTGCTTAGAACTCACCTTGATAATTGGAGTGCTGTTAGTATCTGAACATAAGAAACAAGAAGCATTTTAAAACAGTGAAGAGTTTAAGGAACAGCTCTCGATATAAATTGAGGCAAAAAATAGTGAGTTATAACATAGACAAGGGTACGAAACGATATCATCTGCTGGTTTATTTGGTATGGAAACTCAATGAGCCACAGCGATAATTGCAGTTAACATCAAGCGAATCGTGAAAATCTTAAATAAAAAAGAAAAGGCAAAAGGCCATTTTCCGACTAGAACGCATACGGAAAATGGCCTTTTGTATCCACCTAAGATTAAAATGACAAAAAACATAAGTTTTTTAGTGTCCTCGATTTTGTTTGAGTTTTTTCTATAGAAAAATAAAAAGCATCGGCTTGCCGATGTTGTTAGCAACTTAATGGAATCAGTTTAGGCTGAGCTTACAGGACCGTCCCATCACCAAGCCGGACAACTGTTGCATTACCCTGTTTTCCAAGGGTCACATTTCTTGTATCAAACACTAGCGGGGCTTGTTGTAAAAGCTGTTCAAGTGGCAGGACGGAGTGATCCGTTAGGATGATGACGCAATCCATCTTGCTGATCAGCTCATCTGTCAATTCAATACTGGAGAAGTCTTTGTTTGCTACTTTAATAGAAGGTATATATGGATCATGATAATAGACTGCAGCCCCTTTTTCCATCAATTGCTCGATGATCTGTAAATTTGGTGCATCACGAATATCGGCTACGTCTTTTTTATAGGTAACTCCGTAAAGAAGAACTTTGGCCGTTGAGAGTGGTTTGGTTTTTAGAAGTTCTTCTGTCCGAGAGACGATATATTGGATAATTCGTGTATTGATGAAGTCTGATACGCTGATGAAGTGGCTACTTGTCTTCATTTCCTGTAGCTTCCATTGCAGATAGAATGGATCAACCGGAATACAATGTCCGCCAATTCCTGGCCCGGGATAGAACGGAGTAAAACCATAGGGCTTAGAGGATGCAGCCGCTACGACTTCCCAAATATTCACCTTTAATTGGTCACAAAGAATGGCCATTTCGTTAATAAAGGAAATATTCACAAACCGAAAAGTATTCTCTAGCAGCTTCGTTAATTCGGCGGCCTCGGTTGAAGAAACAGGAACAACTTGTTTGTAGATTTGGCTATATAAAGACAAAGCTCTTTCTAGACAATTTTCCGTCGTCCCCCCTAATACCTTAGGAATTTCATCGACCCGATAGCGGTCATTCCCGGGATCAATCCGTTCTGGGGAATTGGCCAAAAAGAAATCTTCCCCCACTGTTAATCCGCTTTTTTCAAGAATAGGCAATAATACATCTGTTGTAGTCCCTGGATAAGTAGAGCTTTCCAAAATGACAAGCTGCCCCTTATGCAGCCGCGTCTGAATGTCGTTCCCGACACTAATAATATAGGTGAGGTCGGGGGTTTTCTGAACAGTAATAGGTGTTGGTACACAAATAATAATCGAATTTACCTCTTGCAATTTATCAAAGTCACCAGTTGACTGGAAACGCCCGGTGTCGGCCAAGGCCTTTAATGTACTGTCACTGACATCGCCTATATAGCTGCGAGCTTGTTGAAGCATGGTTACCTTATTGGCATCCCGGTCAATTCCAATCACCCGAAAGCCTTTTTCAGCCAACATGACAGCCAAGGGCAGGCCTACATAACCAAGACCAATAACCGCTATTTTATCCCTTTCCTTTTGTGAATTATGGCTTTCCATTTTACAACGCTCCTTGTCTGAAAAATTTAAATACAAGTTAAAATATGTAAAGAGAAAGAGAATGGAATGGACAGGTATCCAACTATTAAAATTTAGGTGAAGTTTATTTCAAAAAATGACAAGTCTTCATAAAAAAATTGGACAGGATACATGGTTGCAAGCCGTTTCCATATCGAAAGGAATGTCATAGATTAGCTGTGAAAATAAAATTACTAACTTAATTGATTTAGAGATGAAGGGGGAAGGCTATGATAAACCTAGTAGATTTAAAACGTCAATTTCAAAGTGTAAAAAATGAAATTTTGCAGGAAATCGATGCCGTTATTGAAAGAGGCCAATACGTCCTAGGAACAAAAGTGCGTGAGCTAGAAGTAAAAATCGCGAAGCGGCTCGGTGTTTCAGATGCAATTGCGGTGGCCAACGGTACGGATGCATTAGTGCTGACTCTAGATGGATACGGAATTGGTGCGGGTGATGAAGTAATTACATCACCATTTACCTTCTTTGCCAGTGCTGAGGCCATTTCACGTGTCGGAGCAACACCTGTTTTTGCCGATGTCGATCCAGTCACATTCAACATCGATCCTAAGGAAGTAGAGAAAAAAATAACCTCCGCTACAAAGGCCATTATTCCTGTTCACCTATTCGGACAACCCGCCGATATGGATGAACTCAATGCATTAGCAAAAAAGTATGGATTATTTGTAATTGAGGATGCATGTCAGGCTTTTGGAGCGTCCTACAAGGGCCGGCCTGTCGGTGGGTTGGGGAATGCTGCTTGTTTCTCCTTTTTCCCAACGAAAAACTTAGGAACAATGGGAGATGGAGGTATGATTACAACCTCCGATTCAGAGTTGGCTAGTCAGATTCGCAAATTGCGAGCTCATGGTACGGCCCAAAAGTATTATCATGATCGAATTGGTTATAACAGCCGGTTAGATGAACTGCACGCAGCCATCTTGCTGGTTAACCTTGTTAACATTGAAGAATGGAATGGAAAAAGAAGAGCGTTGGCAGACCGGTATCGCCAATTGCTTGCGGATGCGGTCCATATAAGGATACCGCAGGAAGCAGACGATCATATTTATCATTTATATTGTTTGGAATCGGATCGACGTGCGGAGCTAATGGCAGCCTTGGCCAAGGCTAACATTCAATCCGGTGTCTATTATCCACGCTGTCTCCATCTACAAGAAGTTTACAGTGGACTTGGTTATCAAGAGGGAGATTTTCCAGTGGCAGAAAGGTTATCGGAAAAGTTATTTGCAATCCCCATGCATCCATTCTTAATGGAAGAGGAACAGGATCAAATTGTTTCCATCCTACGTCAGGAAGGAGGAAATTAAATGACCGTTCGCTTTGGGCTGATTGGCTGCGGTTTTATTTCGAGTAAGCATATCCAGGCATTAGCCAGCTGTGAAGAAGCAAAGCTAGCAGCTGTTAGTGATTTGCAGGAAGCACGTATGGAGGAAATGAAACAATATTATCTAACGATGTCAGGTCAAGAGGACTTGGTTAAGTCCTATCAGGACTATCAAGAATTGCTAAAGGATTCTACTGTTGATGCGGTCATTATTACTTCATCCTCCGGATTGCATGCGATAATGGCAAAGGCGGCGCTGCTGGCAAACAAGCATGTTGTGCTCGAAAAGCCAATGGCCCTATCAATCGAAGATTCGAATGAATTAGTAGCCTTGGCTGTCCAACAACAACGGGAGCTCATGGTGTGTCATCAGCTCCGCTTTCGACCGATTATGCAAACCATTAAAGGAATAATTGATTCCGGAAAGCTCGGCAGCCTTTATCTAGGTGTAGCATCGTTACGGATCAATCGTACATTGGACTACTACACATCAACGGCATGGCGAGGTAAATGGGCCAGTGACGGAGGAATGTTAATTAATCAAGGCATCCACGTTATTGATTTACTTCAATGGTTTCTTGGCGATGTTCAAACTGTTTATGGGGAAATCGGTCATTTTTCACAGGTAAAAGAAACAGAGGATGTCGCCTTGGGAATTATCCATTTTCAGAATCAAGCAATGGGCATGATTGAGGCCAATATTGTCACGAAGCCTGCTAACATGGGTTATTCCTTATCCATTTTTGGAGAGAAAGGAACGATTGTCCTTAATGGCCCCTCGCTCAATCAGATTTCGCGCTGGCATATTGAAGGAGAGGATACGAAGCTCGAGGAATTAGAGCAGCTGCTCGAGAATAGGATGGAACAGGTGTATATGTATGAAAATTTTATTGAGGCAGTGAAGTCTGAGAACAAGCATGTACTGATCGATGGATCAGAAGGGAAAAAAGCGCTTGAAATTATTTTTTCGATATACCAGTCCTATTTGGCTAAACAGACGATGTCCTATCCATTCCCGTCATTTTCTACCTCCGATATGAACAGAAAGGAAGAAAGTGAATTATGAATCTTGGAAAAGTAGTGGTGACCGGCGGAGCAGGGTTTCTAGGATCTCAGTTAGTAAAACGGCTGCTGCCAATCTCGGAGCATATTTATATTATTGATAATTTATCAACTGGAAATCACGCAGCTATCCCACAATCAGAAAAAGTGACTTTCTATAAAGAAAGTATAACAAATGAAAAAGTCCTTGAAGAAGTTCTTCCAAAGGTAGAGTATATCTTTCATTTTGCCTGCAAAAATCTCATTTTATCCGTTGAAAATATGACTGATGACTTTATGACGAACCTTTATGGTGGTTATTTGCTGCTGCAAAAGTCACAGGCCTGCTGTCCGCAGTTAAAACGGTTCATCTATGCTTCAACAACCTCTATCTATAGTAACGCCTCCACACTGCCTACACCTGAATCTTACTATAATATCAAGCTGCCGTATGCAGCCAGCAAATTCTCAATGGAGCATTATTGCCAGGTTTATTATCAAATGTACAAATTACCAGTGACAATTTTAAGGTTTTCCAATGTTTATGGTCCGGGTCAATTAGCAACGAACCCCTATTGCGGTGTTATTGCAAAATTTTTTGAAGCTGCCTTTCGTGATGAGGCGATGACGATATTTGGCGATGGTAGTCAAACCAGAGATTTTACTTATGTTGAAGATGCAATGGATGCGGTTATACTAGCAACAGTTGACGGCAAAGCGATCGGTAATGTCTATAATGTCGGTTCTGGAATTGAAACAACCATATTAAATCTGGCAAATGAGGTGCAAAAGGCAAGTGGAGCAGAGCCAAGGCTTGCATTTGCCCCAAAGCGGAAGGTAGATGTAGTAGAAAGAAGATGCATTTCTGCTGCTAAAATTCAGCAGGAGTTAAATTGGAAAAATACCCATTCTTTGACCGAGGGGATTATAAAGACCTATAACTGGCTAAAAGGAGAGGGATAGGTTGAAGATTTTTCACGGTACAACCGAAATCGCTGGCCAAATGGGAGTATTGAGCAGTGCCCTGAAGAGAAAGGGGCACTGTTCTGTTGGGTATAATACCTTTCACTCCTATTTAGAGTATACAGATCATCTGATTAATACAGATGAACAGGGCCTGAAGGAGCGATATCAAGAAATTCTGGATACCTATGACTTATTTCATTTTCATTATGGCACGACACTATCAACCGATTTCTCAGATTTATCGGAAATTCGGAAACGAAAAAAAAAGATGATTATGCATCATTGGGGGAACGATGTTCGTTTTCATGACCAAGCCCGACGCAATAACCCTTACGTTTATACCGGGGATTCCCCTCCTGATGAAATCATCCATGCAAAGCTTAAGCGCATTTCCAAACATATCAAGGAAGCGATTGTTCAGGATTATGAGGTATATGACTATGTGAAGGAATACTATGAAAAAGTGCATGTGGTCCCGATTGCCATCGAAATAGCCTCTTTTCAGCCATCCTATCCATCGGTTCAAAAGGATAGACCTTTGATTCTTCACGCTCCGACAAATCCTGACTTTAAGGGGACTTACTATATAGAGGAAGCGATTGAACGATTAAAAGGTCAGTACGATTTTCATTATCGCCGGATTGAAAAGATGAAGCATGAGGAGGTCATCAAGCTTTATGAGGAGGCTGACATCATCATTGATCAAGTTCGGTGCGGCTCCTATGGATTGCTGAGTGTCGAATCAATGGCGTTGGGCAAGCCGGTTTTAACCTATATTCGGCCAGATCTCGTTTCAACCTTTCCTGCCGGATTGCCGATTGTGAATACCAATCCTGACCTGCTTGATGAGCAGGTGAAGCAATTATTGGAGAATCCCCACCTGCGTAGAGAGCTGGGGATCAGAGGCCGTCGTTATGTAGAAACCTATCATACTAACGATGTTGTGGCGGAACAGCTGCTTAAGATTTATGAAAATATTAAGGTATAACTTCCGAATAACAAAGCTGATGGTCATGGCCATCAGCTTTCTCCATTCTTATCGGGAAACCTTCTTCTTTGAGCGGCGTTTTCTCCGGATAGCGGAAGATTTCCTTGCCGGTTTATACGAATTATTGATAAAGGAATGAAGCAGCGCATATTCATCAGGATGCTGCTTAATCAGATCCTGCATCGTTTGAAAAGGAAATTGATAGACAAGAAGGCTTTTTTCCATATATCCCGTATCATACCCGTAATCTAAATAATCAAGCAGCAGTTTATCCTTATACATTGCTCCTTTGCCTGCAGTGATTTGAATACCTGTATTATAATGCTCGGCAAAAATAGTGGCAGTATTAATCCATTTATGGTCAGGCCCCATGGCTCCATAAAAATTGGGATGGGAACAGGCCGCATCAAAGCCGAACCGTTGCCACTTTATACAGCCTGCAGATCCGTATTGCTGGAGCCAAAGTGACATGTATCCTTTCAGCCGGATATAGGCGTTTACTTTCCTGACTAGTTTTCCATCAATCTCATCGATTGACGCACGAGGCCAAACAAAGCCGCGAAAATTTAATTTGTCATGCAGATGGGTGGCCCGGTTCCATCGTCTAAGGAATTTACGGATCCACCATTTTAAGGCCAAGAAACGGTCCCTTTCTATTTTGAAATTCAACTCTCTTCGACCAAACCCCGTTTGCGTACGCATTGGGTAAGGCAGTGTTACCCATATGTCTGTTGTTTCTCCAGCGGCTGTGTTTCTGGCAACTGCATCAAAGTTGACCTTTCTTTCAAAGAGTCTGCTTATCGCTAGGTTCCAATCTACTTTTTCTGCTTCCTGACCTAGATAAGCATACATTGGATACAGATAATGATTCTTTCTTCCGCTAATCGCCTGAAAAATAAGGCCGTTGAACATTCTATCGACTTTCACGCCATTTTCTAGATAATGCAGATACGGCTCTAATTTTTTTGTTGTCCAAGTTGGATTCTCACTCTTTTCTCCATATGGGAGCAAGCACAGATGATTTTGGATTCCTAGTTCATCTGCAGTCAAAAATAGTGACAAGCATATCCCATCCTTTCTTTTTTATCCTAGTACAGCGTATGTATCATAGGATTAACGGTGAGTACGCATCTCCCCAATTATAGAAAAAGAAATGACCAACTTTTCTTCCGTGAATATACTATAGCGGAAGGAGAGATGTATATGAAAATTGTCCATGCATCAACTGAAATAGCAGGTCAAATGGGGATTCTTTGTAAGGAATTAAGAAAAAAGGATCATCAAGCGGCAGGATATAATACCTTTCACACCTATTTAAACTATCAAGGCGAAATCATTAATTCCGACGCTTTTGAAATTCTGAAGGATCTTGAATTTATAGTGCAAAAAAGCGATATTATCCACTTTCATAATGCAAATACATTTTTTTATGATTTCTCTGATCTGGGACTATTAAAAAAATTAGGTAAGAAGATGGTCATGCATCATTGGGGGAGTGATGTACGCACGGAAAAAATGGTTGGTTCGTTAAATCCCTATAAGCTTCCTCCCACTTATTTCTCCGATGAGGAAATTGATAGGCAGTTAAAAATAATATCAGCGCACATTGATACCGCCATTGTACAAGATTATGAGGCCTATCCTTATGTAAAAGACTACTATAAAAAAGTGTATGTTCTCCCGCTTGCATGTAATGTTGAGGATTTTACTGTCTCATATCCATCGATCGATAAAGAAAATCCGCTTATTATCCACGCCCCGACGAACCGTGCTTTTAAAGGCTCTGATCATATCGAAGCAGCAATAAAGAAGCTCAGAAAGAAGCTCAAAGGAAAAGGTAAATTCACCTATCAACTTCTTGAAAAGATGAGCCACGATCAGGCGCTCGCTAAATATAGAGAAGCGGATATCATCATTGATCAGTTATTATGTGGTACCTATGGAATGTTCAGTGTTGAAGCGATGGCGATGGGCAAACCTGTTGTGGCTTTTATCCGTGATGATGTCCGTAGGAAGTTTCCTAAAGACCTGCCGATTGTGCAAGCAACACCAGAAACATTGAAGGATGTATTACAAGATTTAATTAAGAATCCGAAAAAACGTCATGATATTGGTGTAGCAAGCAGAAAGTACGTGGAAACCTATCATGCGGCTGAACGGGTTACAGATAAATTAATAAAAATTTATCGGAAACTTTAAGGAATCAGTGAAGTTCTGTTTCATCATTCCTTATCAAAAGAAAGGAGCAAGGGAATGATTCATGCAACAGCGAAAATTGGTAATGACGTTACGCTGGGGGAGAACGTTGTTGTTGAAGAGAATGTCGTGATTGGTAATCACGTTTCGATCGGTCATCATGTAGTCATAAAAAAGGATACGATCATTGGCAATTACGTGCAAATCGGCGATCTGACCGTTTTAGGTAAGACGACGTCCTCGAATAAAAAAATGACACGAAAGCCCGGACAAATACTCAATCCACTAATCATAGAGGATCATGTAACAATAGGCTGCAATAGTGTGATTTACCGCCATGTGACCCTTGAGAATGGGGTATTTGTGGGGGATTTATCTAGTATTCGCGAAATGGTCATTGTCGGAGAGGACAGTATTGTTGGCAGAAATGCTATTGTCGAGACAAATACAAAAATTGGCAGACGTGTGACGATTCAAACAGGCTGTTATATAACTGCTGATATGGTGATTGAGGATGAGGTGTTCATTGGTCCATGCTGTTCGTCCTCAAACGATAAGTATATGGGGATGGGGAACTATAAGCATCAGGGGCCCATTATTTGCAAGGGGGCCAAAATCGGCAATAACGCGACCCTCCTTCCAGCTGTGATCATCGGTGAAAATGCTATCGTTGGAGCGGGAAGTGTGATTACAAAGGATGTTCCAGCCAATAAGACGGTCGTCGGGAATCCAGGTAAAATAATTAAATAAAATACAGACCCAGCCAATAGGCAGGAATTGGATTAATACTCGTAAAGAAACTTATATTCCATCTTCGAACGCATCTTTTGTTCTTTCTTTTGATTCGGAAGTTTATGTTGGAAGGCAACGCAGTATTTTCCTTGTATATCCATCCAAGTCTCTACGTAACTATTATCAAAGCCTATGAAGAACTCAGTCAAAAGAGTCGTTGTAAAACTTCGTTTTTCTCTCATTCACCTCAGCCACCCACGGAAGACGATGATGAAACAGATATAGAGTGCGAAACGTTACTTAATGAATTCACAAGAAGAAATAAGTATATTGACCGTCTTCATATCAATTCAAATTACACAACTCTCGCTCAACTTTGGCTAATAAAACAAACACTTAAATTACGAAAATGGCGTTTTGTTACAGATGAAGATCAAACAATAATGAAAGCTATTTATCGAGTTTTTAACTTCATTCAGCAGAACTCTCCCACTTCTATAAGTGGTGAGATGAATGCATATTGGTATTCCATCAGTGGGGGTTCAAACCCCGACTGAATAAAGTTAAAGCCTCCGGCGGATGCCACAGATTTTCAGAGGAAATTTATCGAGCGAAGCTCGATAAAATCTGGGCGCAAATACGCCAAGGCGCATTTGATTGATGAATTTCTATCAGAGGATGCCCATCATCTTCTTTGCAAAGTGGACCGTGATAAAAGTCTATAAGATGCATTTAAGGAACATATTATGGCTGAATCGAAGTTGAAATATTGGGGAGAAACTTATGGGTTTAAAGAAAAATCTTTAAATAAACTTGCTTCTAGTTCCTATTCAGATGAATATATCGCGAGTTAACCGGTGAGTTTCTCCCTCTTTAGCAGGAATCACCCAAATATCATTGACCAAAGCAAGGTCTAAACGTTCTGGTGTCCTGTTTCCAGCTAAAGCGATGTATAGTCCATCGGGAGACCATGGCGGGGAAGAGTAGTTGTAGTCACCAAACGTGAGTTGCTGGAATTTACCGCGATCAGGACCTACGACAGGGATAGTGAAAAGATGCCAATGTTTCCCGACTAAATAACCAGTGGTGTCCAAATTATACTCAAGACGATCAATGACGATCACATCTTCTGAAAACGTTGTATTGGCGTTTTTTTTTCGACCCTGGTCCTCTTCCGGGCCTTCCGCGCTAACATGAACGACACAAGCGATGGTTCGGCTATCTGGAGACCGCACAGGAATGCCACCTATATACCGAATATTAGTGAGAGGTTCGGCCTCGCCACATGTACTGGGCATGATCCAAAGTTGAGGATGCCCCCGCCTTGTGGATACGAAAGCTAGCCATTTGCCGTCTGGGGACCAACGGGGAGCAAAATCTAGACAAGGACCGGATGTAAATTGTTGCGGTTCGGTTTCTCCGCAAGTGGAAACGATCCAGATGCGGCTGCAATATTTATTGGTAACAGGATCCATCCTTGTTTCGACATAGACAATGCTCTTCCCATTAGGGGAAATTTGTGGATCACTGACGATTTTTAATTCAAACAGATCCTCAGGATTTAATGGCCTCTTCATTTCCAATCATTCCTTTATTTGTTTTGCTACATATTCTATTTAGTTTTGTTTCCGGATAGTAGTTTTATCTGGTGTCCTATTATTGACTTAGGGGATATTCCCTAAAAATTAATTAAAAGAAGTAATGGATTTTAACTTCATTCAGCAGAAGTCTCCCAGTTCTGCAAGTGGTGAGATGAATGCATATTGGTATTCCATTCAGTGGGGGTTCAAACCCCGGCTGAATAAAGTTAAAGCCTCCAGCGGATGCCACAGATTTTTAGAGGAAATTTATCGGGCGGAGCTCAATAAAATCTGGGCGCAAATACGCCAAGGCATATTTGATAACATTTTACAAACCAACAGCCGATTTTTTATTGACATATACTACAGACGTGTAGTACTGTTTAAATACTACAGTTATGTAGTATAAATTTCAAAGGGGTGAAAGAGGTGAATTTTTATAAGTTGTCTGAAACCGAAGAGGAGTTGATGAATGTAATATGGGAACAAAATCGATCGTTCAGATCAACAGAATTATTAGACTTCTTTAATCGTGAAAAAGGGAAACGATGGAAATCCCAAACCCTTACCACGTTTTTGACAAGGTTGGTGGACAAGGGGATGCTGGATGTAAAAAAAGATGGTAGGTCAAATGTGTACATCCCACTTCTTTCAATAAAAGAGTATAGAAAGAGAGAAGCCCAAAGCGTATTAGATAGGATGTATAAAGGGTCGGTCAGGAACTTTTTAGCATCATTATATGACGAAAAAGTTCCTCCAGATGAAATGGAGGAACTCAAAAAATGGTTTTCAGATAAGTAGGTGTGATGATGAATGAGTGGCTAAGGATATTGGTTTCATTGACAGTTGCGGGAAGTGTTGTTTTATTACTTTCCTTTTTGATCACGTATGTTACAAAGGAGTCATTGTCTGCAAAATGGAGTTATTGGAGTAGAAAAATGTCTCTTTTCTTTTTTCTGGTTCCAATATTTTTTACTACTGAATTCCTTTCTATTTTCAGAAAAGAAAACCCTGATATTTCTTTTGGGAGTCAGTCTGTAATACATCAGAACACACTATCGTTACCATTGACGTTCGTCCAAGTTTTATTTGCGGTTTGGATTACAGGAGTAATCGTCACAAGTGTTTGGGCTTTTTTCTCGTATCAGAGGTTTATGAAGAAGATGAAAGCGTCTTGTTTTATACTGTCGGAAGAAAGTGAAGTACGGAAACTGTTTAATAAAAATGTGAATCGTATGAATCTCTCAACTGCTATAGAAATTGCGTATTGTAATTGTAATATGAGTCCAGTTTTTATTGGGATATTCAAACCTATTATCGTGTTGCCGATATATAAGATTCCCAATGATGAATTAGATATGATTATTAAGCACGAATTGATTCACTTTAAGAAAAAAGATTTATGGATAAGAAGAGCCGTATTAATCGCTAGTATTGTGCATTGGTACAATCCATTTGTTTATTTATTACAAAAAGAGGTGCATCTGTGGAGTGAGCTTTCTTGTGATGAAGATGTAGTAATGGAGATGTCACAAACTGAAAGAAAGAAATACGGCGAAACAATATTAAATATGATTGAACGTGCAAACCTGCACCCTGATTCTTATTTTCTAGGAGTGTTTTTTTCAACTGAACAACTGAATTTAAAAAGGAGATTGATCAAAATGTTACATGTTAAAAAAATGAGTAAATCTGTTATGGCTTTATCCACTTTTGCATTATTGGGCCTCGGAAGTATTGGAGTAGGAGGAGCTGTATTAGCCCAACAAAATACACCATCTGTTTCAGAAGAAGATAAGGTTGCTGAGTTAGTCCCAGCAAAAGAAAATAAAACAGAAGTTGGAAGTATAGAAGTAGGAGGACCTACAGAAACACTATCTGTTTCAGAAGAAAGTGATGTTCCGAAATTAGTCCCAGTATCAGAAAATAAAACAGAAGTTACAGAAGTCGAGAGTATTGAAGGAGAAGGAGCTACACAAAATACACCATCTGATTCAGAGGAAAGTGATGTTCCGAAATTAGTCATTATTTCACAACATTAAAATTGAAAAAATATAGTAATTTTTGCAGGGGGACTATTAGTTGAGAAGGTTAAAACCTGACCCTTTGAACCTGTTAGTTAATACTGACGTAGGGAGCAAATAACATTTGATAGTGTTGTTTACCCTTGTCCCAGGACAAGGGTTTTTTAATATAAAAAAGGAATAAAGAATTTCATATGTTGATTGAAAAATATTAGAGCAGAATGGGGATTTTAGGTATGAAAAAAGTATTAAGTATTGCTGGTTCAGATTGCAGCGGTGGTGCTGGAATTCAAGCAGACTTAAAAACCTTCTCAGCTCATGGAGTTTTTGGAATGAGCGCTATTGTTTCGGTAGTAGCTGAAAATACGAGTCGGGTTATTGATATTCAAGATGTAAGCCCTGATATGATTGAAAAACAAATCGATGCAGTTTTTGAAGATATAGATGTGGACGCAGTGAAAGTTGGTATGCTATCACAGCCTGAATGCATGACATCTGTTGCAGGAAGGATGGAACAATATGCTCCCTCCAATATTGTTATAGATCCAGTTATGTATGCGAAAAACGGTTGTCCACTTATGAATCCTGATGCAATAGACACTCTAATCAAAACTGTTATTCCGTTAGCCGACCTTGTTACCCCAAATATACCTGAAGCGGAGAAGATCACAGGTATAGAAATTAATAACATTGAAGACATGAAACGATCTGCAAAAGCGATTTATAAAATGGGCTGTAAAAATGTCCTTGTAAAAGGTGGTCATGCCACAGGAAACGCACTGGATATATTGTTCGACGGAGATCAATATTATTCGTTCGACGCACAGAGAATTAATACAAAAAATACGCATGGCACGGGCTGCACCTATTCATCCGCTATTGCATCCAATCTCGCTTTGGGATGTGATGTACAGGAAGCGGTACATAGAGCGAAGGAATATATCACAACCGCAATTCAGCATTCCTTATCAATTGGAAAGGGCAACGGCCCTACTCATCATTTTTATGAGCTTTACCAAAGTGGACTAAAGTGATAAGTAAGCCGAGTGTTTACTTGAATTGTAATGAAAATGGGGATATTCAAGCTAGGCGGAGTTTGGTCATTGAAACATGCGCTATAACCACGATTACGGTCCCTCCCCAATTACTTGCTGAGGAGGAGTTGAGACTGGGTTCGATGAACTTGACGACAGGCTTGTGGAACAGGGATGGGGCAGTTTCTCAAAAGGTGGTATGAACCGTTAAAGGTTATTGCTGAATAAAGACATCATCCTTGGCTTTCAAATTATAGGATTTAACTTCATTCAGCAGAAGTCTCCCACTTCTGTAAGTGGTGAGATGAATGCATATCGGTATTCCATTCAGTGGGGGGGCCAAACCCTGGCTGAATAAAGTTAAAGACTCCGGCGGATGCCACAGATTTTCAGAGGAAATTTATCGAGCGTAGCTCGATAAAATCTGGGCGCAAATACGCCGAAGCGCATTTGATATACAGAGAAAAAAGCAGCTAGAAACGCAGAAATTGAGATGGAACGAAAAGGACTCCTTAACAACGGGAGTCCTTTTCTTGTGGAGAATTAGCGTTCTTTTGTGTGATGTCCGAAAGAGAAGCCGAACTATCCGAAGAAATAGAAGTTGTTCAGAGGTAATGTGGACAAATTATTCATTCATATACTCATAATGCGTTCGGTTGAACATCAGGAAAAGGAAGTGACGTACTCATGCTGGCTGATGTTTTGATGGTTGAGGATATCAAAATGACACATGACTCAAAAGAAAAATTAATAAATAGTAAGCCACTTCTTAAAGATACTGGTTCGTTTCGAGAAACCGGAATAGATCGAGCACAGGAAGAAAAAGTTATGGAGGAATATGACATCATTCAAATTCAGGGGAAACATGGACTAGTAAAGCTTCATGTTCCCAAAAGGGAACCGACCCAGGAAGAGATTGATGAACTATATAGGACGGTTGCAGAAGTTGCAATAGATATATATTTTAAGGAAGAAAAAGCCGCATCGAAAAAGTAGCAGCTTTTTAACCCTCCAGATTTACCTGATTATTTTCGGGAATATTTTGAATATTATATGTTTGATTCGGGAGCAGTTGAGGTACGGTTCATTGAAAAACCGGATTCAAATATTGTAAATATTGTCGTGTAAGGGATTTTATGTTACATTTATGGGACGCTCAGATGAGTTGGAAGTAAATTTTAAGGAGCGTTTTTATGTCAATGCAAATCAATGTTGTACCGTACCAAGAAGAATGGGAGATGCTTTTTCAGAAAGAAGCAGAATCTCTTCAAAAGTCACTTGGGGAAGAAATTGTTTCAGTTCTTCATATTGGTAGTACTTCGGTGAAAGGACTAAAAGCAAAGCCAATCATTGATATTCTGCTAGTCGTTAAAAAAATTGAATCATTGGATCAGTATGATAATCTCTTTCGTTCCATGGGGTATGAGCCACGTGGAGAACTAGGCATCAAAGGAAGACGATACTATGCAAAGGGTGGTTATTATCGCACTCATCAAATCCATGCATTTCAATTTGATAACGTGTATGAAATTCAGCGTCATTTAAGCGTAAGGGATTACTTAAGAGCCC
This sequence comes from Siminovitchia terrae, assembly GCF_003605405.2. Classification (GTDB taxonomy): domain Bacteria; phylum Bacillota; class Bacilli; order Bacillales; family Bacillaceae_C; genus Siminovitchia; species Siminovitchia terrae. Next base: position 58,143 of record NZ_QYTW02000003.1, on the reverse strand, counting down.
ATCCAGATATTGCAAGAGAATATGGTGAAATTAAGGTTAATGCTGCACAACGACATCCAGAAGATATAGAAGGATACTGTGATGAAAAAGATGGATATGTGCAACAATTAGAAAAACAAGCACTGAAATGGACCTGGCAACAGGGCTAATAATGACTTAATAAAACTTCAAGATAACAGAAGTGAACTGACCCGATAGAATGAGAATAGAATAAAAACATCTCTGTTGAATTCATTGAGATGGGCTAACCAAATATTTTGAGACAACATATAACATCTTCGAACGGGTATATAGAGATATATACCCAAAGTTCGGAGGTGTTTTTTCATGGAGAAAAGAGAAGAGTCGGAATAAATAAAAATTTAATTTTGGTTATACGAAATGTCAATACTGTTAATCGGAATGCACTATTAAAATAATTGAGATGCTATTTTGCAACTCGTTCGCGGTTGGTACATATGATACATCGCTCATATGTACCAACCTTTATTTTTTAAGCCTTATTCCAATTTTAGAACTGATAATTCCGAATGGTCAAATACATTTGTAATTTAACATTTCTTTGTTGATCTTAACACAATGTCAAGGCCTAGAATAAATTTGGATTTGTAGAAAGAGTGAAAACGTTTGAGAAGTAAAGAAAACATAGCACATTATAATGATAAAGGCACCCTCCATGGCAGCAAAAAAGATATACTGTTACCCATTGCAAGAAAGTTGTACTGGTCCACTCTTTGGTTGTGATTTAGGCAAAGGGGTGTTTTATGTTAAAAAGAAGAAGGTGAGTATCGGATGATTTATAGAACATTTATATTAATAAAAAAATTCGCGAAATAAAAAGTAGACAAAAAATATAAAAGGTGATAGTATATCTTTATTCTTAAAAACAGAAGGGAAATTAGACTTTTATGCTAAAACTTATTATTGCAATTTAAGTTCCAATGAATTTAATAGGAGGGCAATTCTATAATTTAACTTCATTTAGCAGAACTCTCCCACTTCTGTAAGTGGTGAGATGGATGCGTATTGGTATTCCATTCAGTGGGAGTTGAAACCCCGGCTGAATAAAGTTAAGCCTCCGGCGGATGCCTCAGATTTTCAGAGGAGATTTATCGAGCGGAGCTCGATAAAATCTGGGCGCAAATACGCCAAGGCGCATTTGATTTATAGGTTTATTTGTGATGCCCTTTTGCGATAACTAAGAGAAGTGATATAATGTCTAATCCATATAAGCAGATAAATAAATTTATGTAACCCAACTAAAGGCAGGCACTAGCTTTGGGCGGGCTAACTTTATTTTTTTGCGTTTAAAAAGACTTTATGAGTTTATTCTCATGGAGTCTTTTTCTGTTTTTAGGAGGTGGTAATTCCCAAAAACCAAAGTGATTGAAACAAAAATTGGAGGGAATTTAAATGGAAAAATATGAATTAGTAAGTGATTATCGTAATAATGAAAGCTTGAAGGAGAGTTTTAATGCCTTAGCTATGAAAACATTCAAATTAGATTTGCGAGGCTGGTACAACAAAGGGTATTGGAATGACAAATATGTATCATATTCATTTGTTGATGAAGGTAAGGTTATTTCAAATGCTTCAATTAATAAAATGTCAATAATTATTGATGGTAAAATGTATAAAGGGATTCAAATTGGTACAGTAATGACAGATGAAAATTACCGCAATCAAGGTTTGGCTAAGCAATTAATGCAACATATTATGAAAGAATACGAAAATACCTGTGATTTCATGTATCTTTTTGCGAATGATACTGTATTGGATTTTTACCCGAAGTTTGGCTTTACACGTCTAAATGAAAGTGAGTTTAGCTTTGACCTCGCAAAAAGCTCAATTCAAATGAATATGGATGCGAAAATAAAGCAGCTTACTATTAAAAATGATCTTGCACTACTTGAAAAATTTGCGAAAAATCGCCATGTAAACTCAATGATTTTAGATGTTGAGCATAATGAAAGTTTGTTAATGTTTTATTTCACAGTAGTATTTCATGAAGCCATTTTCTATGTGGAAGATTTAGAAACGATTGTGCTAATGGAGGAAGAAGAAGATACTCTGCATATTTTCGATATCATTTCGTTAAATGCTCCAAATGTTGAAGCTGTAATAGCAAGCATTGTGAAGGAAACAACGAAAAAAGTGGTATTTTATTTCACACCTGATTTTACAATCGAGGGCATGACAGCAACCATTATGCCAAATGATGATGATGCTTTATTCGTCTTAACGAAAAAATCATTACTGAAGGGCAACTTTATGTTCCCGTTAACATCACATTGTTAATTGGAGTGAAATATCTATACTGGAGTTAGTAATGATACAGCTTGCACTTTAGGCACTTGTACCAATATGGTGCTGGCGGGGAAATACTTAAAAGCTCTTGTAAAGGTAGAAAAGGATTAGTACTAACTTCATAAGAGTTAGTTTAAATGATTGGAAATTATCGCAAAATGAAGTATGCATAAATATTGGTTAATAAAGCTTCTTAGTAAACTCGAAGATTTTTCTATATATTGACGCTATGGAGGAAATGAGCAATCTGAAAGTAAAGTAATCCAATGTATTATAGATGACGTTGAAAAAGAAAAATCCTAGCGGGGGTAAAATCCGCTAGGATTGAAGTTTAACTTTTGGGGTTCAGTACAGAAGCCCTTTGTTTATTTAATTGATGCGGTGCCTTGTTTTGTGCATTTCACTCATAAAGGTTGACCCCAGCAGGAGAATGGCGCCAATAATTTGTGGGATAGTCATTTTTTCACCAATGATCATAGTTGAAATGACCAACGATGCAAGTGGATCAATATAGCTTAGAATCGCGATGCTTTGTCCTTTTAAATTACTCATCCCTAAAAAGAAGAGGTAGAATCCAATACCTACATGCAGAATGCCCAATGTTATGAGTAAAAGAAGTGATGTCATATCGATTTGCAACACTTTAAATCCGTTTGTCCCATAAATATAAGGAATAAGAAATAACGCTGCTAAAGTAAGTTGAATGATTGTATTTTCAGGTTCTTTTATTCCACAAATAAATTTATTTATAAAAGTGAGGAGTGTATAGAAACAAGCTGCAATAAGTCCATAAAGGATACCAGCATAATGTTTTCCCTCACCAGCTGTTTGGTTTTGTACAATAAAAAACAGCCCAACAAGTGCCAAGCAAACATAGATTATCTTTCTTAACGATAAACTTTCTTTTAAGATAATAGGGGATAGAAAAATAACCAAAACTGGCGCAAAGTAGTAGCTCAGTGCAGCATTTGCGATAGTCGTCTCTTTATATGCTTGGAAAAGAAAAATCCAATTGCCGCATAAAGCAATACTTGAAAGCATTAAAGGCCATTTATTTTTCAGAATGATTTTCCCCGTAAATTTACCTTTCTTATATAAGAAAATAAAAAGTGAAAAACTAGAGCCAATCAGACTCATCCATAAAGCAATTTTACTTGAAGGTAGCTGAATATACTTTGCAAAAACACCTACAGCTCCAAAGATAATCATTGATAAAATAAAAGATAATTTTTCTCTCACTTCTAAATCCCACTTTCTACATGTATATAGTAGTTAGAATGATATATACAGTAGAATCTATTAAGGATTAGCAAGCTTTTATTGAATGCCTAAACAGTAGATTCTACTGTGCAGACATTTTTGGGGGTGAAATTGATCGAAACATAAATATCCCTCCTTGTATGCTGTTATTTGATCATTATACTGCTCAATTTTTATCCATAAAGAAAAATTTTGACAACTATTGAATAGCTTTAAACGAAAATACAGTGTCTCCTTCTTCGTTTATATACTCCCTATAATGACCATTTGTATAATTGCATATGCTTTTTTTCCAAAACTCTTTAGCAGGGTTATTTTCCTGTATAACGGACACTTGCCAGTCCACTTTATATTTATTAAATAGAATGAAAGAAGCTGTTTTACCGACCCCCATTTTTCTATATTTTTTCATCACAATAAACTCGGCCATTGAATAATAAATACCAGTATCAGTCGTAACCTTTCTTATTAAAGCAAATCCAGCATATTTACCATCAACTTTAATAAAGAATGGGAATCTAGTCGGTTCATTCCAATAATTATCTAAATACTTATAGTCATATAAACCAAACTCATTTACATCATCATTGGTAAATTCACTAAACTCGTAGTTGTACAATTCAAGGAGATGTCTCAAAGCAGTTTTTTTATCATAATCTACTTGTTCAATTGTGATACTCATAAGTTATGAACTCTCTTTCAAAACGAATTAAACGGAATAATTCGTCAATTTAACTTCATTCAGCAGAAGTCTCCTACTTCTGTAAGGGGTGAGATGAATGCAAGTTGGTATTCAATTCAGCGGGGGTTCAAACCTAGGCTGAATAAAGTTAAAGCCTCCGGCGGATGCCTCAGATTTTCAGAGGAAATTTATCGAGCGGAGCTCGATAAAATCTGGGCGCAAATACGCCAAGGCGTATTTGATGTGTAAGCTTCACTTTAACACAAATTTGGACTTAAAGAAAAATACACATAAAAATATTGACATTAGGAAATAATGAAGGTTATTATAGACACACAAAGTCTTTTAAGGAGGGTGTTTAAATCATGAAGTATTCTAAGGCTACAAATTATGCCCTTCACACAATGCTATTTTTTGCAAAGGAGGCACCAAATAATCCAATTGGTGTACAACAGTTAGCAGAAAAGCAAAATGTATCTCCTACGTATTTGTCCAAAATATTGACTAAACTGGTGAAGGAAGGGATGATTAATTCCTCATCAGGTGCCAATGGAGGGTATACGCTTAGTCATAATTGGGAAGACATTTCATTTTTAGATATTATACATGCAATTGAAGGTAAATCGTCATTGTTTGACTGTTGTTTATACTCTGATCCAGAATGTGTAATAAAAGATGTAATGCTTTCAGCTGAGGAAAAACTGGAAGAAGAGTTAAGAAATAAAAAAATATCAGATATTGTAAAAAAATAAAGTGGGTTTATCACCCACAATTATTTTTTGTGGCAATCATAGATATTAGGAGTCTTTTATATCCTTTTGTTTTAAAGCCCGATGATAAATCAAAGAACCAGAAATAACCTAAGTGATAGACTATGATCGCCCCTCTTGCCTCGAATAATTAATTTATATATTTTACCAAATAGGCAGCGTCACCTTGGCAAATTTGATAGGCACTTTATTCAGAATAGCGGAACCTATAATGCAACAGGAGCGAAAGTGAATATAGTATCACTTTTGTTTTTAATTCATTAAGGGGATGAGTGTCTTTACTCTCTCTTTTTTGAAAACTTAAGGGGGTGAGGAAGGGATTATAGTTTAGGGTTATTATAATCGTGTTGCTCCAAATAGACCTACAAATAAAACAATATTTTAGGAGGATTATTCGAAATGGAACTAGCAATGATTGATTGTGCCATTATTGGCGCTGGTCCAGCAGGACTAAATGCAAGCCTAGTGTTAGGTAGAGCACGTAGAAGCGTTGCTCTTTTTGACAACAATACAAATAGAAATCGAAAGACACAAGAATCACATGGATTTCTAACACGTGATGGTATTAAGCCAGCAGAATTTCGTGAACTTAGCCTAAATGAATTAAAAAAATATCCTTATGTGCAACATTTCCAAACAACAGTTTCAAATATTGTTAAATTGCCGAATGGCTCGTTTAAAGTTACGACCTCAGATAACACAATATTTGTAGCCGAAAAAGTATTACTCGCAACAGGTATTCAAGAAGTGTTTCCTGATATTCCAAATGTCAAACAATGTTATGGCAAGAGTCTCTTTAGTTGTCCTTATTGTGACGGTTGGGAATTAAGTAATAAAAAGCTTCTTATCATTGCAGAAAATGAGGATAGCGCTCTACACCTAAGTAAACTACTATATCACTGGTCAAATGATTTAGTTCTTGCTACAAATGGTACAGCAATATCTTCGGATGCTATGGAGGAATTAGCAAGAAATGATATAACAGTCGTGAACGATCCAATTAAACGGATAAATAATGTAGATGGATATTTAACAAATGTAGAATTTGAATCAAATTTAAAAATTGAAATTTCATTCGGATTTGTTGCTCCGTCATTTATACGCTCAAATCAATTTGCTGAAACACTAGGATGTGAATTACAAAAAAATGGTACGATTGTGTTAGATGATGGTGGTCGAACATCAGTAAAAAATCTTTATGCAGCCGGTGAAACAGCAGGAATGAGTGCTTCTTCACTTGTTATTGCAGCGTCAGAAGGAAACAAAGCAGCCGTTGCAATGAATGGAGATATGGCAATAGAAAGGTTTTAGCTTCAAAAGAGGATTTTTGTCACTCTAATCAAGGACTTTATAGATCTTTAATGTTTAATTTCATTCAGCAGAAATCTCTCACTTCTGTATGTGGTGAGGTGAATGCATATTGGTATTCCATTCAGTGGGGGTTCAAACCCCGGCTGAATAAAGTCAAAGCCTCCGGCGGATGCCACAAATTTTTAGGGGAAATTTATCGAGCGGAGCTCGATAAAATCCGGGCGCAAATACGCCAAGGCGCATATGATAATAAAGGAGATAAAAAGATGGCTATTTTACATGTCACATCAAATAATGAAATCGAACCGCATTTAAACGGAGGTAAACCTGTATTATTAAATTTTTGGGCCAAATGGTGTGGTCCTTGTAGAATGTTAATTCCGGTTCTTGAACAACTTGATGAAGAATTAGGAGATAAAGTACAAATTCTCAAAGTAGATGTCGATGAAGGACCAGATTTAGCTGCACAATATGGTGTCATGGGAATTCCACATACTCGTATAATTATTAATAACAACATTAAAGATCCTCTTGTTGGATACGTTCCATATGAGAAACTAAAAATGATTGTCGAATCTGAACTATAAAATAAATGCACAAGTGCCAACGTGTGTTATGAAATATGATTGAAACAAAGTAGCGGTTGATGCGGCGATAACCGCTGCTTTTTTATTCTTTTGTACTAAAAGTATTTTATAAAGAATTCTCTTTTAATAGAGAATGAATATTCTGTTTAAGTATTTTTCTTATTTAGAGCCGCGAATGCGAATCACTAATCAAAGATGGCTCAAGCTATTTAGCAATTATTTACAATAATACCTGTGTAATAACGACAATTTGCTTATTAAGGGATAGTTTTCTGTTCTATTTAACAGGGAAGAGGATATGATTGCTTTATTCATTATCGTTGGATGTATTCAATATCTAAATGATAAAGAACAAATAATTGAAGAGGATGATGTGTTTACACGGCTCAAACTCTATCAAGATTATTGCGTTGCACATACAAAACTAAGTTATTAACGATAACAACGAGACAATATATAACCGTTTAGCTTGTAATGAACAATAAAAATAAGATTTGATAAATCAATAAACTGAATTATCAAATCTTATTTCTTTGTCTTGAATTATTAGAATTTAAAGATAGTTTTTATTTTCGCAGAAGGGTAGAGTGTTGAATACCTCCCCAAAAAAGATTCCAAACGCTAGAAACTTTTTCATCAAAACCTACATTTCCATAGTACACCATATGTGAAAAAAGACCATCCAACACACATGAATATGCATTTAACCAGTCTTTTACTTCTTGGGATTGGAACTCAGATTTTGGAAGTCTTTCTTTAAAAATTGAAAATAAAATTTGAATTAATGAATCATCGAAAGAAGCAAACCTATTTTTCAATTCGTCTTGTAAAGAGATCGGTGGAAAGAGAAGAAACCTTTTTTGAAATACTACTTTCTCTGCGCTGTGATTGTAGTACTGACCAACGTTACACAATATTTTATACAGAATGTCTTCAATAGAGTCATATTGTATTGTATTAAGCAATTGTTTAAGGTGTTCACGATAATCTGACATGGCATAATCAAACACAGCAAAGAAAAGATCTTCCTTTTTTTGGAAATGTGTATAAATGGAAGACTTATGAATGCCCACTTCTTTGGCGATATCTGCCAAGGAGGCACCCTCGTAACCATGTTGAGTAAATAATTTTAGAGCAGCTTCTATAATTAGTTTAGATGTCATGATGTCCCCCTGAAAAGTAATATCACCTTGTAATCCTTATACATAAGTTTATGTCAAAAGTCAATCTATGAATATTTGATGTAGGTAATAAAAAATTATCTTGCAATTTCGTAAAAACAGTTGTAGCATTACCATACAGTCGGTCGTATGGATAGGGAGAAGGTCAAGGTACTTCTTTTTTGTAAAGATTTGGGTGGGAACCAGATTAGCCTCTTTTGTGGCCATTTAGTTCAAGAATAGAGACAATAGCAAAACATTAAAATTTGCCGAGATTTTACCCTGAGTATACTTACAATTGTGATAATAGAAAAATGATGAACATTTAACTTCATTCAGCAGAAATCTCCCACTTCTGTAAGTGGTGAGATGAAAGCCTATTGGTATTCCATTCAGTAGGGGTTCAAACCCCGGCTGAATAAAGTCAAAGCCTCCGGCGGATGCCACAGATTTTCAGAGGAAATTTATCGAGCGGAGCTTGATAAAATCTGGGCGCAAATACGCCAAGGCGCATTTGATAAGGGATCTGTTTCTTCTGCTAACGTTGTGACTCCTTCGAATCCCACACATGTAAAGGGGGAGAAGAGGAACAAATGAAGCACGGATGCCATTCTTACATTTGATTCAAAAAATGGAAGGATTGAGAATAATGACAGCCCTTTAAATGGACAACCCTGCAAAAGGGACAAACAATCACTTATTTTAGATTTTTTGTTAGTTGCCACAGTTGCCTTAGGGTCTATGGTTTAACTTTGGAGCATTGTTTGCATTTACAGCGGTAAAATTGTCCTTTATATCACACTATTCTTTGAATAAAAGAAGATTCTGGAAAGGACGTAATCTTATACATAATTCTCTCACTTATAGGTTAGGTGCTTTTTTACTTATCATTTTTGATAAATATTCATTCATTACTAATGGTCGGCTTCTGGCTTATCTCACCCGATTTGATATACCTTCGCTTAACAAAAATGTATAGACAATCACTTGCGGGTTAATGAAAGAGAAAGGGCAGAACTGAAGGTCTCATTAGGATGAATATTTCATAAATAATAAATAAAGGAGAGGTTTTAGTCATGAAGAAAGTACGCATTGGTATTATTGGAACAGGACTGATTGGCGAGGTGCATATACAGGCATTTAATAAACATCCTCTTTGTGAAGTAGTTGCTATCTGTGATATGAATGAAAGTAGATTAAGAGAAATGCAAGCTACTTATGGAATTCCCGAAGTATATTCAAATCAGTTAGAAATGCATGAGAAATGTCCGTTGGATGGGGTCGTCATCGCTACTCCTGATCAATATCATCGTGAACCAGTTTTAATAGCTGCTCGTGCAGGTGTTGATATTTTATTAGAAAAGCCAATTGCTACGACAGTTGAAGATGCAGAGGCAATCATACATGCTGTAAATACTGCAAACGTGAAATTGATGCTGGGGATGACGCTGCGCTATATTCCAGAATATGCACATATTCAACAGCAATTCCAGAAGGGGGAATTAGGACTTCCCATCAATGCCTATTCAAGAAGAGCAGTTAGAAAATCAGAAGGATATCGCTTAAATGGGCGTTGCAGTGTGAATGAGTATTTGGGAGTTCATGATATTGATTTTCTGTTATCGATTTTTGGACGTGATGTAGACACTGTTTATTCTACAAGCGGTAATTTTGAAATATTCGATAAATTAGGCGTGGCCGACTATTACTGGAACATTATCAAGTGGAAAAGTGGTGCAACAGCTGCTTTGCAAGTAACATGGAATGAACCTGAGGGAAACAAAAATTTGCTGGAAATGGAATGTTACGTAAATGGAACTAAGGGTAGTGCTCACGTAAATCTAGGAGGCCAACAGCTTAACGTCGCAACGAATACGTATTGCGATTATCCTGAGCTGACACTCGATAATGGATATCACATTGAAGCTGACCATTTTATCAAATGTATTTTGACTGATGAGTCTCCGTATGCAGGAGGACAGGCTGGGGTTGACGCCTTGAAAATTATGATTGCTGCAGAAAAGTCTAGCAAGGAAGGACTTCCTGTCCAAGTAAAATTGTAGGGGGTATCCATATGAAAACAGAAAAAATGTTTATAGGTGGGGAATGGGTAGATTCAGTATCTGGTAACTATTTTGAAAGCGTTAATCCGGCAACTGGACAAGCAATTGCGAGTATTCCGGAAGGAGTTCGGAAAGATGCACGTATGGCAATTCAATCCGCACGCCAAGGCTTTGAACAAATTTCAAGAATGTCTGTATGGGATCGCTCAAAATTGCTTGTATCTATTGCAGAGGTCATCTCGCGTAGGAGAGAGGATTTGGCACGAGTCTTAACACTGGAACAGGGAAAGCCGTACTATTCCGAAGCACTCGATGAAATCGATGGCACGGTTATGGCGTTCGCAGACGCAGCCGAACAAATCAAGTGGCTAGAGACCTCTGTGATTCCAGTAGAAGACAGGAATAAAAGAGTTTTGACAATTCGGCAGCCAAAGGGAGTATACGCCATCATCACTCCATGGAACTTTCCATTTATGGTCGCGGCAGAATACCTTGCTCCTGGTTTGGCTGCCGGCAATGCTATCGTCTGGGTTCCAGCACCAACTACTTCCTTATGTGCGATCAGACTGGCGGAATGTTTTGAGGAAGCTGGCGTTCCCGTAGGAGTTCTCAATCTAGTAACAGGCAAAGGGGCCGTTGTTGGAGACGAAATCGTGGCAAATCCAGGCACTGATGCAATCGGGTTTACTGGAAGTACAGCAACTGGCCACCAAATTGCTGTTCGAGGCGCAGGAAAGCCGATGCTTCTTGAATTGGGCGGAAATGGTCCTACGATCGTGCTGAAAGATGCCGATCTGGATCACGCAGCACGTATGATTGCAAGTGGGTGTTTCTATAATGCCGGTCAGGTTTGTTCTGCAACCGAACGGATTTTGATTCATCGTGATGTTCATGATGAATTTGTTGCCAAACTAGTCAATCATGCAAAGGAAATTATCATTGGTGATCCATTCGACCAGCGTACAACAATGGGGCCTTTAAATAATGAACCTGTGACATTAAAAAATGATATACATGCCAAAGATTGCCTGGATAAAGGAGCGAAAATACTCATTGGTGGTAAACGGGCAGCAAATAAAACAAGCGATTTATTCTTTGAGCCAACAGTCATTGTTGGGGTAACCGAAGAGTGCTTATATAATAAGGAAGAAACGTTTGGTCCCGTAGCACCTGTAATGTCATTTTCTACACATGAAGAAGCGGTGGAAATCGCTGCGCGTAATAATTGGGGACTAGTTTCCTCTGTGTTTACAAGCAATTTAAAAGATTCTATGTATTTTGCTGAAAACTTAAGGGCCGGAATCGTGAATATCAATGATAGCAGCAACTACTGGGAGTCGCACGTTCCATTCGGAGGAGTAGCTGGAAAAGCAAGTGGTGTAGGAAGAATTGGCGGAAAATACTCTATCAATGAAATGTCAGATTTAAAAACTATTTCGCTTGATCTACGCTAGATATATCTAAAATCAACGAATTTGTACCATCGGTAAAGGATTCATGCTCATTTTTTTGTAAAAAGTGCAGGAGCTATTGTTCAGGCCTTTGCTTTATAATACTTGATCTGGTAGCGAATTACCGAAGAAGCCCTCAATCAGGCCAAAGGATATTCGAAAGCTACTAATATTACTTTATTTTCTAGAAGAAAGAAGAAGTATAATTATTGAAGGTGGCTACTTTACTAAGCTCATTTTTGAATCTCTTGAAAGACCAAAGGCTGGAATAGATAATACGAACGATTTTGGGGGTAAAATAACATAAAGGTGGTGTTTGCAGTGCGTGTTATCCGTAAATTAACTGAGGAAGACTTTGAAAAATACGTTCCTCTCATTCGAGGGGCTTTCCCCGACACCGAATTTGACCTGCCTGTAACCGGCGGGAACTTGCGGGAACGCTTTGTTATGGCACATAATCAGGACAACAGCTCTGAGTTCTATGGTTTGTTTGAAGATGAAACTTTATTGGGCAGCATGAGACTTCATCATTATACAATGAATGTCTTCTCCCATCCGTTACCAGTAGGGGGAGTCGGTTTGGTAGCGGTTGATATCATGCGTAAAAAAGAAAAAGTAGGTCGTGATCTGCTTTCCTATTTCTTGCGTTACTATCGGGAACGCGAGGTTAGTATCACGTTATTAAGTCCGTTTCGTGTTGATTTTTACAAACAGTTGGGGTTTGGTGTCGGCACGAAGGTAAATCAATATCGGGTCAATCCTAGTCACTTTCAAAATAGAGGTACCAAAAAACACATAATTCGTGTTACAGAGCTTGACCAAGAATTGGTGTTAGATTGCTATCAACGTTATACGGAACTTACGCATGGTATGATCGCCAAAACCGAAATGGAAGCAAAGTTGATGTTTGCCGATCCGGATGATCATATAGTTGCTTACAAAAAAGATGGTAGAATTGAAGGTTATCTAGTTTTCAAATTCAAAAGGCTCTGTCCTGAGGATAATTTTTCTGCCTATGATCTTATAGTTAAGGAATTTATCTATGAAACGCCTGAAGCTTTTTCAGAATTGTGCACATTCCTTTCCAGCCAGGCAGATCAAATTCAACGGATAATTTTAAACACACAGGATGAAGACTTTCACCATTTATTGGTTGATCCGAGCAACGGGTACGATAATCTACTTCCAGAATCAAACATTCAAATCCATCAAACAGGTGTGGGGATAATGTACAGAATTATTAACGTACCAAAATTATTTGCTGACCTTTCTGATCACAATTTTGGTGGAAAGACATTAACAGTAGAAATACGGGTTCTGGACAAATTACTGCCGGAAAACGAGGGAAACACACTTGTTCACTTTCAGGGGGGAAGAGCTTCCTTGTTGGATGAAGGTACCCCAGACGTTACCATTGAGCTGGACATTGCTAATTTCTCCTCACTCATCATGGGCGCTGTATCTTTTCAAAAGCTGCATGACTATAGCTTAGTAAAAGTATCGGATCCCCGGTTTAAGAAGGAACTAGATCAACTGTTTCAGCCGGTTCAAAAGCCTAGTTGTATGACCTCTTTTTAGTAGATCACTCTCCACCTAAATTTGTCACAATATATGGATTTCAAAACTGTTAAAAGAGGCCCAAACCCAATCTGAATCTCATTTAGCACGGGACATCCCTGCGGTCTTCTTCTGAATGGTTAAGCAAAGGGGGCGAACAATGTTGAGCCTTTTTGCGGATTCAGCCGTACTCGCTCACAAAGAATATCAATGCGTGTGCGCTAAATCACCCGGCCATGTTAGATGATATCCTGGGCCGACTTAAGCGCGCGGCGGGGGCCAACCATTTGCCGTTGTCACAGGGCGGAGAAAGCGACGATCCTTTGCTTGTTGGCCCCACGATCGTTTTAAGATGTTGTTATTAGTGGCCTCGAAACTTTGACTCCCCTCTATTTTTACATAGGATTGCCCGAGATGCGAAGCTCCAATTACAACATCAAATTAAGTAAAGTTGGTATTTCTAAATTTCTTATTACAAGTTATGTCTCCGATTAACCATAATCATCGCTCAATGCATTAAATATGATCCTCTTTAAAATGATGTTTGCGAATAATATAGGAAATTAAAGAGCAAGCTTGTGGAATAGTTTCCAAAAATCATATTGATGGATATAGCAATGATATTAAGTTTTTTCACATTTATTAAATTAATGGAAGGAGGACACTTTAAGTAATTAATTTCCGAATAATCCTAATATTAAAAAAGAGGGGGTTCTTATGAAGACAACACGAGGCATCATAGAGGATGAGGTTATTAAATGGAGACGCCATTTCCATGAAAATCCTGAACTTTCGTATGAAGAGCATAAGACTTCTGAATATATATATAATCTATTAAAAAATTTTTCTGGCCTAGAAGTGACGAGACCAACTAAAACAAGCGTTCTCGCTGTCCTGAAAGGCCTAAAAGAATCTAGTGAGAAACAGTATACAATAGCATTTCGTGCAGATATCGATGCCCTCCCTATTAAAGAGGAAACTGATGTTGAGTTTAAGTCAAAAAATCATGGCGTTATGCATGCATGCGGTCATGATGCACATGCTGCAATGTTATTAGGTGCAGCAAAAATTTTATCTAATAATAGGAAAGAAATCCATGGAGAAATTAGATTTATTTTTCAGCATGCTGAAGAAGTTTTACCCGGGGGCGCTTCGGAATTAGTAGAAAAAGGTGTGCTGGAAGGGGTAGACTATGCGTTCGCACTTCACGTTACTCCTCACGAGAAAACGGGAACTATTTGTATAAGAGAAGGAGTATTTTGTGCTATTGCTGATGACTTTGAACTAAAAATAATCGGGCGTGGCGGACATGCTTCTACGCCTGAATTAACGATCGATCCACTTATTATAGGTGCAGAAATCGCCGTAAGTATTCAACAAATTGTTTCAAGAAAAATTGCAGTACTTAAAGCACCGGTTGTTTCCATCACGAAGTTCACAAGTGGTAGTGCATTAAACGTTATTCCAGAATATGCCGAGCTTGGTGGAACGATTCGTTCCTTAGATCATGATAGTCGAGTAAAGGCAAGGGAATTTTTGGAACAAATTGTAAAAGGTATCACAGAAGCACATGGAGCCAGTTATGAAATGCTTTGGTATTTAGGGTATCCAGCTGTTGTCAATGAAAAGAATGCAGTTGATATATCGAGAGCAGTAGTAGAAGAAGTTTGTGGAAAAAATAACGTAATTAATGTCGAGGAACCTTTCTTTGGAACAGAAGACTTTTCAGCTTATTCCGAAGTAGTTCCTAGTTCCATGCAGTTTATAGGAGTACATAATGCTGATTCTGGAAAGGCTTTCCCATTACATCATCCCAAGTTTATGATAGACGAAAAAGCTTTAAAGTATGGGGTAGAGTATTTTGTAGGAATTGCTAATAAATTGTGTTCTGTTAAACAGTCTCCAGTGGACATCTTCAAATGATTAAGGGACTTAACAAGGTTTGATTAAAATTGCAGGATTTTTTTCTTTATTTATATGGCAAGCTAGTGGATAAGAAGATGATTTGAATCTGGAGAAAAAAGTTTATATAATAAGTACAATAAAATAATGGTGATGTCCTATGATGAGGAGAAGTAATTAAATTTAGCTTCAATACAGAGAGTTAGGGTAGTTGAGAACCTAGCAAGAAGAAATTTAGTGAATGGACCTTGAAGGAACAAGGTGAAATCTATAAAGAGAGTATCCAAGTGGTGGGCTGCACCTTATAGCAGATAGAGTATGTTAGTACTTGATAATGAGGGGTGTAATTATATTTATTAAAATAATTACACAATTTAGGTGGCAACACGGAAATGATCTCCGTCCTATTAATTTAGGGCGGAGTTTTTTATTTTTTTAACTATAAACATTAAGGAGAGAACAAATGAAAAAAGAAATCTTGTTAACAGGAGATCGACCTACAGGTAAACTTCATATCGGGCACTATATAGGTTCTTTGAAAAATCGGGTTGAATTACAAGACCAATATAATAGTTTTATTATGATTGCAGATCAACAAGCCTTAACTGATAATGCAAGAAATCCCGAAAAAATTAGAAATAACCTTAATGAAGTAGCATTAGATTACTTATCAGTAGGTATTGATCCCTCTAAAGTAAATATCTTTGTTCAGTCACAAATACCAGAGCTTCATGAATTAACAATGCATTATCTTAATATAGTTACACTTTCTAGACTTAAAAGGAACCCTACTGTTAAAAATGAAATTAAGGAAAAGAATTTTAACGAGAGTTTGCCTATTGGATTTCTTATTTATCCAGTTAGTCAAGCAGCAGATATTACAGCTTTTAAAGCAACTGTGGTTCCGGTTGGAGAAGATCAAATACCTATGATTGAACAAACCAAAGAAATTGTAAGAAGCTTTAATTCTATATATAAAAGAGATGTACTAATCGAACCAAATGTATTACTTCCAGAAAAGGGTTTAGGGAGATTACCTGGTATTGATGGTAAAGCTAAAATGAGTAAATCATTAGATAATGCAATATACCTTTCGGACTCCCCAGACATTATTAAAAAGAAGGTTATGTCAATGTATACAGATCCAAATCATATTAGAGTAGAAGATCCTGGAAATGTAGAGAATAATACTGTCTTTACATACTTAGATGCATTTTGTTCAGATAAATTGCAATTAGAAGAAATGAAAGAACATTATAGAAAGGGTGGTTTAGGAGACGTAAAAGTGAAGAAATATTTGAATGATATACTTCAAGCAGAATTAGAACCAATTAGAAATAAAAGAAACTATTATGAAAAACATCTGGATTTTGTGTTTGAAGTATTGAAAAAGGAAGTCTAAGTGCGCGTTCAGTAGCAGCAGAAACCCTTTTAGAAGTAAGAGAAGCAATAGGAATAAATTATTTTAAATAATGGATAGATAGACCGGACCCAGAATTAGTGCAATGAATTGAATGATTTGCAAGTGCCAATTATAAAACATCTCCACAACGAATATTTTTTTGAGCCTATTTTGATCAATCTGTTTTTCAAAAGCAGGCTCTAATCTTTTTGTTAGACTAGGCTTTTATACGCCTATTTTGATCAAACTTTATTTTAAACCAACACATTGGTCATATTAACACTATAAATAATGCGGATTTTCGTGATGGAATTTTAACAACTTTATTATCTATGTTCAATTGCCATGAGTGTTTTTTACTACCATGAGTAATTTACTAACAGTCCGGTACTCATGGCGGCAAAAGCTACGCTGAGAAACAGGAAGCCTGTAGTTTTAGGAATCTCCACCAATGATGCTCTAGGATTGAATGGCGTAAATCTGATGAGGCTCATGGCTGCCAAGAATATATACTTTATTCCGTATGGCCAGGACGATCCAGAAAAAAAGCCTACTTCGATGGTTGCTCGTATGGAAATGCTGCCTGAAACAGTGGAAGCCGCTATTAACGGATACCAAGTACAACCAGTGATAATCGAAAGGTTTAGGGACTTTTCTTAAAGAAATATAAAATTAGATGACATACTTTGTTCAAATTAAGATTTAACTTCATTCAGCAGAAGTCTCCCACTTCTGTAAGTGGTGAGATGAATGCATATTGTTATTCCATTCAGTGGGGGGGGCAAACCCGGCTGAATAAAGTCAAAGCCTCCGGCGGACGCCACAGATTTTCAGAGGAAATTTATCGAGCTAAAGCTCGATAAAATCTGGGCGCAAATACGCCAAGGCGCATTTGATTAAGTCTAGCTGCGCCGTACAGGAAGTACTAGTGCAGGCGAAGCCAGGATGTGGCGGACTGAGGCGGCCAGGCGCCATTGGCGCAAGGATCAAGCCACGTGGAAGTTTATTCAGGAAGAATGTGCTCCTGCGGCACAGCTTATTCAAGGAAGCTTTTCACGATGTAATTGAAATGAGCAGCTTTGCCGTGGTGGCTGAGGAACTCCCTCATCAAAATTCACCTTATGCCTGCGCGCATTGCGCTTTTCTTAATTGTGTTCACGGGAAAAGGCGGATGCAATCATCTACCTTTTCCCGCCAATTCAATATTTCGAAGAAAATGATTTCGATAGCAGTGTAAAGTGTGTTAAAATGGTTATTATTGAAATAGTCCTTATGGGCCTAAACACAGGCAGTTGGGATTAGGAGGAGAGTCTTTCAAATGGAAAAAACTACAGGTTATCATGTCGCCGTCATGGGTGCGACTGGAGCAGTGGGACAGCAAATTTTAAAAACTTTGGAAAGAAGGGACTTTCCGATTCGAAAGTTGACGCTGCTGTCATCAGCCCGTTCAGCAGGTAAACAAATCCAATTTAAAGAGGAAACTCTCACGGTTGAAGAGGCTGTTCCAGAATCATTCGAAGGAGTAGATATTGCCTTATTCAGTGCGGGAGGGAGCGTATCCAAGAAATTCGCGCCCGAAGCAGTGAAACGCGGGGCAATTGTTATAGATAATACAAGTGCATTCCGAATGGACCCTGAAGTTCCGCTCGTGGTTCCGGAAGTGAACGAAGAGGCTGTAAAGGATCATAAAGGGCTTATCGCCAATCCAAACTGTTCAACTATTCAGATGGTTGCAGCCCTTGAGCCAATCAGAAAAGAATTTGGTTTGAACAAAGTGATCGTTTCTACTTATCAGGCAGTATCTGGTGCAGGAGCTCAAGCGATTGCAGAGTTAAATAACCAAACTAAATCCATTATTGATGAAGAAGAGTTTACGCCTGAAGTTCTACCAGTGGGTGGAGCGGATAAACATTACCAAATTGCTTTTAATGCCATTCCACAAATCGATCAATTCTCTGAAAATGGTTATACATTGGAAGAACTGAAAATGATCAATGAAACGAAAAAAATCATGGGCCTTCCAGCTTTGAAGGTTGCAGCAACTTGTGTACGGCTTCCGGTCGAAACTGGACATTCTGAATCAGTCTATATTGAAGTTGGACAAAACGATGTAACAGTTGAAGATATTAAGCGAGTCCTTTCAGAAGCACAGGGTGTAACACTTCAGGACAATCCGGATGAGCAAATCTATCCGATGCCAGCTATGGCAGTAGGAAAAGACGATGTATTTGTAGGAAGGATCCGTAGAGATTTGGATGAAAAAACTGGATTCCATTTGTGGATCGTATCTGATAATCTGCTTAAAGGAGCAGCTCTAAATACAGTCCAAATTGCACAGAGTCTTGTCAAATTGGGTTTAGTATCAACGCCGCAGCACAGTTAAATTTTAAATTTGGGGTGTTAGAATGAAAGTTGTAGTTCAGAAATTTGGTGGAACATCCGTAAAAAATAGTGAAACACGTGCTCACGCAAAAAGACATATACAAAAAGCTCTAGATAACGGCAATAAGGTAGTTGTGGTTGTATCAGCGATGGGGAGAAAAGGGGACTCATATGCAACAGATACATTATTAGGTTTGATAGGGGATAAAAAAACAACCCTTACCAGCAGAGAAAAAGATATGCTCGTATCCTGCGGCGAGACAATCTCAAGTGTCGTTTTCACACATATGTTAAATGAGAAAGGTATTAAAGCGACAGCATTGTCTGGTGCGCAGGCAGGATTTCTCACGAATGCTGATTTCACAAACGCCAAAATTTTGAAAATGAACTGTGGTCGGCTTAAAGAGGAATTGAAGACATATGATGTAGTAGTAGTCGCTGGCTTCCAGGGAGCAGCGGAAAACGGTGATGTTACAACGATTGGCCGAGGAGGAAGCGATACTTCAGCAGCAGCTCTTGGAGCGGCATTGAATGCAGAATTTATTGATATCTTTACCGACGTTGAGGGAATGATGACAGCCGATCCGCGAATTGTTAAAAAGGCGCGGCCGCTTCCGGTTGTTACATACGATGAAGTGTGTAACATGGCTTATCAGGGGGCGAAAGTCATTCACCCACGCGCGGTCGAAATCGCTATGCAAGCTAAAATTCCACTTAGGATCAGATCGACTTATTCCGATTCACCGGGCACACTTGTTACAACGTTAAATCGCAAAATCGAACAGCATGAAGTGCGCGACCAGTTGGTTACTGGGATCGCTTTTCTGGAAAATATTTCTCAAATAAAAGTTACTGCAAAAAAAGGACAGTATAATTTCCAATCTGAAGTCTTTAAAGCAATGGCTAATGCGAATATCAGCGTCGACTTTATCAATATTTCACCAACAGGGGTAGTTTATACGATTCCTGAAGATACTGTCGAACGCGCTGTTGCTGAATTGAATGCAGCAGGCTATGATCCAGTCGTGGAACAACAATGTGCCAAAGTATCAATTGTTGGTGCTGGCATCACAGGGGTCCCAGGCGTTACAGCTAAAATTGTAACTGCCTTGGCTGAAAAGGAAATCCGAATTCTTCAATCGGCTGACAGTCATACAACCATCTGGGTCCTTGTTGAAGGAAATGAATTGGAGAATGCAGTAAATGTACTGCATGATGCCTTTGAATTGCAAAATGAAAAAATTGAATATGAATTATATGATTGAGGTGTGAGTGTATGGCTCAATTTGGCAGGGTATCAACGGCAATGGTGACACCCTTTGATATTAAAGGAAACGTTGATTTCCAAAAAACTTCTAAACTTGTGAATCACTTGATAAATAGTGGTACGGATTCTCTTGTCGTGGCTGGAACAACCGGTGAATCTCCTACTTTGACGACTGAAGAAAAACTTGCTCTTTTTGAACATGTTGTCAGAGAAACGGCCGGCCGTGTTCCTGTTATTGCCGGTACAGGAAGCAACAATACGTATGCATCCATCGAATTAACAAAAAAAGCCGAAGAGCTTGGGGTTGATGCAATCATGTTGGTTGCACCGTATTATAACAAGCCAAACCAAGCTGGTTTATTTAAACATTTCGAAGCAATTGCAGGCGCCACAAAATTGCCCGTCATGCTTTACAATATTCCGGGAAGGTCAGCGATAAACTTATTGCCTGATACTGTTATTGAACTGTCAAAGATTGATAATATTGTTGCAGTTAAAGAAGCGAGTGGCGACTTGGATGCCATGGCAAAAATTATATCCAATACGCCTGATGACTTTATGTTATACAGCGGCGATGATGCTTTGACATTGCCGGTGCTTTCCATCGGCGGGATGGGAGTTGTCTCTGTTGCCAGTCATGTTATCGGAGAAGAAATGCAAGACATGGTACAATTGTTCTTAAGAGGTGACCATGCAAAGGCAGCGGTTATACACCAGCAGCTGCTTCCGTTTATGAGGGGGATTTTCAAGGCTCCCAACCCTGCGCCAATTAAAACGGCACTGCAGCTTACAGGATTTGATGTAGGGTCCGTGCGCTTGCCGCTTGTTCCTTTATCCGAAGAGGAAAGATTGGATTTGCAAGCTGTATTGAATACAGTAAAAAAAATACCAAATAGCTAAAAAAATCCCCTGGTGACATTATCTCACCAGGGGATCATTTTATGTTTGCAGGTGTCTTAGAAGGGCTGAAAGCCGGAAGAATTACGCTGATGGTGGTTCCTTCATTGATTTTACTTTCAATGCTTATCGTCCCGCCGTGATTTTTGATAATCCGATTGCATATCATCAATCCTAAACCAGTGCCTTTTTCCTTTGTACTGTAAAAGGGTTCTCCCAAATTGGGTATTCGTTCCTCCGGGATCCCCATGCCTTCATCTTTAACCTTTGTCATGATTTCCCCATTGCTTGTCCTAATGGCGCTTACCGTGATTCCGCCCCCATTTGGCATTGCTTCAATCGCATTTTTCAGCAAATTGATAAAAACCTGTTTTAATTTGTTCGATTCTCCTTTTATAAGGGAATCACCCAGATCTATATCCAATTTGATCTCAACATTATGAAGAATAGCCTCCGAACGAAAAAGATCAACGGTATCCTCCAGCAAAATACCGATATCGACTTCTTCCAGTTTGGAAGGCTGTGGCTTTGCTAGAATCAGTAAATCACTGACAATGTCTTCGATGCGTTCCAATTCGTTCAGCATTACCTCGAGATAGTCATTATGATCTTCTTTCTTTAACAATTGTGTGAAGCCTTTAATGGCTGTCAAAGGATTTCGGATTTCATGAGCAATACCTGCAGCCAGTTGTCCGACAACGGACAGTTTCTCGGTCCTGTGCATAATTTCTTCCGCTTTCTTTTGCTCAGTCAAATCTCTGATCAAAATTTGAAACGTTTCTCTTTCTTTATAAATTGTCGGAATCAATTTGACTTGTACATATTTTTTCAGCCCGTCATGTCTAGAAACAGTAAGTTCGAAAGTGCCATTAATACCATTTTGCATAAGTTGGCGCCTTACTTCCCCATGAGAGGCAGGAAATATAAAATCAAAGATTGACTTGCCGACCACCTCTTCTTTCCTTGTAACTCCGAACAATTTCTTGGCAGTATCGTTAATATAAATCCAATGACCGCTTTTTGTAATGATGCCGACAGTGTCCTGGAAATTTTCAACAAGCAAACGGTACATTTCTTTATTCTCCTCCAACTGTGCTTCAGTGGCAATCTGATTGGTCACATTCCTTGAAATCGTGGAGAAGCCTTTTGGTTCATTACTTTCGCAATACGGTATCAGTGTGGTTTCAAGCCATATATAATCTCCTTCCTTTCGACAGAAACGATATTTTACTCTTTCATACGATTGAGAAGAGCAAATATCCTTTAATTTTTTTCTGTCGCTCGGATGAGAATAATCGAAAAGAGAGGTGTCTAGCAGTTCTTCAGGCTTATACCCAAGCAAAGGATCTGATGTAGGGGACACATATGAAAAATCTCCGTTGATTGAATGAAACGAGAAAAGAATATCTGAGTATTGAATAAATGAACGATAAATTTCTAGTTCTTGGAGCAGGTTTCCCTTGTTCATGCAGAGTCTCCTTTTTTTTATTATGAGTTCGCATAATTATAAAAATTGTATCACATTTTACGGTTGTTTTTTATAATAAGCTTTAGACTATTTTTGCTTTCACTCCCAATTTCCGTATTGGTTGAACATGGAATTCACAATCAAGTATAATGGAGTGTAACTGATGAAGATCGGGAATACATACACCATAGGAGGAAGAAATATTTTGACTAAAATAATAAATGACAACATAAAAATAATCCCGCTTGGAGGAGTAGGGGAGATTGGAAAAAATATGTATGTCATCGAAATTGATACGGACATTTTCATCATTGATGCCGGGTTGAAGTTTCCTGAAAATGAAATGCTTGGCATCGATATTGTTATACCGGACACAACGTGGCTGGAGGAACAAAAAGATCGGGTCAAAGCAATTTTTCTAACGCACGGACACGAAGATGCAATTGGAGCACTACCTTATGTGTTGCAGAAAATAAGTGCTCCAGTTTACGGTACGAAATTAACCATCGCATTGGCGAAGGAAAAGTTGAAAGAATTCGGACTGAAGACATCCAGTCGTTTTCATACCGTCAGATCAAATTCCAGGATAAAGTTTGAACGCACGGTGGTTACATTTTTCCATACAACTCACAGCATTCCGGATTCAGTTGGGATTTCTATACAGACATCCGAAGGAAAAATCGTTCATACAGGTGATTTTAAATTTGATCAGGCGGCTACGGAATTATATCGTGCAGAAATTGGAAAAATGGCGAGTATCGGTGATTCTGGTGTACTTTGCCTTTTATCTGATAGCACTGAAGCAGAAAACCCGGGCTTTACGATTTCGGAGGCGGTCACGGAAAGAGAGCTGTCCAATACATTTCACACTGCGCAAGGAAGGATCATTGTTGCCTGCTTTGCATCTAATTTCATAAGGATCCAGCAGGCTTTGGATGCAGCACATGAAAATGGAAGAAAAGTGGCAGTGGTCGGAAAAAGCATTGAGCGGAGCTTTGAAATCGCCCTTAAGCTCAAATACCTTTCCCTGGCGTCAGAGGAGCTCATGGTGCCGATTAGCGATATCCCGAAGTATGAAGATAACGAAATTGTTATTATTTCGACGGGAACAATGGGTGAGCCTTTCGAAGCACTACAAAAAATGGCCAGACAAAATCATAAGCAGATCAATATTAGAAAAGGAGATACTGTCTTAATTACAGCCACTCCTTCGCCTGGACTCGAAACCTTCATGTATAAAACAATTGATCTTTTATACAGAGCAGGAGCAGTTGTCAGTACGCCGTACTTTAAAATTCATGTTTCGGGGCATGGGAGTCAAGAGGATCTCAAGCTCATGCTCAATTTGATGAAGCCTAAATTTTTCATTCCGATTCAGGGAGAATATCGGATGCTTTTTGAGCATGCAAAGCTGGCTGAACAAAAAGGCTTAAGTAAGAATCAGATATTCATTCCTAGCAATGGAGAAGTCATTGAATACAAAGATGGCAAAATGTCAGTGGGAGGAAAAGTGCCTGCTGGAAATATATTAATTGATGGAATCGGTATCGGGGATGTCGGAAACATCGTCCTGCGGGATCGCAAGCTTCTTTCACAGGATGGAATTTTCACTGTCGTCGTGACGCTGGATAAAAAGAATAAGAAAATTGCATCGGGACCTGAAATCATCTCCCGTGGTTTTGTCTATGTAAGGGAATCGGAGAAGCTGATAGAGGAATCAACAAACATCGTTCGGTCGATTGTTGAACAAGCTATATCCGAGGGCTCCTTCGACTGGTCAGGAATCAAGCAGGATATCCGGGACAGATTGAATCAATTTTTATTTGACCAGACTAAACGCAGACCAATGATACTGCCAATTATCATGGAAGTATAATGTTAATCGAAAAGCGCCATATGGGCGCTTTTTCTTCTTAGTAGGATTGTTGATAATCTTTAATCGCATTATGCTGCTTCTAGCTCCAACTGATAGGGAACACCTTCCAAGGAGTAAGGGAGTGCCCCAGAGCCAATGTGTGGTGAGTGGGGGACCACGTCAGCTATGTTAGTTGGCCGTGACTACAGGCAGCGCTAGTGTATGCGAATGCGATAGGAGGCTCCTAACAAAGCAACCGATCGCCATTGACAAGCCATCCGCTTCTGAAGGCAAAAAAGCGCTAGTTCCCCAAAATCGGCTGTCTTTCATTTCGACTTCATCGATGAACAGATGCTTACGCTTTTTGTTCTGAGTAAAGAAGGTATAACTTGTTATGGAAAATTTTATTCAAAGAAAGCTTTTTCTTTGTCCCAGCTGCGACGTACAGGAGGTACTAGTGCAAGCGAAGCGACAGGACGTCGCGCACTGAGCCTGCCGACGTACAGGAGGTACTAGTGCAAGCGAAGCGGCAGGATGTGGCGGCTAGCGCTTAGCCCCGCAAGGAACAAGCGGTTTCCCTGTAGTGGCTGAAGAACGCCTCCTTGGGAATCGTCTTGTTTGCCCGTGCTGACCAAGGCGCTTGCGCTTTTCTTAACCTCTGTATGAAAAAAACGATGTAGTTGAATACTAATTCCAATTATCTTTTGTTTTGGGGGTATTTCATGAAGAACGAACAATCATCCAATTACCGACTTGAAAACCAACCGAATGAACCTGAACAGTCACCAGAGACAAAGCCCTCCGGAATTGTAGAAAAACTACAGCAGTTAGGAACAACGAACGTCCCTGATCTTAGTCAGGATGCAAATATCCACTGTTTAACGATTATTGGTCAAATTGAAGGGCATATGCAATTGCCCCCTCAAAATAAGACAACGAAATATGAGCATATTATTCCTCAGCTCGTGGCAATTGAACAAAATCCAAAAATCGAAGGCCTCCTTGTCATTTTGAATACGGTAGGAGGGGATGTGGAGGCGGGACTCGCTATATCGGAAATGATTTCAACCTTATCAAAACCGTCTGTGTCGATTGTATTAGGGGGAGGCCATTCAATAGGTGTACCAATTGCTGTATCGTGCTCTTATGCGTTTATCGCTGAAACCGCCACTATGACCATTCATCCGATCCGCCTGACTGGCTTAGTTATTGGTGTTCCACAGTCATTTGAATATATGGATAAAATGCAGGAGCGGGTTGTCCGGTTTGTTACAAAGCACTCCGATATTTCTGAAGAGACTTTCAAAGACCTTATGTTTGCCAAGGGTAATTTGACGCGCGATATCGGAACAAATGTAATCGGATCAGATGCAGTAAAATATGGATTGATTAATGAGGTAGGTGGAGTGGGTCCTGCAATGAAGAAGCTGAACGAAATGATAGCCGCTAAAAAAGAAAACAATGAAGAAGAGAGGCTGCTACAATGATTATCCATTCCATCGTTCCGCATGAACATATTTTTCCTGCCGATCATGACGTTTTTTTAAATCAAACCGAGTGTATTTGGAATAATATTCCTCTATTGGTAGAGCAAGAGGGTCATAAATGCAAGGTGATTCGAATTATGAGCAGCGATCCGTCACATTATTTGAGAAACGAGATCCAACCGGGCTCTCATATTGATATAAACGAAATACATTTCTCTTGAAAAAACTAATGCTTTCCTCAAATAATGGGGAAAGCATTGGTTCTTTTTTAGCTAGAGTCATTTCACTGATTTATTTAACTTCATTCAGCAGAAATCTCCCACTTCTATAAGTGGTGAGATGAATGCATATTGATATTCCATTCAGTGGAGGTTCAAACCCGGCTGAATAAAGTCAAAGCCTCCGACGGATGCCACAGATTTTCAGAGGAAATTTATCGAGCAGAGCTCGATAAAATCTGGGCGCAAATACGCCAAGGCGCATTTGATAAGAACAATCGATTGGTTGTATCCTTTGTTTACCCATATTTAGAAAAACAGGAAAAACATCCTAAAGTGTACATCAGATATATGATATAATTGAATGGTCATACAGCTCATATGTTCTGAGCTGCTTTTGATCAAAAGAGGCTGTTCAAAAAGACACAAATGATAAGTGGCGAATGCCTTCGGTGGCTTGTTTCTGTGCAGTACATGGATTTAAAAGCATGGATTTCCGCCACATGACTTTTTCCCTTCTAATTTGGCAACTTTTGAACATGTACTAATAGCATTCTTCAGTTCAAGATGATAGATTAGGCAAGGTGATTAAAATGGCAAAAAAGAAAAGAAGAAGTCGTAAAACAACTAATAAGCTAAAAAAAATTCTTCAATTTGAACTGGCAGGAATTGCTTTGATTGCTTTGACGTTGATATCCATTATTGAACTTGGTGCTGTGGGCCGTGGAATCTCACATTTTTTCTATTTTTTGCTCGGTGAATGGTATATGGTTGGATTGCTGGCGACATTATGTATTGCCGGTTTTTTCATTATAAAAAGGGAATGGCCGGTATTCTTGAAAGGCAGGCTTATCGGACTTTATCTTATACTGGCCAGTATTCTTGTGCTTGCCCATGTGAAGCTTTTTGGTCTGATGAATAAGGAAGGGATGCTTACGAACCAAAGCGTAATTAAAAATACTTATCATCTGTTCATGCAAATTATTAAAGGAGAAGCGTCAACTAATGATTTAGGCGGAGGCATGATTGGAGCTGTATTCTTTTCCGGATTTTACCTTCTTTTTGATGCTACCGGAACGAAAATTATCAGCTTTTTCCTCATCTTGGTTGGAATCATATTAATAACAGGTAAACCGATGGGAGAGTTTGTTGAAAAGGCTGTAAAAAAATCCAGTGTATTCATCAAAGGACAATGGGCATTGTTCTTAAAGGATCTCAAAGACATGAAAGAAGAAAGAAAAGCAAGAAGAGAGGCGAAGAAACAGGAAGATGGCGAGGGAAGGGAAAATGCCGAAAAGCCTCCTATTATCGTAGAACCTCAACAGGTAAACATACATACAGATGAACCGATAGAACCGATTATTTCTAGTTTTTCTGAAAAAAATAGCCATTCCAAAGGCAAGGAAGATGAGTCGCTTGAACCAGACACAAGTGCGGATGAAATGAACCTTGCTCCGAATCTCACTTTTATAGAGATGGAGAATGAGGACTATGAATTGCCGCCTTCCACTCTGCTTTCAAGGCCCAAAACAACTGATCAAAGCAACGAATATAAATTGATTCATGCTAATGCAGCGAAACTGGAAAAAACATTCCAAAGCTTTGGGGTGAAGGCGCGTGTCACCCAGGTTCATCTTGGTCCCGCAGTTACAAAGTATGAAGTACATCCAGATGCAGGAGTAAAGGTTAGCCGGATTGTCAGCCTAAGTGATGATTTAGCACTGGCACTTGCCGCGAAAGATATACGGATTGAAGCGCCAATCCCTGGAAAATCAGCCATTGGCATCGAGGTGCCCAATTCGGAAATAGCCGTTGTTTCTTTAAGGGAAGTACTGGAGGCAAAAGAGCATCAAAAACCAGAGGCGAAATTGCAAATTGGTCTAGGAAGGGATATTACAGGGGATGCTGTTGTGGCTGAACTGAATAAAATGCCGCATCTTCTTGTTGCCGGCGCCACAGGAAGTGGAAAAAGCGTGTGTATAAATGGCATCATTACAAGTATTTTAATGAGAGCCAAGCCCCATGAAGTAAAAATGATGATGATTGATCCAAAAATGGTTGAATTAAACGTCTATAACGGAATTCCGCACTTGTTGGCTCCCGTTGTAACAGATGCCAGGAAAGCATCACAGGCACTTAAAAAAGTAGTAAGCGAGATGGAAAGGCGTTACGAACTTTTCTCTCATACCGGAACAAGAAATATCGAAGGGTATAATGACTTTGTTCAACGTGAAAATGGGGAAAGAGAAGAAAAACAGCCGCTCTTACCCTATATTGTTGTCATAGTGGATGAATTAGCCGATTTGATGATGGTTGCTTCGAATGATGTGGAGGATTCGATTACACGGCTGGCGCAGATGGCACGGGCTGCCGGAATCCATTTGATTATTGCAACCCAGCGTCCGTCAGTTGATGTTATTACTGGCGTGATTAAGGCTAATATCCCTTCCCGAATTGCCTTCGCTGTATCATCCCAAACTGACTCGAGAACGATACTTGATACAGGCGGGGCAGAAAAGCTGCTGGGGAGAGGGGATATGCTGTTTTTACCGGTGGGAGCTTCAAAACCGGTCCGGGTCCAAGGAGCGTTTCTGTCTGATCAGGAGGTTGAGGATGTGGTCAATTTTGTCATATCCCAGCAAAAAGCCCAATACCAGGAAGATATGATTCCTGAGGATATACCGGAGACATCACAAGAAGTAGAAGATGAGCTTTATGACGAAGCTGTCCAATTGATTGTTGAGATGCAGACAGCATCCGTGTCCATGCTGCAACGGCGTTTCAGGATAGGCTATACAAGGGCTGCTAGACTTATTGATGAAATGGAGGCCCGGGGAGTTGTCGGACCATATGAAGGAAGTAAACCAAGAACCGTTTTAGTTTCCCAAACAGAAGAACAGACCTCCTGATTCAGAATAGAAACTTCGCATTTTGAATATAATGATAAGATTGGACATACGATAAACATAGCCTTAAACTATTAAGAAAAGCGAAAGGCGCGCAGCCTTAGGCATTTTGATGAGGAAGTTCCTCAGCCACCACAGCAAAGCTGCTATTTTCAATTACATCGTTAAAAGCTTCTTGGAGTATGCTTCATGCAGCTTTGCGACAAGGGAAACATATGCTTCCTTGAATAAGCTGTGCCGCAGGAGCACATTCTTCCTGAATAAACTTCCGTGTGACTTGATCCTCGAGCCGATGGCGCCTGGCCGACTAAAAGCGCCAAGTCCCTGTGGCGCCGTTGGCACTAGTACATCCTGTACATCGGCAGGCTCAGGACGCGACGTCCTGTCGCTTCGCTTGCACTAGTACATCCTTGTACGTCGTAGCTAGACTTATTAAATCTTAATTCGAACAAAATATTTCATCTAAGTTGTATACTTTCTTACTATGTACAAAAGCAAAAGTGCTGTAAAGCCCTCAAGTTCTCGGCTTGAGGGGGAAGGCACTGTATTTTCCCATCTATATATAAAGGAGGCGTGGCAGATGCCGTTGCTGCATGAGGAAACAGTGAAAAAGCAAGGATATAACCTACACTTGATTCATACTGATAAATACAAGACCAACACCATTATCTGGAAAATGAAAGCACCACTGGAAAAAGAGACCGTCACCTATCGGGCGCTCTTGCCCCATGTATTGCAAAGCAGTACAAAAAAGCACCCTTCCACACCGCTGTTGCGAACGTATCTCGATCAATTATATGGAGCAACTCTACAAGTGGATCTAAGTAAAAAAGGGGACTATCATATCATCACGTTGACGATTGAAATCGCTAACGAGTCGTTCCTGAAAGATTCCACTCCACTATTACAAAAGGCAGTCCAATTGTTAAAAGAAATATTGTTGGAACCGAATGCAAGAAACGGGGCCTTTGATTCCGAAACAGTTGAAAAAGAGAAACGTACATTAAAGCAGCGCATCAAGTCAATCTATGATGATAAAATGAGATATGCGACATACCGTGTCACTGAAGAAATGTGTAAGGATGAACCATATTCATTATTTGTTCACGGGGAGCTTGGCCAAGTGGATGACATAACGCAAAGTTCCTTATACCAGTACTATGAGAGAGCGTTGAAAGAAGATGAACTCGATCTTTACATAATCGGTGATATTGACAAAGCAGAAGTGGAGAGCTACTGTGATGAACTTCGTTTTACAGAACGCACACCGCAGAGAAGTTCAGATTCTGTTGAGAAAAGCAACATGGAAGTAAAAGAAATTGTCGAAAGACAGGATTTAAAACAGGGAAAGCTGAATATAGGCTACCGTACGAATATCAAATATGGTGATCAGGACTATTTTCCATTGCAAATGGTTAATGGCATCTTTGGAGGATTTCCACATTCCAAGCTTTTTATCAATGTGCGTGAAAAGGCCAATCTGGCCTATTATGCGGCCAGCAGAATAGAAAGTCATAAGGGATTGCTGATGGTCATGTCCGGAATTGATGATCAAAACTATGAGAATGCAGTTAAGATTATCAAAGAACAAATGCAATTAATGAAGAACGGGGATTTCTCCGATCAGGAAATAGAGCAGACGAAAGCTGTTATCCAAAATCAATTCCTTGAGACGATCGATACGGCACGTGGACTGACGGAAGTACTTTATCATAATGTTGTAGGCCATACAGTCATCAACTTAGATGAGTGGCAGGACCAGATCGCCAAAACGACCAAAGAAGAGATCATGAACGCAGCCCGTAAGATTGAAATGGATACTATTTACTTTTTGACAGGAACGAAGGAGGAGGGCGACAAGTGAAGAGCATTTTCTTCGATCAGTTAAAAGAAACTTTATACCATGAGACGCTTGATAATGGGCTTCAAGTGTATGTCCTCCCGAAGGAAGGGTTCAATAAGACTTTTGCCACATTCACAACAAAATACGGTTCTGTTGATAACACTTTTATCCCTTTAAATGATACAGAAATGCAAACAGTTCCTGATGGAATCGCGCATTTCCTTGAACATAAGATGTTTGAAAAAAAAGATGGGGACGTGTTTCAGCTTTTTAGTAAACAAGGGGCATCTGCCAATGCTTTTACATCCTTTACAAGAACGGCTTATCTTTTTTCCAGCACGTCTAATGTCGAACAAAATTTAAGTACGTTGCTTGATATGGTTCAGGAACCCTATTTTACAGAAAAAACAGTTGAAAAAGAAAAAGGGATTATTGGACAGGAAATTACCATGTATGATGATAACCCGGACTGGAGAGTTTATTTTGGCTTGATCGAGAACCTTTACCAAAATCATCCTGTCAAGATTGATATAGCCGGTACGATTGAGTCGATTTCCCATATCACAGCTGATTTGCTCTACCTTTGTTACAACACGTTCTATCATCCGAGTAATATGCTGTTCTTTGTTACAGGGCCAGTCGATCCAGAAAAAATAATTTCATTCATTCGCGAAAACCAGAAGCAAAAGCAATTTGAGGCCGCGCCGGAAATAGTTAGGCATTTCGAGGAAGAACCAGATAGAGTAGCAAAGAAAAAGCAAGTCATAAAAATGGATGTCCAAACGCCCAAATGCATGGTCGGCGTAAAAGCACCACATTTTCATGGTGATGGTGAAGCGATGCTCAAGAAGGAATTGACGGTCAATATTTTGCTCGATATTTTATTCGGCAAGAGTTCCGCAAATTACGAAGCATTGTACAATGATGGCTTGATCGATGAGTCTTTCCAATTTGATTATACGCAGGAAGATGGTTTTGGCTTTGCCATTGTCGGCAGTGATACACAAGAGCCGGATTTACTGACGGAGCGCTTGCAGAATATGATGCTGAATGCCGGGGGACAATTGAAGGAAGAAGAGCTTGAAAGAGCTAAGAAAAAGCGGATCGGCGGCTTTTTAAGAGCGTTCAACTCTCCTGAGTTCATTGCGAATCAGTTTACACGTTATAAATTGAATGGAATGAACCTGTTTGATGCTGTACCGGTAATTGAGAATTTAACACTTAATGATTTAACTACCGCAGCAACTGACTTTTTTTCAGAAGACAGAATGGCGACATGTCATATGGTACCTAAATAAATATAAAAACCCGGCCAATAGCCCGGGTTTTTTCTTTGAAAGGAAATGTAAAATGAAAAAATTTGCTTTGATTACGGGGGCAAGCGGCGGAATAGGAGCTTCGACGGCAAGGGCTCTTGCGAAGGAAAATTGGAATTTGTATTTGCATTATCACAGCAATGAGCAGCGAATCTTAGACCTTGTATCGGAATTGGCCGAGTATGACATTGAAGTGATTCCGATCAAGGCTGATCTTTCAGTTGAAAGCGGATGTGATCAAGTTATCAGGAATGTATTTCAACTGGATGCTATCGTTTATTCAAGTGGAAACGCCCCTTTTGGTCTTTTTTCAGATCTGGATGATCAAACAATGGAAAGTGCCATTCAGCTACACGTAAAAAGCCCACTGATTTTGGTCAGAAACCTGCTTCCAAAATTGATGAGAAATTCAGTTTCTCAAATCGTCATCATCAGCTCATTGTGGGGACAGACGGGCGCCGCGTGTGAAGTAATTTATTCAACCGTAAAGGGTGCACAAATTTCTTTTACCAAAGCGTTAAGCAAAGAGGTTGCCGGTTCCGGAGTCCGGGTGAACTGTGTAGCCCCAGGTGCTGTCAATACAGGGATGCTCCATCGTTTTTCGAAAGAGGAGCTTGTAAGCTTGGAGGAGGAAATTCCGCTGAGGCGGCTGGCTGAGCCGGGCGAAATCGCAGATACTATTTCTTTTTTATTATCACCGAAAGCATCCTATATCACGGGACAAGTCATTGCTATAAATGGCGGATGGTATACATAATATATGTATTGTAAACTTAAGATTTATGCATATTTCCTTCACCCATGCAAATAATAACATCGTATCAAAATGTGAAGGAGGCACAATAACATGTCAATACTTGAAAACTGGGAACAATGGAAAAACTTCCTTGGTGACCGACTGGATCAGGCTCAGCAGCAAGGAATGTCACAGGAAGTTATAG
This sequence comes from Siminovitchia terrae, assembly GCF_003605405.2. Classification (GTDB taxonomy): domain Bacteria; phylum Bacillota; class Bacilli; order Bacillales; family Bacillaceae_C; genus Siminovitchia; species Siminovitchia terrae. The sequence continues at coordinate 25,111 of NZ_QYTW02000003.1, read as the reverse complement.
GTCAAATGGCTCATCAAGTCGGTGACTATCTGTCAAAACAAGTTGACCCGAAAAACGAACAGGAGCGAGTGCTCTCTGATTTATGGTCTGTTGCATCTGAAGAAGAGCAACAAGCGATTGCCAGTGTGATGGTCAAGCTGGTTGAGAACAACAGCACTCACTAAATGAATAAGGACATGTAGCAGAGAGGAGCCATCCTCTCTTTTTACTTGTTGCAGGAAATTATAAACTTGCCTAAGTTGTAAGTAGCTTATTTATTACTAAATACTGCGTCCACATTCCTACGCTTAACTCCTCGATGTTTCTGTGGCGGCTAAGAAATGGAAATTGTCTCATGCTTGTCAAGGCTAAGCATGCATTCTTCGCATTTCAACTTCAGTTAGTATGTCAATATACAGTCGCTTGTACTTTTGTTTTATTTCCACAATAAGAACTCCGTTTTTAAGTCTTGTACCCCCTTTTATATTCGTTTTTTATATCAGATGACATTTTTATCATAAGGTTTCCCTTTTTTCTTTATCTAAAATCAGATATGATATAAGCTAGAAATGATGTGGTAGGATAATATAATAAGGGTCGATTTCCATTTTTTCGAGGAGCTGTTTTTATATGGAAAGTAAAGAATGGTATTTAGAGTATGAAATTACGATTGACCGTCCTGGTTTATTAGGGGATATCTCATCGCTTCTGGGCATGCTTTCAATAAATATTGTAAGTATCAACGGCGTAGATGCCGGGAGAAGGGGCCTTTTGATCCGGGCACAAAGCGAGGATCAAATTAAAAGACTTGAATCCATTTTAGAAACAGTGGAAACGATCAAGGTAAGAAAAATCAGGGAGCCTAAATTGCGCGACAAACTGGCTGTAAGGCATGGGCGTTATATCCAGAGAGATCATGATGACAAGAAGACGTTTCGGTTTGTCAGGGACGAACTGGGAATCCTTGTTGACTTCATGGCTGAAATTTTCAAGGAGAAAGGGCATAAGTTAATTGGCATTAGAGGGATGCCACGGGTCGGAAAGACGGAATCTGTTGTTGCGGCAAGTGTCTGTGCCAATAAGAAATGGCTATTTGTTTCCTCTACTTTATTGAAACAGACGATAAGAAAAGAATTGATTAAAGATGAATATAATGAGAATAATATCTTCCTGATAGATGGAATTGTCTCAAGAAGAAGGGCTGATGAACGGCATCTTCAACTGGTGAGGGAAATTATGAGGATGCCGGCTGTAAAGGTGATTGAGCACCCGGATATTTTTGTTGAGCATTCGGAGTATTCCATCGAGGATTTCGATTACATAATCGAGCTGCGCAATAACCCTGATGAGGAAATAACATACGACGTGGTTGAAAAACAAAACCTATTTGATGAGCCCGGTGTGGGCGGTTTTGGAAACTTTGATTTTTAGGATTGGTAGGTGTTAGCTTTGAGTGAATTAGGGGGCCGTCTGAGAACGGCTCGTGAGGAAAAAGGAATCAGCTTGGATCAACTGCAATCAATGACTAAGATTCAGAAAAAATATCTCTCCGGCATTGAGAAGGGAGACTACAGTCAAATCCCCGGCAAATTTTATGTGAGAGCTTTTATAAAACAATACGCTGAGGCTGTAGGGCTTTCGCCGGACGAGTTGTTCGAGGAATATAAAAACGAGATTCCGGCAGCCTATGAGGATGATTTGTCGGAACAGCTTTCCCGTGTACAAACGAGACGTACCGTCTCACCGGGTGTTTCGAAAATTGCCGAGCTTCTGCCGAAAATTTTGATCGGTGTTGCGATCGTAGCGGTACTCTTCCTCGCCTGGTATCTGTTTTCAAAAAGTGGGGAAACAGGAAATCGATCTGCTGACAAAGGGAAAAATCAGACCGTTGATATTGAAGAGTCAGATGCAATAAAAGCCTCAGAATCAGCATCTGATCAAAAGGATAAAGCGGAATCGAATGATGAAAATGATGCTGAAGAACAGGAGTCCCAAAATGCAGGCCAGGAATTGACTATGGATCAGGTTTCCGGCAATGTAACTACCTATAAGCTGTCAGGTACTGATAAGTTCGAACTGAAAGTAAGTGCTTCGGCATCGGGTGAGACGTGGGTCAAAATACTTGATGGCGGAAATCAGCAGCTGTTTCAAGGGATGCTTCAAAATGGAGCCAGCCAAAGCTTTGATTTGTCAGATCAAGATGAAGCGTACATTCGGATCGGCAGAGCATTCGAAACGGATATTTATGTAAACGATCAAAAATTGAAATACGAACTAGACCCGAATCAGAATGTCACACAGGAAATCAGCATCCAGTTTGATAAAGAATAAGAGTCATGATTTCGGGAGGCTGCCGCGCAATCGGCGGCCATTTTTCAAGTCTTACATGAACATGAGTGCTAAGTACTTGAGATTTTTGCCGCCAGCTGGCACCTTGTGCATTTCTTAGGAGGAAGACGACAGATGAACTTACCTAATAAAATCACTGTATCAAGAATATTGCTTATTCCTGTATTCCTGATATTAATGCTTGTACCATTTGACTGGGGAACCTTCCATTATTTTGGTGCTGACTTGAAAGTCGCGCATTTTGCTGGAGCGATTCTTTTTATCATTGCTTCAGTTACTGACTGGGTTGACGGCTACTTCGCACGTAAATATAATCTTGTTACAAATATGGGGAAATTCCTCGACCCGCTTGCGGACAAACTACTCGTTTCCGCTGCCCTCATCGTATTGGTTGAAATGAAATTGGCACCATCGTGGATTGTGATATTGATCATAAGCCGTGAATTTGCAGTGACAGGCTTGCGACTTATTTTGGCTGGAAGCGGTGAAGTAGTGGCAGCCAACATGCTGGGAAAAATCAAGACATGGACGCAAATCATTGCTATCAGTGCTTTACTTCTTAACAATATGCCGTTTTCAGCAATAAATGTGCCGTTTGCTGACATAATGTTATGGGTAGCCTTAATATTTACCGTATGGTCTGGATGGGATTATTTTTACCTTAACCGAGGAATATTTAAACATTCGAAATAAGGAAGTGATCCATGAATGAAAGCTGAAATCATTGGTGTCGGTACGGAACTATTGCTTGGCCAAATAGCCAATACGAATGCTCAGTATCTATCAGGGGAGCTGGCGGAAATAGGTGTCCATGTTTATTACCATACTGTGGTTGGTGATAACCCAAGCCGGCTGTCAGAGGCTATAAAGCACGCGGAAACAAGGGCTGACCTGCTGATATTTACCGGAGGGTTGGGCCCGACAAAAGACGATCTGACAAAAGAAATTATTGCAGATCATTTAAAGCGTGAGATGGTGACAGATGATAATTCCTGGAAACAAATTCAGGATTATTTCATGCGGACTGGACGCTATATGACAGCCAATAATGAAAAACAGGCTCATGTCATCAAGGAGGCAAAAGTGCTTCCAAATGACCACGGGATGGCACCAGGTATGTTTGTAAAAGAAGGGTCTCATTTTTACATGCTGCTCCCAGGACCGCCGCATGAAATGAAACCGATGTTTAGAAACTACGGGCGACAAGCAATTATTGACCAATTGGAAAAAGTTGAATGCATAGAATCGCGGGTGCTCCGTTTTTTTAATATCGGAGAAGCTGAGATTGCCGAGAAGCTGTCTGATATCATTGACGCCCAAACGAATCCTACTGTTGCTCCGTTGGCAGGGGATGGCGAAGTGACAGTCAGATTAACTGCACGAAGCGACAGCAGGGAGAACGCCATTTCGCTGCTGGATGAAATCGAAAAGCCAATCCAGGAAAAGGCTGGCGAATATTTTTACGGCTATGGAGATACCTCGTTGATGGCCGAGCTTTTGAGGGTGCTTGAGGATCGTGAATTGACCATCACGGCAGCCGAAAGTTTAACAGGGGGACTGTTTCAGTCCGAGATGACCTCGGTTGTCGGCGTCAGTACCATGCTGCTTGGTGGCATCGTCTGCTATTCAAATGAGGCAAAAATAAAGCTGTGCAATGTAAAGCCTGAAACACTGGAAAAGCATGGCGCTGTCAGTGAGCAGTGTGCTATTGAGCTTGCCGAGAATGTCAGAAAGTCTCTGGATGCCGATATTGGTATCAGCTTCACGGGTGCAGCCGGACCGGATTCGCTTGAGGGCCACCCGGCTGGAACTGTCTGGATCGGTATGTCGTTCAAGGACGAGGGATCTAAGGCGGTTCTCGTAAAGATGGCAGGTACACGGAACGGAAACAGACGACGTTCCGTCAAAATGGGATGTTACTATCTATTGAAGGAATTAGACAAAAAATAGGGCCGATCGGCTCTATTTTTGTTTTCTATCGAAGGGGTATAGCCTGATCAGTGAGCGAACTATGTTTTAAGTGATCGGGTAAGCAGCGGAGCTTCGGAAGTTTGGACATTCATCTCACCACTAACAGAAGTGGGAGACTTCTACTGAATGAAGTTAAAATTTAACTTTCATAGGAATTTATCTGCTCAAAACAAAAGAATATATGAATGAAAATCAAATTTTACTATTATTTGCCCTTCAAAAACACAGAATAAATGTTCGCCTTTTTGCTTGGCAATGGTATGAAAAGAAGGTATAATATAAATAGATTTTAACATTCCTTCGAAAGAGGTCTCCCTCTTTAAGCATGTGCAGGGCGAAGCTAGATGGTTAGAGGGAGATGAATTTCGGTTGGGCGTTAGCCCAAAGGCATTTTCTTTTGTATTAATCTTGATATAGTACAATCAGTATTATTATAAACTCTTGGAACAAGAGGGTTAGCTTGGTTCATTTCGTCAGCTACCAACAGTGGCGATTACCCAAGAAGCCCACTTCAAGCAACCCGCAAGGGGTGGTAAGTGGTGGGTAGTTCACACTTGAATGAATATATTTGAGGAGGAAAATGTGTGAGTGATCGTCAAGCGGCATTAGATATGGCTTTGAAACAGATAGAAAAACAATTTGGAAAAGGGTCCATCATGAAACTAGGCGAACAAACGGACCGCAAAATTTCAACCATCCCGAGCGGATCGTTAGCGCTTGATATAGCGCTTGGTGTAGGCGGCTATCCAAGAGGGCGGGTCATTGAAATCTATGGCCCTGAAAGCTCCGGGAAAACAACTGTTGCCCTGCATGCGATTGCGGAAGCACAGGCGAGAGGCGGTACAGCAGCTTTTATTGATGCGGAGCACGCACTTGACCCGGTATATGCACAAAAGTTGGGTGTAAATATTGATGAACTCCTACTTTCGCAGCCAGATACTGGAGAACAGGCTTTGGAAATAGCAGAAGCTCTTGTCCGAAGCGGTGCGATTGAAATTCTTGTTATTGACTCCGTCGCTGCTCTTGTACCGAAAGCGGAAATCGAAGGGGAAATGGGAGACTCACATGTTGGTTTACAGGCCCGCCTCATGTCTCAAGCGTTAAGAAAATTGTCAGGCGCTATCAACAAATCCAAAACGATTGCCATCTTTATTAACCAAATCAGGGAGAAAGTGGGAGTCATGTTTGGAAATCCGGAAACAACTCCTGGTGGGCGCGCTTTGAAGTTCTATTCCTCTGTCAGGCTTGAGGTTCGTCGTGCCGAGCAATTGAAGCAGGGACAGGATGTCGTGGGGAGCAAAACAAGGATTAAGATTGTCAAAAACAAGGTGGCTCCTCCTTTCAGAACAGCTGAAGTGGATATCATGTACGGAGAAGGTATTTCACATGAAGGTGAAATCATCGATATGGGCTCTGAACTCGATATTGTTCAAAAAAGCGGATCCTGGTATTCATATAATGATGAGCGTCTAGGACAAGGGCGGGAGAATGCAAAGCTCTTTTTGAAAGAAAACGAAGATTTACGCAGAGAAATCATGTTTAAAATCCGAGAGTATTATGGATTGGATGATGAAAAAACAGCGTCGGAAGAAGAGGAGCAGGAAGAACTTAGTCTATTGGATCAATAATACGCCACTTTAACAGCAAAGCTTAGGTTTTGCTGTTTTCTTTTTTCAGAATAATAGGGGCCCGCGCTTGACAATAATTCTCCACACCTATAAAATTAAACTGTATATTTTACAATTTTTTTTCGTAAAATTAGAGCTTTGCTCTCTATATTGTAACATGTACCAACCGACAGTTAGTGAATGATACAAGTTTATAGCAAGAGGGGGTGAAAACATGGATCTGACCATATTCATCATCTCCATTTTGCTTGCCCTTATCGTCGGTGTAGTTGTTGCCTATTTCATCTTTAAATCAGTTGCTCAAGCAAAAATAACAGGTGCACAGGGGTCCGCAGAACAAATTTTGGAAGAAGCCAAGAGAACAGCGGAATCACTGAAGAAAGAAGCCCTGTTGGAAGCGAAGGATGAAAACCACAAACTCCGTATTGAAACTGAACGTGAACTTCGTGAACGAAGAACCGAATTGCAAAGACAAGAAAATCGCTTATTGCAAAAGGAGGAGAACCTCGACAGAAAAGATGATACTCTGGCCAAGCGTGAAGAACAGCTTGAACGGAAAGAGGACTCTCTGAATGGAAGACAACAACATATTGAAGAGATGGAAAGCAAAGTGGATGAAATGATCCGCCAGCAAAAAGCAGAACTGGAACACATTTCAGGGTTGACACGTGAAGAAGCGAAAGCACTCCTTTTGTCAAATGTTGAAAAGGAACTGGCCCGCGAGACTTCATTAATGATCAAAGAGACTGAAGCACGTGCCAAAGAAGAAGCGGAAAAGAAAGCTAAGAGTATTCTTTCACTTGCAATCCAACGCTGTGCAGCTGATCATGTGGCTGAGACCACCGTTTCAGTAGTGAATTTGCCGAATGACGAAATGAAAGGACGGATCATCGGCCGGGAAGGCAGAAATATCCGTACCCTTGAGACTTTAACCGGAATTGACTTGATCATTGATGATACGCCGGAAGCGGTCATCTTATCAGGCTTTGACCCGATAAGGCGCGAAACGGCGAGACTTGCCTTGGAGAAGCTAGTTCAGGACGGTCGTATCCATCCGGCTCGAATTGAGGAAATGGTCGATAAAGCCAGGCGCGAAGTGGATGAACATATTCGTGAAATTGGTGAACAGACTACGTTTGAGGTCGGTATTCACGGTTTGCATCCAGATCTAATAAAAATTCTCGGACGCTTGAAATATCGGACAAGCTACGGACAAAATGTTCTTAAACATGTGGTGGAAGTTGCATTTTTAGCTGGAATGCTCGCTGCGGAGCTTGGAGAAGATGTGATGCTGGCCCGCCGTGCAGGACTGCTCCATGATATAGGTAAAGCGATTGACCATGAAGTGGAAGGAAGTCACGTCGAAATTGGTGTTGAATTGGCTACTAAATACAAAGAACATCCAGTTGTCATTAACAGTATTGCCTCTCACCATGGAGACACAGAACCTACTTCAATCATTTCTGTGCTGGTCGCCGCAGCCGATGCATTGTCTGCAGCAAGGCCAGGAGCACGAAGTGAAACATTGGAGAGCTATATTAAACGTCTGGAGAAACTGGAAGAGATTTCAGAGTCATACGACGGAGTCGAAAAATCATTTGCCATTCAGGCGGGTAGAGAAGTTCGAATTATTGTCAAGCCGGAACAGATCAATGATTTGGAAGCACATCGGTTAGCTCGTGATATTCGAAAAAGAATTGAAGATGATCTTGATTATCCTGGACATATTAAAGTTACAGTCATCCGGGAAACAAGAGCAGTTGAATACGCTAAATAAAGCGGTGTGAAATGTCACACCGCTTTTCCTATTATTTACTACTTTTAGTTTATTAATGAGATTGATTGTTATACAATCAAAGTGACCAGTTTTTAGAAAAAAAGGAGCATTTAATGAATATTTTATTTGTGGGTGATGTTGTTGGTTCAATGGGAAGAGAAATGGTCAAAGAATATTTGCCTAAATTAAAATCCTATTACAAGCCACAAATTACCATAGTAAACGGCGAAAACAGTGCCGGAGGAAGAGGAATTACCGAATCCATATATAAACAATTGCTTGAAGCCGGGGCTAATGCGGTGACGCTGGGCAATCATGCCTGGGATAATAAAGGGATCTTCGATTTTATAAATACAGCTAAATATATGACTAGACCCGCTAATTTTCCGGATGCTCCCGGAACCGGAATGGTGTTTTTAAGACTAAACAATCTAGAGGTTGCAGTAATCAACCTTCAAGGACGTACGTTTATGCCTCCGCTCGATTGTCCATTTAAGAAGGCTGAAGAATTGATTAAGATTGCAAAGGCGCGCACTAATATTATTTTTGTCGATTTTCATGCAGAAGCCACAAGTGAGAAACAGGCGATGGGCTGGTTTCTTGATGGAAAAGTAACGGCTGTTGTCGGTACACATACTCATGTTCAGACCGCGGATGAAAGAATCCTGCCTGCTGGTACAGCATATCTCACGGATGTAGGTATGACAGGCCCTTATGATGAGATTCTTGGTATGGATAAAGGTCCAGTCCTCTATCGTTTCCAGACGTCATTACCTGCACGTTTTGAGGTTCCAAAAACAGGTAGGAAACAGCTCAGCGCTTGTCTCATACATATAAATAAGGAGACAGGCAAGGCAAAGTCGATTGAACGCATTATGATCAATGACGATCGTCCCTTTTTTAAAGATTGATGAGTATCCTCCTGTTTCAGTTTCGGACAAACCGGAATAGTTCCTCCATTCCGCGAATATAGTATCAGTGGAAAGGTCTACCGGGGTTGCCAGATGAAATGGCAATCGATATGGGGAAATGACAAGGAGGAACAGGAAATGGAGATATTAAAAGTTTCAGCAAAATCCAATCCAAATTCTGTAGCGGGCGCGTTGGCAGGGGTTCTCCGTGAAAGAGGCGGGGCGGAGATTCAGGCAATAGGGGCCGGGGCTTTGAATCAGGCAGTAAAAGCTGTTGCAATTGCAAGAGGATTTGTCGCCCCCGGCGGTGTAGATTTAATCTGTATCCCTGCATTCACGGACATTCTGATTGATGGGGAAGAACGTACAGCGATAAAATTGATAGTGGAACCTAGGTAGTAAAAATATATAAAAGGCCTGTTTTATCACAATGGGTTTTATATAATTGGAATGTTGTAAGCCGAATCCTCATATGGTGCCGGCTTTTTTATTGTTTTTAAGGACCTCTTGAAAAAAACATTTATTCTAATTATAAGTCATCAAAAGAAAGAACCCATTTTGAATGACTCAAAATGGGTTCATTGGTCTTTAAACAGGCTAAAGGAATGACTTGATTTACTGATTGTTCTTGATGTGATAAATTTAGCACCGCCATCAGTGAAATCTATAGTTAAGGAAAATGCTGGGATGAACACGAACATCTACAATGTAAGTGAGAACTTAGCTTTTTTATGTAGTTATCCCATATCCTTCTGCCTAACATAAATGTTTAACTTCATTCAGCAGAAATCTCCCACTTCTGTAAGTGGTGAAATGAATGCATATTGGTATTCCATTCAGTGAGGGTTCAAACCCCGGCTGAAGTCAAAGCCTCCGGCGGAAGCCACAGATTTTTAAGAAGAAATTTATCGAGCGGAGCTCGATAAAATCTGGGCGCAAATACGCCAAGGCGCATTTGATTTAATTAAAAATCATACCACCATCTGTTAGAATGTTTTGTCCTGTAATGTAATCAGAGTTTGGTGAAGCTAAGAATGATACAAGATCAGCTACATCTTTAGGAGTTTGAGGTCGACCAAGCGCAATGCCTTCAGAGAATTTAGCGAAAGCTTCTCCTTTTTTGGTTCCCATATGTTCCATCATTTTTTCGTCTAAACGTTCCCACATGCCAGTACCTACAATACCTGGGCAGTACGAGTTAACAGTAATTTTATGTGGTGCAAGCTCTTTAGCGGCAGTTTGGGTTAATCCTTTTACTGCAAATTTAGAAGCAGAGTACACTCCTAACATTTCAAAACCTTGTTGTCCAGCAATAGAACAAGCGTTAATTATTTTTCCGCCAGTTCCTTGTTTTATCATTTGTTTTGCTGCAGCTTGAATACCGTAGATAACTCCTTTAATATTGACATCAAATGTGAAATCAACCGCTTTGGGATCTGCCCCTATAAGAGGAGCTACTTGTCCTTCCACACCGGCATTATTAATGAATACATCCACACTACCGAAAGTATCCACGGCGTGTTGAACTAACGCAGCTTGATCTTCTGGTTTTGTAACGTTACCAACGAACGATGTAACTTCAAACCCATTGTTTCTAAATTCATTTTCGGTTCCTGTTAAAATTTCTTTGTTAATATCGCTTAACACAATTGAAAACCCTTCTCCCGCTAAACGTTCAGCTAACCCTTTCCCAATTCCTTGAGCTGAACCTGTAATGACTGCTACTTTTTTCTTGCTCATTATTAATTCCTCCCTATTTTTCAGAAATTATGTAAATAAATCAAATATCTCGAATTAGAGATATTTGATTTATTTACATTTTAACATTAAAATGGTTATTTTCAAGTAATTTGCTTCAGGTACTTTTTTGTTTTCCCGAAATTATGTTAACCGAACAAACGGAAAAGTATTCAAATATCCTATTAATACTAACCTGATTTAGCTTTAGAACAGTGCATCACAATCAAGTTGCTTAGTGTAAGTTTTTCACTTTTTTTGAGAATATCTGTTTGCTTTAATAATTTCTCTTTTGTACTTCCTTATATAGTGTTACTCAAGAGTATGGCGAATTTTTGCTCTCTTTCTAAAAAAGCGAGGGAAAATCCATGACTCAATCTGATGCGGTTTTAACGCTTCCTGCTGGTCTACCCCAACTCCACTCTGCCATTTGTGATGAAATAAACTTCGAAGGAATCATCAATGAACAGTTGGTTTTGGGACAAAGGTCGTTGTCACTTGTCTCTGGGTGCCCGGTTGAAAACCCTACTGATCAATATCCTGTGTGACCGGCAGCTCCTTAACCATGTCCAACGATTTTTTGAAGAACAAGATGTTGAGAGGCTATTCGGCAAGGGTGTAAAAGCAGAAGATTTGAATGAGTATTCCATTTGCAGGGCACTTGATGCTTTGCATCTAGCCATATCATGGAAAGTCTATTCTATCTTGTCCGTAATAATAAGAATGCTAAACAAGGCTGAAAAACTCTTTTTTCATACATAAAAAAGATTATTTAGTCAGGGATATTTGCCGATTAGTCAAATTCACAACGGTATTTCTGAATAATTATGTACAAAAGTAGCCGTCTGTTGTATTCAAAAAAAAAAGGGATTATACTAGTAGAATGTATGGGAAAAATCCTGCATTGTATTTACATCCATTCTGGCTTTCAATAGGCCGAATTTGTTTTTTATAAATAGAAAGGGGATTTTTATGAACGAGAAACAGCGTTTGGAAAGCCAGCAAGTAAAGCAAAACGCTTCCTCTGAAAAGAAAGAGAAGGATTACAGCAAGTATTTCCAAACTGTCTATATGCCTCCTTCCTTGAAAGATGCTAGAAAAAGGGGACGAGAAGAAGTCAAATATCATAAAGACTTTGAGCTTCCTGAACAATTTCTCGGCATGGGACAAGGAAGAAAGTTTTATATCCGTACGTACGGCTGTCAAATGAACGAGCATGATACTGAAGTCATGGCTGGTATCTTTATGGGACTCGGATACGAAAATACTGATACTGTCGAGGATGCAGATGTCATTCTTTTGAATACATGTGCTATCCGTGAAAATGCGGAAAATAAAGTTTTTGGTGAACTGGGACATTTAAAATCGCTGAAATTGGAAAAGCCCGGTCTCTTGATCGGTGTGTGCGGTTGTATGTCACAGGAAGAATCAGTTGTGAATCGAATTTTGGAAAAGCACCAATTTGTCGATATGATCTTCGGAACACACAACATTCATCGACTGCCGAACATTTTAAATGAGGCATACATGTCCAAGGAAATGGTTATCGAAGTATGGTCTAAAGAAGGGGACATCGTTGAGAACCTCCCTAAAGTTCGCATGGGTAATATTAAGGCTTGGGTCAACATCATGTATGGATGTGACAAATTCTGTACGTACTGTATCGTTCCCTATACTCGTGGGAAAGAAAGAAGCAGACGCCCTGAAGACATTATCCAGGAAGTCCGTCATCTGGCTGCTCAAGGATATAAGGAAATCACTCTTCTGGGGCAAAACGTCAATGCGTATGGAAAAGACTTGGCCGATATGGAGTATGGTCTTGGAGACTTGATGGATGAATTAAGAAAGGTCGATATCCCTCGTATCCGTTTTACAACAAGCCATCCACGTGACTTTGATGATCGTCTTATCGAGGTCCTTGCGAAAAAAGGAAACATGATGGAGCATATCCACTTACCGGTTCAATCAGGATCCAGTGATATTTTAAAAATCATGGGACGTGTCTATAACCGTGAACAGTATCTTGAGCTTGTGAGAAAGATCAAAGAGGCTATTCCTGATGTTTCCTTGTCAACTGATATTATTGTCGGTTTCCCAAATGAGACGGATGAGCAATTTGAAGAGACAATGACACTTTATAAAGAAGTTGGATTTGAAATAGCCTATACTTTCATCTATTCACCGCGTGACGGTACTCCTGCTGCAAAAATGAAGGATAATGTTTCAATGGAAGTGAAGAAAGAAAGATTGCAGCGTTTAAATCAGCTGGTGAATGAACTTTCCGCAGAAGCTATGAAAAAATTCGAAGGCCAGGTTGTGGAAGTCCTTGTAGAAGGTGAAAGTAAAAATAATCCTGATGTTCTTGCAGGCTATACACGAAAAAACAAACTTGTAAATTTCAAAGGTCCAAAATCTGCCATTGGGCAATTAGTCAATGTAAAAATTGTTGAGGCAAAAACGTGGACGTTAGATGGAGTCATGGTGGAAGAACGAGAAGCAGCTGAGGTGAATTAATATGACAAAATATACAAAAGAGGACATCGTTGAACGTGCACATGAATTGGCAAGCATGATCGCCAAAACAGAAGAAGTAGATTTTTTCAAGCGTGCAGAAGCTCAAATTAACGAAAATCAAAAAGTTAGAGAAATGATTGCAAGCATCAAAAGCTTACAAAAGCAAGCGGTCAATTTTCAGCATTACGAAAAAGAGCGGGCATTGGAACTAGTTGAAGAAAAGATTGAAAAGCTTGAGAAGGAATTGGATGAGATTCCTATTGTTCAGGAGTTTAAGCAGTCACAAACTGATGTTAACGATTTGCTGCAAATGGTAGCTAGTGCCATTTCCAACAAAGTAACAGATGAAATTCTCGTGTCAACGGGCGGAGATTTGTTGACAGGTGATACAGGGTCAAAACTGAAGAACAGTCCATCTAGCTGCTCATAAACCATTAATGAAAATCGGAGCCTTCGCCCATTTGGGCGGGGCTCTTTTTAATGGACAAACACCCCTTCACGATAGCTGCCATATTTTATAATGTATGATTAGGCTCTATCTATATTTATTTTGATGGGATCAATCAGGAAGATACCTGTCAAATAATCGGATGAGGTTCTGGATAACTGCCTAAATATAGGCGGGCGATGAATAGGCAAATTAAGCACAGGAGTCTAGATGAATGCATACGATGAAATGAAAATGAATGAGGAGGTTTCGCTCGAATGGCAGAATATAGAGAAATTATAACAAAAGCGGTCGTTGCGAAAGGGCGCAAAATGACACTGTCCAATCATACGATCGACCCGCCACACCATCCTTCGAGCATACTGGGCTGTTGGATTATCAACCATAAATACGAAGCGCGGAAAGTAGGCAAAAACGTCGAAGTCTGCGGCTCTTTTGATATTAATGTTTGGTATTCCCATCATGATAATACAAAGACGTCTGTGGTGACCGAAAAAGTTGATTACAAAGATGTAATCAAGCTGAAGTACCGTGATCCTGATTGTCTGGATGATAAAATTGTCTCTGCCAAAGTACTCCAACAGCCAAATTGTGTCGAAGCTGTCATATCTAAGAAAGGGAACAGGATACTGGTCAATGTGGAGAGAGAATTCCTAGTTGAGGTCATTGGTGAAACGAAGGTTTGTGTTGCCATACATCACGATAAATGCTCAAGTGATGACGATGAATGGGAAGATGAGCTAGAGGAGCTAGACGATAAAGAATTCGAGGAAATTGATCCGGACTTTCTTGTAGCACTTGAAGAAGAATAGGTGTAGACCGGGAAACCCCCGGTTTTTCTTTGTTTAGTCATCTAAGGAATTTATTTTACATACTGGAAATGATAAAACGCTTAAGCTGTCAATAGTTTATTCAAAAGTGGTTGTATAGAATAGCTTTTTATAGCTCTTAACTGCCTTTTTTATATAGAGATTCGTGTTTTTAATCACAGGCTTTCTGCTTATTGAAATTGAAATCCGAAAAATCAAAAGACCGTATAATTGTTTTTCAAGCTGCAGTCTGTTTACTTTTCTTATTGGAATCTCACGCTTTAAAGATGGTATGATATAATCATTCTAAGTGTTCGAATGGAAAGGAAACGAGTACATATGGGTCAGCAATATACACCAATGATACAGCAATATTTAAAAGTAAAGGCAGAGAACAAGGATGCCTTTTTATTTTTTCGTCTAGGAGATTTTTATGAGTTGTTTTTTGAAGATGCTTTGAAGGCATCCCAAGAACTGGAAATCACTTTGACTAGCAGAGAGGGAGGCGCGGAAGAAAAAATCCCCATGTGTGGTGTTCCGCATCACTCTGCTGCGGGCTATATTGAAAATTTAATACAAAAAGGCTATAAAGTAGCGATTTGCGAACAGACAGAAGATCCAAAGCACGCTAAGGGTGTTGTCAAGCGTGAAGTTGTCCAATTGGTCACTCCTGGAACGGTGATGGATGGAAAAGGTATTGTAGCGAAAGAGAATAATTACATCGCGGCGATCGCTAATTTTAACAACCAGTCATACGGAATCGCGTATACGGATCTATCAACCGGAGAGGGCAGAGCAACTGTACTGGAAGGATCGGTTGATCTGCTTTTAAATGAGTTGGCAACAATCGGGGCAAAGGAAGTTGTGTCATGCCCAGATGAAGATAAAGACCTTCTTGATAAAATCAAAGAGAGATGTCAGGCAGTTATTTCGTATGAAGAAAACTCCTTTATGCACGATGAATTCCAGAAAATTCTTCAGAAGCTTGATGCTGAAGAACTGCAGGAGCCCGTACAAAGGCTGCTTCATTATTTGAAAAAAACACAAAAGCGCAGTCTCGATCATTTGCAGCCTTTTGAAATCTATGAAAATGACCAATTTATGAAAATAGATTTTTACTCTAAAAGGAATTTAGAGATTACTGAGCCCATCCGAGGAAAGGATAAAAAAGGAACGCTGCTTTGGCTTCTGGACGAAACATCTACTGCAATGGGCGGGCGTCATTTGAGACAGTGGCTGGACAGGCCCTTAATCAGTAAGTCTTTGATAGAAAAGCGCCTGCTCTTGGTAGAGCTATTCATGGAACATTATTTTGAACGTCTTGATTTGCAGGAGCTTTTAAAAAGCGTCTATGACTTGGAGCGTCTTGCAGGCAGGGTGGCTTTCGGAAATGCAAATGCACGTGATTTCATTCAATTGAAAAAATCATTGCTGCAGGTACCTGCCATCCGCAGTTTAATAAAGGGCATGGATCATGAGGAAACGAACAAGCTTGCTATGGCATTGGATCCTTGTGAAGAATTGACCGATCTACTAGAACGCTCCGTAGCTGAAAATCCACCGATATCTGTCAAAGAAGGTGGAATCATCAAAGATGGCTACAATGAGAAATTGGATCAGTATCGCGATGCAAGCCGAAACGGAAAAAACTGGATTGCGACACTGGAAAAGGATGAACGGGAGAAAACAGGCATTAAATCATTAAAAGTGGGCTACAATAGGGTTTTTGGCTATTACATTGAAGTGACAAGAGCCAACGTGAAGTTTCTTGAAGAGGGACGATATGAACGAAAGCAGACATTGACAAATGCTGAAAGGTTTATAACTCCCGAGTTAAAAGAAAAAGAAGCTTTGATTCTCCAAGCAGATGAAAGGTCCATTGAACTAGAGTACGATTTATTTCTTGATTTGCGGGATCAAGTAAAACAATTTATTCCTAGACTACAAAAAACAGCAAAAATCATTAGTGAGATTGATATTTTCCAAAGCTTTGCAGCGATCAGTGAGGCTCGGCACTATGTGAAACCAGAGCTTCACTTCAACAGAGAGCTGATTCTTGAAAACGGAAGGCATCCGGTTGTCGAAAAAGTGATGGGGTCACAAGAATATGTTCCAAACGACTGCATGATGGATGACGAAAGGGAAATGCTCCTCATTACTGGGCCGAATATGTCAGGAAAAAGCACGTATATGAGACAGGTGGCCTTGACAGCCATCATGGCGCAAATTGGCTGTTTTGTACCCGCATCGAACGCAAAGCTCCCAATCTTTGACCAAATTTTTACTAGAATTGGGGCAGCGGACGATCTAATATCAGGACAGAGTACATTTATGGTTGAAATGCTGGAAGCGAAAAATGCCATTACCCATGCGACTCAAAATAGTTTAATCTTATTCGATGAAATCGGTCGCGGTACATCTACATATGATGGGATGGCGCTCGCTCAGGCAATCATTGAATATATCCACGAACAGATTGGTGCCAAAACACTATTTTCAACCCATTATCATGAGCTTACGGGGCTGGATAAACAACTGTCCCGTTTAAAAAACGTCCATGTGAGTGCTGCTGAACATCAAGGTAAACTCGTATTTTTGCATAAAGTGAAGGACGGCGCCGCTGATAAAAGCTATGGTATCCATGTCGCTGAATTAGCCGAGCTGCCCGAAACGCTGATCCAGCGCGCCGAAGAAATCTTAAGCCAGTTGGAGAAGTCAAATGGCAAGACAAAAACCGCTTCTGTTTCAAGGGAGGAAGTTAAAGAGCCGATAGTTTCGAATGCTTCGAATGAGCAATTGGCCTTTTTTTCCAAACCGAATGAGCCAGCTGTTAGTAAGACTGAGAAAAAAGTTTTAAAAGAAATCGAGAGTTTAAATTTGCTTGAGATGAACCCTCTACAAGCTTTGAATGTTTTATATTCGCTGCAGAAAAAAATAAGGAAATAAACAGAGGGAAGGAGCGAAACAATGCGTGAAATTATAGAGCTGGATGACGCCCTGTCCAATAAAATAGCCGCCGGTGAAGTTGTCGAGCGCCCTGCGTCTGTTGTAAAAGAACTGGTGGAAAATTCTGTTGATGCAGGAAGCACCATCGTTGAAATCAATATAAAAGAAGCAGGCCTTGGTGAAATTCGTATCATTGATAACGGAAAAGGCATCGGAGAAGAAGATATTGTCACAGCTTTTAAAAGGCATGCAACAAGTAAAATAAAAGATGAACATGACTTATTCCGAATCCGTACCCTTGGCTTTCGAGGAGAAGCCCTTCCAAGCATCGCCTCTGTTTCGCGCCTTACACTGGTTACAGCCAGGGAGGGGGAAGACGGTACAAAAGCGATATTGGAAGGCGGAAAACTAATCACACATGAAAAAGCCCCATCACGAAAAGGGACAGACATCACGGTTTCTGACTTGTTTTTCAATACGCCTGCCCGGCTGAAATATGTAAAAACTCTTCATACTGAAATCGGACATATTACTGACGTGGTCAACCGCTTGGCATTGGCTCATCCGGAGGTATCCATTCGTCTGAGCCATGATGGTCGGATCCTGCTTCATACTAACGGGAACGGAGATATCAGGCAAGTCCTCGCAGCGATCTATGGAAAAAACATTGCTAGGGATATGATCTATATTAGTGCCCAATCATTGGACTTTTCGGTGTCTGGATTCATTTCCCGCCCTGAAATGACGCGGGCATCCCGTAACTATCTATCAACGATGATCAACGGTCGATTTATCAAAAATTATTCCCTTGTGAAAGCTGTACTGGAAGGCTATCATACGCTTCTGCCCATTGGCCGCTTTCCCATTGCGCTTATATCCATCGAACTGGATCCGCTTTTAGTGGATGTAAATGTCCATCCTGCAAAATTGGAAGTCAGGTTAAGTAAAGAGCAGGAATTAAAAGAATTCATTACTGAAACAATCAAACAGGCATTTAAAAAAGAGCAGCTGATTCCTTCCGGGGTTGTGCCGACGCCGAAAAAAAATCAGATGAGTTTCCAGACGGAATTTAAACTGGAGCCTCCTGCCGAAAATAGCCCAAAACCAAATTGGAAGCAGCCGGCTACAACACCGTATAAAATAGAAAAACTTCTGCCTGCCAAAGAAATGAAAAAACTTTATGATCCTGTTGAGTATGAACCGGCTTCTCAAATTTCAAAAACAAATGAATTAAACGTGCAGACGATTGAAAAGATTGAAGAACCGGAAAGCCAAACTGTTGATGAGGCAGAAGAAATCGTCAATGAAAAAGAACGTTTTCCTGCACTTTATCCAATCGGACAAATGCACGGAACTTATATTTTTGCTCAGAACGAACTTGGGTTGTATATGATCGACCAGCATGCTGCTCAAGAAAGAATCAAATACGAATACTTCCGGGAGAAGGTCGGCAAAGTGACGATGGACCTGCAACAACTGCTTGTTCCGCTTACTTTGGAATTCTCGGTCGATGAATCTTTAAAAATTAAGGAGCATATGGAAGAGCTTCAGTCTGTCGGTATCTTTTTGGAAGACTTTGGGATGAACAGCTTTATTGTCAGGTCACATCCTGCATGGTTTCCAAGAGGACAGGAACAAACAATCATCGAAGAAATCATCGAGCAGCTGCTTTCAATGCATAAGATTGATATTAAAAAACTTCGTGAGGAAGCAGCCATCATGATGAGCTGCAAGGCTGCCATCAAAGCGAACCGATATTTGCGTGACGATGAAATTCAGGCTTTGTTGGATGAATTGCGAAGGGCAGAGGACCCATTTACCTGTCCGCATGGCAGGCCGATTATTGTGCATTTTTCCATTACGGATATGGAAAAAATGTTTAAACGGATTATGTAAAAAATCAACAACGTGAAAT
Organism: Siminovitchia terrae; assembly: GCF_003605405.2. GTDB lineage: Bacteria > Bacillota > Bacilli > Bacillales > Bacillaceae_C > Siminovitchia > Siminovitchia terrae. Next base: position 6,127 of record NZ_QYTW02000003.1, on the reverse strand, counting down.
CCTTGTTATATAAGGGTTTTGCGTTGTTGTTTTCATGTATTGACCAGATAATGACCACATTCATGGGTCGGGTTTGAATTTCGTATCGCTTTTGAAAAATTTTCTATTGAAGAATTGTAAGTTGGGGGTGACGTGACTATATTTATTTAAAGTAATATTCACGTTTGAACGCCCCAACCTCTCTGAAACCACTTTTGGATTCTCACCAATTTCTAACATGATAGTAGCTTACGTATGTCTTAGGTCGCGAATCGAATTCTCCTGACATTGGCTAATTGAACTTCATTCAGCAGAAATCTCCCACTTCTGTAAGTGGTGAGATGAATGCATATTGGTAATCCATTCAGTGGGGGTTCAAACCCCGGCTGAATAAAGTTAAAGCCTCCGGCGGATGCCACAGATTTTCAGAGGAAATTTATCGGACGGAGCTCGATAAAATCTGGGCGCAAATACGCCAAGGCGCATTTGATAGAGGAAGATGTTGAGATTATTGAGGAACTTAGGAAAGAAGCAGGGTATTAAAGAGCGCTGGGGCGAGCGCTCTTCAGGTGGTGAGGTGAGTTCAAGGGTTCGAATGGTTTTTGCTATGGTCTACATAAGTGGCGGGGTCTATTAATAGACAAATGATGTACCGACAATAATCAACAGGATGAAAAGGACAACAATTAATACGAAGGAGCTGCCCATTCCATAACCGCCTCCGTAACCGTATCCACCATAGCCACAACCGCCAAAGCATCCCATATAATTCACCGCCTTTCGAAAGGTTAATTCAGTTTATGCAAGTTTCAATAAAACGAGCTAGTGATATGCGGACAGGGAGTAAAATGGTTGGGTTTACTAGATTTAACTTCATTCAGCAGAAGTCTCCCACTTCTGTAAGTGGTGAGATGAATGCATGTTGGTATTCCATTCAGCAGGGGGTCAAACCCGGCTGAATAAAGTTAAAGCCTCCGGCGGATGCCACAGATTTTCAGAGGAAATTTATCGAGCGGAGCTCGATAAAAATCTGGGCGCAAATACGCCAAGGCGCATTTGATCAGAGAAGATTATTAATGAGTCAAGGTATGTCGGTACAAGAGTGCAGGAAGATTAGGAAATCACGGTCTAAGTACCGGGACAAAAAGGTCGAGATAGACGGCAGAGTCAAAGTATTAAGAGCAGCTGAAGTGGTTGGAAGCCAATAAACAGATTCTCTTCTTCCTGAACAAGCCCCGATATTCTTTACAGGAAGCATTTGAAAAGGATGGCAAGACACATAGAAAGATAGAGTACATTGCTGATTTTGAGATACACAATACGGACGGATCCATTGAAGTGGTGGATGTGGAAAGGGCACAAGACCAACGTTTTTCGCATGATGGAAAAGATGTTCCATAGGAGATATCCTCACAAGTTGTCGATAGTCATATACAAAATTGGAGATTTTGAGGAAGTGAGTCCATGAAACGCAAATACAGGGCAGGGCAGGATACTATCTTATGTACCGTAAAAAGGAACGAGATCACGTTTGGCAATAATCACGAAGTCAAAGCGCGGTTCCCGCAGGGGTGGAAGATAGCATGAGGCAAAAAGGTGACAAGTACAGTCCGGCTGTCCATATCCTCAAAACTAAAAAGGGAGTGCCTACCGTCATTTGGGTGAGTGGTAGGCGCTACCAGCTGCAGCATGAGCATCAGTTTAAGCGGACGTAAGAAACGAGCTGAGAGAGTTAAATTAATCCTCTGGTGTTCTATCAATAAAAAGTCGAGTTACTTCGGTAAAATCGCCTTGTTTAATTTCCTTATTAGTTGCTTTCTTTTCTAGGGGATCATGAGTATTCATGCCAGGTGCTACTGTAGGTTCATTTCTTTTTAAATTTTTATTATCCATATTTATCAAGCTCCTTGTTTTAGTATTTATGATTCCAAAAGACAAAAATTGTATTCAAGGGTTGTGTTTAAAGAGAAAAAGATACGAGCTGATATTTGATACAAACTGTGGAGGAGTGGGATTATGGAAAATCAAGAGGTAATTCGCATTATACAGGCAGGTGTAGCTTGGCCGAATTGGACTGAGGAACAAAGAAAAGCGTTTGTAATTGCAGGGTAAGCTGTACAAAAGCAAATACCTAAAAAAGTCATAAAAATTAAGGACGTTTCAAGTCAGGCATGTCCTGAATGCAAAACAAATGTATATGGCAAGTATTGTTCTTTTGTGGTCAACGAATTAGTTATTGTTATGAACAGTACGGAGAAAAAGGGCGGTAATCCCATGCAACAAATCAATAAAGACCTGCGGGGTAATATAGGGTGTCCGGCGTGCGAGTCAGAGATCGAACCCAAAAATGGGAGAGTCCTCCATTAGCAGATTTTCTGTATTAAGTTAGGGCTGTTATTTTTAGGAGAATTTATAAGGCTAGATACTTCGTATGCTACCATCCGGTCTTCAGGCAAAGGAACTAATAGATCATTCAGACGGTCCGTATCAGTGATGGACTTATCAAGCCAAACAGACTCGTCCTCGGGTTTGAGGATAACCGGCATCCTGTCGTGGATATCTTTTACAAGCTCGTTGGGCTTAGTGGTAATAACCGTACAAGAGTGGATTGATTTACTGTCAGGTGATTCCCATGTTTCCCACAACCCAGCCATTGCGAAGAGGTCATCGGATTTAAGCTTGATACGCATGGGAGTTTTGGACTTATCGGCATGGCGTTTCCATTCGTAAAACGAGTCAGCGAGGACCAGGCAGCGCCTTTTCTTGTATGCGTTTCGGTAGCTAGGCTTTTCGGTCAAAGTTTCTGCTCTGGCATTAATCATTTTATAGCCGATTTTAGGGTCATTGGCCCAATAAGGGATTAACCCCCAACGAAGATAGCCAAGACGGTTGTTTGTACCGTCATTGATGACAGCAAGAACGTTTTGAGACGGAGCGACATTGTAATTGGGCGAGTACAAGTCCTCGTCAAAGAAATTTTGGATTTCGAACCGGTCAATGATTTCAGGGAATGTAGCTGTAAGGGTAAAACGGCCGCACATGAGATCACCTCGAAAATGATTTGGTCCATTGTATCAAATTCAAGCTGCAAAATAAATGGAAATTGGAGGAGGCAGAGGGATGAGGCCGATTCAGGAGTTACTCAACTATATCTGGCCAATTACCAATGGAAGTACTGGCAGATATAGATAAACGGATCGTTGATTGGTTGGCATCTGGTGGGTATGAAGGTATTTGTAAGATCAATATTTAAAGGGGTTAGGTAAGATATCAGCTATTGCTGCAGCAGTATAGATTAAAGCCATGATTGCAAATACCATTAAAAAGGTTTTTATCGTTCGTGGTAAGCCGCCAGTTCTATTAATTACATATATGCCAATCAATATCAAAAAAAGAACAAATAGAAACACGTAAAAACCTCCTCGTAGGTGGATCTTAAAAAAACCAATATCCAGGATCCCTCCCGACTAAATCAATTCTACAAGTTGATTATACCATATACGGGAGGTGTCTGTTGTGAAGATACAAGATATAGAAATAAACGGTCGGAATAGGAGAGAATTTGATATAATGGATATACCATCCAGTTGCGTGATCGTGATCTGTGATGGTAAAGCGAAAATTAGAGAGCTTCCTCCATTTGGTGAATATAAAATCGTTACGCACCTGGGGAAAGTGAAGCGAATGCGAAGGGAAGACGGGGAGGAGTTTTGAAGGAAAAGTTACACTTTAACTTCATTCAGCAGAAGTTTCCCACTTCTGTAAGTGGTGAGACGAATGAATGTTGGTATTCCATTCAGCGGGGGGAGGGGGCAAATCCCGGCTGAATAAAGTTAAAGCCTCCCGCGGATGCCACAGATTTTCAGAGGAAATTTATCGAGCGGAGCTCGATAAAATCCGGGCGCAAATACGCCAAGGCGTATTTGATATCTCCGGGTTTCTCCACAATCGCGCCTGTTTCTGGAAGATAGCCATTTATGAATGTTTAGTTCTTTTCCTACTATAAAATTCATAAGCAAAATACCCAAATAATAAGCCTATTCCAGCTCCTAAACTAACTGCGGATAGTAGAGATGTTGAGAAAAAAATGCTGAAAATCACACTTATAGCACAACCAAAAAGTATTCCCAGTGGTATTAAGCTATCTAATAAAGCTTGAGCTCCCTGTGATTCTTTCTTACCAAGTTTACCTTGGTCATACTTATGTTTTAGCCTTTTAACTACAAATACTCCAATCCCTGCCACTATTACAACAGGTAGTATAATACGTACAATTTCCAAGACTAACTCCATGTTAGAATCTCCTCTCACACTCACTCTTAATATGATCATACTACTATCTAAAATTTTATTCCGTTAAATGGCACTATTATGGAATAACAATGGTTTTAGTTTTTAAACAACTTTATCTCATTAAACAAAAACCCCTTGGATTAAACTGTCTCAACAGTCCATATCCAAGCGTTTTTCCAATTGGTATATACCAACCTATGCTAATATTTATGTTAACAAATAAATGTTCGAAAACAATGTCCATTTGATCGAACAAGTTAGACAGAAGTCCACATCCGAATCTTGTTAGGAACATGATAAGTCGCGGCAAACAGAATATTTATGTAGGTTCGGAAACTGGTGTGGTGATTAAATAAAATAAATATGATAATAATGAATCGTCCCCTTTTTTTAAGAGCCTTTCGCATTTGTAGGGAGGCTTTTTTAATTAAATCATAAATCAGATTATTTGGTGAAGTAATAAGTTTAACTTCATTCAGCAGAAGTCTCTCACTTCTGTAAGTGGTGAAATGAATGCATATTGGTATTTCATTCAGGGTTCAAATCCCGGCTGAATAAAGTTAAAGCCTCCGGCGGATGCCACAGATTTTCAGAGGAATTTTATCGAGCGGAGCTCGATAAAATCTGGGCGCAAATACGCCAAGGCGCATTTGATCTAGGAAATGATTGTAATGATTATTTTTAGTTGGTAATATATAGTTAGTTGGTCGACTAACTAAAAGGTGATGATAAAATGGCAAAACCAAATGTAATAAATAAGGACGAGTTAATTAAATGTGCAAAGGAGTGTTTGGTTGATAAAGGTATTGAAAAATTCACATTAAGAGCAGTGGCTGAGACGGCAGGAGTTACACAAGGTACAATCTATTATCATTTTAAAACGAAAGAACAGTTGTTAATAAATATTGTTCAAGACATTTGTGAAACCAGCTGGCAAGAAATATCTCAAAGCAGCGAATATGTGATTGAGGAAGCTATTGCATCAGCTAAAAGTCGTTGTTCATATGATTCGTTTTTTCATAAATTGTTTCTTTCATTGGTTGCTTCAAGTTTTAATAGTGAGAAAATAAGAGGTCAGCTTGGCGAAATTATTATGACAGAAAATAAGGCTCTAACAGAGAATTTATCAAACTTCTGGACGGAATCACCGATAGAAGGGGTTTCACTTGAGACGTGGGGAATTTTATTAAATGCTATTGTCGACGGGTTGGCATTACAGGCATTGTTACAAAAGGATTTTCCTGTTGAAAAAGCATACAAGGAATTCGTGCAATTAGTTAATGGACTCAATACGTTAGCAAGTAAGGAGGCCGAATAATGAAAGGCTATTTATTTACGGCATTGTGTGGTGTTTTAGTATGGTTATTTGCTACATTATTTTTTAGGTTTTTTGGAGAGCACGTTCTTTTCAGTCCAGTTACAGATGAGTTCATTATCAGCATTGTCTTATTATTAGTTGGAACATCAATTTTATTGTGTGGTGTTACATATGTGTATCTATTATTCGATAAAACAAACAATGCACCACTAAAGTTCGGAGTCATTGGTACTATTATTGGTTTAGCGTTAGACACATTTTCTTTATCTAATCACTATATGGTTTTTCCAACATTAGATGATTCACAGGTGATTGCTTTTACAGCATGGATGTCATTTGCATATGCGTTATATTTATTTATCCCATTATTGTTTAACCGAAAAATGAGGAGCATTTGATTCCTATTTAAGGATGAGTAAAAAAATTCCTTGTCTTATTTTCAATTATTTTGAATCATAGATCTTCCTTTCGTTTAACTTCATCCAGCAGAAGTCTCCCACTTCTGTAAGTGGTGAGATGAATGCATATTGGTATTCC
>NZ_QYTW02000029.1 GCF_003605405.2 Siminovitchia terrae | reverse complement strand
CAGTTTTCAAAGATCAAACTTTAAGTTGCTCTCTCGAGCAGCTTTTCTATTATATCGCGTTCTCCCTTGATTGTCAACAACTTTTTAAAATTGTTTTTTCAATCTCGTTTGAGGCGACTTTCTTAATATATCATGTTAACCATTTCTAAGTCAACACTTTTTTAAAAAACTTTTTTTATTGCTTGGTTGCCCTCTTAACGAGCAACGATATTTAATATAACACCTTTTTATTTTGCGTGCAATAGTTTTTTATTTTTTATTTCATAAATAAAAGTGAAGTAACGATTCATAACGAGATATCTGAGTTCTTCTATTACTTCCACAACACCTAGGTCATCTTTTTCATCCACGAGTCAATCCCAGTAAATATGTTCGGACTGTCCACCAAAATATCCGCTTTATCCAATAGTTACTGTATGCTATCGATAGTATTTGATCCTTCCGTGAGGAACTTCATAGTTCACGGATGATCAATTGCTGATATTTACTTTCAGCTTGAGCTTATTCTCAATAATTAGGTCAGGATGGGCTTTCTATTTACATCGGCGTTGTTAGCTGCTACTTCTGCCTTCACAGTTCGGGACTGTGCCCGCACAACAAAAAGAACCCTTGCCAAAACGGCAGGGTTCCGGTAATCAATCCTTTTGTCTCATGAGCGGAAATAGTAGTACGTCTCTTATGGAAGGAGAGTTTGTCAACAGCATGACTAGACGGTCGATCCCGATGCCCAATCCACCTGTTGGAGGCATTCCATATTCCAGCGCTTCGATAAAATCCTCGTCCATTTCATGCGCTTCGTCATTCCCTTGCTCTCTTTCTTCCAGTTGAGCTTCGAATCTTTCCCTCTGATCAATTGGGTCATTTAATTCTGTAAATGCATTTGCATGCTCACGGCCAACAATAAATAGTTCGAATCGATCTGTAAATCTTGGGTCGTCATCATTCTTCTTAGCAAGCGGAGAAATCTCTACCGGATGTCCATAAATGAATGTAGGCTGAATGAGTTTTTCTTCAACAACTTGTTCGAAGAATTCATTGACAATATGTCCATATGTCATATGTTCCGTAATTTCGATATTATGTTCTTTGGCAAGCTGGATAGCTTCCTCATCGGACATTTTTTTCCAAAAATCCACGCCTGTATGTTCTTTTACAGCATCTACCATATGAAGACGACGCCACTTCGGCTCCAGATTCACTTCATATTCACCATACTGAACAGAAGTTGTGCCATACACTTCCTTAGCGATAAAGGCAATCATATTTTCAGTAAGTTCCATAATATCATTGAAGTCCGCATAGGCTTCATACAATTCCATCATTGTAAATTCAGGGTTGTGCCTTGTTGAGATCCCTTCATTTCTGAAAACCCGGCCGATCTCGTATACTTTTTCAAGTCCACCAACAATCAATCGTTTTAGGTGCAACTCAATTGCAATTCTCATATAGAACTGTGTGTCCAACGCATTATGATGCGTAATGAAAGGACGAGCAGCCGCCCCACCTGCGATTGCATGAAGCATAGGTGTTTCAACTTCCAAGAAGCCTTGTCCATCCAAATAGCGACGCATGGATTGGATGATTTTGCTTCGTGCGATAAAAGTTTCCCTGCTGACTTCATTGGTAATTAGGTCAAGATAACGTTGACGATAACGCTGCTCAACGTCTTTCAGCCCATGAAACTTTTCCGGAAGTGGGCGCAGTGCCTTCGAAAGTAGAGTAAATTCATTCGCTTTTATGGACAGCTCACCCACCTTGGTTTTGAAAATAGTCCCCGTTAAACCAACTATATCCCCAAGATCAACCGTTTTAAAAATATTATACTGTTCCTCGCCTACTGCATCCTGGCGGACATATATTTGGATTTGGCCTGCCAAATCCTGAATATGGGCAAAGCCTGCTTTTCCTTTTCCGCGCTTTGTCATGATACGTCCAGCAATCGTAACAGACTGGTTCAGTTCCTCAAGCTCTTCTTTTGTTTTCACTTCATATTTATCTTTAATATCTTTTGTCAAATCTGTACGTTCAAACCGTTTCCCAAACGGATCAAACCCGCTTTCCCGCAAAGATATCATTTTGTCGCGCCTTACCTGAAGTTGATCATTCAACTCTTCCTGACTCATTTTTTCCACTCCAATCTCATAATAAAGCCATACCTCATCTTCATATTGTACCTAAAATTAGGGAACTAGGCATCCTTCTATAAAAAAAACTGCCAGCTAATGGCAGAACGAAACATCTTTTTATTATCCCGCTTTTCTTTCACTGAGAACAGTTTCTTCCACGAGGCTGTCAAGCAATCCGACTATTTCATTCCTTGTCGTGCATTCATTGATGGCATTCCTGATCTTTCCGTTTCCGTGAATGCCTTTTAAATACCATGCAGCATGTTTACGCATCTCGCGAACTGCGATATTTTCACCTTTCAAAGCGATTAAACGGTCCAGATGCAGCTTACAGACATCCATTTTTTCTCTAACAGTCGGTTCACCTGTTAGTTCCCCAGTTTCCAAGTATTTAACTGTCTGATAGATCATCCATGGATTGCCAAGCGCCGCCCGTCCAATCATGACACCATCAACACCTGTTTGATCCAGCATCCGTTTTGCGTCTTGAGGAGTCTTAACATCACCGTTTCCGATCAAAGGAATATTCAGAGACTGCTTCACTTCACGGATGATATCCCAGTTGGCATGGCCCTCATACATTTGAACTCGTGTTCGACCGTGCATCGATACTGCGGAACCGCCTGCCCGCTCTACTGCCTGCGCATTCTCCACAGCAAAAATATGTTCATCGTCCCAACCAATCCGCATTTTTACTGTAACTGGCTTGTTCACAGCATCAACTACAGCAGAAACCATATCATAGATTTTTTCCGGTTCCAGCAGCCACCTTGCGCCCGCTTCACAGCGGATAATTTTATTCACCGGACAGCCCATATTAATGTCGATGATATCCGCATTGGTATTTTGATCGACAAATTTGGCAGCTTTAACAAGCGTCTCTCTTTCACCGCCAAAAATTTGCAATGACAGTGGCTTTTCACGTTCATCGATATAAAGCAGATTCATTGTTTTTTCATTTTTATAAACGATGCCTTTATCGCTGATCATCTCCGCACATACAAGGCCAGCGCCAAATTCCTTTACAGTCAAACGAAATGCAGAGTTGCAAATACCGGCCATCGGGGCCAGGACAACCTGATTCTTCATTTCGATATCGCCAATTTTAAGCATATTGATTCTTCCTCCTTCCGAGAGTTTTATTTATCTTACTCATCCGGCGGGGTCAATTCCTCAACAGAAATTTTGAGCACATCGGAAATTTGTTTGAGCATCTGCTCTGACGGGAGACGGCTTCCCCGTTCAATTTCTCCCAAAACTGAAACGGATATTCCAATTTCTCTTGCCAGACCTTCTTGAGTACGGCCCTTTAGCTTTCGAAAAGCCCGGATCCGCCTTCCCCATTTATCTGTTTCCATAACCGAACACCTTCTTTATCAGGTATTTCGTTTAACACATCAACCAAAGAAACATTTTGTTCCGGAAGCCTCACTTTTCCATCAATCTCCAATAACGGAACAAGGACAAATGCACGTTCAGTCATTCGAGGGTGAGGAATTTGCAAGTCCTCCACCTCAATATTTTCGTTATTATATAATAAAATGTCAAGGTCGATTTTTCTGGGACCATTCCTGAATTCCCTTACCCTCCCCAGTCGTTGTTCAATCTGAAGACATCGAGTTAAAAGTTCATGAGCGGATAATAAGGTGGTAATTTTTACAGCTATATTTAAAAAAAGATCCTGGTCGGTATAGCCCACTGGGTCCGTTTCATAAATGGAAGACACTTTTTCAACCTGAATCCCCGCTGTCTGCATCAGCTCCCTTACTGCTTCTTTCAGCCACTTTTCCCTGTCACCGATATTAGAGCCAAGTGATAAAAAGGCAAAATTATTCATGGCGCCCCCTCGTAATCTCAACAGCTACGGAATCATAAATCCCATTGATTGGCGGATTCGGTTTGATCACTTTCACGTGGACCCGCTCGACGGATTCAAACCGGTCCAAAATGTCATCTGCAATATTTTCAGCAACAGCTTCGACAAGATTGAATCTTTTACCTTCAACGATTTCTTTACAGAGCGTATAAACGTCTGCATAGTTGATTGTTTTTTCCAGATTATCCGATCGCCCGGCTGCCCGCAGGTCCGTTTCCATCACGACATTCACCCGAAAACGCTGCCCAAGTACAGCTTCTTCCGGAAAGACGCCATGATTTCCGTAAAAATCCATTTCATTCAGGTAGATTTTATCCACTTTCCTCCCCCTTTTCTAAAAGAACATCCATCATGGCTGCCATGCGGCTTATTTCTTTAACATCATGGACACGCATGATATGACATCCCTGCTGAATTCCATAACAAACAGTAGCGCCCGTTCCTTCCATTCGCTCCTCCACAGAAAGATCAAGTGCAGTTCCAATCACCCGCTTGCGGGAGGTTCCAAGCAATACCGAATACCCAAGCCCGACAAGTTTATCCAGGTTTCTCATCATCATGAGATTTTCACGATAGTCCTTGGCAAATCCAATTCCGGGATCAAGGATGATGTTGTCATCCGGAACTCCCGCTTTTTTAGCAATAGAAATGCTTTCATATAAATCATTCAATACATCACGGATAAAATTTGTATAGTCACGGTTATCCCTGTTATGCATTAAAACAATCGGAACATCCTGTTCGGCCGCTACGGCCGCTATCTCAGGATCTTTCTTTGCTCCCCATATATCGTTGATGATATGCGCACCCGCCATCACTGCGGCTTCAGCTGTTTTCGCTTTATATGTATCGATAGAAATCGGAGCTTGGACAGCCTGCGCAATTTCTTGAATCACCGGAAGCACCCTGTCAATCTCTTCCCCAGCCGAGACTGGCTCATGACCGGGACGTGTAGATTCGCCCCCAATGTCGATGATATCAGCCCCCTCTTTTACCATTTCCTTTGCATGTTCAACTGCATGGTTCAAAGCATTAAAGCGCCCGCCATCAGAAAAGGAGTCGGGTGTGACATTCAGAATTCCCATAATCAATGTTTTTTGATCACAATCAAGTGTGTACTTACCACAACGGATCATCATTACTCAACTCACCTACATTCTCTCATTTCATCGTCTTTTTAGTTTAACTCTTTCCCGCCCAATTGAAAAATAAAAGACAAGCCCTTATTTGGACTTGTCTTTAGAATTCACTAGTGACAATCTATCTGAGCTTGGTTCCACTCAGAGCTCTGGTCTTTACGTCGCTAGCCGTCGCCTTGCGCTTTTCTTTAATCTTCAAATTGGTAGAGTGGGGTACTGAGGTAACGCTCACCGTTGCTTGGAATGATGGCTAAAACCTTTTTGCCTTTGCCGAGCTTTTTGGCAACGGATAGTGCTGCACTGATAGCAGCACCAGAAGAGATACCACCAAGCACACCTTCCGCTCTGGATGCTTTTCTTGCTGTTTCGAATGCATCTTCATTCGCTACTGTAATGACTTCGTCATAAATGTCTGTATTTAATACTTTTGGAACAAATCCTGCTCCAATGCCCTGAATTTTATGAGGTCCTGGCTTGCCTCCAGATAATACAGGGGAATCCTTCGGCTCAACGGCATAGATTTTAATATCAGGATACTTCTCCCTTAGCACTTCACCAGCACCGGTAATCGTTCCTCCTGTACCGATTCCGGCTATGAAAGCATCAAGTTGGTCGCCCATTTGTTCAACAATCTCTTTACCTGTTGTCTCACTGTGAATTTTCGGATTTGCACTATTTTCAAATTGCTGAGGCAAGAAATAACCGTGTTCTTGTGCCAATTCATTGGCTTTTTTAATCGCACCGTTCATCCCTTCCGCACCAGGAGTCAAGACCAACTCCGCACCGTAGGCACGCAAAAGGTTACGCCTTTCCATACTCATCGTATCAGGCATGACAAGAACCGCACGGTATCCCTTGGCAGCAGCCACCATCGCAAGGCCGATTCCCGTATTTCCGCTTGTTGGCTCGATCAGCGTGTCGCCTTCTTTCAATTTCCCTTCTTTTTCAGCAGCTTCAATCATCGCCAAAGCAATACGATCCTTTACGCTACTTCCTGGGTTCATGTATTCAAGCTTTAAATAAACTTCAGCACTGTCCTCATCAACCAATCGGTTTAGTTTTACAATCGGGGTATTGCCAATTAAATCCGTAATCGAGTTTGCAATTCGTGACATTTTTCCTCCACCTCTAATTCCGAGTAGTTTTATTGGTTTATTTAAACCTACCACGTCGCGACCTCTCTGTCAACGGAAATATCCCTATAAGTAGGGATTTCTATAAAAGTTTTTAGTAAAAAGAACCTACGCCATTTTGGCCTCTTCCAAAATTTCTTCCAGCTCTTCTTTTGTAAAATGATATTCTGCATTACAGAAATGGCATTGGGTATCTGCCTGTCCATCTTCCGTAATCATTTCTTGGATTTCGGACTTGCCCAGGCTCATAATCGCTCGGCCAAATCGTTCTTTGGAACAAGTGCATTGGAATTCCACCGGCATGTTTTCAATGATCCGGACATTTTCTTCGCCAAGCAGTTGATAGAGGATCTCTTCCGGCGACAGCCCGTCTTGGATCATTTTTGAAACAGGCGGAGTCTTGTTAATACTCTCCTCAATTTTGCTGATCGTCTCTTCATCAGTTCCCGGCATCAATTGTATGATAAAGCCTCCGGCCGCAAGAATGGAATTATCGGGATTTACCAGCACTCCTACACCTACGGAAGAAGGAGTTTGTTCAGACACGGCAAAATAGTAGGTGAAATCTTCTCCCAACTCTCCAGAGACAATTGGCACCTGTCCAGAAAAGTTTTCTCTGAGACCAATATCTTTCACAACAGACACTGTACCGTTTGTTCCCACAGCACGCCGCACATCAAGCTTACCTTTTTCATTCAAGTCAAAATGGACCTGTGGATTGGATACATAACCGCGCACATGCCCTTTCGCATCAGAATCAACAATAATTGCTCCAATTGGGCCATCGCCTTCCACCTTTACGGTCAGTTTTTCCTCTCCTTTTAACATAGCGCCCATCATAACGCTCGCTGTCATCGCCCTTCCTAGGGCCGCCGACGCTGTCGGCCAAGTTTGATGTCTACGTTGAGCTTCCCCAACAGTTTCCGTGCTATTAACCGCATATGCACGCACTTGTTTATCAAAGGCCAAAGCCTTAACCAAATAATCACTCATCACAGTACACCCTCTTAATTTGAAATATTTCTTTTATAGATTAAATGCAGGCCTTTTAACGTTAGGTCATGGTCAACAATATCAATCATTTCCGTTTCTGATGAAATCAGGTTAGCTAATCCGCCAGTAGCAATAACAGTCGGTTTCTTTTTACTCTTCTCAAATATCCTGTTAACAATTCCCTCAACTTGTCCCACAAATCCAAATAAAATTCCCGCCTGCATGGCCGCCACTGTATTTTTACCGATGATTTCATCTACATGTGTGATTTCAATCCGTGGAAGCTTGGCGGCTTTGGAGTACAGTGCCTCTGTCGAAATGCCGATTCCCGGAGCTATCACACCGCCCGTATATTCGGCTTGTTCATTGATATAACAAAAAGTGGTCGCAGTTCCAAAGTCCACGATGATCAGCGGACTACCATACTCGTGGACTCCCCCTACTGCATTCACGATCCGGTCCGCCCCAACTTCGCGGGGATTTTCATATTTTATATTCAATCCTGTCTTAATCCCAGGCCCTACAACCAAAGGCTTTACTTTAAAATACTTTTTACACATTTTTTCCATTGTAAACATGATTGGGGGGACAACTGAAGAAATGATGATTCCGTTAATATGGTCAAAACGAATCCCCACATGCTCAAAAAGAGATTTAATCACCATACCATATTCATCTTCGGTTTTATGCCGGTTTGTTTCAATTCGCCAATGATATTTTAAATAATCATTGTCATAAACACCGAGAACAGTATTTGTATTTCCTACATCCAAAACAAAAATCAATCTTCTCACCAACTTTTACAAGACTGTATTCTTCACACATCATACCATTAAAGCCCTTCGGCCTAAATAAGAAAAGCGAAAGGCGCGCAGCCTTAGGCGAAAAGCACAAGGCGAATTGCGAGGAGGCAGTTCCACAGCCACCACAGCAATTTGACTTGTGACCTTGAGCCGATGGCGCCTGGCCTCCTCAAGCCGCCACATTCTGTGGCTTCGGTGGCACTAGGACGTCCTGTCCGTCGGAACCGATGTTGACTTATTGTGGGAGGGACGCGAAGTTGCTACTCGATAGACGTTGCCGAAAACTTAGTCTAATTTTATACTTTTTTCACTGAAGAAAAAAGACACTGATATATATCAGTGTCTTCGTATAGTCTAATCTCTATGATCCGAGTCCGAATCTTTTGGATCGGAAGGCTTTGTCGGCCCTAATTTTTCAGGAGGATTAAGCGGATCTTCTGGACGCTGTTCATCAATAGCTAATGGATCGCTTTCCTCTTCCTTAGATTGAAGTGTCACTTTGGGCTCTTCACGGTCTTCGTCACCTGAAGTCAAAGACACTACAGAGCGGTCCGGCAGCTTTCCGGTATCGAACAGGCTTCTAATTTGTTCAGCATCCAAAGTTTCCACATCCAACAAGGTTTGGGCAATTAGTTCCAGCTTGTCACGATGCTTCGTCAAAATCTCTTTTGCACGTGCATAACATTCTTTAATAATACGCTGGATTTCCTGGTCTATTTCAAAAGCAATGGCATCTGAGTAGTTTTGCTCATTATGCAAATCTCTGCCAAGGAATACTTGGCCGCCTTGCGCCTGGCCGAATTGAAGCGGGCCAAGTTTATCGCTCATTCCGTATTCGGTCACCATCTTACGGGCAATATTCGTTGCACGCTGGAAGTCATTATGAGCTCCGGTAGACACTTCTCCAAAAGTAATTTCTTCCGCTACCCGACCACCAAGCAAACCTGTGATTTTATCAAGTAGCTCCGGCTTCGTCATAAAGTAGCGGTCTTCTTTAGGAAGCATGACGGCATAACCGCCTGCCTGCCCCCTTGGAACAATTGTCACCTTATGAACAACGTCAGCCTCATCAAGAACCAATCCAATGACAGTATGTCCGCCTTCATGATAGGCAACAATATTTCTTTCTTTTTCAGAAATAACCCTGCTTTTCTTGGCAGGCCCTGCAATAACCCTATCTGTCGCTTCATCGACGTCAGTCATATCAATCGTCTTTTTATTTCGGCGGGCTGCAATCAACGCCGCTTCGTTTAACAGATTTTCTAGGTCAGCACCTGAGAATCCTGGTGTCCTCATAGCAATTGCTTTAAGGTCAACCGAACCATCAAGCGGTTTGTTTCTCGCATGAACCCTAAGAACTGCTTCCCTTCCGTTGACATCCGGGCGGTCAACCGTAATTTGACGGTCAAAACGGCCTGGGCGTAATAAAGCCGGGTCAAGGATGTCCGGGCGGTTGGTGGCTGCAATGATGATAATACCTTCGTTTTCACCAAATCCATCCATTTCAACGAGCAACTGGTTCAATGTCTGTTCCCGCTCGTCGTGTCCCCCACCAAGACCGGCGCCACGTTGGCGGCCGACAGCATCAATTTCATCAATAAAAATCATACACGGCGCATTTTTTTTCGCATTTTCAAATAAATCACGAACCCTGGACGCACCGACACCTACAAACATTTCAACAAAGTCGGAACCACTGATTGAGAAGAACGGAACACCCGCTTCCCCGGCAACCGCTCGCGCAAGCAAGGTTTTACCTGTTCCTGGTGGTCCAACAAGCAGAATCCCCTTCGGAATCCGTGCCCCTAGATCAGAGAACTTCCTTGGGTCTTTCAAAAAGTCTACTACTTCCACCAATTCCTGCTTCTCTTCATCAGCACCCGCTACATCCTTAAAGCGGACTTTCTTCTTCTCCTCGCTATAAAGCTTCGCTTTGCTTTTTCCAAAGTTCATGACACGGCTTCCGCCACCTTGTGCCTGATTGAGCAAGAAGAAAAATAAAATAAAGATGATGATAAATGGGATGATAGTTGTAAAGAAAGACACCCAGCCACTTGTTTCTTTTGCCGGCATAACTTCAACCTCAGATGCAGCAGCATCAATCCGGTCAAGCATTGCCGGGTTGTTCATCACATATGTTATGAAACGCTCGCCTTCTTTGGCGTTTTTCAACTGGCCGACGACTTCATAGACGCCTCTTTCAGGCTGTATGGAAAATTCTTTGATATCGCCATTTTCCAAGTGTGTGATAAACTTTTTATACGTTATATTATTTGTCGTTTCATTGGTATTGTTGAACCAACTGACAATCCCGATGAGAACGAGAAAAATAAGTAAATAAAAGATTGTGTTTCTAAAGATCCGGTTCATCCCTAGCCTCCTCCCACGGTCAAAAAACTATATTCAATAGTATCATAGTCATTTCGGACTTTACAACAAATCTCCATTGCAATTTTGCTTCTCATTCATTAGTTGTCATTATTGCCATATACCTCTGGTTTCAAAACCCCTATATAAGGAAGGTTCCGGTACTTCTCCGCATAATCGAGCCCATAGCCTACAACAAAAGCATTTGGAACAACAAAACCCACATAGTCGGCTTTCACATCTGCTTTTCTTCCTTCCGGTTTATCAAGCAATGTCACTATTTTAATCGATTTTGCTTTCCTGTAGCGGAATAACTCCACAAGATAACTCAGCGTGACGCCACTGTCAATGATATCCTCAATAATCAAAATGTCCCTACCTTCAACAGGCGTATTCAAATCCTTTAAGATTTTCACTTCTCCGGAAGAGGTTGTGGACATACCGTAACTCGAAACATCCATAAAATCCATTTCCAAATAAGTATCGACCCTTTTCAGAAGATCTGCCATGAATGGCATGGCTCCTTTTAATACACCAATGACAAGTGGAAAACGGCCGTCGTATTCCTCCGTGAGTTGAGCACCAAACTCTCGGATTTTTTCATCAATTTCCTTTTCCGTAATCAATACTCTTTCAATGTCGTTTTTCATTGGCTTTGCTGCCCTCCAGAGGTTCTGTAGTACAATATATATCGTCCATGGCCTTGAGGTCCTACGTCGTATAAGGATTTTTTTAATCCTGGAACCCACAGTATCTGATTTCGCTGGTCGGTTATAACCGGCCAGCTGTCCCGCTGGAATCTGGGGATTTTTTCATCAATGAATAAATCTTTTAATTTTTTCGTTCCTTCCAATCCTTTGGCCATGATCCGGTCTCCTGGCCTTCGGGTCCGTACAATAAGCGGCAGATTTAAATCTTGTGCCTTCAAAAGGATAAAATCTTCATCGCCGCCTGCAAAAGCACCCGATGTATTTTCCATACGGACCGTCCCTCCATTCGGAAGGAGGATTTCCTGGCCAGCACTGATTTCATATTCATAATCTTGTGCCAGTTTCGTTTCCTCAAACGTAAAAACACAATGACCATAAGAACGGATGACGTTTAATCCAAGGGGGAGATTCAGCTTTCCTGAAGGGTTTTCCCCTTGCAGTAGCTTCCCGATCAATCCAGCATGCCAAGCAGTTACATGGGTTATATTTTTCTTATAAAGATAGCTTAATATTAGATGAATCCCCCTTCTTTGTAAAGGCAAAGGCATTTGTAAAAAAGAACGGATATCCAGCCGAATTTTTCCTTTTTCAAAATCGGTTACCGCCTTGATTTCGCGTTCGGCCAGCATTTCCAAATAAGCTTCATCTTCCAGTAACTCTTCGCTGAATCGCTGAAAATGTTCATGAACTTGTTGATTTTCTCGTTTGAGGACCGGCAGCACATCCATTCGAAAACGATTCCTTGTGTAGGCTGGCTGTTCATTGCTGGGATCAATTCTGGGCTTCAATTGGTGAAAAGCGCAGTATCCTTCGATTTCCTTTTTCGTCACTCCGAGAAGCGGGCGGATCAATTCTCCGTTGCCAAATCGCCTGGTCGACTGGATTCCAGCACGCGACTTGCCGCTGCTCCCCCTCGTTAAGCGCATGAGGATCGTTTCCATTTGGTCATCTGCATGCTGCGCAACAGCAAGCTTATCAGCACCAAGTTCCTTCATGACAGTCTCAAAAAAACGGTAACGATACTCCCTTGCGGTCTCCTGCATCCCTTTATTCCCCATCTCCATTTTCTTTTTGATATCGATGGAAGATGCCTTCAATTCCAGTCCATTCTGCTTACAGTAGGCTTTTACGTATTCCAGATCCTGAGCAGATTCCTTCCCACGAAGCATATGGTCTACATGGACCACCGCTAAATTAATGTCGAAAATCCCCTGTCTTTTTAACAAAAAATCAAGCATGGCCATCGAATCCGGTCCTCCGGACACAGCAGCCAGGACAAGTTCTCCACGGTTTAGTAGCCCGTGTCTTTTAATAAAGTTTAATGTCTTTCTCTCAAAGTCCAACATCAGGTCATCTATTCCCCTACTTGTATAGTACGTGTTCAAAAAATTGTCAAATCCAGAAGCAAGAAGATCGAGGCAAAACAGAAACAGCGGAAATTTACAGCCTATCATTTTAGTGACCTTTTGAACTTCCTCTTATAAATAAAAATGCTATTTATATCCATTAGTTTACCATTTTCACAATGGAACCTCACGAAACTTCCCTCTATAATAAAAATAAATATATGTATAATCCGTACAAAAATGACGTAATCATCAGAACGCCCGCTGTCTCACGCATCGAGCTCTTTTTTCCCTGGCTTTTCCGCTTTTTCATTGAGTGTATTTGGGACCTGGAATTCCGAATAGAGAGCTTTCTAAGCAATTCGTTTTTCATCTCTCCAGCATTTTGGTATTTCCCTTCAAGTGCTTTAAGCAACTCAGGTTCAAACCTGTGAAGCTCCGGCTCCCTTTTAATCATTTCCTTTAATTGGGCCAGCCCGTTCCCTTTTCGTGTAAACATGCTAGGATAATATACATTGATCATGAGCATCGCTGTTGAAAAGATATCGTAGGAAGACTCCGCCTTTCTAGAACCCAGTCCCCAATAGCCTCTGTCGAAAAACTCCGTAAATTCTTTGATTGAACGCCCTTTTTTTGTTGTTCCCCCTACATCAATGCAGCGAATCCTTGTCCTGAGAGGAGATACTATTAGATTTTCAGGCTTCAGATCACCAAAAACCCAGCCCTGCCTATGCATCTGCTCCAAAATATCCAACAGTTGCACAATCAATATTCCTGCCCAATGTCGACCTTTGTGACGAATAAAGGTGAGCAAGTCATCCCCTTCAATATACTCCATTACATAAAAGGGGATCGGCTTTCGGTTTCCTTTTTCCCAATCATCCACATTCAACAAAGAAGGTCCAAGGACTGGCCCTTGGACCTTCGAAAAAGCTTTGAGCACATTTACTTCCGATATGATGGACATACTGTCATCGCTCATTTTTAACGCAACATTACCATCTTTTCCTTTCGCAAGGTATACAACACCGTTAGCCCCACTGCCCAGTTTCCTGATAATGGTATAACGCTGTCCGTGCCATTTACCATCCACAACAGTCCCCAGCGAAAAGTTACATTGTTTCATCCAGGAATTGTTCTTCATCTCGCAGAAAAAGCCCCCTTAATGAGCGGTTTTTTTCGAAAGAAGCAACAGCTTCACGAAGTGCTGGCCCTGTAGGTGTAACCCCGCCTGCAGCCAGTTTCGGAAAAATACTGGTCAGCTTATCAAGCTGAGGCGTCCAATCCAGCAGCCTGCTCACTTCCTCTCGCTTGCCAGGGAAAACATAAATAGAAAAAGAATTTTTCCCTGAACGCGCATTCAAACTTAGAGACAAATCAAGGAGCGCCTCCTGAACGGTCGGCAGCTTGAATTTCATACTGGCGCTTGTATCGATCAGAACCAGAACTTCTAAGTCAGATGTTTCGCCCAGTTCATCCACCACCTCCATCACTTCTCCCCTCTGGTCAGGAGGAAGCTCTTCAAGGGATGTATCACTTCCCAAAATTTGCCGCAGCTCCCGATTCACAACACCTTGCAAGGTCTGCGTCATCGCTTTCCTTGTAACCATCTGAACGGTTTCAGACAATGCTTGCGCATAAACAATTTGACTGATTCCGCCACCAGCCATTGCAATTCCTTCGATTTCTGCCATCCCTTTTTCATCTATTGCATCATTTTCCAACACGCCAATCACATTAACGGTAATGCCTTTTTCCTGTGCCAGAGATGCCATGGCTACCGGATCTTCCCCCTGATTAGAGCATCCATCTGTAATAAGTAAAATTTGTTTTAACGTGCCTTTTTTCACATTCATTTCCTCCATTTCCGTCCACGGCCACAGCCGTCTGATATGCTATCATCCTCGCCGGATCAGGAGGTTTTTATACCGGGGTCTGACCCCAATCTTGAACTAGCTTGCTCCAGACAACCTAGATGCTTTATTTCTAACAGGGATTGCAGCCCATTTTGGCGTGTTCCGCTTTATTTCTGCCGTTACGATCGTCATATCATCTTGTATTACACCTGAACGAGTTCGGATCACCTCCTCCATGATGAGGTCGGAAATAGCCTGTGGATCACTTGTCTGTAGCTCTTTCAGCTTTCTTTTCATCCACAATTCATAATTCTCCACATGCTTTGGCCCTTCAAATATGCCGTCACTCATCATGATAATCAAATCTCCATCCCGAAGCTGCTCCGTGACAACATCAAAGTCAAATTCCTCCAATATTCCGATTGGCAAGTTACTCGTCTCGATTTTTTTAATTTTATTCCCCCGTTTGATAAAACTCGGTGTAGATCCTATTTTTAGAAACTTGGCTTCAATCGTTTGCAAATCAATCATGGCTAAGTCCAGGGTAGAGAAAATTTCATCGTCAGTCCTTAAAGATAAGACAGAATTGATCGATTTTATAGCTACCTTTTCCTCAATGCCTGACTGGAGAATCTTTTGTAAAAGCTTCAATGTTTCATTGCTTTCTCTATGAGCCCTCTCTCCGTTACCCATACCATCGCTTATAGCAAGTGCAAATTTCCCTCCCCCCAGTTCAATTGTTGAATAGCTATCGCCTGAAAGAAAGCCTCCCCCTTTTGCTGCGTGGGCTACCCCTGTCTCAACCACATAGGCTTTGGCGGATCGCATGGTCACGTAATGATACCCATTTGCAAATTCGGCATCTTCCTTGTTTTGAACAACAACTGTTTCGCCCATGATGTCCGAAATGAGCGGAGCAATCAGTTTTTCGCATTCCCCATTTCCGTACCAATCCGGAATCATCACATCAATATCAATACTACCAGCTTCCAGGTTGTAAATTTCCACATATTCAATATCAATTCCAAAATCTTGAAGGGCATCCAGTAGCATTTCTTCCTGTTTGTGATGGTTATTCTGTTCGCGCTTAATTTCTCTAGCAAAGTCTCCCATTACTTCAGAAACACCTAAAAGCTGTTCCGCCACAAGTTTCCTGCTTTCCTGCACCTGACGTTTCAACTTTTGGTTAGCCTGGTAAACTGCCAATTCCTGATGAATGACATTCTTCACGGCTCCTGCCCTGTTGCAATGTTTTTCCAGTTGGAGGCAAACCGGTCTCGGAAGCACCCCTGATTCTTCATCTATTTCATGCATAATATTTTTCATTAGGTCATATGTTTTATCAAAGTGCTCTCCCCAGCATTTGTCTTTTCTGAAACACATCTGGCAGGTTTTTTCAGTAACATTGCTCAAAAACAGATCAAATTCTTGTTCGTCATCAACGGAATCCTTCCATTTTTCCGGTTCAGAGAAGCTGTCCGAAAGCGCTTCAAAAACAGAAGAAAACTGTTCCACTCTCCGAACAGTGATGTCACGGACTTTTCTTGCATATTGCTGCTGATCCTGTACATATTCGGCCGTGCCTGGAATATGTCGTGCAAGTTTTTCTATCAATGAATACGGAGTAAGGAATAAGAGGATAACAGCGGCAAATGATTCATACATAGTCAATGCCAGGACTCCATTTTCCTCTCCATATATACCAACTAGCAAAGTAGCTACAAGAAGACCTACCGCAGTTCCGACCCGTTTTCCTTCTTTAAGCAGCCCCCCTAGCAATCCGGCAAACGCAAGCAGGCTCATTTGAAAAAAGCTGGACATGCTCGCAAGGCTAAAAATAAGCCCTGTCACAACGCCAACGGTAGAACCGACAGTGGCACCGGCTGTAAAAGCAAATAAGATTACTAGATACCTGGATAAAATATGTTCAATGGACAAGCCATATATGGCCCATCCGATCGTGCCCGTCATGACGGATGCCAGCATGATAATTAAGCTGATGACCTCCTCCGCCTTTAACGCCTTCGCTCTTTTTCCTGCCGTCAGGAAAGGGGTGCTTTGAATGAAGATAAAGACAAGAACCAACGATAGGCCAGCTTCCACCGCCGCCATGAGAGCATCATAGTTTGTAAAAACCTGTCCATTTCCAGCATATATGAAAAGGCACTTGGTAAAGAGGGAAATAAAGAATACATAATAAGGCATGGCTTTAATGGGCATGGTGTGCAGCCTTTCCAGCAAGCGAAAGCTTACAAGAAAAATAGCGCAGACGGAAAAAATAAATAAAGTATTTCCTATGGATATGGTCAGAGAACCCGCCAACAGGCCAAACAACACCAGAGGAGCGTTTTTTCTTTTTGTCATAAAAATAGCTGCAAAAAATGGCAAAGCGAACGGAGTCAATTGCGACAAGATCAATGCTCGTCCAAGCAAAATGCTAACAATCAGCAGTGCAAGCCCTTTTTGAAAAAACAAATACTCTACTTTCTGCTGGAGCCTCTTTAATCCTGTTGAAAAATCAAGGTCTGTCCCTTGCAAATTTGCAGTCCCGACGGATTCGACGATACTTTGATCTCCCTTTTCCATTTTTCATCTCTCCCCGCAAATAAATAATTGGTTCCCATTATAAAGGGGCATATCCTAAAACTTTGTCACTTTAAAGGGTGTGTGCCCAAGTTTCGTTCGACTAATTCGGGCAATAAGATAAGCTATAAACCAGGAAAGTCGAGCAGGGAAAAGGAGCGTCGAAAGGGCTCAAAAGGGAAGGATTCATCAGAGGAAAGATTTTTGACAAGTAAAAGAAAAGCGAAAGCGCCCTGTCATCGACGTACAGACTGAGCTGAAAAAGTGGAAGACGGCGTTTAGGGGCAACAAGCGCTGACAGGCTCAGGACGCGACATCCTGTCGCTTCGCTTGGACTAGTACTTCCTGTATGTCAGAGCCGATGTTGACTTATCGTAGGAAAGCACCTTACCGGATTACCACTGAGAAGCTTCTTTGAGTAAGATTCGTGCAGCTTTGTGACGAGGTGAGGTTAACATCTTCGAATACGCTGCGCCGCAGGAACACATTGTCGCGAAGTCTGCTAGTCGATAAGCGCTGGAGCTGGACAACAAAGCACTTTGTTCAAATTGTTAAACCTAAAAAACTTTCTTATCTTCAAAAAAAAAGCGAAAGAACTTTTTCATCGTTCTTTCGCTTTTTGCTCTTCATATGGAATAAGTCCGGTGGTATGCTTTTCTTTACCTCGTCAGGACCGTCTGGTCTATACGTTAAAGAGACAGCAAGTTAACCTCTCTTGGAGCCACGTCCACCTCGTTTAGACTCGGTATGGCGCTTTAAAGATGACAACCGATCTTCGCTTTCTTTCAAGAAGCGATTCATCTTTTGCTCGAAACTTTCTTTTGGGCGAAAATCGTTCGCTCTTCCTTGTCTTGAACGGGAAGGAGGCTGATCTTTGGCTTTGCGGATTGAAAGCCCAATTTTCCCATCCTTCTCAACATTTAAGACCTTTACAAGTACTTCTTCGCCAACTTTTAGGTGCTCATTGATATCTTTAACATAATTGTCGGCTACTTCACTAATGTGAACAAGTCCTGTCGAGCCCCCGGGCAACTCAACAAACGCCCCAAAATGAGTGATGCCTGTAACCTTACCTTGTACCTTGCTGCCTACTTCAATCGACATAAAAAAATTTATCCTCCTTAAAGTGTTTACAAAAATAAACCTTACTTTATATTATAGCGAAATAAAAAAAAAAGTGTCAATATGAGCCCTTTTAATCCTTTTCTTTTTCTTTTGGAATGTTAAAAATGATTTCACCTTTATCAGAGAGGAAATATTCACTTCTGGCAAGCTTCGCAATATATTCATCATCATTTAGTTTTAAAATCTCGTTTTCAAGCATCAATTGCTTCTTCTCGAGTTTGGCCAACTTTGCTTCCGCCAGAGCTTTCTCTTCTTTCTTTGCTTCCAAGGCAGACTCCCTTGAAACTAGGGTTGAAATCAGCAAAGTGCAAATTACAATGGTGAATACGAGGAAAACGGACAGGCGTCGGACCAATAGTTTCCGTCTTCTGACTGCCGAACGTGCAGAAGCCTCTTGTTCCATCAAATATTTATTTTCCAGTGTAACAGTGTTTTTTGGCTTAACACCCATCCATAAGCCTCCTATCTCTTTTTTCGAAAAAAATTCAAAGCTTTGATGATTATATTCTTGCTACCTTTTAAATATCCTGCTATTGTTTTTCGCAATTGGGCAACAAATAATTTCACTGATTCAGGGATGACCTTGTTCAACATCCATACAAATGGCTTAAAAACAGTCTTTACCAACCATTTTACCATTATCCAGACAATTTTTACAAGAGACAATAAGAGGCCGTATACATAAAGAATAATAGCAATGATCAAAAGGTACAATCCTTTGAAAGGCTTGTACACCAATAAATAAGCCGTCCTGTATATGAATCTGGCTATGGCTCTAACCAATTGGATCAGTGATTCCAGCAGCTTCAGATAAATTTGTTTAAAAAGGGCCTGATAAGCCGAAAAACCGCATAGGAGTGCCAAAAAAAGATAAAATCGCACCTCCCCGGAATTGACCAAAAAAAGAACGTAAAAGATGAGGATCCCTTGTATGAACCAGAACAGGAGATCATTCAAGAAGACAATCCATCTTTTTCTCTTTCCCCGTTTTAAAAACCGCTGGTACGTATCAAGCGTAGCACCAAAGAGGCTTCCCATTCCAATCATGGCAAGCAGCGTATAAAATTGGACAGGAAGACTCATTTGAACAACTTGCCAAAGAACCCTTTAGCTTTCCCTCCATCATGATCATCGAGGTAAACAATATCATAGACTTTCCCTTTGATAGAAACGATGCCTTTATCAACATCCAGATTTTTCATTTGCAAGCTGTGGCCCCGGATTGCCAGAAATCCCATGACAGTTTCAAGTAAGAATTCCTCATTATCAAAGCTTTCTACCTGCTTTACACCCGTAATATCAATTAACCTGCGGCCCCGCATCACCAGATCATGATCAGGCACAGTTCCTTTTCCAGCTTGATTTGGATCGTAATATTGGCTCATCTTCATCCCTCTTTTTCGCACGGATTTTATACATATTTATGTCTCGAGGGAAGCGAATAGAACAAGCCCTTACACATCTAATTCCGCGGACCAAAAAGAATCACTGCCACACCGATCAAACAGATACTGGCGCCTGCCCAATCATATAGATCAGGTGTCTTTTTATCGATTCCCC
Source organism: Siminovitchia terrae (assembly GCF_003605405.2). GTDB lineage: Bacteria > Bacillota > Bacilli > Bacillales > Bacillaceae_C > Siminovitchia > Siminovitchia terrae. Next base: position 47,589 of record NZ_QYTW02000029.1, on the reverse strand, counting down.
ACCCCCATAAGATGGATAAAATGATAAACACACCTCCGTATGCCGCATATACACGTCCAAATGTTGGAAATGCCTGAAAGGTGGCAATAACACCGTAGAGGGCCAAAGCCGTTCCCCCTAGAACACCCCAATACAACGGCCGTCCCTCCCGTAGCCAAAGCCAGATCAAGTAGCCTCCGCCAACCTCGGCAATCCCCGCTAATACAAATAAAATCATCGTGTGTAACATCCATATCAGCCCCTTTTCTCATAAATAAAAAATCGAGTGCTTCCAATCCGCACCCGATTTTCTGTCATTATTCTTCCTCTATCCGCTCTTCCTTCAACAGGCGGTACATATTGGCCGCGTCTTCTTTCTTCGTGGAATCCTGAAGTTCTTCCACTTTGACCGTGACAATTTTTTGGCCAAAGCGAATGGACAGCTCATCCCCTACTTTCACATTAGAGCTTGCCTTCGCCTGCTGGCCGTTGATTGAAATTCTCCCCTTGTCCGCAACTTCCTTGGCAAGAGGCCGTCTTTTAATTAGCCGTGACACTTTTAAAAATTTATCCAGCCGCATCGTTGCCACTTTATTCACCTTCTATTTTCCTTGTTTTTTTGCTTCATTCCAATACAGATCTAATTCCTCAAGTGAAAAATCATCAAATGGCCGCCCACTTTTCCTTACTTCCTCCTCGATGAAAGCGAACCGTCTATAAAACTTCTCATTGGTTGCCTGCAATGCCTCCTCAGGATGGATTTTAGCAAGACGAGCCACATTAACGACTGCAAAAAGAAGGTCCCCCACTTCCTCTAATTGGCGCCTCTTTTCTTGTTTCGCCAGCACTTCCTCAAATTCCTTTGTCTCCTCTTTTACTTTTTCCATGGCTTCTCCCGCATTGTCCCAGTCAAAGCCTACCTTCGCTGCAGACTTTTGAACTTCATAAGCGCGAAGCAAAGCCGGAAGCCCCTTTTCGATTTGGTCAAGAAGTGAGCCACTGTTTATTTGCTTCCCTTTTTCTTTCGCTTTGATCTGTTCCCAGTTGACAACGACTTCATCTGCATTTTCCGCTTTTGTTTCTCCAAATACATGAGGATGCCTGCGAATCATTTTTCTCGAAATGCCCTCGAGCACATCTTCGATAGAAAACATGCCCTCATCCTCGCCGATTTGTGTATGAAGCATTACCTGCAGCAGTACATCCCCAAGCTCTTCGATCATGTCGTCAATGTTATCGCGGTCTATGGCATCAAGCAGCTCATATGACTCTTCTATCAAATATTTTTTCAAAGAGAGGTGCGTCTGCTTTTTGTCCCAAGGACACCCTTCTGGTCCACGCAGATCAGCAATAACCTCCCTCAATGTGGAAAACTCTTTTAAAGAAAGCTCCCTTGATATAACCGGAGGAACATATACACTTGTTAAATTATCCAAAAAAGGCTGTCTATCCAATTCATACAATGGAATAGTCCTGATCTTCTCGTTAGAACTTCCCGCTGCTGTCACAACGGTGATTTCATAATCGTCCGGATATTTTTCCATCAATGTGAGCTTGACATCTGACGCAACCATTTGGTCATATACTTGTGCAATGATAACGTGCTGTGAGATTTGTATATCCTCCCGCTTCATCATTGTCCCATCCAGTAGTTGAAAACCGTCAATAGGATCTAAGCGAACGGCGGTGAACAAAGCATCCAGAAAGCTGTGTCCCCCCTCAACCGTTACATTAATTCCGCGAGCAGCACTTCTTTCCAATAAGAGTTGGACCGTTTTTTCGGCAATCAGCGGATGACCGGGCACCGCATAAACAATGTCTCTTTTAGTTGCTTCCTCAAGCAGCAACTCCGTAATTTCTTCATACACCGCCTCGAATTGATCGTGCTTTTCATATATATCGTCAAAGGAATGGTAGGAAACCCCTTCTTCTTCCAGTTGTTTGATCACTGGGTGCTCCTTTGTCCTTAAAAATAAATGATCTGTCTCTTTCAATAGTTTATAGATGCCAAGGGGAAGCTGGTTCAGATCTCCTGCACCCAATCCCGCCACTCGAATATTGTTCATCACTTTTGCCTCCTTTCTTTTTGTCCAATTCTAATGAATCTTTTAAGCTTGGAATAATATGGAACATGGCTGATTTCCTCTTCTGTAAACAAGTTCATTTGCATCATGACTACAAGATAGGCAAGCCCCCCAATGACCACACCTGTCAAAGCAACAATCGCATTGAAAAGACGCCCCTGCATGCCCAGCTGATTAAGAACGAACAGCCATATCTGCAAAACAATGGTCATCGCAACCGCCGCTGATGTAAGGCGGGGAAATGAATGCCAAAGAACGGACCGAATGGGAAAATAACTATTCAATTTCAACATAATTAACAGGCAAACTACGAGCAAACCAATGACTGTCGCCCAAGCAGCACCTGCCAACCCAAACATAGGGACGAGGACAAGATTTCCGAAATACTTGCACACGGTTCCCAACAATATATATTTAGCCGGTGCCATCATTTGGCCAAGTCCCTGTAGAACCCCCGATAAAGTGATAATAATCGAAGCTAACAAAATAGCCGAGGCCAAAACAGCCAGAACTCCTGAACCATCTGCATTTTTAAAAAGCATGATGTTAGTCGGCTTGATGATATTCATCAGCCCAACAGCCGCCCCCAAACCGACAGCCAGGCTTACCTTCAAGGTTGTCATCACTTTCTTCTGAAGAATTTCTGTATTCCCTTGCGTCCAGGCTGTCGTCACTGCTGGAATAAGCGCCAGCGACATCGAAGTCGCCGCAACTGTACCAAGCTGAATAAGCGGCTGCCCGCGATCGAAAACGCCTTTCAATGACTTCGCCTCTTCCATTTGCCAGCCTGATTGTACAAGAAGCGTGTACAAGTTCAACGAATCGACCAATTGGAACAAAATTAAAAGAAGACCACTAAAGCAAATGGCCGTCCCATAGAAAACTACTATTTTTCCTACAGACAGTAATTCCCGTATAGAAAGGCGTTGAAAAGAAAACACATTTAACCCTGTTTTCCGCACGTAACTACTCATTATAACAAGACCTGCCAACCCGCCAACAACTGCTCCTGTCCAGGCTCCGCGCCCTGTTTCATAGAGAGAGAAGCCTTTGTTAACGAGAAAATAGGAGATGATTAAGATGGCAGCCACCCTGATGAACTGCTCCGTGACCTGACTGACCGCGGTCGGAGCCATATTTCCACTTCCCTGAAAAACCCCTCTCCATACCGAAAGAAATGGTAATAGCAAAAATGGAAAAGCAATAACTTGGACAACAGGTGCAAGTAATGGGTCTCCCATCCAGCCGGCAATTGCTTTGGCACCGAAAAATACAAACAGGAACAAACTGACTCCAACAATGAACAGTACAATAAATATTGTTTGTAATATCCGCTGCAAATCCGCTTGCCCCTCTTCGTTTTCAGCAACTTTTTTCGCTACAATTCTCGAAATGATCACCGGAAAGCCGGAAGCCGCTAGGACAGAAGCGATGCCATACAACGGATATACCTGCTGATATATGTAAAAGCCTGTGTCACCTACAATATTTTGAAAAGGGACGCGGTATACCGCGCTTAAAATCTTAATGATGAAAGCTGCTAACGTCAAAATGACAGCGCCTTTCATCAATTGTCGTGAATCATCCGGCAAGCTCTCCCTCGCCTTTCTGCATAATTTCATCCGGAAGCAATTATACCATATATGGATTAGTCGACGAGTGGTCGCTAAAACAGAATCCAAGCGATAATATCAAATTTCGCTTGATGATTTGATATATTCCCAAAATATCGCCAAAATCCTTTTAAGAGAGCATGGCGAATTGTACGAAGACCGTTCCTCAGTCACCACAGTATCGGACTTGATCCTATTGCCGTCCTGTAGCGTCGGTGAGCTTGGGATGCGACGCTTCGCTTGCGTTAATACATCAAAGTTAGGCATTTACTTTATAAAATGAAATCGGGCCTGGCAAAAAAGCCAAGCCCGTTCCTTTTTTAAAAATATTAGTTCAAGATTCCATTTGCCTGGCCAAAAAGCTTGCCGCGGTTTCAGCCGACTTTTGCTCAACTTCCCCGATGGTCTTATCTTTGGAAAAAATGACAACCGCGCCGATAGGATCACCGCTTGCAATGATAGGTGCAATCGCATAAGAAGCAATCTCTTCCTCTACACCCTCTACAAGAGCCAAGGTACCAGTGGTAGTTTCCAGCTTAGACGCTCTGTTCGCCATAGCCTGCTCAATCATTTCACTGTTATTTTTATTCATGTAATCCTTTTTCGAGCTGCCGGCCACAGCTATTACCGCATCCCTGTCACAAATTAAGACAGAGCTGCCGAGACTGTCAAACAATGCTTCACCATATTCTTTTGCAAAATCACCCAATTCATTAATCGGGGAATATTTTTTAAGTATGACTTCTCCTTCACGGTCCACAAAAATTTCAAGTGGATCTCCTTCCCGAATCCTGAGTGTCCTTCGAATTTCTTTAGGTATCACTACTCTTCCCAGATCATCAATACGACGAACTATTCCTGTTGCCTTCATCACAAAGTTGCCTCTCTTTCATCAGATGATTTCCGGAATATCCAAAATTGAACATAAGGGAGCCTATTAATAAGAAATCCCTTTTCACTTTCCTGCAAGAACTTCTTTTTCAATTCATTGCCTTGCGTTGTTGGAAATAGTATCTTTCAAAAAAATAGGTTCTATTCATAAACTGTTCATTTTTGGGTCAAATTTCTTTTTTTAGCTTTTTCTGATGAAATGAGTGCCTAATTTTGGCAGGTGGTTATGGAGCCTCCTAATATTAAGACCGTTTTATATAACGCCATTCCTGTCGGCAAACAATCGGGTTCGGGTAAATCCTTGATGCTTCGCTCAACCATATAGTAACAATGCGCCCAATCCCTAAACAGTCGCTTCCGTCTTTTTGGCTGTAGTCAGTTCTTTAACGATATCCATGACAATGGACAACCATTCATCTGTCGCCAGACGGCTAATTTGCAAGGTTATTTTCAATCGGCTGCCCTCCATACCAAGACCCACAATCCGGCCATGCGCGTTCGTTACTTGGAATACTTTTCTTCCATCAATCTCATTCGTGCCTTCCTCCGAGAAATAAATCACGATCTCGCCTTTGGACTGTTTGATTGACTCAAGCTTGCTGAAACGAGCATGTACTTTCATTTCGGCAACTGAAAATAAATATCCCACTTGCTCCGGATAATCGCCAAAGCGGTCGATCATTTCTTCCTTGAGCTCATCCACTTCTTCCAATGATTCTACATTGCGGAATCGCTTATACATTTCAATTTTCTGCTGGCTGTCAGAAATATAGGCATCTGGAATATAAGCATCTAAATCTAATTCCACTTCAAAGGATGGGGCAATATCAGAAGAAGCGTCTCCCTTACGCTGTTCGATCGCCTCTTTCAGCATTTGGGAGTATAAATCAAATCCGACAGAATCAATGAACCCATGCTGTTGAGCTCCAAGCAGGTTACCTGCGCCCCGTATGGATAAATCTCGCATGGCAATTTTAAAACCTGATCCAAGTTCAGTAAATTCTTTAATGGCCTGGAGTCTTTTTTCCGCAATTTCGGTCAAAACTTTATCTTTGCGGTACGTGAAATAAGCATAGGCTACCCGGTTGGAACGACCGACCCGTCCTCTTAGCTGATACAGCTGGGAGAGCCCCATGCGGTCCGCATCATGGACGATTAATGTGTTAACACTCGGTATATCCACACCTGTTTCGATAATTGTCGTCGTGACAAGCACATCAAATTCTCCGTCCAAAAAGCTTAGAATGACAGATTCAAGCTCCGATTCTCCCATTTGTCCATGAGCATAGGCAACGCGTGCATCAGGTACAAGCATAGAAATTTCCTCCGCTTTCCTTTCAATGTCTTCCACACGGTTATAAAGGAAATATACCTGTCCATCGCGGGCTAGCTCGCGTTCAATCGCTTCTTTTACAAAAATCCCATTATACTCCATCACATATGTCTGAACAGGAAAACGATTTTCCGGTGGTGTTTCAATGACGGACAGATCCCGTACTCCGAGCATGGACATATGAAGTGTCCGCGGGATAGGGGTCGCAGTCAAAGTCAGCACATCCACATTGGTTTTCAACTGCTTGATTTTTTCCTTGTGAGTCACACCAAAGCGCTGTTCTTCATCCACAATTAGAAGGCCCAAATCTGCAAATTTAATGTCTTTTGATAAAAGTCGATGGGTACCGATGACAAGATCAATCGTCCCGTTTTTCAAACCTTTGGAGGTTTCTGTCTGCTGCTTTTTCGTCCTGAAACGGCTCAGCAGGCTAATATTGATAGGGTGATCGTTAAACCTTTCTTTGATTGTTTCAAAATGCTGTTGAGCCAAGATCGTAGTCGGAACAAGAATAGCCACTTGCTTTCCATCCATAATTGCTTTGAAAGCTGCTCGGATGGCAACTTCTGTTTTTCCGTAGCCAACGTCTCCGCAAAGCAGCCGATCCATCGGGCGTTCCCTTTCCATATCCCGTTTAATCTCGGTAATAGATCTTAACTGGTCATCTGTTTCCTGATAAGGGAAAGACAATTCAAACTCCCGCTGCATATCACTGTCAGGAGAAAAGGCATACCCTTTTGTCGATTCTCGCTCGGCGTATAGTTTTATCAGTTCATCTGCGATATCTTTGACCGACGACTCGACTCTTTTCTTAACCCGTTTCCAGTCATTGCCGCCCAGTTTGTACATTTTCGGTTCTTTGCCTTCTGAACCGACATATTTTTGGACTAACTCAATCTGGTCTACCGGCACGTACAAGGTATCGTTCCCCTGGTAGGAAATATGCAAGTAATCTTTATGGACGCCTTTTAATTCCAGGGTTTCTATGCCCAAATACTTACCAATACCATGATTGACATGGACCACATAATCACCAATATTCAATTCGGAATAGCTTTTGATGCGCTCGGCATTAGACAGTTTTTGCCGACGTTTCATTTTCCTAGTTTTCTTATTGAAAACCTCTTCCTCAGTTACCACCGCCAATTTTAACGACGGAAGCTCAAAGCCCGTATTCAATGTGCCATTGATAATTTGGGTACCGGCAAATTTCTCGGGTTCCTCCACAATGGCGGCTTCCATCCCATAATCTCGCAAAACAGACTGCATTTTTTGGCTCCGCTCTTCATCAGGCGCAAGAAAAACGACAGACATGCCATTTTTTCTCCAACGCTCTACCTCTGCTGAAAGCAAATGCATCTGTCCGTGGAAATTTTGCATGAGCTTACACGGCACATTTGCAATATTTTGCGGGCTCGTATTCGGAATATGCCGCAAAAATAATGATAAATAAATCCTTGGTAGTGGAGAATTAGCCAACAGTTCGTTCAAGGAGTGAGCAATCTCCATGTCATGGGTAATCTCCCCATGTTCCAGGACAGACATGAACCATTCCGCTTCTTCTTTTTCAAGGCGTTCATTCATTTCCTGAATTCGGCTCAACTCATCCAATATCAAAAGGGCGTCGCGAGAAACATAGTCTAGCAAACTTGCAGCAGGATCATAGGCCAATTGCATATATTTGAAAAATTGTTCAGGTTTTTGCCCATTTCTCATCTGCTCGATATCAGCTTTGATATTTTGCATCAATTGTTCTTTGGTTATATCTTTTTTTACCTTTTTTAGTGAATTAGCCAGACTTTTTTCGAGCTTATCCGCCGCATGAGAGAGCTTCCCCGCATCAACAGGAGACTCCGTAGCTGGTCCGATCACAACATGTGACAGCTTCTCTTTTGAACGCTGATCCTCAATGGAAAACGTCCGGATGGAATCGACTTCTACATCAAAGAGCTCAATCCTAACAGGGTCATCCTCAGTCAGTGGGTAAATATCCAAAATCCCGCCTCTGATGCTGAATTCCCCCGGAGCACTGACCATATCTGCCCGGTTATAACCCATTTGTACCAGCAATGGCAGTTCCTTCTCTAAATCCAACTCAGAACCGACTTCAATATGGAGCTGCAGTTTTCTCCAAGCATCAGCAGGCGGCAGTTTTTTTCTAAGCCCAGCCATCGGCACGACAAAAACACCCTGACGGCCAGACACCATATGATTCAATGTCTCAATCCGCTGTGATCTGAGCTCCGGGCTCGCTACACCGAGTTCGGATGCAATCAGCTCATTTGCAGGGTATAAAAACAATTGATTCTCATCAACCAATTGTGTAAGGTCTTCATAAAGTTTTTGTGCTTGAAGTAAGTTATGTGTAACAACAATGAGTGATTTGTTTGTTTCTTTTGCAGCCGCCGCTATCAACAAAGCTCGCACCGACCCTGAAAGACCTGCCACAAGCTGTTCGCGTATGCCTTCCTTAACTCCTGCAATCACTGACTGTAGTTCACTTTGCTGTACAATCAAATCTCGTAAACCATGCATGACTTTCTCCTCTTTCCAGAAAATAGAACAAATATCGAAACGGAAAAATGCTTTGGGCAATGCCAAAGCTTTTAATGGATCAGATGATCATATTGGTGCAAATCAGGATTGCGTGAGAAAGCCTCGTGGCAATCCTCACATATTACCTGAATATGAAGGTCTCCGTCCGTTTGATATGTGACCATTTCCTGTCTCTCTTCTTCCGTTAGTTTGTGTAAACCCAATTGATGGGATTGTAGTATATGATTTTCAATAGAACCTAACTTTGCCGAACAATGGCGGCAAAAGTAATGGACAGTCATACCAATCACTCCTTGGCAAGGCAAATTTCATTTTTAGTATGAACGCCTGTGCCAGAAGTTATTCATCCATTGGAGTTAAATCTGTTCATTACCTCAAGAAATGACTTTTCCATCCACTCTTCACATGCATCCGCACATATTTGAATGACGGATTGCATGTTATCCCACTCATCACTAGAGAACCTTCCTAATACATAATCGGGAACCTTCATCCCTTCCGGAGGCCGATTAATTCCGATCCTGATCCGGTTGAACTCCGGTGTACCCAAATGCTGGATGGTTGATTTCATGCCATTATGGCCACCAGCACTACCTTTTTGCCTCAGCCTAATTTTTCCGACCGGCAAATCAAGATCATCATAAATGACAAGTATATTTTCAACAGGTATCTTGTAATAATCCGCCAGCGGACGAATACTTTCCCCTGATAAATTCATATATGTTAGTGGTTTTAATAATATGGCTTTTTCACCATTTGTGTGAATATTAGCGTACAAACCGTTAAACTTTGATTCATTTAGTTTAACTCCATTACGGGAAGCCAACTCATCGATAACTTCAAATCCAATATTATGCCTTGTTTTTTCATAACGAGAACCAGGGTTACCCAGTCCAACTATCAACTTCATCCCATACACCCCAAACATTTTCGGCAGACGTTTTTTTATACTAAATGACTGTCCATTTGACGGACAAACTTATAAGGCAACGGATCCGAATGAATATCAAATGCGCCTTGGCGTATTTGCGCCCAGATTTTATCGAGCTTAAGCTCGATAAATTTCCTCTGAAAATCTGTGGCGTCCGCCGGAGGCTTTAACTTTATTCAGCCGGGGTTTGAACCCCCACTGAATGGAATACCAATAGGCATTCATCTCACCACTTATAGGAGTGGGAGATTTCTGCTGAATGAAGTTAAACCAGATCCTTGCCTTTCAAGTACTTGTGTTTTACACAAGCGGGGAAAAGCGCAACCGCTTTGGTTGCGCCTGTATTTCGTATAATTTAGGCTTCTTCCGTTTCTGAATCGGCTGCTTCTCCTGCCGGTTCAGCACCTTCTTCCGCCGGTTCTTCCACTCTTGGAGCCAGAATCGTAGCAATCGGTTCATCATCCTCGTGGTTGATCGTGATTGAATAATTTCCGCGGATTTCAGCGATAGAAATTGTTTCACCAATTCCAAGCCCGGAAATATCAACACTGATGACTTCTGGAATTTCATCCGGCTTTGCTGTAACAACAACTTCATGGAGGATTTGTTGAAGTACCCCTCCGTTTCTTACCCCTTCTGCATCTTCAGATAATTCGACGCGGACATTCGCTTCGATCTCCTGGGACATATCAACGGCTAAAAAGTCGGCATGGATTACTTCTTTTTTGATAGGGTCTTCCTGGTATTCATGCAAGACGACATTTAGCTTTTTTCCTTCAACATCGAGGCTAATAACGCCGTTTCGGCCCACCTCACGCATCGTTTTCGTAAATTCCGCATTGTTGATGGAAATAGGGGTATTTTCCGTCTTATAGCCATAAACAATTGCCGGAATACCTCCCTGCTCCCTCAACTCCCTAATCTGGGAATGTCGATCGCTTGTCCTTTCTTTTGCCTTCAATACATTAACCATTTAGCACCTTCTCCTAACATAATGTTGTCAAAAGTACACTATCCATATATATACCTTAACATACATTAAGTTAAACCTCTAGGCGGGAAGAAAATCAATTTTCTAAATTTTTATGAAAAAATAGAGTTGCAAATTGTTGGCGTCGAATGGATGAAATAAACGTTCAAGTTAGTGACCAAGAATAAACCATGGAGTCTCAGACCAGAAAATAACGTTTATTCTATCAAATATCCAAGCTCCACCCATCAGCTTAAGAGTACAAGCCAATCGCTTCAAAGGCAAAAAAGCAATTGGCTTGTTATGCTCATATTAAGTGATCGTTTTAGTCAAATAAAGTACTTACAGATTTATTTTCATGAATTCGGATGATAGCCTCGCCAATTAGCGTAGCTACAGAAAGTTCTTTAATCTTGTCGATTTTCTTTTCTTCAGGCAACGGAATGGAGTTGGTTACTACCAGTTCCTTCAAGTCTGAATTTTGGATGCGCTCAATGGCCGGGCCGGAGAGAACGGGGTGTGTGCAGCAAGCATACACCTCTTTTGCCCCTGCTTCTTTCAGCGCATTGACCGCCAAAGTAATCGTTCCAGCTGTGTCGATGATATCGTCAATCAAGATGGCCGTTTTTCCTTCTACATTACCTACGATATTCATGACTTCCGCAACATTTGGACGTGGGCGGCGCTTGTCAATGATAGCAATTGGAGCTTTCAAGCGGTCTGCGAGTCTTCTCGCACGTGTAACTCCTCCGTGGTCAGGAGATACGATTACAAGATCACCATTTACCATTTCTCTCTCTTTAAAATAATCAGCCAAAATTGGAACACCCATCAAATGGTCAATCGGAACATCAAAGAAGCCCTGAATTTGCGGTGCATGCAAATCAAGCGTGATGACACGAGTTGCACCAGCGGTTTCTATTAGGTTGGCAACAAGTTTAGAAGTGATCGGCTCCCTTGCGCGAGCTTTCCGGTCCTGGCGTGCATAGCCATAATAAGGCATGACAATATTAATTGTTTTTGCGGACGCACGTTTCAAAGCGTCAATCATGATGAGAAGCTCCATCAAGTTTTTATTTACTGGTTTACTTGTTGATTGGATGACATAGACATCGCACCCACGAATGCTTTCTTCGATATTGATTTGAATTTCTCCATCGCTAAATTGGCTGACCGTACATTTACCAAGCTCTAATCCAATTTCCTCTGCAATTTCCTCTGATAGGGTACGATTGGAATTTAAAGAAAAAACTTTCAATGTAGGGTCAAGATATTGGTTCGACATGAGGAGCCTCCATTTTATTTATTAGATTTTAGCTTTTCTACATAGTTTTCTTTATTGACTTGACGCGCACGTGCAATTGCCAGTGCTGATTCCGGAACATCATCAGTAATCGTAGAGCCTGCAGCAATATAGGCCCCTTCATTTACTGTGACCGGCGCCACCAGATTTGAGTTACAGCCCACGAATACATCATCATCTATTTTAGTCAAAAACTTATTTCTTCCATCATAATTGACAGTAATCGAGCCGCAGCCAATGTTCACATTTCTTCCTACCTCTGCATCTCCGATATAACTTAAATGCGAAGCTTTGCTTCCTTTTCCGAAATAAGTCTTTTTAATTTCAACAAAGTTCCCTATTTTTACTTCATCCTGTATGTCCGAATCAGGGCGGATGTGGGCAAACGGACCGATTTTGACATTGCTTCCGATAGAACTGTCAGAAAGGACCGACTGCTGTACAAAAGTATTGTGAGAAATTTCACAATTGTTTATTTCAGAGTTTGGACCTATTTCACAGCCTTCACCTATCTTTGACGCTCCCTGAATGACTGTTCCAGGTAAAATAACAGTATCACTTCCAATGACCACATCTGTATCAATGTAAGTATTGGCTGGATCGATAATGGTTACACCATTTTTCATATGTTTTTTGTTAATGCGGGCTCTCATGATTCTTTCAGCTTCAGCAAGCGCAATTCGGTCGTTTACTCCAAGGGTCTCCTCAAAGTCCTCCGTACTATAGGCAGTCACAAGCTCGTTTTTCGCCTTTAATATTTCTATCACGTCAGGAAGATAGTATTCGCCTTGAGCATTTTCATTGGATACATTGTCAAGGGCCTCAAACAGGGCTTCATTATCGAAGCAATATGTACCTGTATTAATTTCTTTGACCTTCAATTCTTCCTCATTTGCATCCTTATGCTCGACAATTTTTGCAACATCGCCATCTGCATTGCGAATGATTCTTCCATAACCAGTTGGATCTTCGGCATGAGCTGTTAGTACCGTCGCTTTTGCTCCGGTTTCTTCATGCTGCTTCATCAAAGCGGACATCGTCTCTACCGTAATCAGCGGCGTGTCTCCGCAAATGATCAGCGTTGTGCCTCTTTTATCGCCTAACGCATCCTTCGCTTGCATTACCGCGTGCGCTGTTCCCAGTTGTTCCTCCTGAATCACAAAATCACTTTTTCCCTGCAGACGCTCTTTGACCATTTCCGCACCGTATCCCACAACCGTTACGACATGGTTCACTTCGAGCTGTGAAATATGATCCACCACGTGTTCTACCATCGGTTTACCGCAAACCGGATGAAGAACTTTATATAGCTTGGACTTCATTCTGGTGCCTTGCCCCGCTGCCAATATTACAGCGAATCTATTTATCATAAAAGGTCCCCCAATAATTTTTTTCCATTATGAATATAGCTTAAAATTCGGTTTTTTTCAAGGAAAGATCAAAAGCGTTAGTCGTCTTAAAATGCGACGTCCTGCGGCGCCGAGGTTACTGGAACATCTTGGACGAGGCTTGTTATAATGAAAAGGCAAATTTATCAGTCTCAAATGAGAAGTAAATAATCGCTTTAAATTGGCCACAATGAAAAAGAGCCATACTCCAAAGGTAGGCTCCCGATGCTTTTTTATATAATTAGGAAGCGCCGGCTTCTTCTAATTCCGGTTCTTCTATTTCACCCAAACGCTGGTATTCTGCTAAAACGACATCCTGAATTTTATTTCTGGTGTTCGAATTGATCGGATGGGCGATATCCCTGAATTCTCCATCAGGAGTGCGCTTGCTTGGCATAGCTACAAAGAGCCCGTTGTTTCCGTCAATCACACGAATATCGTGAACAACAAATTCATCATCAAGGGTAATTGAGGCAATCGCTCTCATTCTGCCTTCCGTATTAACACGGCGCAGTCTTACATCAGTTACTTCCATTGTGTTCACCACCTTCTCGCTCTAAATAAATACTATATCTATGTATTCAACAAACTTTAGGATTCTCCTTCTTTAATTAAATAAATTTTTTAGAATCTTTCATATTACTAGAAAAACGCAAGCGCTGTCATTTGCAACATGATACTTTTCTAGAAAAACACATTGAAGCGCTTACTTAAAGATTCAAATGGAATCGCCGCTTTCTATACGGCGATTCATTTTTATTTTACTAAAGCAATAACTTCCATCTCTAAGAGAACGTCTTTTGGCAGCCTTGCTACCTCTACACAGGAGCGAGCTGGCTTATGCTCAGAAAAATATTGGGCATAAATCTCATTGATTGTACTGAAATCATCCATATTTTTAATAAATAGAGTCGTTTTAACAACGGTCTCTAATGATGCCCCGGCTGCTTCCAATACCCCTTGGACATTACGGAAAACTTGGTGTGCCTGTTCCTCGACAGTCTCTCCGACAAGATCCCCCTCTGGTGTCAATGGAATTTGACCAGAGCTGTAGAACATATTATTGACAATGATTCCCTGTGAGTACGGTCCGATGGCAGCAGGTGCCTGGTTCGTTTCTACTTTACGCATATACAACAGTCCTTTCTATAAAAAATTGGTCATTTTAGAAAAATAATTGCCTTGGACGACATTGATTTGTTTTTCTTTTGTGTTTACATCCGTCAACTTGACCAAGGAAATATAATCCTCAACCAATCTTTCTTCCTCATATTCAGATTCTACCAATACAGCGATACCAGCTACGGAAGCTTGGAATTCGTCCAAAAGATTGACCATGCCGTTAATGGTTCCACCGGCCTTCATGAAATCATCGACAATCAGGACATTTGCTCCTTCTTTCAGGCTCCTTTTTGACAAGACCATCGTTTGAATCCTTTTGGAAGAACCAGAGACATAATTAATCGTCACCGTCGGTCCCTCCGTCACCTTCGTATCCCGTCTGACAATTACGAATGGAACATTTAAAAAAGAAGACACAGCCTGGGCAATCGGAATTCCTTTCGTAGCAACTGTCATAATGACATCCACTTTTTTGCCCGCTACCGCTGCAGCTAGATACCTTCCCACTTCATTCAATATTTTCGGATCACCCATAAGGTCGGCCATATACAGGTAACCTCCGGGCAATAAACGTTCTGGGTCGGCAATTAAATGGCATAGACTATCCACAAATTCAGTCGCCTGTTCTTTCTTGACCATCGGAAAGTATTTGACACCGCCTGCAGCGCCCGGAACCGTCTGTAGTATACCGATGCCCTGGTGCTTAAATATATCATTAATGATCACCAAATCCTCGCTTATGGAGGACTTAGCTGACTGGTACCGCTGGGCGAACCATGTTAAGGAAACAAGCTCCCGAGGATGATTCATCAAATAATGCGTCATATCAACGAGCCGCTCGCTACGGCGAAACTTCATTATGTAACCTCCCGTGCAACGTAACGCGAATATTATTAAAGAAAATATACACAATTGTACGTTTTTAGGCAAGCGCAAGAAGAAAAATTTTAAATAAAACAAGCTGGGATACTCATCAAAATGGCATTCGCACAATAAAAATTGATTTTCTCACATTTATTTCGTTTTTCGCATGACTATAAGTTTTGCAAAGTTCCTTCCTTTGCTCTTGCCTTGATCTTAAGCGTGGTAGGCGCCCTACTTTTTTGATTGTCTCTCACTCTCGACTATCGGTCTAAACAGCCAGAGCACCCTAGCGCCTTCACTGTGCAGGAAATGCTGAATCTTGACGAAACCACACAGAATATAGCGCACGATGTGGTCCTGTCATCTAGCTAATACTATAAAGATGTTGTGGAGCAAAAAGCAGGATGCCGCTGTTGAAGGCTAATAATACCTGCTTCAACATTCGCTAGCTCTGCTCACACTTCCTTATCCGTCAGAAGCTTTTCAAGCTTCCACGCTCTACATCCCCAGCATCCTGACCGCAAATACCTGGTCACAAAACCCTCGAAGGCCATTATATATTCGTTGCAGTCTGGAATCATGGCGTACCAGGCCAAATACGGTAGGCCCGCTGCCGCTCATGAGCACAGCATCGGCTCCGAACCTTTCCATTTGCTTTTTAATGTGTAAAACTTCCGGATACATATGAAGAGTGACACTCTCCAAGGCATTTGCCATATTCTCGCATACACCTTCGTAATCATTGTTCTCTAGAGCCTGGATCATCCCCGTCGTATGTGGATGCCGAATACTGCTGACATCCAGGTTTCGGTATATTTCGGAAGTGGACACTCCAATGGCTGGCTTCGCCAGGACCACCCAGCAGGCCGGGGGTGCAGGAAGCTTTGTCACTTTTTCTCCTCTTCCTTTAGCCAATGCCGTTCCGCCATACACGCAAAAAGAAACATCCGATCCAATTTCCGCTCCTAGCTCGGCAAGTTCATCCAATGTCAATCCGAGGTCCCACAGTTCGTTCAAACCCCTTAATGTTGCTGCGGCGTCACTGCTGCCCCCTGCCAAACCGGCAGCGACCGGAATGATTTTATTTATAGATATTTCTACGCCTTTGTTTATTTGATATCTTTCTTTTAAAAGTCTAGCCGCTTGATAGGCTAGATTTCGTTCGTCGGCTGGCACAAAACGATTACGGGAAAGGATGCCCACATAGTCTTCACTGATTTCGGTCAATTCCAACCGGTCTGCTAGATCAATCGTCGTCATGACCATCTCTACCTCATGATAACCATCTTCCCGCTTTCCTAGGACATCCAAAGATAAATTGATTTTTGCCGGTGCCTTTACCAAAAGCTTCATTCACACTCACCTACTTCACTTAACTGAGTAACAGAGGCCTCCGGTTCCTCCTTTTTTTAAAAAGGAAAAAATGATCCTAGGCACCTATGTTCGTCTCAATTCCTCACATAATGTTCATTTTACCACGAACAATTCACGAACTCCAAGAGGGGGAAAAAGAATTAGAAAAGCCAAGGCTTTTGTTCGCCTCGGCTCTTGCGGATGGTATTTGTTCAGTGTCTTTAGGCTTAAAGTAATCATCCTTCACGACTGTCCGTTTGGCTGAGCTGACGTTCTGCTATTTCAATTGCACGCTTTACCATGTTTCCTGCATCCCTAGCCCTAATACCGCCCCATCCTTCTTTCTGGACGACATCATAAAAGCCCAACTCTTTTGCCAACTCGACTTTCAATTGATCCGACATGATTCCTCTTCTTCTTCCCAAAGCCATTTCCCCCTTTACATCCGCTCTTGTATTTTGTGCAGGAACAAAAGCGAATATCCAAGAAAGGCAAAAACCCTTCAGTCTGGCAAACATAAGAAAGTTTTCAAGAAGAAAATTTAGATCTCTCGTCGGAAAGATGGATGACACGTCACAGGAATACCCAGTCTATCGGTAAGCTCCATTAGTTAACAACTCTTACTGTCAAGCCAGCAGTGCACTTTCACCAACAAGTTTTATCCCACGTCGGCCACACAAATAAAAACAGCAGTAAACCTAATTGGTTTACTGCTGCCCTATTGCTATATTTCCTGATGTTTCATCGTAAAAAGTAAGTTCAACCGTTTCGGTCAGAACATCTGCATAACTGTAAGACACCCGTTCAAATGCATTTTCGTCCTGATCCAATTCAACTACAAAAACTGATGGATATGTTTCTGCCAATACACCGGAACGTTCGATCGTTTTCCTACGTCCTCCATTGGCTTTTAACATTAATCTCTTGCCCAAATTTGAATCAAGGGATTTTTTAATGCTCGCTAATGTTTTCGGCATTTTTTCGCTCCACCTCACTGTTTTTCATTATAACACGCGGTTGAATAAACGTCAAATAAATAAATTATTTTATCAATGAATGCTCATATTTGTCAATCATTTTCTTTCTACAAGAAGCCCCTTTTTCCAACAATAGTAGTATATCTCACTAAAAGGATAATATGTATTGACTTTAGAAAAGCTTAAGTAGTGCGGCTTAGGAGCCTATGACACTGTCGAAATCAGTCCTCAAATAAATTCTTTCGAAAAAAAAAGCATTGGCGAATATCCCAATGCTGACACTAAATACTACTCATCTTCGCTAAGCGGCCTATAAGGCATCCCGTGCCTGAGTACTCCCTTTGTTTCTAGCCCTCCCAATCCCTTTTGCCCTGTCAGTGTATTCCGGAGAACATCCCATACATTGATCCTTTCTGTAAAAGGTGTAAAACTAATCTTTGAAACGATGTAAACAGGATCCAATGCATGGATATTGACTCGCTGGGGTGAACTTGCGAAATTTGCTCCTGCAAATATAAGGGATTCAAAATGAGATTGGCAGGCACCAGCAAAAATGACAAGCTGATCAAGATGCGGGACTTTCTTCCGCGCTTCCCTCACGGCTTCAACAAAGTATTTTGAATGACGGTAGGCATTTAAATCTATTTTTTTCCCTTTTGCTTTTGAATAGGCATCATGCCCTGTAATGACGAGAATATCCGGCCGATACGAATCAATCAGTGAAGGGATATGCTTATACATTTCTTTTTCGTTGCAGTGTACCCCCTTAACTGCAACTCCAATTTTCGAATAAAGCTCTAAGCATCTTTTTAAATAGTTCGGATCTCCATCCAGATGAAGAACGCGGCCGGGCATCTGAAAGTAATTATATTCCCTCTTATATCCTTCGGTGGCTGTGTATTCCAGTTGGGATCTTACAAGATCAAGGTCCTGCTGAAATAACTCCCAGGACTGCTCCTCAAGGGTTCGGACTTTTGAAGACCTGGTCAACTGTTCTTCTTCTGTAAAAGGGACAAGGTCTTCGATAGGCGCATTAGCGATAAGGCGGTAATCTTCCCCGTATAGTATTGCTGTTGTTTGACCGTCAATCTCCTGAATGTCGATGACTCGAAATAAAAGATCACATTGGTGAGACAAGCGGCCGACAATCGTATTTATTGATATCACGGTCGTCAACTCCAATAAACAGCGCTATTTATCTATCTGTCATAGGCTATGCTGTTTGCCTGCTCATTGTGTCTGTTCATTCTAGTCGCTAAACAAGGGATAGAGCGCTTCGCTCAGCGCAGCAAATTCATCCATTGATAAGGTTTCCCCCCGCCTTGACGGCTCTATTCCGGCAAGTTCAAGGGCACTGGCAATATCTGATTTTCTCTTCTTCCCATCAGGCAGACCACTCGTTAAATTGTTCATCAGCGTTTTTCTTCGCTGGGCAAATGACATTTTGGTAATGTGAAAGAAAAAACGCTCGTCTTTCACAGACACAGCGGGGCGCTCTCTCAGCAGCATCCGAATGACCGCAGAGTCTACATTAGGTTGCGGAACAAAGACTGATTTCGGAACGATCATTACGGTCTCTGCCGTGGTGTAATATTGAATGGCAATCGAAAGAGAGCCGTACTCCTTCGTTCCTGGCTTCGCTGCAATGCGGTCTCCCACTTCCTTTTGCAGCATGACGACGATTCCTCGTATAGGCAGCTTCTCTTCAAGCAACTTTAAAATAATCGGCGTTGTTACATAATAAGGGAGATTGGCCACCACCATGATTTCTTTTACCTCAGCAAACTCTTTTTCAATCATTTGATGGATGTCCGCTTTCAAAATGTCCTCATGGATGATTTTCACATTGTCGTATGGTGCAAGTGTATCTGCCAAAATTGGCAGAAGACGCTGATCGATTTCATAAGCGACAACCTTTTTGGCCGTCCTTGCCAAATGTTCCGTCAATGCCCCGATTCCTGGCCCGATTTCAATGACACCTGTTTCTTTTGTTAAGCCTGCATATTCCGTTATATTCCGTAAAATGTTTGGATCGATTAAAAAATTCTGTCCCAAGCTTTTCTTAAAAGAAAAACCGTATTTTTCCATAATCTCTTTTGTCCTGACCGGTGTCGCGATGTCTTTTTGCATTATTGTTCTTCCTCCCGTAATACGTGTTCAAGGGCTTCTGCAAACTCCTGGCGGGAGATTTGAAACATCATGAGCCGTTTGTGCAGTTGCTTGCCATTTGTATAGCCGATTTTCAACAGCTCTCCTAGTCTTCCCCTGCGGCTTGCGGCCTCTGTTCCTCCAATCAATCCCGCATCGATCAAGTCTTCCCTGGTAATATCCTCCGTTTTTGTATTCACCATGAGATGGGCATCCTTCAAAGCCAGGCGAATGACTTCAGGAGAAGCGTGCTCTACACCAATTCCACGGCCATTTTTCGGGCGTGCATCTTTTTTATCGATAAAAGCATGCTTGCATCCAGGTACATGCTCAATGATGGTCTTGCGGATTTTTTCTCCCGGAAAATCAGGATCAGTTAAAATAATGACTCCTCTTTTTTCATGGGCCAATCTGATTTTCTCCAGTGTCTCTTCGGAAATGGCCGAACCGTTCGTTTCGATCGTATCTGCATCCAGCGCCCGCTGGATGGCGCTTGTATCATCTTTTCCTTCCACTACGATAATTTCCTTAATCTTCATGTTTCCTCCGATAAAACAGTTTTACTACTGTCTTATTATAACCCGCTTTACATAAAAAAAGAAAAAGCAGAGGGGACTCTCCTCTGCTTAGTCTATGATACGTACTTTAACATTTTTTCTGCCGAAACTGCTTGCCTGCCCTTCTGATTGAACGTGGACGTCGATCCTGTTTCCTTTGATCGCTCCACCAGTATCTCCTGCTACAGCATAGCCGTAACCTTCCACCCATACTTTGGACCCCAGTGGAATAACGCTTGGATCCACCGCGATTACTTTTGCATCCGGATTAGAACGCAAATTGATTCCGGTGGAAGTAACACCAGAACAGCCGTTACAATCCGCTGTATAAGCTGTGGCATTCATGTAGATTTCTTTTCCTTCGCTCTCAGGTGCAGAATTTGAAGCTTTGGCAGCTTGAGAAGCTTTAGAATCTGCTGAAGAAGCTTTCTCTTCGGCAGCAGGGGCAGCTGTGATTTTCGTTCCGACAGCTACAATTTTATCTTTGCTTTCTTTCATTTTTTCTTTGGAAACGAGTGTACGTTTGACTTCTTTTTCGTTTTCTTTTATTAGTTCAAACTCTTTTTTCACTAGACCTTCTTGGCCCTCTTGGATAACTTTTTCTGTTCCCTTTTCAAGGCTTCCGTCTTCTTTCGTGACAACATCATAATCGATCCGCTCTTCCACTACATCGGTGACCTTTTCTACTCTGATGATATCAATGGACTTGTCAGGAGTTACAATTTCATCCAATCCAGGTTCCACACGATCCAATTCTCCCAGCTCCACATCTTGCTGTTGTAAAAAGTCAGCGACCGTAGTCGAAGTGGTCCATAGCTTTTCTTCGTTCTTTCCGTTATGTAAAACGACTTGGAACGCTTTTTCGATTTCAATTGTCATATCAGGAATGATATTTTTTGCAGGCGATATATTGATTTTATCATGTTCGCCAAGCTTTATATCTTCTTCATTTAAAAGCTGCAGCACTGTTTTTGCGGTGGTCAGGACTTTCTCTGAATCATCCCCAACCGTAAGTGTTACCGGCTTAGCGGGCTCCCAAATAAGAGATTGATTGTCTTGAACTACCGAGTTCGGGGCGTGTGATAAGTAATCTGTGTTTTTTACATCAACATCAAGCTCTTCCAGCATTTCGCCAACCGTTCCCGCATGAGTTTTGACTACAATCTGCTCACCATTAAGTGTAACGGCGACCGTCTTTTTCGTTCCTTCAATAATTAAAATCATAAGGGTAGCAGTGAACACCAGAAAACTGGCCATTACTAACCCTAATTTCCTTCGGTTTTTCAATTCTGTACTCAAAGAAAAAACTCCTCCTCCTTCCCCAAATAGCTGATACCTTTGGTATTAGCCATGTTAAAGAAGTAAAATTTTATTTGTTTAAGCCAGTCAATCTATACCGAACAGTTTCTTTGCATTTTCTGTTGTCTTATTTGCAACTTCCTCAAAGCTGATTTCTTTCAACTCAGCAATCTGTTCAGCAACCAGCTTGACATATGCCGGTTCATTCCTTTTTCCCCGATAAGGATGCGGAGCAAGATAAGGGCAGTCTGTTTCAATCAGCATCCGATCAAGCGGAACCTCCTCGGCTACTCTCTTAGGCTTTTTGGCATTTTTAAAAGTGACGGGCCCGCCCAGTGAAATATAGAAATTCATTTCAATGCATTCCTTGGCAGTTTCTGCACTCCCGCTAAAACAGTGCATAATACCTCCGATGTCTTCGGCATTTTCTTCCCTTAAAATTTGAATAACATCCTTAGTCGCATCACGGTTATGTATGATAATCGGAAGCTTCAATTTTTTAGCCAGGCGAATTTGCCTACGAAAAACTTCTTGTTGAATGTCATGAGGTGATTTATCCCAATGGTAATCAAGCCCCATTTCACCCAATGCCACAACTTTGGGATGAGCCGACAACTCTTCAATCCAAGCCAAGTCTTCATCTGTCATATCAATAGCATCCACCGGATGCCATCCGATGCTAGCATAGAGGAAATTGTATTCCTCTACCAGACTGATCGCTCTTTCTATAGTAGATCTATTGAATCCGACAACGACCATATGGGAGACTCCTACCTCCTTGGCCCGTTCAATCACTTCTTGAAGATCCTCATTAAATTGTTCATCGTTTAAATGGACGTGTGTATCAAATAACATGGCTCAATCTCCTTCAATAGAGTATAAAGTAATTTAAAGTAACATAAGTCACAGTAAGCTAACATTTAGATTACAAAAAAAGAACATAGAGAAATGGCTTAAACTCAGCATTTAGTCCGCCATACCCTCTATGTTATCAACATTTATAGATTTAACTGAAAATTTATATATATTAAAGTTAGTTTACAATCGCTCCGTTTGGAAGACTTTGATCTACCGATGCAACCGATAAGATACCGTCTTTTTCTCCCGCAAGGATCATTCCCTGTGAAAGTTCCCCGCGCAATTTAACCGGTTTTAGGTTTGCGACAACTATCAATTTTTTCCCGATTAAATCTTCCGGCTTATAAAATTCTGCAATGCCCGAAACTACCTGTCTCTTTTCATATCCTAGATCAAGCTGCAATTTAAGCAATTTGTCCGCTTTCTTCACCGGCTCACATTCAATGACCTGACCTACTCTGAATTCCACTCTCCTGAATTCATCAATTGTAATCTCAGGAGTCTGCTCTGGTTTTTCCTCTTGCTTTTTCTCTTTTTCTGGAGCGGCAGGACCTTTCATTTGATCTTTGATGTATTGAATTTCCTCTTCCATCTCAAGTCTAGGAAAAATAGGTTTTCCTTTTGATACAACTTTCGTCTCGGAAGGGATATTGCCGAACGTTTCAAGGCTTTCCCATGTTTGGAATTGCTCGTCCATAATATTAAGCTGTTCAAAAATCTTTTTCGGCGTCTGTGTGAGGAACGGCTGTAGTAAAATAGCTGCTCTCCTGAGTGACTCTGCCAAATGAACCATCACGCTGCCTAATTCATGACGTTTTTCCTCATCTTTTGCAAGAATCCAAGGCTCTGTTTCATCAATATACTTATTTGTTCTGCTAATTAGCTGCCAAATGGAGGCAAGGGCAACAGAAAATTCCATGTTTTCCATTGCTTCCTCATATTTTTTTACTGCTTCGGTGTTCACATTCAGGAGGTCTTGATCAAACGGTGTAACAATCCCTTCGTAGGAAGGAATCTCTCCATCAAAATATTTATTGATCATCGCAACTGTTCTATTCAATAGGTTTCCAAGATCATTAGCGAGATCATAATTGATTCTTTCAACAAACCCTTCAGGAGTAAATACACCGTCAGATCCAAACGGCACTTCTCTCAATAAATAATAACGAACTGCATCCAATCCATAGCGGTCGATCAGCATAACCGGGTCGACAACATTTCCTTTGGATTTGGACATTTTTCCGTCTTTCATAAGCAGCCAACCATGGGCAAAAACCTTTTTCGGAAGCGGTAGATCAAGCGCCATGAGCATAATCGGCCAATAAATAGTATGGAAGCGAACGATCTCTTTCCCAACAATATGGACATCCGCTGGCCAATATTTAAGATATTTGGAGTCATCGTCTGATCTGTAACCAAGCGCAGTAATATAGTTGGTGAGCGCATCAATCCAAACATAAATGACATGTTTCGGATCACCTGGAACCTTGATGCCCCAGTCAAATGTCGTTCTGGAAACCGCTAAGTCTTCCAGACCTGGTTTAATGAAGTTATTAATCATTTCGTTTTTTCTTGATTCAGGTTGGATGAATTCAGGATTGTCTTCATAATATTGAAGAAGTCTGTCCACATACTTGCTCATTCTAAAGAAATAGGACTCCTCTTTTACAAGCTCCACTGGACGTCCGCAGTCGGGACAGTTGCCGTTTTCAAGCTGCCGCTCTGTAAAGAAGGATTCACAAGGCGTACAATAATATCCTTCATATTCATCTAAATAAATATCCCCTTGATCTACAAGCTGCTTGAAAATCTTTTGGACAACATCTTTATGGCGGTCTTCAGTTGTGCGGATGAAGTCATCATAGGAAATATCAAGTTTCTTCCATAATTCCTGGATCCCGCTTACAATCTTGTCGACGTATTCTTTTGGTGTCACATTTTCCAGATTTGCTTGTTTCTGAATCTTTTGCCCGTGCTCGTCTGTTCCGGTCAAATACATGACATCAAAGCCGCGCATCCGCTTATAACGCGCCATTGCATCACCCGCTACAGTCGTGTACGCATGGCCTATATGCAAATTCCCACTCGGATAATAAATAGGGGTTGTCAAATAGAATGTTTCGAGTTTTTCCTTCACCATATTTCCTCCCTCTCGCTAACAGATGCCATTTATAACATGCAAAACCTATTCTTTGCATCTTGTCCTCTTCTACACTAAAAATATACGTGAAATCAATGATTCCTGCAACTTTACCTGTTACCAAGGAAACACGAAAATAGGTCCTTTGAAGAATTTCTCGATTTAGCACCATGAATTCATAGGAAATTTTATCTAAAAAATTGACATTTTTTTTAACTTCTAATTGACGGGAATTGGAAAGACTGGTACGATAAATCTGATTATAAAGTAGTAAAAAAACATATTTTTTGATATAAAGTTTTTTTTGAGAGGGGAAAAGTAGTATGAAATCTACCGGAATTGTGCGAAAAGTCGATGAACTTGGACGGGTAGTCATACCTATTGAATTAAGGCGCACTTTAGGGATTGAAGAAAAAGACGCACTGGAAATTTACGTAGATGACGAAAAAATCATTCTGAAAAAATATAAACCGAGCATGACTTGCCATATTACAGGCAATGTTTCCGATGATAATGCCTTTTTTGCGGGTGGAAAATTGGTCTTAAGCCGTGAAGGTGCCGAGCAATTGATCCAAGAAATCAGTGAATCATTTAGTCTTGATAAAGTGAATAATTAATAGGCTGAGAAAAGCCCCTTCAGTCGGGACTGCCCCATTAAAATAAGAAAAATAAAAGCACCTCTTCGTTGAAATTTGGGTATTAAATACTCAAATACAACTCGGATGTGCTTTTTTCTATGGGTATTAAAGTCGGTTATCATAAAACTGCTGTTTGAATTAAAAAATTTAAAGCTGTTTAAGATTATTATTTGGAAATCTCTACTTCGACCTTTTACTGTTGAAATAAGAAATATGAGGCGGCCACATCAAATGCGCCTTGGCGTATTTGCGCCCAGATTTTATCGAGCTTCGCTCGATAAATTTCCTCTGAAAATCTGTGGCATCCGCCGGAGGCTTTAACTTTATTCAGCCGGGGTTTGAACCCCCACTGTATGCAATACCAATATGCATTCATCTCACCACTTATAGAAGTGGGAGACTTCTGCTGAATAAAGTTAAAACATAGGTTTAATGAGCTTAACCGCAATTTTCAATATGGCTACCGGACATTACTACAGTCCTTGGAAACAGCAAGTGGCCCATTATAATAGTGGTTCAACATATTATACAAAGCGTCGCAGTATTCGGAGATCAAAAGTGCTAGTGCAGGCAAAGCGATAGTACATCCGTTACCCGCTGAGTATGATCAGCGGGAAGCTGCTGAAAGCAAACCACTCTTTCGTCAGCACTCGTCTAGCCCTAATAATCAGACACTTCAGCCTGCGAAGATCAGCACTATCACTTTTCTATGCAAATACTTCCGTCCACTCATTCCTTTTGGCCAGCATTTTCTTAGCAAGCTCTTTGGCACCTTCCAAAGAATGGCTTGCCGCCCATCCGCATTGCACTTCATTGCAGGCTGGAACTTCAGTTGCCACCAATACGTCATGCAGTGTTTTTTCTAGGATATTTAATACATCTTCATAATCATCATGGTTGACGAGAGATAAATAATATCCAGTCTGGCAGCCCATCGGGCTGATATCAACAATTTTATCGGAATGGTTTCTGCTGAACTCCGCCATCATATGTTCCAATGAATGAATCGAAGGCATTTCCATATGCTCCTTATTCGGTTGACAGAATCGAAGGTCGTATTTGCGGATGATATCCCCGTTTTCCCCTTCTACTACGCCCGCCAGACGGACATAAGGAGCCTTTACTTTCGTATGATCCAAATTGAAGCTCTCCACGTTCATCTTTTGTTCAGTCATTAATCCCCTCTCCTTTTCTCGGCATTTATCAGCCACACAAATGCATTCATTTGCTTGAATGTGACTTGAAAGCCGTTTTCTTCAAATATTTTCTTTAAAACTGGAATGGTAGTATAATACTCTGTCTGCAAATCAACTGCAAGACGTTGATAATTGTTTTGCAGAGCTTCTTTTATTATAGCTTGTTTAGCAGCATCATCGATAAAAATAGTATCGGCAAACACAATTTTCCCGGATTCGTTGAGGATATCACTGAAATGCGCAATTGCCTTCGCTTTCTCTTCATCCGTCAAGTGATGAAAAGCGTACGTGCTTGTGATTGTATCCGGTTTTTTTTCGGGCATAGGAAATTCCAAAAAATCACCCTCGACAATCGGAACATTGGGTAGTTTTTCCTTTGCCCTGCTTCTCATTCCTTCCGATGGCTCAACGCCGTATACGTCAAAACCATTTTTTAAAAACTTCTCCGTCAAATTCCCTGTTCCTACTCCAAATTCAACTATATACCCTTTTGATTTTTTTGCAACCTCGTCGAGAATCTGTTCGTAATATGCAAATACTTCTTTATATTCTATGTCAGTACCTACAACGGTTTGATCATACGTTTCGGACCAAGCATCAAATAAATCATTGAAATTTCTCGCCATCTTAATTTCACCCTTTTCATATAAAAATAATCGGAATTAAGTATGACTAAATTTATCACTAGTTTTGAAAAAAATCAAGGTAAAATAAAAAAACATGAGCCCTTTTTAAAGACTCATGTTACTTGCCTTGAATATGATATGCCTCATAAACCTCACGTTTTGGGAGCTGACGATCATTTGCCGTCCGCTTGATCGCCTCTTTTGATGTGAGGCTTTCGTTTACGATATAATGTTCCACATGCTCCTTCAATCCAAGAAGCCCCCACCATGGCGGACCTTCGCCGGAATTCGGATCACTACTGCCTTCTATAACAATGCAAAACTCCCCACGGATTTCTCCCTTCTCCGCCCATTCAACAGCAGAAAAAAGCGTTCCACGCAAGAATTCTTCGAACTTCTTCGTCAGTTCCCTGCACAAAACAATTTCTCGGTCTCCCCAGACCGCAGCCATATCTTTTAACGTGTCTTTTAATCGATGCGGTGCCTCATAAAGAAGAATTGCCCCATCCTGTCGTTTCAGCTTTTCGAGCTCCGCTTTCCTCTCTTTTTTCCCTCTTGGCAAGAACCCATAAAAATAGAAAGGCTGTGGATTAATGCCCGAAGCAATCAAAGCAGTCAGCGCAGCATTGGGGCCCGGGACAGGTATAACTGCTATATCCGCTTCGATGGCCGCCTGGACAATTTCATAACCTGGATCTGAGATACAAGGCATACCTGCATCACTAACAAGTGCTATATTATCCCCTTTTAACAGCCGCTCAACAAGCTGGCGCCCGCTTGTCTCCTTATTATGTTCATGATAACTTGCAAGCGGCGTTGGAATATCAAAGTGAGTGCACAGCTTTTTGGTGTTCCGCGTATCTTCCGCAGCAATTAGATCAGCTTCCTTCATCAGTCGGATTGCCCGGAATGTCATATCTTCCAAATTGCCGATCGGCGTCGGTATTAAATATAAAGTGCCTTGATCCGTAAACTCATTACTTTTCTGACTGTGCATTCCGTTCACCCGCCTCACATAAGAATTTTTCTTTCTTTGACCTCGTCAGCTGCTTGAAAGCATACTCCGCTTTCAATGCCTCGCCTTTCTCCTCAAATTCTTCCACATAAATCATCGACACTGGCGTCCTTGTCCTGGTATATTTAGACGCCTTTCCACTGTTATGCTCGCAAAGCCTCCGGGAAGGGTTTATTGTATAACCACCGTAATAGGAACCATCCTTACATTCCAGTACATAAAAAAAATGCCTATTTTTTTCCATATAGAATCTCTCTTACTTCCGAAGTATACTCGTTTTCGTAATTGTAGACAAACAGAGGCGGAAGGGCCTTCAACCCGGAATTCCCATTTTTGATCCCCTCTACTAAAATCGTATTCGCTTCCTTCCCAGCCTTCGGATAAACAAATCTAAGCCGCTTTGGCTCCAAGCGATACTGTCTCATAAGGGTCAATATATCCATCAGCCGTTCCGGTCTATGGACGAAAGCCGCTTTGCCACCTTGCCGGAGAAGCTGGCTGCTTGTCCGTATAACATCTTCTAGGGAACAAAGAATCTCATGGCGAGCGATGGCCAAATATTCATTTTCATTGATAATGGAAGGCGCCGATGAAGTAAAATACGGCGGATTACACGTAACTACATCATATTTTCCGTGCCCAAGTGTTTGGGTAATTTCTTTTACGTCTCCATGAATCATATGGATTCTGTCTTCCAGACGGTTATATTTGATGCTTCTTTCCGCCATATGATACAGGCGCTCCTGAATCTCCACACCCGTGATGGTTGCCTTTGTTTTTCCGCTCAATAGAAGGGGAATAACCCCATTACCACTGCATAGATCAATAATATTGCCTTTTTGAATCGGCATGTACGCAAAGCGGGCCAACAGCACGGCATCAAGAGAAAAAGCAAACACAGATGGACTTTGGATAATCCTTAAGTTTTCCGCCAGCAAATAATCCAGGCGTTCATCGCCAATCAAGTCAATCATGTAAGTAACACCCCAATCCAAAAAGCGGAAACACCCGGGTAAGCGCGACAAGTCAATCGTTTTCCAAGAGAGAAGTTTTCTTCCGTTTCCAGAGAATCGCTTTGATCTTGAGAAGCTGGGCATTC
This sequence comes from Siminovitchia terrae, assembly GCF_003605405.2. GTDB lineage: Bacteria > Bacillota > Bacilli > Bacillales > Bacillaceae_C > Siminovitchia > Siminovitchia terrae. The sequence goes on along the minus strand of NZ_QYTW02000029.1, from coordinate 18,649 downwards.
GGCTGAATTTTACACAATTACAGTTACAATAAAATAGCCTTCCCCATTCGAACAGGAAGGCCTTATAGTGCGGGTTCAAAAAGTTGCCCATAGGAGCAAAAGATCGAGGCAGCTTGTTTGCACAACGGAATGTATGCTTTTAGATACATGTGCAGCACAGAAACAAACCAACGAAAGATTTGTCGTTATGATTTGGTGACTTTTTGAACATCCTCTTATAAACAAATTATTTTTTAGTCAAAAAGGAAAGGCAGAACAGGCAGTCTTCATCCCTTCTCGGGCTGCCAAAATGAACATTGCAAATATGAAAGCCTTCTTGATAAAGGCGGGCAAGATTATCATAGCCCTCTCCAATATCAGGTTCAGTCATTTGATCAAAAGCAACAGTGCGCTCGTCCTTCTCTCCGTCAGGCAATATGAGATTGGGCTTATCCATCCCTTGATCCAGATGTCGGCGCAATTGGTCATTTTCCGACTTCAACGCATGGTTTTCTTCGATCAACTCGACCAGATACTGCTTCAGTTCACCAAGCTGCTGATACAATTGGCCGATCTGCATTTCCATATTGCTTACTGAATCGAAGAATTCCTTTTTATCCTTCACCTTACCACCTCATTATTCCGTGGCCTGAACAGACGTCACACTTTCACTCATGATCTCTTCCAGTGTATATTCCAAAACCCGCTCCTGGTCAGACAATTCCACTTGCATAATGCGCTCCAATATATTTAAGCCGACCACTCTTCCCGAACCATTCGGTGTATGGATGATCTCGCCTACATCAGGAAGCGCAGCCTTCGCTGCTTCATATTCATCATTCTCATACTTCAAACAGCACATCAGCCTGCCGCATAAACCAGATATTTTCGTCGGGTTTAAGGAAAGATTTTGATCTTTGGCCATCTTGATTGATACTGGTTCAAAATCTCCCAAGAAAGTTGAGCAACATAGCATACGCCCACACGGACCGATTCCACCGAGCATTTTCGCTTCATCCCTTACTCCGATTTGCCTCAATTCAATCCTTGTTCTGAATATAGAGGCCAAATCTTTTACAAGCTCGCGAAAATCAACGCGACCGTCAGCTGTAAAATAAAAAATTACCTTGTTGCGGTCAAATGTGTACTCTACATCCACAAGCTTCATATCGAGCTGATGTTCCAGGATTTTTTCCGTACAGACCTGATAAGCTTCTTCAGCTGCTTGCTTGTTTGATTCCACATTCTGTTGATCTTGTCCATCTGCAAGCCGGACAATTTTTTTCAATGGAAGCACTACATCCTGTTCGCTGACCTGTTTCTTTTCGGTCACGGCTTTTCCAAATTCAATGCCGCGTGCAGTTTCCACAATGACGTAATCATCTTTGCAGACCGGATGATCCGTCGGATCAAAATAATATATTTTACCGGCTTTTTTAAACCGGACTCCTACTACGTTATACAAAAGAAGGTCCCCCCTGCAAATTCAGCACAAGCTGTTCCATTAACAGCTGAGGATTCATATTTGCGTGTAATTTTCTTTTGGCTTCCAAAATTGCAGTCATTTGTTTCGACAGTCGTTTCATTGAGGTTTGAAGTGCATCCTTTTCAAGTGTCTGCCGCAAATCAGGATATACGAGCTGCCGATCCTTCCCCAATTGTATGTTCAGTATATCTTTATATATATATAATAAAAGAGACAACCCCAGATCATGCTGAGCTTTCTCTTTGAAATGCCCCATCCAATCGGTTTGAAGCGAAGTCATGGCATAGAGCGGATTATTCAGCACTTCATATAATTTTAACACTATTTTTCTAGCTTGTGCAAACCAATCATCCTCATTTAGTCTTACCGCTTCTTGCAAGTCGTTTGTGAGTGCAGCCAGAAGAGCCGTTTTTCCTTTTGGCATGCCTGCTTCTACCAGTTTTTCAGCAAAAATTTCAGGTCTTAATGGATAGAAAGGTACAGATTGGCAGCGTGAAATGATGGTCGGGAGTAATTGCTGCGGCTGCTCCGTAACAAGAACGGCTGTTGTTTCGGAATGAGGCTCCTCTAAAAACTTTAATAAGCTGTTCGCCGCCTGAACCGTCATTTTTTCAGCGTCTATAATAATATACAGCTTTCTCCTCGACTCCATACCTGATTTACTGAATTCTGTTCTTAATGAACGAATTTGATCTATTTTAATAGAAAGACCGTCCGGATCCACAATATGAACATCCGGATGGTTTCCACTTTTGATTCTTCTACAATTTCCACATTGTCCGCAAGGAGATACACCCTGTCCATTTTCCTCGCAAAAAACGCTGGCTGCCAATAACAGGCTGCCTGCTTTCTTGCCAGTTCCCCGCTCACCCTCGAATAAATAAGCGTGGGCAACCCGGTGATGGACCAGACTGTTTTTTAAAAGCCTAGCTGCAATCGGCTGCTCCTTTTCAAATTGATCCCAATTCATATCTTCCGGTATTCACCTACCTACGTATATAAATGGATCAGCAGCCCTTTGATCTCACCGATTCTTCCTAAAATGTCGATGGACTGCCTTTCTTTATTTAAAACCTCTTCAGTCAGCTCGACTAGCTTCTCATCAATCAATTCGACAGTCTGAAGGACTCTTCCTTCTGCAAACCTGTTCCAGCTGCGTGACTTCTTGAGTTCCATGCCTGTTTCAACCGTTTCCTTCACAAGCTGCTTTACAAGTGTTTTATATTTAACTAAATCCTGGAAGTTTCTTGATTTTCCCAGCCGTTCCCCCGCTTCATAAACATCTCCTAACAACTTGTCTAGCTGTTCTTTATAAAGCTGAACCTCTTGACGGGAAATCACTTCGGAAAATTTGGTTCCAGTACTGCCGGATCTAGGAATGGATGAAAACTGCCCCGCTCTTGATCCGGCCATATCATTGACTTTCATAGACGTCTCCTAAAACTGGTGGAACTGCTCGATTGGGAGAACAAACACAGTTGCTCCTCCTACCGAAACTTCCACTGGATAAGGAATATATGAATCAGCATTTCCTCCCATAGGAGAAACAGGCGCCATCAACTGTTCACGTGACTTGCAGCTTTCCCTAATGACTTCAAGCGCTTTCTCTACTCGAATATCTTCTGTACCTATCATAAAAGTCGTATTTCCGGACTTCAAGAAACCGCCAGTCGTTGCCAATTTTGTTGCCCTGAAATTATTTTCAACCAATGCATTCATGAGGCGGTTGCTGTCCTGGTCCTGAACTACAGCCATAATTAATTTCATTCTGCTCACTCCTTGAAATAAAGTGAAAAACAAATTTATTATTATTCTTATTATATCAGCTAATCGTATATGTGACATTGTTATTCGTTTACAGTTAACTACTTTCCATCGAAAAAACGACATTTACGTTAAAATTCTTTATTGAGTATTCCCTCTTGTACCAGCCGGCTTTCAATCATTTTTTTCGCGTTTTGGTACACTAAGTCAAATGGAGCTGCAGCATCAATTAAAATGATCCTGTCTGGAAACCTCTGAATTAAAAGATGATAACCTTCTCTTACTTTATGGTGAAACTCGATTTTTTCTAGATCAAGCCTGTTTACTTCCCGTCCTGCATTTCTGGCTATCCGTTTCAGTCCAAGTTCCGGGTCTATATCAAAATATAGTGTGACATCTGGCATCGCGCCTTGAATGGCAAATTCATTGATACTGTATACTTCATCGATTCCAATCCCTCTTGCATACCCTTGATAAGCGAGAGAGCTGTCTATAAAGCGGTCACACAGGACAACTTTTCCCTCCTGAAGCGCAGGCAGGACTTTTTCAGTTAAATGCTGGCGGCGTGCGGCGGCATACAGCAAAGCTTCTGTACGTGGATCCATCACCGTATGTTCCTTGTCAAGGATGATTGTCCTAATTTTTTCAGCAATCTCAATTCCGCCAGGTTCTCTTGTGGCTAATGCCTTTACCCCTGCTTCAGCCAAGTCATTCACCAGCTTTTCAATGAAGGTTGTTTTGCCAGCTCCTTCAGGCCCTTCCAATGTGATAAACAATCCGCTCATCCAACCTCTTCCCCCGATCCCTAATGTTTACAGCGTATAGTATAACACCGGGATGCCAATAAACATAGTGACTGTTTTGAACAAATACAAAAAGACCAGGCACCATTCTGTTGGAGCCCGGTTTTACGTGACAATTTTTGTTTCTTTAATGACCCTCATCTGTTCCACATAATATTTGTATTTCGGATCATCTGAATCTGTTTGAATAATCTCCTGCTCACACCCGGCACAAATAAAAGATGTATAAAGATGAATCCCCGTATCCTGTGCTTTTTTGCAAATTATGCACTTTTCCATCTCTCCACCTCCACACATTTTTATTATGTCCACCGCAGGTAAATTGTATACACAATTAACAACAGTTAGAAAAGCGCAAGCTGAATTTTGATAAGAGGCCTTCTATGATGTTCCACTGGCTTTTTCAAATAAATCTCGTATAAGCTTACTTGCAACATGGTCCTTTCGCTATGGCGCCTGGTCGGCTTTGGCAGGTTCAAGTCACGACATCCCGACGCTTCGCTTGCAATAATATTTCTTATGCAGCGAAACTAGACATTCATTTACAACTGAGGCTTTTATGTGTTTCTTTTCAAAAAACTATTTGTTTCATTCTATGCCTAGAAAGCGGATGCCGTGTTTGTCTCTGGATTTTTTTCAAAAGAAAATGAAACATCCGCAATTTAACGGATGTTTCACGCGATAATCCATAATTGAATGACTGACAATGCAGCAACTCCTGGCAGTCCGAGCAAACCCGAAATGGCGGCGGTCACAAAATTAATAGGAATATACAACCCGAACTGATTCCCGACAGCATTTAAAAAAAATAGAAACAGGGCACCAATCATTAATTTTATGAATGACTGACCGATCACTTTAACAACACTTCCGGGCTTTACAGCCATCAATAAAAAAATAATCAAGCCGATCAGCAAAGCAATGATCAAGATCGAATCCAAACGTTCCCCCTCCTACCCTCTCATTCTTATTTAATATTGTATGAAAGGATTGTCCGAAAAGAACATTTAGAAAAGTCCAGACGTGCAGCCTTGAGTGATAAGCACAAGACGATTTTTTGATGTGAGGCCTTTTCGGGACCCCGTGATTACAGTTTCGCCAATGATGCCTGGCCCTGAAGCTACACATATTTTCTCTAATAAAAAACTTAGTCTAACTTTTCTTTGGGTAAGGGGTTCATTGATCTTTAATTGAGATTTTTCGTTTCTTTGCTTCCTGGAACAAAAAAATATATTTTGCTTTTGCCAGTCGCATCTGATACTGCAATTCATCGTTTTCCTCATAGCTCAATCTGCACATGTCGCTCTTTTGATCCCATTGTTTTTTTATAATTCCCATGAGGTCTATTAACCTGTGATCAAACTCTTTACGCATTTTTTGTTTCCGGAACATATATGAGACCTCTCCTTAAAGAACTTCTCTTCGACCTTCCAACGCTTTTGAGAGGGTCACTTCATCTGCGTACTCAAGATCTCCTCCGACAGGCAAACCATGGGCAATCCTTGTCACAGTGATACCCGACGGCTTGAGAAGGCGGGAAATATACATGGCCGTAGCTTCCCCTTCGATATTCGGGTTTGTCGCTAAAATTACTTCCTGGACCGTTTCATCCTGGAGCCTTTTCAGCAGATCAGGAATATTAATATCTTCCGGCCCAATGCCTTCCATCGGCGAAATAGATCCATGAAGGACATGATACAAACCATTGTACTCTTTCATTTTTTCCATGGCGATGACGTCCTTCGGCTCCTGAACGACGCAGATGACGCTGCGGTCACGTCTTTGATCATCGCAAATATAACATGGATCCTTGTCAGTGATATGACCGCATATTGAACAATAGCCGAGATCCCTTTTTGCATTGACAAGGGCCTTTGCAAAATCAAGGACGGTGTCTTCTTTCATATTAAGAACGAAAAACGCCAGGCGGGCTGCTGTTTTCGGCCCGATTCCCGGCAGTTTCATAAAGCTGTCGATTAGCTTTGATATGGGTTCTGGATAGTGCATAATGGTAACCTCCTAGAAGCCAGGAAGGTTTAATCCTTTTGTAAATTGTCCCATCGTCTGGCTTGATAATTCTTCTGCCTGCTTTAAAGCTTCGTTAGTAGCTGCCAGCACAAGATCCTGCAGCATCTCGATATCCTCCGGATCTACAACCTCTTCGTCAATTTGAACCTCCAGCACTTCCTTATGGCCGGAAACGATCACTTTTACCATTCCGCCGCCTGCTGTGCCTTCAATTCTTTTTTCTCCAAGTTCCTCTTGCGCCTGTGCCATCTTCTTTTGCATTTTTTGCATTTGCTTCATCATGCCTTGCATATTTCCCATTCCTCGCATCATAAACAACCTCCACCATGATTAATTTTTAATTTCTAAAAGATCTTTTCCAACAAGTTTCAAAGCTTCGGATACGATCGGATCCTGCTCCTCCGCGTTACTTTCGTCTCCATCACTTTTGTTCGATTGTAAAAACTCTTCCCGGATCTCTTTCCATTGGGCTTCAGGAACTCCAATGACTTTAAAACTAGTTCCTGTCTGCTCTTCCAAGATTTGAGAGATCGTTTGAATAAACGAATGATTCTCCATAGCCATTTTACAAATGACGTCATATTTAAATTTCAAAACAAGGGCATCCGCCGATGCTGCAGCTGGTTCGGCATCATTGAGTAAAGCAACTTGGGAAGGCAATTGACGTTGATTCAATATATTCAAAAATTCTCCCCAGTGGCCTTTAACATCATTCAGATGCTTCCTTGTAGCTTCCTTCAACACTTGAGTCACAGTACCTGAATTGACCCTGAATTCCTTTCCAGCACTTTTGGCTGGTCTTTTCGAAGGTTGTGCTGGCTGACCTTGAGCCTTGTCAATCGGTTGGCTGTTATTTTTCAACCATTTGATTTCCTTTTCCAATGCTTCAATTTTCTTATGCAATTCCTGAACCTGCGGGCCATCTGGTTGAGCCAACACTCTTTCTGTCTGGCAAAGCTTCACCAGACATACTTCCAAATAAATGCGCGCATGGTTAGAGAAACGCATTTCCTGCTGTGTTTTACTTAATATATCAATGTATTCATAAATTTGCTGCGGCTGAATCTCTTCGGCAAGGGTTTTAAATTCTTCGTCAAGAAGCGCATGCTCAGCTATCTCATCCAAATTCGGTGCTGTCTTATAAAGCAGCAAGTCCCGGAAATACAGAATGAAGTCCTCTGTGAATCGGGAAGGATCCTTCCCTTGCATGAGCAGTTCCTCCAGCATTCCGAGCGCTCCGGAAACTTCTTTATCATGAATAAAACGTGCAAGCATGTTCAAACTGTTTTGTGATATGGATCCAGTGACAGTTAAAGCATCTTCTACAGTAACTTTCCCAGTACTGAAAGATATAGCCTGATCCAGCAGGCTCAGTGCATCCCGCATACCACCTTCAGCAGCTCTTGCAATAGTTTGAAGCGCCTTTTCATCATATTCCAACGAAATTTCATTTGCAATATGCGACATTCGCCCGGCGATATCCTGCGAAGTAATTCTCTTAAAATCAAAGCGCTGACACCTAGAAATGATCGTTAGTGGGATTTTGTGCGGTTCTGTCGTAGCCAGTATGAAAATAACATGTTTGGGCGGTTCTTCCAATGTCTTCAGCAAAGCATTAAATGCGCCAATAGTCAGCATATGTACTTCATCAATGATGTAGACTTTGTACTTCACCGCATTAGGCGTATATTTGACCTTGTCCCGGATATCCCGAATTTCTTCCACGCCGTTATTCGAAGCCGCGTCAATTTCAATGACATCAGGAACCGAACCATCCGTGATGCCCAGGCAAGCGGAACATTCATTGCACGGCTCAGCAACTGGCATTTTTTCACAGTTAACAGCTTTTGCCATTATTTTGGCTGCACTTGTTTTTCCAGTTCCGCGGGGACCGGAAAACAAATAAGCATGCGAAATTTTTTCTTGGAGGAGAGCATTTTGCAACGTCTTTGTTACATGTTCTTGCCCGATGACATCCGCAAACGCCTGCGGCCGCCACACTCGATATAACGCTTGATAACTCATGCTCTGCCTCCCTGTAAAGTTATTTGTACTACAATGTATTATACCTTAATCCGAAGGGAAATCACAGGAAGAGTGTCATTGAAAAAAGATATAAATGGGATGAAAGAACCAGCTAAAATGCCCCTGATCCGCCACCACCGCCTCCAACTCCACCACCAACTGAAGAGGAGCTTCCGCTTGATTGAGATGCAACTGTGTCTTTTGCCTGCTCTCCCGCCATATCAAAAGATGACGTCAAGACTAACCAGTTCATCGGATAAAAGCTTGAAGAGCTGGCTGATTCATCGAGAACTCTGTTCATTTTGGCAGAGATTGCCCCTTCGATTCCAAGTGAATAAATCATCGCCCGCATTCGGTCATCTTCGTTATAGAGTTTCCAATTCCAATCAGAAATTCGATCAAATTCATTAACCAATCTCCTCCACTCTTCCTGCATGCGCATCCCTTTTACTGCCAAAGACTTGTAAAAAATTGAAAACCCCAAATAGACAATAAACAGTAAAATAAATAAAGTCATGTATAAGAAAAGATCATATTTAGCCGACAGAATGATAAACCAAAAAGGAAAAAGGCTTAATAATCCAGCTGCTATTCTCACTGTTTTTCTTTGGTCATATAAACTAGCCTGCTTTGTTTCATTTGTAACCGCCGCTTTCCATCTATTGATCTCATTGATGTATTTCATGTGGTTTTTCTTATTTTCCATAAATTCTTCCAAGTTATCCATGCAGAACTCCCCGTTCCATCCGATTTTATCGAATAAGAAACTGATGAGAATCCTCTCATGCTCCTCTGCCGCTTCTCTACTGATTAATTGGAAATACCCCTCTTTTGTCTGTTTAACATAACCCTGACGAACAAGATCCATCAATCCTGCCGCTATCGTACTGTTATGAAATTCGTCTGTAAAAAAGATAGTCGCAGGCATACTCATTTGCTGCTCAGGAATTTTTAGTCTTTGATTAAAAACGGCATCTATGGCAGCCTTCCTTTTCCGCTTGGATCGATTAAATTCATTCATAGCTATGACTACAAACAAAGCGGTGAAGCCTACCAAAACCCATATCGCTGTTGAGGCCGTCTTTCTTTTATTCTTCGCATAAATGATTGCGTTCTCTTCCATCGTTCTTTTCTCGCTGACGATTTCTTCTTTCATTTCTCTATTTGCTGTCAGTGACATAGCAGGAAATAATGTTGAGTCATAAGCAACCCTTACATCGCCATTTTCTCCGGCTTCCACTTCTCCCATTGAAAAGACGACCGTTCCATCATCTGCCACGTTCTCCGTTTTAAAGGCCGACTCATACCCTAACGCAATGGCATCATCTGTCGGTTGAGGGGGATGAATGGCAATGGTCATTTTCCCATAATCAGCTTCATTTCGATCATCAAAAAATGGCCAATAAAATTCTGTTACATCGTTATACTTATCCATCCCATTCTTGATGATATAGTGTATATCTACATGGATCGTTTCATCCTTACCGCTACGGTGAATTTTATACAGTTCTTCCTCTTTTTCCACCTTTAGACTTTTTTCTTTCTCCTTCGCCATTAAGTCCCTTATTTCCGCACCTTTTTTCGGGAATATTTCCCGGGTAATGCCATTAAACTTTCCATCAAAAGTATAAGTATGTCGTTCGTTGACATTGACATCTCCGTCTTCCTGTAAATAGGCATCTATTTTCACATCAGGGATTGAAAAGTCAACGGCATAAACAGACGATGGAATAAAAAACAAAAGGATCAAAGTAGGAAGGATATATTTTTTCAACATAAAATATTCACCTCTCTTCAGTTATATTGATTACGATTTAGAGCGGTTTAGGTTTCAAATCATAAGAAAAGCGCAAGCGCCTTGTTTAGCCCCGACAAGCACAAGACGATTCCCGAGGAGGCAGTCCTTCAGCCACCACAGGGAAGCAGCTTGTGACCTCGAGGGGCTAGGCGCTTGCAGGATCAGAACGCGACGTCCTGTCGCTTCGCTTGCACTAGTACTTCCTGTACGTCGTAGCTGAACAAAGAAAAAGCTACCTTTGAATTAAATTTTTCATAACAAGTTATACTTTCTTTACTCACAAAAAACCCATCCGCTTTAATTGCGAATGGGTTTGTCGTTTCTTAGTCAATACCGCGCACCTTCCTTCGACAGTGCTTCATCTGCGTTACTCAAGCAGTTAGCTCGACCCAGGCTGCCCCGCGGCACATGAGAGGTTCCACTTAATGCTGCTTCCTTCCGGACCTGACATGATTCATGGGTTCCCATTGCGCAGGACCCGGGTGTCTACACCACTTACTTGAGGCAGACCAGACAAAACAGCTGCCTCTGGAAGGGATTCAACCCCGCTGGAGCGGATTTCGGGTACAGGGATCCGCTACTTCCCCGTCTAGCGCGGCATAACCTATTTTACTACTTTTTCAATGAAAAATCAATGTCTGTTACATTTTATCAAAAATTCCCATGACTCAATAGAGGATGTTCAAAAGTTTTGTCTGCTTCTGTCACGCTCATGTATTACTAAGAAATCCCGTTAAAACGCTCAGTCGCTGCTCCTGCACTTATAACTTTTTCTTTTTTTGGCGAATGGATCGAAAAAAATCACTCAAGAGCCTCCCGCACTCTTCTCCCAAAACTCCATTTATAACCTCACTTTGATGATTGAACCGTTCATCCGTCAATAGATTCATTAATGTTCCAGCACAGCCAGCCTTCGGATCAGATGCTCCGTACACAACCTTTTTGACCCTGGATAAAATAATAGCTCCGCTGCACATCGGGCAAGGTTCCAGTGTTACAAATAACTCGGCTTCTTCCAGCCTCCATGTTCCCAATTTTTCACAGGCTTCTTCAATAGCCAACAGTTCCGCATGCGCAACAGCATTTTGATCCGTCTCCCGTCTGTTATGGGCGGCAGCCACTACTTCGTCATTGAGTACAACGACCGCTCCAATGGGAACTTCCTGCATCTCTTCAGCTTTCTTTGCTTCAGCGATTGCTAATCGCATATACTTTTCTTCTCTTTCCATTTGTATCACCTAAGTGTATCTGATTTTGAAAATATTGATTGGTCTTTTATTTTTACATAATACATACAATGGGACAAGGTGAATTATATATTTTTGAACAGCTATAAGGAGGAAAAACATGCAGATTCATGTCGTCGAGCCCAATGAGACATTGAACTCAATTGCCTCTCGTTATAATATCTCTCCTGCCATTATTGCCGAAGCAAATCAACTTCCCAATCGAGATCAGTTGGTCGTTGGGCAAGCATTGGTCATTCCTATTTTAGGCAGTTTTTACTGGGTACAGCCTGGTGACAGCCTGTGGGCCATAGCCCAAAAATTTGGGATTTCCTATCAGGAATTGGCACGAATTAACGGTATTCATGTAAACCAGCCTATTCAAGTAGGACTGCGACTCTACATTCCACAAAGAGCAAAAAGAGATGGGGAGTTTTTAGCCTATGTGGAACCGAGGCGGGTTGGAGAAGTATCACCGCAGCTTGAATCCAGCGCAAGGGAAGCATCTCCCTATTTGACTTACCTAGCTCCCTTTTCTTATTTTCCAAAACGAGACGGATCGCTGGATCCCCCGAATCTTAACAGATTCCCGGATATAGCAAAAGCAAACAATACAGCTCTTGCCATGGTATTAGCCAATCAGGAAGAAGGACAGTTTAATACGGAATTAGTCCATATTCTCCTTACAGACGAAAAGGTTCAAACAACATTTTTAAATAATATACTTGCTGAAGCGAAGCGGGTCGGATTTACGGATATTCATTTTGACTTTGAAAGAATAGCTGGCGAGGACAGAGAAGCATATAATAACTTTCTTCGAAGAGCCAAAGATCTTTTTCATCGGGAAGGATTTATCATTTCAACTGCGCTGGCTCCAAAAACAAGTGCAACACAAAAAGGTGAGTGGTATGAAGGTCATGATTATAAGGCGCATGGAGAAATTGTTGACTATACATTGATCATGACCTATGAATGGGGATACAGCGGCGGCCCTGCCATGGCCGTATCTCCTATTAACTCTGTCAGAGATGTGCTGGAATACGCCATTACCGAAATCCCACCCGAAAAAATCATGATGGGCCAAAATCTATATGGATACGATTGGACACTTCCCTTTGTTCAAGGGACGACAGCAACGGCCGTCAGCCCTCAAAGGGCCATACAAATCGCCGCGGAAAACAACGCTGCCATCGAATATGATACAAAAGCACAAGCACCATTTTTCCATTATACTGACCAAGACGGGAAAGAACATGAGGTTTGGTTTGAAGATGCGCGGTCCATACAAGCAAAATTTAATCTGGTCAAAGAACTGGGCATCCGTGGTGTCGGCTATTGGAAGCTCGGACTTCCCTTCCCACAAAACTGGCTACTGATTACAGATAATTTTAATGTAAAAAAAAATATCTAAGAAAAGCGTTAGGTGTCTGATCAGTGGCACTGAAGTTAAGATAATCAGATCATTAAAAAGGGCGGCTCCTAAAATTGGAGCCGCTTCTTGTAACATCGAAATAATTGTGTAGAGCTCTGATCTTTCAAAAACGGGGATTATCCTGCGAATACTTTCTCCCCTTATCCAATTACTTCTTTATTTCCCATATACGGTCGAAGCACTTCCGGAATCTCCACCGTGCCATCTTCACGCTGATAATTTTCCAAAATAGCGGCAACCGTTCTTCCCACTGCCAACCCAGACCCGTTCAGCGTATGCACATGCTGCGGCTTGGCCTTCGGTTCAGTACGGAAGCGAATATTTGCCCGTCTTGCCTGGAATGCCTCAAAGTTTGAGCAAGAAGAAATCTCTCGGTACGTGTTATAGCTTGGAATCCAAACTTCCAAGTCATATTTTTTGGCTGCAGTAAAACCGAGGTCTCCTGTACACATGCTCATTACACGATATGGCAGTTTTAGAAGCTGGAGCACTTTTTCGGCATGGCTGGTCAATTTCTCAAGCTCATCGTAAGAATCCTCCGGTTTAACAAATTTCACTAACTCCACCTTATTAAACTGATGCTGGCGAATCAATCCCCGAGTATCACGGCCCGCAGAGCCTGCTTCTGAACGGAAACAAGCGCTGTAGGCAGCATAATTTAAAGGCAACTGTGAACCATCAAGAATCTCATCCCGATAATAATTGGTCACCGGAACCTCTGCGGTCGGAATCAGGAAAAAGTCCTCGCTGTCTATATGAAACGCATCCTCTGCAAATTTCGGAAGCTGACCGGTTCCCGTCATACTGGCGCGGTTCACCAAGTAAGGCGGAAGCATCTCTTCATAGCCATGCTCTTCCACGTGTAGATCGAGCATAAAATTGATTAGCGCCCGTTCCAGCCTAGATCCCAGTCCCTTATAAAATACAAAGCGGCTTCCTGTCACTTTTGCAGCTCTTTCAAAGTCCAAAATCCCCAAATCTGACGCCAAATCCCAATGTGGCTTCGGTTCGAATAAAAATTCGCGTACCTCGCCCCATTTTCGGATTTCCACATTGTCGTCTTCCGTTTCTCCAACTGGAACACTTTCATGCGGTATATTTGGAATGGACATGAGAATCTTTTCTAATTCGTCTTCCACAGTACGAAGCTCCCCGTCCATCTGCTTGATTTGCTGCCCCACTTCTCTCATTTCAACAATCAGATCATCCGTGTTCTGCTTATCTTTTTTTAACTGAGCGATTTTTTCGGAAACTTCATTCCTTTTGCTTTTCAATTGCTCTGCCTGAACAATGATTCCCCTGCGCTTTTGATCCAGATCCTCAAACTTGTCTAAATCTCCTAAATCCTCGCCGCGATGCTGCAGCTTCTTTTTCACTTCCTCTAAATTTCCACGAAGTAATCTTATCTCCAACATGATAACAACCTCCCAATCATTTTAAAAAAACAAAAAAACTCCCAATCCCAAAAGGGACGAGAGTTTACCCGCGTTGCCACCCATATTGAAAGCATACTGCTTTCCTCTTTATTGGATAACGGGTGTGACCCGAAAATGCTTACTAGCCAAGGCATTCGGCATTTTGCTCAAGGATGGATTCGCGGGTTGCGCTGCCGATTCTCACCAACCACCGGCTCTCTGAAAGACGCGTTACCTGCTACTATTTCCTTTCTACACGTTCGCTCATATCAATTTTCTGATACTATACTATATCCTCTATATAAATGCAAATTTTTTATAAAACTTGCATCAACATCAGAACCAGCCTTTAACAGTCTTGGCAGCACTGTTCCATACGTCCCCAATAAAACCGCCAATACTTCTCATGGATAGGACAAACCAATTTGACTTTTCCACTTTTTCCACTGTTACCATATTAGCTGAAGCAGGCTTGCTAATATATCCATAATCATGCTCACCCTCATATTTTAATTCAAGGGATCCAATTTTTTCACCTTTTTTCACAGGTGCAGTCAATTGACCATCCTTATTTAAAAGGTTTTTATTCACTTTGAATTCAGGCTTATACGACTTCTCTTCCCCGTTCCTTATAACAACCTGGATCGGAGCGTCTGATTGAATAGCAACCTTCTTTTCTTTGCCGTTAATAACAGGGAGGGACTCATGACCTTTGACTTGATAATCATCGGGATAGAGTTCTTTCATAGAAAAATTGTTGAAAGCATAGTCCAACATTTTCTTTGTTTCCACAAAGCGAGACTTGTATTCACCTTTCCCGTTTTTATCCTTGGCATTCATGACAACAGTTATAACCCGCATATCATTTTTCTTGGCCGTACCCGTAAAACAATAGCCCGCAAAGTCAGTTGTTCCTGTTTTTAGACCATCAACGCCTTCATAACTGAAAATAAGGGATGGCAGCATCCAGTTCCAGTTTTTCATTTTTTCAGGCATTCCTGGGAAAGTTTTTTCCGGAATGCTTGTTGTTTCTAGGACTTCCGGATAATCAGTCAACAGCTGTGACGCCAATTTTGCCATGGCACGCGCTGACATAATATTTTCTTCCTCAGCACCCGTTCCTTTAACATGCTTCCCTTTTAAATCCTTATTATTTAATCCAGTTGAATTGACAAATTTATAATTTTCCAAGCCAAGCTCTTTTGCTTTGGCATTCATCAGATCAACGAATTTTTGTTCAGAACCTGCAATGGCCTCAGCAATAGCAATAGTTGCTCCGTTTGCCGAATAAATGGCCATGGCTTCATATAATTGCTTAATTGTATATTTTTTTCCTGCCTCAAGCGGAACATTGGATAAATTTGTATCTATGGAAACTTCATGAACATAATCGCTGATTGTCTGTTCTTGGTCCCATTTAATTTTCTTATCTTGGATAGCTTCAAACATTAAATACTCGGTCATCATTTTAGACATAGATGCAATTCCGAGTGCAGTATCTTCATTTTTTGCATATAAAATTTTCCCTGTGCTTGCTTCCACAATAATTGCAGCGTCCGCATGAATGTCCAATGCGTCTTCAGCGGAAGCCTTTGCAGGGACATTTATTGTGGTAATGAGCATGATGACCATGACGAAGAAAGCTATAAACCGTTTATGCGCTTGTTTTTTCAAAAGTAGACCCTCCAAATATTATGTACCCGTTTGTCATTTTAACATAGTTGGTCATGGATGAATAGCTTGTAAATATGTCATTTCCATTACGGGGGAAATTGGAATTATACCTCTTTTCACAAAAAATGACAGGACTCGCTCAGAGTCCTGTCATTTCCACTAGGGCATCAGCCCGCCCTCATTATGATAATGAATAGTTTGGTGCTTCCTTCGTAATCTGAACTTGGTGTGGATGGCTTTCACGCAAGCCCGCGCCCGTCATTTTGATAAACTGCGCATTTTCGCGGAAATCGTGGAGACTAGCCGCTCCGCAATAACCCATTCCAGCGCGAAGACCTCCAGTCAACTGGAATAATGTATCCGCAAGAGGCCCCTTATATGGAACGCGCCCTTCAATTCCTTCAGGAACAAATTTCTTTGCATCTTCCTGGAAATAACGGTCTTTTGAACCTTTCTCCATCGCTCCTTCGGAACCCATTCCGCGGTATACCTTAAACCTTCTCCCTTGGAAGATTTCCGTTTCTCCTGGGCTTTCAGATGTTCCAGCAAGCAGGCTTCCAAGCATGACAGCATGTCCACCGGTAGCTAGAGCCTTAACGATATCACCGGAATATTTGATGCCGCCATCCGCGATAATCGTTTTGCCGTGTTTTCTGGCTTCACTAGCACAGTCATAGATTGCAGTTATCTGTGGAACCCCGACGCCTGCAACAACTCTGGTCGTACAAATAGATCCAGGTCCAATCCCAACTTTGACAACATCCGCTCCTGCTTCATACAATTCACGGGTTGCTTCGGCAGTCGCTACATTTCCTGCGATAATATTCAGGTCGGGATACTGTTTCTTAATTTCACGGACAGTTTCGATAACACCTTTAGAATGGCCATGTGCAGTATCTACTACAATTGCATCAACTTGCGATTTTACAAGCTGCTCTATTCTTGTAAATGTATCTTTTGATACTCCGACAGCAGCTGCAACAAGCAGTCTTCCTTTATCATCTTTCGCTGAATGCGGGAATTCAATTACTTTCTCAATATCCTTAATGGTGATCAAGCCCTTTAATACTCCGTCTTCATCAATGAGAGGAAGCTTTTCAATCCGATGCTCCTGCAGAATTTTCTCAGCTTGCTCAAGTGATGTTCCGACGGCTGCTGTCACCAAGTTCTCTTTCGTCATGACATCCGTGATTGGTAAGGAATAATCTTGGATAAAACGCATATCCCTGTTGGTAATAATGCCAACCAATTTTCGATCTTCTTCATTATTTACAATGGGCACACCGGAGATTCGGTATTTCGCCATGAGATGTTCGGCATCAAACACTTGATGTTCCGGGGTGAGGAAAAATGGGTCGGTAATAACTCCACTTTCAGAGCGCTTTACCTTGTCCACTTCTTCTGCCTGCCGTTCAATACTCATGTTCTTATGAATGACGCCAATTCCGCCTTGGCGTGCCATGGATATAGCCATAGCTGCTTCCGTTACAGTATCCATACCAGCACTGATAATAGGAATGTTTAAACGAAGAGTATCAGTCAACTTTACTTTCATATCGACATCTTTTGGCAAAACTTCAGATTTTGCCGGGATTAACAAAACATCATCGAATGTTAAGCCCTCTTTAGCAAACTTAGATTCCCACATTTTTTTATCCCCCTGCCCAAAATATTATTAGTAGGTTATCAATTGGTTAAAATACTGTCAAGGAATACAGTTGATGTTCCATTTTTCAAATTATTCGGAGGGGATTTTTATGTTGAAACATGATGAAATATGGCTTAAATTCAATTATTTTCAATCCGCCTCCACCGTGCAATTTTATTTAAAAAAATGTTATCTACATCTGTGCACTACAGAGGCCGAGAGAAAAAGCTATGATAATTGTTACCCATTCATGTACTATTTAGAACAGGCACAAACCTACTATAAACAGGCCTACAGCTCCCCTTTTTCCATAAAACCCGTTCTTCTATTTTACGGCTTCGTACATTTAATCAAGGCCGGGCTGCTTACCATTGATCCATATTACCCTAATTCAACTTCTGTCCTTGCCCATGGAGTATCGACAAGAAAAAAGAAAAAAAGAAACTATCAATTTTTTCAGGACGAAGTGAAGATACAAAAAAACGGTTTATGTACCCATTTTGCTGAGAAAATGTTCCAGATGAACCATTTGGAAGGGGAAAAATTCAAAATGGGGGATTTACTTGCCCTCATTCCAGAACTGGATGATTTATTTCAATTTATTCATCGTAAACGAAATATTATTTTATTCAATAAAATGAACGATAATTGGCACATCCCTATAGAATTAACACATACCTTCCATATGGGTGAAAAGCGATTAAAGAATTTTCTTGAAGAAAAAAATGGTGGGATTATCCATTGGATACCAAATGAATTAACAATTGATGGAAAGCAATCTGAACTAAATCCCCCTTTCAGATACCACCTTTTTAAGAAGTTATATGGGATCAATGTATCCTTTGACCAACTAAGCAATATTCCAGATATCATGGTCCATTACCTACTACTATATAATTTGAGCATGATTGCGCGTTATGAAACTGAGTGGTGGTTTGACCTAATCAAAACAGCAGCGGATGATACATATCCATTTATCCATACCTTTTTGGAAATATCTGAGGTAAAGTGTCCGAGAATGATGTTTCGTTTCTTGATGAAACAGTGCACGTAGTGGAAAAAGGGGAAATTTCCCTTTCCCTTAATCATACTAAGTGCGGTTTAAAGAGGAGCATATGCTAATACTGCACAATGTGTTTTTGTTTTGCCTATGGACCCTGTCTTGGACTGCGCACTTAGCCTCTGATCCAGATTTTTCGCTATGAACCACTTATTGTGCGAAATCCTAGCGAATCGTGCGAAAATCGAGTTTATCGTGCGAAATTAGACATTATCGTGCGAAAACGGCATATTATTGTGCGAATGCCTAAGGAAGAGAATTTTTTCATCTTTTACCTTCTGGAACATGTTTTTTACTTCGAATCGGTTATT
>NZ_QYTW02000028.1 GCF_003605405.2 Siminovitchia terrae | reverse complement strand
CTGTTTTGTTTCTTGAAAAATCGCGAATACGAATCAGCAAGATTTTTAAGTGAAGATTGAATCGCAGTGCTGTTAACCATACTAATTCCTTTTTTAGTTGTGGTAATTCAGCAGAGCAAGAATTGTAGGTTAATCCTTTGCCTGTTTCCTTGTAGGCATCCTTCCACTTTGCTAAAAAATGATTGAATACGAAAAGTGAACAGCCCATTGTTTTAGCAATGAGGATTTCTTGTTTTTTGTTTGGATATATGCGAAATTTGTACGCTTTGTTGACTAACATTCATTTCACCTAACAACGAGAACATTTGTTTCCGCTTTATCATAATGATACCAGTTTCGGCTATCACCAACTGACATTCATCTCCCACTTACTCATTGGGCTCCGCCCTTTATATTCTTTGAAGTGGGAGTCTTCTGTCAGGAAATGATAAAATGAGAACCTGTCACGATGTTGGAGCAAGTCAAAGCGATGTTGCGTGTCATTAACTGCGGCGCCCTCGGTGGAAGGGGGCTAGGCCTCCCCAGTGAATGCTTAGAATCGATTTGTCGCACTTGAGTCTCTAGGCTTTTCTTTTAATTAATCTGCAATAATCCACTACACGGACAAATTAGCAGGATCAATGGTGGATCAATTTGTCCGTGACAATAGCTCTGCATCAGTGAAATATTCAACATGTTTTTAAAAATATTTTGCAGTAAATCTTTCTATACAGTATTTATGAGGTTTAACAATAAGTTTCATTTCTTACTAATATTGTATTATTTATTTGAAGCGTTTTCATTAGACATATTGTTAATAATATTCAGATTATTAGTTCCCGCTATTAGACAAAATGTAAAGTTTTTAACTTTATCCTAAAATACGAAAGTAGTAACTCTATACTGTAATACTTTCCATCTCGATTTTCACCTGAATATGTTGGTCGTCCTACTGAAACAAGAGGTATATTATGGAAAGCCTTCCGCCCATTTGAAGACTAGAAAAGAAAGCAGAAGAATAAATTGATTACTATATTCGTTGCGTATCAAGCAAAAATCGGCCGGCATGAGTCCGGTCGAATACCGTCTTCATGCCAGCCGATTGAAGAGCCATCAATAGCAATTGGAAGAATTAAGCTATTTACCGCACGCTTTCACCTGAACAGGATTTATTTTTCCTATCATAACGTTTCCTTCCACTTTTTCCTGAATAAATAATTGACGACACAAGAAGCAAGAAATATTAGAATCAATAGGATTCCAATGAATGGATACTTCAGTTTAAAGGCAAATACGCCGAAGACTGCCAAACTGATGGATATGAACCAGCCAAATGCTTGTGTGGCAATATAAAACGTCTTCTCCAAGAGGGCTGCACCTCCTACTCATGATAAAAATACAAATTCAGTACTGCTTCCACTCTGGCCAGCGAACACTTCCAAACGGGCATCAATCCGCTCTTTCAATTCCGGAACGTGTGAAATGATGCCTACAAGCCTTCCGCTGCTCTGGATTTCCATTAACGCCTCAATGGCCTGATCCAATGATTCGGAGTCTAAAGTGCCAAACCCTTCATCGATGAACATCGTTTCAAGCGAGACGCCCCCTGCATGCTCCTGCACGACATCCGATAATCCAAGCGCAAGCGAAAGCGCCGCCTTAAAGCTTTCTCCGCCTGATAAGGTTTTGACGTGGCGTTCCTGGCCAGTATATTGGTCAAATACAAGCAGCTCCAACCCGCTTTGAACATTCCCCTTCGAACGTTCTTTCTTTCTTAAAAGCTGGTAGCGCCCACTTGTCATTTTTAACAGCCTTCCGTTGGCTGCTGCTAGAATATCATCCAAAAACGAGGCTAATACAAATCTTTCAAATGTAAGCTTGTATGTATTCTGCCCTCTCGTTATATCAGATAAGTGTCCAATGAGTTCATATTGTTTCTCCAATTCTTTAATCTGCAGATTCAACTGCTGAACATCCAATTGGATATCTTCGTTTTTATTTATGTTCATCTTCAAATTGGAGAACTGAGCACTCATGGACAAAAGCATTTTCTCCTGCTCCCCGAATTCCTCATTCAACTTTTCCAAATCCGGCCGCTCAATTCCTTTTAAACGCTCTTCATAATCTTTTAGACGATCTGTAACGGAGCGGTATTCTTCACCATAAGCCTTGATCTCTTCTTCAGTAGTTTGAATCCAAGCGGAATCTTTTTTGGACTCAGCATATTCACCGTAAGTAGTAAATCCTTCTTGATGGAGCTGATGTAAAAACTTTTCCCGCTCAGTATTTAATGAGTTATTAAGCTCTTCAATTTCTTCCTCCATGTTCTGCAAGGCCATTTTTTGAGCTGCCAGTTGTTCATTCAGTTTGGAACAGACATCCTGAGCCTGTTTATATATATCATCCAGTTGTTTGATTTCTTTCTGTAAAACCGACAATCTACTTTCGTATTGTTCCTTCGTTTCTATGCCTTCAGGAAGGTTGAGAGCAAGGCTTTGAAGAGCTGCTTTTATTTCCACATATTGATGGACTGTTTCCCGTTCTTTCTCTGAGGTTTCGTCCATTTTTGCAGACAAATCTTTTAGACCCTGAGAAAGCTGTGTTATTTTGGTATCTTTTTCGGGAATTTTACTTGTTTTCATTTCATTGCTTTTCAGCTCTATGGATAACTCTTGTTGCTTCTTTTGAAGCTTTTGCAAATGGAGAGTCGCGTCCTCCAGATTTACGTCCATCAGCAGCGCTTTTGTTGCATCAAGCTTTTCAAATACTGTTTTCTCACATAGCTCCACATCCGCTTTAGCCTTCATCCACTCTTGGCGAATTTCAGCCAACTGCTCTTCTATTATGCGTGCATCCTTTTTTGCTGATTCAAAATCTTCTTCGCTCACATAATCTCCTGATGCATGGGCCGGCGACGGGTGTTCAGCTGAACCGCAAACAGGACATGGGCAGCCGTTTTCCAGCTTACCAGCCAAAATGGCCGCGTGTCCCGACAACCATTTTTCTTCGATATGCTTGAGTGTTTCCAACGCGTCCTTAGTTTTTGCATTTGCGAGCTGCAGTTCTTTTTCCCGCTGTACAGACAATTTATTTGCAGTTTTCTCTTTTTCTATTGAAACCGCCAGTTGATGAAGATGATCAATGGCTTGTTCAATGCGGAGCTTTTCCTCTTTTAAAGTAATATTTTTATCCTGGAGTTGTCTTAGCTTGTTCAGTTCATCCTGCTGTTTCTCAACCAATTCTCTCCATTCAGTCGCTTTTTCCTTTTGTTCATTCAGCTTTTTACGATAATCT
Source organism: Siminovitchia terrae (assembly GCF_003605405.2). Classification (GTDB taxonomy): domain Bacteria; phylum Bacillota; class Bacilli; order Bacillales; family Bacillaceae_C; genus Siminovitchia; species Siminovitchia terrae. Next base: position 68,368 of record NZ_QYTW02000028.1, on the reverse strand, counting down.
TTCGCCTCTAGTTCCAAGCGTTGAATATCTGCTTTTCGGCTGGAAAACGAAAGAACATCCTCTCGCAAGCTTTCCAGTCTGGACATTTCCGCATGCAGTTCTTCCCTTTTGCCTCTTCTGTCTTCTTCTCTTTTCAGATTTTCATCTGCGGTTATTTTCTCCTTTTTAGTAAAAGCTAAGTCTTCTTCTACCTTTCTTTTCCTTGAGGCTTTGTCGTCAATCTCTTTTTTTAACCGCTGGCATATATTCTCCTGGTGAGCCAGATTGCCTGCGCGTCTGGCAAGATCTACAGCTTTCCTTTTTTCATCGATGGACGATTTTTTTTCATCCAACAAGGCTTTCTGCTTTTCTAAGGCACTGCGGTTATTCATTTCATTCAAAATATTTTCCGCTTCATCTACCTTTCTTTTTGCCTCATCACGTTGTTTTTGCCTGATTTCTATTTCCTTCTCAAGCTCGGCCAATCTTTGACTCATTTCCCCTGTGATCTTTTGCAGCAGTGGGAGGATGATTGTATCACTAGGTACAGGTTCGGCAAGGGCTGATTCTATCTCATCATTTCCATTCGTAAAAATGTCCCTCAGCTTTTGGCTCCTTTGATTGATACCGCCCTCCACCTCATTTTTAAGCAATCCAGCCTTATCTTTAAGCATTACTTCTATTTTTTTATATTGCTCAGTATGGAATAGCCGCTGTAGAATGACTTCTTTCTCTTTACTGTCAGATGTCAGCAACTTCCGGAAATCCCCTTGAGGAATCATTAAAATCTGTCTGAACTGGTTTGCGTCAAGCTGAATGATTTCTTTGATTTTTTCCTCCGTATCCCTTACGTTTGCCGCCAGCAGCTTTTTAGCGCCAGACTCATCAACCAAGTACAGCTCTGCTTTTGCATTGACCGTTGTATAGCCATCCCCCCGCGCCTTTTTCCTTTCCTGCTGAGGGGATCGGCAAATGTAATAAATCTTATCCCTCAATTGAAATGTCAAAGACACTTCCGTAAGAAGATCATCCTTGGCAAAATGACTGCGCAAATCTGCGCCATTCCGGTCCTCTCCGCTTGCTTTGCCGTAGATAGCAAAGCTGATTCCATCAAAGATAGACGTTTTTCCAGCGCCCGTTTTTCCAGAAATGACAAACATTGTCCGGCTTTCCAATTGAGTGAAGTCAATGATCTCTATCCCTGCATAAGGGCCGAACGCCTGCATTTCCAATTTAAGCGGCCTCATACAAGGAGCACCTCCTTACGGACACTATCGATTACCTCTTCCATCAGCTCCCGCTTTTGTTCGGTAAATTCACTCGTTGTCATTTCCTTATAAAACTCAGAAAAAAGGTCCAGTTCCGTTTTTCTTTCGCTTTGAATAGAACGAAGTGCCTGTCTTTTCTTCAGGTCAACCGATTCTATTTTTCTTTCCAAATGCAAGATGTTCGGGTAAACAGCCCGCAGTTTATTGATCGGATCAATCAATGCCCCTTCATCCAAAAGAGTCACTTTCAAAAAATCATCCAGCTTTTGATTTGTATAAAATGCCGGATCAAGCAATTCATCTATGTATCCTGAAATCTCTCTCATATCCTGACGCGGTATCAGTGACTTTTCATTAATTGTCAATTGTCCGCTTGCATCAATTTCTATAATTGAAATGCTTTTTCGCTGTTTGGCTTCTGAAAAAGAATATTTTAAAAGCGAACCGGAGTAGCGGAGCGTCTCATGTCTAATGGCATCTGGACTATGCAGGTGGCCTAGTGCAGTATATGCAAAAGGGCTGAAGCAATCTGAATCAACACTGCCGGAACCTCCGACAGATAATATCCGTTCCGAATCAGTCGTTTTTCCACCTGTTACAAAGGCATGTCCTACAAGAATGTTAGCAGCATCTGCATCCATTGTTTTCTCGATTTCCCAAGTAACCCTGCTCATCGCGTCATGGTGTGAATGAATGCCTGGATCTTGAAATACCTCCCGAACAACACCAGGTTCTGCATAAGGAACAAGATAAAAATGAACACCATCAATCCGAATGGGCTCAAAACAATCGGACAGCTTTCCATTCAGATAAAAGCCGCTGTGGCGGTACCAAGAGGATCCGAACGCCAGACGTTCTGCGCTGTCATGGTTTCCAGAAATGGCAAGAACCGGAGTCTTCAGCTCCACATTGATTCTAAACAACACTTTTTCAAGAAGCTGTACGGCTTCCACTGGAGGCACAGAGCGGTCATATAGATCACCGGCAATGATGACAGCATCGGGTTTTTCCTCAGCAACGAGTTCGATAAATTGTTCAAGGACCGCTTCTTGCTGTTCTGTCATATAGATGCCGTGAACAAGCTTGCCCAAATGCCAATCGGCAGTATGAATGATTTTCACCCTCATCACCCTATTTCCTCTAAATATCTACTATTATAGCAAATGATGGTCATTAACCTCTTAAAAACAAGAAAAAAGCCGAGCAGAAAGGATCTGATCGACTATCAAATGCGCCTTGGCGTATTTGCGCCCAGATTTTATCGAGTTCCGCTCGATAAATTTCCTCTAAAAATCTGTGGCATCCGCCGGAGGCTTTGACTTTATTCAGCCGGGGTTTGAATCCCCACTGAATGGAATAACAATAGGCATTCATCTCACCACTTACAGAAATGGGAGAATTCTGCTGAATGAAGTTAAAGGCTTGGCCTGAGCCAAGCCTCATTCACTTAATCCAATGAATATTCGGTAACCGTACGTTCGACAAGCCGAGCCGCTTTCATTTCTTCATATGTGTTTCCTTCACTGTCAATAAATACTCCTGAGTCAATAATTGATTGCATGGCATTTTTCACATCTTTCGGGTGTATCGGTTCCTGTGGTTGCTCAATCGTAAGCCTTGCTGTCTTGCCGCCTCCCGTAACAAAATGCAATTCCAGTGTTTTCAATATTTGCACCTCCTTCCTCCATTTCTTGTCATTCTGCATCGATATCAAAGCTGTCATTGCGTTCAATCGCCCAGACCGGATGTTTCGATAACGCGCCAATCACTTGGGCAGCCTGGTATAACTGAGCAGCATTAGCATCACGATGGACATTGTTAAATGTTTTGCTTTTATAAACCGGCTTGTCCATCCCCTCAGTAAAGATTTCAAATACCAGCCTTAACCTTGTTGATTTCAAAAAAGCGTTTGCCAAGTGTATCACCTCCTTTCACATTCCATATACAGAAATAGATGCAGGAAGGACACCCTGAAGATATCAAATGCACTTTGGCGTATTTGCGCCCAGATTTTATCGAGCTTCGCTCGATAAATTTCTTCTGAAATCTGTGGCATCCGCCGGAGGCTTTAACTTTATTCAGCCGGGGTTTGAACCCCCACTTAATGAAATACCAATATGCATTCATCTCACCACTTATAGAAGTGGGAGATTTCTGCTGAATGAAGTTAAAATGTTGATTTTAAAGGGCAACAGCTTGTCACCTGCTTTTTCAATTGGCTATAATGTTAGTATGGCGAAAGGCCGATTATCAGGAGGGAAAGAAATGCTCGAAGGTTGGTTTTTAATATTTATTCTTTTTTGGGTGGTCGTATTAATTACCCTGTTCGGAATCGGCGGTTTTTTCATGTTTCGAAAGTTTTTAAAACGCCTTCCAAAAGAAGATGGAAAATCGGATATGGACTGGGAAGAGTATTATGTCGAGGAGACAAAAAGCCTTTGGACAGACGAACAAAACAAGCTGCTTGATGAACTGGTCAGCCCAGTACCTGAGCTGTTCAGAGATGTGGCAAGGCATAAAATCGCCGGCAAAATCGGGGAAGTTGCACTGGAGAAAAAAGTAAAGCGTCTGGATCTTGATACCATTATCAGGGGGTATATACTGGCCACGCCGAAGCGTGATCATAAATTCTTGCGCCAAAAAATGGATGAATTGAATATTGATATTTCTCCTTACGAACATCTATTCTGAGGCTTCCAATTCACGGAAGCCTTCGTCATTGGAGGGTGATTCTTGATGAATTATTTGGCTGTTGGCCTTGGCGGGATGGCAGGCAGCGTTATCCGTTATATGATTAGCCTAGGCACAATGAATATTGGAACCGCTGCTTTCCCTTACGGTACCTTCATAGCAAACATTCTCGGCTGTTTTTTTCTGGGACTGTTGACCGGGCTGAATGAAAAAAAGGAAATGATCCCCAAGCCGATCATGCTCGGTTTAGGAACCGGTTTGATCGGTTCATTGACAACGTTTTCGACCTTCAGTGTAGAAACAGTTCGATTGTATGAAGATTCCTCGATTTATATGGCAGGTTTATATGTGCTGTTGAGTGCTGGAGTGGGCTTGCTGCTCGCTGGAAGCGGTTTTTATCTTGGTCAAAAAAGATCAGAAAAGGTGGTGTCGAACGGTTGAATATCCTGCTCATTGCTATTGGCGGCTTTTTTGGAGCGATTACTAGATATTTTATTGCAAATAAAATCCCCCTAATAAAAGGCACTTTTCCTTCCGCCACTTTTTTTGTCAACCTGACCGGATCTTTTGTGCTTGGTTTCTTAATGGGGATTATGCCTCCAACAAAATGGGCCTTATTCATCGGTGTAGGTTTTCTAGGCTCCTATACAACCTTCTCTACGTTTAAAGTTGAGATGATTCGTCAATTTCAAGAAAAGAAATGGAAGCCGGCGCTAGCTTACATGCTTCTCAGCTATTTCGGAGGCATTCTGCTTGCATTTCTTGGCTATATATCAGGGGACAATCTATAGCAATTTGGACATCACGAGTTGATTATGGGATCTCGTCAATCATAATCGAAGTTTTTTCGTCTCCTCAATCTCAAAACCCATTTTTTATGTAGAGCTATTGCAGCTAGATTTGACAAAAAAACCGTCAATTCCAAATGGACGAACCCCTGATTTATCGCCCACGTTTCATCTTCTGAAAAAGCTTCGTCTCAATCCCTTGCCCTTGGCAAACTTTGATAATACCTATACTAGATAAGCTGTTTGGTCCTTCTGGCATTACTACCGAAAGCTGCCTGATAGCCCACTAGTTCTTTATCCATATTTTCTGCAACAAGAAATGTCGAATGTCCATCATGCCCCATTAGTACTAATGTTTTGCGTTGTTGATTCAGGTGATGTTCCTTTTACCTGGTTCAATGAGCATATAATTCCTTATTCACACGCTGTACCAATTCTAGGAAGCTCCCCTGCATCTTACAGGTGTAATCTCTCTAATTCTCATAGTAAGCCAACTTTTTAAGAGTTAAAAAAAATCCCCTTCAGGGGATTTTCATAGTGGATCAAATGGACACTGATTGGTTCTGATTCAATTTTAAACTCAGCTTTTTATATTGAAAATACATGGTCAGACGCCAAGGGACAATCATGCCAAACGCCAATATCCAAAACATTCCGCTTAACTCCCCTACATCAACCGATTGACTGAGAAAGGACTTGAACAGCAAACGAATAAGCAAAAGACCAATCAATATGACTCCAAATGCTTTTGAACGTTTTAGGTAAATGGCCTCTTCCCGGAGCTCAAACTTGGAAGTTTTTATAAGCAGAATGGAAAACAGCATACCGACAATCACAGCCTCCAAAACTTCCGTCGCAGTCACACGGAAATAAGGATGAAGGAACATTAAAGCTCCTGTACTCATAAAAACTGGCGGTAGAAGAATTTTCTTAGGAGATACTGGTTTCTGAGATGCTTTCATGCGTACAAAAATGGCTAGAACCCCCATGCAAAGAGCGGCCACAGTAGAAAAAATAATGCTCATGCCAGTCATCCCTTAATATGATAGTTTTTTACTACCCAATTATATACCAAAAAGTGAAGTCTATCCAAAGGTTTTTTGTCAAGTTTTTACATAAAATATTCAGAATTAGTCGAAAAAAGGAGGTCATATTTTCAGAATAATGGTAGAAAAGTTGGATATATATTTGCTATAATAAAAAAGACAAACATTTAATTTAAATATATAGGTGCAAGTTTTTTTAGGAAAGGAAGAGTTTCAGGTGAAAGACTATTTGCGTGAGGAAATCGAGAAAAAGCGGGAAGAATTATTTGAAGTTACAAAAAGCACAAGCCTCACATCAAGATTAGCACTTCAATACAGCGAAGAACTGGATTTATTATTAAATCAATATGACAACATCGTTTCTCATGATTTGCAGCAAACCGCTAATTAACATAGAAAAACCGGCTGACACAGGGTTAGCCGGTTTTTTTCGAGTTTGTTCAACATAACTGATCCCGTCATTAGAACTTAACTTCATTTTTCTGCTACACGTAAGAATTCCAGGGGGCAATGGAAGATTTAATGATGAAGGCCTGCTAGAACCCATCCCTTATATTTGATATTTGAGTTTAAACTGCTGCGGTTTCTTTTTATTATATTGAATGGTCACCCATTTTCCTTCTTCAAAGTAGGAGCGATTCTTCGTATATGTCCAAACCTTGTTTGTGACGGTGATTTCTCCTTTTTGTAATGACGAAAATTGCACCGTTAATGTAATTCTTCGACGTGACTCCCCTCTTGCATACGCAACATCATGGCCTGCTGTCCGATGCGAAACTTCACTTTTAATAATTTTGGCGTTCGTCTCAATCCATTCGATGTTTTGATACTTCAATGAGAAATACCATACCGTAACAAAAATAGATAAGAAGGCAACACCTAATCCAACTAAAAAGTACATTCGTTTCCCCGCTCGTTTTTCTTCCATTTTAATCTAAAAAAGAGTGTAAAATCAATTGAGAGTCTAGTTTAAATCCTCTGACTTGGCAGTGGTACATGTACTCTTCCAATTCTTCCTCGAATAATACAAAAAACCACCTTTCTTTGGTTTAGTTTCCAATAGAAAAAGTGGTTTCGGATTAGTTAGATGAAAGATAAAGCAGAAATAAGACAAAGTAGTATGAGAAATTCACTCTGCAACAAAATGTAGAGAAAATCCCCCTGCAAATACTACTCATTTTCCCACTCAAACCCTTGATACAGCTTACTTGGTATCCATGTTTTTCTTCATCATGCCCATCATTTGGTTGATTTTCTTTTGCGAAGGTTTCATTCCCATTTGTATCAATAACGTTCATACACAAGGGATTAGATTGATTTTTTGACCGCTTAATTCGCTTATGAAGAATTTACCTTATTAATATCTAATTGTCCACCTTAATTATCAAAAAGGTAAAAAAATATGGTTAATCTTCCTATATCAAACAACCCTCTCACAAGTCAATATCATGATTCAAACTTTTGTTAAATCATCCTGTAATACCTTCCATTCTTTTCCAATCAATTCAAATTGGGCATTTACATCAAATTTTCTTCTATTTAAATCATTATCCTGTACAGATTTAGAGTATTGTTTTTGACACTTTTTTTCGAAAATATCGGCATTTCCTCCCCACTATTAATATAGTATCGCAAAAGCCTTGTTTTCTCGCATTTTTTCCTAACAGTTACTTATTACAATCTTTTTTATACCGCTCACTATATAGCTCTTAGGGTTTTGTATCCACCCAATATTTTTTTACCAATAAATTGCATTTAATTCACAATTCAGACGCATATTACAAATATAATTTTTCAACTTTATAAATTATGATCCAGTTTAGATTGATTTATAGGCTTATCCTATGTCAACTGTTATTTTATACTCATTTCACATTATACTAATCTTGTTTTTAATATAAAATAAATAATTACCACGATCTAAAATCATTAAACTTAATTATCATCTTTCCTATATTTTAGCCAAATGATTTTATTGCAAGAATATTCAAAAAAATGTTATTATATGGAAAAAGGAGGGGGTACATGAAAGAAAATATTTTTTGTTTTTCTTAATATTAACATAATTAAACAAAAAGGGGTCATTCTATGTTCAAAAAGTCATTTTTCATTTTAATTTCGGTAGTTTAGTTGACATTTTCTTTAACACCAATTACATCTAATGCAAATAATAACGAGGAGCAGATTTTCGATAATTCTAATACTAAAGTGATTGAAGATAGTGACGATAAAATGGTCACTCAAATAGAAGTAGATGATAAAATCTATGAATACGTTGAGCTTATATCAAGCGATATTATTGAAACAGAGGTATATGAAATTAATGGTGAGAATAGAATTTTGGTAGATACTATAACTACTAAAATAGTTGCTGATGGAGATCAATTAGAAATCACTCAAAATGATTCAGGCACAGATACAGATTACTTTAGAGACTATATTGAAAATAACGAACCAACTAGCAACAACAGTGAGATGTTAGCAGCACGGTCTCTATCGGGATTTTGGAAAAACTCATGGGTAAAAATGAGCTATAAAAAAGATTATAAGAAAAAAGTAGGATATGCAAGATTCACAAGGAGCGAAAAGAAAATTAAGATACCTAACAAGTATTTTGATAATTATGCAAAGCAAGTAGATAGTCTTGTTTCCATTCAACAAGACGCTCTTTTATCAATAGGACCAATTGGAACGATAGAGTCCATAGTATGGTTTTTAAGTCAAAAAAAACTTACTCCAGCCGTTGTGAAGAAAGCAATAAAGAAATTCGGGGGTAAAATACCTGGTATTGGTACAATTTATTCGCTGATAAACTATGTTTATACTTACGATAAAGCAGTAAAAGCTTTTAATAGAATTCCGGGGAAAGCGTATTGGTACAAATGAGTAATGACAAGGATTCAAAAAATTCAAGGAGTACTAAGCTAATTATATGGGGAATGTTAATCTTGTCAGTATCGATGCTTGCTTTTTTTATCAGTAATATCGTGAATGGTGTACGTTCGCAAGTAGTCAACTATACGAGTGCATTGGGGCTAGCTTTAGGAGTATACCTATGTATATACGCACTATTCGCCCTTAAATCAAAAAAATAAGATAATTTTTAAGGCTATCGAAAATCTCGATAGCCTTAATGTATATGATAATAGTAATGGGATCTATATAAAATCATAAAATCGTATTTTTATTAGCAACGAGTATAACAGTGATTGATAAATCCTGATGTTATGCCATTTACAGTGGACGTAACATATAGATAGTTGGTATTAGTTTCAACATATTTAACCACATCCTGCCTGCAGAGGCTCCAAGTCAAGTAACAAACTGCACGCACTATCTTTCATTAAAGCTTCAGATATTCAATACCTTAAACAGGTCTATGTTCCTTAAAATAATTGTTCAGTTTAGTGTTGACATTCCAGTATATCGGGTTATGAAGTCCGTATTGTTTAGCCCCTATTTAGTCGTGGACTATTAATCCAAACAAGCCTACTGTCAAAAGTTTGCCCATGACAGGAAAATGTGACTTGTCTTGCAGGTATATCTACCTCAAACTTTCCGCCGAACCGTTATGGTCGGTCGTACCATTTTTAGCAACGGACATAAACAGGGTAATGTCGCTTGTTGCCTATCCCCTTTTATTGCGTTGGAGGGTCAATCCTGACGATGTTTATTAAAGTGTGTTTAATCGGCATCCCACACTGGATACCATACCTAAAAAAGACAATACTTAATAATCCTTGAATTATCTAATTTTTTCCGATAATATAAAGGTAGGGTATGCCATATTCAATTGTATTGGGTATGGTTAATGTGAACTGAGTTTCGGTACGGCGAATACTGATAAACTCTTTTTTAATGCCATCTATCCCATATAGCCATAAATTGATGGCCAGCAAGCCCAACAATGACAAAGGTAAAAATATTAAGCTAAAGATTAATGATCCCAAATAGAATAACCTCCTTCCACTATGTGACATTAAATCACTCGGTTATCCCTCGTGTACTTCTGAAACTTTAATCCAAAAATCATTCACTTTAGGCTTGATTACTTTGCCTTCAACATGCTCCATTAACATATGAACTTTCTCAATTGCTAACATATCGTCTAACTCCATTTGAGCCGTTGTATGTGCTTCTTCTTCATTCTGGGCGTAAACCTCAGTTGTAATTATTAAGCTAACCTCAGATTGGACAGTATATTTGTTTTTTGTGATTGTTGGCATTGTAATTCCTCCTGATTATTTAAATTTGATTAGTAGCTACATTCTTGGGGTAAGATGTGTTTGACTTGATCAGTCCAGTAATCGAAAAATACAGCCATTTCTTGACCGTGCATGTCCATAATTCTTTTGCCATAAGGCATAACGTTGAAATCCTCAATGACAATGGAATCCATGTCAAATTTATCCTTGATCCAGTCCATTACTTTTTGTTCGTACTGGTTTGTTTGCATAGTTTGCATGGCTTGTCCCTCCTGATTGATTATTTTTTATTTTTTGTGTAGATTCATAAGCGGGCTTGATGGCATTGCTTTCTTAATTAATTCAAAATCCTCTAATGACTGTAAATACCGTTGTGTGGTACTAATTTCACTGTGTCCCAGTAATTTTGATAATGTAAAAATATCAATCCCATTCAAAATTGATTGAACCGCAAAGAAATGCCTAAAACTGTGTGGGCTAATCCTCTTATCCTCTATCCCTGCGCGTCTACCCGCTTCTTTAATGACCTTATCTAAACCAACATGCGAAAGTAAATCACCTTTGTAAGACAAGAAATAATAGTTTGGGTTAAAATATTTGCCATTAAAATATTCTTTTTTAATCCGTTCAAAGCGAATTAAAATCTTTTTCAATGCGGGTGAAATAAAGATATACCTTTCTTTGTTGCCTTTACCGTTGACAAGTATAGTTGTTTCCTTAACATTTTTGTCCTCCAATTCTCGCAATTCTTTTGCTCTCAAGCCACAATCTGAAAGCATAGCAACCATTGCTTTATTACGTGCTTCAAAATACGTTTTGTAACTAAAGGAATTGATCATCTTATCAACTTCTTTGGTGGTAAATCCTTTTAATACTTTCTTTGGTTGTTTAGGAAGATCAACTTTACGAGCAATATTTTCTTTAAGATATTCCTCCCTTACACACCAATTAAAGAAGGCACGAATTACCTTTAACATTGCAACAATACTTTGTGGCTGCAATCCTGACTGTTGTTTAAACCTTGCATATGCCTTTAAGTCATGGAAGGATACACCTTCTAAACGATGTACGGCACGTTTTTCGTCTAAAAATTTTAGTAGTTGTTTAAGTTCCTGCCGTTTATTTATCAACGTTTTTTCTGTGAATCCTTTTGCTAAACAATCGTATTCGTACTCTTTGACCACATCTTCAAGCAACACAAAAAGACCACCCCTTCATTGGTTTATTTTCCAACGAATTAAGTGGTCTTTTTCGGAAAAAAGAAAGATTCACCATATAATTGCATAATATCATGGAGAAAGATTCACAAATCAATCTAATTAATGTAATCCATCAACCCTTGAAGCTTGATGAAACCTCCCATAAATGTTGTTATACCAACGCTTACTTGCTGTCCATGTTTTTCTTCATCATACCCATCATTTGGTTGATTTTCTTTTGCGAAGGTTTCATTCCCATTTGCATCATCATCATACGTAACATTTGTTCATTAATTGGCGGGTTTTTCTTTAGGTAATCCATCATATATTTACGGGCGATGAAGAATCCAAGCGCCACTCCAGCTAATAGAGCGATCGCACCCGTTAAAATCAATTGCCACCAAACCATCCAAAAACTCCTCCTTCATGTTGTCTCACTTCAGTTTACTGAATCCCCGAATATTATACAATACTTGTGACACGATTTCATATGTATTTTCTTTCTTTAACCGGTTTTACCCAGCCATATCTTTCATTTTCTATATCAACAGCAAAAAAATGTCCACGGAATTTTCTAAGCGCTTCAAAAAAGATTGTTTCGGATTCAAAGCTGCCCCATGCGTTCAACTGCAGCCAATCTTCCTCAATGGCTAATTCCGCTCCACCCTTATCTTTTCCGCGCCCCATGCAATATACCTTTCCTTTTATATAAATTTGCTGGTTCTGCACAGCTTGAGAGAACAATTTATGTAAATCCAAATATGGCAAAGGTTCAGTAATATAATCTATTTGCTTGTGTATGATTTCCTGAAGATTTCCATTGGCGGAATGACTGCCGGCAAATAATTGAAAAAATCGGCTTTCACGTCCATAAAAATAGTCAGCGAATTCAGCTTTTATCAAATAAATAAAGTATGTTCTCATAGGAACTTCACTCCATTGCCAGTTTTCCCTTATTATAGTGAAAGAAAAAAGAAAAGTTTGTCAATTACTGTAATGACCAGCTTTTTTTCTGCTCTTTCTGAAAGCTGCAACGATTGATAGTTCCATTATGAGTATTTTTATATCATTAGGCAAACAAAAAGTAAGAAAAGCGCAATATCTACCATCAAAGCCGATGTTTGACTTATCAGGAGAAGGCTCGAAACCTGCTTGTCAAATGGACACTGGAGCTGGACATAGCCAATTTTTTTCTTTCTTACATGTTTAAAAGAGGGGAAATCCCCCTCTTTCTACATCATTATTTCAAGAGTGCTTTTACTTTTTCCACCACATTTGCTGGAGTAAATCCATACTCTTCTATTACCTTGCCGCCAGGTGCCGAAGCTCCAAAGCGGTCGATCGCCAATACATCCCCTTCATCTCCAGTGTATCTTTTCCAGCCAAGTGAAGCTCCCATTTCAATCGCCAAGCGTTTTTTCACTGAGGAAGGAAGAACGGATTGTTTATATTCTTTTGATTGTTTTTCAAATCGATCCCATGACGGCATACTGATAACTGCTGCATCAATGCCTTGCGCGTTTAGTGCTTTTTGTGATTCAATCGCGAGGCTCACTTCTGAACCAGTTGCAAGGAGTAGCACATCAGCCTGATCTTTTTTCGCCGGGGAAATGACATAAGCACCCTTTTCCACCCCGGATTTCGCCAATTCTGATGACTTGGAAAGCGTCGGCAGATTCTGCCTTGTTAAGATCAAAGCGGTCGGCTGTTTGTCACTTTCAATCGCCAGTTTCCATGCTGCTGCAGTCTCGTTTGCATCAGCCGGCCTCATAACTGAAACGCCCGGCATTGCTCTTAAAGAAGCCACCTGTTCGATCGGTTCATGCGTCGGTCCATCTTCTCCAACAGCAATACTGTCATGTGTAAATACGTATGTGACAGGTACTTCCATCAATGCTGCAAGGCGGATAGCTGGACGAAGATAATCGGAAAAGACGAAGAATGTTCCGCCGAATACTTTTAATCCTCCATGAAGAGCCATTCCATTCAAAGCAGCGCCCATTCCAAATTCACGGACACCAAACCAAATATTTTTTCCAGCGTAATTTTCCGCACTGAAGTCCTGCTCGCCTTTAATCATCGTTTTGTTTGAGCTGGCAAGGTCTGCAGCACCGCCGAATAAAGAAGGAAGATTCTTGGCAATGCTGTTCATGATTTCACTGCCTGAAGCCCTTGTCGCAAAACTTGTTCCTTCTTCATAAACAGGAATATCTTTATCCCAACCCTCTGGAAGCTTGCCTTCTACCGCGTTCTCCAGCTGCTCGGCCAGCTCTGGATGAGACTTTTTATATTCATTGAATAGTTCGTTCCATTCAGCCTCTTTGTTTGCACCCCGGCTGATCGTTGTTTTTTCAAAATGTTCATAGACTTCCTCAGGTACATGAAAGTCTTCTTCGTATGTCCACTTGTAATATTCCTTTACCAATTTCATTTCCGCTTCACCTAGCGGGCTGCCATGCGCATCGGATTTTCCGGATTTATTTGGAGAGCCATATCCAATGACTGTCTTCACTTCAATAAGAGTTGGGCGCGATTGATCTGCTTTCGCTTCTTCTATCGCTTTTCCGATTTCTTCGACATCATTTCCATCCTCTACGCGGATATATTGCCAACCGTATGCTTCAAAGCGTCCTCCCACATTTTCGGAGAACGATTGAGAAAGATCTCCATCAAGTGTAATATCATTGGAATCATACAACATGATCAATTTTCCGAGTTTTAAATGGCCAGCAAGAGACGCTGCTTCAGAAGCTATACCTTCCATCAAGTCTCCGTCACCGCATAATGCATATGTATAATGATCAATGATGTTGAAATCGTCTGTATTGTATGTTGCAGCCAAATGGCGTTCTGCCATAGCCATTCCTACAGCCATACCGACACCTTGTCCCAACGGTCCTGTTGTAGCCTCAACACCCGGAGTATAGCCGTATTCTGGATGTCCCGGCGTCCTGCTTCCCCATTGGCGGAAGTTTTTAATATCTTCCATTGTAACGTCGTAGCCTGATAAATGAAGCAAGCTGTATAAAAGCATGGAGCCATGACCAGCTGATAAGATAAAACGGTCGCGGTTGAACCACTCTGGATTTTTCGGATTATGCTCCATATGGTTTGTCCATAATGCATATGCCATGGCAGCTGCCCCCATTGGCAAGCCAGGATGCCCGGAATTTGCTTTTTCAATAGCATCTATCGACAACGTTCTGATCGTATTGATCGAAAGCGCATCGAGTTCTTTTAAATGTTGATTTGCCATCTTATTCTTCCCTTCCCAAATGTTCATCATTCTTATCATAATGAGGTTGATAAAATTAAACAACTTTTTATCAAATGCGCCTTGGCGTATTTGCGCCCAGATTTTATCAAGCTCCACTCGATAAATTTCCTTTGAAAATCTGTGGCATCCGCCGGAGGCTTTAACTTTATTTAGCCGGGGTTTGACCCCCCACTAAATGGAATACCAATATCCATTCATCTCACCACTTACAAAAGTGGGAGGCTTCTGCTGAATGAAGTTAAAAAAACGCGCGGCGCCTGTTCTTCGACACTCAAGTTGAATGGTTGGCACACAAATCAGATGATGAGACTTCAACCTCCAACTTCGAAGTTCTTCTTAAGCCAGCTTTATCGAGATACTATACATTCTGGATAGTCATTATTCCAGAAAAGAACTTAAATGACGCCCGCTTCTTCTTACGAAGACTAATGTAACTTCTTATTCTCTTGGATTTTTCGCACCTTTAAAGGTGTCACTTCATCTCCGTTCGGATCGAACACTCGGACATTTTCAATCGTCTCTCTCATTTTAGCACGGAAAGACTGTAGATATTCACCTCTGAGTTTCGACTGTTCTTTTGCTTCCTCTTTTGTCAAACCGGTGCTTTTTGCTTTTTTTGCGAGTTGATTGATCCTATCGAGTTTTTCTTTTGAAACCATAAAAAAACTCCTTTGTTTTCATTTTGTCGCAAGTCAATACTACTAAAAAAACAGTTTGAAAACAATAAGGGAGTGTTAAACATCGTTTTTATTCGCTTTTCTATCCATATATTCCTGGTACCTTCTATGCACGGTAGCCTTTGAAACATCATAACCAAAGCCTCTGATGACTGATGCGATCTCTTCAAAGGTCAAGTTGTTTTTCCTCAGGCGAATGATCTCTTCCACGGGGATTTCTTTACGCTCTCTTCCGTTTGCATTTCCGCGTCTTTTTAAATTTTGCTCAGGACGATAACCTTTCGCCACGGCTCTTTTCATTCCGCGCCGGATTTTAATGTTATGCAGTTTACGTTGATATTCTTCTATCATCCCTATTATATTAAGGAGCATTGAATCCGTTTCGGATATTTGGAGTTCACCGTCATGGGCAAGCGTATATAATTTGACATCCTCTTTGAATAAAAAATGTATGAGTGCTATTTTAGCATTTCCCCGTCCAAGCCTCGTTTCATCCTGAATAAGAACAGCATCAATGTTCCCAACGGATATCTGATCAAGCATTTCCATCAATCCCGGCCTGTCCAAGTCATAGCCGCTGGATTGATCTTGGATGATCGCCTTTATCTGGAAGCCCCATTTTTCAGCGGCAGCAACCAGCTCTTCTTCCTGTCTGGCTAATGAGGTTTCTTGCGTTTGTTTTTCAGTGCTTACCCTGCAATAAATGATGACATTCACTCAAACCACTCCAATGGCGTTTTCTTCTCTATTCTAACACTTGGTCGCCTTCTACGATCAACCCATGACTGTTCTGAGTCTGTTCCAAAAAAATATCTTGTTTGTTTCCCATCATATTCTCCGGGGACTGTTCCTCTTCCGTTAAGTTAAATATGAATAATAAGCCCATTAAAGTTGAAAGTATAAAGAAAATAACTATAAAAGAATGATTCCTTAAGATTGCCAACATAAATATCATCCTCCCGAATGTTTGTTCGTGTTTATGTAAAAATATTATAACCAGAACATAGGTTTGTGTCAAATGCAAATTCGAACTTACGTTTGTATTAACAGAAACAGCATGCTATAATATGGATAATTCATAATAGAGATTAAAGGGTGTGAAACAATGTCCAAGCTTTCGAAAAGGCAGGAAGATATTTTAACCTTCATTAAGGACGAAGTGAAAAAAAAGGGTTACCCTCCATCTGTACGTGAAATCGGGAAAGCCGTAGGTTTGGCTTCCAGCTCCACTGTACATGGACATTTGGAAAGGCTGGAAAGCAAAGGTCTAATCAGAAGGGACCCGACCAAGCCAAGAGCGATAGAAATACTTGATCAAGAAGAAACAGCTATCGCAGTCAAAAACACAGTCAATCTTCCTCTTGTTGGAAAGGTTACTGCCGGAGTACCTATCTCTGCTGTAGAGAATATCGAGGAGTACTTCCCGTTTCCTGAACAGTTGATCCCCTCCGATGAGCAGGTTTTCATTCTTGAAATAGTCGGTGAAAGTATGATCGAAGCCGGGATTCACGACGGAGATTACGTGATTGTCAGACAACAAAAAACAGCGAACAACGGAGATATCGTTGTAGCAATGACGGAAGAGAATGAAGCAACTGTCAAAAGATTTTATAAAGAGAATGGATATTTTCGACTCCAGCCGGAGAACTCAAATATGGAGCCGATTATCGTACAAAACGTATCCATCCTCGGAAAAGTCGTGGGTCTTTATAGACGAGATATTCATTAAACCCGGGCCTGTAACAGGCTCTTTTTTAGATTAAAGATTAATGTGGAATGCCTGTACTTTGATGGGATTGCTTTGAAGAAGTCCTCTTATCATTTATTTACCTCCGTTGTTTCACCCCAGTAATATTCACTGATTACATCAGCAAGTGCGTCGACTGTCCTATCCAATTCTTCTTTTGTGTTATCCACTCCGCCAATCTCAATTAATATTGAGTTTTCAGCCAAATCCTGATTGTAAATGCCATTATTGCCACCTGCCTTCGATTTCCCAAATACTCCTCGAGAAAGACTCGGGTATTTATTTTGAATGGCGTGATGGAGATTCGTCGCAAATTCAGAGTTTTTTTCATAATTCGGATGAGCTTCACCGACAACAAACAAGCACTTGGCGTACTTTTTACCATTAATCGTAGTAGTGGTTTTTCCTTTCCTTAGGGAGTCGCGGTGGATATCAATAAAATATTGGATCTGTTTGTTTTGTTTCATTGCTTCCACTACTACCTCTCTTGATGCCACATAAGATTGTTCATAACCGATCCCTCTTTTTTTAAGAATTCCTTGAATATCTTTATTATTCACCAACGTTTTGATACCTTTTTCCTCAAGCTTCTCCCCAAGCCTTTTTCCTAATAGAGTCACATTTTTTTCTTTATGCCACGCAAGATTCGGATCAGTCACCCCTGGCAGCATTGGCAAATAGGATTCTGTAGAATGTGTCGAATAGATAAAAACGGCTTGATCCTTTGTTTGTGGCACCTCGGCCGGCTTTTCTTCTGTATACTCCTCTCCTTCATAGACATCAAAATTAGCAGGTGGCGGGGATTCAATAGGTAAGTTTGTAAAATCTGTTCCTTTTCCTGCTACTATGATTTTGGGAGTGGCCGCATTCAACCCAGGTATCTCACTAATCAAGAAAGATTTCATGTTTCTTAGATTAATATTCGTGAACAACTCCAATGCATCTCTCCCAAACGATCTCTCATATCCTTCTGGTAGAATGCTCTTTAAAGCCTGGTTTTCCATAGACATGACGTATAGTAAGGAATCTGTTCTTGTAGGGTCGCTGGAAATAAATGACAGCAAACTGATTTTTACACTTGAAAAAGCAATGGCGGAAACTAGACAAAATAGAGCAGTGACAGTTACAAAGAATTTAGCTGCAAGTTTTAGCATCATTTTCATCCTTTATTTTTTACATGTTTATTCATTTATATGAAAATGATGAGAGTCTATGAATATAAAAATTCCATGAACTCTCATAAGTCCATGGAATCTAGGAAGTAAAAATTATTTTGCAATTGAAATCTTTAACTTCATTCAGCAGAAATCTCCCACTTCAGTAAGTGATGAGATGAATGTGTATTGGTATTCCATTCAGTGGGGGTTCAAACCTCGGCTGAATAAAGTTAAAGCCTCCGGCGGATGCCACAGATTTTCAAAGAAATTTATCGAGTGGAGCTCGATAAAATCTGGGCGCAAATACGCCAAGGCGCATTTGATCCTTAGCTATGTCGATTCTTAACATTAGATTCTCAAATGCAAAATATGTTGAGGACCTCTTGTCCCTTCATAAAACTCGTTTTCGTCTTTAAATCCTGTTTTTAAATAAAGATTATAAGCAGGTGCGTTTCTCTTATTGACACCAAGGACAATTTCGTTAGTTCCAGGAAGATTATTTCTAACGAATTCTGGTAAAAGCTGAAGTCCTATCTTTGCTAATCCCTTTCCTTGATTTCTTGAATCAATTGAGAAAGCTGTCAACAAACGAGCACTAGAATTATTGCTATACCTTAAAAGTCTTTCACCATCTTCTAATGCAAAGTAACCTACGGGAACAGTACTAGCAAGGATTAATACATGTTTAGCACTGTTAGAAACAGTAGGATCATTTATTTTATCCAAAGGCATACTGGTAAATTGAAGCTGTTCTTCTGACAGGTGGTAATTGGTTAATTGTTCATCGTGTTCTTCGGTGTACTCAACCAGTGCAACTGAAGGTCTTAAGGTATCAGCCAACATGATCTTTACCCTCCAATGTATTTTAGTGGTTTAAGTATAGTCAATAACACTATTGTGCACAAGAAAAACAGAACGTATATTCTGTCAGAGTTATAATGACATTGTATCTGAACCCCACTGCTGCAAATCATAATCAGGATTTCAAAATCGATACTTCTTGATCCATAGTACGAAAATATTCTCTGTTTTTTTCCTAATACATTGAATATCTAGTAATATAAGTATTTATATGATGGAATTTCTGATTGGTGATGGGTAATAAATAATAGGAGGGTGTGATCATTTGGTAGATAAATATCTTGCATTGTACATAGCGATTGGGGGAATTATTGGCTTCTTTTTCGGAGGAATGTGGGAAGGAATAAGTACCATGGTTCTAATTTATATTGCTCAAAAGCTCGAATTATTAACTAGGGAATAAGAGATTCGCTTGCTGACACTTCTACATATAATTTTTCAGCCTGATAATTGATGACCTTTTATCTCTATTAGACTCGCCTCCTTTGTCTTACCAGGGCCAAGCTAAAAATATTTAAGTAACAGCCATCTTTTTTTAACGCTATAATTGTCTGATTTGTAAATGAACTCAAATCTCTTCCAGTAGCGTGCTAAGTGAAAGGTAAACAAGAGTCGACCGATGGGAAAATTGGATATTTTAAGAGAAGATACCTAAGGTAATCAGTCCAGCCCATTTTTCGTGACTATTAAAGTTTTTTCGGTTACGATGTCTGTATACTAACTGATGGAGGGATAGACATGTTCAACGAGAAATTAGCGGAAGCATTAAACAAACAAATGAACAACGAATTTTATTCAGCACATAGCTATATGGCGATGGCTGCATACTCCGAGCATAACAATTATCTTGGGTTCGCCCATTTCTATCTTCAGCAGGCAGAAGAGGAACGCGCTCATGGCATGAAGATATATAAGTATTTAAATGACCGTGGGGTGCATGTGAAGTTTTCCGCTTTGGCTGAACCTGAAACCGACTATACTTCCATTTTTGATACTTTTGAAAAAGCTTTGCTGCAAGAAAAAGAAGTAACAAAAAATATTTACGATTTGACAGATTTGGCATGGGAGCATAAAGAACATGCAACGATTTCGTTCCTAAGATGGTTCTTGGACGAGCAGGTCGAAGAAGAAGCTTCCTTTGAAACTCATATCGAATATCTGAAACGTATTGGTAATGATCAAAATGCCCTGTTCATCTATGAAAATGAACTAGGAAAAAGGAGTGCCCCTGCTGAATAAACCGTTATAGAGAGTGAATGAACTCCTATTCCAACCGTAATAACTGGTATTTTTAAGCGTATAAAGCCCTTCTATGTGACCGTTCCAAGTTGCTCAGGGCTATCAAATGCGACTTGGCGTATTTGCGCCCAGATTTTATCGAGCTCTGCTCGATAAAATCTGTGGCATCCGCCGGAGGCTTTAACTTTATTCAGCCGGGGGTTGAACCCCCACTGAATGGAATACCAATATGCATTCATCTCACCACTTACAGAAGTGGGAGACTTCTGCTGAATGAAGTTAAATCAATTGTACAGAGGACAAGTCTACCAGCAAAGCCCCTGCTCCCGGAAAAAACCGTTCGCAGGGGCTTGCTTATGTCACCGGCTCAATAAACACATCCATAATTCCTCCACAAATGCCGCCGTCCTCATACATTAAACCTTCTGTCAAATCAACTTGATGGTGCAGCGGGATTCCTCTATCCATAACGATTAAAGCTTTTTCAATCACTTCACCTTCACCGCAGCCGCCCCCGATCGTTCCGAATATTTGACCGTCCGGATAAATAAGCATCTTCGCACCAGTTTCTCTTGGCGTGGATCCCTTAGTTCGAATGACCGTCGCGACAGCTGCACAGCTGCCTCTTTCTCGTATAGACATAACCTTTTCGAAAAATTCAAGAGTGCTCATTTTTCACTCTCTCCCTAAACTTCAATTGCGAATAGCTCGAAATTTTCTCCTTTAATGAATTTCCGCTTTTTCCGTTTTTCACTTTTAAAACTTCAGCCATGATGCTGACAGCAATTTCAGCAGGTGTCTGTCCTCCGATATCAAGTCCTACAGGAGAATAAATATTCGTAAAACTATGATCAGAAAATTCATTTTTCAATTGCTCGAAAACTCCAGCAATCCGGCGCTTACTTCCAATCATTCCGATATAGGCCGTCCGATCTTCCTTAGGAATGGCCTCCTCCCTTCTTAATAGTTCCTGCAGGCTGACAACATCAAATTTATGCCCTCTTGTAAGCAATACAATAAATGTACCTGGGCTGACATGGAGCGCCTTAAAGAATTCGACATACGGTGCACAGACAACTTCGTCTGCTGTGGGAAACCGCTCTTTGTTTGCAAAATCAGGACGATCATCTATGACCGTTACATGGAAGCCTGTCATTTTGCCGATTTTCACCACTGGCTCAGATACATGACCTGCTCCCGCCACAATTAGACGCGGCGGTACCGGAAACACTTCCATATAGCATTCAAATTGGCAATCCCCGTATTCAAACTGCACAGCTTTTGTAACACCTTTTTCAAAAAATGGCAAAACTTTTTCAAGAATTACAGCTTGGAACCCTTTTGACAGCCCCGGATCGGCAAGGAGGACTCCGTTTTCCTGAAATAGAATCTTTGAGCCAATCAACGATTCGTCAAAATGCTTCGTAATGGTAACAAGAGCGATGTCTTTTTGACCGTCCTTAATAGACTTCAAAAGCTTCGCATACATTTGTTTGCTCATCAATATGCATCACCCGAAATAAGTTCATGTGACTTTGACTCCTGAATTGCTTGGAAAATCTGCTCCGGTTTGGCTGGAAGCTTCTTTATTCTGACACCTACTGCATCATAGATGGCATTCAAAATCGCTGGAATGATCGGAATCATCACAACCTCGGCAACCCCCTTTGCGCCAAATGGTCCGGATGCTTCCATTGATTCAACCGGAATTGTTTCAATCACCGGAGTTTCCCTGATTGTCGGGATGATGTAATCTGTGAGATTTCTCGTTTGATGATAACCATTTTTCATGATGACATCTTCATACAAAGTGTAGCCGATCCCCATAATGGCTCCCCCCTCCGTCTGTCCCTCCAGTCCCTGTGGATTCAACACCTTTCCCACATCAGGAATGGCGACTACTTTCAAAACGTCCGTTTCTCCCGTTAAAGTGTCTACTTCAACCATTACAACATGGGTCATATAGCCATATAAATGATGGGGTGCTCCACCGGAATTTTTCAATTCTTTTTTTTCACGAGGAAAATAAAAATGCCCTTCAACACGGGTGGATTGATTTTTTTCCTTCAGCGCCTGATACATTTCTTTATAGGAAACAGAACGGCTTTCACTTGAGGATGCAGTCAGCTTATTCTGCGAAACAACAATTTGATCCACCGATGCTCCCAATATTTCTGCCGCTGTTTCAGAAAGCAAGCTGACCATATTGATTGCGGCTGTCGCGATGGCTCGGCCACCAGTATACGTTGACCTTGAAGCCGAAATCGTTCCGCTGTCCAAAGTTTCTTTCGTATCTCCTTGTATGACCACAATATGATCGATATCGCACTTTAAGCACTCGGCTGCCACCTGTGCATACACTGTCCCGTTTCCCGTACCGATTTCTTCAATGGCTAAACCGACTTTGAATCTCCCATCTTCCAATAGTTCAATGGAGGATGCTCCATAATCCGGAGTCCGGAGACCCATTCCAACAGCATGAAACGAAGTTGCAAGAGCCACTCCGCGCTTTTTCCAAGGCTCCGTTGCCTGCACTTTATAAAGATCGCGATTTGCCCAAAGATCGCTTGCTTGCGCCCTTTCAAGGGTCTCCATGGTACCGACACTTGATTTTACAACATGGCCCAGACTAGAGACATCGCCTTGACGATAAGCATTTTTCATTCTAATTTCAATCGGATCCAGCCCTATTTTTTCCGCCAGCATATCAATATGTGTCTCAATTCCAACGCACACCTGGTTGACACCGAATCCGCGAAATGCACCAGAGATACCATTATTTGTATAAACACAAAAGCCTTCCATGTCGACATTCTCTATTTTATAAGGACCTGCTGCATGTTCAATGGCCAATGCGACCACTGCCCCTCCCAATGAAGCGTAAGCCCCGGTATCAGCCACTGCACGGACTTTGTGGGCTACGATGGTTCCATCTTTTTTCGCCCCCGTTTTCACTGTAACTTTAAATGGGTGGCGTTTAATGCCGGCAACTACTGATTCTTCTCGTGACAGATGAAGCTTCACCGGCCTTCCATTCGTATTTAAAGCCAACAATGCTAGATAGATTTGGACGGTAATTTCGTCTTTTCCGCCGAAGCCCCCGCCATTCGGGCTGGAATGGACATGAATGCGCTGTGGGTTCAACGCTAGGGCTCGTGCGATTTGAAGCTTATCGCGATGGCCATATTGGCTAGGGCATTGAATGGTCAGAGAGCCATTTTCATCAACCTTTCCCCATCCACCTTCGGTTTCCAGGAAGGCATGCATTTGCCTCGGGGAATAAAATGTATTTTCAAAGATGAAGTCAGCCTCTTCAAATCCTTTGTCGATGTCACCGCTTTTTATGACGACATGGCTATGAATATTTCCTTCCGGGTGCAGCTGCGGCGCCCCCTGAACCATGGCGTTTTCAGGGTCAGTCACGGCTTCTAATGGCTCATAATCCACCTCAATCAGGCCCAGCGCTTCTTCAGCAGCTTCAAGAGTTTCCGCGGCAACAAGAGCAATTGCATCTCCAGTGCATCTGACAATATCTTCACATAACACAGGCTGATCGGGTGTGACGATTCCAAATCCATTAAATCCAGGGACATCCTCATGCGTTAAAACACAGATTACCTCAGGGTGTGCCTTAGCATTTGATGTATCGATAGATTTTATTTTGGCAAATGGATATTTGGAACGGAGGACTTTTCCGAACGTCATGTCAGGATAATGATAATCTGTCATATATTTTTGCTCTCCAGTTACTTTTTCAGGACCATCAATTCTATTGACTGGTTTTCCGACCCATTTTAACATTTCATCAGTACCCGACTTTTTCAGCCCCTTTATTTGTCGTCTCACTTTTCATCCCACCTTTTCATTAGCCGGTATAGTCCCCGAGCTAATAGAGCGCTCGCCATGCTTCTTCTGTATTTCGCCGTTGCTCTTCCGTCCGTGATCGGCATGACTTCCTTCCATGCAATATCAGCTACATCTTTGATCGTATCATCAGTAAGAGAGCTGAGAGTGAGCATTCTTTCACATTTAGATGCTCGGATGACTGTAGGCCCTACTGAACCGAAAGCGATCCTCCCTTCGAGACACTCGCGCTGACCTTCTCCCATTTTTAATGACATGGCCACATTGACAATTGAAATGGACTGCGCTTTTCTAGGGCCAAGCTTTTCAAAGGTGCCCATTTCATTTTCCTCTTGAGGACGGATATTGATATCAGTGATCATCTCGTTTGGCTTCTGTATCGTATGGCCGGGTCCATTGAAAAATTCCGTTATGGGAACGATCCTCTTTCCCTTAATGGAGCTTAGTTCGATTCGGGCATCGAGTACAAATAGAGGAGGAATCGTATCACCTGCCGGCGATGCTGTCCCCAGATTACCTCCGATTGTCCCCATATTCTGAATCTGGATAGCGCCGACTTCGTTTGAAGCAGATGCCAGTACGTCGGCTTTTTTCCATAAAAGCTGTGAATGGATCATATCAGTATGTGTCGTCAAAGGCCCAATATGGATCCCATCGCTTTCTTCCCGAATATATCTAAGTGAATCCATCCCCTTTATGCTGATCCAGGTCTCAGGCCTGCCAATGCCGTCTTTCATCCGCACGACAGCATCCGTTCCGCCAGCTATCAGTCGGACCTCTTTTTCCTGATCACTCAAAAAATAAAGGCATTCTTCTACTGATTTCGGAGTGACCATATCAATCTCGGAAATTTTCATTTGAAGCCTCCCTATCGCTTTTATCGTAGTCTTCCTGTTTATTGAAGTTTAAAAGAATGGATGGGTCATTGACCTCCAAGTAAGCAATTTGTTGTTGGTACTTGCGAATTACGCTTCTGAGTCCCAATGTCTCTTCATTTACCAACAGCAGATCATTCTTGGTAGATGCATGTAACAAAATAGGGTGGCCCCTCTTCATTTCATATGTCGGAATCACAACTGCTGCCTCGTTTTCTTCCAGATGGGCCTTCATTTTTTTCAAAATGGCTGAAGGTACAGGCTGGTCAACTGCAGAGATAAAAATCCCATCCACCTCTTTATGAAGGCTGGAAATCCCCTTTCGGATGGATGAACTCTTTCCGTATTCATAATTTTTATTTATTACTGCTTTAATCTCAAAAGTCGAAATTATTTTTTGCAGATATTCTGCCTTGTAACCAAGGACTACGATTATTTCATCAATACCTGCCTGTTTCATTTGTTCAATCTGGTATTGGATCAAAGGCATTCCTTCCCATGGAAGCAATGCTTTTAATTTCCCCATACGGCTGGATAGCCCGGCTGCCAACAGTAGACCTGCGGTTTTAAAATTCAATTGGAAATCTCCTGAAATAACTGTTTTTTAGCCGCTGCCTGTACAGCTTTGATGATTTTTGTATACCCTGTGCACCGGCAAAGGTTTCCGCTTAATGCCTTCATAACTTCGTCCGCGGTCGGTACATGATCGATACTGTCTAAAAACGATCTGGCCATGACGATGAACCCTGGTGTGCAGTAACCGCATTGGGTAGCTCCCTCGTCGCAGAAAGCCTGTTGAATAGGATCCATGATTGCTGTCTGTCCGATTCCTTCAATCGTGACAACGCTATCATTTTCAATTTGTCCTATCAACATAAGACAAGAGCAGATGGCAACATCATTGACCAGCACAGTACATGAACCGCACTCTCCTTTACCGCAGCATTCCTTACTTCCGGTTAATTGCAATTCATTGCGCAGAACGTCAAGGAGCGGCTGGCTGGGCGGACAGGTTACAGAGACATCCTGGCCATTAACCTTGAATTTGATCGTTTTCAAGAGATCAACCTCCATATATTTTTGTATAGAGCTACTTTACGTTACATGAAGTCGTAATGTGGGGAGTTACTGAAGGAACCGAGTAAGGTTGACACCCGAAGCCGGAAATAAAAAAAGCTACAAAAAGGAGCCTTCAAAATTAAGAAAGCGCCTTTTCGTAGCCAAGGTTTACGGTTCCCTGTAGAAACCCCCACACCAAACAGCGGGGTTATACGAAAATGGCCTATTTAAAAAGTCAGCCTGAACTTGATGATTTCGCCTTCATTATATACAGGGATAAATTTATTGTCAATACTAAATTTTCAAAATATAAAACAAAAAGAGACCACCTTATTTTTTAGGTGATCTCTAATGGCTCGGTTTATCTGATCTGTTTATTCTTTCTCAGTTCTAACGACGAGAACATCACACTTAGCATGGCGAGTAATATGCTCGGAAACACTCCCAAGGAACATTCTTTCCACTGCATTGATTCCTGTTGCCCCGCATATGATTAAATCTGCATTGACTTTTTTTGCTGCGTGTTTTGTAATAACTGTTTTTGGAGAACCCTCTTCAACGATAGTTTCCACTTTGTCAAGGCCTTGTTCCTTTGCCTGTTGAGCATAGCGATCTAGAAGCTCCTGGGCTTGACCAAGGGCCTTCTTAGTAAAATTCATATCGTACATTTCAATACCGCGGTAATAACTTGTATCTACTACATGAACTAGATTCAAGGTTGCATCGTTTCTTTTGGCTACCTCAATCGCTTTTTTGAATGCCCAGTCCGAAGGCTTCGACCCATCAATAGCAACAATAATTTCATGATAAGAAAGGTCCATATGTACATCTCCTTTTTCAATTATTATCTCTATTAAACTATTATTTTTGTAATAAAGCTAGAAATATGTGGAATTAAGCGGGTTGAGGACAGGAGCTTTTAATAATTTGTCATAAAGATTTCTAATTTTCTCGTAATTTATTTTCTGATTTTAATTTGAACCGATAAGAGAGAACATCATGAGGATGCACGAAATCATATTCGTACTGCCATGGAGCAACCAGCTAGAGACAATGGATCCCTTTGATAATTTTTCATTTATCCAACCCATAAGCCAACCGGCAGTACCTGTGACGAAAATGATTACAATCGTCCCGGCTATATCCGTTAGAAACAAAAACATCAAGCCGTGTACAAGTCCAAAGCATGTCGCCTGAATGAAGTTCCCTATGGCAAATCCAAATGCGTGAATGCAACGTTTGCCTAAAAATCCACGAAAAAGGATTTCCTCAGACAAACCGGTTTGCAAATAGGAAAAGATGAATGCAGGTATTATTGCTTTTGCCCCAAGACCGGCAAACTGAGATGCTGCTACAGCCATTGTATCCACACGCGTGGTTAGGATGAAAAATAAAGGGCCGCATAATAATAACAATGTTGCCGTAAATGTAATCCACCATTGTTTTTTGTCATCAATCATTGGCTTTTTCAACCCGATCCAGACGAAAAATGGCTGGCGTCGTTTATTCACAATCAACCACCACAAGAATGGGACGGAGGTAAAAATGAATAACTGTATAAAAGCACTAATAAGTATAGCCATATAATTGCCTCCTTTATTGGTTATATTTTTTTAGATGAGACAATCCCCTGACTCAACTTTCTTCTATTTGCTTTCCTCAATATCTTCCACATATTCCAAAATGTCACCAGGTTGACAGTCCAATGCTTTACAAATCGCATTTAATGTTGAAAAGCGAATCGCTTTCACTTTCCCAGTCTTCAGGTTGGAAAGATTCACAATTGATATGTCTACCTTTTCCGCTAATTGATTCAACTGCATTTTGCGATCCGCCAAGACGCGGTCTAACCGAACAATAATTGACACAACTCATCACTTCCTACACAGTAGCGTCATATTCTTCCTGCAAAAAAGCACCGTAACTAAAGATTTTTGAAAAAATCCATAATAAGGCTCCAGATAGTAACAAGGACCAATCAATGCCAAATAGTTGATATTGAATGCTATGAATCCACTCAACTTGTGTCAGCAGTATATCCAAAGACACCATTTTTCCAACTGAATAGAGAAAATACGTCTTTAGCGGCCGAATCGTAATACTTAAAAAGATAATCATATAAGCA
The DNA here is from genome assembly GCF_003605405.2 of Siminovitchia terrae. GTDB lineage: Bacteria > Bacillota > Bacilli > Bacillales > Bacillaceae_C > Siminovitchia > Siminovitchia terrae. Next base: position 40,311 of record NZ_QYTW02000028.1, on the reverse strand, counting down.
ATTCATTTCATCTGTTTACTATTTCGCCCAGAGAAAATCATTCCGTTTCGAATATTTTAAACTAATGTACGCAGTTGCCAAAGAATAATGAAAACAATACCTATCAATATCATCACGATAAGCAAAATTTGAACGAGATAACGCTTTTCATGGAGAAAATGACGCACAAAATCTTGATCCACGATTATTTTAAAGGCCTCTATATGAATGGATAAATGAATGCTTTCCTTTACTAATACACTCTGTACCGTTTCTATTGGGAAAAAGCCAATGGCAAACAGCGACACAACAATCAACGTCATCCCAAGAAGGCATGAAAATAACAGGATGTTTAAAACAATAATCAATAACTTGACGAATTTCATAAAATGTTTGGTTGTGGCTGTCTCATTATACATTCCCCTTTCACAATATAATTGTACTAATTTAAATCAATAATAATTTAATGTTTATCATTAAATTATTATTGATTTGTCAAATTTTATCTCGCGTGACTACCGATAATACGCTAAAAAATTCATGAGTAAAGCATCCTTAGAAAAGTTATTTGGCGTTTCATTCCATACAAAAACACTTACGCCCAACGAATATCAAGCTGTTGGCGTAAGTGTTCGATTACAATATTGTATTTTCCGGTTCAGCCGTTAGAATTTCTTTAATACGGTTGTTTTCATCCATAATGGCCACTTTCGGCTGATGTGAAGCTACTTTTTCTTCTGGGACAAGAACATAGGAAATAATGATTACGATATCACCTTCTTGTACAAGGCGGGCGGCAGCTCCGTTTAAGCAGATGATCCCGCTCCCCCTTTCGCCCGGAATGATATACGTCTCCAAGCGGGCACCGTTGTTATTGTTTACAATCTGCACTTTTTCATTTGCTGTCATGCCGACTGCATCCAAAATATTTGCGTCAATCGTTATACTGCCTACATAATTTAAATTGGCCTCAGTCACTTGTGCACGATGGATTTTTCCATTCATCATTGTTCTGTACATATTCATTCCTCCTGTTACTCCAAATGGATTCATAAATCAAAAAAGAATCCCGGCAAGAAGGCAGAAGGATCCTGATTTTACACGTATGCTTTTCATCCTTCTGTCCCTGTCCGATTACGGATCCGGGCAGATAACCCTTTATCAAATGCGCCTTGGCGTATTTGTGCCCAGATTTTATCGAGCTTAAGCTCGATAAATTTCCTCTGAAAATCTGTGGCATCCGCCGGAGGCTTAACTTTATTCAGCCGGGGTTTGAACCCCCACTGAATGGAATACCAATACGCATTCATCTCACCACTTACAGAAGTGGGAGACTTCTGCTGAATGAAGTTAAAACAGCCACTCGACGGTGCAGTTCAATAATGATACCGCCCATCAAGATTATAACAAAAACGGCATTTCACCGGTAATTAAATGTTGATTGACCCAATTCTAACTTTTCTGTAAAAGCCTTCTATCCCTCTCTCTTACTTTCGATTTATATTTTGGTAGCCGATTGAAATACCTTTCCGATTTACCTTGGAGTATCAGACTATAAATCTTCACTCTTGCAGGTAACGTTAGGGCGACAGATGCTCGAGGGGTTTCTTCGGTCCTAAGTACTTCACTTAATCTTTACACATTCTAGTATTCCTGCAAGGCGATTAGTGTATTAAAAATGTGGAATTACCTTTTTAATAGTTAAATAATAATTAATGTATAAATCTGACTATTCAGTGGAGTATTAGATGAAACAATAGTAGTATTGAGGTATCATCAATCTAATACATTTGTTACGTTGTAAAAAAACTAAAATAGTCTAACGAACAAAAATGGGATACATATACTTCCCAAATGTATGGAAAAAGTGTTATGAAATATGAAAAAAGATACTCCTCGTTATGGTACTTGTACTGCATCGAGATATTCGGATTATTCTATGGAAGACATTTGCTAAATTTTCTTGTGTAACTACCGATACAGTCATTGCTAAATGAGGGATGAAATGATGAATTTTGTCAGAGAAAAAACAAGAAATCGCTGGAAGGAACAAATTAAAAGAACTGCTTCTGAAATAAAAGAAGGTAATGACTTTTCATTTATCGAACATTTTATAAAAGATAAGCGAATTATACTTCTTGGTGAAAATTCACACGGAATAGCAGACTATTTCACGATCAAAACTGACTTAATCCGTTATTTACACCAATATCACGAGTTTCATGTTGTTGTACTTGAAAGCGGTCTTTTGGAAGCGACCTTGTGCAAACAGTTTTTAAGTAATGACTCTCCTGAGAAACAAATCCAAAATAGCTTATTAGATATTTACCATAATGAAGAAATGAAGGCACTGTTTTCCGAGGAATGGGCTCAGACTATAACACTTAGTGGAATGGATCCCCAGCCTACTTATCCTTTAACATCTGAACTTATGTTAGATTGGATAAAAAATCATACGGATTAAGAGTTATATGAATCTATGAGAACTGTTGAAGAACATTATTTTGAATTGCAAGATGAAATGTTGATAAAGATAACAAAATCTTTAAAAAAGAGAATGAAAGTTGCCATTCAAGAATATGAAAACGTATTAAAATTTATAGAAATCAAACGGAAAAACTACACGAATCCTGAAGTACAAAGGATGTTTCTATTAATCCAACGGGGCATGCAAAATAGGTTGCAATGGTTACAGGTGAATTTAAAAAGTTATCTGTCTTCTGGGATCCAACGAGAGTTTAATATGTTTCAAAATTTAGAGTGGTTGATGAATCACTATTATAAAAATGAAAAGATTATTGTTTGGGCTCATAATTTTCATATACGAAAAAGACGAGCCCTGATTGCAAAATTATTAGGAATTAGATCGGTCGGGTATTGGTTGCAAAAAAGTATCCTGAAGACATTTATGCAATTGGGCTTTATGCTGGTAGTGGAGAATTTGCAACGCAATTACGGGTTGAATTAGAAATAGATATTAAGAAAAAAAAGTCATTTAGAGTCATTACTTTATGAGACATTAGAATCAGACTTATTTCTTCCATTGGATGTAAAAAAACAAATCATCGATAAAAAAAGGTGGTTCAAAAGAAGATGGTGGTTATTGGAATCCGGATTTTCAGGCCTTTACCCTTATTTATCTACAAGACCACTATGACGCAATAATTTTTATACGTGAAGTGACCTCCCCCAATTATTTAAAACGGTCTGAATGATAGGACAAAAATTATTTGACGAACGGGTTCATTAGTTTTAACAAAGTCTGCCAAAAGAAAATTTCTTACTATTTTCCGATTATATATTAAATAAATGGTACTTGAGATGTTGTAAGAGCTATTGTTGACAAAAAATATTTGACAATAATTTCAATATCAAATCTATACTTGATATCCTAACCCCCGAAGAACAGCAAAGGATGAACAAAATGATAGACCTATTATTTTGTTCAGACCTTAAAGCAACCTAACCCGTAAAAGAAAATGAAACCAATAGCAGCCTTTCAGGCATTATCAAATGCGCCTTGGCGTATTTGTGCCCAGATTTTATCGAGCTCCGCTCGATAAATTACCTCTGAAAATCTGTGGCATCCGCCGGAGGCTTAACTTTATTCATCCGGGGTTTGAACCCCCACTGAATGGAATACCAATACGCATTCATCTCACCACTTACAGAAGTGGGAGACTTCTGCTGAATGAAGTTAAAAAAACTCTTACATAGCCAGTATTGTTAATCACTTTTTTTATTGCTTATTGGCGCTTCGACAGTACTTTCGCCAATCACTGGCTCAGCCGGACTGTCGTTCCACGCTGGATGCTCTTCTACACTTTGATTAGATTCAGTTGTTTTTTTCTGATTTTCAGAGAGAAATTCGTTTAAAGCATTTTCCTGAGCAGGACTGCATGCTGCAAGCAGCAGAATAGAAAAAGCAACCAGTCCCTGCTTTCGTATTGAAATCAATATTCTGACCTCCCGAAGTTCCGAATTTATTCAGAAACCCATTATAACAACCGGGAGTAGACCAAATTTCACTTTCATCTGTATTTAATCAGCATGTATACTTATGTTAAAAAAAGAAATATGAATTTAATGTTCACAACAGCAGTGATATTGAAAAATTTCATTCAGCCTGACTTGCTACCTTCCCTTGTTCGAGATATCTTCACTTTATATTTATTATGAAAGGAAGTAATAGGATATGAAGTTCTTAAACATGTCCATTGCAGGATTCATATCTGTATTATTTTTGTTATGCTTTGTTACTCCGTTCATCATAATTTACATAAGTATCTATTTTCTACCTGAGGCAGGCACGCCACCCCTTATGCCAAAAGAAGAAGCACCATTCTTGATTCGCAGCTTGCTTCCCTAATTACTTTTAAACGTAAATAAAACCCGGACAAACGCCGGGTTTGTTTTATCGATGTGTTAAATGATGAGCCAAGAAAAGCGTCTCGTTCATCATGCTTAAATCACTGGATATGGCATGATCTATCCTGAGATAAGTAATTAAAATCAGTATTTTTTAAGTTTGGAAGCTTCTCATCAATACCTACAGTAGATAATATTTCTTGAATATAGTCACGTACTGCAAGCATATGAAATGGAAAATCATAATCAAATTCCTCTTCTACACGCAAAATGTCCATAAAATATGAACAATTAGGCTTCATTCCCAAAAGATCATCATTAAAACTTAAAACATCTTGGCAGGATGAATCTGACAGCTCAAAATTTGAAATCAAAAACAATCTTATATGATTTCCATCGTCTGGCTTCTGTGCTACACGTTCCTCATCATAAACCAATAAAAATGCTCCTCTATCGTCATCGCTTAGAACAATTTGAAAGAATTCAATATTATGCAACCTTAATATACGCCGAAATCTGGTACGAAATACTCTCATTTTATCACCTATTCAATCCATTTATTATTTTGTCTATGTAATACGGCCTATCTAAAATAGATAGGCCGCCTTTTTTTGGCAATCGCCACACGAATACTTTAATTATTGCAAATCTGCGGCTATGCTTTTTTATTGCTCCATTAAAGTAGCTAGTATAGCTTTTTTTATTTTCACTTATAATGCAAAATATTTCTTAAAACAGGTGCACAATAACGCTCTTTGGCTAGAAAACTAAATCCAGAGATCTTCCAGTTTCCGCAATAGTTTTAATGTTACTTAGTATCATCCACCAGTATTGATCTGTTTTACTGAAGAGAGGATTGTTCTCTGTCCATTGATCATTAATAAGATGGAGTTTTGTACATGCGCCTACTAATTCCAAAGATAAGGTAACTCGACTTTCCATCTGGGCATGTTCAGCGTAGTGAGAAGGACCAGGGTGATCCGTGTAGCTCAAAATTCGGTTCGGTTCATATTGAAGTAGTTTGCCATAAATGTGAACAGTCTCATCTCCATCGGCACCCGGTCCTATAAATTGAATATCATCGCCCACCTGATATGTTGATTGGATAACTCCACCCATGAATGCTTTGACTGATTTCTCCGGGTTAACCAAAACATCCCACACTTGCTCAGGATTCGTATCGATATAAAATACATACTCCAATTTCACGTTTAATTCCTCCCACTATAAACTAATATTTTCTGCTCATTTAATGACTTTTGCTTCGTCCGTTAGGATCAATTGTGGTTTATAATGAAATCATAACATGTGTCAGCCATTAATTATTGTAAAATCGCGCCAACCCATGAATGCAAAAAATTCGTATCAGGGGCTGAATCAAGTGAAAAACAATCGCAATCCGAATATGGGGATTTTGAATTATGAAACGGGCAAAAATAAGTTTTCAATTACCCGTCACGCTCCGTCCGACAGTCTCAAATTTTTTATACAACATTACTGGCTTGTCGAGTGGGACTTACGAGAACATTCCCCCTATACCCAAGAAGTTTTACAGCATCCGGGAGTAAACGTGGTTTTCCAGCCTGGCAATTCGTACATATGCGGAATAGAAAGCAGAAAATCTGTAAATATTTTACAAGATCAAGGACAGATTGTAGGCGTTCTTTTTAGACCTGGAGCTTTTCATTGCTATGTCCAAGCGCCTGTTTCTACACTTACAGATCAAGTCGTCAATATTTCCGATTACTTTAACTTAGATATTAATACTTTTGAAGAGCAACTATTTGCACTTAAGAATAAAGAAGAGAAGATTGTGATCGTTGAACAGTTATTACAGCAAAGTATGCCTGAACATGATAAAACGGTTGACTTACTGAATGAAGTGATTGATAAGATCGTTTATAATGCTGACATCACTAAAGTCGAACACTTAGTCGATCAGTTCGGCATTTCCAAGAGGACATTACAACGTTGGTTCAATCAATATATAGGTGTGAGCCCTAAATGGGTTATTCGGCGTTATCGAATGCATGAGGCGATCGAGTTAATAGAACGTGGAGCGGATATGACTCAATTGGCGATGGATCTCGGCTATTTCGATCAAGCCCATTTTAGCAAAGATTTCAAAGCAGCAATCGGCAAATCTCCGAAGCAATATGCGAAAAACAACGATTAGTTCAGAGTTACCCGAAGAGTAAAAAACAGGAGTTGGATATTGCCTTTTTTCCTCGTGTTTCAGGGTTCCACCTTACTAAGCCGGACAAGAGGGCAATTCCTTGTCCTGTTTCTCCTAATACGGCTTTCCGACTTTCTTCTTCTTTTGGCTTCGGTTAATTCGCCAATTTTATTAATAAATATTTGACTTCCTTCACTGTATCTTGAATTTTGAAGTGTTTTTATCTCTCTAGGTGTAAATGTTATCTTACTCATGTTGTCCCCTTATTCCCCATATCTTGAAATTCAAGTATATAAAAAAATACCTGTAGATAAAACACTCTTTTTCAAGTGTCCTAACTACAGGTTCCATATTAAAAGGGAGCTCCTTTCATCACTACTCTTTTAAATCCTCAATAGAATCAATGTTCATATATTCAGGGACGGCCAGACCGATTTTTACGCCTTCCATGCTGACTCCAATGTCGTCCAGCTTGTCGCCAAATTTTTCGAGATATGTTTTATGTGTGACAGGAAGCCAGCCAGCAAGCAGAGCATCTGCGCTTCCGTCCGCTACAGCGGTGTACATTGGACCTGCTTCAACCTGTGATAATTCCACTTCATATCCCAGATCTTCTAAGACTGTTTTTACAACGTTTGTGCTGGCTATTTCGCTGTCCCAAGAGACATAGATGAATTTAAATTTGTCGCCGTCGACTTTGTCTACACCTTTTGTCCATTCATCCACTTTATCCTGATTCTCTTCGACCCACTTCTTAGCGGCATCTTCCGGTTTTGCGCCTTCTTGGATGTCAACCATGACGGCTCCCATGTCCTCTTCTTTCCAATGGAACTGCTGAAGGACTTTGTATGCTTCCGGTTTATCTTCTTTTAAACCGAGTCGGCCGATGGTATGGATTTCTTCTTCTCCACCATAGGAACCTTCCGGATCTTCGAGATATTTTAGATCATATTTAGAGAACATCCAGTGCGGGTTCCAACCAGTAATAATGATCGGCTCCTCTTTATCGTAAGCTTTTTTCAAAGCGGCGGTCATAGCAGCGCCAGAACCGGAAACTAGTTCCCAGTCTTCTAGGTCATAGTCTTCAATGGCTCTTTCTGTTGCTTCCATGATTCCGGCACCAGGGTCAATCCCCGTGATTTTGTAATTGACGCTTTCCCCGACAGAGCCGGATCCGGAGGAATCTCCTCCTGACTTTGCGTCGTCGCTTCCACATGCTGCAAGGCCGACAGCCAATAGTGCCGCAGCTCCTAATCCTGTAAATTTCTTTTTCAAACTCATGAAATCGATCCCCTTTCTTTTCCTTTTCCTTTTCCTGCTTGTTGTGTCACTCTATCTAAAATGATGGCAATAACCACGATTGCCAGACCCGCTTCAAAACCGACGCCTACTTTCAGTTGTGTCACAGCGCGGTACACTTCTTCCCCAAGTCCCGGTGCACCTACCATGGAGGCGATGACGACCATTGATAGGGCAAGCATGATACTTTGGTTCACACCGGCCATGATTGAAGGCATAGCGAGTGGGATTTGCACTTTTACCAATTTTTGCATCGTCGTTGAACCGAACGCTTCTGTCGCTTCAATTAAATCCTCCGGAACCTGGCGGATACCAAGTGTTGTCAGCCGGATGGTAGGAGGTGTTGAAAAAATGACGGAAGAGATCACTCCCGGCACCACTCCTATGTTAAAAAAGAAAATGGCCGGCAAAAGGTAAACAAATGCAGGCATCGTCTGCATAAAGTCCAAAATCGGTGTAACGATTCTTCTGACGGTATGATTCTGGGATGCCCAGATGCCGATTGGAATTCCTATGGCCACTGAAATGATGACCGATGTCAGAACCAATGCAAGCATTTGAAGCATCGGGCCCCAATAACCTAAATAATCAATGAATAATAGCCCGATAAATGAAAATAGGGCTATTTTTTTATTTGCTATCCACCATGCCAGCAATCCGAAAATCAGTGCGAACAGAATGGATGGCGCTATATTAAACAGATCCACCAAACCTGTGACAAAACCGTCCAAAACAGTAGTTATTCCGTCGAAAACAATACCGAATGTCGTGACGAGCCAATCCACCATTTCATCCACCCACGCAGCAAGTGGAATTTGCGGGATTAAATCACTCATACTCATCTAATGCACCTCCCGCATATGAATGCTGTCCATTGATTCGGATTGTTCATTAATAAACTCATTATCACCAGACATGGCGCCGATGAGGGCTCCGCGGATAATGATCCCTTGCAGTCTATGTTTCTCATCTACTACAGCAACAGGAATTGATGCGGTTGAAACGAGATTGAAGAGATCAGAAAGGAGGGTGTCTACCTTCACGGCAGGAATGTTTTCAATGAGGACATCCTTCAGCGACTTGCCCTGTTCAAATGCTTTATTGGCATCCTGGGCGGTCACTGCTCCGAGCAAGCGATTTTGTTTATCGACTATATAGATGGAAGAAATGCCATGGTGCTTCATTAGTCTTAGAGCAACCCTTGGTCCTCTGTCCAATTGTACACTTTCCGCCTGTTTCATGATGTGGCTCGCTGTCAATACACGGGAGAGGTCCACATCCTCGACGAACCGCTCAACATATTTGTTGGATGGATTCATCAATATCTCTTCTGGTGTGCCTATCTGGACAATCTGTCCGTCTCTCATCAATGCGATCCTGTCACCAATCCGCAGCGCTTCATTCAGATCATGTGTGATGAAAATGATTGTTTTGCCCATTTCATCGTGTAATTGAATCAATTCGTTTTGCATATCTTTCCGAATCAGCGGGTCGAGTGCACTGAATGCCTCGTCCATGAGCAAAATATCCGGGTCATTGGCAAGCGCTCTTGCAAGTCCGACTCTCTGTTGCATTCCGCCGCTCAGTTGATCTGGATACTGGCTTTCATAACCTTCGAGTCCAACGAGTTTCAATGACTCTCTTGCCTTTATATCCCGTGCTTCTTTGCTCACCCCTTGGACCTCCAACCCATATTCCGTGTTCTCCAGTATGGTTCGGTGAGGGAAGAGTGCGAATTTTTGAAAGACCATGCCGATCTTTTCTCTTCTTACTTTCCGCAGTTCTTCCTTATTCAGGGATACGATATCCGCGCCGTCCAGGAATACATGTCCTGCCGTCGGTTCGATCAGTCGATTCAGCATCCTGACAAGAGTCGACTTTCCACTGCCGGAAAGCCCCATGATGACAAATATCTCACCATCATAGACATCGAATGTTGCATTTTTGACCCCGACAGTTGCACCCGTTGACTCCAGGATGTCTGCTTTGGTTTTTCCGGCATCCAAAAGCTGCAACGCTTTTTTTGGATGTTTGCCAAAAATTTTAGTCACATCTTTAACTTCTATTTTCTTATATGACTTTTTCTCATTCATTTTTTCACCCCTTAGCTATATTACAAGTGTAGGGGAAACAGCATATCGACTCAAACATGGTATTCAGCACATAACGTTTATAAAGTGTGTACAGTTTAAACTGTACACGAAAAATGAATGGCATGCTTACAAATGCTCTGCTTTCCTGTTGTATCCTACCCCATTGAATTCTTTACTTTACAAACAATCTGTAATAATGTAATTAAGAATTAGCGTGAGAAATTTTGAGGATGTGAGTGTTTTGGAGGGCAGAGAACAACTTGAAAAAGCTCGGGAGCGGATTATCGAAGTTATCGCTAAAAATATTGACTTGTACGGAATGACACATTCTGCTGGAAGATTATATGGAACGATGTTTTTCCATAGTAAACCGTTGACGCTGGATGAGATGAAAGAAGAATTGGGAATGAGCAAGACAAGTATGAGCACAGCTGTCAGAGCCCTGTCCGATATCAAGCAGGTGGAGCGGGTCTGGAAAAAGGGTGTCAGAAAAGACCTGTACCAAGTAGAGGAAGACTGGTACCAGGGTTTCATAGACTTATTTTCCATCAAGTGGAGGAACGCTGTTTCCATGCATCTTACTGCGATAAAAAAATCACTGGCGGAATTGAAAAAGCTGGTTGAAGATGAAAATATTAGCTCGGAAATCAAAGAACTTGCCATGATAGACATTGATAAATTGGAGTATGCATATCATTATTACGAATGGGTTGACCGAGTGGTCGAAGCATTTGAAAACCACGATATTTTTGAGCTTGTGCCGAAACACTTATAGGTGGCGAGGCCTTGAGAATAGGGACAATTTTTCCGGTGGAGAGAAGACGATTTGTTTCTATCACTTACCTGTGGAATAAGACTTTTTCTGACAAAAAGACAACTTCACGCTTTGTTTTGTGTTTTACTATTATTTTGTTTTAGATGTTTTCCTTGTTCTATTGTTTTCCGCGTCGAAATTTGTTGTTATATCAAGCCTTTCAGCACTTAACTATAACAAAAATGGTGCGAACTATAACATTTTTGGTTCCGCCTACAAGACATGGTGTGGATTATCACCGGATGCGAAACGGTATTGAGGCTCCCCATCTCATTGAAAGATAACATCTTTGGTGTGTTTAGCCATTATGAAATGAAATATAACAATATTTTTCTTTTGTTATAGTAAAAAGTTTGTCATAATGTCATTGTTCATGGCATCCATTGAATTGGTTGAGCCGAGTAAGGATAATATTGTCACTAAGTCCAATGTCCTGATTGAAGCCAACTATAAGCTCGGTGTTGTGGAGCAAAAGATCATACTGGTTCTGGCGAGCAATATTCAACCTTCGGATGATGATTTTAAGACATATACTTTACCCATCGGGATCGGGCCATTTTGTTGAAGATCATTAAACATGGATAAGATTGGATCTATTAAAAATACGATAAGAAATGCTTATTGACATTTATATGGAATGAATAATTTTAAGTATTAATAGTCCAAGTTATACTTTTAGTTGGGAGACGAATTGGAGAAGGATGGTGTTTTATTATGTTGTATTCATTCACTGGAATTGATCATGTTCAATTAGTTGCACCAAAAGGAAGCGAAAATATAGCACGTGGTTTTTTCAATGGTGTTCTTGGCATGGAGGAAATCCCGAAGCCCGAAAACTTGGTGAAACGTGGCGGTGTTTGGTTTAAATGTGGAGCGCATCAACTTCATATAGGAATTCAGGAAGACTTTATACCGGCCAAAAAGGCACATCCAGCTTTCCACGTTGAAAATTTAGAAGGGCTGCGCGAGCAGATAATCAATAAAGGGATCAAAGTCATTGAAGATGAACCACTCGAAGGCGCTAAACGTTTTTATGTAAATGACCCATTCGGTAATCGCTTGGAATTCCTTCAATGGATTAAATAATCCCGCTGTTAGTTAGGGCACTACAATATGTTTGATTTAAGCCCCAAGCTTTATAAAAATAATGTCTGTCTTCAGGTCTGATACTGATTCAAGCTTTTGGGGCTCTTCGGAATTTGATTTTCTACCTTTAAATAAATTAAAGATCCTTTTAATCATTGCTTGAAGCACCTCCCGCATCGTTTTAAACTTACGAATAATATGTATCATTTTAATATTAGGTAACCATTAAGTGGATGTAGATCCCTAGTGCATCCTTCACTAAAATAACCGCTGACAATCTTTCAACGAGTTCCCCCTCCGTTATCTCTCTAATTAAGCAAATACAGCAATTACTTCCTTTCTAAGAAATAAAATGATAGGATTTATTTACCTATTCAAGGAGGATGAAAATGGATAAAAAGAAATACTTTATACTTTTCCCCCCGTTTCTTATTCTGGGGATTGTCCTAATTATCATACTCCCAGATCATCGTACATTTTACGCATTCTTGGCGATTCTTGGTTTTTGGATTACATACTATTGTTGGATTTTCCTAGAAAAAAAGAAACGGAATAAATAACCGCTGAAAATTTGCAGCAGCTCATTTTTATCTCCTCGTATGCACCTTAAAGTTAAACATTTCCAACGAAGCGTTTCTGAAAAAGATATCGGGTGTAGATAAAAACTTGTCGATTCCTATAATGGAGATAGAATGGCTGGGGTTAGAAAAAGTAAAGGTACATCCAATATGAATTGGTAGAAAGACTTGATTCCTCGCGGAAAACTAACTTGCATAATCCAAAAATGGAGGGGTATACGTGCAAACGGAAAAGCTTGAAACACGTAAAGGAGGAACATCTTATTTTGACGGAGGACTATTACAGTACATAGGTTGGGCTATTCTTGGTACGCTTGTAACGATTTGCACCTTCGGTATTTGCTATCCATGGTCTATCACCATGATCTATGGATGGAAAATTAATCACACTGTCATCGAAGGTAAGCGAATGCAATTTCATGGTTCTGCAATTGGATTATTCGGACATTGGATTAAATGGTGGTTCTTTACAGTCATTACATTGGGTATTTATGGATTTTGGGTATTTATAAAATTAGAAGACTGGAAAGCTCGTAATACTACTTTTGTTAATTAATGCCCTGCCCTTTCGGGCTTTTCTTTCAAGCAAAGCAGGAACGTTGAAGAGATATTAGAGTTTTTCAGGATGATTCAAGTTATCAACTCTGTTCGGAGCTTATTTTTCACCGTTTACCTGCAAAGATGCTATTATGTATAACATATCCTATAATTTCCCCCTTCCTATGAATGATCTAAATGTGGAATATGACTCTTTTTGAACTACTCCCACTTAACATACTTACGGTCTGTCTGTCAGGAAATGATAAAATAGAGATAATAAATCAAAACAAACATTATTGGATTGGTCATTTGTTGGTTAACTCTTGTTTATACAAGTTGGGATTATTTGTTTTATATCTTCCTTGACTAAGAAGATCGTTTCAATATCTATGTCATTAAAAATTTTTTCGTATTCCTACTTGCTTAAGCACGCGAACCTGTATTAGAACTTTGGACAATCAAACCCGAACCTTAAACGGAGGTTTTCAAAATGGAAAAATCTACAAAAGTAGCAGAATGCCCAAAATGTGGTGGAAAAGAATTGGGCAAGGGTAAGCATACAGGGTATGGAGTTATGTACCCGGATGGTAAGATGGGCCTGGGCTCAGATGTTGAATATGTTATTTGTACTGATTGTGGATTTATAATTGAAAGCTATGTAAAAAAACCGGAGAAATTTAAAGGTACACTTTTTTAAAGAGATATAATTCATAGGCTAATATTTCAGTCGCAAAAACATTACGGTGATCATTTTAAGCCCGGTCGGGTCAGCACCGGGCTTTTTCGTGGATAGGGAATTTTTTTACTCAATAATTAACATATCATTTTCATCAAACTGCCAATCTTCCCCATAAGCAACCTCCCAATAATAGCCATCAGGGTCTGAAAAGTATCCGCTATATCCGCCCCAAAAAACAGTTTGAGGTTTTTTGACAATTGTCCCTCCAGCTCGTTCGGCTTTTTCAAAAATCCGATCAACTTCTTCAACGGATTTTGCGTTATAAGCAAGAGTAATACCTGGTAAACCTGTTCTAACCGGGGCTTCCTGTTCATTGATATCTTTTGCCAACTCATGTAAAGGATATAATGCTAATTTACTTCCCCCATTATTAAAGAACACAATTCCTGGATTATCTTCATCCACCATCGTTTCAAAACCAAGACCGTCCCTATAGAATTTTAAAGAGTCATCCATATCTTTTACACCAAGTGTTATCAAATTTATTCTGTTCATATTACTCATCCTCTTGTTTTATTTAGTTACTCAAATTTTAAGTCTTTTAAGCAAATAAAGCGACCCATTCTCATAAAGAAAAGCCCTTTTCTTGTAAACGGGCGATTCGAAGGGCTGGCGGCAAAATCAATAAAGTACATTTCGTTCCATTCATCAGGGTAGAATCGTAGTATATCTTCGGAAAAAAAGCTGGATCGTCCCAGTAACCATCAAGAAGTTATTCGTGTATCTTGGCACATCAGAAAAAAGATCGCATCTTTACCTTTTTGATTTAAGGGCGAATAGAGCATATACACATAGGTATACTCCAAAAGCTAGTCCCAAAGCACTTGTATAGTTGACTGGTTGATAATACAAATCATTCACGATATTATTGATAAAAAAAATAAGCATTGCTACCGTTAACACTAACATTATCCATATCATTAGTTTGGTACCTCTGGAATGACTTGAATGTTTTTTCATAATCTGCACCCATTTAGTGATATTTGTTTTTAGTTCAACAGGCTCGCATCATAGATTGTATAGTCACAACGATAAATGAATAAGTACTGTCCATCTAATGAACCTCCCTCACTTAGCCGATTAAAAAACAAATCGTCTAGAAGTGGGGGTTTCCGCTGGCCTGCGCGACATCCAGTTTTCGCCAGCGACTCCAAGGGAGCGGCCGTTGCCCGAAGGGCAGAAAAATGGTGTTGCGATACCAGATCATGTCCGTAAGACATTATAGTGGTTGAGCACCTGCAAAGCGGGCTCCCACCTTCGGCAACAGAAGTACGAACGATGAAAGCTTCTCCTTCTAGGGCGGTTCTGCCCGTCTACTACTTCTTCCCGGAAAATCAGCGATTTTCTAGGAGGCCCGTAGATATATGTGATCTTTGTGTTTGATTACCCGGAAGTTTTCGTAAAGGTACTCCGTTAAGATGTTCCCCGCACCGTGGAGATCACGGTGACATTCATAACCGCAGCGGCATTTATAAACTCGGCCTTTTGTTTTTTTGCGATTCCCGCAAGAAGGACATTCTTGCGACGTATAATGTTCTTTTCGTTTGATGGTTTCTATGCCATAAGTTTCAGCTTTATATTTGATGTAATGATTGATTTTTCCAAAACTCCAGTTGGATAGTTTTTGGCGCAAGTTTTTGTTTGTTTTTCTTTTCTTTTTGGTATTCTTTTGGACACCTTCGGTGTCCCCTATCAAAATAGTTTTTGTATTATTTTCTACGCACCACTCTACAAATTGCTTCGTTGTTTTGTGCAGGTGATATTTTAGCTGCTTTTCGCTCTTTGAAAGGATATATTGCTTCGCTCTGTTATATTTTTTCCACTGTCGGCTGTGCTTCTTACATCGAGACATTAATTTTTGTAGTTCCCTTAGTTTTTTGTTTCGCAGTCTGTGAATGCTTCTCAGTTTCCTTCCAGTAATAATAATGCTGTTTCCATTTTCGTGAACAGATGCAATGGTGTGGATTTCCCCTGGATCCACAGCTGCTGTTTGAGTGTTGCTGTTTTCTTCTGTTTCTTTTCCATCGTCGTAAGAGAGGCAAATGTAGAGATTTTGGTCAAATACCAATTCGACTTCTTTCACCTCGAACGGAATGCTCTTTGCCAGCGTCAGCACTAAAGCTTTCTGACGTTTGCCGTTCCAATTACCGAGGCTAAGCGTCAGTTTCTTACCTTTGATGGAAAAAGATTCGTCCACCCATTTGGGGTTGAATTGGTTTTTGAACTTCCAAGGGTAACGGGGATTCAGGCCCTTTTTCCTGGCTTCTAACGTTCCTTCACGGGCATCCAAAAATTTGTGAGCCACTGCTTGTATCGTTTGACTATGGATGGGATATAGACCTTTCAATTCTTTTTGTAGTTGAGTTTTAGTGATCCATTTACCGCCGAGGCGGTGATAATATCTAGCAAGGCTCACACAGTCATTCCAGACCTGCCCGCAAGTACGACGGATATCAAACAATTGGTCAATGATTTGCTTGTTTGCTTTGAATCCGACTTTTAGAGTTCTGAACACAATGATCTTCCTTTCTAAATATTTCGATTATATTTATTTTATCTTTTGGTTCGATAGAAAACAAGTGTTCTTACCTTTTTGGCTTCGCCAAACTAAAATTCATCCCCCACTTACCGGCTATCGCCGATTGAAGTAGGGGACTTCTTTTAGAAGATCGTTAAAATTCCTGTTGATTTATCTATATCGGTCGCAAAATATGAGACTTTGTCACCCACGAATGTAGCTAATGGTTTACCTGATTGCGATCGAATTAAAATGACTTTACTTTTACCTGTAGTGATATTCTTCATATCATTAACAAGCCGATTAACAAACGGGACTGACCGGTCAATATTTTCAATATCAACCTTTTTTGAATACTCTTCGAATACATTTTCCAGTCCTGTTTCATACATAATCAAGCTGCTGCCCACATGGACAACCGATTCACCGCCAACCGTAAAACCAATAACTGAGGACTTTTCCACGGTCTTTCCTTCGCTATCGGTTAAATCAAACTTCTTATCAGCACCAATACTGACAGACTTACCTTGAATACGATCAATGATATTACTGTCTTCATCATATGTTTGGATGACTACTTCGCGGCCCTTTAGGGCCTCCTTCATTTTCCCTACCTCATTACTGAAAAAATTACATCCTGAAAGGAAAAGCAATCCTAAGATCGCAGTAATAATTAATGATATTCTGAAACTATTACTTTTCATGCAAAAACCTCTTTTCTCTTTTTCGTAGTTGTCATTAATATCTAATACGAATCAAACTACTTTTGGTCCCACTTTTTTTCTACTTTTTTCTCACTCTAGATTTGTTGCAGGAGAACCTCCAAACACTCCTTACAAAAAACAAAGTCAATAACGACTTGGCTGAAAAAAATACCACATCGGCGATACATTTCTGTATTTTTCAACCTTCCTGATCGGGCACTCCGTGATGTTTTATAATAGAATTGGAATACAACGAAACAAGCCTGTTTACCCTGAGTTTTCCTGGAGTAATTTATAGAAGTTCCGAAAAAACAGCATAATAAAGCGAGAAAAATTGTGCATTTGGTGGATGCACAACCATAGCCACCAACTCTACAGCAAAAAAGAGCTTATAACCTAAAAGCTGAATGCTGTTGATCTTTCAACCGTTTCTAGAAATGGACAGGTTGGTTCAATGCCTTTTTTTCAGCCGAAAATTTTATTGTCAGCTCTGAATTTTTTCCTTTACTTACTACATTTGGTTTAAATAAAACCCCCATTCCCTCCTGAATGACAAAATTTCATTTAAATGATTCTAATGATGTAAAAAAATCCTACTTAAAGTAAAAACACGGAAACTACACCCAAAAGTCTACCCTTTTCAACGCATTTGAGCGAATCTTAAAACGGGCCGGTTTGCCAAAGCTCCCATCCACTGTTTACGTCACATCCATGCAGTGCTGCTTCTGGAAGCTAGGACAGATATGAAATTCATACAAGAAAGATTAGGTCATCGCAGCATGCAGATCACTTACGATATATATTCTCATGTTTCAAAAAAAATGGACAAAAAAAATACTGCCCCATGGACAGTATTTTTAAGTGATATTTTAATTTTTTGGGGTGAAGGTATTTATCCGAATCATTTCCACCACTCACCCCAAACACAAATGCTGTTATATCAAACTTAATAAAGGGTCATATATTGTTCCCTCTCCCAAGGATGAACCTGGGTCCGGAACATTTCCCATTCAATCTCTTTCGTTTCGATGAAGTTTTCAAAGATGTGCTTACCCAAAGCGTCCTTGATGATTTCATCGTTTTTCAATTCTTGGAGTGCTTCTTCGAGGTTATGCGGCAGATCTACAACGCCTTCTTCCTCACGCTCACGCTTATTCATGATATAGATATTCCGATCAACAGGATGCGGTGGTGTCAATTGATCCTTGATCCCGCTTAAACCTGCCTGTAACAGGACTGCCATCGCTAAATATGGGTTAGCGGTTGGATCCACGCTTCTGAGCTCAATCCGTGTGCTTTGTCCCCTTGATGAAGGCACCCGGACAAGCGGGCTGCGGTTCTGTGCAGACCAAGCGATATAGCAAGGTGCTTCATAACCTGGCACAAGACGCTTATAGGAGTTGATGGTCGGGTTGGTGATGGCCGTAAAGCCAGGAGCATGCTTGATAACCCCTGCCATGAACTGGTACGCCGTCTCGCTTAATTCCAGTTCTCCGTTTGTATCATAAAAAGCATTTTTCCCATTTCTGAACAGGGACATGTTAAAATGCATTCCGGAGCCTGCGACGCCAAATAATGGTTTTGGCATAAATGTGGCGTGAAGACCATGGTTCCGTGCAATTGTTTTAACAACCAGCTTAAATGTTTGAATATGGTCACACGCAGTAACTGCGTCCGCATATTTAAAGTCAATTTCGTGCTGGCCAGGTGCTTCCTCATGGTGGGATGCCTCAATTTCGAATCCCATCTCTTCAAGTTCAAGCACGATATCGCGGCGGCAATTTTCTCCAAGGTCCGTAGGGGCCAAGTCAAAGTAACCACCGTTATCATTCAACTCAAGAGTTGGAGCGCCTTTTTCATCCAGCTTGAATAAAAAGAACTCAGGCTCAGGACCCAAATTGAAGTCTGTGAATCCGTATTGTTCCATTTCTTTTAAAACTCTTTTCAAATTGCTTCTCGGGTCACCTAAGAATGGCTCGCCGGATTTATGATAGACATCGCAAATCATTCTAGCCACTTTGCCTTTTCCGGCAGTCCATGGGAAAATAACCCACGTATCAAGATCCGGCACCAGGTACATATCAGACTCTTCGATCCGTACAAAGCCTTCTATTGATGATCCATCAAACATCATCTTATTATCGAGAGCCTTTTCCAATTGACTGATCGGGATTTCCACATTTTTGACCGTACCAACGATATCAGTGAATTGGAGTCTTACAAACTTTACATTTTGCTCTTCAGCAAGCTGTGCAATACTTTCTTTCGTAAATATTCCCATCGAACAAAATTCCTCCCGTGTGAAGCAGAATCACTCTGCAGCCATGACAAGATCTGCGGAGAAAAATATTACTTTAGTAATATAATTCCCACGTTTTCATCTGTCAAGTTTTTTTTCAAAAAATGACAGCAGTAAAATGCTGTCATTTATATATATACACTTAATTTAGCTTGATCAAACCTTTTTCAATTAAACGGTCTACCGCAGAGGCGATGGCAATCTTTACATGGGCGTATGTCAGCCCGCCCTGAACATAGGCAGAATACGGAGGCCTGATGGGACCGTCAGCCGATAGTTCAATGCTTGCTCCTTGGATAAATGCTCCAGCCGCCATAATGACTTGGTCATTATAGCCCGGCATTTCACTTGGAAAAGGAGTAACGTGTGAATCAACTGGCGATGCAGCCTGGATGGCCTGGCAAAACTCTGTCATCATGTCAGCATTTGAAAATTGAACCGCTTGAATCAAATCAGTCCGGAAATCATCCCATTTAGGCGTCGTTTGAAGTCCGATTAATTCCAATAAGGCTGAGGTGAATACTGCACCCTTTACGGCTTGGCCTGTCACATGAGGCGCCAAAAAGAACCCTTGGTACATTTCCAGAAGAGTATATAAGGAAGCTCCTGATTCGACTCCCAGTCCCGGAGACGTCATCCTGTATGAACAAGCTTCGACCAGCTCTTCTTTTCCAATAATATAGCCGCCGCTTTTTACCAAGCCGCCACCGGGGTTTTTAATGAGGGAACCAGCCATCAAATCAGCCCCGATATTACATGGTTCTAATGTTTCTACGAATTCCCCGTAGCAGTTGTCAACGAAAACGATGACCTTTGGATCAATTTCCTTTACAAAACGGATCATTTCTTCAATTTCCTTGATTGTAAATGACGGGCGGTCATCATAGCCTTTTGAACGCTGAATGCCAATAACTTTCGTATTCGGCTTCATCGCTTGCGATACGGCTTCAAAGTCCACCTTTCCGTTCTCCATAAGCGGTACTGCGTTATAACTAATTCCAAATTCCTTCAGCGACCCGCTCCCATTTCCGCGGATCCCTACCACTTCTTCCAGTGTATCGTACGGTTTTCCCGTAATATACAATAGCTCGTCGCCAGGACGCAATACGCCGAATAAAGCTATAGAAATTGCATGGGTGCCTGAAACAATTTGCTGCCGGACAAGGGCTGCTTCCCCGCCAAACACATCAGCGTAAATTTTTTCAAGAGTTTCTCGACCTAAATCATTGTATCCATAACCTGTTGACGGAGTAAAATGGAATTCCGCCACCTGATGCTTCTGAAAGCTTCGCAACACTTTATACTGGTTTTCTTCAATGATGCGCTCAATCTTTCGGTGTATGTCGGCTACTTTTTCTTCAGCTTGTTCAATCAAAGGCCTTAACGTCTTTTCATGCTGTAAATAATTATACATTTTGCTTTCAATACCCCTTCAAATTTCAAATAATTTTAAAGACCCGATAATTGGGTGATTTGGAAGAACATAACCCTTACATCTGTAGGCCTGCTTCTCTTCAAGAAAAACGAGCTCACGTAAAATAGTTTCGCTTTTTAAAACCGAGAGTAGACGGCCTTCATCAGAAGGGACAATTACGTGATAATACTCCATGGAAGCAATAGACATGTCTTCGATTTTTTTCTTTAATCGGTTTCTGTCTTCTTCATCAAATGCACTGATCAACATTATTTCTCCAGAGCTTGGAACGAAATCAGAACGTACTTCGTCCGCTTTATTATACACGAGCAACTGCGGGAGATGCTCCATATCCAGCTCCTTTAGCAACTCATTTACTGTCCTTTCATGGCTGAAATAATCTGGATTGGAGCTGTCAACGACATGAATCAGAAGATTTGCTTCATTCACCTCTTCCAGAGTGGAACGGAAAGCGGCAATAAGGGTCGTAGGCAGATCCTGAATAAATCCAACGGTATCTGTTATCAATTCGGAATAACCGCTTGGCAGTACGACTCTTCTAGTCATAGGATCAAGGGTCGCAAATAGCTTATCTTCCTCAAAAGATTCTGCCATTGATAACCGGTTGAACAATGTGGATTTTCCAGCATTCGTGTAGCCGACGATTGCAATTTGGAAAGTGTTATTCCTTTTTCGCCTTTTGCGATACCTCTCGCGATGTTTGACAATCGTCTGCAATTGGCTTTTGATATCATCGATCCGTCTTCTGATATGGCGGCGGTCCGTTTCCAACTGGGTTTCCCCCGGCCCTCTTGTACCGATTCCGCCTCCAAGTCTTGAAAGAGCCGTCCCCTGTCCCGCTAACCGGGGCAGTAAGTACTGTAGTTGGGCTAGTTCGACCTGTAGAATCCCTTCTTTTGATTTTGCACGCTGTGCAAAAATATCAAGAATTAAATGTGTACGGTCTATTACCCTGCTTGACAGTACACTTTGCAAATTTCGCAATTGAGTCGGGCTTAGTTCGTCATTAAAAATGATCAAATCAGGCTCTAGTTCTTTTTCAAGCTGATGCAGCTCTTCCAATTTACCCTTGCCAATATACGTCGCCGGGTGCAGGCGTTCCCGCTTTTGCTGAATTTGGGCAATGACCTCTCCGCGGGCGGTAGATGTTAACGAAGAAAGCTCATCCATACTATATTGGAATTTCTGATCGTTGTCATTCAACTGACAGCCAACGAGGATCACTTTTTCTTTCTCTGATGATGGCACAACATCCCCTGCTTTCTTTGCATTATTCTCTCATCATAGCAAATGTTGTTTGATTTCAAAAAAGAAAAGCCGCCCGAAGGCGGTTTCAAGCTAAGTATTTTTGCTAAGTTTAAAATCATTGCTGAGCAGCATCATCAAATCTTTACGGTTAATATGGGGCTCCGTCAAAAGCCTCATCGCCTGAGATCTCACTGCTTTTTCAATCATATTCCGGACATATCTTCCGTTGGAAAATGAAGGTTTTTTTTGCGCTTTCACATAGATCAGATGATCCTTTAATTTTGATCCGGCTTCCCGGCTCAGTTCATATTGCTTTTCTTTTAACATTCGGGCGGCTATTTCCATCAGTTCATTCACCGTGTAATCCGGAAACTCAAACACCAATGGAAAACGAGACTGGAGCCCGGGATTCAAACTCAAAAAATAGTCCATCTCCTTGGAATATCCTGCCAATATTAATATGAATGTATGTTGTTTGTCTTCCATATGTTTTACAAGAGTGTCGATCGCCTCTTTACCAAAGTCTTTTTCTCCCCCGCGCCCGAGGGAATAAGCCTCATCTATAAATAAAATTCCACCTGCCGCTTTTTTTACCAAATCACGAGTTTTTTGAGCTGTGTGACCGATATACTCTCCAACAAGATCGGCTCTTTCCGCTTCTATTAAATGCCCCTTTGGCAAGACGCCCATTTTTTGAAAAAGCTTTCCAATCAGACGAGCAACTGTCGTTTTACCAGTTCCCGGATTTCCCTTGAACATCATATGCAGCGCTTGTGGGCTCGTCTTGAGCCCGGCAGCTTCCCGTTTCTTATTGATATAAATCCATGCATAAACTTCTTTAAGTGTTTTTTTCACATCCTGCATCCCTACAAGAGCATTCATTTCCTCTTCAATTTCTTTTAATATCGCATGCTGGCTCGACAAAGGAGTAGAAACAGTCGGTCTTCCTTCCAATCGCCTTGACTGATCGCGTTTCTGCATATTGAGCATTATACTGATCTGACCGTTATTCTTCATCTTGATTGGCTCATCCACAGCTTCTCACCTCTCATTCAGACACAGTATACGCCCAGTTATGTAATTGTGTTCCTTAAACCCACTCTGGCTCACTTTATTATATTCGGCATAAGGGTGCTTGATTACCAGAGAAATATGGTAGGCTATTTAAGATCACTAAATGGATGTATGCCTGTAGTACTTAATCCGTATTTTTTCAGTTTCCTGATCACAGTAGTCTGATTCACTTTAAGAGCTGCTGCTATTTTTCTGGAAGTTTTATATTTGTCGATTGCGGTGTTTAATAATTGTTTCTCAACGCTTTCCACTGCATCGTTTAATGGAATGATTCCTTTCATGACGACAAGCGGCTTTCCGTTCCCGCTTTTAACTTGATCTGGCAGGCAATCCAAAAAAACAATATCGGTACTGGCAGTAACGACCAGCTGCTCCACCATGTTCTCAAGCTCCCTGACATTCCCTGGCCAGCTATATGATCGGAGGGCAGCAAGCGATTCATCGGATATAATGACATTGCGGTCATATTTTTCATTGAACTCTTCCAAGAATAATTGGAGAAGAAAAGGAATGTCTTCAACACGCTTTCTAAGCGGCAATATGTTTAATGGAACAACATGGAGTCGGTAATAAAGATCCTCCCTGAACAGGCCTTTTTCCATCATGGACTTTAAATCTTTATTCGTTGCCGATATAATACGAATATTGACTTTTCTTAATTGATTGCTGCCTACTCGTCTGAATGTCTTTTCTTGGACAAGGTGTAGGAGCTTGACTTGTATTTCTAGGGGGAGTTCACCCACTTCATCAAGAAAAAGCGTCCCTCCATCCGCTAGTTCCACAAGCCCCGCCTTTCCTTTTGTTTTCGCCCCTGTAAATGCTCCTGATTCATATCCAAACAGCTCTGACTCTATCAGCGACAAGGGGATGGCCCCGCAATTCACTGATACAAAAGAACGATCCTTTCTTAAGCTTTCCTCATGGATTATTTTGGCAAGTATGCCTTTTCCGACTCCAGATTCACCTTGAATAAGAATAGTTGATTCTGTCACCGCTACTTTCTTCGCCATATCAATCAAAGCCAGCATATCATCATTATGAGTAAACAAAGGACCTTTCCCTCTCTCAAGATCCTCTGCTGACCTTTCGTTTAAAATGGACTTTGCTTCTGCCAGTTCATTTTTGAGCTGCACCAACTCTGTAATATCTCTTGAATTTGTAATCACACGATAGATGTTCCCCTCATGATCAAAAATGGGGATTCCAGTTGCAACTACTTGAACACCATTCGGATAGCTCTGTTTGGCGGACACCATTTTCTTTTTCTTTAAAACATCAATGGTGACACTATTATTGATTAAACCTGCTTTTGCAAGATTATAAATATTTTCCCCTAAGAATCTTTCCTTAGGAACACCTGTCATCCTTTGACAGGCATCAGAAACCAAAAGAACTTTGCCTTCACCATCTGTTACAAATATCTCATCATATGATGTATTGATAACCTGTTCAAGCTCTACCACCTTTTTCTGCAAAATATATATTTCTTCTTTTAATAGATCATTCATTCTTTCCGTACTATATAACTGTTCTTTCAACCAGACATTTTTTAACTGGTCTTTTTCGTATACAAAAAATCCTCCAGAAGAGTCTGGGACAATAAAAAACTCGGCAGAAAAAAAAGCCGAATTTTGAATTTCAGCTAATTCATTGACCATTTTAAAATTTTTATTGATACTCAGATCCACAAATGCCTCTTCTCCATATATGGCAAGTGACCGCCAATAAGCAAACTCGGAAATGACACCCTCTACGCTCTCTTTATCATGATTTATTAATAAAGCTGGAAAACCGGCTGAATCAGCCAGTTTTCTCAATTCTCCAAGCCGCATCTCTTTATGAATTAATGAAGCTGGATAATCTGTCATAAAGCTCTCACCTCTATAGGCTTGCCGCATATTCAAACCCTTCCAGTATCGCTTCTTCCACTGTGCGGGGAACCATGCAATCGCCAATTCTTTTCACATTTGTAAATTTTTCTTTCAAATCGTTGTATAAGTCTGCTTCCTGGATATGTCCATACGCAAGGACCAGCGTATCGGCTTCCCTCTCAAGTTTTTGCGCCGTATATATGTTTTCGAAAATGGCCTTGCCCGGTTCGGCTTTCAAAAGCTTATGTTGAGGAGTTACCATTACACCTTTCATTGCCAAACGTCCAAGAAGCATATCTCTAACATACTGCTGCAAGGAAAAACCTGCATGGACTGAGTTTGTGACCAACTCGACTTCGTGCCCTTTTTCAGCCAGATAAAGGGCAACACCAATGCCAGGCATATCACCTTTCCAGTCAGCAATGACAACTTTTCGGCTGATTTGGTCCGTACCTTCCAAAACTTCCCATGTATTGAGCACATGCGAAGATTCTAGACCTTCCGCATTCGGGTAGAATGGTTTTCCACCTACAGCTAAGATAATTTCATCAGGCTGTTCCTCTTGTAAAAGTTCGCTAGTCACTTCTTTATTCAATACCACATTCACCCGATAATAGTCAAGTTCTCGTTTCAGATTAGGTACCAGTTCGCCAAACTCCTCTCTAGTTGGAATTTTTCTGGCAAGCTTTACTTGGCCTCCCAATTCACCGCTCTTTTCGTATAAGGAGACATGATGCCCTCTCTCAGCCGCGATGACAGCTGCTTTCATTCCAGCAGGACCACCACCTACCACAACTATTTTTTTCCTCTGATCTGCTTTAGCTATTACCGAGTACTGAATTTCACGCCCTGTGACAGGATTCTGCAGGCAACTGATTGGGATGTTGTCATGCATATGGCCGATACATGCCTGATTACACCCGATACAAACGCGGATCCGATCAAACTCCTCACGCAAAGCCTTATTCGGCATATGTGGATCACAAATCATGGCTCTTGTCATCGCTACCATATCCGCCTGACCGCTTGCCAATATTTTTTCTCCAATCACCGGATCATTGATTCTCGAACCAACCATAACAGGTATGGAAACAGCCTCACGTATTTTTGCCGCATGAGGGGCAAAGTGTGCAGGAGGAATCGTTGCAGGAGGAACGATGAATACAGAGCTTGCAAGAGTAGCCGAGCTTCCGCCTATTAAATTGAAATAATCCAACCCGCCGATATCATTGTCAATATATTTTAGAATATCTACAACTTCATCGAAGGTCGATCCTTCTCTTTCGAAATCATCCACACTCAGACGAAGTCCTACAGTAAAATCAGGTCCTACTTTCTTCCGAATTGCATCAATCACTTCAGTTAGGAAGCGAAGGCGATTCTCAAACGATCCTCCATACTCATCATCCCTCAGGTTTAATCGAGGAGACCAAAATTGACTTGCTAAATAGCCGTGAGAAGCAACAATTTCGGCTCCATCAAGCCCTCCCTTTTTAACACGAAGTGCTGTTTCCGCATAACCCTTGACAATATCTTTGATTTCATCTTTTTCCAAAGCTTTCGGCATTACCCCGAAACGGTCAGTCGGAACCATCGAGGGTGCTACTGCCACGGAAGTGCCGGAAGGGAACACCTCTCTGCCCGGATGGAACAGTTGGACGAACATCTTGCAGCCGAATTCATGTACTGCTTCTCCCATACTTCTGTAATGAGGAATAATTTCGTCTGTGTACGCACTCAGAGTATTTGAAGTAAAAGCTGCGGACGGGTGTACCGCATTCGCCTCAACGATCACAAGCCCTGCACCGCCTTTTGCGCGCTCCCGGTGATAAGCAATTAACTGCTTTGTCGGCAGTCCATTTTCTACATATGTTGTCATATGCCCTGTACTGAAAATGCGGTTTTTTACCGTGGTGGCACCTATTTTCTGGGGGGTAAACAAATATTTGAACGTCGACATTTCACGCTATCTCCCTTCTGTTAACTCATTAACGATTTCCGCAATATCACGTGTAAAATAATTTGTCCCATCCTTTTGATTGATGGCGCCAATCGCTTCTTCCATCATGACGAGGCAAAACGGGCAGCCTGTTGCAGTCGTCGATGCCCCAGTCGATACAGCTTCCTTTGCTCTGATATTATTAATTCTTTCACCCTTGTTCACATCTTGGAACATCATTCCGCCGCCTGCTCCGCAGCAAAAAGACTTTTCTTTCGTATGTTCCATTTCTTTTATTTCATATCCAAGAATTTCTAGAATACTTCTCGGCTCTTCAAAAATACCGTTTTGTCTTCCGAGGTAGCACGGATCATGATAAGTAATGATTTCTTTCTTTTCGATTTTAGGAACTTTTAATCTTCCGGTGTCAATAAGCTTATAAATGAATGTAGTATAATGTTCGACTTCAAAGATTCCGCCCAGCTTTGGATATTCATTTTTGAACATATTGAAACAGTGAGGACAGGTAGTGACGATGGATGTCACACCTTGTCTATTCAATGTTTCTATATTTGTTCTTGCGAGATTTTCATACAGGTCTTCATCGCCCATTCTTCTGGCAATATCTCCGGTACATCGTTCTTCGTTACCCAAAATAGCGAAGCTGACTCCTGCTTTATTCATAATATCTGCAAATGCGGCAGCAATTCTTTTGAGCCGCGAGTCGTAAGCAGCTGCACACCCTACCCAAAATAAAACTTCCATGTTGTTATGCCTCCCTTGATGTTTTTTCAGCATTTCTTAAGACTGGAATATTAAGACCCTTCGTCCAATCTTCCCTTTCAGACCATGGGGATCCCCAGATATTTTCATCATGTTCTAAATGTACAAGCGCCTCTTCCGCATGCGGGTTTAACAATTCTTCCGGCAAAGCTCCTCTGCGCATGGCAAGTATCAAATCAACGTGATTAATCGATACCGGACAGGCTTCGACACAAGCGCTGCAGTTTGTGCATTGCTTTAATTCCTCTGTTGAGATAAATGAGGAAATCACCTTATTTTCAAGCATGTTATCACGAATTTTCATAATGATGTTTCTTGGTGCCAAATCCTTTCCGCTTAATTTGGCCGGACATACATGATCGCACCTGCCGCACTCCGTACAGGCATCTATGCTTAAAAGCTGCAAGTTTGTAAAATCATAAATATGTCTAACATCGATCCGGTCCTTTTGATCATCCTTCATTAGCACTACCGCATCAAAATCACCTGTCCGCTTTACAGGTGAAATCAAAATATTCAACGGCGCCGTAATCACATGCAGCAGTTTTGTAAAGGGAATAATGGCAATTAAAACAAATGCAAATAAACTATGAGAAAGCCACCAGAACAAATACGTATCTCCATTAAACAACCGGCTCCCTGAAAATAGATGGCTTAATACATATCCAACAGGTGACCAATGAGCGTAATGGATATTCGTCTCACTCAAGCGGATTCCTTCCGCTATATAGCCGCCGATTCCAATCAAAATGAATAAAATGAGGAACAGGTAATCCATTTTACTTTGCAGCATTCTCTTTCTGAACTTTCCTCCCCTAATGAAAAGCAAAGCAACAATCCCCACCATGAATACCAGGCCGAAAATATCCAGAACCAGTTCATAGATCAAATAAAACTTCCCTTGCAAAATGGGAATTCTGAAGTCTTCGTCGATAAAAACAAGGACTGTACCGATAAATAGAGCCGTAAAACCGTAGGCGATCATTTTATGCATCGCTCCGGCTACTTTGTCTTTTTTTAATTTTGTTTGCCTGATGACAAGATGTGAAAAATACCCAAAGTTCTCTTTTATATTTTTCCACTGAATCTTTTCTTTCCGCCCTCTATTCCAAAGTCTGTATCTACGATAAAATCCGTAGAAAAAAATGACACTTGCGACACCAGCAAGGATATAAAACCAAATTTGCATATCTGATGAAATATTCCAAAAGGTATCTCTTCTTATTTCCATTTCGTCCTACTCCTTTAGCCATTTCATCAGTCGCTCTGCTGTGAAATGAAGATGCTCCTCTGTTAATGCCTTTGTTTGCTGCGACAAACCGGCATCACTGTTTTTTGAAAATCCCATTACATGTATTAAACGATTCAAAGGGTTCTCATCCGTAGGCACATGTCCGAGAGTAATAATGGGTTCAGGCGCGCCAATCCTTCTATTCGATCTGATTGTTTCTTCAACTCGTTCCTCTTTAACAATATTTATTTCATATTTTGGTTTTCTACTGTATCTCAACCTACTGATTTGCGTTTTAAGAGACAAGGCAGCTGGAAGTTTGATATTGAATATTTGCGTCGCGCCTCTTTCCTCTTTACGGTGAGCAAGCAGTCGTTGTGACCCCTTCACTTTAATTTGGTGTACAGAGGTCAAAACATCCATGCCAAGAGAATATCCCAACAGCGGAAGCAAACATGAATTGTGTTCATCTTCGGTTTCATCACCGCAGAGAACCAAGTCATACATGCTTTGGTCGATAAAGGTTGCAAGATAGCGGGCGTCCTCCTGCTCATTTCCGCTTGTTGGAAAATGGGTACATGTTTCCAACGGAAATTTTTCCAATTTGCCTTTTAAAGTTTCATTGCACTCTTCCTCTGCCAAAATGTATACATCAATAGAAGCATTGTGTTCTTTTGAATAGTCGCTAGCCCATTGCAGAGCACTCAAGTCTGCCTGATTGATTGTGGCCTTCCTGTTCCTAAATTCATTATTTTCATAATCCCAGTGAATAGATTTCTGCTCATACACTTGCCTCACGATAACTAGTATTCTCACTGTACTTCACTCCACTTTTGTCCTTTATAATGTCGACCAAGAGAGGAATCGCTGTTTCAAAATCACTCACGATTCCAAGATCGGAGCGTTTGAAAATGGGGGCCGCTGCATCATTGTTGATGGCCAGAACATGTTTGACATTTTTAATTCCATCCAAATGCTGTGACGAACCCGATATTCCAATAGCTATGTAAATATCTGCCTGATCCAAAGAGACGCCGCTTGACCCAATGCGTCTTTCTCTCGGGATGAGCTTCAGTTCATCGGCCACTTTGCTTCCCCCAATGGGGGCATTTAATATTTTTGCCAGTTCTTCGATCTGCTTTAACTGACTGCCGCCACCAGCGCTGTATACTCCCCTTCCCACTCCAATCACACATGTAGCCTCTGTCAAACCGATCTCTTCCCAGCTCAATTTCTTACTTTCGACAAACTTGATATTTTTGCTCGGCATTATATTCATAATCGGATGGAAATTCGGAATTTTCCTGTTCACACTATTTTTCATATGCGGCAGGAATACTGGATCATATGTGATGATGCTGCCAAGTGCAGTTTCTTCATATAAACAAGCTTTTCCTCCATAGATTTCTTTCTTGATAGACAAATACTGGTCCTTACGAGCAGCTTCCATCACTTGATTAACAATCGGACGGTTCAATTTGAATCCCAGTCCGGCCGCTATCTCATTGGCCAGAGGAGAAGCGCTAAATAAAACGGCTTCCTCCGTACGGTCTTTTTGAAATTTTTCAAATGCCGCAATATGATTAGATGCTATTGGCCACATTTCTTCCGACAGTTCTATGAGATGAATTTCATCACAATCCAACTGGAGATTGACTTCATTTATCCCACTATGGACGATTAACGCAATCACTTTGTCATTCAGCTTCTTGGCCTGTTCCAGAAGGCCTGATGCTGATGATTTAATTTGTTTTCCATTCAAAAGGGGTACATAACATACCGTCAATGTAAAACCCTCCTTAAAGTGCAATCTTTGAAATTGGAAGATAATAAAAGATGAATGTAATCAGTATGATCAAGATACCGCTCGCCATAAGAAGATAAGGATATCTTCCCGTCAGCTTTTGTTCTTTGCTGTCCAATTCTTCGACAGGGATTTTCCTTAAATGAGCCTGAAAAGTGCGTTCCTCTTTGGTAACTGCTGTAAATTGGGAGACAACAATAATTGTGATCGTACTCAGCGAAAATCCAATAATAGCCGGATGAAGATAAATTGGAAGTGTTACTCCCAACAATTTGAACACCTCACCACCAACAACACCAATAAATCCAAAAATAATGCTCCAAAACGCCGCTGTTTTTGTTACCTTTTTTGAATAAATGCTGAAAAAGGCTGCTGGACCCCATGATGCAGCAAATAGTGTTGCTGCAAAATAGCCAATCCACATGACAGATGGCGGCTGCCAGAATGTAATCAGCAAGATAATGACGCTTACACCGAACATCGATATGCGGCTCAACTTTAATGCTTGCTTATTGGGCAATTGTCCCTCCTGTGCTTTTGGAAGAAGGTCACGTGTCACACTGTTTCCGATTAATTGAAGGAAAGTGGAACAGGAAGAAATCGCAGCAGCTAATATTCCGCTTACAGCTACAACCCCAACACCTGTAGGCAGCAGGTTTTGCGCGGCCCAAATGAACACTTTTTCCGATGGAACTATATCTGGATTAACTACAGAAACTAGTGATGTACCGATTTGCAAGAACAAATAAAGTGTAATTAATGAAATCATTGCAATTACGCCTGAACGGATGGCAACATGCTCATTTTTAGCCATCAGATAACGACTTGTCTGCCATGGAGAAACAGCTATCACAAATCCCCAAACAAGCCCCATAATAATTGCCCAGGCAAGTGCTTCTCCAGGCGTCCCCATATAGGCTCCTTCTCCTGTGATGCCATGCCAGCTTAACAAGTCTGGCCTTGCAGCCAATGAAGCGCCATCCATCATCGCCCCTGGCCAGCCGCCAACAGCTTTAATGATAAGCGGAATTGAAATGAATGTTGCAATTGAAAAGAGCAGGAACATAAACGTATCAGTTACTAAAACTCCTTTCGCTCCTGACAAAGTGGTAAAAGAGGTGTATACAATCCACATTAATATGAGTGCAACACCATATTTCACTCCGAGGATTTCCGCCAATAATACTGCTCCTCCTTGGGTAACGGCAATCAAATAGGCAGAAACGCCAATAATGGTCGTTGCAGCTGTCAATGTTCTTACTTTTGAAGAATTATATCTTTTTCCAAAGTATTCAGGTAGTGTAAGCGCTTTGCTCCGACGTAAATATTTACCGAAAAATAGCACTCCAAAAACATACCCGCTTGCATTAAAAATAGTTAAAATCAATAATAAAATCGGATAACCGTCATAAGAGAATCCAACCTCCCCCATGAAAGCGACAGTACTTAAAAAGGAAGCAACAAGGGATCCTGTAATTAAAAGCGTACCAGCGTTCCTGCCGCTTACATAGTACTCTTCAACGCTCGATACTTTTCTAGAAATACCAATCCCAATGACGATGAATATAATAAAAGAGACTAAAATACCGATTGAAAAAGCCATTTTAAATCACACTCCCTTGCTTCCTGCTTTTGCTCATTACTTCTTCTCTTTTTACATGCCCTGCTACTTGCCTGGATGTCATTACTTTTACGAGAATTCCTGCTGCAATCAATGCACCGCCATAACAAAAGGTAAAAATCAGTTCTCCCATTCATAGCCCTCCTGATCAGTAATTCGTTTCATTACAATACAATTGCAAAATCTGTGCCACGCACCAATGGAACCGTTTACAACATTTGTGTACACTTTTTAGACGCTATCGAACACATATTGCATCGTTTAAACAAAAACACCGAACACAAATCGCATCACTAGATGCATTTTGTGTTCGGTTGTGTTAGTCTTTTGAATATGCTAAGTTTTTCCCCAATAAAAAAGCGCACCAAAATGCATTCTGGCGCGCTTTTTTTACTTTGATTATTTATTTTACTGTTCCTCATAGTTTATTTGAACGTTCCTCTGAGGGGAGAATGTTGAAATCGCATGTTTGAATACTAACTGCTGTTTGCCTTCTGTTTCGAATAATACGGTGAAGTTGTCGAACCCCTTCACCTGCCCGCGAAGCTGAAAACCGTTTAAGAGGAAAACAGTAACAGGGATTCCTTCTTTGCGCAATTGATTTAAAAATTGATCTTGAATATTGACAGGTTGTTTCAATCTTATGGCCTCCTCTTTTTCTCTATTAGTTATGTATTCGATTTTAATTCTAGCTTTCCTGCAATAAAATTAATAATTTGTTTTATTTTGTTCAAGTGTTCCCCTTCATCCGTCATATCAAACCAGGAGACATCCATTTTATTGCGAAACCAGGTAAATTGCCGCTTGGCATACCGCCGGGTATTTTTCTTTAACAAATCGACTGCTGCCTCTAATGTCAGGTTGCCTGCAAAGTATTCGTATAATTCCTTATACCCGATCGCCTGAACAGATTGAGCATCACGCAGGCCGTTATCGTAGAAATATCTCACCTCTTCTAAAAGACCCTCTTCCATCATCATATCTACCCGTTTATTGATGCGTTTATACAGGACTTCCCGGTCCATGCTTAACCCGATTAATGCAGCATCATATAATAGTTCGTGATTTTGGGCTTTTGGCTGGTCACTCTTTCTTGTCCCAGTCAAATGATGGATTTCCAAAGCGCGGATAACCCTTTTCACATTATTCGGATGAATGTCCTTGGCACTGGATGGATCAACAGCCTGCAATTCCTTGTATAGATACGGCCCTTCACCTGCAGAAGCCCTTTTCTCCAATTCGGACCTATATATAGGATCGCCTTCCACTTCTGAAAAGCGATAGTCATAAAGGACCGATTGTACATAAAGCCCAGTTCCCCCCACAATGAGCGGGACAGATCCTCGAGCAGTTATCTCATTGATTTTCTGCCTGACAACGGATTGAAACTCAGCGACTGAAAAAGACTCGTCGGCCTCCCGTATATCCAATAGATGATGGGGAATACCTTCCATTTCTTCAGAGCGAATTTTTGCCGTTCCAATGTCCATGCCTTTGTATACTTGCATAGAATCACCGCTGATGATTTCACCTTTGAAAGCCTTTGCTATCTCAATGCTTGTTTTTGTTTTACCAACTGCCGTAGGGCCTACGAGAACAATCAGCTTTTTTTTGCTATTCAATTGTCTCACTGCTTTCATTTGAATGCTTATATTCATTCTAACAGAATCTCAATCTTATTTAAAATATCTGCTACTTATAATCGATTGCTTTTCTTACCTGCAAATCAAGCTCATCTTCATATGCCCTCTTTTGTTCTGTTGACCATTTAAATATATCAGACATTAATTGAACCGCTTCTTTTTTACACCTATTGATCCTTTGGATATTAAAATATAGGTCCCCCGTCCTTCTGATAAAAAAATCGGCAGGAGATACAGTCATTTCATCATGAATCGCATACATTAACTCTGCATATAAGAGACGGTTTACTGATGGGCGCGCTTCCAGCGACCAATTTAAAAGTACGTCAACATTCGAACCATATTTTGAAACAAGGTAGCGGATTTCCTGCTCTGTTAAACCAAAGGTGACCGCTTTCCTTGCATAACTATTAATCAATTGTAAAAATTGCTCGGCATCTCCAACCGCCCCTCCTGACAAGACGCACTTTTTTGTTGTGGATGCACCAAAAGGTCTTTTGCCCACTAAAAGTAGCCTTTTTACAACAAGCGAAACTGCTCTTTCAGCCATTTTTCTGTAACCGGTCAGTTTACCGCCAGCTATTGTGATGAGGCCCGATTTAGATTCCCAGATTTCATCCTTTCTGGAAATCTTTGTTGACTCCTTCCCCTTTTCATAAATAAGTGGACGAACTCCTGCCCAGCTTGATTCAATATCTGCCATCGTTAATTGAACATCCGGAAAATAGTTATCAATGCAGGTCAGCAAATATTCACGATCTTCTTTATCCGCTTTAACCATTGACAGGTCCCCGTTGTAAAACGTGTCAGTCGTCCCCACATAAGTTTTTCCATCTCTGGGGATTGCAAAAATCAATCTACCATCCGGTGCATCAAAATAAACAGCATGTTGCAAAGGAAATTTGGGCTTGTCAAAGACGATATGAACGCCCTTAGAAAGCTTCAAATGTTTCTTGATGTCTTTGCCACCATAATCTGCTGACCTCATAGTGTCCACCCATGGGCCAGCAGCATTGACAACAATTTTTGCCCTGATGCTATAGGTTTTTTGGCTCAGCACATCTTTTACATGGGCACCGTTTATTTTTTGCTCTGAACGATAAATAAACGATTCCGCTTTCACATAATTTACGATATCCGCTCCGTTTTGGACGGCTGTTTTTAATACTTCTATCGTAAGGCGAGCGTCATCTGTGCGGTATTCGACATATTCACCCGCTCCCAGCAGATCTTTGTTTAATAGTGGCTCTTTTTCTACAGCTTCTGCGGGCGATAACATTTTCTTTTTTTCTTCTTTTTTTACGCTGGCCAAAGCATCATAGAGTGTTAGACCCAAAGCAGTTGTCCATTTACTGAACGTTCCGGTTTTGTGAAAAGGGAGGAGCATCCATATCGGTGTTGTCACATGCGGTGCATTATTATATACGATGGCTCTTTCTCTCCCTAGTTCAGCCACTTCTCTTATTTCGCCCTGTTTTAAATAACGTAGCCCTCCGTGGATTAATTTTGTTGAACGGCTGGATGTACCCGATGCAAAATCATTCATTTCCACAAGTGCCGTTTGTATGCCGCGGGAAGCAGCATCTAACGCAATACCAGCCCCCGTGATGCCTCCACCGATAATTAGAAGGTCATATTCACGGGACGCCATTTCATTCAGAATTTGTTGTCTAGCCAAAGAAGAAAAAATCATTCGTTATTCACCCACTTTTTAGGGAGATCAGGACGGTTTAAATTCTGTGGCAGCTTTGACTGCCGTTTTCCAGCCTTTATACAATTTTACCGCTTCCTCATTAGGCATATTTGGCAGGAATTCCTGGTCCAAAGACCACCTTACTCCGATTTCTTCTTTATCTTTCCAATAGCCGACGGCAAGTCCAGCCAAATAGGCAGCACCTAGAGCAGTTGTTTCATTGATTTGCGGCCTTTCAACTGCCACTCTCAGCAAATCACTTTGAAATTGCATTAGGAAATTATTTTTTACCGCACCGCCGTCAACACGCAGCTTTTTCAGGGCAATTCCAGAGTCCGCCTCCATTGCCATCAATACATCTTTTGTCTGATATGCCAGTGACTCAAGGGTCGCTCGGATAAAATGTTCTTTGGAAGTCCCTCGTGTCAGTCCAAAAATCGCACCGCGTACCTCACTGTCCCAATATGGGGTCCCTAAGCCGACAAATGCTGGGACAACATACACACCCTCCGTTGAGTCCACTTGTATAGCATACATTTCGCTCGAGGGAGAATCATCGATCATCCTTAAGCCGTCCCTTAGCCATTGAATGGCAGACCCTGCGACAAAAATGCTGCCTTCAAGCGCATATTCCACCTTTCCTTCCAAACCCCAGGCTATAGTCGTCAACAGGCCGTTATTTGATTTTACAGGTTTTTCTCCTGTATTCATTAACATAAAGCAGCCTGTTCCATAGGTGTTTTTCGCCATTCCCGTTTCAAAACAGGCCTGGCCAAACAACGCAGCCTGTTGATCACCAGCAGCCCCTGCAATCGGCACTTCCTGCTGGAAAAAATGCTGCGGCACTGTCCTGCTGTATATTTCAGAGGAAGGGCGGATTTCCGGCAGCATCGAAGCCGGAATTCCCAGTATATCCAATAATTCCTTATCCCACTCCAATGTATGGATGTTGAACATTAAAGTCCTAGATGCATTTGAATAATCCGTTACATGCGCCTTGCCACCTGAAAGCATCCAAATAATCCAGGTATCCATTGTACCAAACAACAATTGGCCGTTTTGCGCTTTCTCTCTTGCCCCATCGACATGATCGAGGATCCATTTTACTTTCGTTCCTGAAAAATACGGATCGATTAACAATCCCGTCCTATCTCTGAACTTGTCTCCGAGCTGTCGATCACGCAGTTCATTGCATATGGATTCGGTTTGTCTTGATTGCCATACGATTGCATTATAAATCGGTTGTCCTGTGTCCTTGTCCCATACAACGGTTGTTTCTCTCTGATTTGTAATCCCTATTCCTGCAACCTGTGAGGGTTTGACTCTCGCTTCCGTCAGACAGGAAGCGATAACAGCCAATACCGAACCCCAAATTTCATTTGCATCATGCTCGACCCAGCCTGGATGCGGAAAATATTGCGTAAATTCTCTTTGCGAAATATTGACCACTTCACTATTTTTATTAAAAAGAATTGCCCTTGTACTTGTTGTCCCCTGATCTATAGCCATTATGTATTTTTCCATTGGGCACTTCCCCCTTTCTAATAGTTTATTTATTATATCGATGGAAATCTTAGAACAATATTAGTTGATGACGAGCCTGTTCCAGTTCGGACTTCGTTTGACGATAATGATCCATTTCGCGATTCAAGCGTTTTCGAGAATAACTGCTGTCCTGCTTTGGTAACAGTTTTTCACATTAACCGCCTTTTTCAGGCATCATATTGTTCTTTTAGGCGATTGCATTCCCGAAAAAAGCGCGGGTCTTCCCAGTTAATCGACCTCATTGAATGAAAGCCTTTATAATAATATAAAATAAATAATCAAGCATTGAAACAATGATTATTTACCATAATATTATTTAGACGTAAACACCAGTACGAAATCTCCAAAAGTGTTGATGTATCAATGTTTACCAGTTTTCTGTAATATTTCTGATTTTGCAGGATAATGTATAAAAAAGCATGGATTTGGTGCTGCTTTTGGGGCTAATTGACTAAATATAATGCGTGGGTAGATGCTAAAAAGTAAACAAGCTCGGTCTAGGAACCGGGCTTGTTTTATTTCTAAATCCCTCTTTGTGAAGTGCTATTCTGTAAATTCAACACTGGCGATGGAATCAAAATCTATTCTGTGGGCTTTGAGATTAATGTCCACATTCGGAGAAAAAAAAGAACCTTTCGATGAACAAGGTATTGTTCGTACATAAACTAATGAACTTGAGAAATAATAGGGGAAAATTAATGAAATCAGGTGAAATAATGGATGCTAATCAAACGTTTACTCCAGGGGAAATCGTATATATTATAATTCGTAATCCCCACATGAAGCTTCAAAGCGAGTTAACTCTGGAGCGCGCTCTTTCATATATGCTTCAGCGGCATCAAAAATTTCATCCACGTTTACATAAGTACGAATATATGGCTTGCTGCCCATCGTTGTTTGCAGATAACAATAATGACAATGCCCCATACAGCCAGTTGCAAAAGGGATCGCATATTTTGCTGAAGGCTTAGATGTATCAAATTTTAATGTTTTACGAATCCCCACCACAAGCGTAGATTTAGCATTACGGTATTTTTGAAAATGGTTTTCCCCTGGTAAGTTCCTTATTTGGTTATGTGAGGTTGTTTCCCTTATTTCCATTCCCATATGTTCAAACTTGGCAATAAGTTCTTTTCCAAGTGGATATTCTAATGCACGAGGTTCGACATAGATGAGCTTGGGAATAAAAGGTTTAACCATAATAGTCTCCATCCTCCGATGGGGAAAATGCTTCATGAAACAATTGTTCCGCCTCCATTTCTGACTTAAATACAGCTAATTCATCTGTAAGAGGGAAGTAAGTTTCATGTATAAACAGTGCTAATTCATTTGGCTTGTCTGGATTTTGTACAACAGCAGCTTGTTGTATATTAGCTACATCTTGTGCGTCACTTCAGATATCGTTGGTATAGACCACTTAACACATACGCTCAAAAAAGCAATTGAGTTTTTCGGAAAATCAAAATATGGTAAGCTTCGGTTTGTAACTAAATTTGAACATGTAGACCATCTTCTTAATGCAGAGCATAATGGAAGAACTCGCTTTCGATTCAGTATAAACGACGATTACATTATTAAATATTTTGAACCCGGAACCTCAAGGTTAAATGAACGAATTAATGCAGCTGTTAAGGTTGCTGAAGCTGGTTACCCATTAGGGTTCATCGTGGCCCCTATTTACATTCATGATGATTGGAAAAATGGCTATCATGAAATGTTTGAAAAATTAAGATCTGCATTACCTGCATTTGCAAGAAAAAATCTTACATTTGAAATGATCCAACACCGTTTTACTAAACCAGCAAAGCGTGTTATACAAGAAAATTATCCAATGACAAAACTTGAACTAAATGAAGCGAAACGAAAATGGAAATGGGGTAGATATGGTATCGGCAAATATGTTTATACAGACAAGGAACAAGAAGAAATTAAAGACACATTAGGAGGATATATCCAACGGTATTTCCCCGAAGCAAAACTAGAGTATTTTACATAAAGTTTTGTTTATTTGTTATTGTAGGTAAAGATTTGAATTTTGGTTAAACACCCTGTCTTTATAATTGGCTGGACAAATAAAAAAAGCGACCCGTCCATAATTGGATAGGTCGCTCTCTTAGGCAATCGATACCCTAATGCGTTAATTAAAACATACTCTTAACCACGCAATTTCTTCAGCAGCTGCGTGTTTGGCGTTTCTGTACCAGTGTAATTCTTGATGCCGTGTTTGGCCGCCAACTTTTTCCGATTAGCAGATGAAGAATCTACGTTGATTGATTTAAGATAATCGACAATGGATCCGGTCTGCATGTTCCCCGTTGGTTTGGAAACAGCAGCTGCTTGTCGGTTCTTAACTTATAAAGCAAATCTAAGTTTTACTTTTCAGTACCTTTGTAGTTTTTAATCTCGTGCTTTGCAGCTAGTTTTGCTCGGTTGGAAGAGAAAGCAGTCGCTGCTTTCAGTGAAAGTCTTGCATCTGGGGCTAAATAATAAAAGTTAGCCCCCCAACCCTTTGATACTCTTGTGATTGTTCATCGTTTTTACTTTATTTACCATAATAGGCTATTGCGATGGAAACAATGAACACAACGAGCATCAGTGCCGCGTACATCCATGACAGCCTTTTAATGTTATATTTTAATGACGTCTTTTCGTAATCATGGGAACGCGCCAATTCGTTTGCGATCGTATCCCCTTCCTCTTCATATTGTTTCATTTGCCTTGAAACATCTCTTCCCACAAGAAATGTTCCAATAAGGGCGGCCACACTCACAATAACCCCGCCAATGATCATATAAGCGGTCATATATTTCACTCCTTGACATCCTATACCATCATTATACCGCTTTACCAAAATATTTCATGGATTTAAAGCAAAATCTGTTACAAATTAATGGTTTTTTTAGTCTGCCATTTACATCATACGCTAAAAAATGGATAATGTTCATTTTCGCAAGATGTATGAAAAGGTTCAAGTAAATGGTTTCATTAAATGGATTCGAGTACTTCTACAAAGGCCTTAAATATGGATTGTTCCTAATAGCTTTTTGGTCATACTGCGCTTTACATTTACAGCAATTAGGCATCTGAAAAGGTTGAATGACACTCTAAAAAGTTCAAGTGTAAGCACACTCCGATCAAATGCGCCTTGGCGTATTTGCGCCCAGATTTTATCGATCTTCACTCGATAAATTTTGTATGAAAATTATTTCCGCTAGAAAGCAATACTTAAGT
>NZ_QYTW02000027.1 GCF_003605405.2 Siminovitchia terrae | reverse complement strand
CCCACTGAATGGAATACCAATAGGCATTCATCTCACCATTTACAGAAGTGGGAGACTTCTGCTGAATGAGGTTAAATATTTAATCCAATTCGTACAGTTCAATGTCATTAACCTTTTTTATTTTATTTTTTTCTGCATCATATTCGTATATCATCATATACTCCCCATCTGTAATAATTCCAAAACGTCCGTCACCTAATTGGATCACGTTTTGTTGCGGGTCGCCTTCAAAATCATAATTTGGATAATTCACACTGACATCCGAGTTACCACCGCTTATCAAGGTGACAATTACCAAAACAATCAATGTAATCCGGATTCTTCTCAGTTCCCTTGCCTGATCTTCCAAACACGTTCACTCATTTCTTTATTTTTTCACTCCTGCCAGCGCATCATCCAAAAACCCTTTGACCTCTTCAACGTATTCTTTAGAATTCTGCTCAAAGGATTTGACATGGCCCTTTCCTTCTGTCAACCACAAAGTGAAATGCTCCGGATCTTTCTTCACCATCATTTCGCTTTCTGTATAAGGAATTGATTCATCTCCTTTATTATGGATAAAAAGAATAGGCCTTGGTGATATTTTATCCAGTACGCTAATTGGGCTTGCCTCTTCCAGATCAATGTCAGCCATCATTGGTATGATGGTTAATATTAAAGGCGTGAATGGAAAATTCGGCAAATCGGTCCATACTGGCATGTTGACCTTTAAATAATCATGCAGGTCGCTAAAAGGACTGTCAGCAACGACAGCAATGACAGCTTCCGAATCAGCCGCCGCCAAAATTGAAGTGGAGGCCCCCATTGATATTCCCAATAATCCAACAGGTTCTTCATAATTTGCGGTCGTCCAGTCAATAGCTCCGATTAAATCAAGTTTTTCTTTTACTCCGACCGTTGTCATCTCTCCTTCCGATTCCCCGGCATAGCGAAAATCGAACATGATGACACGATAGCCGTCAGCAAGTAAATTGCTCGCCAGCGGCAGAAACGGAATATTCTCTTCATAGCGATTTCCTTTGTAGCCATGGGCGAAAATCACGTTCATTTTCGCCGGAACAGATGGCTCAAGCACCCAACCGGAAAGTTTTGTTTCTTCATCTTTGCTCATGAACTCAATATCTTTATATGCCATTTCATAATCGCTTGGCAGAACCTCAATCTCTTTTTTCACAGGCTTTGTCAAATTCGTCCCAACAAATACGGAAATTCCGATACAAGCGGCAAAACCCAATAAAATGATGATGATTCCAGCAGTCCATACGATTTTCTTGTTGATCCATGTACCCGGCCTCTTCCGAGTGACAGGTGAGCTGTTCATTGGTTCCAGCATCATCGGACTCCTCCTCATATTTTACGTCTAACATATATTATTTCGAGAAAAATATTTGAATTCCTCTTTCTCCTTGTCACATTCTTGTCAAAAGAAGCAAATAGCCTTTAAAAAACCTTGACTTTTAACGCCGTAATGTCTACTATATAAAAACAAATGTACTTTATAGATAGACAGAAAGGTGAGGAAATTGTAATGAAGAAAGACTATGTATCTATCGGATTATTAGGTTTAGGAACTGTTGGTTCCGGTGTCGTTCAGTTGGTTGAAAATCACCAGGA
Source organism: Siminovitchia terrae (assembly GCF_003605405.2). Taxonomy (GTDB): domain Bacteria; phylum Bacillota; class Bacilli; order Bacillales; family Bacillaceae_C; genus Siminovitchia; species Siminovitchia terrae. The sequence goes on along the minus strand of NZ_QYTW02000027.1, from coordinate 73,012 downwards.
TGAGCTGGTTCACCAACTCGGCTGCGGTGTTAAAGTAAAAAGCATTCTTGTGCGGAACACAGAAAAAGAAAGAGACATTCAAATTGGCCAGACATTCCTCACCTCCAACCCAGATGATGTGCTCCAGGACCCAGAAATCGATCTTGTCGTTGAAGTGATGGGCGGAATTGAAGAAGCTAAAGAACATATCACAAAGGCTATCCAGGCTAAAAAAAATGTCGTTACTGCGAATAAAGATCTGATTGCACTTCATGGACCCGAATTGCAAAAAGCAGCCGTAGAAAACGGCGTTGACCTGTTTTACGAAGCGAGCGTCGGCGGCGGTATCCCTATTTTGCGCGGATTAACCGAGGGTTTGGTATCAGACCGCCTGAAAAAAGTGATGGGTATCGTCAACGGTACAACAAATTATATTTTAACTAAAATGGAAGAGGAAGGTCAGTCCTATGAGACTGCATTAAAAAAGGCTCAGGAGCTTGGATTTGCCGAAGCTGACCCGACTGCGGATGTAGAAGGACTAGATGCAGCCAGAAAAATGGCGATCCTTGCAAGACTTGCTTTTTCTACAAGTGTAGCGCTTGATGACGTCGAAGTAGAAGGTATCAGCAAGCTATCCCTTGAGGACCTGCATTACGGACAAAAGCTCGGCTATTCTATGAAACTGATCGGTTTTGCCCAAGTGGATGACCATAAAGTGGAAGTGACTGTTCAGCCGACATTTTTATCCAAGAGCCATCCGCTCTCCTCTGTCAAAAACGAATATAATGCCATTTATGTGCAAGGTGAAGCAGTTGGTGAAACAATGTTCTACGGACCAGGTGCAGGAAGCTTGCCAACAGCTACAGCAGTGATGGCTGACGTCGTAGCGGTCATTAAAAATCTGCTTCTAGGTGTGAATGGAAAAAGCGCTGTAGCCCCAAGGTATGAAAGTGTGTTAAAATCTCCTAAGGAACGTTTTGGACAATTCTATTTCAGGCTTCATTTGGCAGACGAAGTTGGCGCATTTTCACAAATCACCACTTTGTTTAACGAGTTGGGGATCAGTTTCGAAAAAATCCTGCAAACTCCACTCAACAAAGGAGAATTGGCTGAAATCATCATTGTTACACACACAGTTTCCTTGGAAAACTTCCAAGAAGCCTTAATGAAGCTTAGAGATTTGTCAGTTGTAAAAGACGTAATCAGTTATTATCGTGTAGAGGGGAATGGAGAAAAATGAACTGGCCGGGCCTGATCTCACATTATCAATCTTATTTGCCTGTGACAGAAAAAACACCAAGATTAACACTTCAGGAGGGTAATACTCCTTTAGTACATCTGGCCCATTTATCTGAAGAATTGGGAATTGAGCTGTACGCAAAAGTAGAAGGAGCCAATCCTACCGGATCATTTAAAGACCGTGGAATGGTCATGGCTGTGGCAAAAGCTGTTGAGGATGGAAGCAAATCAATCATTTGTGCCTCAACTGGAAATACATCTGCTGCCGCCGCCGCCTATGCAGCCAAAGCCGGAATCAGAGCGATCATCGTTATTCCGAACGGAAAAGTTGCACTTGGCAAATTGGCGCAGGCAATGATGTACGGAGCAGAAATCGTTGAAATAGAAGGCAACTTTGATGAAGCTTTGACAATGGTCCGCAAAATCAGTGAAACAGCACCTGTTACACTCGTTAACTCTGTTAATCCTTACCGGATTGAAGGACAGAAAACAGCTGCGTTTGAAATTTGCGACCAGCTTGGCGCTGCTCCAGATATTTTGGCGATCCCTGTGGGAAATGCCGGAAACATAAGCGCCTATTGGAAAGGTTTCAAGGAATACAACGAAGAGAAGCAGACTGGACTTCCTAAAATGTACGGTTTCGAAGCCGAAGGAGCCGCTGCGATTGTAAAAGGTGAACCGATCGCTCAGCCTGAAACAGTGGCAACTGCCATCCGGATCGGAAATCCTGCTAGCTGGAATCTCGCGGTTGCAGCTAGAGATGAATCCGAAGGAAAAATCGAGTCTGTGACTGATGAGGAAATTCTAGAAGCTTTTCAACTGATTGCCCGCAGAGAAGGCGTGTTCGCTGAACCAGGATCATGCGCTTCTATCGCCGGAGTATTGCAACAGGTGAAAAACGGCAGTATCAAAAAAGGAAGCAAAGTAGTTGCAGTATTAACGGGCAACGGATTGAAGGACCCGCAAACTGCCATTTCTCAAATCGAGTACAACCCTGTTGTTCTTCCAAATGATGAAAATGTCATTATAGACTATATTAAAGGCGTGGTTAGTGAATGAACGGATTCACTATCACTGTTCCGGCAAGCACCGCAAATATCGGCCCGGGATTCGATTCTGTCGGATTGTCTCTGAACCGTTACTTGACATTGCACGTCCAAAACAGTGACGAATGGGTATTTGAGCATCACTCAAAACATCTTCCTTCAGCAGGAGCAGCCCAAGACCACTTTATTTACCAAATGGCGGAAAGGATGGCTTCGGAGTGTGAGGCCGTCCTTCCTCCTTGTAAAGTGGTTGTTGAAAGTGAAATCCCATTGGCCCGCGGTATGGGGAGCAGCGCCTCCGCAGTTGTAGCTGGGATTGAGCTAGCCAACCAACTTTGCCGGCTGGAACTGACCCCAGAGGAAAAATTGGAGTGGGCCACAAAATTTGAAGGCCATCCAGATAATGTTGCTCCGGCCCTGCTCGGTGGATTGATTGTCACTGCAGAAACAAAGCAGACAGACAAAGTGGAGTATTTTCAAACAGACAAACTAAACATGGATCTTGTCCTATATATTCCGAACTTCGAACTGAAGACAGAAACTGCCAGGAAAGTTCTTCCTGAAACGTTCAGCCGTGCGGATGCAACCGCTGCAAGCGGAATTGGGAATGTCATGATTGCAGGACTTCTTTCCGGCAATTATGAGCTTGCAGGCAGAATGATGGAAGCCGATCTCTTCCATGAGCCATATCGCGCTTCCTTAATTCCAAACTATGAGAAAATTCGTCGGGCTGCAAAGGAAATGGGAGCATACGGCACAGTCATAAGCGGTGCAGGACCAACAATGATATCCTTTGCTCCAAAAGGAACCGGGGAATCAATCGTAAAGGGAATGCAGGCAATACTGCCGGATTATTCCGTTGAATTGATGGAGGCAGATCGGACCGGCCTCCGTGTTGAGGAACTGCAGGTTCAGAAATAAAGGCTGCGGTCCAGGTGATGAGGCATCACCTGGACCGTTTTTTATCGAACGCTGCCTATAAAAAACTTCTGGAAAAATTAACACATATATATTAATATTTTTTATAATTTTTCTATGCTGGTGTAGCACAGTTGATAGTGCACGTCACTCGTAATGACGGGGCCGCTGGTTCAAGTTCTGTCACCAGCATTTGAACGAACGATTATGATGCAATAATCATTTTCTATTTGGAGAAGTACCAAGCCCGGCTGAAGGGGATGCACTCGAAATGCATTGGGGCGGGAACCGCCGCGTGGGTTCGAATCCCATCTTCTCCGTCATTTCAAAAGCGAAAGCGCCTTTTCCTGTACAGCAGCCTTAGAACGCGACATCCTGTCGCTTCCTATACGTCGGAGCCGAGTTTGACTTATCTATAAGAAGAGGGCAAAGTCTGCTAGTCGATAGGCACTGGAACTAAACATATCTTAATAACCGATCGTTTTATAATTTCCCTAATCACAAAAAGGAACGTCCACTTCATTCACGTGAACGTTCCTTTTCGTTATTTTACCTCAATTTCATGTTCTTCATGTTCATGCAAGCCTTCATCATTCTCTACATGCACTTGAACTTTGTATTTCCCAGACTCTTTAAATTCATAATGTCCGGTGTATTCTCCAGCTTGGGACTCTTTCGCATCCACAAACTCGTGTTTATCAGAACCATCATTCCAAATTTCAAAGCGCACACGGGCAGCTTCCATAGGTTTGTTCTCAAGTTCAAGATGAGCCATAAGCTCGATTTTCTTTCCAGCTTCTACGTTCTTTGGTTCCATGAAGTGCATGCTGAAACCCTCGGCATGTTGGTGCTCGTCGTGATCATCTCCATCATGCTGGTCATGCTCGCTATGCTCTGCATGCTCCCCATGATCATGGTCACCTTCTTCATCAGCAGTCCCTTCACCAACGGTGACTGTTTTTTTAGGCATGGTGTGTAATCCTCTTGCAGTTACATGAACCTGAACAATATACACACCATCGGTATCAAAAGACTTCTCAGCTTCGTATGTGCCGTCTTTGTTATTTTTCGATTTGATCATTTCACTGTCTTCTTTATTTTCTTCTTCCCATATTTCAAATTCTACTTCGTCGGCATCTGCCACTTTTTCATCACCCTGCGTTACAGTCACTTTTAAAGGCACAGCTTCACCAACATTTGCTGTCTCCTGCACTTCCAACTCTGCATCAATAGATTTAGGAATATCGTCTTCTTTTACTTCTTCTACTTCATTTCCAGTCTTTCCGCAAGCAGCCAATACTAGAACGAACAGTCCAATCATTATAGGCCATAGTCTTTTTTTCATACATTTCCCCTCCAAAAACAAAAATCTTTCTATATACACTGTACATCCATATTGTGTGAAACACGTGAAATCAGCGTAGCCAATTATTGAAAAGTATCAGGAATAATTGGCAAGCTGATGTAAACAGTTGTACCTTTTCCATATTCACTCTCAAGATGAAATGATCCGCCATGCAGCTTCGCCAAGCTTTCCACAATAGGGAGCCCCAGTCCGGTTCCCCCTTCTTTCCTTGTTCTAGCTTTATTCACCCGGTAGAAGCGTTCCTTGATTTTTTTCAAATCTTCAACTGGTATCCCTTGACCAGTATCCGTTATCGTAATAAGAGCAAATGCTTCATCCTTCAATGTCAAGGAAACCGTTATTGTCCCGCTCTTTTCTGTATGCCTGATGGCATTATCAAGCAAATTCAAAACCATCTGCTCCAAACGTCCTTCATCCACTTCAGCAATCAAATCATAGTTTAGCTTACACTCAAGATGAACCCCTTTCTGGGACACACGTTGTTTCACTTTCTCTATCGATTCCTCAATTGTTTGTGCAAGCGGAGTAGGCATCTTATTCAAAGTGAATTCCTTAGACTCGAACTTCGCCAAATCTAACAAGTCTTCAACTAGGCGCTCCATCCTGGCTGCCTCACGTAAAATGATCCGGTTGTATTTTTCTCTGTCTTCCGGCGCGGCTACCCCCGTTTGAACCGCCTCCGCATATCCTTTAATAAAGCTTAACGGTGTTCTAAGTTCGTGTGAAACATTTGCAAGAAACTCTTTTTTCTTTTCATCTTCCTTTTGAATGGATTCAGCCATTTCATTGAATGTATGAGCAAGCTGGCCAATTTCATCATCAGGATAGTCGGCTACCCTTACAGACAAATTGCCCCCCGACAAATCCTTGGCAGCAGTCTGCATCTCTTTCAATGGACGAATCGCCCTTTTCAACCACTTATTCCCCATCGTCAAAGCAATTAGCAGAAATAGAATAGCGCCGCCAAACCAATAAGCAGAATAATGGAGTATCATTTCACTCAAATTAGCCAACGGATAATACAAGTAAATGACGCCTTCCAGCCTTTTTCCATCTAAAAGGGGAATAATAACCGAAATGACATCGCGATCCAGACGCTCAACATGCCCTTTTTTATAAACAGCTTCGCCCTTCAACAGTGTTTCTCGATCCTCACCACTGATCAGCGCTTGGTAATCCACTTCAAATGGAAGACACATACTCAATTCACGCGGGTTTTGCACAGCGAAGACTTCAAACTGGGACTTCTCTCCAAACCAGTTCACTTCATCTATAAACGATTCCGTTACCGCCCCTCCATCATAAGAATAGGCAAGACGTCTCCCAGTATCAAGCATTTCCGTTTTGAGGCTATTTACATACAGCCTTTCATATAAGAAATAGGAGAAAAATGAAGCATATAAAGTGGACACCGTAAACGCAAGCAACAGAGCCATTGACATTTTTCGAGACAGGCCCATTTTCATTTTGGCACCACAAATTTATAGCCACAGCCCCAAACGGTTTGAATATAACGTCCGGCATCCGCCCCAACCTTCATCCGAAGCGTTTTTATATGGGTATCAACGGTTCGCAATCCTCCCTGGTAAGCGATATCCCATACCTTTTCAAGCAGGGCTTCTCGTGAAAATACTTTGTTCGGATGTTTCATCATGACTTTTAATAGTTCAAACTCTTTGAAAGTCAATTGGATTTCATTCCTGTCAATAGTGAGCTTTCTTTGGTCCTCATCCAACTTAAAGGAGCCATACTCCATAGATGACCTGCTTTGATTGAACTTGCTTCTCCTTAGTACCGCATCAATCCTTGCCACAAGCTCACCTGGTGAAAATGGCTTGACTATATAATCGTCCGCCCCCATCCCCAGGCCCTTCACCTTATCCCATTCCTCTCCCTTTGCAGATAAAAATATGATGGGAACATCGCTATTTTCACGGATTTTTCCGCATATCTCAAATCCATCCATTACGGGGAGCATAATATCAAGTAAAATAAGGTCCGGCTCTTCTTTTAAAAATTCATCTTGGAGCTGATCATATCCATCAGCTTCAGATGTCCGAAAACCGGAATTTTGCAAGTACATGGAGATCAGATCTCGCATCTCTTCTTCATCATCCACGATCAACACATGTACCATCATTTCACCTTCTCACGTGTAAAAATAACAAACGGCCCTTTACCAACATCGACAGCTCTTTCAATATCAAGTGTTTCAGGGTTGATCCAATACAGTTTTTCGCTGTCAAAACCTGTTACGATAAGCTTTCCGTTAAACGAATCAATCGCAAAAGGATTAGCCCCTACTTCGGTCTTTTTAATCAGTTCTTTATTGGAATTATATTGATACAGCATATTTGTGCCATGACTTAGGGCATATATTCCCTTATCATTTTCAAAAAAGTCGACCGGCATTAGAGGGGCAGGAATTTCTTTCTTCAGAGTCCCTGTTTCAAGAGAGTACACAGAAATGGCCGACTGGGGTTCGTCCCCTTTTCCATGTCCTCCAATCCAAATTTCCTTTTCTCGTAGGAGCATCCCTGCTGTAGATGCAGGAATTTTGAACTCCCTCTCAATTTCATGATTCCTTAGGTTGATGACTGAAAGCATAGCCCCTTTGAATGAAGCAACATACAACTTTTCTTCATCCGTCTCCATCACCATCGGATATTCCGCTGTTTTTACATTTTGAGTTTCTTTACCGTTTTCATCAAAAAAACGGACTTGGTTTTGGACTTTGTCGGCAAAAGCGAATTCAGAGTGCGATTCCAAATAAAGGACATTTGATATGCCTTTTCCGCACTTAAAACTCTTTTTTAAAGAACCGTCCTTCAGAGAATAAAAGTCAACTTCCTCAATTTCCGGACCATATAAGATCAATGTATCTCCATCAGGCAGGAGAGTCGCGCCAGTATATGGCTTTTTCAATTCCCATCGTGCAAACTTCTCACCGTCTGAATTTAAAAAATCAATACTGAAATCTCCCACATTCAAAGTAGCTGTAAATAATTGCCCTTCATCAATCGGCTGCTGTTTCTTTTCCAGGCAGCCTGATAGGATGAAGAAACAGGCCAGCAAGATAAAAGTCAAGCGGAGTTTTCCCATCTTCTCACCTTCATTTTAATACATGTTACGCATTACTATAAGCATAACTCAAAAGTGTGTGATTTTAATGAAGTGAGTATGTATTTTCTAGGTTTTTTGTCGGCTTCATCTGTTTAGGCTGCATCTAGATTATCTGTCAATTGGCAAGGGGTTTCCGTATATGGGATACCAACGAATGGCCCCGAACATACCATGGATATCCCTTTTAGCGTAAATTGGAACAACTGGCTTCTGTGTCAGTTTGCAAAGCACATACTAAAAATACTTGGATATCTTTCTGTTGCATCGGCATCATTACGATATTTTTTGAAATGGAAGAAAGTGTTATCGAACAAAGGGAGTTGTTGGAGTTGCAAACGGGTTTTTAGGCAAGCTTTCCTGGGGGTTAGTTAATGTGTTCCCGGCGTCGCCGCGGGTGCGAGCAACTTTTCACCATCTTTATTATCATATTTAAGGAAACAACCCGATTTTAGGCATCTTTTCCAAGAAACCAGTCTGCCGATGTTTATTTCAATCTATTTGTCAGGGGACACGACTATATTGACAGGTTGCAGAATCAAAGAACTACTGATTTAAGGAGCAGTTGAAGACTTAGCTCCAATCCCAAACACAGCCTTACTTCTTGTACAACACACTTTTTTCGCTGGGAGATTGACAGAGGCCGGATAAAATCTTTATTACAAGAGTTCGGCAACTATTTGTAATAAAGCTTCCTACATTTAGATGTGATGAGGACAAAAACCTATAAAATGAATAAACCGCATGAAATCAAATTGTAAAAACCTTGATTTCACGCGGTTTTTTCATGATTTGGCTAAAATCATTCGGTTTTAGCCTCATACTTTGTTCCCTCTCCAGCTTAGATACCATTCCGAAATTTCCGAGCCAGGTTCTGTACCATACTCTTCCAGAAGCATATCTGTAAGTCTACTATATTGCTGCTCTACAAAGTGACGTTCACCAAGCAGATCATATAATTGCATAAGCATAAAATAGCTTTCCTCACTATAAGGGTTCAACGCCTGCATACGTTGACAAATAAGGAGTGCTTTCGTATATTCCTTTTTTTGAATCAGCATTTCGATCGTTTGTTGTGTGTAATAGAGCCATAAAACCCTTAGGCGTTCGCGCTCACTCTCCGCCCACAGATAGCTTTCCTTTTCCAGATAATCTCCACCGTATAAGTCCAATAATTGTTGGACAATTGTAAGGTCAGGATTGCCATCATTTATCATTACTTCTAGTTTTTCGAACTCATCTACATCAATCTTAATTTGCTGCATATCAAGTATATAACTATGATCACGACTAATTATTTTGATGTTAAAGCCGATTGAAGCCAGCGTCTTTCGGATTTGATAAATAGCCGCGTATAGCTGTGCAAAGCCCTTCTCCAATTCCGATTCCGGCCAGAATAATTCAATTAATACTTCTTTTCTCACGGGTTTCCGGCGGTTATGAATAAGAAAAGCAAACACTTCTTTTGCCTTGGATGTCCGCCAATGAACCTTAATATTTTCTGGTTCATCTCCCCTTAAAGTGAACTGCAGCGTCTGAAAGCAACAAATCATTCCGGAACGGTTGCTTATTCTTTTTTTCATATGAATATTTTTTAATGGTTTAAGCCTATTAATTGTTTCCGTCAGTCGTTTTTTATGAACAGGTTTCATGACATAATCTACAGCATTCAATTCAAAGGCTTTGACAGCATACTCATCATATGCGGTCACAAATACAATATGTATATTCGGGCAATGGTTCTGAATCTCCTCAGCTAGTTTAATTCCAGTGATTGTGGGCATCTCAATATCAAGAAAAACAGCATCCGGCTGCTCTTTTATGATTGCCTTAAGTCCTTCCGTTGGATTAAGATATTTTCCTACAACCTTTAACCCATCAATGTCTAAAAGGATCTTTTTCATATGCTCAAGCGCTAGAGGCTCATCATCAATTAAGATCACTCTCATGTTGCTTACCACCTTTAATTGTGTTTCGGTATTTCCCACAAACAAATTCTACAAAAAATATAGTTGATTTGAAGCATTGATAATTTGAATGTTCAGAAACTGAAAGGCCAGCTTTTAGGCTTGGCATAAATGATATAGCGATAGGAGCATCGCCTATTTACCTGAGCGTTTAATACCTCATCTTTGGTATCAGGACGAATGACAGTCATCATCAAATGAGCCTTGGCGTATTTGCACCCAGATTTTATCGAGCTTAAGCTCGATAAATTCCCTCTGAAAATCTGTGACATCCGCCGGAGGCTTTAACTTTATTCTGCCGGGGGTTGAACCCCCACTGAATAGAATACCAATAGGCATTCATCTCACCACTTACTGAAGTGGGAGACTTCTGCTGAATGAAGTTAACAGCACATTCGATTTCAATTTTTCAAGGATCCTATAAACTGTATCCTCACTTTAAGCATTTCGTCAATTTCCAGTTCTCCAAGCTGGTGGAAATAATTGGTTAGTTCTACCAGCCCTTTAAGGCGATCATATTCTGAGCACTTAATTACATCTTACACTATATTACAAATCATTTACATTTTTTTCATTCATAAACAAATGCGCCTTGGCGTATTTGCGCCCAGATTTTATCGAGCTCAGCTCGATAAATTCCCTCTGAAAATCTGTGGCATCCGCCGGAGGCTTTAACTTTATTCAGCTGGGGTTTGAACCCCCGCTGAATGGAATACCAATAGGCATTCATCTCACCACTTACTGAAGTGGGAGACTTCTGCTGAATGAAGTTAAATTGTATTTTAATATTATATTATAACGAAAAAACTTCCACATACTAGATTTGTATGTGGAAGTTTTTTAAATTATTGCTGCCTTTTGCGACTAATACGTGCAACCAATAAGCCCGCAAGGAGCAGTATGATACCTGCTAATGCATAATTGAATAGTGTTGTTGCCGTATTAGGCAGTTTAGAACCATTTTGGCCGTTTTGATCATTTTGACCAGATTGATCTGGTTTTTTATGAGTTTCACCTGGTTTTTCCGGATTAGTTGGTTTACCATCGACTGGTTTTTCAGGATCTTCTGGAGTTGTCGAAGGTATTGCTTTATTCTCCACAATCAAGGTTAATGTCTCCTCTTGGCTTTTCTCGATTGTGAAAGAAATTGGTTCCTTAAGCTTTTCATACCCTTCCGGAGCTTTTGTTTCGATAAATTGATAATCTCCTGGTTTCAATCCTAGTACTGACAGTTTACCAGATTGATCTGTTGTTAAGCCTCCTTGAAGCATTTTCCCCTCTTTATCCTGAAGCTCGAATTCAGCACCAGCCAAAGTAAGCTTGTGATCGTCCTTGTCGACCTTGGTTAGTTGAACCCCGCCAAGAATCAATTTGTTCGTGATGTCATAACCGGAAACAATTGATTCATAGCCTTTGACAACATGTTCCTTCACTGTATAAGTATAAGCTTTTCCTTCTCCATCATACTTCTCCAAGTCGGTAAAGCTATACTTCCAGTCAGTATCAGCTGTCACTTCTTTTGTCTCGATTACCTTACCATTTTGAAAGAGATCAACTTTGATCATTTCCGGACGGTCTTTGAAATGATCATCTTCCCATGTCTTAGTCCCTTCCACGGAGGTTTTGCCTACACGTACGTTTGTAATATCGTATCCATCGATAGTTGTTTCATAACCTTTAATCGCTTCTTCTTTTACAGTGTACTCGTATGCTACTCCGTCTTCATCATATGCTTCTAGATTTTTGAACTCATATGTCCAATCATCATCTGCTGTGACTTCAGCTGTATCAATTACATCACCATTTTGAAGAAGATTGACGGTGATATGGNTCATATGCTTCTAGATTTTTGAACTCATATGTCCAATCATCATCTGCTGTGACTTCAGCTGTATCAATTACATCACCATTTTGAAGAAGATTGACGGTGATATGGTCTGGACGATCTTTTGAGTTATCATCCTTCCAGCCTTTTGTTACGGTAACAGAGGTTTTTTCAGATCTGGTGTTCGTGATGTCAAAGCCATCCACTTCTGATTTGTATCCTGGAACACCCTGCTCTTTTACAGCGTACTCGTATGCTTTTCCTTCTTCATCATATTTATCCAGGTCTGTGAAGCTGTATTTCCAATCTGATTTTGCTGTCACTTCTTGTGTAGTAAATACAACACCATTTTGAAGGAGGTTCACTTTAATCATTTCCGGACGATCTTTGGAGTTATCGTCCTTCCATGCTTTCGTACCTTCCACGGATGTTTTGCCTATACGGACGTTTGTGATGTCGTAGCCATCCACCGTTGATTGATAGCCTTCTACAGGCTGCTCTTTAATTGTGTATTCATAGGCTGCACCATTTTTGTCAAATTCGTCCAAGTCGGTAAAGCTGTACTTCCAACTAGTGCCAGCTGTCACTTCTTTTGTGTCGATGACTTGCTCATTTTGCAGAAGGTCCACTTTGATCATTTCTGGACGATCTTTGGAATTATCGTCTTTCCACGTCTTCATACCTTCTGCGGATGTTTTGCCGACTCGCAGGTTGGTGATGTTATAGCCGTCAACAGCTGATTGATAACCTTTTACAGGCTGCTCTTTCACACTGTATTCATACGCTTTACCTTCTTCATCATACCTGTCTAAATCGGTAAAGCTGTACTTCCAATCAGTATCGGCCGTGACTTCTTGCGTGGCAATTACTTTACCATTTTGCAGGAGATCAACTTTAATCATTTCCGGACGGTCTTTGGAATTATCGTCTTTCCATGTCTTCATACCTTCTACGGATGTTTTGCCGACTCGCAAGTTGGTAATGTCAAAACCATCTACAGTTGATTGGTACCCCTTTACTGTTTCTTCTTTAACTGTGTACGTATATTCTTTACCTTCTTCATCATATTTTTCTAAATCGGCAAAGCTATATTTCCAACCAGTCTCTTCTGTAACCTCAGCTGTTTTAATGACTTCACCGTTTTGAAGAAGATTGACTTTGATCATTTCCGGACGGTCTTTGGAGTTGTCGTCTTTCCATGTCTTATTACCTTCCACAGAGGTTTTGCCTACACGTACGTTTGTAATATCGTATCCATCGACGGTTGTTTCATAACCTTTAATCGCTTCTTCTTTTACAGTGTACTCGTATGCTACTCCGTCTTCATCATATGCTTCTAGACCTTTGAACTCATAGGTCCAATCATCATCTGCTGTGACTTCAGCTGTATCAATTACCTCACCATTTTGAAGAAGGTTCACTTTAATCGACTCTGGACGATCTTTTGAGTTATCATCCTTCCAGCCTTTTGTTACGGTAACAGAGGTTTTTTCAGATCTGGTATTCGTGATGTCAAAGCCGTCCACTTCTGATTTATATCCAGGAACACCTTGCTCTTTTACAGCGTACTCGTATGCTTTTCCTTCTTCATCATATTTATCCAAGTTTGTGAAGCTGTATTTCCACTCAGAATCAACTGTGACTTCCTGTGTAGCAAATACAACACCATTTTGAAGGAGGTTCACTTTAATCATTTCCGGACGATCTTTAGAGTTATCGTCTTTCCATGTTTTCGTTCCTTCCACGGAGGTTTTGCCGACACGAACGTTCGTGATATCATAACCTTTGACTGTTGATTTATAGCCTTTTACAGGCTCCTCTTCTACAGTGTACTCGTACACTCTACCATTTTCATCAAATTCATCTAAGTCGGCAAAGCTGTACTTCCAGTTGTCCTTAGCTGTTACTTCCTTGGATTCTATTATCTTTCCATTTTGAAGTAACTTAACAGTTATGAACTCTGGACGGTCTTCAGCATTATCATCTTTCCATGTCTTCGTCCCAGACACTTCAGTTTTTCCAACACGGAGGTTTGTGACGTCGTAGCCATCCACTGTTGATTGGTATTTTTCTACAGACTGCTCTTTAATTGTGTATTCATAGGCTGCACCATTTTTATCGTACTTGTCTAAGTCAGTAAAGCTATATTTCCAACCATCAGCGTCTGTGACTTCTTTCGTGTCAATAACTTTGCCGTTTTGAAGGAGGTCAATTTTGATCATTTCCGGACGATCTTTGGAGTTATCGTCTTTCCATGTCTTCACACCTTCTACGGATGTTTTACCGATACGCAAGTTCGCAATGTTGAATCCATCTACAGTTGATTGGTAACCATCTACTGTTTCTTCTTCAACTGTATACGTATATTCTTTACCTTCTTCATCATACTTCTCTAAATCTGTGAAACTGTATCTCCAGTTATCAGCTTCTGTGACTTCTTTGGAGTCTTTTATCTCTCCATTTCTAAGTAAGTTAACTTCGATAGACTTGGGGCGATCTTCTGAATCTCCATCTTTCCATGTCTTCACACCAGAAATGTCCATCAATTCAATGTTGACGATATTGTTGCCATCAACTTTTGAGAGGTATCCTTCAACCGGAACTTCTTTGATTGTATAGGTAATTTCATCACCATTTTCATCATACTTCCGTAAATCTTTAAATGTGTATTTCCAGCCATTGTCAGCTGTAACTTTTTTTTCTGAAACAATCTTATCGCCATTTAACACTTGAACTGTGATAGATTTCGGGCGTTTTTCTTCTGAATTGCTATCAATCCATTTTTTCTCTCCAGAAACATCAACAACTGCATCGTTATCAATTGTAATTTCTGCTGTTTTCCCGATTTCAACCTTGATATCACTTAATTTAGTAGCAATTTTATATCCTTTAGGCGCTTGAATCTCTTCTACCTTATACTCTCCGAAAGGTACTTCTGCTTCTGCAACACCTTGTTCATTCGTTGTTAGCTTGAATTTCTGGTTTGTTTCAATATTAGTTATCCGGAAGATTGCATTTGCTAATGCCTCTTTTGTTACTGCGTCTTTCTTTACAATTTTAGCTGTACCTTTTTGACGTTCATTAACAATTTTCTCTGTTTTGATTCCTTCTGGCATCTTATCATAATCAAGCTTAATCTTTAATGGTGTTTCGGCTAAATAGCCCGTTGGCACAGTCTCTTCTAGAGTATAATCGCCGTATTTAAGGCCAGTCCAGTGAAGCTTTCCTTCAGCATTTGTGCTTCCTTCACGAACAACAATTTCTTTATTACCAACGACTGTTTTTAATACGAAGGCGACGTCCTCCAATGGTTTGTTCGAACCGGCTTCGACTTTTTCAAGGATAAGCTCTCCTGTTCCGCCTTGAGTAGGGCCACCGCCTGAGCTGACTTTTACCTCGACCGACTCTACTTTCTCAGTCGCTCCGACTACCTCTCCGTTTGAGTTGACCTTTGCATTATTTGTAATTTTTGATGTTTCCTGAGCTAAAATATACGAAGAATACTTGACAATGTATGTGTCTGATTTTTCTCCAGGAATTTTCAACCCAAATTTGTTGCCATCAAATGTTATTTCATAATCTTCTCCAGCAACTAAAGGCTCATTAGATCCCTCTTTTGTAACCTTTATCGAATCTTCCAGTAAAACCTGTACACTCTCATCGCCTAAGTCATCCGTTACAACGATATCTTTTAACTTAGACTTTGATTTATTAACGACGATTTCCCAATCAATCGTCCAATCTTCTTTATTATGCACACCTTTTTTCTCTAAAAACTCTCCTTGATGAGGCAGCGTAACATGTGCTTTTAGGTTATGTTCTTCCCCTTCACGTGGGATAAACTGCGCTGTGTTTTCATATTTTTCATTACTATTATAGATACCATCTTCATCGATGGTTTTAAACACTATACGATAGCTTTGATCTATTTCACCTAAATTAATCTGAATTTCATCGTTATCAGTGGTTATTGCGAGGTTTTCTGTTACATCGTCTCCAACTGATATTCCACCTTTTTTATCTATAGTCGTTTTATACACTTTAAATGAGCCATCTACTAATTTTTGGTTATCAGCAATTTTATCAAGGAACTCCGCATTTTCTAGGCTTAACTGGTTGTAGTTCACATCAACAGTCCAGGTAATTTCTTTTGTCTCATTATCTACTGAACCGTTCTTGACACCATTATTTTTCGTTTGATGATTTGGATCGACTTTATCTCCAATTTCAAGTTCGTAGTCCTTCCCATCACTTGTTTTATAGGACAAGTGTAGACCATTCGTAAAGTTTGGTTTTTCTTTGTCTTTGCCAAAATCATACGTAAACTTCGTTTGATACGTGATGGTGTAAGCTTCGGTAATATGACCAAAGTCAATCTCAAAACCTTCTTTGTCCGCATCTATAGTAGGTACCACACCCTCTTTTGCAGGCGTAATCTTAATGGAATTTTCTACTAGTTTTTGACCAGACCCGGAAAAGTCATCTGTTAAAACGAAGTTGTGCAAATTCTGGTTATCTCCATTTACTGTAATGGTCCAGTCGATCGTTTGATCTTTATAATTGATTTCACCATGGCCTTTTCTCCCAACTTGCTGGTAAACACCTTGGCTGCTTTCCGCTGTCTTCCCATTTAATAATACTTCATTCGTTATCGTTCCATCATGTGTAATATAAGCTCCATCTTTGACTTTCGTTTTGTATTTGAAAATAAAAGCTTTGTTGGTATCTGCCTTTAACGTGTATGTTATTTTATTTCCAACTATATTTATTTCAAATAAATCCTCTGGTGCAATTGAAGTACTTCCCACCGAACCATCGTTGTTAAAAGAGTCCACTTGTTTAATGTCGATATTTTTAATTTCAAATATATCGTTTAAGGCTTTGTCACCGACTGTAAATGTGAACTCATCTGTAATCGTTTCTCCTGCTTTTAATGCTTTTTCATTAAAATTCGCATTTACTGTCCACTCGACGGAACGATCACCTTTATTAAATGAACTTGATGTTTTTTCAAGTGATTTTGGACGGGAAACGGATACGGATGTACCTGCTTCGGCGTCATCTTTATTATCCGAAACTAGCTTTGCTGTATTATGATACGTAGTTGCGCCTTCTTTATCCTTTTCATCTTCTTTGATTTTTGTTCTAAATGTAAGTTTATATGCTTTATTTGTATCGCCTAATTCTAATTCTAGTAGTTCTTTACTAGAATTGTTTTCAAAGTCAACTGTACCGTCTTTTTCTTTTACTATAGTTCCTTTTAAATCTACTTCTACTTCCTTTAATACAATGGAATCAATAATTAATTCTTGACCTGCTAATATCGGATCTTGAATGATGGCATTTTTTAACGAGTCCCTTGTTGTGTTCACAATGACAGTCCATTCAATCTCTTCTGCATTAAATGATCCACCAAGCGGTTGACCCGATTTAGCAATCGCTTGACCATGCTCCGGTTTTACATTTACTGGGATTTCTGCGATTACTTCATTATTCACTTTAAATTCTAGAATATTTTCTGTCGTTATGATGTTTTGTTTGTTCAATTCTGTTTGAACGTAGAAATGACCGCGAACATTCGGTACCTTTTCAATATTTTCATTAAAAGTGAATTGGACCTTACCATCTAAGCTTACTTTATATGTTCCAAATTCCGTTTCCCCATCTGTTAACACATTACTGATCTCATTATAAATAGCCAGTTGTTCAGGTAATTGTAACTCGAATGTATCACCTGCAATATACTCATGGTTATTAGGTAATGCCCAATCAAATTCTACTCTTAAATTTTCCTCTGAATTAATCATTTCTCCATCTTGAATTGCTGACTCATCAGCCTTTTTTAAAACGAGTGATCCATCTATGATAATATTTTCTTCGATTGGTTTCGGAGCACGTTTTTCCCCCTCATTTAACACTTGCGTTTGAGAATCTGATTTCTTTTCTTTAATGGACGTTTCTTCCGCTGATGTTCCTTCTGTCTCAGCTTTTGAATGGTCTTCCTCAGCTACTTCTGCAGCCTGGTCCAGCTCATCTTCCGATTGTGGATCCTCTGATTCTGATTCATTGTCTGTTTGGAAAGAAACATGAATAACTTTTTCTTGTTGATTCAAGGTAAAAGGAATCGCTACTTTTTCATCAGCAGCTATGACTTCTTTATTAAAATTGACTTGAAGTGTCAACGTACCTTCGGCATTAACATCTGCTTTCTCATTAAAAGCGAATGTCACGTGTCCATCGGCAGAAACATTGTAAGTACCGATTTCTTCATTCCCAGATGTCAACAGCTTTTCGTCTTGTGCTTTTGGAATCACTTCTGAAGGAAGCATATATGAATAGGTATCCCCTTCACTCACCTCCATATCCGCTAAAGACCAATCGAAATTCAAATTCACCTGCTCATCTATGTTCAGCTGATTAACTGAATTTTGGTCTGCGTCTATAATTGTCCCTTGTTCGTCTGTTATTGTTACATTAGTAAATATACTCTGTTCTAGTTCTTTCGCTACTGCCGTAAGCGGGACGGACGAACTTAAGACTGTGTGTGAGACTAGGACAAATATAAAAGTGATCAAACCAATCTTTCTTCTCATTTCAATATTCTCCTCCCATGTTTATTTTTCACATTGCCATACTGTCGCCTAACTGCTGATAAACAAATCCCTCCTTTTGACCTATTAGTTATCAAATTTTTTAAGTATCTTTTTCAAACTGAACATTTTCTCAACAAATAGGTATTATGAACTGATAAACTGAACAAAATCTGTACATTTAAACCTATAAAAGAGCTTTTTAACAAAAATGGCGCTTTCATTTATAAAAAACTGTTGATTTTTATTCTGTTTTTGTCGATTTTTGTCGAATTATATTTTTGTCTCCAAACTTAGAAAGGGTTTACAGAAGCTAACATGAATATCTGGTTCAGAAAATGTAAAGACGAAGGTGCTATGATTCTAATAAAAGAATCTAGTTTATGCGGGAGAGGATTGTATGAAAAGACAACAAATAAATATACGAATATCGCAAGAACTAAAAGAGGAGTTTTATTCATACTGTAAAAAGGATCATCTTAAGCCCTCGAGATTAATACGCCATTGGATCAAAGAGACTATTGAAGCTGACAGAGTTAAAAACAACCGGTTGAGTTCAAAGTAATTTTTGCCGAACAATATAATGTAACAATTTGCATTTTTGTAAAATCCCTTCACAGGGATTTTTCTATTTCTAGAAGTTTCAGCATTTGAAAGAAATGTTCATCATCCTCCTTAGCACAGTGTTAGAGTTCACTGTTATAATAGACTTGAAGATTCAACAATATGAAAGGGGGAGTTGGCAAAAACCCGCCAACAACTCTAATGAAATTAAGATATATTTTTTTAATTCTGGGAATATTTTTAGTTATTTTATCCAGTTCTCGCGTTTTCTGGGCTGAAACCTTAAGTAATCAAAAACAACTGCCGATCATAAACGGACATTTAGATTTGCGTAACTGGAATGCTGAGGAAGGTGAAGTCCTTTTACTGGATGGGGAATGGGAGTTTTATCCCTCACAACTATTAATAGAACAGGAACCTCAGTCTCGACTAGAGACTGAAGCTCCAAAGCTCATCGAGGTTCCGGGAAAATGGAATGAAGCTTTAAACGCTAAAGAGCCAACACCATTTGGGTTTGCTTCCTATCGCTTGTTTCTTTATGTAAATCCGGAAAAGGATTTGAATTATAGTATTCAAATACCAAGCGTGCGAAGTTCTTCAGAAGTCTATGCCAACGGGCGACTTCTGGCAAAATCGGGAGAGATAGCAAAAAATAAAGATGAATACGTCGCAAAAAATCTACCTTATTCAACTACTTTTACGGCAGATGATAACGGAGTTATTGAAATTATCATTCAGGCAGCTAATTATGAGGATATACGGGGCAGCGGGGTCATCCGTTCGGTTAAATTCGGTTCAGAAGAAGCCATTGCCAAGAAAGTAAAGTTTTCCTCCTCTATGCAGCTCCTAGCTGCCGCTATTTTTCTTATACATTCTGTTTATGCAATTATTTTATTTTTTCTGGGAAACAAGGACAAAAAACTTCTATATTTCTCGGTGCTTACTTTTTGTGTGGCATTGATGAATTTATTAAGTAACGATGAAAAGTTATTTCATCAAATGTTTTATATAGGATATGAATGGGATTTTCGGTTGGCGAATGTCCTGATACCAGTCGCATGCTATACCTTGCTGGAATGTACGGATCATCGCCTGCTTCCCTATTGGCGTAGAATCTTTCCGATTTATTCTATTCTCATTTGGTGCACAGCCGGAATTACAATGATTTTAACCCCTTCCCAAATTATGACGATTTTTCCAGTTTATTTCCTGATGGCTGGCACTACTGCAGTAATTGTGTTGATTGCGATATTGAACAAACTCATTCGAGATATAAAAGGCAATCTTTTGCTGCTCCTTTCTCTAGCCGCACTCGGTCATCATTTCACCTGGGGCATTATTTGGCGAGAAAGCGGGATCAGTGTAACCTATTATCCATTTGATTTATTTATTTCAATTGGATGCTTTACATCTATTTGGTTCAAAGGTTACTTTAGAGTACATGCTGAAACAAAAGAATTGGCATCAACGTTACAAAGGATGAATGATCATAAGGATCAATTTTTGGCTACTACTTCGCATGAATTTAAAAACCCGCTTCATGGTATGTTGAACATGTCACAATCTATTTTGGAAAGGGAACAGGATTCGTTGCAAGAACGAAGTGTGAAAGAGCTCGAAACAATTCTATCAGTTGGTCGTAGGATGACACTGTTATTGAATGATTTACTTGAAGTTAGAAGCCTTCAGGAAGGTAATCCAACCCTAATGAAAAAAGCGATTGAGGTCCAGCACATTGTTGAGGGAGTTCTGGATATGCTTCGATTTATAGGAGATGCCAAATCTTTGAAGATGGTAAATCAAATTTCAGATGATTTTCCGCCAGTATTTGCTGATGAAAACCGGTTGATTCAAATCCTTTTCAATTTACTTCATAATGCGGTCAAATATACAAATGATGGCCAAATTACAATACGAGCTTTTGTAAAGAACCAAGATGCCTTCATTGTCATCAAGGATACCGGTATCGGAATGGATAGCGACATGCTTAAGCGCCTATTTAATCCTTATGAACAGGCGAATTCCAAAGAGACGATGATCGAAAGCGGATTTGGATTAGGGCTAAGTATAACTAAACAGTTGGTCGAACTTCATGGAGGGACTGTAGAAGTATCATCTGTTCCGGGAGAAGGATCTGAATTTACATTCTCCCTTAGTCTGGCACATTCAAAAGAAATAGAAGAGAATCCCGTCCCTATATCATCACCACCGGAGATTGGTCATGCTCAGGAAAAAAGCACACTTGGTATGGAAGAAAGCGGAACTCCTTCAGTGTTTGAGCGAAGAGTTTCAAAAGAAGGAGCTTTGTGTCGCTCGCCTATATTAGTTGTTGATGATGATCCAGTTAATCTTCAAGTGCTTGAGACAATATTGCCTCCTGAAAAATATGATGTCGCCATGGTCACAAGTGGCAAAGAAGCTTTAGCTCTGTTGGATAAAAAGGAATGGGATCTGGTCATCTCGGACATTATGATGCCTCATATGTCTGGGTATGAACTCACTCGACTGATTCGCGAGCGGTATTCACTTACTGAACTCCCCATTTTATTGCTTACAGCAAGAAGCGAACCAAGGGATATCCAAAGCGGTTTCTTAGCCGGAGCAAACGACTATGTAAAAAAACCTGTTGAAGCATTGGAAATAAGATCAAGGATCGAAGGATTGACGACAGTCAAAAAAGTCGTTCAAGAGCAACTGCAATTAGAAGCTGCATGGTTGCAAGCACAGATCCAACCTCACTTTCTTTTCAATACTTTAAACGCAGTGATAGCTCTAAGTGAAATTGACTTGGATAAAATGCGCGATCTGCTCGAAGAATTCAGTCATTTCTTGAGGCATAAATTTAAATTCCAAAATATGAATGAGCTAATTTCTATTGAAGAAGAACTAAGCGTAGTACGTTCTTATCTATACATTGAGCAAGTACGATACGAAAACAGGCTTCAAGTCATTTGGGAGATTGATGAATGTGAAACTCTAAGAATTCCATTCCTTACAATCCAGCCCTTAGTTGAAAATGCAATCCGGCATGGTATTATGAAACGTATTCATGGAGGTAAGATTTTCATCCGGGTTTCTGTCCACGGAACTCAAACTGAGATATCTGTGGAGGATGATGGAGAAGGAATGGATGAAGACACACTAAGCCAAATCAAAGAGACAAGGACAGAAAGTAAGTCTGGAGTCGGCCTGATTAATACTAACTTGCGTTTAATACGGCACTTTGGAACAGGCCTTGAAATCGAAAGTACACCTGGGCATGGAACAAAGGTATCCTTTATCGTGAAAAACAAAGCTCCTATTATGACAAAGTGAATAATATTCATCTGTTCTACAAAACTGATTCTCGTTTAATAAACTAACCAGTTAAAGACTACAATTTTGAAGTGAGCACTTATAGGATCTTTATAGAGACCCAAGTTTAATTAAAGTAAGCTTTAGAAAATCACATGACAGAACGATCCTCAGGTATGGTTCCCTGAACATCGTTCTTTTTTTATTTCTCGAGAGTCCGTCTTCTTAAAACGGCCTAGGCAATTTATTGCTACAATAATACCTATTCATCCATTGGTAATTGTGTCAGTCGCAGGCATTCCGCAATTTTCTCCTTCTTACTAGTATAAGCGCTGCTGATCAGGCACCTAATCAGGACTCAGTGAAATAAACGGTGAACATTTTTCTGAAAATAGTAAAAAAATACTATATCCCGCAGTTCTTTTTAGTACTAAATAGCTAATCCATTCAATTATTGCTCTTCATTTCCGAAAAAATTCTTCGACAAATTCTATAAAAATTCTCTCGTTATTTAAATAATAGATATGATTTTTCGATAATTTTATCTACAAACAATGAAAAAACACCTTAATATGAAAAAAATTGATCTCAGATATGAAAATAAATTTTACCTATTATAAATGGACTATAAGAAAAACAATAAACACTCTTTCAGATTTTGTATAGACGACATTGCTATGATTCTTTTATATCCAATATAAGGAATTGGAGGTGGATTCTGAAATGGAAAGACCCCAAATAAACATACGGATTTCAAAAGAATTAAAAGAAGAGTTCTATACCTACTGCAAAAGAGAGAATCTCCAACCATCCGCTTTAATACGCAACTGGATTGAAGAGGCTGTAGAGATCGATAAGGCAAAAAATAATGGGTTCAATTCAAACATACTTTTCCCTAGGAATATTATCTGATGTTGGATACAAAAAATCCCTCTATTGCCGTTTGCTGGGCAACAGAGGGATTTTTTATACGTTATACGCATAGTCATTATCTAGATTATTCCTTTGACCGCTCACAATCTCCTGAACTTCGGAACCGTCCAGAGTTTCCTTATGCATTAACATCTCGACAAGGTTATCATACTCCGTTTGATATGACTTGATAATGTTCTTTGTTTTTTCCAAAGCGTCATTGAAGAGTTCCTGCATTTTCTCTTCTTTTTTCTGCTTCTGAAAAGTAAGTGTAAAACCGTCTTGGAGCATACCCGTATCAACCATTTGCTCCAAAAGTTTTTTCGCCTGCTGCACGTCGCCGCTAACGCCAATGCTGTGCTCACCAAAGTAAAGACGTTCAGCGACACCCCCAGCAAGAATCATACTTACCTGGTCAAGCAGTTCGCTTGTTGTGGAGAGGTGCAGTTCCTTTTGAATAGGAGCCACATAGCCAAGTGCCTGACCACGCGGAATGATTGTCGCTTTCCTTACAGTGCCCGGCTTGGTGACTGCCTGTACAAGAGCATGTCCAGCTTCATGGATGGCTACACGTCTTTTCGTTTCCGGATCATTCAGAGATCGGGAAGTGCTGCCAAGGATTGTCCGGTCAATCGCATAGTCGAGGTCTTTCTTATTGATTTGTTCCCTTCCTTCACGGACAGCCCTTCTGCTTGCTGACTCAAACAATGAGTTGATTTCTGCCCCTGAGAAACCAGATGTACTTTCGGCAAGGATGCCAAGGGAAGCAACGACATCCTGTGCAAGATTTCTGCCTTTTGTATGGATATCGATGATTTCTCTTCGGCCTTTTGTGTCAGGAAGAGGAACATTGAATGTAAAGTCAATTCTGCCAGGACGCAGAAACGCATCATCCAGCATATCTTTTCTATTAGTAGCAGCAATAAATAGAACACTCTCGTTATCATGCCCGCCATCAAGCTGTACAAGTAGCTCAGTTAACGTTTTTTCCGTTTCTTCTCCGCCATGGGCCTTACGTTTGCCGGCAAGTGCGTCAACTTCATCGATAAAAATAACAGCTGGCTTCTGCTTCCGGGCGTTTTCAAATAAGGAGCGGACACGTGAAGCTCCAACACCAACAAATAGCTCGTTGAAAGCGGAACCTGAAGCAGTGAAGAAAGAAGCCCCAATTTCACGTGCAATTGCCTGTGCCAGCAATGTTTTACCCGTTCCAGGAGGCCCGTACAATAAAATTCCTTTTGGAGCCTCAACACCTACCTTGGCAGACTTGTCCGGATCTTTGATAATCTCCAATGTCTGAAGGATTTCCTCTTTCATTTCTTCAGGTAATCCTCCCACATCATCAAGAGTGATGGAAGGAAGCGGCACTTCCTTTGAAGTGCTGTTCTTCATAGCTGTAACGCCAATTTTTCCCTTCTTATGCAAAACGAACGCTGCTCCTGCCATAAGAATAATAAGGCCTCCGACGACCCAATTCCCTGCTTGGCTGCCGTTCGAATATTTATAATCAATATGGTAAGTCTCAACAAGCTTTTCCACCATTTGGCTATTTGGCCTAACATGGGAGATAAACTTACCATCTGGAGTTTTAAGATACAATGTCCCATCGGACGTTTCCTTGAGTGAAACCAATTCGCCACTTTGAGCTTTGATCGTGTCTTCCATCTTAGAAAATGGAATGACGGTTCCCTTATCCATTGTTTGAACCGCCCACACGATGCATGCTGCAACAATGACAATAAGACCAATGGCTAGAGGAACAATCTTCGTTGTGAATTTCGAATTAGGTTTCACCGGTCCAGCTCCCTTAATTTATATAAATCTATTACATAGTATAATATCATTTAGACGTAAACACCAGTACGAAATATCAAAAAGTATTGATATATCAACGTTTACCAGTTTTTTGTAATATTTCAGATTGCAGGATAATGTATAAAAAAGCACGTACTTAGGGCTACTTTTGGAGCGATTTGGGACTTAAAAATAATATATGGGTAGATGCTAGATAGTAAAAAACAAGCTCGGTCTGAGAACCGGGCTTGTTTTAATGTAAACAATTTCTTAATTAGCTTAAAAACATTGGATATTTGGAAAATAGTAGGAGGTTGTTATATATCCTATCCTTTTTCAACTGACGTACATTTTTTAGTTTAATAAAGCCGTTTCGTATAACTTTCCTCAAGAATATCAACAACTTTTTGATTTGAAATTTTCGAGTGAGCAGATAAAATTTTTGAAGCAGAAGGCAATGTTTCTTTATCCGGCCAAGAATCCGGTTCCCATAAATTTGAACGTTTAAAGGCTTTGGCACAATGGATAAAACATTCATCAACTTTTACACCAATGCCTAAAAGTGGTTTTCGTTCATTAACTTTCATTTTTTCAAGTAGTTCTTCATCTTTCACTAAAGTGGCCTTTCCATTAACTCTAAGCGTTTCTTCCATACCTGGAATTATAAAGAGAAGCCCCACTCTGGGATTTGATAGAATATTACGCATAGAATCAATTCTTCTATTTCCTGGTCTTTCAGGTATAATTAAGTGTTTTTCATCTAAGACAAGAACAAACCCTGGCTTATCTCCTCTTGGAGAAGCGTCGCAACAACCAGCATCATCTGCTGTAGAAATAACTAAAAATGATGATTTAGAAATAAAATTTGAACAATGAGTATCTAAATATGTAATTACCTTATTCTCTACTAATTTACTAGGAGATCCTACAATCGTGCGAAGCTCTTCCTCAGATTCAATAGTTTGACTAAACCTTTGATTAGATCCCATTTCCATACCTTCCCCTCTTCTTTGAGATAACCAATTAACCACAAAAAACTCTACATTTACACAATAGCAGATAAAATACGCCTTGGCGCATTTGCGCCCAGATTTTATCGAGCTCCGCTCGATAAATTTCCTCTGAAAATCTGTGGCATCCGCCGGAGGCTTTGACTTTATTCAGCCGGGGTTTGAGCCCCCACTGAATGGAATACCAATATGCATTCATCTCACCACTTACAGAAGTGGAAAATTTCTACTGAATGAAGTTAATAAACTAGACTGTTAGTTTAATAATAACAAACTTACGTTTGTTACCACACTTAAATCCATATTCGCATAATAAAGGCCGGTCAGCGCCGGTTATTTTTGTATTTACACTTTTTCCACATACTGTGTATTTGCTGTAATATAGTTACCTGATTTTAACTTGTACATCTTGGAGCCATTCAATGTCAGAGTATCTACACTATAAATACAGAGCCTTTACCTCATATCTGCCCTGTACTTTCTTGACAATTCTAAATACAACGCATATAGTTTAACCAAACGAACTATTTATATACATAAAATGTTTAACTTTATAAATATTAAGAGGTGAATAATTTGAACCAAGGTGAATTTATTAAAGAAGGTTTTTTATTATTTGATAAAATCAATCATCATTTAGTAATAAACTATTACTCTTTACTAGAAATTGAACTCTCACCAAAGCAGTTTATGGTACTACATCTTATAAATGAAATTGAACCAGCAAAGATTCAAGACATATCTCATCAGTTACACCTATCAATGAGTTCAGTAAGTCAACTGGTTAATAAGCTAGAGCAAGAAAACTATGTCTCAAGAAGTATTAATCCCCAAAATAGAAGGGAAATTTTGGTGACAGTAGGTAAGAAAGGAAAGGAATTTTTTAAAAAGTATGAGGAAATGGATGACTTAGTTATAGAAAAGTATTATTCTAAATTATCCATAAAAGAAACAAAGCAATTTAGAGATTTTGCCAAAAAATTGTATACTCTAATCACTGAGGAATCTGACCATGTTTAATTGGGCGGTGTTTTTAACTCTCGTTTCTATCTCTATCCCAGGTACGACTATTTCTTCAATTATGCTTAATAAAAAATCGGCTTCGGGAAAAAGAGAAGTACCTATTATTGTAGCTATTATTTTACAAATGGTTTTCCTAAGTATATTTGTAGCATTGGGTGTCGCATTAATCAATAAAATAAATCTTAATGCAGAGAATATCTATATTAGTAGTTGGATTGAGGCAGCTATAGTAGGTATTGGATGTTCAATTACACATATTTTAATCTATTATGGTTTCTTTAAACCTCTTTTAGGCAAAGCTTTTTATAAGATTGAAAAACATAGAAATTCAATTGGCATCGCTAATCGAATACTGTATGCTAGTGTAGTTGAAGAGCTAATCTTTCGTTGGGGAATCCTGAGTTTACTACTTTGGATCACGCAATCGGTGCTCATATCTATAGTTGTATCTAGTTTGATTTTTACCCTAGCACATTATCACGGTTCCTCAATAGTCGGGAAATCATTTACACTGTATAGCTACATATTTATTGGTAATATGCTTGTAGGCATTATTTGTGGATGGCAATTTTATGATAATGGCATATTTGCTGCAATACTGGTTCATATGTGCTTTCATTTAACTTTATATCCGTTTGAAGTTAAAGTTCTAAAAAAGTGACCAGAATAAACCGTCAGAATAATCCAACTAAAACTACATCTCTCATGGTTAAGAATTACGTTCGAAAAAAATAAAATAGCCCCACTTTTATCGAGCACCGCTCGATAAATTTCCTCTGAAAATCTATGGCACCGCTGGGGGCTTTAACTTTATTCACTCAGCTGGGGTTTGAACCCCCACTAAATGGAATACCAATAGGCATTCATCTCACCACCTACAGAAGTGGGAGACTTCTGCTGAATGAAGTTAAAGTGTACTCTATAAAGTAGAAACATAAAAAGTCTACCTATAATTAAGAACTACAACTAGAGAAATCAACATGGTGACGTAGAAATTATGAGTAAGAAGATTTTTACAGAGATAAAAATTAAACTACTATCATCTAATAAATAATTTCTTTTTTTCTTTGTTTAGATTCTGTTTGTTACTTTTCAGCATATTTATGCTCAACAGCTTTCAAAAGAGAAGACCGGGGAAGTTCTACACAGAAAACGTGAATTTGAGGTGGAGCGAGTCTTTAGGTCCTAAAGGCCAATTTGCGTTTTACCCGTTTGTCCATAAGGAGCCAAGAGAAAGCGGAAAACGAATGAGGATTTGCGTTCATGGCTGTGAACTTAAGGTAATACATCGCCACGAACAACCAGTATGCTATTTAAGCAAAAAAGCAACCTATAAAAAAGGTTCCAACCGTCCGCTTTGGTGGTTGGAACCTTTTTTAATTATTTTGACAAGCTATTCCCCGCCTCACGAAACTGCTTTAAGTCCTGTCACTCCGACAATGATCAAAAACAAACTTGCAATTCGCGCAAGACTTTTCGATTCACCAAAAAAAAGCATGTTAACAAGTACAGCACCTGCCGTTCCTACTCCAATCCATACGGAATAAGCAACAGTCAACTGTAAATAATTTAGTGACTCATAAAGGAAAACGAAAGAAGCTGCAAATCCACCGAGATAGATCGCTCCATTTCTGATCGTTTTCTTTTCACTGAACATTTTCAACCCCATCACGCCTGTTATTTCACTGGCTGATGCTAAAAATACGAATAACCATCCCATCATTCTACAGCCTCTCTTTTTTGTTCATCTTTCAGATCAGCAATGTTTAAGCTGATGACTCCGACCACTACAATAAAAATAAATAGTAGTTTTCCGCCATTAAAGCTTCCTCCAAAAAGGAAAACGTCCATTAATGCTGTACCCACTGTACCAATTCCGGCAAAAACGGCATACACTGTTCCGGTCGGGAGACCCTCACAAGCTTTATATAAAAATTGGAAATCTACTATGATCAATCCGACAACAATTAGCCAATGCCACCATACTGCAGCATGATTAAAACCAAAGATCCAAAATAACTCAAACAAGCTTGTTAATCCAACATACAACCATGACTTATTCACAAATAACACTCTCCATCTATTCCTTGACTGACTATCAGTCATTTTCTTCAAAAAGAAATGCGCTGGTAAATTAGTTCTGAATGCCCAGTGCATGCTCCAAAAACATAATAAGTTCTGATTTTTGCATTCTCTCTTCTTCTTCATTCACTGCATCATACAAGTATATCTGCTCAGCAGCAGCCTCTATAAAGGCAATCATTAACTTTGACGTACGTTCCGGGTGAACAGAACTCCTTATTTTCCCATTTAATTTAGCAGTTGTTAAAAAGTCACTCATCCAAGAGTAAAAAGCATCGTAAATCGTTTCCCAGTTTTTCAAATTATCATCAGTGGAAAGCCCTGCATAGATCAATGCCAATACTTCCCGATAATTCTTTGTAACCCTGAAAATAGCATTCACAATTTGGGACAACTGAGTGGAGATTGAGTCACTCTCATCCACCTCATTTTTGACTTCGACCATAAACTTTTTAACCATTACCTCAGCAATGGCAGGCATCACTGACAGCTTTGAAGGAAAGTATAAATAAAAAGTTCCCTGCGCGATTCCAGCTAATTTGACAATATCTGAAACCTTGGTTTTTTCAATGCCTTTCTCCTGAAAAACCTGAACCGCAGCATTAATTATTTTCTCTTTCTTACTTATATCGACCATCCTCCCCTCAATGACTGACTATCAGTCATTTTATCAGAAGTTTTTCAGTTTGTCCAGCAGCTTTCTGTCTCTATCCAGATAAACTAAAAAACTGCACCCCGATTATTATCTAACAATTGGAGTACAGTTCATTAAGGCTGCTGTTTTTAATGTAATTCACTGTGAATGATTGATCTCCATTCAAGGTCTCCGCGTTCCAAGCCCCGAATTAACAGTTCAGCGGTCCCCATATTGGTAGCTAAGGGAACACCGTACACATCACTCAGCCTCATCAATGCCGATATATCCGGCTCATGCGGCTGAGCGGTCAGGGGATCTCGGAGGAAAATAATCATGTCTATTTGATTTTGAGCAACTAATGCTCCAATTTGCTGGTCGCCTCCAAGCGGCCCGGACTCGAACCGCTGGATGTCTAGGCCGGTTGCTTCTTGAATTCTAGATCCGGTTGTTCCTGTTGCGTAAAGTTTGTGATCCTTTAGGATATGGCGGTAGGCCATTGCGAATTGGACTATGTTATCCTTTTTCTTGTCGTGAGCAATCAAGGCTACGTTCAAAGCTTTCCCTCTTTCTTCATTAAAATTCAAAGACCTTATAATCAGTATACGTGCTTGTTGCTTTTCTCCTGAAATTCAAGCCATTCCAGTTGGCGCAAGCGCACATCAAACAGTCTGATTGGATCACGGAAAGTCTCCGGATGAGATTTCATTTCAGTGAGCGCTGTCTTGTTTTGATCAACTTGCTCCTGATAAGAAGCAGCTGATTTTTTCAAAGCTGTAAAAGGTTCCTTGAAAAACAGGGAAATATCCCGCGGAATGGCTTTTTCAAGGATTTCAAACTGGCGGAAAAACTTGTTTGCGATCGATTCCGCAGTCTCATTGTAATTTTCATTTTCAACGAAGCTTTTATATCTGTTATACATCATCGTATTATTCGCTGGGATAACGCCGAATATCTTCCCTGCACTTTTCAGCAGCACCTGAGAAGGAGTCCTCTTTAACAAAATATTTTCCTGGTCCATTTGAATAGCTCCAGTCATCCTGTCAGCATCCCGCTGCCAATCTGCTAAAATTTGAAAATCACATTCCAAACGGATCCGCTCTTCCCCCATCAGATCATTGAAGCTGTCATTCCAACTGATCAATAGTTCCTGAGCTTCATTCAGCTCGCCTTCCGATAAGCTGATCCAGTTTTGCAGGGAACTGATATATGCGGGGTGGACGGTATATTGCAAGTACTCGTCAATCCTTTTGTTCATTTCATCATTCAATTCATGATGAATGTTGCCAAAATCACTATCCTCGCGAAGAATATCTGCAGATTCTTTAATCAATTTCGGAATCGTATTTAAAATATCAGCTTGTATTTCATCTTTAAGCGACCGGTAAGCACTTTGAATTACTTTTGTCTTTTCTTCTTCCAAATCATAAAGCTGATGGATAGCCCCCTGAAGTTTTGAAAGCAAATCCTCATCGAATTGTATGGATTTGAGCAGCTTTTCCTCCACCTTTACTTGCTGCTGAAGTAAGTGTTTGATTGTTCCACGGATAAAAAACAGCATGTTTCCACTCCGAAGTCGTTCGTTCCGCTCTGTTTTAAGGTGCTGATCGATAAAATGGGACAGTGCCTCCTGCTGCTGTTCATCGTCCTCTTCTGCAGAGTATATGATCAACTCAGCATCTGGGAAATAGTTTTTGATTCTTTTTCCAATAACAGAAATCTTATCAGAGGTCAGCTGTTCACTCTTTTTCAATACAAAATGAACAGGACATAAAGGGACTCTTTCTGTCACATCCAATAAAAACTCACATTCTTGAGTAGAAAATGGTTCAATTGAATTTAGGACGAATAACAAGCTGTCGCTCATCCTCACATATTCCAGAAAATGTTTATTTTTTTTGTTCAGTCCATTCAGATCTGGATAATCGATGATCGCAACATCATGCTTTTGTAAAAAAGCATTGGGTTCTAAGTAGACAAGCATGGTGTCCTGCCGACTTTCTGCCTCAATAATTTCCTTGCTCGTTGTAACGGCCGATATTCCTTCATCAGCCATCAACTGAAATCCAGTTTCTTCTCCGTTCTTGTATAAAACGGGAAGAGATGTATCAATTAAGCTGCTGTCTGGCTGCTTAAGCATTAAATGGACAAATGAGGACTTCCCACTGTTTGATTTGCCCGCGATCATCCACCTTCTCGATTTTAAATCTGAAAGCTGGTTTAAGCTGCTTTCGAATCTTTTGTGAAGGTTCAAATCTCTTTCATCTGCCCATTTCTGGATAACCTCGACCAGTCCGGATATTTTTTCCATCAGCGTCCCCTGATCAGCCGATTTTGCCAGACTTTCTTCCGCAGAGTGGACTACTTCCTGATTCATCTGTGAAGGAAAGACATCGTTCCATGCTAACACACCAGCTGATGCCAATGGAGTCGTTTTAATATCCGCAACCTTCAGCCATGCAGTCAAAAGATTCGGCAAGATTTCTGTTAGGTCTGCCAAATTATACCTTCCCGAAAGCAATTGTATAAAAGTGTTATTTATTAACTCAGGCAATGACTTCCATTTATACGAATGCTGCAAATCTGAATCAAGTAAAATGATGGTGGCTTCCGTGATCCATGACAAATAATCTTCACGCTGTTCATGGCTTTTCCAAAGGGCTGCCATCAATTTTTCAAATAAAGCAAGATCCACCTTTTGTGCCAAATATAGGATTGGTACAAAATGAGAGGCCCCCTGCGATTTTGTATGACCATTCTCAATGAAAGAATGAATCTTTTGGAACCATTCAGGCAATTTCGTCCGCGCCGCTTCGTTTACAGCAAGCTCAACTGCACTGTTCCAATCTTCCTGTTCTTCAAAAAAGGCGCATGCCAGCTCCGTCACATTCTGATAATCCGGATGAATAGCAACGGCATTTTTAATCATTTGGTCAGCCTCTGGATACTTCTGCTGTTCCAAATAAAGTGTGAACAACTGCAGAGCCACTTCTGTATTCAAGATAAGGGAGTCTGATGTTATTGATTTGTAAATATCCTCCGCTGTGCTCAAAAAGCCAAGTTCAAAGTACGCATCAGCGATATTCTTTTTTGCCCAAGGCTCCAGTTCATTATGTATGTTCTCCCATTTAAAAATGGCTGCCTCGTAATCACAGTTATGAAAGTACACTTCACCTTGGGCAAATCGAATATAAGACAGATCGGCCATATCCTTTTTTTGTTCTTCTAAATAAAGCTCTCCCAACTGGCGAATGGGATGCTCCTCCAAGTCTCCTTGCAAGAACTTTTCCTCGTAATATGCTCTTTTTACCAAGCAGTCTTCCATTTTCAATACCTTCACCCGCCCGTTTGTTTAGATTATCACTTTTATCCATATTACTATATTTCTATGATAGATTCTCGTATGAATCACTTTTAATTGGCAACACCTTTTGTAAACGGATTCAGTATTTTGTTAACATTTTAAACTTAATTTCTTAACTTTCCCCCTTTTTATTGACACTTTGTTGTGCTAAAATGTTTCATATAATTGAATCACCTTAATCTGTAATGATGGAGAAGGCTTGAAGTAAGATCTTGAGAGAGTCGGTGGTTGGTGAAAACCGATGATTTTACCTCAAACAGCCCAGCACTCCGGAACTGGCGCCTGCGCCCGGCCATATGCCGTTATCTTCTCGAGACTATTTCAGGAAATGTTATTTTCTAAGTAGTGAACGAGGGTGGCACCACGGATATTTACGTCCCTCATAACAAGGCATCTATGCCTGTTATGAGGGGTTTTTCATTTAATTCATTTTGAAAGGATGAACAATCAGTGTTTTTAGACAAAGAGTATCTGTTTACACCTGGACCTACTCCGATTCCAGATCGAGTGAATGTTGCGATGAGCAAGCCGATGATCGGCCATCGCAGTGCTGCATTCCCTGCATTACTAGAAGATGTGTCCACAAGACTTCAGCCGGTTTTTGGATCGGACAATCCTGTTTGCATCATCTCAGGCAGCGGAACAGGAGCTTTAGAAACTGCCGCAGTCAACACAATTGAACCAGGCGACGATGTTGTCGTCATCGTTGGTGGAGCTTTTGGCGATCGCTTTGCAAAAATATGTGAAGCTCATGGAGCCAATGTGCACAGACTCGAAGTGGAATGGGGCAAAGCATGCCAGCCTGAACAGCTTGAAGATTTTATTAAGACAGCTAATACAAGTTTCAAGGCAGTTTTTGCCACTTACTGTGAAACTTCCACTGCTGTAATTCATCCAATCAAAGAACTCGGCGAGGTGACCAAGCGTGTATCTGATGCGCTTTTCATCGTCGACGGTGTCAGCTGTATCGGTGGCGTACCTGCTGATATGGCAGGCTGGAATATCGATATTTTGGTTTCTGGCTCACAAAAAGCGTTAATGCTTCCACCAGGGCTCGCTTTCGTAGCAGTTAGTGATCACGCAAAAGATGTAATCAAAAACAATAAATCCAACCGCTTTTTCTTTGACTTGAACCGTTATTTCGATTCCTATGACCAAAAAAGATCCACTCCGTTCACTCCAGCGGTCTCTCTTATTTACGGGGCCCAAGAAGTCTGCCAGATGATCGAAGAAGAAGGAATGGAAAATGTCATCAAGCGTCATGAGCTCTTAAAAACAATGACTCGCGAAGGGGTCAAAGCATTGGACATCCCGCTTTTGACATCTGATGATGTTGCTTCTCCAACCGTCACAGCTGTAAAACCGGAAAATGGAAAAGCGAATGAAATGAAAAAAATGATGCTTGATCAATACAGAATTTCACTTGCTGGCGGTCAACAAAAATTATCCGGTGAAATTTTCCGGATTGGTCATATGGGATATTGCACGCCATTTGACGTGTTAACTGTATTAGGTGCACTTGAAATGACCATCAAGGCAATTGAAGGCAAAGACACACTCGGCGTCGCCACTAGAAGAGCACAGGAGGTTTGGGCTGAACATGTATAAAGTGTTAGTAACAGATTCAATCAGCGATACGGGATTAAAGGCACTGTATGATCATCCGAATTTTACCGTAGATAAGAAATCAGGATTATCTCCTGAAGAGATAAAAGAAATCTTCAAAGACTACGACGCATTGATTGTTCGAAGCCAGACACAGGTGACAGAGGATCTCCTTAACGCAGCTGAAAAACTTCGCGTTGTTGCCCGCGCTGGTGTTGGGGTTGACAATATTGATGTAAATGCTGCAACTAAGAAGGGAATTCTCGTAATCAACGCTCCTGGCGCCAACACAATTGCTGCTGCGGAACATACAATGGCCATGATGCTTTCTTTGGCCCGCCGAATTCCACATGCACACATGTCTACTTCAGCAGGAAACTGGGATCGCAATGCTTTCAAAGGCGTTGAATTATATGAAAAAACCCTCGGTATTATCGGAATGGGTAAAATTGGGGCAGAAGTTTCAAAGAGAGCGAAAAAATTCGGCATGAAAATCCTGGGCTACGATCCTTATTTGACTGAGGATCGCGCAAACCAAATGGGCATCACAAAAGCCACTTTGGATGAAATTGCCGAAGCTGCAGACTTCATAACCGTCCATACACCGCTTACGAAGGATACAAAGGGCCTGATCAATGACGATTACTTGGCTAAAACAAAAAAAGGTGTACGAATCATCAACTGCGCACGTGGCGGCATCATTGATGAAAACGCCCTTGTTCGCGGACTCAATTCCGGACAAGTGGCAGGTGCAGCCATCGATGTTTTCGAAACTGAGCCTGCCTCCAATCAAGAATTACTCAGCCATCCAAATGCAATTGTCACACCTCACCTTGGCGCTTCGACTGTAGAAGCACAGGAAAAAGTAGCGCAGGAAGTCAGTGCAGAAATCATCGATATTTTCGAAACAGATTCCATTCGCCATGCGATTAACATGCCGCAAGTTTCTGGCGAAACTCAGAAAAAGCTTCAACCATTTATTGATCTTGGAGAACAAGTTGGAATTCTTGCAATCCAACTGCTGAAACAAGCTCCAGAAAAAATTGAAATAAATTATTACGGAAATCTAGCCAAAGAAGATAACGACTTCTTAACAAGAACGATGATTAAAGGAATCCTATCACATCATTTAAGTGATTCCGTTAATATGATTAACGTTCTTCATTTATTGAATGACCAAGGAGTCTCTTTTAACGTTACCAACAATCCGACTTCCAAAGGATTCGCGAGCTATATGGAATTAACTTTGTATAATGGTAACGACAGCGCCAGCATCGGAGCCACTATCCTTAACGGTTATGGCGCACGTATCGTGAAGATGAACGAATACAGCGTTGACGTTCGTCCAGAGCGCTTCTTGCTATATATCGAACACCACGATGTCCCTGGAATGATCGGACGTGTCGGATCCATCCTCGGCAGCCACCAGATCAACATTGGTACGATGCAGGTTGGAAGAGCCGAAGCTGGTGGAGAAGCCATTATGGTTCTTACCCTCGATAAAAAAGTCGACGATGAAGTTGCCAAAGATTTGGTTGAAATGGACGGCTTGAGAGCTGTTCAGTTCCTTGAACTGCCGAACGAAAACATACCAGTTTATCACGGTTAATCGACTTTTGATCAATCTGGACATGCAATTCGATTAAAATTTGTTACAAAAAGGGATCCTGCTCTCAATCAAAGTGCAGGATCTCTTTTTAATGTTATTTTACTAAAGAAAGTATGAGGTTCTTCACATCAAGGACACCGTCTAAAATATAATCCGCATTATATTCCTCAAATTCAGGACGTGCATCCTTACCAGATAATCCGGTAAGGACTGCTGCGAACAAGCACCCCATCTTTCTTGCAGCCAATAGATCTGCAAGAGAATCGCCAACAATAAGCGTCTCATGGCCATTTTCAACAGGCAATTCCTCTGCAAGACATTCGTCATCTGTCTTCGTCTTGCCTGATAAAGCCTTTATATAGGTAAATGGGTGAGGTTTTGAAAGGGAAGGTCCTTCAGGATGCGTCCGCTCAGCTCTTAATACATCATCTGCTGTAACAATGTAACTTGTGTCAAAATGTTTCATCCAGTCCAACGCTTTAAATGGCTCGATCGTTTCGAGCTCTGGACGTCCTGTGCCAATTCCGACCCTTACACCGCTGTTTGTCAGTGTATCAAAAAGCTCAGCAATCTTTTCTTTATCGGCAAGCACTTTTTCATCAGACATGAATCCGGCTTTTCCAGTCTGGACTGATGGTCTTCCGGTGGATTCAAGCACGTGTTCATCTCCAACATACCACTCTTGGGAAACAAGCTCGCATGTTGACCAAAGCTGATCCATCTTCCCGAACATTCTTGTTTCGACACCGAACTTTTCTTTTGACAGATAATCCAAATGATCCATCAACCCCTGCTGTGTCGGCTTGGCGCCTTGAAAGTCAACAAGGAATTTTTGAAAATCGAATACCAGATCTCTGCCATCCAACGCCTCTCCTATTTCCAATAAAACTTTGCGGTCAATCTCGTTCGTCAGCCATTTTGTAATGTTGTTTTCAAGTTCGTCCTTTACTTGCTCCAATAAGTGAAGGAGCTGATAAGCGGCTGTCAAATAGATCATATCCCAATTGGCGTTCAGTCCACCTGCTTTTAAAAATTTCAATACTCTATCATCTACAAAGATTTCTTTCCGTATATTTTCAATTTCCTCATTTGTGAGGTTTGTTTTAAATTTTTCAGAATCTATTCCCAAATAATTAGGACTGATCAAAACTTCCCATACAGCAAGGGCGGACATGTCAAAATAGCGCTCCTCACTTAATAACACACCATCTACATCGAATAATACCGTCTTTACCATGAGTATCTCCTTTTCCTGGCTGCTTTTTCCCTTTAGTGTATCATAGGATGAGGATTATTTCTTCATGTACGATGAACTTTCACATTATCACATTATTATTTTGCAGGAAAATCGAAGCTAAGCTCCTTGCGGTCCGAATCATGGGACTTATCAAATGCGCTTTGGCGTATTTGCGCCCAGATTTTCTCGAGCTCCGCTCGATAAATTCCTCTGAAAATCTGTGGTTTAACTTTATTCAGCCGGGGTTTGAACCCACACTGAATGGAATACCAATATGCATTCATCTCACCACTTACTGAAGTGGAAGACTTCTGCTGAATGAAGTTAAAATACATTCTCTAGGGGCTCTTGTCATAATGAATTTTGAAAGTTAGGATTCGCCTTTCAAAACACGGGCATTAATTAATTCAAGCCCCATCTGCCGCAGCTTAAATTTTTGTATTTTTCCGGATGCTGTAAGCGGGAATCCCTCACAAAATTGAATGTAACGGGGTATTTTTTGACGGGATATCTTTCTTTTGAAATACTCCTTTATTTCCACCTCCGAGGCTGTTTCGTTTTCCTTTAATATAACCCAAGCCATAGCCTCTTCACCGAAAAATTCATCTGGCACACCGACTACTTGGACATCCAACACTTTCGGATGCTGATAAAAATACTCCTCTATTTCGCGCGGATAAATGTTTTCACCGCCTCGGATGATCATATCCTTCAGACGCCCTACAATCCGGCAGTATCCATATTTATCCAGTACGGCCAAATCACCGGTATGAAGCCAGCCTTCATCATCGATGGCTTCTCTTGTTCCTTTTTCATTCTTGTAATACCCTCGCATCACGTGGTACCCTCTTGTACACAATTCCCCTTCTACATCACTGGGGACTTCTCGATTCGTTCCCGGTTCAACAATTTTCACTTCCACATTTGGCAGTGCACGGCCAACAGTAGCAACACGGATTTCTAATGGATCATTTGTTCTTGTCTGAGTGATAACAGGCGATGACTCTGTTTGTCCGTAGGCAATTGTAATTTCCTTAGCCCCCATTTTTTCTGTCACAGCCTTCATCACTTCAATCGGACAGGTTGAGCCTGCCATTATACCAGTTCGCAAAGAAGTTAAATCATATTTTTCAAAATCCGGGTGGTTCAATTCCGCGATAAACATCGTTGGGACACCATGAAGGGCAGTGCATTTTTCCGCTTCAATCGCTTCCAGCACCTGTTCCGCTTGAAATTCTTCTACAATTACCATGGTCGTACCAGCAGTCACACTTGTCAGCGTACCCAGAACACAGCCAAATGTATGGAAAAATGGTACCGGAATACATAATCGGTCTTTTTCTGTTAATTCCATGCAGGTCGCAATACTATTTGCATTATTAATTAAGTTATAATGGCTCAGCATGACACCTTTTGGATAACCTGTTGTTCCTGAAGTATACTGCATATTGATTACATCATCTGGTTGCAGTTCCGCTTGTCTTCTTTCAAATGTTTGATCATCAATCTCTAGTCCAAGCCTCATTATGTCCGACCATAAGAACATTCCTGGAAAACGCTTCTCCCCTAAAATAACAACATTTTTCAAAAATGGCAGTGATTTAGACTGAAGTTTTCCGGGTTCGGAAGTTTTGAGTTCGGGAACAATCTCGTACAACATATCTACATAAGAGGTTCCTTTATATGACTCCATCAAAATCAGTGTTGTCGAATCTGAATGGGAAAGCAGATATTCAAGTTCAGCTGTTTGAAAATTAGTATTTACCGTAACAAGCACCGCTCCCATTTTTCCTGTAGCAAACTGGGCAGATAACCACTCCGGCTGATTGGACGTCCAAACGGCGAGATGATCCCCTTTTTCCAAACCGAGCTTCATAAAACCTTTTGCCACCTGTTGGCAATGTCGATTAAAGTCCTCGTAGGAATAACGAAGCTTCCGGTTTGGAAACACAACCGCGTCGTTTTCTGGATATTTTCCGGCAACCTCATCCAACAACTGACCAATCGTTTTGTGTATTAAACCAGGCATATTTTCCTCCTTGTTTTTTTATTATTAAGCGGTTGACGATGGAGTCTCTGATGATGCATTTAACACCTAGATTCATGCTTTTAGTAGGGACATGGGTTTATTAACCCTTCACAAATAAACAGCCCTTATCAAATGCGCCTTGCCGTATTTGCGACCAGATTTTATCGAGCTTCGTTCGATAAGTTTCCTCTGAAAATCTGTGGCATCCGCCGGAGGCTTTCACTTTATTCAGCCGGGGGATGAACCCCCACTGAATGGAATACCAATAGGCATTCATCTCACCACTTACTGAAGTGGGAGACTTCTGCTAATGAAGTTTAAACTTTTGTGTTTTTAAGCGCTTACAAAATAGTTGACTTAATTTTACATTTTATTATATAGAATTGAATAATTAAATCAATATTTTCTTAATATTATAATATGTAATGTTTCCAAATGAAATGTGATCAATGAATATTTATCACATAAAATCCTTTGTTTTTCCAAAGATAATGAAAAGGAGATGATATCATGCCAAGAAAAACTGAAGATGTCCACTCAAATGCTACCCCTCACTCCGACGGTAAATATGAGAGTGTAATCAATGATCCGACAGCAACGCAAAGCCCGCAACTGGGCGTATTCGTCGATGATGAGAAAAGAGAGCGAAACCCCTTCCAGCTATCCAAAAATAAGAATAAAGATATGGAAGAATTCGAGCGCTTCATGCGTGGAGATTCATTGGATAAAATTTGATAGTAACAGGAGTAACCAGAAAGGAAAGCAGATGTTAGGACGGGCTTTAATGCCCGTTCTTTATTGCTTAATGGTTAATAATAGAGATCAACCTAAAGTATTTTTCTTTTCTAGACAGTATTTTGACCAAAGTGGATCGTATTTCGATTTTCTGGTCAGTATTCCGTTTTTTCGGATCGTATTCCCTCGTGTTCGGACAGTAGTTCGTTTTTCTTGACATTATCCCAGCTAAATTGGAAAATAAGACTTTTTTCAGACGGGATTTGCCTTACACAAACAGTATTTTGGTTTTCTAAGGTAGCGAGTATGTTTGACCGTCGGTTATTCGGTCAGGTGCCCAAATAATGGGGCCATGGCTCACATATCTAGAATATATAGTCATCCGCCGATTCCTCTTAAATGCACCGATGTGGCGGGCATCCATTAGCTGCTTTCTGGATGAAACCTCACAAATGCAAAATCAGTCGGTGAAAAACGAACAAACCGCTTTCCGCCAACTGATTCCCCAAAACTATACGTTAACTTTTTTTCTCACCCAACGAATGGAACCCGTTTGACTGTGAGGGTGGCTGCTTGACCTGACTTTGCGATATTTATATTCCAATTCTCTCAAAGATAATTCGAAAAGATGTTTGTCTCCGTGCTTGTATACTCCCATCATCACAAGCTTGTCAATTAACTCTTTCCTTCTGCTTTCAACTGTCTGTGTGATTTGGCTCATTCGTTTTCTCCCCTTTCATTGATGTAGATGATCCGATCAATATCTTATACTTATACTAAAACATATAATTCCTATTTGTCAACTATGGATTATCCAAGACTTTGAGCACAGCTAACTAACTTTTTGCTATACCATAGAAGGCAAAGCCCGGGAGTGACTGTTAAACAGTTACCCCCAGGCTTTTTTATTCTAGAATCGTCAGAGTGTGAAAATTGAATAGACCTGGATTAAAGGTATCCATTGCTCTTTATCAAATGCGCCTTGGCGTATTTGCGCCCAGATTTTATCGAGCTCCGCTCAATAAATTTCCTCTGAAAATCTGTGGCATCCGCCGGTGGCTTTCACTTGATAATTGCAATAACATCTCCTTCATTTATAAAATCGCCCTCTGATACTTTTATTTCCTGAATTAAACCCGCTGTTCCAGTAGATATTGGGATTTCCATTTTCATTGATTCTAAAATCACAATATCTTGATCTTCTGTAACTTCATCATCTACTTCGACTATTACTTTCCATACATTCCCCGGCATCGTTGCTTTTACTTCACTCATGATTTTTCCTCCTTATATCATTTCTGGTTAGTCGGTATATAATATTTATTAATAAAATTTGTCGTAGTATTCCCTGTAAAAAAAATTGTTCATGATTCACAATTTTCTGCAGCATTGGCAGATTTGTTTTAATTCCTTCAATTTTATACTTTACAAGGGCTCGTTTAAGTCTAGTGATAGCCTCTTACCTTTAACGATGAGTTTGCTTATCGTTGGATCATAAAATGGTGATACTACACTTTGATTCGTAACAGATGATTCCATACGAATAAAAACATCAGCTGAGCTCGTTTAATTCGTTATTTTTCCAGGTGACGGAAAGAAGCGGACCGGATCTTCTGCATATACTCTTATCTCTATTGCATGCCCATTTATTTTTAATAAATTTTGATCTAAACGAAGTCTTTCTCTATTAGCAACCAAAATCTGATTTTCGCCGATATCCAATCCTGTTATTTCCTTTGTTACGGGGTGTTCTACTTGTATCCTTATATTCATTTCTAAAAAGTAAAAGTTCTCCTGACCATCTACTAAATATTCAATTGTTCCAGCGGTTGTATAGCCAATTTCTTTTGCAGCTTGAACAGATACTTCTCCCATCTTTTTTCTTGTGCTCTCTGAAATAAAGGAAGATGGAGCTTCTTCAATTATTTTTTGGTTTCTTCTTTGGATTAAACAATGTTGCTAAAATGATCAGCTAGTACTTGTATTTCTATATGCAGTACATTTTTTAATAGTTTCTCAATAAACATCGAACTATTTCCTAAAAATTGTTCAGCCCGTTTAGAGTTACTTGCAAAACTCTTCATTAGCTCCACATCATCATGTACAATTTGAAGGCCAATAACCTCCACCACCTGCTGCCTTCAGCATAATTGGGTAACCAATTGTATTGGCTATTTCTAATGCTTCTTCTAAATTGGAAAGTGGCTCATCTGTTCCTGGTATAACAGGAACACCTACTTTTTTCATCCATTAACTTGCAGCCATTTTGTCTCCCATATGTTCCATAATAGTTGGACTAGGCCCAATAAAGATAAAACCAGCTTCTTCGCACTTTATGGCCATTTTCCCATACAAAAAATTAATTTATGGAATATAGTACCAGCAAATACCATTATGAATCTCTTTGTTGATGTAGCCCTTATACCGTAAGTATTCTAAATGTGCTATTGATTCTCCTAATGCAAACCGTTGTTCATGTGCATCCATCTCAAAGGCAAACAATTTCTTACTCAATGAGTAGGCAGTGATCCCTCTCCCGATCGATTTCAGCACAAATGCTAACCTTTCTTCGTGGTGATTTAAAATTTCGTTAATCCGTTTATTCGCATAATAAAACGGTTCCCCATGTGATGGAATAACAAATTCTACATTTAACCTTTTTATTTTTTCTAAAGATTCCATGTACGCTTTTAAGGGATTCTCTATTCCATGAAACCAATAAGCGATATTTGGAGTAATGCGTGGTAAAATATGGTCAGTTGATAAAAGAACACTATTTTCTTTACTATAAAACACCACTAACCCATCAGCATGTCCGGGAGTAAAAATAACTTCATACTCATGTTGACCAAATAGAATTTTTTCCCCCTCTTGAAAATAGTGATCTACATTAGGATATGGTGTAATAACTTCCTTGAATTCTTCTGTGTTTACTGTCATTAGCTGGGTGATATGATCTGGAACCCCTGATAGAGTATAATTTTTCCTAATCTCTTGAATAAACTCTTCTCCCCACACCGTTTTACCAGATTTTTCATCAACTTGTGTCATTGAAACTTTGGCACCTGTCTTTTGTTGCAACCCTCCTGCATAGCCAAAATGATCAGGATGATAGTGAGAAATATATAGATCACTTACTTTTTTCGCTTGTAAAATGTCCTCCCATCTAGCTATTGTTTTTGTATCATGTAATCCTGTATCAATAATCGCCCACCCAGTTTCTCCTTCTGCAAGTAAACAATTTACATGATTAAGCCGAAACGGAAGATCAAGTTTTACTATTTCAATTCCTAATTTTTTTAGCATATGATTCATCCCTCTATCTAATTGTCCTATGTTAATTTAATTGTTTGCAGGTATATCAACTCTCTTGCAAGATTAAATCTAAATTTTACCACTTTCTCAACAATCTTCATCTGAACGAGGAGTAGTGCATAAAAAGGTTGAATATTACGTTAATTCATGGCCGCATTGTATGTCGTGAAGGACCTAATAATTCTGGTAACAATTCATATGCATCTACAATCCAATCACACAAAAGCGGCCGTGTATCTCGTGGATCAATAATTTCCTCTATCCCAAATGCAGCAGCAGTTCGTAGAGGAGATCGAAAACTTTCGAATTGACTCGCTAATTTCTCAAGTAATTCTTGTGGATTATCGCTTTCTTCCAATGTACGCCTATAAGCAACTTGTAAACCGCCTTCAATCGGTAATGAACCCCAATCCCCAGAAGGCCAAGCATAGCGGAGATGAAGGCCATGACCATTTATCATTCCTGCTCCTCCGACTCCATATACTCTTCTAAGAATGATTTCAATCATTGGAACTGTTGCTTGATAAATAGCTGATATAGCTCGAACTCCATGTCGT
This sequence comes from Siminovitchia terrae, assembly GCF_003605405.2. Lineage (GTDB taxonomy): Bacteria > Bacillota > Bacilli > Bacillales > Bacillaceae_C > Siminovitchia > Siminovitchia terrae. The sequence continues at coordinate 29,198 of NZ_QYTW02000027.1, read as the reverse complement.
ATTAATCCTTGTTTCTCAGCAGCCAGTCCGATAGTTAAGCCAGGTTGATCTACAAAATTAATGATTGGCAGATGGAAAGTTTGACACAAATCTACAAAACGTTCTATTTTATTACATGCCTTTACAGATAGACCGCCTCCTCCAACTATCGGATCATTTGCTAAGAATCCGACTGAATGACCATCTAATCTTGCAAATCCTGTAACTGTATCCCCACCATAATGACTCCCCATCTCAAAGATGGATTCCTTATCAAATACCATTTGTAAAATTGTTCTAATTTTATAAGGTTGTCTTCGATTCTTTGGGATAATTGAAATCAGTTCTCCTTCTTTCCTATCTGGAGAATCTGTTGATTCCATTATTGGTGGTAACTTCCACACATTACTCGGAAGAAAAGATAGAAACCTTTTAATATGTTCAAAAGCATCTTTTTCCGTTTTTACCACGTTATCAATTGCCCCACTTGAACGATGTACTTGAACACCACCTAACTCTTCTTTTGTTAAATCTTGTCCCATACCATGCTTCACAATTAATGGTCCCGCAATAAACATCTGAGAAATATCTTCCACCATAACTGAAAAATGTGAGGCTACTACACGTGCTGCCCCTAATCCTGCAACAGATCCTAAACAAGCTGCAACAACAGGCACTCTCCCCATATTATTTACAACATGATCCCAAGCAGGATTAACAGGTACGTAAGCATATCCCAATTCATCTATTGAGGTGACACTTCCTCCACCACCGGTTCCATCAACAAGTCGAACCATAGGTAGTTTGAGCTCGTGTGCCATCAGTTCACCATACACTTGCTTTTCCATACTTTCTAAATCACCTGCACCACCTCGTACTGTAAAATCATCAGCACTTATTACTACTTTTCTATTATCAATTTTTCCCCGTCCAATAATTACATTTGTTGGTTGAAAATCTCTTAGTTCACCATCATGATCAAAATCTGCATTTCCAGCAATTGCTCCAGTCTCATGAAAACTGTCTTTATCTAGAAGGCTGTTAATTCTTTCCCTTACAGTCATCTTTCCCCTAGATTTATGCCTATTCACGTTTTCTTTTCCACCCATTTGATAAGCTATCTTTTCCCTTTTATGTAATTCATCAATTTCTGGCTGCCAAGACATATCTTACTCACCCCTTATAAAAGTTTATAAGAATGTAAATATTTTCTATAAACGTTCTTTTTCTTCTCCCTCTTGCAAATATTTTCGCAGTACTTTTCCAGAAATCGCTTCAGGTAAATGGTCTCTAAATTCTACATAACGCGGGTATTTATAAGCTGACATATTGTTTTTAGCCCAATGAATGATATCCTCTTCCATAATTTTTCCTTTATATTCTTGTCTTAATACAACAAACGCTTTTACACTTTGCCCTCTTTTTTCATCTGGAACACCCACAACAGCTACTTGTAAAATTGCCTCATGTCGATCAAGCAAAGCTTCTACATCTTCAGGAAAAACACTATAACCAGAACTTTTTATCATTTCTTTTACACGTCCATGTAAAAATAAATAACCGTCTTCATCAAATGAACCTATATCTCCAGTATGTAACCTACCATTCTTTAACACTTCATAAGTATCTTCTGGGCGCTTGTAATACCCCTTAAAAACTCCAGGACTTTTTATTACAATTTCCCCTTGTTTTCCAGTTGGTAACTCTTCTCCAGTATCCAGGTCGATAATTCGCATTTCCGTTTCGAAAGTTGGAATGCCAACACTACCAAATTTAATATTATCTCTAGGCATAAACGTATCAGCATCGTGTGTCTCACTCAATCCATATGTAGCTTCATATAATAAACATCCATTTGTTAAAGTCCTCCATTTTTGGGCAAGCTCTTTGCTGACTGGAATGCCAAAACTTGTAGCGAAGTTAATCTTAAGAGAGGATAAATCTCTTTCTTCTATATTTGGATAATCTAGTATCGCTACATTCATTGGCGGTAATGTATAAAGTAAATTAATTTTATATTTTTCGATTGCCTGAATGGTTGCCTCTGGATCGAACCGCGACATTAAAATGCTTTCACAACAACTGTAAATAGGAATATTAACTCCCAATATCTTGCCGCCAATATGACAAAGCGGAGGAATAATGATTGTTTTATCATCTTTAGTAAATCCGAATGCATTTGTAGTAGCAGCCGCTTTAAATAATGCATTTCCATATGTTAGCATGGCTGCCTTTGGTCTTCCTGTCGTACCAGAAGTAAATGACATTAGACAAACATCGTTCCATATATCGATTTCCTCTATTTCTTTTAAAGGAGAAACTTGTTCCATTATTGCTACAAAATCATAGGTACTATCAATCTTTTGATTTTCTATCTTTAGTTCATCTGGAATAGGTAATTCAATTTCTTCTGGCAAAAAGTCAAGGTACCTTGTAGTAATGATAAATTCAACAGTTGGTGTTTTATCCTTAATTGCATATACACGTGGATATAAGTCTACTGTTGAAATAACTGCTTTTATATCAACTTCATTAATGAAGTAATCTAATTCTGCTTCTTTATACATTGGGTTTAAAGGAACAACGATAGCGCCAATTTTTTGAATCCCAAAATAGCCAATGATATATTGTGGACAATTTTGCATATATAAAGCGACGCGATCACCTTTTTTAATATGATTTTCTTTCAGAAATTGGGCTAGTCGATTCGTATAATCATTTAACATCGCCCAAGTTATTTTATTACCATAATAGTTGTAAGGTACACAACTTGGATATTTTTCTGCATTGTAATTTAAATACTCATGTAGTGGTTTTTCTCCAAGCTTATAGTCCAATTGTTTTGGTAAATAACTTGGCCAACTTTTTTTCTTTAAATTTTGCAATGTAATTCCCTCCCTTTAACAAATTTTTAACGATCAAATGCGCTCAGATTTTACCGAGCTCCCTCGATACACTTCCTCTAAAAAATCTGTGGCATCCGCCATATTCAGCCGGGCTTCGCCCCCCTACTTAATGGAATACCAACTAGCATTTATCTCACCATTTACAGAAGTGGGAGACTTCCGTTGAATGAAGTTAAAACTGTGTTGGCCAGTTAGCTAGCTGCCGTTTACTTTTAGGCCCATTTTTAACACAAGCATATTCTAATGTTTGAGCCAAAAATTTCCTTGTGTCTCGTGGGTCAATAATATCCTCAAGCAAATACTTCGCAGCAGCTTTATAAGGTGAACTATCGAATTCCCATGTTTTTAATAATTCTAATCGTTCTTTCTCAGGGTCTTCAGACTGTTGCAATTTGCGGCCATATACTACATTTACTCCAACTTCTGGTCCTGTAAAATTAATTTCAGCGCCCGGCCAAGCCACAACAAAGTCAGCGCCCATTGTAGGACCACACATATTAGCAAAAGCTGCACCGATACTTTTTCTAATGACGACCGAAATTTTAGGTACAGATGATTGGGCAAGGGCTTGATTCCAAAGTAGTATCTTCGTAGGCATTTTATATTTCTCCGCATCGCGTGATACGCGGAATCCAGGAGTGTCATGTAAAAAAATCATGGGGATATGATACGAGTCACAGAGACAAATAAATTCAGTAGCTTTGTCAGCTTCATGTGGGCCTGCAGATCCTGCATATTTCAATGGTTGATTGGCGATAATTCCTACAACACGTCCATCAATTCTCGCTAATACAGTTAGCAATGCTGGACCATATATGGACTTTATTTCAAATATATCTCCATCATCGACAATAGATTGAATCACTTTTTTCATATCGTATACTTGTGCTCTTCTGGATGGTACAAGGTCGATTACTTCATCAAGTCTTCTGTAAGGATCATCATTTGATTGTTTAAACGGCGGTTCTTCATCTGCATTGAGGGGCATGTAGGAAAAAAATCGTTTTAATTCTTCAATGCTCTCCTCCTCGGTCTCTGAAAAATGATCAGCTTGTCCTGTAGTATTAGCATGCAGTTTCCAGCCACCTAACTCCTCATCACTTACTTTCTCACCTGTGGCCATCTCTAAAATACGTGGGCCTGCAACAGCCATCGTAGTACCTTTACGTTGAGAAACAAAATCAGAGGTTACTGCTACCCATGCTGGATCACCAAAACTATCACCTAAAACTGCTGTCATCATTGGTACTTGCCGCCTATGTAACAACAATTCTTCAGGAAATAAGCTTTGACTCACGCCATCTGACCCCATACCATCTGGCATTCGTAAACCTCCGCCTTCGGTTAAATTGAACATCGGTAGACCTCGTTTAAGTGCATATGCATGAATCGATTTAGTTTTTCGAGCATGTACCATACCAGTTGTTCCTGCAAACACTGTTTTATCAATAGCTTGAACTACAGCTGGGCGACCATCTACTTTAGCAAGACCGGTAATAATACCATCACCAGCACTTTTGTCTTCACTACCAACCTGATCGGAATGAGCAAGCATCCCGAACTCTAGAAATGTAGCTTTATCAACCAGTTTCTCAATTCGTTCCCTTGCCGTATAGAAACCCACATCATGTAGTCGTTTTATTTTCTCTTCTCCGCCTCCTAATTTGGCGTTCTCTTTTCTTCTCAATAACTCGTCTATATCTTTTTTCATTACCTTCACCCTCAACACTATATTTTATAATATTCAGTTAATTAACCTTCAAAATAACCAACCGTTTCCTTCAAACTTTAGTTAAGTATGATCAATGCCCTTGATGTATTTGCGCCCAGATTTTATCGAGCTCCGCACGATTAATTTCCTCTGAAAATCTATGGCATCCGCCGGAGGCTTTAACTTTATTCAGCCGGGGTTTGAACCCCCGCTGAATGGAATACCAATAGGCATTCATCTCACCACTTACTGAAGTGGGAGACTTCTGCTGAATGAAGTTAAAGGTCGTCCCTTTTTAATGGATTGAATGGAACCATCATCTAAGATCATATCAATGATTAAACCAGAGCTTACAGATGCTTCATTTACGCTTTTACGGCTTCCTAAATAATCAAATACATCCATAGGATTTAATACTTCCGGGGCAATTACTCCAATCGAATCTACCTTCCCATCCTTAATTAATTCTGCCCCTACTACTGCTGGAATAGCTACTGAAGCTGCTGTCGGTTCAGAGCTAACAGTTGTATAAACAAATCCTAAATCTTTTCCCTCTTTTTTCCCCTTGACTATTACTTTTAATCCACCAAGTCCATTAGATTCACCTACTGCAAGCAATTCAGGATTTTCTTGTAAAAAACGAACTGCAAAATCTCTTGGTGCGATGTCCGTCCCATTTACATTTATAGGTGTCGTTGAACCAAAGCCTAAATCGAATAGTTTTTTGAAATTATCCACAATCTTACTTGGTAACAGCGCCCCTTTATTCGTTACTCTTTTTACTTCAGGGTAAAAGTGCGGAATGGTAATTGGCTCCGGATGACCAACATCATACACTTTTACCTTCCCAAGTGGTTCCGGAAATTCAACAACTAATGAACCTTCTTCTTGAAAAGGTTTTATCATCGTTTGTTTTCCTTCTGAATAGCCTGGTACGAGACCCGTTCCGCCATGAAATACATGGTACAAAATGGCTGATCCTGTCTCTGATTCTCCCATTACCCAAATCGTTTCCACCTCTTCAGTTTCATCCAATTGATCCATACCCATTTTCACTAAAATATTCGTTATCCCTGGAGAAGTCCCCATTCCTGTTAATACGGTAATTCCAGCATCTTTTACACGCTTGTCCATTTTTAAAATCTCTTCTGCTGCATCATAATCGTCACAAATATCGACATAATTTGTTTTTGCCTCCATACAAGCCTCGATAATCATTGGAGCAAATCGGTAAAATGGACCTACAAAATTAATAACGATTGATGTATCCGATAATAATTGTATTAATTCTTTTCGATCTGTTACATTAATTGATGCAGTTGAAACGAGATCGCTATTTATTTCTTGTACAATTTGATTCGCCGCTTCTATATTTATATCCGCAATCACTATTTCGGAGAAACGCTTATTTAAGACGAGATCTTTTATCGCCATTGATCCCATCCCTCCTGCCCCTCCTAATATGACTACCTTACTCATCTTTCATTACCTCCAATTACCTTTATCGGTCTCTATTCCCATAGTTCCGGAAATGTTTCAGTGTCTATAATGGAACTTGTTACCGTACTATCCTCGATGGTTCGTTTTACCTGAAAACCTTTTTCTCCTTCAAAATATCCAATTTCTTGTAAACTAGCCATTATTTGTTTGGGCGCTAAACATTCTGGAGCAACTACCCCTTGTATATTAATCTCTTTATTTAATAACTGTGCTGCGACAACTCCTGCTGGAACTGACGTCCCCTGATCCATTCGATCATATGCTGATTTTGTAAAAGTATAACTTGCTTTTTGTCCACCTTTTTCACCGATTACTTCAACCCTTGCTGCACTGACTGATCTCTTCTTTTTCCCAGAACGTTGTTTCGCTTTTGTTTGTTTATGCTGAAATAAACTAAGCAGAAACTCTAGTGGAACAACTGGCTCATCTTTAAACATCATCGGTTCTTCACTTGTAAGTCCTAAATCAACTAATGTTTTAAACATTGGATTTTGAAACTCAGGTAATAGTGCCCCTAGATTAGTCACCTTTTTAACATTTGGAATATATTTAGATAGGGTAACTGGTTCTGGATGACCTACATGATATAGCGTTACCTCACCGACTGGTTCACCAAAATCAATTTTCTCTGCCGTATCTCGCTGAAAAGCGCGTATCCACCTTTCCTCTCCCTCTAGAAAAGTTGGTACTTTCCCTTCCATTATATGAAACATATGAATCAAGGCTCCAAATCCACTTGGCTCAGCATCACCGACAACCCAATATGTATTGATTTCATCTGTTCGATCAAGTGCATCTGCACCTAGACGAGCTAATACATTCGTTACCCCAGGAGAAGCACCCATTCCAGTGATCGCTGTAACACCTTTTTCTTTTGCTAATTTATCCAATTTTAACGCCTCGATCGTGACATCATAGTCATCACATAAGTCTATATAATTTACTTCACTATTGATTGCTGCTTCTAATACCGCTGTTTTATATCGATAATACGGTCCGACAAAGTTCATCACTAAATCAGCATGAGTCATGATTGATGTAAGCTCTTCATAATTATGAATATCTAACCTTTTTGCGGAAGCTTTGGAACCAAGTTGTTCAACAATCTGCCGCAGACGTTTCTCATTTATATCTGTTAATACAATTTCTTTAACTGATTCTTGTTGTACTAAATAATTGATTGCTGGTTGTGCCATATTGGCAGCACCGCCTAAAACGATGATTTTCATTTGTTTACCATCCTCCCCTCAAACATTAACTAATTACAATTTTCTCAATTCTTTCCGTACGACTTTTCCGAGCTCATTCACTGGTAATTCAGATAGAAAGGCTACTTCTTCGGGTACCTTGTATGTAGCCAATTTACTCTTACAATAATTCAAGAGCTCTTCTTCCGTAACTACTTTACCAGGTTGTAATGCGACAAATGCTTTTACTTTTTCACCCATATCTTTATTTTTAACACCAATTACACCTGCTTCTAATACACTTGGATGTTGATTAAGAATTTTTTCAACCTCAACGGGATATACGTTAAATCCACCTCGGATGATCATATCCTTTTTCCTGTCTACGATAAAGATATCCTCGTCCTCATCCATATATCCGACATCTCCTGTCATGAGCCAGCCTTCTCGAAGTACACGTTCAGTTTCCTCAGCCATTTTATAGTAACCTTTCATCACATTCGGTCCTTTAATCGCTAATTCTCCTACACTTCCCTTTGGTAACTGGCGATGATTTTCATCAAAAACAGCAACGTCACTTTCCGGAAAAGGCTTCCCGACCGAATTATCTTTAATTGAATGTAATCTTTGTAAAGCAAAGCTTGAAGTTGATTCCGTTAATCCATAGCCTTCTATCATCCGCGTCTTAAATTGACTCTCAAAAAACTTACGAACTTCTTCTGATAAAGGTGCTGCACCAGAAATCCAATATTTAACAGAAGAAACATCAAAATGTTTCAATTGACCATATTGCGCCATTCGATAAAAGATAGTTGGGACACCTGAAAACAGGCGAATTTTTTCATTTTCAATATGTTGGAAAATTTCTTCTATATCAAAACGAGGCATTAGTACGATACGAGCACCAGCTAAATACGACATCATCGTTACAGTTAATCCGTAAATATGTGAGATAGGTAAAACAACTAACATAGAAAATCCTAATTCTACTAAAGTCTTATGATCTTTCCCGAGTAATTCTAAAGCTTGCAATTCCAAATAAACAGAATGTATATTTCCATGTGTAATCATCGCACCTTTTGGAGTTCCTGTCGTTCCTGAAGTATAAATAATTGCTGCAACATCATCTTTATGTTTATAAACAATATCTATTGCTTCACAATCCTTCTGTTTAAAAACATGTCTTATTTCATCTGAATCTATTACAATAGTGTTTGGTATAGTTCCAGTACAATTTTCAGGGATTTTATATTCATTTTCTGCATTAGTAATGATAAAAGTTGGCTCACAATGGTTGACAACATATTGAACTTCATATTTGTTTAATGAATCGTTAATGGGGACAATGACTGCCCCATTCTTTAAAGCTGCTTGATAGCTAATGAGTACTTCTGGCATGTTTGGAAGCATAATAATCACTCGATCATCTTCCTCAAGCCCCTGCTCCCTTAAATAAGCTGCTAATTTATTGGACTTTTCCTCCAATTCCAAGTTAGTATAATTTTTACCTTCATATGTTATAAAAGGATACTCACCATAGTTTTCGATATTTTTAACAGCCATTTCAGCGATATTCATTTTAAAAACCCCCTCCTCATCCTTACATTGCTTTTTTCTCTAATTGTTTAGTCTTCACTTTAAGCCTAATTTGTTTATACGCCATAACAATTAAAAGAATTAACCCTAAAACTCCAGTCAAAGGGAAAATAGTTCCAACTAGTTTTCCAAAAGGTAAAAATAACCCACCTAAAAAGGCAATAAATATCAAAATGAGAGAAATCACTCTATATTTTGTTGTTCTTTCAGCTCCAAAGCTATTACAAACGTACCAAAACATCGGAGCACCAGTCGTATAGATTCCTGCCAATAAAATGAATGAAAACACCCAACCAAATATCGGATGAAACCCTTCTGCTAAATACACAAGTGGAGTTTCCTTATCAAAAATATCTTTAATATTAATAAGCAATGCAAATGATATAATTGATATCGTAATGGAGTAAATCAATGCACCCAATAAACCACCTAATAATGCCTCTCCGCGACTCTGTGTTGTAGAACCCATTTTAATAAGAAATGGTGCAGCTACAGTGATTCCTAAAGCAGCATACAATATCCCTGAAAGCAGCCAAGAGTCAACTGCTTTTACCACCTCTACTTCTTTCATTAATTGTTCAGCTATAAAAAGATTATCAATACTATCAAAAATACTGATCATACTTATGATGGTTGTAAAGATAATAATGATTGGTGCAATAAAACTGAGAATATCGACCAGTTTTTGAAGACTAAGTAAAACAGTGATGTAGATTAACACGACCATTACCCCTGCACCAACCAGTTTATTTACTCCATAAAAGTCTGCAAAAATTGTACCTGATCCAGATATTAAAGTAACTGTTAAGGCAAAGAGAAATAAGGTAACAAACCATTCAAACACTTTGCCAAAAAATTTACCAAGAAAATATTGATATACATTTCCTTCAAGATTTTTTGTTTCATTACCTATCACAATAAGTGATGAAGCTGCCCAACCAAATACTAATAACGTAACAATGATAGAAGCAATACCTATATAACCATGTGCTGTAAAAAATTGCATCGACTCCTGACCTGTGGCTGTAGCTGACCCTATTAAATACGCACATAACGCACCAGCTAAAATAAAAACGCGTTTCCAATTGATTTTCTTTTCAGACATTTGATTCCCTCCAATACTATCAAATGCGCCTTGGCGTATTTGCGCCCAGAATTTATCGAGCTCCGCTCGATAAATTTCCTCTGAAAATCTGTGGCATCCGCCGGAGGCTTTAACTTTATTCAGCCGGGGTTTGAACTCCTACTGAATGGAATACCAATAGGCATTCCTCTCACCACTTACAGAAGCGGGAGACTTCTGCTGAATGAAGTTAAATTTAATAACGTTAGCCCTTGATCAGGAGCACCTCTTGTTTCATACAATAATTCGGTCGCCTATTAACTGAGGTACGATCGGAATTTCATCTTGCTGGCTAACATAGGAAATTTCATTTGCTAATCCATAGTCCACTAGCATTTTACCAACCCTTGTTGCAGAAAGAATTTGTTTGCTTTCATTCTCATATTTTTCATAAAATAGTTTGGCATTTATGGCACTATCCGTTAATTCTATTTCATTCTTATTACACTCGTTGACTAGGCGATGAATAAAATAACCCGCCCCATAGAAATCTTCCATACAGAAACGATTCCCCGATCCGGAACAAACAACAATAATCCTGTAATCGTTTTCAAAATACTTATGAATATATTCTGCTACTGCACCGCCATTTAGTAGAGAGGCAATTAAAACATGTTTGGCAGATGTTACTTTACGGATGGCTATCGTACCATTTGTTGTAGCTAAAATAATACTTTTATCTTTTACTATCTTACTTAAAGACAGCGGAGTAGGATCTAAGAATCCTTGTATCGTTTTACCATCCACTTCCCCTACAAGAAGGGGCTTAAAATTGATAAGTGATTTTCCTAATAATAGAGCTTCCCTTTTATCCTTTACAGGAAATATTTCTTTAGCTCCGTAGAATAAACATGTTACGATTGTTGAAGTTGCAAGCAAAACATCCAATACAACGACAATTTGCTGATCAGTAATTTTCGATGAATCGATATCTTCCTTTTTCATTATTAAGTTGACATTCAATTTATTCACACTCTTCTAGTTATATTGATTTGCACTTTGTAATGCTTGCCGCATCATGTTTTTAACAAGAATATTCAATTTCGCAAAACGAGGATCATTTGTTTGGCCATTTTTGTACCGATAATATATTTGCTGACCGATTACGGCTAATTTAAAATATGCAAAAGTAATATAATAGTCGATTGTTGAGACATCACGACCACTATTAGAAGCATATTCTTCAATAAATTGATTCCGTGTAAAAAATCCATCCATTATAGTAACAGGAGGTTTTCCTAAGCCAAATTTTAATAGATCATTATCGTTTTCTTGAATCCAATAGCTCATCGCCACAGCAACATCTGCTAAAGGATCGCCAATGGTTGACATTTCCCAGTCAAATAGCCCTGTCATTTGTGTAAAATCTTCCGTAAACATGGCATTATTTAATTTGTAATCATAATGTATAACAGTCGCTTCAGTTGAATTAGGTATATGTTTTAATAAATAGTGGATTAGTTTTTCAACTTCTTTAATTTCATCCGTTTTGGCACGTTCATAACGTTTAATCCATCCATTTACCTGCCGCTCCATAAACCCTTCTGGTTTTGCGAGTTGAATAAGCTCTGTTTGTTTATAGTCTATCTGATGTAACTCTACTAATTTATTTACCATCAATTTAGATATTTGTTTTCCTAGTTCAGGACGATAAGATAGATGATCTGGAAACTGTGTATCAAGTATAATTCCTTTTTTTCTCTCCATAATGAAAAATGGGCTGCCAACGACCGATTCATCATCCGAATATATCAATGGTTTCGGTGCTGTATTATAAACGCTGTGAATATATTTTAAGAATGTGTATTCCCTTTTCATATCATGTGCTTTAGCCGCTACTGGTCCATGAGGCGGTCTACGTAATACAGCTTCCCAATCTCCCATTTTTAATAAATAAGTTAAGTTTGAATGTCCAGCCCCAAATTGCTCAATTTCTAACTCATGATTGGCAGTTTCCAAAAGTGTTTTTTGTAAAAAGTGTTTTAGTTTTTCTTTTGATAGTTCCTCGCCTTTCCTTACTTGGATTGTATCTTTATAGTTTTGTACCATTTTCATCTCCCCAATTGTTCTTTATTGGCTTTGGCTCTTTTAATGAAAATTATGACCGTTTTATCCCACATCATTTAAATAGACAGGATCTTACTGCCCACATACCATACTAACCGTTTAGTATGTACGACTAAAAAAAGGACACTTCTCAAAATCTAATCATTTTTTTCCATTATTCCATTAAATATCACATCTGCATAAATTTGAACTAATTCATCTGAATGAATTTCACCATTTGGTTTAAACCATTGATAGCTGTAATTCGTTAAGCTTAAAATGGCAAAAGTAATGATATCTGGTTTTAGATTAGGGCGTAATTCACCATTGTCCATTCCAGTTCTAATAACCTTTTCAATATTTAATCTAATTTGGTTGCGCTTTTTCTTTATAATACCGATATTATGATTAGATAAATGCCTTATTTCTCGAAAAAAAACACGCCCACTAGGTCCTTTATCTTTAATATCATTAATTAATAACGCTATTACATTCCTTATTTTTTCAACACTAGATTTTCTTTCATCTTTCATAATTTTCTCTTGTCGTTCCAATAAATCATCTATATATTCAAGATGAATGGCCATTAATAATTGCTCTTTACTAGAAAAGTAGTAATAAAATGTACCTTTTGTTACTTCTAATTCATCTACTATATCTTGGATAGATGTTTGGGTAAAACCTTTTTTTTCAAAAAGTTCGATGCTTTTTTCTGTAATTTTCTTCTTCATTTTTGAATTCACCACTATTTTATTTTTATGTTTAATTTACCATAAACATCTATCATTCTCCATCACTTACAATGCATGCGCTCCACCATCAACGGTTAATATATCACCCGTTATATAATCTGAGGCATTTGATGCTAAGAATACTGCAACCCCTTTTATATCAGAATCTTTTCCTAATCTTTTTAACGGAGTATTGCTTAGTATAGTTTCTTTACCATAGTCGATCAGTACTTTAGACATTTTTGTTGGGAAAAAACCCGGTGCTATTGCATTTACATTAATATTATATTTTCCCCATTTTACCGCTAAATCTTTTGTAAACGTCATAACGGCTCCCTTACTCGTGTTATATCCAATCGTTTGCATAAAAGCTGGTGTTCCACCAAACCCTGCAATTGATGCAATGTTAATTATTTTTCCTTTGTTCTGTTCGATCATGACTTTACCGACTGCTTGACTCATTAGAAATGTTCCTGTTACATTCACATCAATGACTTTAGCCCAAGCTTCATAAGGCATTTCTTCAACAGGTGCAGCCCATGATGATCCACTATTATTTACTAGAATATCAATCGATCCGAAATTTTCTAGTGTCTCATTGACAACATTTTTGATATGCTCCTGGTTCGTAACGTCACATTCTATTGCTAATGACTGAACACCGTATGTTTTAAGTTTATGACTCATTTCTTCACAAGCGGATATGTCTCTAGAACAAACAACTACATTCGCTCCAGCTTCAGCATAAGCTTCAGCTATATGAGCCCCTAATCCTCTTCCACCTCCCGTTACAATGGCCGTTTTATTCGATAATTTAAACGTGTCTAGTATTGTCATAACTTTACTCCTTCATAAATAATAGATTATATCAAATGCGTCCTGGCGTATTTGCGCCCAGATTTTATTGAGCTCCTCTCGATAAATTTCCTCTGAAAATCTGTGGCATCCGCCGGAGGCTTTAACTTTATTCAGCCGGGGTTTGAATCCTCACTGAATGGAATACCAATATGCTTTCATCTCACCACTTACTGAAGTGAGAGACTTCTGCTGAATGAAGTTAAAAATACTTCTTCATTTCTAACCTTGCAATTTGTCTCCTGTGAACCTCATCTGGGCCATCAGCAATCCGTAATGTCCTTGCATTTGCATACAGATGGGCAAGTGGATAATCTTCACTAACTCCTGCCCCACCAAACAATTGAATCGCTCGATCAATCACTTGTTGTGCCATATTTGGTGCTACCACTTTAATCATAGCAATTTCCGTTTTTGCCTTTTTATTTCCGACGGTATCCATCATATAGGCAGCTTTAAGTGTCAATAATCTTGCCTGCTCAATCTCCATCCTTGATTCAGCTATCCATTCTTGAATAACACCATGATTTGCTAATTTCTCACCAAAAGTACTTCTTTGCAGGGTACGTTTCGTCATTAACTCAAGAGCTCGTTCAGCGGAACCGATTAAGCGCATACAATGATGTATACGACCTGGTCCTAATCGTCCTTGAGCAATCGCAAATCCTTTCCCCTCTCCCCAAATCATATTTGAAACAGGAACTCGTACATTTTTAAACTCAATTTCTGCATGACCATGGGGTGCCCCATCGTAACCAAATACAGGCAACATTCTTTTAATCGTTACACCAGGAGTATCCAATGGTACAAGAATCATAGACTGTTGCTCATAGCGGGGGGCGCTTGGGTCATTTTTCCCCATGAATATGGCCACTTTGCAACGGAGATCACCAGCTCCAGAAGACCACCATTTTATCCCATTAATGACATATTCATCACCAGCTCTAACAATAGTTGCTTGAATATTAGTCGCATCACTAGAAGCGACACTCGGTTCTGTCATGGCAAAACACGAGCGAATTTTACCTTCCAGCAATGGTTCCAGCCACTCTCTTTTTTGCTCTTGGGAACCATATTGAACGAGTACTTCCATATTCCCCGTATCAGGGGCATTACAATTAAAAACTTCAGGTGCGATCATGGAACGTCCCATAATCTCCGCTAAAGGGGCATATTCTATATTTGTTAAACCAGCTCCATACTTTTTATCCGGCAAAAATAAATTCCATAACCCTTGAGATTTTGCCTTTTCTTTTAACTCTTCAATGATCGTTGGAACAGAGCCCCAACGATCATCTTGGGCTTCCAGCTGATCTTGATACACTTTTTCATTTGGGTAAATGTACTCTTCCATAAATTCTGTCAATTCTTTTTGTAAGACTTCTACTTTCTCCGAAACAGAAAAATCCAAACATATCCTTCCTTTCGATAATACTAAATAGTCAGTATATTAAAGACAAATTAAATCAAATGTGCCTTGGCGTATTTGTGCCAGGATTTTATCGAGCTTTAGCTCGATAAATTTCCTCTGAAAATCTGTGACATCCGCCGGAGGCTTTAACTTTATTTCAGCCGGGGTTTGAACCCCCACTGAATGGAATACCAATACGCTTTCATCTCACCACTTACTGAAGTGAGAGACTTCTGCTGAATGAAGTTAACATATGCAGTTTAGCCATTAAAACAGCTAGTGATAAATAGACTGAAATTTCTATATATACCTACCGTATAGTATGTTGGTTAAAGATATACTATCCCAATGCTTGAAAAAACGCAAGTGTTTTTTTACTAATCAAATGCGCCTTGGCGTATTTGTGCCCAGATTTTATCGAGCTTTAGCTCGATAAATTTCCTCTGAAAGTCTGTGGCATCCGCCGGAGGCTTTAACTTTATTCAGCCGGGGTTTGAACCCCCGCTGAATAAAATTAAAAGCAGCAGCCACAGACGCTTTTGAACTGTTCTGCTACCTGCATAACCCCCTTTCCTTTTATAAGTATGTTCTTAGCGGTCACCAACCTTTTTAAGGTCTTCTTTAGAGGATGATCTCATAGAGTTCTCACTCTATTTTTCTATTTAATCGTAATAACACCATCTTTCGTTTCAGCTGAAAGCACATTTGCACCATTACCAATCATGTGGGTTTTCTTATCATATTTTGGTAAAGTATTTTCAATATCTGGTCCCACGGTCGTTACTTGAAGTGAAGTTGGTACTTTTTTATAATGAATGACTATATCACCCGAAACGCTTTTTACATGTAGATTCGGCTGTTCTGTTGCCTCTGTCATTTTGATTTGCCCATCAATCGTTTGTATCATATGCTCTGAGCCTGTGCTTTCTTTTATGGCAACATCACCTGCACTTGATGCAATATTTAAGTTTTCTATAGCACTTTTATTGATTGTCACATTGCCATCGTTCGTATGAAGTTCAGCATTTGAAATGGACAGTTTTTTTAAATAAGCCATGCCTGCCGACGTTTCTACTTGTACTGTATCCAACGCTAAATCTTCAATGTTGAAATCTCCATCTGCACCTTTAAGTGTTAGTGATTTACTTTGGGATTTGGGGAGTTGTACGATTATGGTTGGCGTTGGACGAAAACGGATATTTTCTTTCCAATTTTCCTTACTCTGCTGCTCCTTAATGAAGAATCGATTGTTCTCTTCATTGATTGTCAGCATATTTTTATTTAATTTATGTCCTTGGATTTGAACATGTATTTTATCATCTGGTGAGTTGGAAATAGCGATATTTAACTCATCAAGTGTCACATCGATATGTGGCATCGCTTCATATTCACCTATTGTCATCGTCTTAGCCGGTTGTTTCATAAAAAGAATAATGGCTACAGTGATTATTCCAAGCAATAGTACAAATAACATTTTTCGGATCATTTAAGCCACATCCTTTACATCAATGTTGCGGAATGATAAATAGGCAATACCAATGCCAAGCAGTGCTAATAGGAGTGGAATAAATACAACATTGGCTAAGCTAAATGTTGCACCGCCATCAGAAACGGTTGAGTTAATCAAAAAGCCAATAATGACGGCAGATGTAATTGTGGCCGCGGTCGATTTTTTACGCATACCGAAAAATAACGGAATTAAAGCAATTGCGCTCATCGTTAACGCATTAGTCAATGTTTTTGGAAATGTCGCAACTAAATCTTGCATGGATACTGTGCCTTCAAATAACCCGAGTGAAGGTTGTAAAAAGTATGTGATTATTTGCATAAGCCAAACCCCGGCAAATAAACTACCTGCAGTAAATAAGTAAGCAAGCGTTAACTTAGCAAATAAAAGTTTTTTACGCTTTATAGGGTAGGTAAACAATACTTGCATCGTTTTCGTACGAAACTCTGAAATGATCAAGCGAGATAAAATAACACTGCCCAAAATAATAAATGTAATATTCGATAAAATATTAACTACTGACATAAATTCCTGAAAGGACTCCATAGCTGCGTCTACATCATTTTTTGAAGTTAATGAAATGAGTGCCACAAAGCCATAGATGCCAATAACACAGGAGAAAAAGCTTGTAATATAACGTCCCATTTGATGCTTGCGCCATTCTAATTTTATTAATTTAAGCATGTTGTTTCCTCCCATTAATACGATTGACAAAGTATTCTTCTAACGATTGGTGTAAAGTTTCGACCTCATCTACATCTATACCATGCATGATTAAATGCTTAGTTAATGTTGATGGCTTTTCGTGTATTTGTTGAATATTCAGGGTACTAGTATTCGTGATCTGCACTTTAGCGTTGAATTTTTCCTCTAATAACTGTTTCGCTTTTTTCGTGTCACTAACCACCATTTCTATCATGGATTGCTGTTTATCACGCAGGGAATGCATCGAAATTTCCTCAATTAGTTCTCCCTCATTTAATACGCCAATCGTATCTGCAATGGATTCGATTTCTGAGACGATATGGCTCGATATTAAAATGGTCATTCCATATTGCTGTTTTAGCATGACAAGCAGCTCTCTCACTTCTTTAATACCGATGGGATCCAATCCGTTAATGGGCTCATCTAAAATTAAAATTTTGGGTTTAGCAACAATGGCGCGCCCAATCGCCAGACGTTGACGCATACCAAGGGAAAATTCCTTTACTTTCTTCTTTTCAATTTGCTGTAAACCTACAATGTCTAGCACTTTTTTTATATGGTTTTGGTCCTTATATCCCATGTAAGCACAATGCATTTGCAAATTTTCTTGTGCGGTTAGTTCCTCATAAAAAATCGGATATTCAATGAGGCTGCCGATGTCCTTTAAATATTTATACGAACTTGTCATAATGGGTCGATTTTGAATGAAAATTTCCCCTGATGTCGGCTTTACCAAATTCAATATCATTTTCATCAACGTCGTTTTTCCAGCACCGTTTGGACCGAGAAAGCCATAAATTTCGCCTTCTTTAATATTCATACTTACTTGGTTAATGACAGGTTTGACTGTATAACGTTTTGTTAATAGATTTGTTTGAATCATGTTATCCATACATAAGCCTCCCGTTTATTTGCTTAATTACAGCGTAAAAGATGAAAGTAAAAATAAAGTAAACAGGCAGGAAAATGTACGTAATTTTTACTTAAAAGACAGGTATGGCAGAAGAAAACTTGTTAGAATAGAATAAGAATAGCGCCTTGCTCATCGACGTACAGACTAGAGTGCTACTGACTTATCGTAGGAAAGCAGCTTACTGGATTACTTCGTGAGTAAGCTTCATGCAGCTTTGCGACGAGGTGAGGTTAACATCTTCGAATACGCTTCGCCGCAGGAGCACATTGTCGCAAAGTCTGCTAGTCGATAGGCGCTGGAGCTGAACAACAAAGCACTTTGTTCAAAATGATCAAATGCGCCTTAGCGTATTTGCGCCCAGATTTTATCGAGCTCTGCTCGATAAATTTCCTCTGAAAATCTGTGGCATCCGCCGGAGACTTTAACTTTATTCAGCCGGGGTTTGAACCCCCACTGATTGGAATACCAATATGCATTCATCTCACCACTTACAAATGTGGGAGACTTCTGCTGAATAAAGTTAAACCTAAAAAAATTAACTTTTTTATCTTGCAAAAAAGAGGGAATCGCATGACAGATGATGCAAACATTTTAATAGTGGATGATGAAGTGGGCATTTTAAAAATCCTTGAGATCACATTGCAAAAAGAGCATTTTACACATATTGCGACGGCAGCAACGAAAGCGGAGGCACTGCAAGCCTTAACGGAACAGGATTTCGATATTATTTTATTGGATGTCATGCTGCCGGACGGAGATGGTTTTGCATTATGTTCGGCCATTCGTCAGCAAACAACAGCCCCCATTTTATTTATTAGTGCACGTTCCAGTGATTTTGATAAATTAACAGGGCTTAGTGTAGGCGGTGATGATTATATTACAAAGCCTTTTAACCCTCTTGAAGTTGTAGCAAGAATACGTGCTATTTTAAGACGGCAGCGTGAGTACGAAAAAAAACCAGCACAATCTGAAATGAAAAACTATGTATATAACGCGTTCTCATTTTCACCAGATGAAGCTTTATTAACTGTGCATGGGGAAGTAGTTCAAACTACCGCAAAAGAGTTAGAATTACTGCATTTCTTTTGCGAAAATCCAAACCGCGTATTTACGACTTCACAAATTTATGAGCGTGTATGGGGAGAAGATGTATTTGGTGAAGAAAAAACCGTAACGATTCATATTGCAAAGCTGCGCAAAAAGTTAGGCGACAATACGAGGAAGCCAAAAATTATCGTGAATTTGCGAGGGATTGGCTATAAATTTATTCCGCCAACAGGTGATGCTTAATGAAAATCCAGCAACGCTTTATTCAGCATTTATTATTGGGTTTTGTCTTTTGGCTATTGCTTTTAGCTTTAACTGTGCCCCTTGCAATGGAAGGAATTTTGCCGAAACTGGGTTTTGGTGACGAACGTTATGAATGGTTGGTAACGGTTGTCATTGGCTTTGTTACAATCCTATGGATCATATGGTTCGGCTGGTATTTTGGCAGCCCCTTATTACTCGTGATGAAATGGATTGACCAATTGGGGAATGAAGATTTTTCACCACTCATAGAGCGTAATAAAATTTATAATCGTAAAGGAAAGTTTAAAATGCGCTTTCACTTATATCAAGAAGTTATCACCCAACTTGATCATATGCGGGCACAGTTGCAAAAAGCCAAGGGCGAACGCGCGCAACTTGAGAAAGCAAAACGGGACTGGATTGCGGGGATTTCACATGATTTGAAAACACCTTTAACGTATATTAAAGGCTATTCTACATTATTATTAAATCCTGATTATGATTGGTCAAAAGAAGAACAGCGAAATTTCATTCAAGAAATTGATGATAAGGGGACGCATATGGAGCAACTTGTGCAAGACTTGAATTTAGCGATGCGCTTTGATGGCTCACAGTCTGTACCCATTCGTAAAACAACACAAAATATTGTATCGTTTGTCCAACATGTTATAGCCGATTCTAGCAATGATTTGCGCGCACAAAAGCACCATTTTGAATTGCAAGCGGAATCACATGATTTAACCATGGGATTTGATCCACATTTATTAAAACGAGCACTCCAAAATATTTATATGAATGCAGTCATCCATAATGAAGCACCCATTATGATTACAACTGCGATTGAAAAACAACAAGAAATGTTAAACATATGTATCCAAGATAACGGGATAGGGATGACAGAGGAAACACAACAAAATCTATTTAATCGTTATTATCGAGGTACGACGACCGAACAAAAATCTGAAGGAACAGGCTTAGGTATGGCGATTGTGAAAAGTTTGATTGAAGCGCATGAAGGCACGATTTCAGTAGAGAGTGCGTTGCAACAAGGTACAAAATTCACAATAACCTTACCTATTTTAAATTAACAATGCGAGTTTGACGAGGAGCCCAAAAATTAGAAGTTGGTTTCGAAAAATGACTTTTATGACACCCAGCTTCAATTTAATGATGAAGCATGTAACCCGCAGTTAGACTCCCAGAAAAATTGGGTATGTGCAAAGGAGTTGCTGACAAGCTCTGAAGACTATAAACTGTACAGAATTACAAAAATCTGCCCAACAGCAAGAAAAAATGATTTGTCAAATGCGGAAGAAAGTTATATCTAGGTAGATTACCAAAAAACAAGGCTATAATCTTTTCACACAAAAAAGTAAGGCCCCTTTTTAAGGTGTAAAATTTGTGTAAAGAAATCCACATTATAAAATTGGACAATTTCGTTTATAGGAGTTCTTTATTTCCCTAAAATCCAAAGAACACAATCGTAGGGGTAGAATCAGCGAAGCTGTCATCACCTGCAATAAGGAAATGTCAGAATTACAATTAATAAAGGATCCAAAATTCAAGGAGCATTGTTCAAGCTTAGTAATTCCAACACGCATACCCCCGTCCTGTTTTTGGATGGGGGTAAAATAAAGTTGTTAAATTTTTTAATAAGGATACCTAAGCAATAATATCATTTATCCTCCCTACTTCTTAATTCCAAAAAAGGCGCTTTCTTCTTTATTGCATATGTTTATTTACATATTTTCCGTAATCAGGTACAGCAATTTGATCAAATTGATTAACGAGTTTTTTCAGACTCGTTGTTAGCAATTCACCAGACATTGGCAACCCATGGCCTGTGACAGCGACTGTAGGCTTCAATGCTTCAAGTTTAATGACGGATTCTTTGGAGGCTTCCCAATCCGTTGTCAGATAGCGAGGAGGTCCGCTTATCTCTTGTTCTTGCGTGAACACTTTATACAGATATTCTTGTTTTACCGTAACAAAAGCATCTCCAGCGATTAACGCTCGATCTTTTTCTCGGAATAACGAAATATGACCTGGAGCATGTCCTGGTGTATGAATCCATTTAAACCCTGGCATATGGGGAACCGTTCCATCAAAAGGTAGCATTTGCACGTTATTCCCTAAGTCAATCGGTTCATTAGGGAACATAGGGGACATTTTTGCAACCATACCGCCTTCAACCGTTGGGTCTGGTTCCGGATAACTTTTCTGACCTGTCAGGAAAGGAATTTCTAACTTATGTGCATATACAGGAACTTCCCAATGTTTAACCAAATCAATAACAGCCCCAACATGATCAAAATGGCCGTGTGTCAAAATAATTGCTTTTGGCCGACTGTTTGCCCCAAAGCGCTCTTCGGTAACGGAAATAATCTCATTTGCCGACTCAGGCATTCCTGTATCAACTAGTACAAATTCCTTCATGTCAGGATTTCCAACTAAATGAATATTAACGATTTGGACAGTATGACAAAGTAAATCTGGCAGTACCTCAATGCCAATGCCACTTCCAATAGAGGTTGTTGGAATATATTTGTAGTCACTTCCGTAATTCATTTCTTTATCCATTTATAATCCTCCTTCAATGAGATCAAATGCGCCTTAGCGTATTTGCGCCTAGATTTTATCGAGCTTAAGCTCGATAAATTTCCTCTGAAAATCTGTGGCATCCGCCGGAGACTTTAACTTAATTCAGCCGGGGGTTGAACCCCACTGAATGGAATACCAATAGGCATTCATCTCACCACTTACTGAAGTGGGAGACTTCTGCTGAATGAGTTAAACAACCATCGTTATTATGCCGTAATTTAAAAAAATTAGGTAAAATAAACAAAAAAGGAATCTGGCTGTGGGCTAGAGTATCCCGTATATCAAATGCGCCTTGGCGTATTTGTACCCAGATTTTATCGAGCTCCGTTCGATAAATTCCCTCTGAAAATCTGTGGCATCCGCCGGAGGCTTTAACTTTATTCAGCCGGGGGTTGAACCCCTACTGAATGAAATACCAATATGCATTCATCTCACCACTTACAAAAGTGTGAGACTTCTGCTGAATGAAGTTAAATTCTTCAAGCGGTTATCAATGCGCAAAGATCCCTTCAACAGTTCCCTGATTTAGCCAATGATTATCCAGTGATGTTATTTGATAAGGAACTGATTCGATGACTGAATTGGCATTTTTATCCCGCCACGAAGCTGGCCCCTTTAGTCCAATCAAGGCAAGTATCCCCTGTTTAGTTCAACAATAATCTAGTTTTGTATAACCAGCGAGTTATTCACATATTTTTTTCTTATCCCCTTAATTCAACATAAACAACCATATAAATAATTAGGCGTTAATGCCAAAATCCCATCTTTTTAATAATAATCCGAAGCTTTATACCTTAATGCACATTACTAATACATAGCATTCAGAAATAATCATCTGATTACTTCTATAAACTTCCAATTATCTTTTTTAATATCAAGGAAAAAGTAATCTTGCTTAAGACAAACAAATGAGGAGGAAAAAAATGAGGTTAGCTGCCCATGAATTACAAGATTTACACGAATTAACAATGAGTTGTGTAAACTCGATTACGAATATGTCCTACATGCTACAACATATTCAAGATCAAGAATTCAAAAGTCTTCTAGAAAGACATTACCCTTTTCATATTAGAGATTATAATATGAAGGTTGAGTTTCTGAATCAAACCGAGGGAGCAAAGAAAGAGTTACCTCTCTTCAAAGAACAAGGAAACTTAACCGACTATACTCAATCCGCAGTTAATCAGTACCCACCTGTTCAACCAAGGACAATAGTACCAGACTTAAATGACCGTGAAATGGCCACAGCTTATTTACTAACCCTAAAACGTGCAGGAAGAGAATATGCTTATTCTGCAATGGAAGCAGCAAATCCTGAACTACGCTCATTTTTACAAACTGCTTTTATGATGAGTTGTAGCCATGCCTATGACATATGGCAATATATGGTTAAAAAAGGTTATTATCCATTAGAACCAGCTGACCAAAATATGATAAGTAAAATTGGCTCAACCTACCAGGTTGTTCCAGAGGATCAACAAATTATTCAGCAGACTTTACATAAATATGCTGATGAGAATCCAATAGCAGGTGAAAGTAATCAGATGTATCAATAATAAATAACCACTTGTACATCTTTTTATTTTGTACAAGTGGCTACCTTTCCTTAATCAAAGCACCCAATTATCAATGTATTGAGCGTTCCATTTCCTCAACCAATGCTGGAAAAAGATTTTACTTACAAATGAAATGATTTGCTCAATGTATTCGATCATTTTATCTTCTTGTAAGTAAAAATAATAGTATCATTATGAATATGTTAGGAGGATATCATGAGAGCTGTAACATACCAAGGAAAATATGATATAGCGGTAAAAAATGTAGAAGCACCAAAGATACAAGACCGTGAAGATGTGATTATAAAAGTAACATCAACTGCTATATGTGGCTCGGATCTTCATTTATATCAAGGAAATTTCCCTTTACCTATTGGTTATGTTATTGGCCATGAACCGATGGGAATTGTTGAAGAAGTGGGACCGGATGTTACAGCTGTAAAAAAGGGAGACCGTGTCGTCATTCCATTTACCGTAGCATGTGGCACCTGCCAATATTGTCAACATGATTTAGAAAGTCAATGTGATAACTCTAATCCTCACTATGATTCAGGGGGTTACTTTGGGTATTCTGAAAAATTCGGAAATTATCCCGGCGGACAAGCAGAATATTTAAGGGTTCCTTTTGGTAACTACACCCCTTTTATTATACCAAAGGGCTGTGAGTTAGAAGATGAGTCCTTATTATTTTTATCAGATGTACTTCCTACTGCCTATTGGAGTGTTGATAGTGCAGGTGTAAAAAAAAGAGATACTGTTATTGTCTTAGGCTGTGGCCCCGTTGGATTAATGGCTCAACGATTTGCTTGGGAGAAAGGCGCAGAACGTGTTATAGCTATAGATTACATTACAAACCGGCTCGATCATTCAAAAAAAATGAATAACACAGAAACACTTAATTTCACGGAATATAATGATATGGGTGAAACATTAAAGGAATTAACAAAAGGCGGGGCAGATGTTGTGATCGATTGCGTAGGTATGGATGGTAAAAAATCTCCACTTGAATGGGTAGAACAGAAATTAAAGCTTCAAGGTGGAACGTTAGGAGCTATCCAGATTGCTACAAAGGCTGTTCGTAAAGGTGGAACATTTCAAATTACAGGGGTTTATGGTGGTTTATATAATATGTTCCCATTAGGTGCTTTTTTCGCTCGAAACATCACAATAAAAATGGGACAAGCGCCAGCGCGTCATTATATGCCATACTTGTTCGATAAAATAAAAAACGGGGATATAGACCCAACAAAAATAATTACTCACACTATGCCATTGGAAGAAGCCTCTCACGGATATCATATATTTAACACCAAAGAAGATAACTGTATTAAAGTTGTATTAAAGCCATAGTCACCTATCTAAACTACCAGGCTTTTTAACGCAATGTATTTATAAAATTCTATAACTGTTTTATTCGGGAATTGCCAAAGAAAAGGATTAAATTATGTAGGATTATTTCACTATAAAAATTGAAGGTAAAGTATTCCTACATAAATTATTTTATAGTCGTTTAAGCATTTTTCTTATGTTATAACTGCTTTATGCATTTATTAAAACATTATTTATTATTAATACAATTATGAATCAATTCGTTTTATCGGAATAGAATTGGCTGGATATGATGGAGCAGGCTCCAATTGAAGATAGAAGTTTCCAAAAAATACTTTGATTATTAATGAACCTTATTCCGGTGAATGAAAGCTTCGTTGTACTTGCTGAATTCTCCCCTAACACTCCCTTGACAGAAGCCATATTAGGAAAAACTTTGCAAATGAATATAAAGTCCTTTTATTATCTTTATGGTCGACTTTATGAGGGAACCATCGGAGGCATACTTCGGAAATGGTTTTTGCGTGACTTCTTATTCTTGGCTCTGTTTGGTTTGGCCGCCCTGCTGTTTGGACCTTTCATAAAGAACCGGTAACAGAAAAGTGAGAGCATTCCTTGAAAAATCAAAAGGAGGCCGACATTTTTAATTAATCCTCAGAGAAGATTGGGGAATTATTCCGTGAACCTGAATAAAGGCAGCTATGAATATTTCACTTCCACAATAACAATCCTAAATAAAAGTATTGTATTGCATCACAAAATTTTTAACAGGAGGAAGAAGGATGCCGCTGAATATTACAGAAAAGCTGATCAAGTCCCATCTTGTTGAAGGTGAGATGGTTACTGGAAAAGAAATTGGATTAAAAATCGACCAAACCCTTACACAGGATGCAACCGGGACGATGGTTATGCTGGAATTGGAAGCCATGGGGGTGGAGCGAGCTCAAACAGAAGCTTCGGCGCAATACGTGGATCATAATATCATACAGGTCGACAATAAAAATGCGGATGACCATTTGTTCTTACAAAGCGCCACACGCAGATTCGGCCTGTATTACAGCCGTCCAGGGAACGGAGTAAGTCACCCTGTGCATATGCAGCGTTTGGCAAAGCCGGGTAAAACTCTCCTTGGTTCCGACAGTCATACCTGTGCAAACGGCTGTATGGGAATGCTCGCTATGGGCGCCGGAGGCATGGATGTGGCGTTAGCTATTGCAGGTGAGCCAATTTATATAAAAATGCCTAAAGTGTGGGGAATCAAGCTTACGGGGAAGCTCCCTGACTGGGTCAGTGCCAAGGATGTTATTTTAGAGTTGCTTCGAAGGCATGATGTTAAGGGTGGCGTCGGTAAAGTGATCGAATACTACGGTCCCGGATTGGATCAATTAAGCGCCATGGACCGTCATGTCATTGCGAACATGGGGGCTGAACTCGGGGCAACGGGAACAGTATTTCCTTCAGATGAAGAAATCAGGAGATTTTTAAAGGAGCAAGGACGGGCGGAAGACTGGGTTGAGTTGACTGCAGATATTGACGCTTCATACGACATTGAGGAAGAGATCAATCTTTCCAAGTTGGAACCGCTGATTGCTAAACCGTCCAGCCCTGGAAATGTCGTACCTGTTTCTGAAGTCGCAGGCACCCCCATCTATCAATCATATATTGGCTCCTCGGCAAACCCCGGTTACAGGGATTTTGCAGTGGCGGCAGAAATCGTCAAAGGAAAGACGGTCGCTAACGGCATTTCATTCGATATCAATCCAACATCCAGACAGATGTTGACTGACCTTGTTAAGGAAAGCCATATCGCAAGTCTCCTTCAGGCAGGTGCAAGGCTTCATCAGGCGGGCTGCAACGGCTGTATCGGAATGGGGCAGGCACCAGCTACCGGAAGGAACAGCCTAAGGACTACCCCTCGTAATTTTCCCGGACGATCCGGAACACAGGAAGACAGTGTGTATCTATGCAGTCCGGAAACTGCGGCAGTTTCAGCATTAAAAGGAGAAATCACTGATCCACGAACACTTAAAATACCGTATCCAAAGAGCAAAGAACCGGAAAATCCAACAGTTGATACTTCTTTGTTGGACGAACCGCTACCGTATGAAGAAGCAAAGAAAGTCGAGCTGCACAAAGGCCCAAATATCGCTTCCATCCCGCCTATGGATGCATTGCCTGACGAATTGGATCTGCCGGTTTTATTGAAAATGGATGACAATATTTCAACCGATGAAATACTAGCAGGGGGAGCACGGGTGCTCCCGTACCGAAGTAATCTCCCGGAAATAAGCAAATTTGCTTTTGAAATCATTGATAAGACGTATTATACAAGGGGGATGGATAGTGTTACTACAGGAGGACATGCCATCGTTGGAGGATTCAACTACGGTCAGGGATCCAGTCGGGAGCATGCGGCTTTGGCCCCTAGGTTCCTTGGGCTACGCGTTGCACTGGCTAAGGATTTTGCGCGCATCCATTGGCAAAACCTTGTGAATTTCGGCGTTCTCCCTTTAACGTTTGTAAATGAAGAAGATTATGATCAAATAGAACAGGGAGATATCCTTCAACTTAATAATCTTCGGAATAAGGTACAACAGAGTAATGAGTTTACAATTAATGTAAAAGGAAAAAATGTATCTATCCAGGTTTCTCATGCATTGTCTCAGAGACAAGTCGATGTGATACTTCAAGGCGGATTGATCAACCTAGTGAAAGAGCGCCTGAAGAAAGTTTCGTCAATTGAAAAATAAGCATTTCTGGGGTCAGACCCCGCTTTAGCACTTTAACGTGGTGGGGCTCAGACCCCTTAATAAAAGGAGGAGACTGTAATGGATGTTCGGGATAGTCATTGCAAAGCTTGCCATGGAACAGGAATGCTGGCTGATGATGAAGGATGGCAGTATAAATGCAGTGTTTGCAGGGGGGCAGGATTTATTAATGAAGAAACTTCAAACGCTAGAATCATGGAAGTGGATGAAAACAACCGGCTGCTAGATTAAATAAAAACCATTTTACCCAAAGCTCTTTCCCCCATTTAACTAAGGAAGAAGCTATTTAAGCTTTTCGATTGCTTTTTTGTTATTTGCTATATTGACATATATTGTAATGTCGACCAATGGGGACACCGCCCTACCGGTTCAACTATATTCTTTTTTTGAAGCTCATAAAATGTAAAAATACGCTCATATGATTAAAGAGCTACGAAAACAAGGTGATGAAAAAAAACAATCAATGTCTTTGAGGCAATGTAAAACATTTTGCACATGCTTTAAACATGAAAATTTACAAACCTATGCAAACACTGGTATTATAAGCTAAGTAAGACGTGGTTCGAAACCATCCCACGAAAAAAAACTAGGGAGAGATTAATCATGAAAATCAGGACACTTGCTGTCAACGGTATTTTAGCGGCATTATATATTGCCGTTTCTTTTTTTGTGCAGCCATTCGGCTTCACAAATGTTCAGTTCCGCATTTCAGAAATGTTCAACCATTTGGTTGTCTTCAACAAAAAGTACATTTTTGGAATTGTCATAGGGGTATTTTTGACCAATTTATTATTTTCTCCGCTTGGCGTTTATGACCTTATTTTTGGCGTAGCCCAGTCAGTGATTGCCCTTTTGATCACCATCACCTCAACTAAATTCATCCAAAACATCTGGCTGCGGATGGCTTTTAATACAGCTGTTTTCACGCTTACCATGTTCATCATTGCCTATGAGCTGAACTTAGTACTCGGCCTTCCGTTTTTCTTTACATGGTTTACAGTAGCCGTCGGTGAGTTTGTTGTCATGGCAGTCGGTGCTCCCGTTGTCTATTACTTGAACAAACGAATCCGATTTGACCGGCTTATGCCATAAGAAAAAGAGGATCGGACATAAGTTGAAAATGAATTGATATTAGTAGAAGTCGTAAAATAAAACCACATGAAAAGGTACCGACCCCCGAATGTTAGAGTGAAAAATCTAACTTTCGGGGGTGTTTTTATGGCTAAATATAGTGAAGAATTTAAAATAAAGCTTGTCACCGAGTATTTATATGGAAATCTTGGATATGGATCATTGGCAAAAAAATATAATATGGGAAGCCAGACACCAATAGTTGAATGGGTGAAAGCCTATAAATCTCAAGGGATAGAAGGATTAAAACGAAGAAAGACAAAGAAGGAGTATTCTGTACAATTTATGTTAAAGACAGGTGCTTCTTATTTAGAAACTGCAGTTCAATTTAACTTGAACAATCCTTCCTTAAT
>NZ_QYTW02000026.1 GCF_003605405.2 Siminovitchia terrae | reverse complement strand
TTCGGTTACGAAGGTGTTCTTAGGAATCTCCCACTTCAAACAGACCGTAAGTATGTTAAGTGGGAGTAGTTCAAATAGTGTGAATCAGTGGGAGCTCTAAAGCTGAGCATCTAGTTTTTGTTGAAAGGAAAAATGGAGAAAATCCTAAAGAAAAGTGGGTACCCGCGTGGGGCTTTGACGAAAATGCTATAAGGGAAAGCGCTTTCTTAAATGTTCAACTTGGTACCATCACAATCGAACATCCGATCATCGTATCCTAAGATTTACTCAAATAAGTGTAGTGAATAGCAAGGCATTAGAAACAGCAAAAATGATTGAGAATAATCTGATCCTAATGGTGGAGTGATCGAAAAGGTTCAACTGAAAAATTGGCAGGTAATTTAATTGAAACTGTAAACATGGAAGTGAATGAGATTCCTGGCTAATTTTACATAATCTTGCTAACATCTAGCAAATTATTTTGATGAAGGAATTGAAAAAAATATTGTAATTTTTAAAAGGACTGAATATAAAATGAAACAACAAAAAGCATTAATTAATGGAAATCGTTTAAAAGGTACACTTGAAAAATTCGCAGATTTTGGACGTACTAAAAATAATGGGGTCACACGTTTAGCGTTGTCTGAAGAAGATCGTTTAGTTAGAGATTATTTTTGTTCCTGCTGTAAAGAGCTTGGAATGTCAATAAAAGTTGATGACATGGGAAATATTTATGCAACATTAGAAGGTAAGGAAAATAAACCACCTATTGTCATGGGTTCACATATGGACTCTGTCAAAAAAGGAGGACGCTTTGATGGCGTTTTAGGCGTTGTAGCCGGTTTAGAAGTAGTTCGTACATTAATAGAGAATGGGGTTAAACCAAGAAACCCGATTATGGTTGTTAATTTCACCAATGAGGAAGGGGCAAGATTTGAACCTTCGTTAATGGCATCTGGCGTTCTATCAGGTAAATTTGATAAAACAAAGATGCTTCAACAAACGGATGTGGATGGAATCACTTTCGGTGATGCATTACAGTCGATTGGTTATGCCGGAGAACAGGAGATGAGGTTACAAGAAGGTACAGCATTTTTAGAGTTACATATTGAACAGGGCCCAGTTCTCGAACGGGAAGGGTTAACAATTGGAGTTGTTGAGTGTGTACTTGGAATGGTTTGCTATGATATTGAAATTACGGGAGAATCCGACCATGCCGGCACAACTCCGATGGATATGAGAAAAGATGCTCTCTTTGCGACAAATAACTTCATTACCGAAGTACGCCAAAAAATAAGTGCACTTGATAATGAATTAGTGTATACGATTGGAAGAGTAAATGTTCTTCCAAACATTTCCACAGTTATTCCAAATAAAGTTGTATTTTCCCTGGAAGCAAGACATAAAAATCCTGACATTATCAAGAAAGTTGAGGAAATTATACAAGGACTAACACGTTCAGATGCAAACGAGGGTTGTGAAATTAAAACAACTAAGTTATGGGATCGAGACACGGTTTGGTTCGACAAGAATATTTGCAATTTGGTAGAACAATCGACTAAGTCATTAGGGTATTCATATAAAAGAATGGTGAGTGGAGCTGGACATGATGCGCAATTCATTGCAAGCTTCATTCCA
Source organism: Siminovitchia terrae (assembly GCF_003605405.2). GTDB lineage: Bacteria > Bacillota > Bacilli > Bacillales > Bacillaceae_C > Siminovitchia > Siminovitchia terrae. The sequence goes on along the minus strand of NZ_QYTW02000026.1, from coordinate 75,442 downwards.
ACCGCAATGATTTTCGTCCCAAGTGCTAATGGAAAAAGCCATGACGAGGACGAGCTAACTTCTTGGGAAGATTGTGAAAAGGGAGTAAATGTTCTCTTAGAAACGGTTCTTGCACTGCAATCGTAATCCTAAATAAATTGGAATACTCATCGAAAGCGCTTTTAATCAATGAGTATTCCAATTATATCCCGCGGGAAAATTAAAGGAAGGTCTCTTATGAAATCTATTAAACTCTTGCTCTGGATTCCTTTTATTGGAATGTTAGGTTTTTTGCCTTATGCAAATAAAATAGAACCATACGTACTGGGCATGCCCTTTCTTTTATTTTGGATTGCATTTTGGATGGTTTTAGCTTCTATTATTTTAACAATTGTTTATAAGTTTGACCCTGATAATCAAGGGAGTGATGTTGAATGAATGTCGCATTAGTCATTATATTTGCCTCCCTTATACTAGCCCTATATTTAGGGATTCAAGCAAAAAGAGGGAAGGATATGGACATGGAGCAATTTGCTGTCGGTGGCCGAGGCTTCGGTACATTGTTCGTTTTCCTCTTAATAGCTGGTGAAATTTACACAACGTTTACGTTTTTAGGTGGAAGTGGATGGGCCTATTCAAAAGGTGCAGCGGCTTACTATGTCCCGGCATACATTTTCTTAGCTTATGTTTTATCCTATTGGTTAGTTCCTAAAATTTGGAGATACGCTAAGGACAATTCGATTATTTCCCAACCTGACTATTTTGCTGCGAAATTCAACAGTAAAGCAATGGGGATGATTGTTGCCGTTTTAGGAAGTTTAGCCCTTGTTCCATATATCTCTATCCAGCTAAAAGGATTAGGAATCATTGTTTCAGAAGCATCTTATGGGGTGATTCCTCCTATAGCGGCAAGCGTCATTGGTACAGTTGTAGTAACTACTTATGTTATGATATCGGGGATACATGGATCAGCTTGGACTGCTATTATTAAAGATTTCTTAATTTTGGTAGTTGTTATATTTTTAGGTTTATATATTCCTTTTCATTATTTTGGTGGAATTAAGCCGATGTTTGAGTCCGTTCAATCGGTTAAGCCTGAAATGTTAACATTAGCTGATCAAGGGCTAAGTCAATCTTGGTTTATCTCTACAGTATTGTTAAATGCAATTGGCTTTTATTTATTGCCGCAAACGTTCATGGTCGTCTTATCTTCTAAAGGGGAAAAGACACTAAGAAAAAATGCAATTGTATTACCTTTATATACACTGTTATTACTTTTTATATTCTTCATTGGTTTTTCAGCAATTGTGCAAATCCCCGGGCTGCAAGGAGCTGATGGAGACCTTTCTCTATTAAGATTATCGATAGAAACCTTTGATCCATGGATCATCGGGGTCATCGGTGCAGCTGGATTACTGACAGCTTTAGTTCCCGCTTCCGTTATGCTTATGGCTGCATCTGTTGGGTTAACAAACAGTTTCTATAAAGTTATAGTACCAAAAGCTTCTGAACAACAACTATTAGTTGTGTCAAGAATCATTATTATTAGTCTTTCCATTATCGCGCTAATTGTAACGATTACAGGTGGCGAAGCGTTGGCCATTTTAAATATCATGTCGTACAGCCTCATAACACAATTAGCTCCGGCATTGTTTTTCACTTTATCTAAAAAGAATCATATCAATAAGGCGGGAGCTATAGCGGGGATTATTACAGGGGTGATGGTTGTAGCCTATATAACTATCTCAGGTGTGAAACTTACAACTTTCTGGCCGGGTGTTCCGCATGTTATTAACGATATTAGTACTGGAGTCATTGCATTAATAATGAATCTAATTGTGACCATTCTTGTAAGTCTATTGGGAAAAAGTAAAGCAACCTTAAATTTGAAAAAAGTAAAGGATGCTAGTAGGGTTTCATAAAGAGAAAATAAAATTGCACTGTTAATATGATAGAAAATAAATGATTGCAAAATGAAAACGTTTGTATTAATATGAAAATATCGTCGATAATGTGATGAACATTTGCACCTCATACGTGCAGGTGCCTCGCTCGTTATCCGGCTACAGGAGGACCTATAGTGTTTCCAGATCATGCTGTTTATATCATTGGGGATAGCAAGACAGCTTCAAACAACCCCATTACACAAAAGTTTAATACTTTTTTCATCGGACTTGTCATAGATCGGGAGAGTCATGAGATACTGGAGGCGGAGTGCTCTTCAACAATTGCGCTTACATCCAAATTTGTCCAGTCTATTTTCAAGGGAAAATCAATGAATGAGCCAGAAGCTGTCATACAAGAGATAGAAGAGAGATATTTCGGTTCTTCTCAAAAGGCTATCATTGTTGCCTTTAAAAATGCGCATATTAAATATACCCAAATTATAGACAGTTAGCTGCTTCATTTGTTATTCGCAATTGAAATCCAGCTGTTAGGGAGTTTATTTCCTAATGGCTGGATTTTTTGATTTTTAAAATATAAGGAGGATTTGAATATGATTCAGGATGGCGTTATATTTGTATGTTTTTTATTGGCGTTTACCGCCGCTATCGCGGTTGCAGAAAAAAAGATCGGAGGCAAGTTCTTTAAATATGTGCCAGGTATCGTACTCATTTATATTGGTGCCGCTCTAATGAAAACCTTCGGTCTTTTTTCGTCAAGTGAGTCAGTTGAAAATGCTTACTCAACTGTGCGTGGACTTTTGCTTCCAGCTATGCTGATGTTAATGCTGCTTCATTGTGATCTTAGAAAAATCATTAGGTTAGGGCCGAAAATGCTGCTGACTTTCTTTGCCGCATCAATCAGTATTGTAGGAGGATTTACGATTACCTACGCACTTCTTAAAGGGTTTTATGCTCCCGATACGTGGAAAGCTTTTTCGGCACTGAGCGCAAGCTGGACAGGCGGATCAGCTAACATGGTGATTTTGCAGGGGATCTTGGATGTGCCGGAGAACATTTTTGGCTATGCGTTGATCATGGATACTGTCAATTACTCAGTATGGGTAATGTTTTTATTTTGGCTTGTACCCCTTGCTTCGAAATTTAATAAATGGACAAAAGCAGATACCACTTATATCGATGAAGTGACTGCACAGTTAGAGGCGGAGGAGGAAAGGCAGGAACCGATCGGTTTTGTAGAATTAATTGGTTTCCTTGGACTTAGTTTGATGGTTTCCGTATTGGCCACAAAGATTGGCGAAAGATTGCCTGAACTTGGTGCTGCCGTCAATGCCACGACTTGGACAATCATTATAGCCTCCGTTGTTGGTCTTGTTTTGGCCGTCACCAAAATTGGAAAATTGCCGGGTTCCATGGAGATATCAAAAGTCATGCTTTATATTATCATTGGGTTGATCGCATCACATGCTGACTTCTCTCAATTGTTCCAGGCACCTGTTTACATTTTATCTGGTTTCATGATTATGTTCTTCCATGGGTTGATTATGATCATTCTGGCAAAAGCTTTTAAGCTCGATTTATTTACGATGGGGGTGGCTTCGCTTGCGAATATCGGCGGCGTGGCATCTGCCCCTATATTGGCGGGGTCATTCAATAGAATGCTGATTCCTGTCGGGATTTTGATGGCCGTTCTTGGAAGCTTGCTCGGAACGTATTATGGAATTTTGACATCTTACATTTTATCAGCTATATAAGGGAAGGGTGCAACGATGAATATTCAATCAATAGAAGTTTCAGTAGAAAAATTGCCGTTAATCAAGCCATTCAAAACTGCCCTCAGGACAGCAGATGAAATAGAAAATGTTATAGTTATGCTCCGACTGGAGAATGGGATAATAGGTATGGGCGCCGCAGCTCCGACTGTGGCGATCACCGGTGATTCAACGGAAGGAATAAAGGGGATTATCCAATCAGTCATTACTCCTCAATTGCTCGGGAAATCCATTACCCAACTTAACCAGCTTTCTAAAATCGTGCAACAAAGTTGTGTCGGCAATACAAGTGCAAAGGCTGCTGTTGAAATAGCCATCTATGACACCCTTTGCAAGTTTTGGAACATACCTTTATATCAATTCTTAGGCGGTAAAACGAATCAACTGATGAATGATATGACTATCAGCATTGGTGAAGAGGAAAAAATGGTCACCGAGGCCAAACAGATTGTGAATAATGGATTTTCAATCATTAAAATTAAAGCCGGAAAAGACTGGAAGAAAGATATTGAAAGAATTTCGGCCATTCGCGAGGCCGTTGGGAATAATGTGACGCTTCGTGTAGATGCCAATCAAGGATGGGACGTCAAGCATTCTATTGAAGTAATAAGGGAGTGGGAAAAAGACAGGTTAAATATAGAACTTGTGGAACAGCCCGTAAGAGCGCATAATATCACTGGATTAAAAGAGATTAAAAGAAATGTTCAAACGCCGATAATGGCTGATGAAAGTCTGTTTTCTCCCAGAGACGCTATGAAATTGTTATCAGAACAGGCTGTGGACTACTTAAACATCAAGCTGATGAAAACTGGAGGTATTCGCCGAGCGCTTCAAATCGCTGACATGGCAGAAGTGGCGGAAATAGAATGCATGATTGGCAGCATGATGGAATCGAGTGTCAGTGTCGCGGCGGCGGTACACCTGGCCATTGCGCATCCAAATATAACAAAGATTGATTTGGATGCCCCTTTGTGGATCAAGGCAGAGCCATTTGAAGGCATAATATATGAAGAAAATACAATACAGGTTTCAGGAGATTCAGGTTTAGGCGTTAAAAGGAAAAGATAGATTATGTTGCTTAAAGAAAATGACGCCTTCTCATTTTGGCATTGATTTGCGTGTTTTTGATTTCGCATATAAAGAAGGTAAAGGAAGGGTACATCATGTGGGAATGTATGTTGGAGACGAAAAAATGATTCACTCACAAAACACTTCCCCCATGTTCGTATTGATACCAGAGGCAATGGTGAAGAATATTCAGGTGCATGAAGATACATTGAAGAGTAATATTGACAAAAAAACATCCATCATCCACTGCACTTCGATGTACAATCTAACTTAAAAACAATGCTGAATATAGTAATGCGGCAGTAATGGAGTTAGATCATCCAGATTGTGTAGGGTGTAAATTCCTGATCGTTATACATTTATCATGCAAATAGAAGTCCTTTCCATTATAATCATTAATAACCAATTTAAAATAAAGGAATGGTGGAAATGGCCAAAGTATGTGCAGTTTGTGGTGGAAATGCGGTTGCTTTATATCGACGTAAAATCGCAAACGAGGGAGTTGTGTGTGATGGTTGTTTTAGAGAGGCGCTACTTACTCCAAAACAATTTTTAGGGATTAAAAAGCTAACTTCGGATGATTTTTTAAAAGCAATGACAGGTTTAGGTAAAAACAAGGAAGATTTAAAAATTAATGCAACCAAAAAAATAGGGGTAGCGGTTTATTTTGATGATGAGAAAGAACAACTCCTTATCCCAACACCAGCTAAATCTTATCTTTTTAACTATAGTGAGATTATCAGTTTCGAACTGTTAGAAGACGGTGAAACAATAACGAGTGGTGGTTTAGGCAGGTCATTGGTTGGGGGAGCTTTATTTGGCGAAACAGGTGCCGTTGTAGGTGCTGTGACTGGGAAAAAGAAAAATATAGCATACTGTACAAATTTGAAAGTGAAACTGACAGTTAACGACACTGCTCAACCAGCTGTCTACATAACATTTTTGAACAAAAAAATAAAAACGGATAGCACTACATACCGCATCGCTTATAATCATGTACAAGAATGCATCTCTATGCTGCAGCTAATTTGTAATAGAGAGCAAAACAAAAAAAATACTCAAACTAGTGAAACTGACAAAATACTAGAATATAAAAAGCTACTTGATCAAGGTGTTATTACAGAAGAAGAATTCGCACTAAAGAAAAAAGAATTATTAGGTCTATAAGGCATCCTTCGGGGTGTTTTTTTAAGTAAAGGTAAATGGCTACAGGATATTTTCCATCCATAGGCGGATGGATGATATCACAGTAGTATTGGAAAGCTCACTTGATAACGGGTTAATTTCTCTCTCTTTTTCTAGTGTAATGTTCACATTTCTCTATATTATTAAAGACGTACAAGAATAGAAACGACTCCATAACAATTTCCATAAAAAGTTGTAAAAGCCGATGATTCTTTAGCGCAGGACAAATTGGCTCTCATTAATATCGAAGATAGCTTAGTGTATGTTCTCCGCATTTTGTTAGAAGTTCCCATATTTCCCCATATTTCATTCCATTGGGTGACTTTTTCCATGAAAAAACTAAATATTCGTTTACTGGCAATATGCTATAATGTAATTTCAACTTTTCATAAAGGAAGTTTTAAGATGAACTTTGACTACAAGTTATTTGAAATGATCAATCAATTTGCAGGACAAAATGACTTTCTTGATCAAACGGTGATGTTATTTTCAAAATTTGGTCCAATATTATTTGGAATTGTGCTCGTATGGCTGTGGTTTTCAAAGTCAGGGAGAATGATAGAAAATCGAAAAATCGTCTTGTATGTATTAACAATTACAATTATTGTCCTTGGAATTAACAAGGCAATTGAATTGATGTATTTTCGACCACGGCCTTTCGTTACACATTCGGTCCATTTACTAAGTCATAAAACGAGCGCAGACCCTTCATTTCCGAGCAATCATTCTGCAGGGGCGTTTGCAATGACCTGGGCACTATTTTTCTATCGAAAAAAGATTGGAATTATCTTGTTAATTCTAGCGTTTTTCATGGCACTTTCAAGGATATATATCGGTGTCCATTATCCTTTGGATGTTACCACTGGTGCGATCATCGCATTGATTATTACGGTTGTAGTTATGTCACAAAAACGTTTTCTTGACCCTATTTTTCAAAATTTTATTCAGGGATTTAGAAAATCTATCTAATCACTTTTTTACTATGAACAACCTAAAATCAAAAGGCTGCCGAAGAGGGCAGCCTCTTGTTTTATTAATTTTCCAGTACAATTTTTAGTGTGTCTATATTTTTATTCATGAGACTGAAATAATCTTCTTTTTTGGTTTTGTCATCTTCTGTAATATATTCCAAGTTATGCAAAGTAATAGGTTTAGTCCCAGTTTCTTTTTGGACAGTATTTACTACTTTAGCTGATGGAACTTGATCATAAATAATGAAGTGAATATTATGTTTCTTCGCCGTCTCAATAATGTTTTGCAAATGTTTTTGTGAGGGTTCATTTTCTGGACTTAAGCCCGTTATACTGATTTGGTGAATGCCGTAGCGATGTTCCCAGTATCCGTATGAAGCATGTGAAACTAGTAAGTCTTTATGTTCGGTTGCCTCTATTACTTCACTCAAATCAACATCGAGTTGTTCAAGTTTCTGCTTCAAGTCTTGGAAATTCTGTTCGAACTCATCTTTGGCAGAAGGCATTGCTTCTGATAATGCCTCTTTAATATTTTCAGCCATTTTGATTGCGTGGATGGGATCCAGCCAAACATGGGGGTCTTGATCATGGTGATGGTCATGATCACTATGTTCATTTTCTGTATGAGCATCGTGATCATTTGCGTCATCATCTCCCTCCATGTGAGTGTGATGGTCATGGTTTCCATGCTCGGCCTCACCGTGCTCTTCATGATCGTGATCATGCCCGCTCAATAACTCAATTCCATTGGAGGCCTCCACCATTTTTACCTTTTCATTGGCGAAAGTTTTCTCTGCTTTATCAATAAACGTTTCAAACCCGGCTCCATTATAAATAAATATGTCTGCATCGGCTATATTCATCATCGTTTTTAAGGTTGGTTCAAACGTATGGGCATCAGCTCCAGCAGGATATACACTTTTAACATCAACATATTTTCCACCAACTTTCTTGGTAAAGTCTTCTATAGGAAAGATCGTCGTATAAACTTTAAGGGTACCACTCGTATTCTTATTTACATTCTTATTGGAGTGGGGGGGTGAACTCTTATGACAGCCACTTATAAATATCGCAATGATTAAAACGACTGTAAAAAAAATAGATTTAGTTCTCATTAGTCAATTCCTTTCTAGCTAGCATTATGATAATCGTAATCATTACGATTTTTAAGATATTTTAATGTACTGTCGAAAAAGAAGGGAAGGGGTCGGCAAACGATTTCCAGTTTTCACTCATTTCATTTAGGGTCAATAAACATTCATCAAGTTGCTTTTCAATTTCATCCTTCGCCATGTCAATCCCGATAAAAGCTATTTCTGTCATCCGGTCACCATAGGTGTCGTCCCATCTAGCCAATAATTGACTGTCTTCATGTAGCATGATCCTGCGCTCATCTTCCGGAAGGGAGGCTATCCAATATCCCGCTAATTGTATTGTGATGGAGGTTCCTGCCTGTGACAAGAGTCCTGCCATATCGTTCCTTGTTGCAAGCCAAAAGAATCCTTTTGATCGAACTACCTCTACAGGCCAATTTTCAAGCCACTTATAAAAACGCTCAGGATGGAAAGGGCGCCTTCTGCGATATACGAATGAGGAAATTCCATATTCTTCAGTTTCGGGAACATGTTCTTCATTCAATTCTTTTATCCATCCAGCAGATTGACTTACCTTTTCAAAATCAAACATTTTAGTGTTTAAAAGTTCATTTAATGGCACCGAACCATATGATGTTTGAATGATTTTTGCCTCAGGATTCAATGATTGCAGAATATGGGTCATTTGTTCCGTGTCAGCTTTATCAAGAAGGTCTGTTTTATTTAAAACGATGACATTGGCAAATTCGATTTGATCGATCAATAAATCTACAACGTCTCTGTCATCAGACTCGGCGGTTCCATGATTGCGGTCTAGCAAACTTTCCCCGGAAGAAAAATCAGACCAAAATTGATGGGCATTCACGACAGTGACCATCGTATCTAGACGGCATTTTTTTGTTAAATCTATAGTCAGTTCCTCATCAATATACGTAAATGTTTGGGCGACTGGTATAGGCTCACTTATACCAGTTGATTCAATAACGATATAATCTATGTTTCCCGAATCTACTAACTTCTCAACCTCGATCATCAAATCTTCCCTCAATGTGCAGCAAATACAGCCATTTTGCAGCTCCACGAGTTTTTCTTCTGTTCTCTTGAAGCCTCCAGAATGAATCAGATCCGCATCGATATTCACTTCGCTCATATCGTTGACAATAACCGCGATGCGGAGTCCTTCCCTGTTATGTAAGATATGATTCAATAAAGTTGTTTTTCCCGCTCCCAAATAGCCGCTCAAAACGGTGACAGGTATTTTAATCATCAAATTCCTCCTTTTTTTAAATCGTAATCATTACGATTTGTATATTATAATAAAAAACGCAAGATAGCAAGGGGAATAATTATTTTTTCCTCATTGCTTTTGATAATCTTGACAGTGATCATTGTGGAGGAGGATTTGGATATTTATTTTGCCGGTTATTTCAGGGATGTTGTTTTGGACAGTTTCGTTGTCGCTAAAAGAGGGGTTAAGTATGGGGCGGGGTTATTTTCGGAGCCACCAAAGACTGACTATGACAGTCCTGATACCTCACTTGCGGAACAATATTTGGAGGATCGAGATGCTTACATGGAAAACCTTGATAAGAAATAGAAGCCGAATCCAACAGTGCAACTGAGGGAGAGGAGCAAGCTGGCATTACTTATGGACAAATCATGATAACAGATGATCAGGAAAAATTGAAATCGGAGCTTCTAAACAGTGAAAAAATCTTTGTAGATGACGATCGATGTGGCGATCTTGGATATTTTTTATGATCAACAGCATTTGTTTGTAGGCAAGGAAGTGGAAATCACGGGGTTTGTATATAAAGAACCTGAGTTCAAAGAGAATCAATTAGTTATAGCCAGGTTTGGAATTTCGTGCTGCTATGCAGACGCTCTGGTGTACTGCATTTTTCGACGTTGGAAAACGCCCAAATTGTAAAAGAGGATGAATAGGTGAAAGTTACCGGCACTTTATCAACACCTCATTTGCAAGACCGCGAACTTCCCTATTTGCAAATAAGTCATCTGGAAAAGGTGGAGCAGCCTGAGAATCCGTATGTTTATGAAATACTTAAACTGCTGGTTGAGTAATAAGTTTTCTTGCCAATAGAAATTCTTAAAAGATGTGCAGTGTCTATATTGCACATCTTTTATTAATGGGATTTACACTTCATGTTCATCATTAGGTTTACTAAGATCTTCTATTTTTTTTAGCCGTTCTATAATAATCTGAACTGCAATTGCGTCGTCTAAATAACCAAATGGAAAAACATAATCTGGAATAATATCAGTTGATGAAATAAAATACAGGAGTACACCCCCAATAATAGAGCGTTTTTCGATGGATATATCTTCTTCACAAAAACTTTTATGCATTTTCTTCAACTCATTAATAAAAGGTCCGGCTCCTTTAACTTCCTCCACTTTCGTTTTAAACTCCTTTAATATTTTTTGTTTACCTTCTTCTGTGAGTGCGTATTGTTCATATTTAGCCAACTCCTCGTGTACTTTCACTATATTAAATTGGTCCCCCAAAAATTTGGATGATACAAGAACTTCATTTATTGAATTGATTGAATCGTACATATCATTTTGCGCACCTTTTGCAGTAATCTCAACGTCGTATCCTGCAGATTGTAATAAGGTTGCTTCAGGAACTTGCAAATGCTGTGAAAATAGCTTTATATGAGAGGGTTTTGCCTGCTGTTTATTGTTTGCAATTCGTGAAATCGTTGCAGTATCAATTCCTGTTGCCAAACTAAGCTTCCTCATGGAGAGCGAACGTTTTTTTAATAATGCTTTTAATAATTCACCAAGGTTTTGATTTTTGTTGTTGCTTGTTGACATGGTCAATCACCCCTTCCACAAAATATAGGATATGTTGAATTATTCTCAACGTTTTATTAGTGGATAAGCACATACAGTTGACATCAACAATAAGATGTAAAAAAATTAGGGAGGTTTCAAAAATGACAATTTGGGCCACCTGGCTTATTATTTTGGCCTTTGCTGTTTCTTCGAGTATAGATAATTTAGGTGTAGGAATTTCTTATGGAATTCGAAAGATACACATTCGAATAGGTCCTAACTTTATGATCGCTGTCATATGTTTTTTATTTAGCATGGCAGGAATTTCATTCGGGCTTTGGCTGTCAAAAATTCTTCCTGGAATGCTCCCTGTGATCTTCGGGTCATTCTTACTGTTTGTGATTGGAATTAGAATCATTTTGTTAGCTTCCCCTCGTAAAAAAGGGGCTTCGAAAGCGGTTAGTGAACAAAACAAACAGTCCAGAAGCATTGAAGGTATATTAAAAAATCCTGAATTAGCTGATGTCGATAATTCCGGAGAAATCGGTTGGGGGGAAGCTACGCTTCTAGGCGTTGCATTATCAGCCAATGCACTTACGAATGGATTAGGTGCTGGTTTACTCGGTCTATCTCCGCTTGCGATTTCATTGACAGCTGCAATCGGCAGTTTCATCAGTGTTTGGGCAGGTGTGAATTTAGGAGCTAAATTAGCAAATGTACGGATTGGTTCATTTACTATTGGCCAATTCGGCACAGCTTTAAGCGGAGTAATTATTTTAGTGATTGCTGTTACAGCATTCTTTTAACTTCATTTAGCAGAAATCTCCTACTTCTATAAGTGGTGAGATGAATGCATATTGGTATTCCATTCAGTGGGGGTTCAAACCCCGGCTGAATAAAGTCAAAGCCTCCGGCGGATGCCACAGATTTTCAAAGGAAATTTATCGAGCGGAGCTCGATAAAATCTGGACGCAAATACGCCAAGGCGCATTTGATTAGGCGTATGGTAAAAAAGGGCTGTGAAGTTTTGTGAAGTGCCGTCTCGTAGTATAGAGATAAAACTTCGAGAAAACTCACATGTCCTTTTATTTAAAAGGAAAGTATAAAATTTGATGAAATATTTTGTTCCAATTAAGATTCTATATGNCGAGAAAACTCACATGTCCTTTTATTTAAAAGGAAAGTATAAAATTTGATGAAATATTTTGTTCCAATTAAGATTCTATATGTCTAGCTGCGACGTACAGGAAGTACTAGTGCAGGCGAAGCGACAGGACGTCGCCGCTTTGAGCCAGCCGACGTACAGGAAGTACTAGTGCAGACGAAGCGACAGGACGTCGCCGTTTGAGCCAGCCGACGTACAGGAAGTACTAGTCCACCGAAGCCACAGGATGTGGCGGTCTGAGGCGGCTAGGCGCCATCGGCGCAAGGATCAAGTCACGCGGAAGTTTATTCAGGAAGAATGTGCTCCTGCGGCACAGCTTATTCAAGGAAGCTTTTCACGATGTAATTAAAATTAGCAGCTTTGCTGTGGTGGCCGAGGAACTCCCTCATCAAAATTCGCCTTGTGCTTTCTTCATGTTAATGTTTCTATATAGTACGACTAAAGTAAGTGTGATATGCCGAAAAGGTCATTTGTTCATTAGCCTTCAAATGAACAAATGACCTTTATTTGACTTGGTTAGAAAATGGATAGCCCAGAAGATCTCGAGCTATCGATAAATAAAATAAATTGCTAAATCTAGAAAAAAAACAGTATGAACCGTTGCAAAAAAGATGGATTGTTTCGTCTCTCTGTTCATTGTTTTCACCTCCAGGTCTTTTTATTTAAAAGTCGTTATAAAGGAAGCAATTTGAACCTTTTTGTTAGATAACTTTTAATTAAAAGAAGAACAACGTCACCTAAGACTGCAATAACAAGTGTTCGTATTAAATTAATCAATGCCTTTCTGAATTTAGGAGGAAATACCCCCTTTTTGAATTTTGTCATAATAGCAAAACTCCTTTTCATAAACTCCATTGTGGCCACACTTCCCCTAACAATTTTTTATATTATATTAGTCTTCTCAGCAACGGTGTCTACTTTTACCACATAAAATTGAAAATAATGAGCATAAGATTACCATTTCGGAAATAAGTTGTTGAATAATTGTCAATATAAATGTATTATTCTAAATAATAAGTTTTTGGTGTTGAGGGAGGAGATTATCATTCAGTGGATGGGTTAAAATGCACAGGGTTCCAAAGATCAAAACTAATTATGTGAGGAGAAATGAATATGTTTCGATTTATTCGATCCCCCATCGGTATCGCCGCTGGAGTATCGGCAGTCCTCATCACATCTCTTAAAACGAGAGCAGCCTTTCGTAAAGCTGCAGTAAAAACGATTGCGGCTTTTATAGGTAAAAAAGAAAAGGCTCGGGAGGCAACTACTGGAATGAAAGGCCAATTACCCAAAGCAAGAGCGTTTGTTCGTAAGGTGGCCGTAAAATTGACTGTGCCTATACTGGGTATTGTAGGGGTTGTTCAAGATTCCATTACTCATCTTCAAAAAAAGTGGGGTTCCGACGTACTCGTTCCCATTTCTGATGAAGAGATAAACTACGAAGGTTCTTTTAGCAGTTCTCATCACCAGATAAAGACTTAAACGATCTAATTCCTTAATTTATGATAAGGGGAATCATAATGCAAACTAAACCGTTAAAAAACCGATTTATTAGATCCTTACCAGGAAGGGTCAGAATTCAAATCGATGGACTGAAACACAACATTAACATGGCGGAATGGATCTTAGATCAGTTTAGACAGATTGAAGGAATTAATAAGGTGGGTCCCTCTACAGATACCGGGAGAGCTCTCATTACTTATGATGAAACTAAAATCGCACTACATAATATTATCCAAATCATCGAGTCTGCAGAAGAACAATTCACCGGCGGTATTACTAATCATGTCAATGAAAAAGTGAATAATGAAGTAGCTACTACAGATGAAACGCCCGATAAGCAAGAATCTGCTAGCAAATCGACTAATTTGATGCTCGGAATAAATACCGATGATTCCCAATCCGCAGCCAATAACTTTGGGAAGCGAATAGAAGATCGAGTACCACTTCCGTTAACCCTCTCTGTCGTTGGATTAGGCATCATTGGTATCAAACAGCTATTTATGGGGCGATCAGCCTTGGCGAGAAGCCCTAGCCTTTATTATGTATCCGGATGTGTCTCTATATTGTCAGGATACCCTTTTCTTAAACGAGGCTTTCAGCAATTACTTGCCAACAAAAAGCTGAACCCTGATTTAATGCTTGGTGTTAGTACACTAGCGCTTGCTTTAGTTCGGGAAAATATTCTTGTATTGGCTGGGCTTAGCCTATTAAACTACCTTTCCTGGCAACGGAGCAGGGCAGCTCTGGGCCAACTTGATTCCGATAACAAAGAGCAGCACCTTTCAAAGGAAATCAGATCTTATAGTCACAAACAATCAAAATGGGGAATGATTCTCGGGGGTGCAACATGGGCATTAACCAGGAATCCAATACGGGGAATGGCAGTTCTGTTAGCAGCCAATCCAAAGCCTGCTCTAACATCTGCGGAATATGCGTGGGATCAAGCAGACCTCATTTCCAAGGAAAAAGGCTATCTCATTCCGGCTCGTGGATCATTGTCCCGGTTGTCCCAAACAAAAACAATCGTATTTGATGATACATCTAGAATATTTAAAACAGAAACAAAAGGGATACGCTGCATCTCCCACGAGGGAAATGATAGTCAATTATGGTGTTCTGTAGCTGCCCTAATGAAGAAAAGTGATCATTCATGGAAAGAAGAAGTAACAGAGAAGGCAGTGCAATCAGGTAGAACATTGCGGACTGCATTTGGCCTTGAAGTAGGCGAACAAGGAATAAAAGGTGATATTCAAGGTGTTACGTATTTTTTCGGAAGTAAAAGGTTTGTCCGGAAAAACGGAGTGGATTACAAGAAATACTACCTTAAGGCAAAAAAGCTGGTAAAAGAAGGCTTCACTGTACAATTCGTTGCTAAGGGCAATGAATGTATTGGGTTATTGATTGGACCAAGAGTTGAATTCACCGCTGAATATAAGGAAATAGCTGATTGGATATATGAGAACAAGTGGGAAGTTGGGGTCTTGCGAAATAGTTTAAACATTAGCCGTGAGACACTTGCAAACAGTGGTGTGGATGAAAGTTGGCTGTATGATTTTGGAACAGTTCGTTTGGAGGCTATACGGTCAAAAGGAGAAGAGGTTTTATACGTAACAGGGAGTGACAACCAACAAAGTGAAAACTTACAAATTCCAACCATTTCTTTCGAAAATATAAAAGATATTTGCAAGCCTGTAGAATATGCCAATCGAGTTAATAGGTTAGTGAATCAACATTTCCAAATGACTAAGGTGTGGAATTTTATTGGGGAATTCTTGGCCGTAGGGTCTGCTTTTACAGCACCTGTTATAGGCTTGATGGCAAACGCACTTTCATTAATATTATTATCAAGGACTAAACGATTGAGTGAAAAATCATTTACGCCCAAAGTAATGATGAGGAAAGACAGTCAGATAATTGAGCGTGTGGTATCTGCTAAAGAAAGTCTTTCCGAGATGGTGAATATTCCATGGCACACAATGGCCAAGGAAGAAGTATTGAATTTATTAAAAGTCAATGAACAAGAAGGATTAAATCAAAGCCAAGTAAAGGTGCTAAAAAATCAATACGGGATCAATCAGATTGATCCTAAACCACCAATGCCTTGGTATGTATCCTTCATGGGGCAATTTAAGGAATTCACGTCACTTATTCTGCTTGGAGCAGCAGCGTTATCTATCTTTTCCGGGGGTTTGTTCGATGGAATGGCGATGGGAATGATTCTCATTGGAAATGCCGTAATAGGGACACTTCAGGAGAGAAAAGCCGAAAAAGTTACAGAAGCTTTAAATCAATTCAGGCCTCCTAACTGTAAAGTGATACGAGAAGAAAAAGAAGCAGAAATATCAAGTACAGAACTTGTTCCAGGTGATATTGTTTGTCTTGAAGCCGGGGATCGTGTACCTGCAGATCTTCGTATCATTTATTCTTGGAACTTAGAAATTAACGAATCCACATTAACAGGGGAATCACTGCCTATTGAAAAGAATGCCGACGTTACACCACAAGACTGTCCTCTAGCTGAGCGGTCAAATATGCTGTATATGGGTACTTCAGTAACCAAGGGAAAGGCTCTTGGTCTTGTTGTGACAACGGGAATGCGTACAGAAATGGGCTACATGATTTCCCTGATGAAAGGCAGCGAAATAAAGGCCACTCCTCTGCAGCAAAAGGTGACATCCATTAGTAAAGCGTTTATTAAGGGAGCTTTTGCAGCAGGTGGAATTGTACTGATAGCCGGTGTACTAAGGGGCCTGCCAATTACGCAAATGATAGCGACTTCGATTACGCTTACGGCTTCAGCCGTCCCTGAAGGTCTTCCGATTATGATTACGATTGCCTTAAGTGCTGGTATTTTCCGTATGCAAAAGCAAAATGCACTCGTTCGCAAACTTTCAAGTTTAGAAACGCTTGGGCGAACAACCGTCATCTGTTCAGATAAAACGGGCACGCTCACAAAAAATGAAATGACGGTAAAAGTCATTGCTACACCTAATCGTTTATGGAACGTGACAGGGAATGGCTATGAACCTATTGGAACCATTGCTGAAATTTCGCATTTTGAAGTAGCGGCAGGCTTGGATATGAAAAAAAAGGATATCGGCTCTGCTACGAATGTAAATAATCCATTAGAGGATCCTGAATTGGCACGTATCCTTCAGATTGGTGTTCTCTGCAATAATAGTAAATTAGAAAAGGATGAGGGTCAGTGGATTCTTAAAGGTGATCCGACAGAGGGATCATTACTTAGCTTGGCTGGAAAAACGGAGGTATGGCAAAAGGATATGGTCTCATGGGAACGATGCTATGAGGAGCCGTTTGATTCCGAGACGAAAATCATGAGTGTTGTTTATAAACATTCGAATGTTGATCAAGATTATTACCGCCTTTCCAAGGGATCCGTAGAAGCAATTCTTGACCGATGTAACTGGTATCAAGAAAATGGTCACGTCTACCCATTATCTAATAAGGAAAAGCAAGTCATTTTACGGCAAAACGAGGGATTTGCTAATAACGCCCTTAGGGTATTAGCATTTGCATATAGTCGAAATCAAATGTGTCAAAATGAAATGAATAATGATGATTTAATCTTTGTTGGATTGGCAGGAATCATCGATCCGCCGAAACCGGAAGTGGAGAAAAGTATTCGTGAAGCTATTGAATTAGGCGTGAAGCCAGTAATGATTACGGGAGATCACCCGATTACTGCGATTGCTATCGCGAAACAAGTAGGTATTTGGAATAGTCAGGACAAAGTTTTGACAGGATCAGAAATCGATCATCTTACAGATGAAGATTTAAATGAAGTGGTAAAGGATACATCTATTTTTGCCCGTGTTACTCCTGCTCACAAATTGCGAATTGTAACTGCCTTTCAAAATCGCGGCCATATTGTTGCAATGACAGGGGACGGCGTCAATGATACACCAGCGATTAAAAAATCAAATGTTGGTATTGCGATGGGGCAAACAGGAACAGAAGTAACAAAAGAAGCAGCAGATTTTATTCTTAAAAAAGACCATTTTGGCTCAATCGTCGAAGGTGTAAAGGAAGGCAGAACAATCATCGGAAACATCCGTAAAGCAGTTGGATGTTTATTAACAGGTAATTTAGCAGAAGTACTTGTTACGAGCAGCGCTGTTATCGCCGGATTACCAATCCCGCTAGTTCCGATTCAAATTCTTTTGATGAACCTTATTACTGATGCTTTGCCTGCCATGATTTTGGCTGTCAACCCCGGAAATAAAACTAAGCAAACAAAACGACAAGATATTGTTGATAGAGAATTGTATAAAAAAGTTATTACACGTGGAGTTCTGCTTGGAACAGGTTCACTAACTCTGTTCGGTTTAGGTTTAGCAGCCGGGGTTCCCCTTGCTGTGGCACAGACATCAGCTTTCGCTGCATTAGTTGCAGGTCAGCTCATGCAGACTTTCTCCTGGAGACAGGAAGGATCAGAAGAAACTGTTCATGATTGGGCGAAAGACCGGTTTTTCGTCTCAGCATTAGGAGTTTCCTGGCTAGCCTTATTATCAGCTATATATTTTCCCCCATTAGCTCGGGTATTCCATACCGTTCCATTAACATTTACACAATGGATACCTGTCATATTTATAGCAGGAATTGTGTCTAGACTTTCAAAGTCTGTAATTCAATTATTTTCACATAAGACCGTCGATTCAGTACATCCAGTAATTAATGAATATGAACTATTAAAAACAGCATAAAGGAGTATGAATAAAATGATTCGTAGACTCATTATAGGCTCTGCTGTAGCAGCAGCTTCCGTCACTTTATTGCCCGTAGTTACTCATACACTACGTCCCCTCATTAAGAAAGGGGTAAGATGCGGTATATCTGCCATGGAAACAATCAAGGAGGAAGCGGAAGATATCATTGCTGAGGCTAAACTGGAAAGAATGCAGCAAGAAATGGAGAAAGAACTAATCGAAAACGATGAAGAGTTGGACGAAGGGGGAGGAAAGAGTTCAACTTTCTCATTCATTCCAGCAGCAAAAGATACATTTCTTCCAATTGTTGAGTCAGGTGTAAAAAGTGTTAAAACAACCATCGGAACAATTAAAGAAGAGATCGAAGACCTTATTGTTGAAGCGAAACTGGAAAGAGCGAAACAAGGAGCTGACAGCGAACTTTTCAATGAAATAAACAGTCAGGAGTTTTCCGATGAATTGGAAACAACGCTTGAAAAGGAGATTAACACCAAGGAGTAAAGGAGTGAGTCCCAAGATGGGTGAAAACAATACTGAAAAAAATATCGACTATCATTTGATAAAAGCCCTGGAACATTTCGAGCAGGCATTGGATCACAGCATCATAATGGTTTCAGAAGAACATATGACTCAAAAGGAAGTGTCCAAAAAGTGGGGCGTTTTCACGAGTGAGTTATTTAGTTTGATTCGAAATAAGGGAAGGGCCAATCGAATGAATGTAATGAAATGGTTTTCTCTAAGTAAATAAAACAAGAAAAGCGCTGGCCGCCTCAGGGCGCCACTTCCTGTGGCTTCGGCAGGCTCAGAACGCGACATCCTGTCGCTTCGCTTGCACTAGTACTTCCTGTACGTCGGTGGCATTAGGCCATCCTGGCCGTCGGAGCTAGACAGGGAAAAATTATCCACAGTTATAGAATTTTATATTACGCTCAATATAAAATATGTAAACTAGGGAGTGATTAAGAGTGTGGACTGCATGGATGATGATCATAGCACTTACAATTTCTTCAAGTATTGATAATCTCGGTGTAGGTATTTCATATGGGATACGCGGTATCCGCATAAGTCACTTATCCAATTTACTCATATCGGTCATTTGTTTTCTATTTAGTGTGGTAGGAGTTTACTTCGGCCTAATCCTAGCTAAGATTCTGCCAGGGGTACTGCCTATTGTGATTGGATCATTTTTATTGGTCGTCATTGGTCTTCGAATCATTTTATTGGCGGTTCCTCGGAAAAATCAAGCTTCCGTAGAAGGTGCCGAAATGGAAGTTGCTGCATCAGATGTAAAGGGCAAAATCAAAAATCCAATGGCTCTTGCAACATCTGGAAGAATTGGATTTGTTGAATCCATATTATTAGGTATTGGCCTTTCCGCAAATGCACTTACAAATGGAATCGGGGCAGGCTTGCTTGGCTTGAATCCCATCATAATATGTATAGCGGCTTCTGTCGGTAGTTTCGTAACAGTTTGGGGAGGAGTAGCTTTAGGAGCTAAAGTGGCAAATGTTCGAATAGGCAAGTTTACTGTAGGGCAGTTCGGTACACTGATAAGTGGTGCTTTACTATTAATCATCGCATTTGCCGCATTTCTGGATTAAGTTTCCTTTTTCAAACACATAAGTATTGATGTGTAAATAGAAAAATCCAATCAAACAAATTTTTGGTATATTTATTTACCAACTTTCGTACCTGAAAAATAAGTACTAATCGTTGGCTAGACTGAATCTTGAAGCTATCAATGTTGCTTGAAACCCTTGGTAAAGAAAATAAAAAAATACCCTCGTTCTTTGGTATAATAAGAGTGGTGGCATTTGGAAAATAGATAAAGAAAATTGCCGTTAGGTGTTACTTCGATGATTATGGAGAAGTATAACAATAAACCAAAGGTCCAAAAAGCATGTCAAACAATTGCAAGGCAGTTGTTTGACATGCTTTTTTTGTTGGGAATAAAGCGGCTTTCGAGGATCTTTCAGTTTTAGAGAATATCATACGATTGTGTTGCAACTTACTCAACACTTTTTAAAGGTTGAAATCCTAAGATTATACACTCCCATTTAACTTCATTCAGCAGAAGTCTCCCACTTCTGTAAGTGGTGAGATGAATGCGTATTGGTATTCCATTCAGTGGGGGTTCAAACCCCGGCTGAATAAAGTTAAGCCTCCGGCGGATGCCACAGATTTTCAGAGGAAATTTATCGAGCTTAAGCTCGATAAAATCTGGGCACAAATACGCCAAGGCGCATTTGATAGTTTATTCATTTTCTTCTTTTATAAAAATAATTCAAATGTTGTCTTTTTAAGTCTTTTATTATTCGGGGTGTATTTGAATCATATAAAGGATATATCTCCAACCTTTATACAGGAACAGACAAAACCTGTTTCATTTCCCTTATCTCCTTCCTGTGTTCCTCTTGGTTGTATTTCTTGCAGGTTTCTACGGTGCGCCTAATAAAATCGTTGACAAATTGACAACACGTTTGTATATTTCATATTAACATCTAATTCTAATAAATAGTTCTAGCTCAGGAAAGTGGAAAGGGCAGATTGTGCTCTCCAAACGTGGAAGATCCAGATTAAGACGCTTTCTTTACTTAGCCACAATGAGCCTAGTAATGAATAATCCTGAGTTTAAAGCCATCCATTCCCATAATGTGAAGGTAAAGAAGATGAAGAAAATGAAATCAATCATGAAACTGATAGGGAAGCTAGCAAGGATATTTGTAGGAATAGCACGACGAAACGAATCATACTGTCCAAGTAAAGTTCAAAAATCCATTCCCTTAACTGCATAAACCGAAGGTTCAAAGTTGAAGGTGTATCTTATAAACTAGTTAACTTTATTTTGAATGTTGTCATATTCGTAGGATTTCAAATATGTACGGAGTACCAGGTTTATTGAACAAAAGGGCATGATGACCCATCGTTTTAGCATAACTGGCCTTCACCCCTTGGATAGGCATGACGAAGGAATGAGAGGGCAATGGACCCGTTGAGACATGGGAGGGAAAGCCTCCAGGGGCTGCGTGGAGATGTACATAATATGGTAAAATATGGAGTGGTAGCTGACTCCTTTATTTCACTATGCCTTCACGGTTCCAAACAATCTGATCTCACATCCATTGCCCCAAAATCTTATTACTAGGGGTATGAAATCCTGCGAATAAGTGAGCATTTGAGAGATATTCGTATCAAACTGAGGGAGTTCAATAGTATTGCTAAAGTTATTATTAGATTATATGCAGGGAATATTTAGTATATTTTGAAAGGAAAATAAACATATGAAAAAAATATTATACACCAGTATTGCAGTTTCCGTAATGTTATTACTTATAACAGTTGGATATTTTTACAATCAATACAAGCTTGTTGAGAAAACAGTAGGTGAAATGCAGATTTCTTTTGATAAAGATAACAATAGTATTCGAGAAAAGGTCAAGAAGAGCGAATCTGTATTATTTTTATTATTAGGTATTGGTGATCGTCCTGGTGACCCTGGGAGAGCAGATTCTATTATGTGCATTTCGGTTAATCAAACTGATAAATCAATTTTAATGTTTAATATTCCGCGAGATACTAGAACAGAGATAATCGGGAAAGGGATTCAAGATAAAATAAACCATTCTTACGCATATGGCAGAACAGAAATGACGAAAAATACAGTCGAACATTTTTTAGGCCAATCGATTGATTATGTAGTTCAAATCAATATGCAAGGCATGAGGCAACTAGTCGATACATTTGACGGTATTGAAGTAGAAAATGCATTTGCTTTTAGTCAAGGAGATGAACTTGGACAACAAACATATCATTTTGATAAAGGATTAATTCAGTTAGATGGAGAAAGAGCACTACATTACAGTAGGATGAGGAAAAAAGATCCAAGAGGAGACCTAGGACGAAATGAGCGACAAAGACAAGTTTTGCAAGCACTTGTACAAAAAGCAACAGCCTTCTCATCTGTCTTAAAAATAAAAGAAGTAGTTGGTGTTTTGGGGGAAAATATAAAAACGAATATATCGTTTGAAGAGATGAAATTTTTTTATTCCCAGTTCGCTAAGGAATGGAAAAATTACGATATAGAAACGATGGAGATTAAAGGAAATGATAAAACAATAGATGGAATATATTATTACACCGTCTCAGACGAAGAGAGGGAAAATATAGCCGACAGACTTGAAGAACATTTGAATTCTGGATTTGTCAAAAAATAAGTCCGTCATTTTGTATTTTGCCTTTCATTATAATAGCTGAAATTTACATTATTTTAACCAATGAAGGAGAATCTTCTAACCGGATTGCGTTTCCTTTGTCGGCTTCTTTCCACAGGCGGACAGGAATAGGATCGTGTTGTTTTTGCGGCGTTAGAGTTGAAAGTGCCTGAATGTGTAACCGACGTATTGTAGTTTTTTAACTTCATTCAGCAGAAATCTCCCACTTCTATAAGTAGTGAGATGAATGCCTATTGGTATTCTATTTAGTGGGGTTAAAACCCCGGCTGAATAAAGTTAAAGTCTCTGGCGGATGCCATAGATTTTCAGAGGAGATTTATCGAGCGGAGCTCGGTAAAATCTGGGCGCAAATACGCCAAGGCGCAAATACGCCAAGGCGCATTTGATATTATAATATTTTTCTTAGTGGACCTCAAAAAGCGGTGATGATGGGCAAACGAGAATTAAATGTGTTGAATTTTTCACAACGTTTTTTTGATTAAACAAACAATTCTTTCAACACTTCTGCATAAGATACTCCAACAACAGTCCTCAAGTATGAGAATGAAGAAATTTTTAAAAATTAACGTATGGCATAGAAAATAATCGAAATCTTTTAGGGTGTTATTAGAACAATTAAGGAAGTGAAAGTACATGTTTTATTGTATTGTTTGTTCCAAACCTCACGATGAAATGATTGTCGAAAGTAAGGTGTTTGAGAAGGGATTTTATATAGATCCATTTTGGGGAGAAAAAATGCATTTAGGTATGTGTGGCAAGGACAATAATATGGAAATTATAAAAGATAAAATTACGCAAAATACAATACAGGAAAGTTTTCCTGAATTGGAAAAACTGGAGACACGACTCAATGTCTAACCGGTGCTAAAAAACCGAAGGGGTCTTTATTTAATGCGCCTAGAACACCTGTGACTTATAGTCGAGGGTGTTCTGGACGCACTCTGTCGCAAACGTGTGTTCACTTTATGAAAAAGAAGTGAAGAAGAAAAATAAGTCATAAAATTGAAAAAAGGGAATATCTGGCCTTAAATTATACAAGGTATCCGCTGCCTGACAAACCGGCAGGTTTGTTTGTTAAGGAGATGAAACAACGTTTTAACTTCATTCAGTTGAAATCTCCCACTTCTATAAGTGTGAGATGAATGCCTATTGGTATTCTATTTAGTGGGGTTAAAACCCCGGCTGAATAAAGTTAAAGTCTCTGGCGGATGCCATAGATTTTCAGAGGAGATTTTTTGAATAAAACCACTCACTACATTGTCAAGCGGTAAAATCGTTGTCGGCCACAACAAGGGGTGGAAAAACATTAGCAATATGGGCAAGGGCTTAAATAAGATCTTTGTGAAAATCCTTCTCTTAAAGGGAACCGAGTCTAGAGAGAGTTGTACAGCAATTTCCAATACATATTTGTTAATGCTGACCTGAATGCCGAAGTAAATACATTAAGAAAATATAACCACACACGCTCTTGAGATTGATTTTCATGCCATTGAGTAAACTTTGGAGTTGCAAACATAGACCGATCGTTAGTATCATCAAATGTTAAGGCAGGAACGTTATTCATAAAATCTGTATGATGCATTTTTATCATTTCAAGGCGGTCTATTTTTAAAATAAACAAATGAACTGCGTCTATTTATGCATTCCAATTTTCTTGAAATCAAAAAAGTCAATTTTCATGGTATGTATTAATTTTTACGTTTTATTGCTGTTTTGATTTGTCAATCTTCCAGCTAGTAACACACCTCCCACAATGAAAATTACAAGTCCCCAGTATAAGAAAAGATTGAGAAAGTAATCTTTTAAAAGTGGTTCCTTTACGATCATCCTTACCGCGGTCCAGGCAATTACGCCTCCTCCAATGTAGATAAAAATAACGATACGATCAACAAATGCTATAAACAGTCTACTTCCCCAAATCACAATAGGGATACTAATCATTAATCCTAAACACACCAATAAAAAACTTCCGTGTGAGGCGCCTGCTACGGCTAATACATTGTCAATACTTAAAACCATATCTGCCATGATAATTGATCGAATTGCTGCCCAAAAAGTATTCTTTACGATTATATTTTCTTCTTCTTGATGTTCCGTTAATGTTAAAAGTTTATAAGCAATCCAAATTAGTAATAAACCTCCAACTAGCAAAAGTCCGGGAATTTCAAGGAGCCAAACCGCTATTAAAGTAGCCAAAGTACGAATGGATACAGCCCCAATAGTCCCCCAAAAAATGGCTTTTTTCTGTTGCTTTTTTGGTAATGTCCTTGCAATTAGAGCAATTACAATGGCGTTATCTCCTGCCATAACTAAATCAATGATGACAATGGATACCAAGGCTGTAAAAAATTCAACTGAAAATAGTTCCAATGATTTCACCCCATCTTACCCTCATCTTATTTACAAAATATTTGAAACCTCCCTATATACACTCAATATAAGTCCATAATTCTGCCATCACCATAGGAAGGCCTTATAAATTAATGCTACGATATATTCTTATGCCTTGTTGACAAGCTATAACACCATAATTCTTTTGGATGTGTGTGTTAGCGCGTTATTCCTTGCCATCATTGACAAAACATCTAAAAATATTAAATATTCGAGTAATAAACAGCAACGAAACGAGGGAAGTGTTTCATTTTCCTCAACAAAATTTTAGGAGCAATACACTCTCAATATATTGGAATAAATAATTAACAACCGAGGGATTTAACTTCATTCAGCAGAAACCTCCCACTTCTGTAAATGGTGAGATGAAATGCCTATTGGTGTTCCATTCAGTGGGGGTTCAAACCCCGGCTGAATAAAGTCAAAGCCTCCAGCGGATGCCACAGATTTTCAGGGGAAATTTATCGAGCGGAGCTCGATAAAATCTGGGCGCAAATACACCAAGGCGCATTTGATTTTTTCATTGAGAAGGACATTGGATCGATGGAATCGGAGTGGATTAACAAAATTAAGAAGGAGTTTATATATGAGTCTACTTCGGAATGTGGATATCAGATTTAATACGCGGAATCCTTCCTGTTGTACTTGATGCTCTTATATTACTCTTTATTGGCCATCGATTCATTTTGTTGGCTGTTCCACATAATAATTAAACGTCAACTAAAATGAATAAATCGAAACGTGGAAGTATAATAAATGTCATGAATGATCCTACAAGTGCTGATAGATATTTCTAAAGTCTTTGGTTCTTGGCAATAAATAATGTAACGAATGGAATTGTAGCAGCCTACGATTGAAACGGCAGTTAAAAGGTTGAATTACTGCCACACTGCTTTGACCACGCTTCTCTAAAAATGCGTTTTTACAAAGGATTTTGCATGCTGATTTTGGGATGCTCTGATGGCTGCATATTTATGCTCAGCGATTTTTCATTAACGAAATCTCTTCGGAGATTGACAAACGCACCTGCGGCTACAGGCACTGGGAAAATGCCCTGAAATCAGGACCTGAACAAATCCTTGACTTTGATAAGATGTGTCTGGCTAAAACAGAAACAAAAAAATGAATGGCTTGCTATCTCAGTACCGACTGCAGCCTTATCGAGCGCTCGGATCTATGGCATGCGCTGGGATACTGAAATCTTCTTTAAGACGGTCAAATTCCTCTTGAACTCAAGAAAAGAGTTTCAAAGTCGGCATATGATGTGTTTATTAGTCATACAACCATTGTTATTGCTCGTCTTATAGTTTTCGCGTGACAAGTCAATGTACTTGATTGGGCTGTTGCTTTGCAGCAGTTAATCGAGCTTCTTCAGTTACCTTGAAACATAAGAACAAGAGAAGCAAAAATTTCATTTAAAGTCAATTTGAGCAGAGGGTCAACAGCCTTCCCAGCTATTTTAAGGCTTATTTGCCGATTTCATTTTGCGGAAGTCGAGTAAAGATGATGATGTCACTTTGATATTTTTGAATCGTAATGTTGACAAATAACCAACAAAAATGTACCTTAATAAATGTAACCTGTTCCGGATAAACAAGCTCAACCTAATAAAGCTAATAATCTGAAATAGGGTGAATTTTGATGAAAGGGTATAAACCTAAAAATAAGCGAAGAACGGTTAAGGTTATTTTTGCTTTAAATTGAAGGTAAAGGAGCATGGTCGACGGCATTTGGTATTACATTGTCTCCGAAGAAGACCAATTAAAAATTCAGACGCGATTAAAAGAACATTTGGAATGTAAGCTGGTGTTTATCTAACTTTGAACTGAAACAATAATCATAAAATAAATTGGGAAGGAGAAGGGAAATGTCCAAGGAAGGAAAAGATAATAAACTTGGTCTGTTGTTAAGGCGGTTATTGAAAGAGCGTTTATTATCGATGCGGAAATTTAGCGAAATGACCGGGATTGATACGGCGACAATATCACGGATTATTAACGGGAAACGTAAAGCAAATCTGCAACACTTGGAGAAATTTGCTGATTGCCTGGAAATTCCGATGGCTGAGCTATTTGAAGCGGCGGGTTATCCGGTCGAGCAAAAGCCAGAAGAAACCCATTCAGATATTCATAGGTCTGTTGAAGTAATTCAAGATTTTCTTAAGTCCTCTGATTTATATGATCAGAAGTTTACGATTGATCAGGTTGATCAAAAAATAACTAATTATGGTCATTACTCGCAAACAGAAGAAGGGCAGGAAACTATTCTTAATGGTTTTGAGGAGAAGCTACAAAAAGTTGGTAGCATTGGTCCTTTTATCAACCATCTGAAGGAATTATTTGAGAGATTTCGGAAAAGGCAGGGTACTCATTATGAACTCGCCTTAATTGGTGGTGCCTTGTTATATTTTATTATACCAGTGGATGTTATTCCGGATTATATCTTTCCGATCGGCTACTTAGATGACGCTATTGCTGTACAAATAGTTTTAAATTTACTTATAAAAGGATAGACAGCTTAAAAGTTAGTGGAGCTGTATGGTCAGGTGGTGCTTTTTATGAGGAGAAATAGAGAGAAAAAGAATTCTAAACGAACATGGATAAGAAATATTTTGCTGTTTTTTACATTTTTACTATTAATAGTTGGCGCATATAGTATTATTCAATATAATAAAGGGCTTTCTGTTGCAAAGGACGGCCCTTATAAAGATGATGGTTCAACCTTTGATCCTTTTAATGGACCGGAACCGCAATTTGGAGAGATTAATATTCTATTAATTGGCAGTGACACCAGAGGGGAGGACCGAGGGAATTCGGACACCCTTATGATCGCCCATTATGATCAGAAAAGCCATGATATCAAGCTTGCTTCTATTATGCGAGATACCTATGTAGATATTCCCGACCACGGAATGCAAAAAATAAATGCGGCATTCGCTTTTGGCGGTCCAGAATTATTGAGGCAAACGATTAAGCAGAATTTTGATATTGATATTCATTATTATGCAGTCGTTGGTTTTGAGGGGTTCTCGAAAATAGTAGATGTCCTTGCTCCCAACGGGATAGAAGTTGATATTCCATACGAAATGTCATATGGGATTGGCATAACCTTACAGCCGGGTAAACATATCTTGCATGGAGAGGAGCTCCTAGGCTATGTTCGCTTTCGCCATGATCGATTGAGTGATTTTGGGAGAGTGGATCGTCAGCAGGAAGTTATGTCCAAGTTGAAAGACGAAGCTGTCAGCATCCATAGTTTAGTAAATTTGCCTAAGATGCTTGGGATTGCAGATCCATATATTGATACGAATGTGGATAATAATACAATTCTATCGATTGGAAAAGGCTTAATTGCAGGAAAGTCCAAACAGATGGAGACAATAAGAATACCAGTCCAAGATTCCTTTGTGAATGAGCAGGCGGATGTTGGAGCAGTTCTTAGTATTGATTTTGATAAAAATAAACAAGCCTTAAAAGAGTTTTTAACAAGTTCCAAAAATGATAAAGTTGCAGTTGAATAATCATCATTCACATTAGAATTCCATTCAGATTGTTGCTTTAATGTCAATTAAATAATAAAGTGTTGACAATATTTGTTTTCATGCTAGTATTGGATTTGCGTTCAAAAAACAATTAAACATACCTCGTTAGGTGAGGCTCCTATATGGAGACACGCTGCTGCCCAGAAACGTCGAAAGACACCAATGGGTCAACAGAAACCATCGACATAAGGTGGTTTTTAACGTAGCTGGATGGACATTTCATCCTATGCCATATAGTGCTAAAGCTCAACGAATAGAGGCTTATTCAGGCATGTATTTTATTTCCATGTGTTTAAAACACCCTCTTTCGTTGAGGGTGTTTTTTGCGTCTTATGGAGGTGATGGGAATGGATAGTTCTCCTGAATCGGAATCGATGGAGCGAAAAACAGGAATAAAACGACATAGAGAGTTCACTTTCCTTCATCAAGGGCAGAAGTGGACTTCATAAGGAGGTCCAACAACATGGAAAAGAACCAAAATAATATGTTTAAAGGAAAAACTTGGAAAGTTAATGAGTGAAGAATTATGTACGGTCGATGAAGCCCTTTTTTATGTAAGGAAAAACGTTAGAAATAAAAGGAATACATTATTTGTATATTATTAATCAATTTTATCATTTTAAAAGGGCCCTTTCTATTCGGGAGTTGCTCAGCGCTGCCGGCAATGAACTGATTAGGGATATTAAGGTGTCAGATGTAACTTCACTTTCAACGGGGGTGGATCAGGAAAAAGCCGCAAATATATTTAGAGATTCTGACTTGGTTACTATTCCGGCTGTAAATCAACAGAATCAGCTTGTAGGCGTTGTTCACGTTGAAGACATTTTAGATGTCATGCAAAAAGAAGCAACTGAAGATTTCCATAAAATGGCGCCTGTGACTTCATTGGAAACTAGCTTAAAAGATGCGAGCATATTTACACTATATCGCAAACGGATCGCTTGGCCGGTCGTCCTTGTTTTTATGAATATTTTTTTCGGTGCAGGTATTGCACACTTTGAAGATGTTATCGAGTCTACGATCGCTTTAGTCTTCTTTCTGCCATTGTTAGTCGACAGTGGCGGTAATGCGGGTTCCAGGCGTCCACCCTCATGATCAGAGCAATGGCGGTAGGTGATATAAAATTAAAAGACTGGTTAGCTTTTTACAAAAGAAATCTCAGTATCTTTGTGTCTAGGATTGACAATTGGGATAGCTGTTTCTATAATCGGCATTTTCAGAGCGGATTTGATATCGCAGTCGTTATTTCGCTGACAATGGTTTTAATCGTTATGGTTGGCAGCCTAATTGGCATGTCATTACCGTTTATTTTTAGAAAAATGAGGCTCGACCCTGCAACTGCAAGTGCACCGCTAATTACATCCGTTGCAGATATTGTCGGGGTATTGATTTACTTCTCAATTGCATCCTGGTATTTAGATCTTTAATACTTTTTTTCTCGTGAAAGCACTGTGTAGAGTGTCTTTCTCAAAGAAGGTGACAAAAATGACACATATAGAATTAATCTTGAAACTTTCATTAGCATTATTGTTCGGACTATTGATCGGTGTTGACCGTCAACTCAAACACAAACCGCTTGGATTAAAAACTTGTATGATCATCTGCGTTGCCAGCTGCCTCGTAACGATAGTATCCATCGAGTCCTTTCATCGCTTTGCAACGCCTGTTTTTCGAAACATGGATCCGATGAGACTATCAGCTCAGATCGTCAGCGGAGTGGGCTTTTTGGGAGCTGGTGTGATATTAAGAAGGAAAAACGATGTGATTTCAGGTTTAACTAGCGCAGCGTTAATTTGGGCGGCTTCGGGTCTTGGAATTGCAGTCGGTGTGGGACTTTACATGGAAGCATTTTATGCTGTTGTTTTATTTATTCTATCCATCAACCTATTTCCGACTATAATAAAAAAAATTGGACCAAAGCGATTGAGGCTACGGGATGTCTCAGTACAAGTGGTCATGAGCCCGAATTCAAAAATGACCGAACTGTTAAAAACGATCGAAGGTAAATCAAAAGTGTTTACACAAAATAAGATACGTCAATTGATTGTACGGAATGTCAAAATTAAAGATGTCGAGAACGGAAACCAACAAATAAAGTTATTGCTGTCTGCCCCAGAGGGACAATATACAACGGAAATTTATTATCTATTAAAAAAAATTGATCATGTAATAAGTGTGGAGGTTGAACATTTATGAACACTTGTTAGCAAAGTAGGTGAAAATCATGTTAACGATAAAAAAATGGGAAGAATATACTTACTACTTATTCTTATATTTAAAAAACGGAGACAATCAGCGGTTTCGTTCCGATTTTTTTAAGTTGCACACCAATAATCAAATAGATTTTTTCAACATGCTGAATGAGCCAAATCGTCAATTGTTTTATCATTTAGTCCGTCCAGAAGAATTCGCACCTATTTTTTCAAAACTGGAAGCATCTGAACAAAAATTGATCATAGAAGAGCTGGAAGAAAAATATGCTCTGAAAACCATTGAATTTTTACCTACAGATGAAGTTGTAGATTTTCTTAGTGAGTTGCCCAAAGAAATGAGTGACTATTATCTAGAGTGCATGGATGTCAGAGAGTCAGAAAGAATCATAGTACATCTTAAATACAAACAGGGTACAGCAGGGGCGATCATGACAACCGAATATGTAACCGTAAATCCGGATGAAACGGTTGGTGAGGTTTTTAGACGGTTAAAAATACAAGGTAAAGATGCTGAAACGATTTATTATGTGTACGTTGTTGAAGGAGATAATCGACTGGTCGGAGTCATCTCGTTACGTGAACTGGTTGTGAACGATACAGACATTACAATGCAATCAGTGATGAAAGACCAGATTATTTCGGTAAGGACGTATACACAACAGGAGGTCGTGATTAAAATTATTAAGGATTACGACTTGCTAGCTTTACCGGTTGTGACCTTAGAAAATCAACTCCTTGGAATCATTACAATCGATGATATTATAGATGCTTATAATGAAGAAACAGATGAAGACTTTGGAAAAATGGCAGCCATAAGCGGAGCGATTGATTTGAATGTTTCTGCCCATTCCGTCATAAAAATTCGTCTACGGCCGTTAATCTTTCTATTCGTATTAGGATTGATTCCTGCTGTTATTATCTTGAGCATGCCAAAGTTCCTGGAACAAATCGCCTTAACAGCAATTTTCATCCCGCTTATTACGGGAATGGCCGGGAATACAGGTACGCAATCTTTAGCTGTCATTTTAAGGGGATTATCGAAAGGGAAAATAAACAAAGAAAGCTTCGTTAAGCTGCTGAAAAGGGAGTTATTAACCGCAGCTTCTGTAGCTGTAATATGCGGGGCGGTATCAGCTATCATAGGATATGCATTAGCTGAGAAAAATATCTTGATGGGAATGATTGTCGGATCGTCAACAGCTATAAGCCTCTTCATATGTACAATGGCTGGTTTGTTCATCCCTTATGCAGCATATAAAATGAAGATGAATCTGGCAATCATTTCCGGTCCGTTCATTGCGGCAATAAGCGATATTATTGCCGTCATTATTTATATTGCTTTCATATGCATTTTATTGTAATACTCATGTCTCTCTTATCACAAGACGATACTTCTTTTGATAATAGTCTTGTGTCACTCTGTCGGGCGACAAGTCATGAAATGTCTAAGACTGAAGTATTATAAACAGCTTTGATTATTATTATCAATCCCTGATATTATCCGCTAGGAGATTGCCGAAAGAGTACCGGGAAAAAATTAACACCTTAATGACTTGAGTATTCAATCAGAACTGCCAGCAGTCTTATGAGCTGCACCTCCAACTATTAGACTTGTATCTACAATTGAGGTGCAACTCATCTATAATAAAAAACTACCTGTTCCCATACCGCTTTTGCGATAGAGAACAGGCTTTTTAGTTTTTGAGCATACGCAGTCCATTCAAAATAACGATTAATGTACTGCCTTCGTGTCCAATCACACTTAGTGGCAGATTGACAATCTGCAGGAAATTTGAAGCAATCAATACCAAGATCACAGCAATCGAAAGTACGATGTTCTGTTTAATGATCCGGTTCATCTTTTGTGAGCGCGCAATCGCTTCAGGGATCCGTTTCAAATCATTCTTCATTAACACAACATCTGCCGTTTCAAGCGCTATGTCTGTTCCACCACCCATTGCAATACCGATATCAGCAGTAGCAAGAGCTGGAGCATCATTGATGCCATCTCCCGTCATTGCGACAGGACCATAAGCATCTCTTAATTTCTTGATTTCAACCAGCTTTTCTTCAGGTAGTGTATTTGCCAGGAAGAAATCCAACTCTGCCTCTTTGGCAATGGCACTCGCAGCACCTACACCATCCCCGGTAATCATGATGGTATGAAGGCCAAGCTCTTTTATTTTTTTGACAGTTTCTTTCGCTTCATCCCTTATAACATCTTTGAAAGTGATAATCCCAGCAAATTGATTATCGTACCCTGCAAAAATAATAGATTTTCCTTCTTTTTCAAGCTGGGCAGCTTTTTCTGCAAAAAAAGAATCCTGATTTCCTGTAACGAATGAAGCTTTACCAAGTTTCCATTTCTTTCCGTTAACAAAAGCAGATACTCCTTGTCCGGGGAAATCATCAAGGTTTTCAACGGGAAGTATTGAGATATTTTTATTTTCAGAATAACGGACAATGGCAGATGCAAGCGGATGGGTCGACAGCCGTTCGATGGAGGCTGCTGCTTGTAAGAAGTGTCCCTCATCCATATCTTCCCTGACGATGACATCAGCGACTTCATGTTTCCCTTTAGTGAGCGTACCCGTCTTGTCAAAAGCAATCGCTTTTAATCCTGCTAACATCTCCAGGTGGTTCCCGCCTTTAACCAATATGCCTTTTTTTGCCGATGAGGCAATGGCGGACAAGGTGGCAGGCATAATAGAAGCGACTAACGCACAAGGGGAAGCTACAACGAGTAGGACCAAGGCACGGTATAGTGTCTCTCTCCAATCCCAGCCAAATATGTAATGGGGAAGAAATAGCATCAGGACAAAAACAATTAAAACAATTCTCACGTAGGTCCCTTCAAATTTTTCAATGAACTGCTGAGTGGGGGACTTTTCATTTTTTGCGGCTTCAACTAGTTCGATGATCCTTTGGAAGAGCGTATCTTTTTGTTCCTTTGCCACTTTAACAGTCAGAGCTCCATTTACATTTACAGTTCCCGCAAAAACCATATCTCCCCTTTGTTTTCCAATTGGAACCGACTCACCTGAAATGGCCGCTTCATCAACAGATGAATGCCCTTCTTCAATCATTCCATCAACAGGTATCCTCT
Organism: Siminovitchia terrae; assembly: GCF_003605405.2. GTDB lineage: Bacteria > Bacillota > Bacilli > Bacillales > Bacillaceae_C > Siminovitchia > Siminovitchia terrae. The sequence goes on along the minus strand of NZ_QYTW02000026.1, from coordinate 41,792 downwards.
CCCCGGGTCGCACGGATATTATATCGCCAATCCTCAAATCTGCTACGGGTACAATTCTCTCTCCGTCATCGGTCACTAATACGGCCACATTTGGCTGCAATTTCACAAGTGAAGATAATTCCTTTTGGCTTTTGTTCATGGCATATGTCTCCAAGGCCCCGCTCAATGCAAATATAAAGATCAAAATGGCGCCTTCAGCCCAAAAGCCGATGATCACAGATCCGACAGCTGCCATAATCATTAAAATTTCCACGCTCAGTTTTTTGTTTTGAACTAGTTCCGTCAATCCTTCTTTGGCTTTATAAAATCCCCCGATCAAAAAAGCCGGTATAAAAAAGAACGTGGATAAGGATGGTATTAAAAAGCCGGCTGCTATGAGGATGCCGCTAATTACAGCAGCAATCAATTCGCCATGTTTTGCAAAAAAAGCGGTGTCTTTTTCAGTCTTTGTGTAATTTGGCATTCATTCAGCTCCTTTCTGAAAAAAGATTTTACTTATTTATATTAATTATAACTTATTTAAAGAGTAACAACACGAAAAGACCATGATTGGCTTTCATTCGAAATTATTTGATGAAATGAATAAGATGTCAGTATATAACATTTGATAATAATTATCATTAACAAATAGAGGGTAATACTAATAATCTAATTAATACAGGGATAATACCAATAATCATTCTCAATTAGATTAAAATATTCTCATTTAAGTGTTGACTTCGTGGAACTTTTTTAATATGATATCTATATAATAATTATTATAAATTGGGTGGTGTAAACTACCTTATTTCCAGGAGGTGCAAATGTATGAGTCTTGAAATTCAAACAGTCGAAAGTCAACATGATTTTCAAAAAATAGATTTTTTCGAAAAAGTGAAAGTTAATGGAGAACTGATTGCAGCCATTGTCAGTGGATTTTTCATTTTATTTGGATGGATTCTTGAAAAAAGCGGAATGGACATCGCTTCCGTTGTTTTTTATTTGCTAGCATTTGGAATCGGTGGTTTCGCTAAAGCAAAAGAAGGATTGGAAGAAACAATTAAACATAAAAAGTTGAATGTAGAATTATTGATGATTCTTGCAGCGATTGGATCAGCCATTATTGGTTATTGGACTGAGGGGGCCATCTTGATTTTTATTTTTGCATTGAGTGGAGCATTGGAAACATATACGATGAATAAAAGCCATCGGGAGATCTCTTCATTAATGGAGATTCAGCCAGAAGAGGCATGGCTTTGGACGAATGGTGAAATAGAACGAGTTCATGTTTCGGAACTGGATGTTGGGGACTTGATTCTGATCAAGCCAGGTGAAAGAGTTCCTTCAGACGGTCAAATCGTCCGAGGCAACACTAGCCTGGATGAAGCTGCTATTACAGGAGAATCTTTGCCCGTTTCAAAGGGGGCTGAGGACGAAGTCTACGCTGGAACTCTGAACATCAATGGTTCCATTACAGTTCGGGTGACAAAACATAATGAGGACACCTTATTTCAAAAAATTATCCAACTTGTTCAGTCGGCTCAAAGTGAAAAGTCTCCTTCGCAGCTTTTTATAGAGCGCTTTGAAAGTAAATATGTCAATGTTGTTTTGATTGTCGTTTTTCTCATGTTGTTTGTGCCGCACTTTGCTCTTGGGTGGAGCTGGAACGAAACGTTTTACAGAGCGATGATCTTGTTGGTGGTTGCGTCTCCCTGTGCCCTTGTAGCGTCCATTATGCCGGCAACTCTATCTGCTATTTCAAATGGGGCAAGGAAAGGCGTTCTGTATAAAGGTGGAGTCCATTTGGAGCAATTGAGTGATATCAAGGCGATTGCCTTTGATAAAACTGGCACTTTGACAAAAGGAAAACCTGAAGTTGCAAATGTTATCACACGTGAAGGCGAAAACAGTGACCAAGTCCTATTAACTGTAGCTTCCATAGAAAAACATTCCAACCATCCCCTTGCAAATGCGATTGTTAAATATGCACAAAATAAATTAACCGATCCATTTATTAATCTAGAATCGGTAGAAGATGTTGCAGGCAGGGGAGTAAAGGCTGTAATGAACAATGAAAGCTGGAGAATTGGAAAAGAAGAATTTATTAAAATCAAGGCGTCAGATCAGGTTTTAGTAAACAGTGCAAAAGAGCTAGCCAATGAAGGTAAGACCGTAGTCTATGTCCAAAAAAACGATGAATTAGTTGCAGTTATTGCATTAAAAGATATGGTGAGACAAGAATCGATGAAAGCTGTCGACGAATTGAAAAAACAAGGGCTTTTCACGGTGATGGTGACGGGCGATAATGAAAAAACCGCGCAAGTAATTGCTTCGGAAAGTCATGTACAGGATTTTATAGCGGATTGTTTGCCCGAAAACAAAGTTGCCCATCTGAAAGAATTGCAGGAGAAATATGGATCGGTTGCGATGGTGGGTGATGGAATCAACGATGCCCCTGCATTAGCGACGTCAAATGTAGGTATTTCAGTAGGAGACGGTACGGATGTCGCACTTGAAACAGCAGATATGATCCTAATGAAAAATGATTTACTGCGTATACCGGAAGCGATACGTTTATCGAGAAGAATGAATAGAATCATCAAGCAAAACATTTTCTTTTCAATAAGTATCATTGCTTTGCTGATTTTATCAAACTTCTCCCAAGTTATTGATTTGCCTCTAGGGGTGATTGGACATGAAGGAAGTACAATTCTTGTTATTTTAAATAGCTTGAGACTTTTAAAATAAGGTGTTGAGCTTGGACAAATACTAATTGATATTAATACAAATCGTGAAAATAAAACCGCATGAAATCAAGGTTAATACATTTGATTTCATGCGGATTATTATTTTTATAGGGTTTTTGCCCCAGACTTTTTTCAACTTGAGAGTGAATGATTGAAACTATTTAGGGGGCTATTCGTATACATGATAAATCATAAATGAGGATGAGTCAGATATGACCGAATATGAGAAAATTGTAATGGAAGAAATTCAAAAATGGAGGAGAAAAATAAACAAACGTTCAAGCCTTATGAACAGGATTTCTAAAAAGGCGCAAACGAAGGTAAATGAGTTCATCCCGGAAAAGTTCCATAAGATCATGACAGAAAGTATAAAAAACATGGTGAAAGCAACGCTTGTCGGTTCTGACTTTCTTACTAAAAAAAATCAGGCATCAGACATGAGGTTATTTGAACGGGACGAACTTGTTAAAAGAAAGCTGGATGGTTATCGGAAAACCGCGGTCATCGAAGGTGCGGGGACTGGAGCGGGCGGAATATTGCTTGGATTAGCGGATTTCCCATTACTCCTATCCATTGAAATGAAATTTCTATTTGAGGCGGCAGCTATTTATGGATTTGACACAAATGATTACTCTGAGAGACTGTTTATTCTTCATGTATTCCTGCTTGCTTTTTCCAGTGATGATACCCGTAAGAAAACGTTCAATATTATAGCAAATTGGGAAGAGGAAAAGGACCAGCTAGCTGATATGGATTGGCGCGAATTTCAACAAGAATATAGGGACTATATTGATTTAGTGAAAATGTTCCAACTAATACCAGGTTTTGGGGCCATTGTTGGTGCGTATGCCAATTATAACTTGCTAGATCATTTAGGTGAAACAGCCATGAATGCTTTTCGGTTTCGGTTATTAAATGAAAATTTAACTTCCTTCTGAAAGAAGTCTCCAACTTCTAAACGTGAAGGTGCAAAAGCACGAGTAAAAGTGGGAGATGAATTTAGGAGCAGCCTACTGTCTCTATTTTGTGCTATGAGTTATGATTGAGTAGCTCCATATTTGGCTTTTGTTGAAAGTGACGGTAAATAGTGTTTCGAACGCTTTCAATTGTTCAGGAGACTAGGGCTGCTCTGAAAGTCCTTCGGATCAAAGGTTGTTACACCAAAAAATAAAACGTCAGAACCGAAATAACTAACGCTTTGCGTTTTATTGGTTAAAAGGAAAGCTCTTCTAATGAAAACCTATTTTCATCGTAAAATATAGCCCCCATCGGGAAACAATGTGCTGCCCGTCGTATACGTGTTTGTCATCAAATAGATGACGGTATGGGCCGCCTCATCGGCTGTACCGACTCTGCCGGTCAGATTGACTCGAGCATATTCCTCGTAGGACTGCTCCCGCACTTCCTGCTCGGCTCCTTCCCAGTTAAACGACGTCCGAATCGTTCCTGGAGAAATCACATTAACCCGAACTGGGGCAAGCTCAACTGCCAGTGCTTTGCCGAGACTCTCGATTGCTCCGTTGCATGCAGCATAGGAGGCACCGTCCGCCGGAGGCCGCTGGCCAAACGCTCCTGACATTAAAACGATAGAACCGGTCGGTTTGATAAACGGCGCTGCATATTTCACGGAGTTATACTGCGGCCAGAATTTGGCGTCAAAACAGCTATGCGCCACTTCAGCGCTGGATGTGATCGGTCCTCTGACATACGAAGCGCCCGGTGTGAACAAATGCTCAAAGCTTCCGACCTGTTCAAAAAAATCTTGCAGTTGCTCTTCATCTCGGTTATTTAGTGGAAAGATATCGGCATGGGCCGGTCCGATTTCCCGCTTTGCATGTTCCAACTTTTCCAGTGAACGTCCAGCCAGAACAACCGAAGCCCCTAACTCAACGGCCTGCCGGGCCGTTGCCAGACCAATGCCCGAACTGCCACCGACGATGACGACGCGCTGATTTTCCAGAGAATATATAGACATATTTTCATTTACCACCTTTCTGCGAATAGATCATTTCCTTCGCTATTCTACTATTATTGGCCCAAAAAAAGCCGCTGCCAAGACGTCACTTTAATCGGACCAAGTACGAAAATTCGTACCTTTGTTTGCTGAGGGGGCTTTGCCACCACGATTCTTGGCAAAATAATCTTGGCAGGGTATGATAATAGCGAGGTGACAACATGATCAGAGATTTGAAGGAGCCGCGTCTTCAAGGGGTACTCACGACCCTAGAGATAATCGGTGGTAAATGGAAAACGCTTATTTTGTTCATTTTGTTGATCGACGGTACCCAGCGTTTCGGAGAGCTCATGCGCCTGATTCCGGATGTATCCCGGGGCACCTTGGCCAAGCAGCTTCGGGAACTGGAAGAAGCTAGGTTGATTGACCGCATCCTTTATCCTGAGGTTCCTCCGCGGGTTGAGTATCGGCTGTCCGATCATGGTCAAAGCATCGTTTCGGTGTTAGACGCAATGTGCGGCTGGGGACGACAGCACGATGCATATATTCGATCCCTGAAGAAGGTGAGTGGTCTTGCTGTATCCCCCCAAGCTGATCATATCGAGAGCTGTGATAACACAGACCGATTGCAGCCATAAATACAGGATTGGCCCATAGAAGAAGGACGACAGCTCTGTAAAGCTTCGCCCTTTTTTAGCGATGCCGAGTATTATCTCTTGAAAATTCCCACCAGAAATGGCTCGACTTTCAGATGCAGTTCCTTGTGAATTTTTCGAAAATTCCCTCCATCGTTTAAGTACCCCTCATGAAGTTCAATGCTGGTCATTTGTTAAAAATAAGGCAACTCAAATGTAAAGGGAAGTACTAATAAAAGTAAAGCAATTGGAAACCGTCGTGTCCCTTCTGACACACAGGACGTCATCGAACGGATCAAGCGCGCGGAAGCATCAAGCTGAAGTGCCTTTGCGGCACAACTAGTATAATGCTTCACTCGTCACAGAACACCTGAAGCATACAAAGAGGTACACTACATGATATGATTAAAGTCACCTTGGGGGCTGACAGCTTCCACATCAAAATTTGTTTTGGACTTGTCGCCTAGCATTGCGAGCCTTGTTCTTTTCTATAACTCTCAACTATTTGATTGACTCTTTTAAAACAGGTGCTATAATTAACTTAAGCAATAGTGATAATGATTATCATTCGCCGCTTAAATACATAGAAGATGTTTGGTGGGTGATCCGTGAAATTAAAAGTTTTGATACCAATATTATTGGTTTTATGCATTCTATCTTTATTTATAGGGGTCAGCGATATCACGCCTTTTGATCTGTTGGATCTTCAATCGGAGGAAACGCAGGTATTTCTAATCAGCCGCCTGCCAAGACTGTTGGCAATTATATTGGCAGGTGCAGGTATGAGCATTGCTGGTCTTATCATGCAGCAGTTGAGCCGCAATAAATTTGTTTCGCCGACCACAGCAGGTACGCTGGATGCCACGAGGTTGGGAATTCTTGTTTCGATGCTGTTGTTTGCCAATGCGACGATGCTGGAGAAAATGGCCGTATCCTTTGTCTTTGCGCTTGCAGGATCGCTTTTGTTCATGCAGATTCTTGACCGTATCAAATTTAAGGATGCGATCTTTATTCCACTGGTCGGTCTTATGTTTGGGAATATACTTTCATCGGTTACGACGTTTTTTGCATACCGAGCAAACGTAATACAAAATATGTCTGCCTGGTTGCAGGGGGACTTCTCCATGATTATGAAAGGACGATACGAGCTATTGTATGTAAGTATCCCCGTCCTTTTACTCGCATACCTCTATGCCAACCGGTTTACTGTTGCGGGCATGGGAGAAGATTTTGCAAAAAACCTTGGATTATCCTATAAACGCATTGTTAATATCGGATTAATCTTAGTTGCCTTAATTACAGCGACAGTTGTTTTAACAGTGGGTATGATTCCATTTCTTGGCTTGATCATTCCGAATATCGTATCGATTTTTAAAGGCGACCATCTTCAAAAAACTTTACCGCATACGGCTTTGCTTGGCTCCATATTCCTGCTCATATGTGACATATTGGGGCGTGTCCTCATTTATCCTTACGAGATATCGATTAGTTTAATGGTGGGAATTATCGGCAGCGCCATTTTCTTATATTTGCTGTTTAGGAGGAAGGCCTATGCGTAATTCAGTAAAGATGGGCATACTCTTCCTTGTCGCCTTGGGTCTTTGCCTGCTCTATTTGTTTCATGATTTGAATGGAAGCTTTGATTATGCATTACCTCGGCGGGTAATTAAAGTGCTTGCGATGGTAATAACAGGTGCAGCTATTGCATATGCAACGGTTATTTTTCAAACAATTACACATAATCGTATATTGACTCCAAGTATAATGGGTTTGGATTCTCTATATTTGCTCATTCAAACATTTTTCATTTTCTTTTTAGGCTCTGAACATATAACAGTTGTGAATAAACAGGTGAACTTTCTGTTATCAGTAGCGGCGATGATTATCTTTGCGCTACTACTTTATCGGTTTTTATTTAAAAAAGGGCAGCAGTCGATCTATTTCCTTCTTTTAATAGGAATTATCGTTGGTACATTTTTTCAAAGCATCAGTACCTTTTTGCAAGTATTGATCGATCCAAATGAATTTTTAATTGTCCAAGACCGTATGTTTGCAAGCTTTAACAATGTAAACAGCGATCTTGTATGGCTGTCGCTTCTGTTCATCGTGGGTGTTTTTGCGGTCGGATGGCGATCCGTCAGCAGCCTGGATGTAATGTCACTTGGCCGTGACACTGCTATAAATCTGGGGATTTCCTATGATAAAACAGCTAGGCAGATGCTTATACTGACTGCCATTCTGATTTCAGTTTCAACGGCGCTCGTCGGCCCGATCACTTTTTTCGGACTAATCGTCGCCAATCTGGCTTACCAGTTTTTCCACACGTACAAGCACCGCATTTTAATAAGCGGAGCCATCCTTTTGAGTGTTATCGCCCTCGTTGGAGGACAGTGGGCTGTGGAACGGGTGTTCACTTTTTCTACAACGTTAAGTGTTATTATTAATTTCGTTGGTGGCGTTTATTTTCTTTACCTATTGCTTAAGGAGAGTCGATCATCATGATTGAAGTCTTAGGATTGTCCAAATTTTACGGCAAAAATAAAGTGGTCGAAGATGTATCGGTTAAAATTCACAGTGGTCAGATTACGTCTTTTATAGGTCCAAATGGTGCAGGGAAATCAACCCTCTTATCAATGGTCAGCAGACTGCTGGATGCAGATACAGGCGATGTTCTGCTTGATCAGACTAATATGAGTAAAATGAAATCCAATGATCTATCCAAAAGGGTTTCCATTTTAAAACAATCAAACTTTGTGAATGTCAAACTGACAATTAGGGAGCTTGTGTCATTCGGGAGATACCCGTATTCAAAAGGCCGGTTGACAAAAGATGATCAACTTATGGTGGATCAGGCTCTTGAATATATGGAATTAATGGATATCCAAGATTCCTATCTGGATGAATTGTCAGGAGGCCAGCGTCAGAGAGCTTTCATTGCAATGGTTATCGCTCAGGATACAGATTACATCCTGCTGGATGAGCCACTTAACAACTTGGACATGAAACATTCAGTTCAAATTATGAAAATTTTACGGAGGCTTGTAGACGAGCTGGGTAAAACGGTTGTGATTGTCCTGCATGATATCAACTTTGCCTCTGTTTATTCCGATAGGATCGTAGCGATGAAAAACGGTAAAGTGGTAAAAGACGGTCCGACTGAAGAGATTATTCAGTCCGAAGCACTAAAAGAAATATACGATATGGATATTCCAATTAAAGACTTAAACAATTGCAGGATATGTGTGTATTTTAATTCGTAGACGAAGGAGTTTCTTGTAAAGTGAAAAAGTGGACATTATTTTTCATGCTTTTAATAGCGGCTGTTGTTTTTACAGCATGCGGAACAAAAGAAGAAAGCAAATCCGGCGAAAAAGACTCAAGTGGTGCGAAAGAACAAGCGGAAGAAATTACGATTAAACATGAATATGGCGAGGCAAATATTAAGGAAAACCCCAAAAATGTCGTTGTATTTGATTTCGGTGTACTTGACACCTTGGATGAATTAGGGGTTGAAGTGACAGGTGTGCCGCAAACTGCTATACCTTCTTATCTTGAAAAATATGCAGGAAAAGAATATACAAATGTAGGAAGCTTGAAGGAACCTGATTTTGAAGCTGTTCATGAACTAAATCCGGACGTCATCTTTATATCTGGCCGCCAGGCAGAGTTATATGATCAATTTGCCGAAATTGCACCTACAGTATATTTGGGAGTCGATTACGCCAAATACATGGAATCCTTTGAGGGTAATATGAACACCATCGGAGAAATTTTTGGTAAAGAAGACCAAGTCAAATCCGAGCTCGAAGATATTAACAAACAGATTTCTACTGTAAAAGAAAAAACGGAATCACTTGATAAAAAAGCCTTAATTGTTTTGGCAAATGAGGGTAAAGTGAGTGCTTATGGATCGAAGTCAAGATTTGGCTTGATTCACGATGTTGTTGGTTTTAAACAAGCTGATGAGAATATTGAAGTTTCCACACATGGTCAAGGTATTTCGTTTGAGTATATTTTAGAAAAAAATCCGGACATCCTTTTCGTCATTGACCGGAATGCAGCAATAGAAGAAAACGCTGAGCCTGCCAAAAAAACGATCGAAAATGATTTAGTGAAAAAGACAACCGCATATAAGGATGGAAAAATCATTTACTTGGATGCAGACTACTGGTATCTTTCCGGTGGAGGACTGAAATCCATGAAAGAAATGGTTAAAAGTGTAGAACAAGCTTACTAATGGAGAAAGCCGTTGCAATGGATGCAGCGGCTTTTAAAGTATTTGAAAGTGCAGCTAACAAGGTATTCGGCAATGTTGAGAGGTTATTTTCTTGGTAATCATAATCAGTTCAACGTACAAAAAGGCAGTCCTAAGATAAAAATCATAACCGTTTTTTTGTTTTGGCATCTCAGACTGCATTTTACAACCTCGGATTAATTCCTGCCCAGCTCAGAATATATTCTTAAATTTTGGATCAGGTAGCGTCTGGCTCAAACTGTATTTTAACAACTTAGGGCAGAAGTCCCCTTCCTCAACGCAAAGCGTAGGTGGGGGATGAATGCTTGCCTTTGTTGGAATTTCTTAGGAACATTTGTTCCTTTTTTGTGTTATAATGAGACATATGTATCCTCATTATTCACGAGTGGAGGAAACGAAATGCTCCGTTGCATGAAAACTCTGTTTCGTGCAAGCAAGGAAACCATTGACCGACTGTTCGAGTGCAACCGCGTATCAGGCGAAGTGTGGAACTTCTGTCTCTCCCTTGCCAAAGAACNATGAAAACTCTGTTTCGCGCAAGCAAGGAAACCATTGACCGACTGTTCGAGTGCAACCGCGTATCAGGCGAAGTGTGGAACTTCTGTCTCGCCCTTGCCAAAGAAACCCATTTGAAAACAGGAAAATGGATAACAAAAAGCGAGTTGCAAAAAAGGTCAAAAGGAATCTTCCCTATTCATTCTCAATCCGTGCAGGCGGTTTGTCATAAGTATTTGTTCGCACGGGATGCGGCACTAAAAGCAAAAAAAGCGGGCCATAAAACAAAATACCAGTATAAAAAGAAAACGTACTTCAATACAAAGTGGGCGAACAACGGCTTCAAAGTATTTGAGAACGGAAAAATCGAGTTATCCATGGGCATTTTTGAAGGGAGAAGGCAAAAACCTCTGAATATTTGGGTGAAAGAATTGCCAAAAGGGAAAGCAATACGACACAACCATGTCCTTGTTGTGCGAAGAAAAGTTGTACTTGCGGTTATACCAATCACCGTGATATTCACGGGGTATCGAATTTCTTCGCAAAAACGTTTACGGGGAAATCAGGGAACTTGATTTTCTCCTAAACCATACAACGTATCTACGGATTGCCTAAGGTCAGGAAGTAGTAGAAGGTCAGTTCCGACCCAGTTTATCTAAGGATAGGCTGTTGCCTAATGTCGTTGGCAAAATGAATTCCTGCGGCTTACCGCAAAAGATGGGTGTCACCCGCCTGTCTTGTTGGAAGCTTTTTGTCGATTGGTTAGGAAACCTCCACTTCAAAAATGGGTGCTTTAAATGGTGGGAGGTTCATGCCGGGCAAAATGGGAATCGGTCCGGAAGTAATCATAACTGTTTCTATATTTTGTGCAGAAACAACGGAGCAATCTCGCAATATCGCACGCAGCTCGATCATTTGGGGGATCCAAAAAGAAAAGGGTGAAGGAAAGAATGGCATCCCTTCTATTAAAGAAGCAGCAGAGGATCCATTATCAATACAAGAAAAAGAGTTAGTTGCAAAGATGGAAAAAAGAATGATCATTGGAAATCCAAAAGAAGTTAGGGAAAAAATACTTGAGTAACGGGAGAAATACAAGGCGGGAGAAGTCATGATCAATACGAATCCCTTCTCCATTGATGACAGAATTAAATCTTATCAGTTGATTTCCAAAGAACTACTCTTTCCATAAGGAATAATTTTCGCTACCTGTTACATGATAAAAGAAAAATGTCAGGAAGTGATTAAAAGTGGACTTAAATCGGGTTAAGCAAATTTTATCTTCATCAGCGGATATTGATGTGAAATATAATGGTGTCTCTGTGTGGATTGATCATATTAATGAAGATGGCAAAACAGCAACTGTCCATTTGCGGGGACCGAACAAATTTGAAGAAAGGTCTTATGCTGAAATATCGCAATTGGAAGAGGAATAATGAATTGCCGTCCGGTCGGGCGGCAAATTTTTATTCGTTGATGGATCAAAAGTTCTATATAATTATGTTAACATTTAACTTCATTCAGCAGAAGTCTCCCACTTCTGTAAGTGGTGAGATGAATGCCTATTGGTATTCCATTCAGTGGGGGTTCAAACCCCGGCTGAATAAAGTCAAAGCCTCCGACGGATGCCACAGATTTTATCGAGCGAAGCTCGATAAAATCTGGGCGCAAATACGCCAAGGCGAATTTGATAATATCTATAATTACCTCTACATTATCTGCTCCGTGAGGGCCTCTTTTCGAAAAAATCTATTGGAAAGCGGCTTCTATCATTCCCAAGAATGACGGATGACTGAGGCGCTGATAATCCTAAAAACGCTCCGGATAAAGCAATTTCCTGCAGGTTTGTTTTCTCATCAACAAAAGTGACTCTGAATAATGGACTTCATTGTCAATTTCATGTCTTGGAAGCTGAAGAAATTATTCCTTATTTTTTTAGTATCTGGCTGATGTGCTAATCATAAATAGTGGAATGGATGGGGGAATGGCCTTGGATTTTACCGTAGAACAAATTGTTTTTATATTATCAATTTTGCTGATAGTTGGCATGTTGACAGCAAGTTTTCCTCACGTCTTGGAGTACCGTCGCTGGTCTGATTTATTCTAATAGGAATGGGATTGAATCGTTTCTTTTATTTTGACAACGTCGAATTGACCATTTTGGTAGGAACGATTGCATTGGTCCTTATTTTATTTGATGGCGGGATCAATACGAAATGGAAAGACATGAAGAGGGTTATCGTTCCAGCGGGTTCGCTTGTGACTCTTGGTGTTGGTTCTTACTACCGTTATTATGGGGACTTTTGCAAAATACATTTTAGGCTTTAGTTGGCTCGAAGGCCTTCTGGTAGGAGCCATTGTAGGTTCAACTGATACCGCTGCTGCCTTTTGCGCTTTGGGTGAAAGGAACATTCGATTTAAGTTGAAGACTACATCGGAAGCGGAGTCTGCCTCCAATGACCCGATGGCAATCTTTTTGACCGTTTCTTTGATTGAATTGATTCAAACACCAGGATCTTCCTATTTTCAACTTTTGCCAAACTTCTTCTGGCAAATGGGATTAGGACTCGTTTTGGGCTTGCTCTTTGGCAAGGCTTCGGTTTGGGTCATTAATCAGATCAACCTTGATTCTTCAGGACTCTATCCTGTACTTGCATTGTCATTTGCAGCGTTGGCATACGACGTAACAAGTTTACTTCATGCCAGCGGTTTATTGGCTGGATATGTGATGGCAATCATCGTTGGAAATTCTGACTTGACCTATCGTCATTCTATTGTCCGTTTTCATGAAGGATCTGCATGGATGATGCAAATTACCATGTTCATATTGCTTGGCCTTTTTGTTTTCCCGTCAGTGCTTTTAAAAGTTACATGGCAGGGGCTGCTGCTTTCGTTCCTTTTTATGCTTGTGGCAAGGCCGTAGTGTTTTTATTACGATGTTGTTTATGAAATACACGTTTGGAGAAAAGCTGCTTATTTCATGGGCAGGGTTTCGTGGTGCTGTTCCTGTTGTTTTGGCTACCTATCATTAGTCGCCGGCATTGAAAACAGTATGCTGATGTTTAACGTTGTATTCTTTGTCGTTTTGACGTCTTTTACAGGGAGCAACAATCACGCCACTTGCAAGAGCATTGGGTTTATCGGAGGGGAACAAAGTGTCGATACCACACAGTATTGAATTGGTTTCAATCGGTAAAGCCAAAAATGAAATGATGGAAATTATTCTTGAAGATCATGCTTTATTGGCAGGAAAAAAATAAAAGAAATAGAGCTTCCGGAGGAATCGCTTATTTCCGTCATCATCAGAGGAGACAAGCTCGTTACTCCAAGAGGGGATACAACGCTGCAAGGGAACGACATATTGTATATTCATGTTGCGAAGAAAAAACGTGAAAAAATAAAAGCAATATTCCAGAAAGTCATCCCGGAATTCATGCCTGATCCTGAATCCAAGGAAGATGCCACCTAATAAGTAAGAAACGCTGCCGCAGCAGCGTTTTATTCAAGCGCCGGATTTGTTCTCGGTGCTTTTTTTTCTTTTTCTGGCTTGATGGCCATAAACGCTAGAATTGCCGAAACAGCACTTAATCCAGCCAATAGGAGGATCATACTTTTACTTCCTTGAACCATCATGATCGCAATGACAGGAGGTCCTGCTGCAACTCCCGCAAATCTCATGGAACTAAATATTGAAGTGATTGTTCCGCGCATTTCTTTTTCAATACTTTGGGTCAAAATAGCGTCAAGGCAGGGAAGAGCAGCTCCGATTCCAATTCCACACAGCGAAAAAATAGTAATTAAAAAAATGAATTTTTTCGACAACAACACAGCGATAATCATACCTCCCATTAAAACCATTCCGAAAAAAGAAGTCCATTTCATTCGTGACAGACTGTCTTTAATCCATTTGCCGGCAGTAAAAGAGGCAATACAAAGTGAGGCAAGAGGAATTGCAAGCAAAAGTCCCTTTTTGATGCCATCAAATCCATAGTCATCTTCCAAAATGGAAGATAAGTAAAAAAGCATGCCAAAAAGCACGAACATAAGAATGGCCCCAATGATGAACACGGCAGTAAGCCAACGCCAGTGTTCCTTAAAAATAATTTTTATATTCTTAAGGAATCTTCCAAATGAGAGTTTATGCTGATCTCCTTTTGGCTTCTTTACCAAGATCATGATTAATAAAACGGAAATAAGCGAAAACACAGGTATGGACAAAAATGGAAGGAACCAAAAGATTCCGGCAAGGAAAGAGCCTAGAATGGGACTCATTACTTTTCCAAAGGTGTTGGATGTTTCCACTACGCCTAGGGTAGCACTTACGTCCTTATCCCTTTTGAACATATCACCTATGAGAGGAAGTACGATAGGGAAGGCTCCTGCTGCTCCCACCCCCTGTAAAATTCTTCCGGACAGAATCATGAAATAAGGTGAATCCATTTTCCATGCTGCCCATCCTGAAATAAGTCCCCCGATTCCTGTAATGATCAAGGACGGGATGATGATGACTTTTCTGCCAAATTTATCTGATAAAAATCCAGCTATAGGAATTAAAAAGATAGCCACTATTGAATAGACAGTGATGATAAGACTAGATTGCAGCTTTGTGATATCAAGCTTTTTTTCCATTAAGGGCAATACCGGAATAAGCATGGAGTTGCCCAATGTCATAATAAGAGGAATAGATGCGATGGATACAATGGCCCACTTTTTTTCTGCCAGCTCACTATCTGAACGGCCAAATTCCAACTTGTCAAATGTTGTCATGCTTTTTCCTTTCAGAGTATGGTATCAGTATTAATATGGCTTGACTTTTACTTTTTATCACAACATTTTTCAGGAAAACGGCTCTATAATTTTTCAGAGATATCCACCTCAGTATATTGCATGTCGACGTTTTTGGGGATTTGCACTTCAAGAATAAGGTCTTTCACCAATGCTGTGGCACCTTTCCTTTTGACGAGGCATGGCAGAGTGATCGTATGTCGATCTCCCATTTCATGAAAATTTTCAATGATGGCTTGATTGGATGTATGGAAAAATTTCAGTTGTTTTTGCTGTTCTTCGCTTTGTAACTTTATTCGTATGAACACATAATCAAATGTTTCAAAAACATCCACATCTGGCTTGGCTTGTTGGCCCTGATTAGTGGTTGAGGCATTAAAGGGGTTTGCTGTTTCTGTTTCAGCTGAGTTTTCCCACTGGGAGGGGATATACTTTTTGATCATTTCATTGACATACGACTGGATATCGTTTGGCTTCATTTGCTCAGTCATCTTTTTTAAATCCTCATTAAATGGAAATTTTCCCCACGGAAACACTCAACCACCCCCCTGAATAAATCATAATAGTATATGCGTAACGCGGATGCGTGTAACAATCGAGACTAAAGGTAAAAAATTAGAGCCATTATATTTGAATTTTTCTCGAAGAGTAGTAAGATTGTATATGGAAAAATTGACACAAAAATGTAACAGGTTCATGATGAAACTTTGTTAAAAGGTGAGCATAGACCAGGCTACATGCAGAATATGACCGAATTTGTCTAAAAGATGACATTTATCTTTTACTAAATTGTTTGCAGTGATAAAATGGAATTGCACTTGAGATTTGATTAGATTGACCTACGTTTTTTTGACCGGAATTAAAAAAATAACCGGTTTAAAAATAAATTAAGAGCTTCATGATGGAGGTTTTTAACAAATGAGCAGACAAGCGTCTTATCAAGATTCGCCTTGGGCACAGTTTTCAGGACCGAATCTTGGTTATGTAATGGAGTTGTATGAACAATACCTCAAAGATCCTGACAATGTCGATCCTGAAATGAGGGCGGCTTTTGATCAATGGGGGGCGCCGGCTACAGCGAAGCAGGTTGAAACAACTGAAGGGCAGGCTGATGTCTCATTCCAAATGCCTGCGACACACAACCGATTGAGCAAACTTGTTGCCGCGGTCAAATTTGCGGATAATATTCGTACCTATGGCCACCTGATAGCGGACATCAATCCGATCCGCCGAAAGGAAAAGAATACGAGAAGGCTTGAACTTTCTGAATATAATTTGACCGAACAAGATTTAAAACAAATTCCGGCATCATTTATTTCTCCTAATGCTCCATCTAATTTAAAAGACGGGCTTGATGCAATCAATCATTTAAAAGAAGTATATACAAAAAAACTTGCGTTTGAATATAATCATGTCCATGAATTGGACGAAAGGAACTGGCTGCAGCAAAAAATCGAAGAAAGCGGTTATTATGCAGGGCTAAGTAAAGAAAGAAAAATCAATTTATTTACGCGCCTTGCTGAAGTAGAGGGTTTTGAAAAATTCATTCATCGTACATTTGTAGGTCAAAAACGATTTTCTGTGGAAGGATTGGAGACGCTGATTCCTTTAATGGATGAAGTCATCAGTCTAGCTGTGGAAACCGGTACCAGGACTGTAAATATCGGAATGGCGCACAGAGGCCGTCTAAATGTTTTGGCCCATGTACTTCAAAAACCATATAAATTGATTTTCTCTGAATTTCAACAAGCACCCAATAAAGAACTCATTCCTTCTGAAGGTTCAATTGGCATCACATATGGATGGACTGGAGACGTGAAATACCACCTTGGTGCTGACAGAAAGTTGAAGCGCGGTACGACTGCAACGACCAGAATCACGCTTGCCAATAACCCAAGTCATCTAGAAGTTATCAACCCTATCGTGGACGGGTTTACACGTGCGGCTCAGGAAGACCGCAATGTACAGGGCTATCCAAAACAAGACTTGGACAACTGTCTTGCGATCGTTGTTCACGGTGATGCAGCTTTCCCCGGTGAGGGAATCGTTCAGGAGACTCTGAATATGGGGCGCTTGAAGGGCTACAATACAGGCGGCTCCATACATATTATTGCTAATAACATGATTGGATTTACAACCGAAAGCAGCGACTCGCGCTCGACTTTGTATGCATCAGACGTCGCAAAAGGTTTTGAAATCCCGATTGTTCACGTAAATGCGGACGATCCAGAGGCAGTACTGGCTGCATCCGTCTTAGCACATGAATACCGCCAGGCTTTCCACAAGGACTTTATTATCGATTTGGTCGGCTACCGTCGCTTTGGTCATAATGAAATGGATGAGCCGATGGTTACCAATCCGCTTATGTACAATATCATTAAGAACCATCCTACCTCTAAAGAAGTCTATGCGGAAAAATTGGTCCAAGAGGGACTTCTGACAAAAGAAGAAATTGACAAGGTTGATAAGGAAGTACAATCAAACCTGCAAAAGGCATATGATAATCTTCCTAAAGTGAATGGCAATCCGGATATAGTCATGAACCCTCCAAAAAATGTTGTGAAAAAGCTTCCAAAAATCAATACTTCAGTTAATATTGATGATTTGGAAACGATCAACAGGGAACTGATTACATGGCCGGAAGATTTCAATGTTTTTCCTAGGCTTGAGCGGATATTGAAGAGAAGATCGGATGTAATTACTGAAAAAGGAAGAATAGATTGGGCGCATGCTGAGGCTCTTGCTTTCGGATCCATCCTGAAGGATGGTACCCCATTAAGAATGACAGGGCAAGATTCACAGCGGGGTACCTTCGCACAAAGGAATCTTGTGTTACATGATATAAAAACCGGCGAAGAATATATTCCAATGCATCACTTATCCGGTGCGAATTCATCATTTGCCTTATATAATAGTTCATTGACCGAAGGCGGGGTAGTTGGATTTGAATACGGCTATAATGTCTTTGCTCCAGAAACCCTGGTTATTTGGGAAGCTCAGTTCGGTGACTTCGCCAATATGGCACAAGTATATTTTGACCAATTCATCGCTTCCGGCAGGGCTAAGTGGGGACAGAAATCAGGGTTAATCATGCTCTTGCCGCACGGTTATGAAGGCCAGGGACCGGAACACTCAAGCGGTCGAGTGGAGAGATTCCTGCAGAGTGCTGCAGAAAACAACTGGATTGTTGCCAACTTATCTAATGCTGCTCAATACTTCCATATCTTAAGAAGACAAGCAGCGATCTTGAACAAAGAAGAAGTTAAGCCGCTTGTCATCATGACGCCGAAGAGCTTACTCCGTCATCCGCTGGCTTCTGTGGAAGTTAAGGAATTAACGGAAGGATCGTTCAAGTCCGTCATAGAACAGCCTGGCTTGGGAGAAAGCTATGATGCGGTTGAGAGGATTGCGCTTTGCAGTGGTAAAATAGCGATTGATTTGGAAGAGCAGTTGAAAGATGAAAAAGATGTGGATTGGCTTCATATTTTAAGGGTCGAGGAGCTCTATCCGTTCCCGAAAAAAGAAATTGCAGATATTATATCAAGATACCCGAATCTGAAGGAAATTGTTTGGGTGCAGGAGGAGCCGAAAAATATGGGCGGCTGGCTTCACGTTATTTCTTATATAAGAGAAATCAGGCCTGAAGGTGTTGATATAAAATACGAAGGACGCCGGAGACGGTCAAGCCCAGCAGAGGGTGATCCAACTGCTCATAGAAAAGCCCAGAGCCGTATTGTGCAGTCCGTGTTTACAAAATCAGAGTGATTCTTTGAAGATAGAAAAACATTAGGAAACTGGATTAATTAATGAAATAGATGGTATGTCTAGCTGCAGGCGCCATCGGCTCGAGGTCACAAGTCAAATTGCTGTGGTGGCTAAGGAACTGCCTCCTCGCAATTCGCCTTGTGCTTGTCGCCTAAGGCTGCGCGCCTTTCGCTTTTCTTATATCATCCGCAAACATTAGAGGAGGAAATAAAGTGGCCGAAATCAAAGTACCTGAACTTGCAGAATCTATTATGGAAGGGACAATCGCCCAATGGTTGAAAAAGCCAGGCGATTATGTTGAAAAAGGAGAATATATTGTAGAGCTTGAAACTGATAAGGTAAATGTTGAGATCATTTCTGAAGAAGCTGGAGTTCTTAAAGAGCTAAAAGCGGAGGAAGGCGAAACAGTTAACGTCGGAGATGTAATCGCAATTGTCGATGGAAGTGCCTCAGCGGGTGTTACTGCTTCGGAAGCTGCACCTGAGGTGCCAAAAGCTGAAAATGTTGAACCTGCTCAGCCTGCAGCTGCACAGCAAGAGGAAAAGCAGGAGACAGAATCAAAAGATCGCCCAATTGCTTCTCCGGCAGCTCGCAAATTAGCTCGAGAAAAAGGCATCGATTTAACAGAGGTCCCAACTGTCGATCCGCTTGGGAGGGTACGTAAACAAGATGTCGAAGGCTATTCAAATCAGCCTAAGCAGCCTGCTGCGGCTCCAGCTCCTCAAGCAAAGCCTGCTGCTGTTGTTCAGGAAGAGCCTGGGAAACCTGTTGAACGCGTAAAACTTTCTCGCCGCCGCCAAACAATTGCAAAGAGACTGGTTGAAGTTCAGCAAACGGCTGCAATGTTGACTACATTCAATGAAATCGATATGACAGCAGTTATGGAATTGCGTAAACGCAAGAAGGACAAGTTCTATGAAGAGCATGACGTAAAACTTGGCTTCATGTCATTTTTCACCAAAGCGGTTGTAGCAGCATTGAAAAAATATCCTGCGGTCAATGCGGAGCTGCAGGAAGACGAGCTTGTTTATAAGAAGTTTTATGATATCGGAGTAGCTGTTTCTACTGACGAAGGTCTTGTTGTACCAGTTATCCGGAACTGTGACCGCAAAAACTTCGCTGAAATTGAGGATGATATCCTTAAAGTAGCAAAAAAAGCGCGTGATAATAAATTGGCACTCAGCGATTTACAAGGTGGAACATTTACGATAACAAACGGTGGTGTGTTTGGTTCTTTATTATCTACCCCTATTTTGAACGGAAGCCAAGTGGGTATACTCGGCATGCATACTATTCAGACAAGACCTGTGGCTATTGATGCGGAAAGAATGGAAAATCGTCCGATGATGTATGTAGCGCTATCATATGACCACCGTGTCATTGATGGAAAAGAAGCGGTTGGATTCCTAGTCACAATTAAAAAGCTACTTGAAAATCCTGAAGACCTTCTTCTTGAAGGATAATCATACCAAAAAGACCACTCCGTGATGTGCACCCCAAAAGTTAGACTAATCAATTCTAACTTTTGGGGTGTTTTTGTGTTATAAAGCAATATTTCAGGATAATTCCAAGCATCAGAGGATACGGTTTTCATGTCCAAACTTTTCAATAGTGCTTCTAAGCATTTCATTCTTGGCTTCATCCCTAAAAATAATAAAATATCGGTTCTCAAAAATGAATAGTCTTATAGGGAAGAAGCAAAAAGGAGTGACAATATTGACTGTTACAGTACAGGAACTTAAGTTTGAGCATGAGTTTTGGCTGCAGGTACTTGGAGATCATTCAAGATTTATTTTGGAGTCATTAAGCTTTGTTGAAAGCAGAGATATTGATCAGGCAAAGGAGTTTAAAAGAATATTCGATGGATTGCTCCAGGAAGCGAGAAGGCAAAATGATTTGAAAGGTTTAGTGACATTGACTGAAAAAGCGGCAGGTCATGTTG
This sequence comes from Siminovitchia terrae, assembly GCF_003605405.2. GTDB lineage: Bacteria > Bacillota > Bacilli > Bacillales > Bacillaceae_C > Siminovitchia > Siminovitchia terrae. The sequence goes on along the minus strand of NZ_QYTW02000026.1, from coordinate 21,238 downwards.
CTCATTTTAAAAACTTTAAACTTTCCTTATTGAAAAGGAGCCTTGTAAAACAGATAAAGATTCATTTGTCTCCAACATTCATTAACCACATGATTAATGAATTGGAGGAGTATGAAAGGATTATCAGCTTTTTAAAAAAAGAGGAATCACCGCCGGTAGTGCATGAGATCCATCATCATTTGCTTTGGCTACAGGACGCATATGGTCATGCGGGGGCCATTAACGATAATATGGATTCTGTTGAAAAGAGGCTGAAAGAACAAAGTCAGTTATTTACCGAGCATTTCGAGGATTTTTATTTAAAAGCAGTTGAGTTAGCTGGGTATCTTCGGACAAAAATGTATGAATTTCCTGCGCTGGCGAGATTGAATAAGGATACTAAGCTGGAGATCGAAGCATTTCAAATGTTTTTAAATGAATTGCTGGAGCTTGAAATTTCTGCTAAAGCACTAGGGACCTTTCCTGCCTTAATGGCTGATCATATGTTTAGGGAAGAATGCTATTATTTATATAAACTGGCTGAATCTACTAAGGAAGGCACACCATCTTGCAATCCCGCCAAACCGCGGATTGAAAAGTGACAATCAAATGCGCCTTGGCGTATTTGCGCCCAGATTTTATCGAGCTCCGCTCGATAAATTTCCTCTGAAAATCTGTGGCATCCGCCGGAGACTTTGACTTTATTCAGCCGAGGTTTGAACTCCCACAGCATGGAATACCAATAGACATTCATCTCACCACTTACAGAAGTGGGAGACTTCTACTGAATGAAGTTAAATTTAATCCAATAACATGAAGATAATAAACTAAAAAGGCGTGCCATGTGGCACGCATCTTTTATATTCTTACGGATTTAATCCTCGTTTTTTTATTTCCATCTTCAATAAACGTATCCAATCGGCACCATGATCATTCTTTTTCGCATCTCGGTAGGCTGCAACTAACTGTTCATTGGTCATAATCTTCATGCTTGCAAAAACCTCCTCGGGAAATTGAATTTTCATTTTTTATTGTACCTGTTTTCGGGTAAATTTGAAAGCGTTTTATCGAATTTAATCTATCAAAATATGACAATTTACGAGATTTTTTTAATATAAAAAAAGGAGTCCCAGAGGGGGACCCCGTATAAGGTTTTATTTCATCGAAATCCAAACGCTTTTGACTTCAGTATAGTTATTCAGTGCATATGAACCCATTTCCCTGCCAAGTCCTGACTGCTTAAATCCGCCGAACGGAGAAGCTGCGTCAAAGGCGTTATAGCAGTTGACCCAAACAGTTCCGGCACGAAGACGGCTTGCCACGTAATGAGCATTTGCTACATCCCTTGTCCAAAGCCCGGCTGCCAGTCCATAGTCGGTTCTATTTGCACGCTCAATCAACTCGTCGAGATCTTCGAATGGCAATGCGGAAATGACTGGGCCAAAAATTTCTTCTTTGGCGATGGTCATCTCGTCATTAACATCCGCAAAAATGGTCGGCTCTACGAAATAACCTTGATCGTGCGGCTTTTGTCCGCCAGCAAGAAGTTCAGCACCTTCGCTTAGACCTTTTTCAATATAGTTCAATACCCGGTTTTGCTGCTCAGCTGAAACGAGTGGTCCCATTTCGGTATCCTGGTTTAAACCGGCACCTTGTTTAATGCTTTTCGCATGGGAGGCCATGTCGGCAACCACATTGTCAAAGTTTTTCTTTTGAATGAATACACGGGAACCAGCGGAGCATACTTGTCCTTGGTTGAACATGACACCGTTTAGCGCACCTGGAATCGCCTTGGTCAAATCCGCGTCAGGAAGGATGATATTAGGAGATTTTCCTCCAAGCTCCAAAGTAACGCGCTTAACTGTTTTGGCGCATTGTTCCATGATTTTCTTTCCAACTTCAGTGGACCCTGTAAACGCGATTTTGTTCACGTCAGGATGATTTACAAGTGTAGACCCTGCAGGCTCACCAAAGCCTGGTACAATATTAACAACACCCGGCGGGAATCCAGCTTCTTCAATGAGTTCAGCTAAGTATAAGGCGGAAAGCGGTGTTTGCTCCGCAGGCTTTAATACGACAGTGCATCCTGTGGCAAGAGCTGCCCCAAGCTTCCACATTGCCATCAACAAAGGGAAGTTCCAAGGAATGATCTGCCCAACGACACCTACAGCTTCGTGACGTGTGTAGTTAAAGAATGGCCCTGCTACAGGAATTGTTTGTCCTGTAATCTTTGTGGTCCACCCTGCATAGTAACGCAAATGTTCAATGGATAATGGAAGATCCGCATTCAGTGTTTCCCGGATCGGCTTTCCGTTATCAAGCGTCTCAAGCTGTGCGAGTTCCTCTTTGTTCTCTTCTAACAGGTCAGCAAGCTTATATATGAGTCTACCTCTTGCCGCAGCACTCATTTTGGACCATTTTCCTTCATCAAATGCTTTGCGTGCAGCTTTTACCGCACGATCTATATCTTCTGCGCCTGCTTCATATAAAGTAGCGAGTGTTTCTCCTGTCGCTGGGTTCGGAGTGTCAAAAGTTTTACCCTCCGCACTTTTAACAAACTCACCATTAATATAAAGATTCTTTGTCCCCTGTAAAAACTTTTCTACTTTCTCTTTTACATCCATTGTTACTTGGCTCATTGAATTCCTCCTTAAAGATAGTTTCCAAGGAAAAACAGGTAACCGCTTCCAATTATAAGTCTACTATGAATATATAGAATTTACAAATGAAATGGATAGAAAACTTATCTTCATAAAATGACAAGTTTCGAGAATAACAAAATTATTTGCCAATGATTATTATTTTTTTCTTACTATTTTCTTTTGAACATTCTATAATGAACATATTAAGAAAAAGATTGAAGGAGGGAATTTTATGTTTGATGAAAGAGCCGCGCTAAAGCTAAGATTGGAGCAAATGCAGGATGCGGAAGAGAGATTGCTAAGGGAGTTCCAAAAAGAAAGGGCTTTCATTTTTACGCGGTTGCGTGAACTTGATAGAGAGGAAGGTTTGGAAACATCCGCTAAGGAAGAGGAAACTCATTATCTGCCGCCCGTCAAAAACTATTTGGAAGCGCCGGATGATAATACTGAACAAAACTCCCCATCAAGAAGGGCCAGACCATCCCGGAGAAGCAAAACAACTAAAATGCGGGACACAGCTGTCTCAATTTTAAAAGTACAGTCTGCTCCCATCCGAGGCATTGAGTTAAAAAGGGCGATCGAAAAGCAGACGGGTCTTCAAATTGCCAACATGACAACATTTATGAATACGATTACAAAGGCAGATCCGAACATTATTAAAATAGGGCGTGGCCTATATACATACAGTCGGGAGCCGCAAGAATCGAAAACAATCTTTCTGGGTACTGACGAAATGAATGAAGCTACGAGCAGTGAACCATAAGCATGCTGAAACAGCACGCTTTTTTTCTTTGCCGCTTATTTGTTAAAATAGTGAAGAAGAAAATGAATTGCTAAAAAGGAAGGATTGTTCACGTTGAATCTTGTAGATCTGCCCAGTGATATTCAAAATATGATAGAAAAGAGAAAGCGGGCATTCTCTTATTACCATGAGGAATTGATTGGCGAACATAGATTTCTCTCAGAAGATCAGACGATTTTTCAGGATGCGGTCATAGCATTATCACTCGGAAAAAATATTTTATTAAAAGGTCCTACTGGGTCTGGTAAAACAAGGCTCGCGGAATCACTGTCGAGTTTCTTCGGTCAGCCTATGCATAGTGTCAATTGTTCCGTTGACACAGATATGGAAGCCCTTCTCGGCTTTAAAACAATTACGCAAAATGACGGAGCGAGCAGGATTGATTTTATTCAAGGACCTGTCATCAAAGCAATGGAGAAAGGCCACTTCCTTTATATAGATGAAATTAATATGGCAAAGCCTGAAACATTGCCTCTTTTAAACAGCATATTGGACTATAGAAGAATGCTGACGAACCCCTTGACAACCGACGTGATACAGGCAAAAGAAACATTCGGTGTGATAGCGGCAATCAATGAAGGCTATGTCGGGACTGTTCCAATGAATGAAGCGCTGAAAAATCGATTTATCGTAATCGATATCCCCTATGTGCAAGGAGAGATATTGAAGGATGTCATCAAACAAGAGAGCAAATTACATGATGAGAAAATGATTGAACAATTTGTCCGATTATCCTCTGATCTGCTGGTTCAGGTAAAGAGTGGAATCATTCCAGAGGAAGCAGCATCCATTAGAGCCCTGATTGACACTTGTGATCTTGCTGTTTATATGGATCCCCTCAGGGCCGTTCGCAGGGGAATCTCTGACAAATTGGAGGAAGAGCGGGAAAAGGCAGCTGTGGTGAATATTGCCTCAACGCTATTTAAATAGAGGTGGCAGGTATGCATCGTTTCATTGCTTTCAATGACGAAAAAGCTGATACGCTTCTGATGCTGGAGCTTACAGATTTAGCTAAGACCCTTACAAAATCTTCATTATATGAAGCTGAAATTCGTGCACATTCCTACTTAAGCAAAAGGGAGCGAAAAGTCTTTGTTAGTCATTTTTGGAATCATCGCCCTGATTGGGTAAAGAAGCCGGGAATGAAAAGTGACGTTTATTTGCGGGCGCTTGGGAACATTAATTTTACAGATTTCCAGGATGTTGATCAATTCAGAGACATCATATCTGCTTCGCCAATTCCCCGTTTTGCAGGGCATCTCTTTGTCCTTGCTGAAGATTTAAGAATTGAGGAGTTATGTAAAAAGGAAAGGCCGGGAATGGCATTTGAATTCAATGTTCGACGCAAAATATACACGGAATACTTCGAGTCCCAATTGATTGTCAATCTGGAAAAAAATCTTTTTATAGATGCTTTGTTCAACTTGGTTTATTTAATCTTGAATTCTGGAAGTCCTGTTCTAGCAATCCCCTCCTTCAATCCAGAAATTGATGAAGGCATTCCCTTGATTCGCAGTGAACTTGAAAATTTCTATGAAACACAATCTACCAGGTCTGTTGCAGATGTTTGCCTCAAAATCGTGGAAAGGGCTGCTCAAGTTGTCAAAACAGATATGATCAATGAATACTATCATCTACCTGGACAAGAGCAAAATTTGCTTGACGACATGTCATTTACAGATCTATTAAGAAAAGATCCTTTACAAAATGATGATACGGTAGAGGAAAAAACTGGCGGGGATGAAGAGCTGCATGAAGAAGAGATGGGGACATGGCACAGGGAGACAGAAAGTCCAGGAAAAAGCTTTATGCAATTCAATCTGGATCAGGGAACAAAGACAGATATTGCCGGCGGCAGTGAACGAGAGGGGGAAGAAGGGGATCAGGCGCTTGGGATTGTGCAAGGGCGGAGTAAGCCAACGGATAAAAAGGAATATAGCAGGATGGAATTGACCAGTATGGATGAACTTGAATCCCCCAATGGAAAAATTAAATATGGCACATCCAATAAAAATGCACGGTCCGTTTTTCTAAAAGCCGGAAGACCTGATAAAGAGGCAGTAGCTGAGTATGGAAAGCTGGAAAAAGAAGTAAAATTTTATCATAAAAAACTAAAAAATATCATTGAGCGCATAATGGAAAAGAAAGAGACTGACCATCGGAGCCATTTGCAAATGGGGCGCCTTGGCAAGAATCTTTTATCTTTCTTTACAGATGAAAATCCGAAACTATTCTATAAAAAATCAGAACCGGGCAAGGAAATTGATGCTTCGTTTATTCTTCTCATTGATTGCTCAGCATCTATGTTTGATAAAATAGAAGAGACAAGGCGTGGGATCATCTTATTTCATGAAGCTTTGAAATCTGTTGGTGTGCCACATGAAATCATTGGTTTTTGGGAGGATGCTAACGAATCGTCCGTGGACGAACAGCCAAATTACTTTTTTCAGGTTATTCCATTTTCCGTGTCCTTGCACCAGAAAACAGGTCCGGAAATCATGGAATTGGAAGCCATGGAGGATAATCGAGATGGATATGCCATTAGAATCGTTGCTGAAAGACTTCTTGAAAGAAAGGAAAAAGAAAAATTTTTAATTATTTTTTCCGATGGGGAGCCTGCGGCATTTGATTATAACAATGGAATAGTGGATACGCATGAAGCGGTCATGGAAGTCCGTAAAAAAGGGATAGAAATTTTTAATATTTTCCTTTCTACTTCCGGTTTGGAATTTGAACAGAAAAAAGTTTTTGAAAATATATATGGCAATCGCAGTATTATTGCTCCTTATGTGGAAGAACTGCCCGATGTACTGTTCCCTTTGCTGAAAAATATCCTGACTAAATCGATATATATGTAGGGGCTGTGTAAAAAGTACATTTTAACTTCATTCAGCAGAAGTCTCCCACTTCTGTAAGTGGTGAGATGAATGCCTATTGGTATTCCATTCAGTGGGGGTTCAATCCTCAGCTTAATAAAGCCAAAGCCTCCGGCGGATGCCACAGATTTTCGAAGGAAATTTATCGTGCGGAGCTCGATAAATTCTGGGCGCAAATACGCCAAGGCGCATTTGATTAAGATGCACAAAATTAAAAACCCAAGAATATTGATTTTACAGTATTCTTGGGTTTTACTATGATTAGTTTTCGGGCTGACTTCGCGCCTCTTCCTACAATAATTCAACAGCTCACCGTGTTGTCCAGCTGCGAGTGCCATCGCCGATAAGCAGGCACTATCCGCTTTTCTTTTCTTTTTCCTTTATCTCGTCGGAGTCACTCCAGTCTGTACGTCGATGAGCAGGTGCTTTCGCTTTTCTATTGTCTAGCTCCAGCGCTCAGCGACTAGCAGACTTCCTCATCCTTCCTATGATAAGTCAACATCGGCTCGCCTCTGGCTTCGCCGTGTTTCCTTTATCTCGTCAGGACACGTCCAGTCTGTACGTCGCTAAACGAGCGCTACCGCTTTTCTACTGTCCAGCTACAGCACCTATCGACTAGCAGACTTCGCGCCTCCTCCTACGATAAGTCAACATCGCTTCGCCTATGGCTCACCGTGTTTCCTTTATCTCGTCGGAGTCACTCCAGTCTGTACGTCGATGAGCAGGTGCTTTCGCTTTTCTAATCACCAACTCCTACTCGCTCCACCACCGCCTGATGAACCGCCACCTCCGGAACGCGGGCCTCCGAAGCCGCCTCCACCACCGCCACCTCTGTTTAAGATAGCAGCAAGCATTCTAAGAAGGGTCAGGGTAAAAGCTCCTCCGAGAAAGCGGAAATCCAGGAAGATGATTCCTGCAAATATCATGATGAATATAAGTATGGTCAATGGTGACAGACCTTCGGTTTGGTTGTATTCTACACCTTCAGCATTCGCCTGTTTGTCCAAGCTGTATTCTTTTGAAACTTCATTAAATAACTGTTTATAAGTGTTTGTGATAGCAAGATTAATCTCGTTTTCTTCCAAATAAGGTAAAGCATAGCTGTCTAGAATCCGTCCCACTTTTCCATCCGGTAAAGCGCCTTCCAGACCATAACCGACTTCTATCTTTATTTTGCGCTCTTTTAATGCCAACAAAAGCAAAACACCATTGTCCTTCTCAGCATTTCCAAGTCCATATTGCCGGAATGCCTGTAAGGCATATTCTTCAACCGATTCGTCTTCCAGTGAATTGACGGTCAATATAGCGATTTGTGCCTGTGTGTGGTCGTCTAAATATCTGCCAAGCTCTATCAACTCATTTTTCTCATTGTCTGAAAGGACATGGGCAAAGTCCTGGACATAAATATCTCCTGCTGGATCAGGGATATTGGCTGCTTCAACTTTGAAACCCGTTAAGGAAAAGAAAAAAAAGACGAGAATGGATAGGGAGAGCAGAGCCCGCCTCATCACTCTCCATTCCCTTCAAAATCAACGTCTGGAGCTTCTTCTGCCCCTGCTGCAGCTTTAAAATACTCTTTTTTCTCAAAGTCAAACACGGAAGCAACGATACGGCCAGGGAACTGTCTTACTTTTTTATTATAAATGGTTACTTGGTCATTGTAATCTTTCCTCGCAACAGCAATACGGTTCTCTGTTCCCGCTAGTTCGTCCATAAGCTGGGTGAATTGTTTGTCTGCCTTCAATTCTGGATAATTTTCGGAAATAACTAGTAATCTACTTAGAGCGTTGGACAGAGAGGCATCTGCGTCAGCCTGCTCCTGAACTGTGTTGGCGCCAATCAGCCTTGAACGGGCATCAGCGATATCTCCCAACACCTTATCTTCATGTTTCGCATAACCTTTGACGGTATTAACGAGGTTCGGAATCAGATCCGCCCTTCGCTGCAGTTGGTTTTCAATTTGGGAATATTTTTGTTCAACATCCTCTTCAGCATTTACAAAACCGTTGTAACTTCCTAACAACGGAACTAGTACAAGGGCTAGAATAACAAGTACCCCAATGATAGCTCCCAATCCTTTTCTCATTTTCTTCACTCCTCTTAAATAGTATAACGAATGTACCGAAAGAAAGTTTCAGCTTTCGCTCATTTATTTACCCAAATGATATAAAAAAATCTTCTACTTGTTATCATAAAGCATGAACGAACAAGGGAAAAGTGATACAATCTGTATAAACCTTGCATAAAGGGACGGATTGGAGCTGAGAGAAATGAGCATTATGAAAGATCGATTAAGCCGGCCTTTGCAAGACTTGAGGATTTCTATAACGGATAAGTGCAACTTTCGCTGTCAATATTGCATGCCTGCTGATATTTTTGGTCCCGATTTTAAATTTTTGCCTAAAAATGACATATTATCGTTTGAAGAAATAGAACGCCTTGCTGCTGCTTTCAGCAAATTAGGGGTTTCAAAATTAAGGATTACCGGCGGTGAGCCGCTGTTAAGAAAGGATGTCGCAAGTTTAATTAGCAGGCTACATCAGATACCTGGCATTAAAGATATTGGTCTAACAACCAACGGTGTGCTTCTGCCGAGATTGGCGATAGATCTTGTAAATGCTGGCCTTCATCGGGTAAATGTCAGCCTTGATGCATTAAACGATGACATTTTCAAGAAAATCAACGGTAGGGGTGTCAGTTCCAAAGTTGTCCTGAAGGGGATCAAGGCCGCACGGGATGCAGGCCTTGGCGTGAAAGTGAATATGGTTGTTCAAAAAGGTGTTAATGAAAGCGAAATCATACCGATGGCCCGTCATTTTAAAGATATGGGAGTAGCTCTTCGCTATATTGAATTTATGGATGTTGGCAATTCGAATGGCTGGGATTTCAGTAAAGTGGTGACAAAAAAGGAAATATTTGCCATGCTATCAGATCATTTTGATCTTGAACCTATGGATCCGAATTATTTTGGAGAAGTGGCTAAACGTTATCGATATAAAAATAAGGATACAGAAGTTGGTTTTATTACTTCAGTTTCAGAGTCGTTTTGTTCAAGCTGTACTAGGGCACGTATTTCCGCAGACGGAAAATTTTACACTTGCTTGTTTGCTTCAAAAGGCTATGATTTGCGTGGATTGGTTCGCGCCTGTAAGGAAGAAGAGCCTTTGATCAATGAAATCAGTTCCATTTGGAATCAACGAAAGGATCGCTATTCTGATGAGCGGACAGAGGAAAGTGCTAAGTCTAAAGAAAAAATAGAAATGTCCTATATTGGCGGATAATATTGGGAAGGAGCCTGATGAATCAGTGGTGGAGAGAAGAAAGCCGATTTGGATCAAGGAAGCGGTTGAAAAGGTAATGGAATATAAAAAAAGAGGAGAAGGGGAAACGGTATCTATACATGACTGCGATGCCCGCTATCTTTATGCCCCATTGATAGCAGATCATGACGTCCCGCCGTTTGACCGCTCTCCTTATGATGGCTTTGCTTTAAGAGCGAAGGATACGGAGAATGCATCCCGGGAGAATCCGTTATTGTTTGAAGTTATTGATGAAATTGGAGCGGGACAGGTCAGCTTGCAGAAGGTTGGTCAACTGGAAGCAGTCCGCATTATGACTGGGGCTCAAATTCCAGATGGGGCAGATTGTGTGATCATGCTCGAATTGGTTAAAGAACTCACTGAAGGCGGTAAAAAATACATAGAAGTAAAAAGAACTCTTCACGAAGGCGATAATGTATCCTATCAAGGAGAGGACGCTCAAAAAGGGAGTTCGCTGATAGATAAAGGGGAGCGAGTCACCCCCGGAATCAAAGCTCTACTCGCGACATTTGGATACAGTAAAGTGAAAGTGTCCCAAAAGCCAACTGTTGGAATCATCGCAACTGGAAGTGAACTGCTTCGCCCGGAAGATGATCTTGTACCGGGGAAAATAAGAGACAGCAACGGCTATATGATTGAATCCCAAGTCCTTCGAACCGGTGGCATCTATAAAAAATATGATAATTGTGCGGATGATTTGGAAGCACTGTACAAGGCGATGGTAGCAGCTCTTGAAGAATGTGATATCGTCATTACAACCGGTGGCGTATCCGTAGGGGATTTTGACTACCTGCCTGAAATCTATAATAGACTTGGAGCAAAACTTTTATTCAATAAAATAGCCATGCGTCCGGGGAGCGTGACAAGCTGTGCTGAAATAGATGGGCGTTTGCTTTTTGGGTTGTCCGGCAACCCATCGGCTTGTTTTGTTGGGTTTGAATTGTTTGTCAAGCCTTATTTACGTTATTGGATGCATTCTAACAGACCATATACTTGTTTCATTACTGGTGAGCTGTACTCTGATTTTCCGAAACCAAATCCATTTAGCAGATTTGTACGAGGCAAGCTAAGCTATAAAGATGGAAGGGTATATGCTGAACCTGTGGGATTGGATAAATCAGGGGTAGTAACATCAATTGCTTGGGCAGATTGTCTCATTGTACTGCCGGGAGGTACAAGAGGTTATCAGGCTGGAGATCAAGTGGATTTAATCCTTCTTGAAGATCAACAAGGAAGCGGAGTGCCATGGCAGGAAAGAAAATTATCCAAATTGTAGGATTTCAGAACAGCGGTAAAACGACTTTGATCGAGAGATTAATCACTGCATGCAAAGAAAAAAAACTAGCTGTGGGGACGATTAAGCATCACGGTCATGGCAATGCACCTGATCGTATCATTTTAAATAAAGACTCGGAGAAACATCAGCAAGCTGGCGCAATTGTTACGACAGTTGAAGGGGCGGGTTCGTTACATTTAGAAGCCAAGAAAGAGCATTGGGAGCTGCAGGATATCATCCGGATGTATGAGCAGCTCCCTGTTGATATTATCTTGGTTGAAGGTTATAAAAGAATGAACTACCCAAAAGTGGTTCTTGTGCGTAATCCACAAGATGAATTTCTTATAGAAGAGCTGACAAATATTATTGCAGTCATTTCAAATAAGCCTTTAACCTGTACACCGCATTCCTCCATTTTTAGAAAAGATGAGATGGATCGATTTATTAGTTGGTTTATGAATCAAATAAATGCGGCTGAGGACTAAAAACTGTCTTCAGTCGCATTTATTTTAGTGTAGTTTTTCTTCTACTTTTTGGCAAATCTCGTCCGCAGAAAGACCGTGTGCTTCAATTATAGGAACTTGGGTGCTTGTTGTTTCGATTCCCATGAAATTGGAATCCATTCCAGTGACGATACAACAGTCTATATTGTTCAAATTTGAAGAGGTAGAAAGGGAAACAACTTGGTAGCCCTTTTCCTCAAGCGCTTGTGAAACATTGGTTAAACCTTCTTCGACACCGATTTTCATTCACAACACCTCCTTGTTCTTCACTTATTTAGGATGTTCAAAAAGTTATCAAAAAATAAGCGGCAAATCTCTTCGTTGCTAGTTTTTTTGCTCCTCATGTATCAAAAAGCATACATTCCGCTGTGTAAATCAAGCTGCCTCGACCTTTCTGCTTCTCATTTTCCTTTTTGAACACGCACTTATAATTCCATTTTGAAACTTTTTTAAACGGTCATATAAGCATTTTATTTGGAAACCCTCGGATCGGAAATGTATAATATTATTCATGTTTGAAATGTTCAAGTAATTCGGGTGCAGAGTTTCTGTAACTATATAAGTTTGGAGGAAAAAACATGGTTCAACAATGGGAAGTGATCTTAATGAAAGGCGAAAGTGAACCGTGGTGGTTTTTTCCAGAGTGGAGAAACGATATCATTGAAATGTATACTTACTCAGATTCAAAGGCTGCCATCCAACAGTATGTGTCCCTTTTTCAGCACTTAAAAGAGGAATTTCAATGTGTTAAAGTAAAGAAAACATCCTTGGCTGCTTTTTGGAACAAGGAGGATATCTCATACTGCGAGCAGTGTGACGATGATCTTCAATTGTATTATGGGCTGCTAATTTTAGCAGATGGAGAGCCCTATCAATTTCCGGAAGATCTAGAAAAGCCGGACATGAAGAGAAGAGAGATAAAATGAGTGCAACTACCAAAATAAAAACCGCATCAGCGCCGGACAAAATGCCGACAGTTTACGGAATACTTTTTGCAATGAGTGCCAGTCATCTTCTAAATGATTCCATTCAGTCTGTTGTGCCTGCAATGAATCCGATTTTTGAACAGACGCTGAATCTATCGTTTGCGCAAATTGGATGGATTGCTTTCGTTCTGAATATGACGGCTTCTGTCATGCAACCGGTTTTCGGGTACTTTGCAGATAAAAGGCCTACTCCGTTTATGCTGCCGATCGGAATGTTTATGAGTATGCTTGGATTAATTGGCTTTGCCCTGTCTCCCAACTTTTATGTCATCCTTCTGTCTGTCTTTTTTATAGGCATTGGTTCGGCTGTCTTTCATCCGGAAGGCTCTCGCGTTGCTTATATGGCGGCAGGTCCAAAGCGTGGGTTAGCCCAATCCATTTACCAGGTTGGCGGAAACTTTGGGCAATCTCTTGCGCCGGTTTTTACTGCATTTATTTTTGTTTCGCTAGGTCAAAAGGGTGCGCTCCTGTTTACGCTGGTAACAGTAACTGGAATCATTATACTGTTATATGTCTCAAAATGGTATAAAGGGCAGATACAGGATGGAATGATGTTCAGTCAAAAAAACAGGGCAAAGGCCCAGCAGTCTGTTGTTCCTGTTCATAAAAAAATCAAAATTGCAATGGGGCTGCTCATATTTCTTGTATTCGCAAGGTCATTCTATGTTGCCGGTATTAATAACTTTTATCAATTTTATTTAATAGAAGATTACGGCTTGACTGTCAAGCACGCGCAATTATATGTATTTATTTTCATGTTTGCAGGAGTATTAGGAACATTTTTTGGAGGCCCGCTGGCCGACCGTTTTGGTCGCAGGAACTTGATTTTTCTATCCATGGCGGGCGCTGCTCCACTCACGATCATTTTGCCTTTTGTTCCACTTTCTTGGATCATCCCTATATTTTTTGTTATTGGTTTCATTATTTTATCCAGTTTCAGTGTGGTTGTTGTATATGCACAGGAACTGTTGCCATCAAAAGTGGGTATGGTCTCTGGTCTGATTGTCGGCCTTGCCTTTGGCATGGGCGCAGTAGGTGCCGTGTTATTGGGAACATTGGCGGATATGTATAGCATGCGCTTTGTCATGATATTATGTGGGCTACTGCCACTTGTAGGTATTCTAACATGGCTGCTGCCAAGCGATGAAAAAGTCCGCGAGTTGACATCTGCTAAGTAAACACGCAATTACATCGCCCCGGTCATCCCGGGGTTTTTTTCATGGTAGTAAAATTAGATTAAAGAGTTTATGTGGGCTCTCCATCAGGCACTGCCCTAGACCGAACTTTAGTGTTTACAATGGAGAAAGGAGGACACCGATGCTTCAGATTTTATCGTGCCTCGCTCGATAAATTTCCTTTGAAAATTGTGGCATCCGCCGGAGGCTTTGACTTTATTCAGCCGGGGTTTAAACCCCCACTGAATGGAATACCAATAGGCATTCATCTCACCACTTACAGAAGTGGGAGATTTCTGCTGAATGAAGTTAAATCCTCGCCTGAAAAGAGAGGCGCAGAAGAAGTTAATTGTTCAGTGAAGGGATATACTAATTAGCATCAAGAGTCTTTTCAAATAAAGCTGCTCAGGAATGTCAGTGTTTATAGCATATTTATCTCTATTTCCATTTTAGCAGCATGCCCTTTCGAAATAAAAAATGTAAAAACGCGTTTGCCAAGCATCATAAACGGTAGTATAATCTTATCGCAACCTACTTTTGTATCTTGCAAATATAAAATCTTAGGTGGTAGTTAAAATGACAACAAGTAAAGAGTACAGAGTGTTATTGTATTATCATTATGTAACGATTGAGGATCCGGAGGAGTTTGCGAAGCAGCATTTGAAATTTTGCAAAGAGGCCGGACTAAAAGGAAGAATTCTCGTAGCGAATGAAGGGATTAACGGAACCGTTTCGGGAACTGTTGAGCAGACAGACAAATATATTGAAATGATGAAAGCTGATCCGCGCTTTGCGGATATGGTTTTTAAAATAGACGAATCGGATGAGCATGCATTTAAAAAAATGCACGTCCGTCCACGGAAAGAATTGGTCACCCTTCGTTTGGAAGATGACATCGACCCTCGAGAAATGACAGGAAATTATTTGAGTCCGAAGGAATTTTTTGAAGCGATGCAGGAAGAGGATACAGTCATCCTTGATGCGCGCAATGATTATGAATTTGATCTCGGGCATTTCAAGGGTGCTATCCGTCCTGACATCAAGACATTTAGGGAGCTCCCTGATTGGATCCGAGAAAATAAAGACAAATTTGAAGGAAAGAAAGTTCTTACGTATTGTACGGGTGGCATCCGCTGTGAGAAGTTCTCAGGCTGGCTCGTCAGGGAAGGTTTCAAAGATGTCGGTCAGCTTCACGGAGGCATCGTCACTTATGGTAAAGACCCTGAGGTGCAAGGGGAGCTTTGGGATGGACAATGCTATGTATTTGACGGAAGGATTTCTGTTCCAGTTAATCGCAAGGAGCATGTCATTGTAGGCAAGGACTATTTTGATGGCGAGCCTTGTGAAAGATACGTGAACTGTGCAAACCCAGAGTGCAACAGGCAATTCCTTTGCTCCGAGGAAAATGAGCATAAATTTATGCGCAGTTGTACTGATGAGTGTCGAGTACATCCTCGCAATCTTTATGTGAAAGAACACAATTTGAGCGAAGATGAGATTAATGACCGTATTAAAAAAATTGAAGACGAAAAGGCATTGAATGTTTAACTTCATTCAGCTCTGTAAGTGGTGAGATGAATGCCTATTGGTATGCCATTCAATGGGGGTTCAAATCCCGGCTGAATAAAGTCAAAGCCTCCGGCGGATGCCACAGATTTTCAGAAGAAATTTATCGAGCGGGGCTCGATAAAATCTGGGGTGCAAATATGCTAAGGCGCATTTGATCAAAGGGACCCGTTCATCTATATATGATGACGGGTTCTTCTTTTCATTAGTGTTTTTTGATGGGGATATGCGATAATGTACATATCGCTACATAGAGAGAAACGAGGGAGTTTATGGTAAAAGAGAAATGGTTCAGGATTGGAATTGGCATCATAATGGCTTTTTTGATCATTTTTCTGGGCACAAAGGTGAGCTTTATCTTTACCCCGTTAGTGATCATTATACAAACTTTGTTGCCACCTATTGTCATCAGCGGCATTCTTTACTATCTGCTGCGGCCCATTGTTAACTTACTGGAAAAGAAAATGCCTCGCACCTTGGCAATTATTATTGTTTTTGTTGGAATTGCAGGTGTGATGACAGCGGCTGTTTTCATAATAGGCCCGGAACTGCAAAGACAGTATAATCTTTTTATGAAAAACCTGCCTGCTTATTCAAAATATATACAGGAGTGGGTTCTTTCCATGATGGATAAGGACTGGTTCCAGCGATTCCAAGAGAATGAATATCTGTCTGTGGAAAAAATTACGACCTATTTGCAAAATAATGCAAATAGCATGCTTCAGGACGCCGGAATGAAAATTGCTAGTACTGTTGGCTTTGTTGCCAATATTCTAATGATTCTTGTGCTGGTCCCGTTTGTTTTATTTTTTATCCTCAAGGATGGAAGGCAAGCGCCGACTTTTTTATTGAAAATCCTGCCTAAAAAACATCAAAATGAAGGGATAAATATTTTAAAGGACATGGACGAAGCTTTGAGTGCATATATACAGGGACAACTTATTGTGAGTTTCTGTGTGGGATTGACCGCTTATATTGGCTATTTGATTATCGGTCTTGACTATGCCCTTGTTCTTGGTTTTGTTGCTATGATTACGAACGTGATTCCGTTCATCGGTCCATGGATTGGAACATTTCCTGCGGTGATTGTTGGACTGTTGGATTCCCCTTTCCATGCGCTTCTCGTTGTCATAGTGGTCGTTGTTGTCCAGCAACTTGACAGCAATATCACTTCACCGCTTGTTATGGGGAAAAAGCTGAATATTCATCCGTTGACCATTATTTTTGTTCTATTGGTGGCTGGAAAATTTGGAGGACTGCTTGGTTTGATTTTTGCCGTCCCTGTATATGCGCTTTTAAAAGTCATTGTCACCCATTTGTACCGATACGTTAAACTTGATTAAACCCGCGAAATGCGGGTTTTTGTTATTTTTTTCATCTAATAAATGAGCGATTTACTCATAAAATAGAAACGTTCTTAGGAACAATGAATGATGGAGGGATCTCAAATGACGGTTATTAATAACGTGAAGCAGACTCTAACAGGGTTGAAAAGTGCTCAGGCGAGCTTGGAAGGTTTTGCGCTTCAGACAGATAATGAACAAGCTAAGCAATTGTATAAGATGACTGCACAGCAAACGCAGGCCGTCATTGATGCGCTTGAACCGAGAGTTCAGGAAATCATGCAGGAAGAGCCGCAATATAACGAATAACTTTTCTTCAAAAAAGGGACAGAACAAAGTTGCTTCTGTTCCTTTTTCAAAATAAAGGAGGTCATGATTTGACTGTCATTTCTGATGTAAAAACAACTCTTGCGACAATGAAAGGCATACAAGCTTCTTTTAGTAAATTGGCTATGACAAGTGCGGGACAGGAAGCAAAGAAGATATTTCACGAGTGCATGATGGAAACAGAGCCGATTATCTCTGATTTGCAAAAGCAGGTTGAATTTATGATGGCTGAAGAATTGCAATATAAAAATTCCTAAGAAGGAGGCTAAAATTTGGATATTCCCCAATGGCTGAATATTATTATACGATCAGTTCTTTTGGTGATGGTATTATTTTTACTTACAAAATGGCTGGGAAAGAAGCAGCTATCACAATTATCGTTCTTTGAGTATATAGCCGGCATCACAATTGGCAGTATTGCAGCAGAAATTTCAACAGGGCTGGAAACAAATTTCTTCCATGGCTTATATAGCATGCTTGTATGGACAGCAATCCCATTCTTTGCAGGTTTGCTGGCCATCAAAAGTAAAAAGGCAAGGGACTTTATTGAAGGCCGTGAGACAGTTGTGATAAAAGACGGAAAAATTCAAGAGGAAAATTTAACAAAGCAAAAGTACACTGTGGATGAATTACTTCATCTTTTAAGAAAAAAGAACGCTTTTCAAGTTTCCGATGTAGAGTTTGCAGTTCTCGAAGCAAACGGTGATTTGAATGTATTGCTTAAAAAAGAAAAACAGCCGGTGACACCTCAGGATCTGGATCTGGAGACTGCACCTGTAAAAGTCCCCGAAACAGTCATATTGGAAGGACAAGTTGTAGATTCTGGTCTCGCAGCATGCGGATTAACAAGAGAATGGCTTGATGTAGAGCTGCAAAAACTAGGGATCGTACTCGATAACGTATATATTGGACAAGTGGATTCCTATGGCGAACTAACGGCCGATTTATATGACGATAAAATCAAGCTTCCAAAGCCGCAAGAAAAGCCGATGTTGTTAAGCGCTTTAAAAAAATGTCATGCAGATCTTGAAAGTTTTGCGTTGGCTACAGAAAATGAAGCGGCTAAACAGATGTACAAAGAAAACTCGGAAAAGCTGGCGGAAATTATTAAGAATTCTGAATATCTACTTGTAAATTAAGAAGGGGTCATCCGCTATTCGGACGCCCCTTTGATTTTTAAACATACATTTTTTCAATTTGCTTTTGTAGTTGTTCGCTTTCCAAATATTCATTGTAAGTCATGTACTTATCAACAATCCCCGAAGGTGTCAACTCGATAATTCGATTGGCGATTGTTTCGATAAACTGATGATCATGTGAAGTGAATACCAGGGAACCTTTGAAATTCATCAAACCGTTATTCAACGCAGTAATGGATTCCAGATCTAGGTGGTTTGTCGGCTCATCCAGTAGAAGTACATTGGCGCCGCTCAGCATCATTTTTGACAGCATACAGCGTACTTTTTCTCCTCCAGAAAGTACCGAAGCTTTTTTCATTGCCTCTTCTCCAGAGAAGAGCATTCTTCCAAGAAAACCACGTAAGAAGCTTTCAGTTTCATCCTGTGGCGAATATTGTCTCAGCCATTCAATAAGACTTAACTCGACGCCTTCAAAGAATTCCGAGTTGTCTTTTGGGAAGTAGGATTGGGAAGTAGTGACTCCCCATTTATAACTGCCGCTGTCGGGCTGAATTTCTCCAGCAAGGATTTGCAGCAAAGTTGTTTTGGCTATCTCATTTTTTCCAATAAGTGCTACCTTATCATCTTTGTTCAAGGTAAAGCTGATATTGTCCAGAACTTTTACACCATCAACTGTTTTCGTAAGATTGCTCACAGTAAGTAAATCGTTCCCGATTTCTCTTTCTGGTGTAAATGCCACATAAGGATAGCGTCTGGAAGATGGTTTTATATCATCAAGGGTAATCTTATCCAGAAGCTTTTTCCTTGACGTCGCTTGTTTGGACTTGGAAGCATTCGCGCTGAATCGAGCAATAAATGTCTGCAACTCTTTGATTTTTTCTTCTTTCTTTTTATTGGCATCCTGAGCCATTTTTTGAGCTAACTGGCTCGACTCATACCAGAAGTCGTAGTTTCCGACATATATTTGGATATTGCTGAAATCCAGGTCCGCTATATGAGTACAAACTTTGTTAAGGAAGTGCCGGTCATGGGATACAACGATGACAGTATTCTCGAAGTTGATCAAGAACTCTTCCAGCCATTGAATAGCTTTGATATCCAGATGGTTTGTCGGCTCGTCAAGCAGTAAAATATCCGGCTTTCCAAATAGAGCCTGCGCAAGGAGAACTTTGACTTTTTCGCTCCCAGACAGTTCAGCCATCTTCTTGTTATGAAGGTCTTCACTAATTCCAAGGCCTTTTAGTAGAATGGCTGCTTCCGATTCTGCTTCCCAACCATTGAGTTCTGCAAACTCACCTTCCAGTTCTGCTGCACGCATTCCGTCTTCTTCTGTAAAATCCGCTTTCATATAGATGGCGTCTTTTTCCTGCATGATTTCATAAAGGCGAGTATGTCCCATAATAACAACCTGCAGGACTTCAATTTCTTCATATTGAAAGTGATCCTGTTTTAAGACGGCAAGCCGGTCATTGGGAGAAATGGATACAGTGCCGGTTTGCGCTTCGATTTCCCCAGCAAGAATCTTAAGAAACGTCGATTTCCCAGCTCCGTTTGCACCAATTAAGCCGTAGCAGTTACCAGGCGTGAACTTGATGTTTATATTTTCAAACAGTTTCCGGTCTCCGAAACGAAGACCAACATTATTTACGGTAATCAAATTTATCATAACCTCCACAAGAAATTCCTGTTTATTATAACACTTTTCTGCACTGCTGGGGAAATGGCTGCCACATCTTTTTTGTATATTGGCTCTTACCGCATATAATAGATGTATATATTGTTCAAAAATCGGCGGATTGTACTATTATCTTGTTGAAGTGGAACGAGATAAAGAAAAAGAGGCAACAGTTCAAATCAATGCGATTACGGGGGAGGTCCTGTCTATTACTTGGGATGATGAATCAATAATGTATTTTTTTCTCATTGTTTTCTCATTTTCCTATAAGGATGTCCTCATTAGAAGGTTAACATGATATTAAGACCAATAAGGGAGGAACAAAACAATGATGCAAAAAAACTGTTGATTGGAAGTATTGCGGGGCTACTCGTAGTAGGCGGTGCAATTGGAGCTGGAGCAGCTTCCAAAAATCAGGACGTTAGTAGTAAAGGAGAACCTACTGATTTGATTTCAACAGGGGAAGCCGAGGAAATTGCGATTAAAGAAAGCGGCGGCAAAGTGAAAAGGTATAGAGCTTGAGAAAGAAGACGGGCACTTTGTTTATGCTATTGAATTGATGCAAGTAAACAATCATGACATCGATTTGGAAATCAATGCTGCATCCGGAAAAATTATTAAGATTGACAGATATGACGATCATGATGATGACTATAGTCGCTCAAACCAAAGTAAAGAGGTAACAATCTCACTTGATGATGCTATTTCGGCAGCTACCAAAGATACACCAGGAAAAGTAAAAGAAGCAGAATTTGACGATGATGGTTACTATGAAATTGAATTAGTAGTTGGGCAAAACGATGTTGAAATGAAAATAGATGCAAATAGCGGAAAAATCATCGAAAAAGAAACCGATATTGATAATGATTAAATTCATTCAACATAAGTCTCCCACTTCTGTAAGTGGTGAGATGAATGCATGTTTGTATTCCATTGGTGGGGATTCAAACCCCGGCTGAATAAAGTTAAAGCCCCCGGCGGATGCCACAGATTTTCAGAGGAAATTTATCGAGCGGAGCTCGATAAATTCTGGGCGCAAATACGCCAAGGCGCATTTGATTCAGGATCTGATACATGTCAAAGCGAAACGACACAGGTTTCGCTTTGACTTTTTTTAAAACAAAAACGGCAATGCCATAAAGTTAAGTACCGGGTATGTCGAGACTCCCCGAACAATCACTTTCACCGTTCATTTTTTTTATTCCATAAATGGGGTATAATAGAAAGGATAACAAGAAAGGGGATCTTAATTCATGGCTTATAGAAGAGGGCCTCAGGAGCCTGTTCCTGAAGAGGAAACAATCGTTTGGTCATGTACGAATGAACAATGTTCTTGTTGGATGAGGGATGCCTTTTCTACAGAAAATAAAACAATCTGCCCGATTTGCAAATCGGAAATGGCACAGGAAACTAGAGTTTTGCCAGTTATCTCGTAATTATTCAATGCAGCCGTTCCGCGGACACGCCGGAGCGGCCTTTTTAACTGTATAGCGTACAATGTCAAATACTTTTTTCAAGTTTTTGGGTAACCCAAACACACTTACCAGGGATTTACTTTTTTTACCAGCAACAATTAACCAAGTTTTTATGAAACAGTCGCCATTTTCTTGATCCAGAAATGGTATTCAC
>NZ_QYTW02000025.1 GCF_003605405.2 Siminovitchia terrae | reverse complement strand
TTTGTCGATTGGTTAGGAAACCCCCACTTCAAAAACAGGTGTTTTAAGTGGGGGGGTTCATTGAGGTCGTACAGAACATAAATAATTAAAAAAATGGTGCCAAACGGCACCATTGGTATCGTAATAAACATGGATCATTCTCCTTTAGTTAGTAGAAACGATAAGATTTTTCCGGCGGTATACGCTTAACACGAGGCCGATAATGATTGAGTTGATCACAGCGGGGGAGGAGCCGTAGCTGATAAACGGCAGTGAAAATCCGGCAATCGGGAAAAGGCCGAGCACCATTCCGATATTATATACAAACTGTACTGTGTATAGTGCCGCCGCTCCGACAATGATGAGTTGACCGAAGGAATCCGGAGTCTTGCGCGAGATCCAGCAAATTCTTACCATAATAGCAACGAGAAAGAGCACGATTATAATAGCAAATATCCAGCCAAAGGAATAGGTTAAGGTGACGAAAATCATATCTGTATACATTGCTGCCATCTCAATTCTCTCTATTTGGGGAAATTGTCCAAACCATCCAGCTTCAGATAAATATTTTTTGAATTGTAAATAAAAATAGCCGTAAGTTGATTCATATTGCTCAGGAAAAAGGAATCCCATTAATCTCTTTCTTATATATAAGCTGGAGCTTTTCCAGAAGACAAGAAGGCAAACCGTAATCACAGAAAATAAGGCAGCAATGATTGAACCAACCAGTTTTTTCGATTGGTTTCGTATTGACCAAAGATACATGACCACAACCATGACAACGTAGACTACTACATTAGGTACAGGACTGATGGGAATGTATAGGGCCAATGATAAGAGGAATAACCCGGATATGAGCAAAGACCGGTTTGCATAGCGATGAAGGAGTCCAGCCCATCCGATAAAAAGAAGCGGTATAACAATCAATGAATTTGCCGAAAACGTACCAAATTGGGCAAATTGAACGCCATTTACCATCCAACTCGAAAAACCAAAATGAAAAACTAGTATTAGTATAATTCCTGCTACGCCTAACATAAGCCAGTACGTCTTCTTAAGCCTTCGGTAATCAAACATCATCAAGGTGAGCACGATCAAGATTCCTAACAGCACATCTATTGATTTTTTGAATAAAGAAAACTGGAACTCATATTGAGTTATTAGCAAAGGCAGAAAGCCGATTAAATATAATAGGAGAACAAGGGAAAGGAGGCTCCAGTCAATTTTGGGTCGATGCAGTTTTCCCATTTTGATTCCCAGCTTAACGGGATCACCCATCCGTTTTACTGCCTGACTTTCAGCTTCCTCGCGGCAAAGTCCTGATTTTAACATGTTTCGAACTGCGGCCTCCAGATGCTGCTCAAGCTCTAGAGCGACAAATTTCTTGGCTTCTTTCGATTTAATTGGATTGGTCGCTTGCTTTAAAAAAGCTTTTTTCTCACTCATACAAAATATCTCCCCTTAATAAATCTTTTAACGCCGGGGAATTTCTCTGTTGTTTCTTCTCAGCTTTCATCAAGACCTTTCTTCCTTTATCCTGCAAATAATAGTATTTCAGATGATCATCCGCCCATAAGGAGGAAATCCATTCTTTTTGTTCCAGCTCATGGAGGAGCAAGTAGAGCGAGCCTTCTTGATTCATAAATTTCTTGATGTTCCGACCTTCTAACAGCTGTAATAATTCAAATCCGGTTCTTTTTTCGTTCAGCAATTGCAGGGTGGCAATCAGAATCTCTTCATCGTTTTTTTGTTCTCTGTCAATGGCTCGATAAATGTTCTTGCGGTGCTGTTCAGTGAATTTCAATTCGGAAAGCTGTTTTTTTCCTAATTTTTTTAGTCTTTCTTCCATTTTTAAGAACCTCCCAAGCTGTCTTTTAACATGGCCATTGCCCGGCGCATTCGTGTTTTAATCGTGTTGTTTTTAATGCCTGTTAACATCGCTATTTCTTTGACTGACAGCTCTTCAAAATAATGCAAATAGATAGGTTCACGGTATTTGACAGGAAGCTTCAGCACTTCCTCGATTAGTTTTTTGTCTTCTTCAGAGCGTATGACCGCTTGTTCCACGGTATCGCGTGAGGAAACTGGTTCAGGCGCTTTTTCATATGCCAGCAACACTTTACGGTGATGCCAGCTTTTCAAATAATCCTTACAATGGTTGATAGCAATTCTCCAAAGCCAGGTTTTGATGCTGGACCGTCCTTCGAATCTTGAAAGAGAATGATAGCATTTCACAAAAATCTCTTGTGTTAAGTCTTCCGCAAGCGCAGTATTCACAACATACGAATAGGTAAGCTGCATAATGTCCTGGCCGTAATCCGTCATGATCTGATCAAACAATATATCAATATCTGAAGTTTGGAGTTCTTCAGCAGTTGCTTCATTCAAGACTTTAACCCCCTTGCCGTACTAAAACATTAGACGAGACGGATGCATGCATGGTTTCATCGTATCGATCAAATTCATGTTTTTAATTTTTATAAGTGTGGTGAATAGGGAGTT
Organism: Siminovitchia terrae; assembly: GCF_003605405.2. Lineage (GTDB taxonomy): Bacteria > Bacillota > Bacilli > Bacillales > Bacillaceae_C > Siminovitchia > Siminovitchia terrae. The sequence goes on along the minus strand of NZ_QYTW02000025.1, from coordinate 81,805 downwards.
TAACTTCATTCACCAGAAGTCTCCCACTTCAGTAAGTGGTGAGATGAACGCATATTATTCCTTTCAGCGGGGGTTCAAACCCCGGCTGAATAAAGTTAAAGCCTTCGGCGGATGCCACAGATTTTATTGAGTGGAGCTCGATAAAATCTGGGCGCAAATACGCCAAGGCGCATTTGATTCACAACATGATCATAATCCCTAGGCAAGAACCGCATAACAAAATTATCAATAACTTCGAAGTATTACAACAGTGAGAATATCATAAAAAGCTTTTATCAATATTGTTCCATGCTTCTTTCTAATCAAGTAAACTGAATATAAGTAAAAGTTGGGGATGTTAAAAATTATGCGCGGAAAAATTTTTTTGAAGAAAAAGGTTTTAGTGATATTACTCATTCTTTTTATGGGAGGCTACGGTGCTTTTTTCGTTTACTCTTTTCAACATAAAGCTGGTGATGAACATTTAATGGCTGATGTAGGTCGTCTTGTTCCCGTTAAAGTGAGAGAAGTGGTTCAAGGGCAAGAAGTCGATCAAATGAAGTATCTTTTGAAAGAGGCAGAAGATAAAAATTTTAAAATTTCAATTGCGGGCAAACAGCACAGCCAGGGTGGACACACTTACTATAAAGATGCCATTGTCATGGATATGACCACATTTAACAAAGTTCTTAAAGTGGATGAGAAGGAGAAGGTGGTTACTGTCCAAAGCGGGGCTACGTGGGAGGATGTCCAGGAAGCAGTGAATCCTTATGGCTTATCTGTTAAAACAATGCAAGCGCCGAATATTTTCACAGTGGGCGGCTCCATGAGTGTCAATGTGCATGGTCGTGATATTCGCTATGGCCCTTTAATCGAGAGCATCAAGGCTTTTCGACTCATGAATGCGGATGGGAAAATATTAAATGTGAGCAGGAATGAAAATGAAGAGTTGTTCCGGTTGGTCCATGGGGGATATGGGCTCTTCGGAATCATATTAGACGTTGATATTGAACTGACGGATGATGTGCTTTATCGAGTGGAAAACGAGTGGATAAATTATCATGATTATCCGGAATATTTCAAAGAAAAGGTACTGGCAAATCCTGAAGTGGACATGCACAATTCGAGAATATCTGTTGCCCCTAATTACTTTTTAACAGAAATGTATGTAACGAATTATTATCTTGAGAAACAAGGAAAGAAACTTGAAGATTACAATGAGTTGCAAGGTGAAAAGTTTGTGAGGCGGAATAAGTTTGCTTTTGGTCTGTCAAGGAAGTTTGATTGGGGTAAAAACTTTGTCTGGTATGTGCAAAAGCATGCGTTTAAAGAAGGAAAAGTGGAATGGACTTCCCGAAATAATGTGATGCGTCCAGAAATTAAATTTTTGGATTATGAAGGAAAAAACGATACGGATATTTTGCAGGAATATTTTGTACCTGTTGATGAATTTCCGAATTTCATTGATAGATTAAGAGACATTTTGGAAGAAGAACACTTGAATGTCTTGAATATTACCGTAAGATATGTTCCAAAAAACGATGAAGCATTCCTTTCGTATGCAAACCAAGATATGTTTGCACTGGTTTTCTTAATCAATCAGGGTACTTCTAAGGAGGAAATCGAAAAGACGGGGAAAACTGTAAGAAAATTGATTGATCTTGTATTGGATTTTGATGGTTCCTATTATTTGCCTTACTATCATTACCCTTCAAAAGAGCAGATGAAGGAGGCGTATCCCAATGCCGATCTGTTTTTTGAAAAGAAAAGGGAATACGATTCCGAGGAAAGATTTGTGAACCAGTTTTATGAGGAGTATGGCAAATGAGATGGATTATCCTTTCTCAAAGTATTGCGATCCTTGGCAGCAGTCTTGTTTTTCCATTCTATTTGATTTTCATCAAGGAGGTTGGCGGTGGATTTCTTCAATATGGAATCTCTTACGGCTTGTTTACAGTCAGCTCGGCTTTTGTCCACATAATGGTTGGCAGACTCTCAGACCGGATGGGGAGAAAACTATTTCTTCTTATTAATAGCTGGGGGATGGCTGTTTTACTCCTATTTTTTCCGATTGTTATTCATGTTTGGCAGGTTTATATTTTACAAGTATTGCTAGGAGCCGCTGGGGCCATGCAGAAAACGAGTGAAAAAGCAATGCTCGGGGATTTTACGAATTCTTCCAGTAGAGGAGCAGTCATAGGATATTATCATTTTTGGACATCTATTTTTGCAGGGGCAGCGGTTATGCTCGGAGGTTTGATCATTGATCTTTTTACAATTGATATTATTTTTTATATCAGCTCTTTCATTCTTTTTCTTAGTGGTTTTTTTATTTTAAGGATAAAGGAGAATCATCATGGATATTCCGAAGTTCATTCAAAAGGACGGTAACTGGCTGATTGAAGCAACAATAGATGATATGCAGAAAAAAATGGCGGCAGGTGAGGTTACTTCGTTTGAACTCGTACAAATGTATCTGCGCAGGATAGCGGTGCACGACGAAAAAATCCATTCTATTTTGGAAATTAATCCAGATGCTTTGCATATCGCTGCAGCGCTTGACGAAGAAAGAAAAACAAAGGGGACACGGGGACCGCTGCACGGCATTCCCATCCTTGTGAAGGACAATATTGACACAGGAGATAGGATGCATACATCTGCGGGGTCTCTTGCTTTGGCCAGTCATATCGCATCAAGCGACGCTTTTGTTGCGGGGGGTTTAAGAAAAGCAGGTGCTGTTCTGCTGGGAAAGACAAATATGACGGAATGGGCCAACTTTATGACAATCGGAATGCCGAGCGGCTATAGCTCAAGGGGCGGACAGACTTTGAATCCTTACGGGCCAGGGAAACTGGACGTGGGAGGATCTAGCTCGGGATCTGGTGCGGCGGTTGCCTGCAATTTTGCAGCAGCTGCCATTGGGACAGAAACATCCGGATCGATTTTAAATCCGTCTTTGAAAAATGCGCTTGTTGGAATCAAGCCGACAGTCGGTCTTTTAAGCAGGAGAGGAATCATCCCCATTGCACATAGCCAGGATACACCCGGACCCATGGCAAGAACAGTGAAAGATGCCGCCTATCTACTTGGCGTAATGGCGGGAAGAGACGATCAAGACCCAGTAACTGAGGCCATTCCGTTGTCGGCTATTGTAGATTATGCTGTCGAGCTTCAACTGGACGATTTAAAAGGTGTCCGGATCGGAGTTGCGGGTGAACCGTTCACACTACGTTTAAGCAAGCATAAACTCGCTTTGATGGAGGAAGCCAAATCAGTTCTGAAGGAGCTTGGGGCAGAGCTCGTAGAAGATATTCATATCCCTTCTGCTAAACATGTGTGGGGTTTTGACATTTTTACCTATGAGTTCAAGGTTGGCCTTAATGCCTATCTGCAAGAAACACCTCCATCGAATCAAATCCGGTCTCTTGCAGATGTCATAAGATTTAACGAAACTAATTCGGATAGTATGTTGAAATACGGGCAAAAGCTCTTGGAAATGTCGGAAGAAACGAGAGGTACGCTGACGGAACCGGAATATCATTTCACATTGGGGCAGGACCTTCTTCTTTCAAGAGAGGAAGGAATCGATCATGCTTTGAAAGAACATCGGCTGGACGCGATATTTTTTGGAGGGGACAGGGGCTCTGTAATCGCAGCCAGAGCAGGATATCCGACTGTCATTGTCCCGGCTGGGTTTGTTCCAAACGGTGAGCCGTTCGGCGTTTCTTTTACAGGAACCGCATTTAGTGAAGCTCTCCTGCTAAAGATCGCCTATGCATTTGAGCAGGCGACGCACCATCGAATATCGCCGGAAATCGATTAGGCCCTGCATTTCATTGTTTTATTTCAAATTAGTGATCTTTCCTTTCTTTTCGCGTGTTTACTAAGCTTTACCAGGGCATTCATTGAAGGTTTTTCAATTCAGATATAGTTTGAAGCCTCCCGCTGTTTTCGGTATTTGTTCATTCTGAATGAGATAACTGAAAAAGTACAAGATACGTGATAAACTTAAAATGAATAAGAGACTGGGAACACATGAAATGAGGAAAAATAATGACCGAGACAAAGGATATCATTGGCAGGCTAAAACCTGCGATAAAGGATTTGTGGGAAAAATCCAATTTTAACGAGTTGACAGTTGTGCAGGCAAAAGCGATTCCCCAGATTGTTGAAGGTAAAGATATGATTGTCCAGTCCCCGACGGGTACGGGCAAAACTCTTGCTTATGTTTTGCCGCTACTAGACCGAGTGGACGAGTCAAAGCAGATGACGCAGGCACTAATCCTCGCACCATCAAGAGAACTAGTCATGCAAATCCACCAAGAAGTCCAAAATTGGTCTGCAGGAACCGGAATAACAAGTGCAGCGCTTGTCGGGGGAGCCAATATCAAACGACAAGTAGACAGGTTAAAAAAGAAGCCAAATGTTTTGACAGGGACTCCTGGCAGGATATTGGAGCTTATTCGAATGAAGAAATTAAAGATGCACGAAGTAAAGACGATTGTTTTGGATGAAGGGGATCAACTTCTGAATAAGGAACATTTGGAAACAGTCCGCACAATCGTTAAAACAACATTGAATGACCGACAGCTTCTCCTTTTCTCTGCGACAAACCTGGATGAGCCTGATCAAGTAAAGGCCATGATTGGGAGAGAGCCGAAAATACTTACGGCAGAAAAGTCAGTATCCGTTCCTTCATCCATCAATCACTATTATTTATTATGCGAGCCGCGGGAAAAAACGAAGCTGCTCGGTAAAATTGCTAAGATGGATGGCATGAAGGGACTTGTTTTTATCAGGTCTGTCGGCAATATGAATGTAATTGCTGATAAGCTGAAATATGATGGAGTAAGACTTGAGCTCCTTCATAGTGATCTCGGAAAGCACGAAAGGGAACGGGCCTTAAAAAGACTTCAAACAGGAGAAATTAGTATTTTACTGGCTAGTGATATTGCAGCCCGCGGACTGGATGTCAGTGGACTTAATCATGTGATTCAATTTGATCTTGCAGAAGATGCTGCTCAATATGTGCATCGTGCAGGGAGAACTGGAAGGATGGGAGCGGCCGGAACGGTTGTGACTCTTGCTAATCCAAGAGATGAGAGGGAATTGAAAAAATACGCGCGAGAAATGAAATTCCCTATTGAACGAAAACGGCTGTATAAAGGCAAGTTTGCTGGCTTTGATAAGAGATAGTCCTGAGAAATTCATATTGGTAAGTGAAATATATGAGCCTTTCGCACGGAGGCTCTTTTTTAAATGGATAAGAGACGAAAAATCGTATTCAAATGATGATGTTAAGCGTTTCGCTCTAAGTGTTCACGGCGAAAGGATCAAGCAAATGGCTGTGTTCACTGAAAGCTGACTAGTATATGGAGATAATCATATGCAAATAATGGGAAATGACAAGGGAGAGCNATCAAGCAAATGGCTGTGTTCACTGAAAGCTGACTAGTATATGGAGATAATCATATGCAAATAATGGGAAATGACAAGGGAGAGCCTTTAACTTCATTCAGCAGAAGTCTCCCACTTCTGTAAGTGGTGAGATGAATCCTATTGTATTCCATTTAGTGGAGGTTCAAACTCCGGCTGAACAAAGTTAAAGCCTCCGGCGGGTGCCACAGATTTTCGGAGGAAATTTATCGAGCGGAGCTCGATAAAATCTGGGCGCAAATACGCCAAGGCGTATTTGATTTGATAAAACTTGATACAGATGATATGAGAACAATGGAAATGATATTTGAGGCGTTTTCGCAGATATTGAGAAGAAATGTTGGGGGTGTTTTTCTATGAAAGGTATATGAATGCGGCAGGGCATTGCCGAATATCGGCCGATGCCCTTGATATCTTCCCCGCATCGAAACCGTAAGGTGGAACATACCAAGCATTACCATCTTAATGGAATATAAAGGACGTCAGCCAACTCCGGAAAGTCAATAAAAGGATTACGATTTCCTTGAATGTGGTAAATGGCTTGATTCCGGTGTTTTTCATAAAGGTCCGGCGGGAACTTTTGGTTCCAGTCCCTTAACAGGTTAAAGTTGACCTTGCTTCTGAAACGTTTTTTAATGGACTTAGGATAACGAAGCAGAAAGTAGAGCATGGCCCTGGCAACGGTCCCTTTCCCGAATTCCGGCTCGAACAGATTACTGGCTGCGACACCGCAGTGGTTTCTGATTGTTTCGGCAGGAGACTCCGGGTTATAATTTGGAAAATCGAAGTAGGGAAAATTGGAGCGGGCAGCGTTGCAGCTTGGTTCGCAAGCAAAAAGATGGTGCAAGTCTCCTTTCATGGGCTCGCGGCCAATGAACCAAGACTGTGGTACAATATGTTCGGCATTAAATTTGAGTTCCTCCGGAACAGGCTGGTGAATAAAGGTTTGTTCCCTATTAGCAAGAAAATCCTGGAATTCTTCATAACGCCTGCTCACTTCGAAGTCTTTTCTAATCAATTCCGCCGGGTCATCCTCCTTGCCGGAATAAATGCTTTTGATTGTGCAGTCCGGCTGCAGGTCGACCCATGTGTATAGAAACTGGTCTTTGCTTATAAAATAGGGGAGCCTGTTCTTGTGAGTCCGTTCCAATAGTGAATGGAACTGTTGGAATTTTGGCTTCCGAATATTCACTTTACGGTAATATTTCATTACTGCATCCCGATCTTTTTTTTCATCATAATATACAATCTCTTCTTCTCTTAATCTTCGAAGAGTTTTTTCCAATTCTTCGAAGGATAATTCAAGATGAACGGTCATGATATTCACTCCGTTCGCAATCTGAAAAGGCTAATCTCTTAAAATAGGAATGCTCCGTACCGAGCTCGCAGTTTATCAATATTTCCATTTCTTCTAAATGTTCTCGTTCTACCACCGGATCCAAATCCGACCAGCGAATCGTATATACAAAATAGTAATCTTTAATTTGTCTGAAGAAGACATCTGAATGAACAAAGGGTTCAAAACGGGCCTTAATATTCTGATGCTTTGTGTATGACCATTCGAGCAAATCCATTTTTCACCTTTCCTTCCTTGCATCTATTATAGGGGATGTTTAAAAAGTCAACAAATGATAAGCGGCGAATCTCATGGCTTCAGCACCGCTCATCTGTTTTACCGGGAAAGTTTTGCTAATGGGTAACGTTGAAATCTCATACCCGCTCCCACTGCTCAATCCTTCGTCGCCTTGAGCCTCTTGCTAGTGATTTTTACCATTTGGAACATGTACTTATCATTCTTTAGTCGGGAAAACTGAAATACAAAGGTTGAATTATTTTCTTTTAGGGGAAACATATAGAAAGCGATGTTGGGGAGGAACGATGATGAGCAAAAATAGTTCAGGTTTCGGATCAGTTTTTTCAAATATAAAAAATCAAGTTGACAAGCTGCCTTTATCGAAGAAATCCAAACGAAAAATGATGTCAAAGCTCAGTGAACTGAAAGAGCTGACGATTGAAGCGCGGGAACCGCGGATTGCCCTGGTAGGACGAAGAGGTGCTGGCAAGTCATCGCTAATCAATGCATTATTTGGTGAAGAAAGGCAAATGGTCAGTTCTGTACAGGCAGGAACGGGCCGGGGAAGGTGGCTTTGGTACCCTTCGGAGGATGAAAAGAAAATTCGACTGCTGGATTCCCGAGGATTGGGGGAAAGTGAGAAGCCGCTTGAATCGTCTGACACTGATACAGCTGTTTCCCAATTGAAAAAAGAGATGGAAGCCGAACAGCCCGATGTATTTCTTTTCTTGATCAAAGCAAAAGAAACGGATGCGCGGGTGGAAGAGGATCTGCATGAATTGAATAACCTGCGGGCCTTTATTAAGGAGGTACATCATTATGATGTACCGGTCATTTGTGTAGTCACGCAGGTGGACGAGCTCGATCCACCTTATTACAAACAATTGCCATTGGATGCGAACCCGGAAAAAGCGAAAAACATTAAAATATCAATGAAGCTAATGGAAAAGCGGTTTAATGAACATAACATTCCCCTCATCACAACAATTCCAGTCTGTACGTATGTTGATTTTGATGAGTCAGGAAAAATGGTCTATGATATGCGGTGGAACGTCGATGATCTGGCGGAATATCTGGTTGACGTCCTGCCGAACGATGCGAAGCTGAAAACAGCAAAAGCGACCAAAGCTGTTTCTGCTAAAAAAAAAGCGGCGCAGAAAGTTATCGGAATCATGTCCGGTATGGCCGTACTTATCGGGATTGAGCCGATACCGCTTGCTGATATGCCTCTGCTTACTGGACTGCAAGCCGCGATGATCATGATCATTGCCTATATAGCTGGAAGGGAAGTTAACCGGGCGGCGGCCGCTGAATTTATTGGTGCCATTGGAGCTAATCTTGGAGTGGCGTTTGTTGTAAGGGAAGGAGTCCGATCTGCAGCTAAAATTATACCCGCTGCAGGAAACATGATTTCCGGAGCCGTCGCAGGCGCTGCCACCTATGGAATTGGACAGGCAGGAATGGCTTATTATTTTGAAGAAAAAGACTTGAAAAGGGCAAAAGAAGCTTTTGAAAGAGGAAAAAAACAGTTTCGAAAAGACCGCAAAAATGCAGAAGAATAATAACAGCACCCCTTTATCCATCTTGCATCGGGTATGGGGGCTTTTTTACGTAAAAAAACATACAAACCTTTTTCTGGGGCTGTACGACTGAATGGGGCATCAACCTGTTGGGAAAAATCATGTAGAAGCTCTATCATCAGAGAAGAATTTCACCTTTATCAACATGTAGTTTACTATTAACAGATTCATCTTAAAAGTCAGTTATATAAAGTCTATTGGAAGAACTTCATATGATAACAGTCGCTATTTTCCCAGTACCCAAGATCCTTTTCATGCTTATTGGCCGAGTAAGTGCAGACGTAGTAAAAAACAAGGTCCAATTGTATGTTTGATAGAACTACTGCTTGTCCTTTCGATTATGTTTGCTTTAAAATCGTGAGTAGGGTCTTTTGTATTTTTAACTTCATTCAGCAGAAATCTCCCGCTTCAGTAAATGGTGAGATGAATGCATGGTGGTTTTCATTCAGTGGGGGGCAAACCCCGGCTGAATAAAGTTAAAGCCTCCGGCGGATGCCTCAGATTTTCAGAGGAAATTTATCGAGTCGAGCTCGATAAAATCTGGGCGCAAATACGCCAAGGCGCATTTGATGAAGAAACGCTGATTAACCTCATAGATAGGAAGTGTTGCAGTTATGGAGCAGCCTGTGATTTTTGAACAAATTCCATTTGATCAGGATAGATTTTTTAAGGCATATTTAAATTTGACCGCAAGCAAAGAGCAGCATGTTCTTTTAGAAAGCGGCCGGACCGGGAGATACAGTATTGCAGGAATCGACCCGTTTGCAGTCATTTGCGCGGATGAACGGAAGATTGTAATAAAACAAGGGGATCAGACCGAAGTAATGGAAGGAAAGCCCCTTCAAACGCTGGAAAAGTGGATGAAGCCATTTTCTTTTCCGCCATTATCAGGGCTGCCCGATTTTCAAGGAGGGGCCATAGGATATATAAGCTATGATTATGCATGGTGCATTGAGCAGCTGCCTCATAAAGCTGTGGATGATATCGGGATGCCGCTCTTTTATTTTCTTGTGTTTGATGAATGGGCAGTGTTTGACCATAAAGAACAATGCTTGTGGCTGTTGTCATTAAACGGGGATTCGGCAGAAGAAAAATTAACAGAATCGAAGATGGCTTGGCTTAAGGCGGCGGAATTAGATTTGGAAAATCCGATGGATGTTGCGAATGCTAGTGGTGAGATTAAGCCGCAGTTATCTTTTACTGAAAAAGAATTTATGGATGCTGTTGAAAAAGTGAAGGACTATATACGAGAAGGCGATGTTTGTCAGGTCAATCTGACGGTTCGGCAATCAGATAAGTTGTTCACAACGCCGTTCAATGTGTATAAAAAGCTGCGAAATTTGAATCCTTCACCTTATATGGGATATTTCCATACACCAGAATTCCAGATTGTTTCCGGGTCTCCTGAGCTTTTGATAAAAAAAGATGGAAGAAAAGTTGGAACAAGGCCAATTGGCGGGACAAGGCCGCGGGGAAATAACGAGGAAGAAGACATGCAGCTTGAAAAAGAACTGCTCTCCAATGAAAAGGATCAGGCGGAGCATATTATGCTTGTTGACTTGGAGAGAAACGATTTTGGCAAGGTGTGTGAATTTGGAAGCGTACATGTGGATGAATTGATGGTGATTGAAAAGTACTCACACGTCATGCACATTGTTTCACATGTGAACGGAACATTACCTGAAGAAAAAAATGTATATGACTTAATTGAAGCTGTCTTTCCAGGCGGCAGTATTACCGGGGCGCCTAAAAAAAGAACGCTGGAAATTGTCGAAGAACTTGAGCCGGTCAAACGGGGAGTGTACACGGGAACAATGGGCTGGATCGGATTCAATGGAGATGCCCACTTGAACATTGTAATCCGGACGATGATCATCAAGGATCAGCTGTGTCATGTTCAGGCTGGCGCTGGTATCGTAATCGACTCCGACCCGAAAGCGGAATACGAAGAGTCATTGAATAAGGCGGCTGCTCTTTGGAAGGCAAAAAAAGAAGCGGAGAAAGAGGGGGCATTTGCATGATTCTTGTAATCGATCATTATGACTCTTTTACATACAATATTGTTCAAACGCTGGGGAAGATGAATAGGGATATTCTTGTAAAAAGGTATGACGAGCTTTCAATTGAGGAGATCAATCTGTTGAAGCCAAAATATATCGTGATTTCATCTGGGCCTGGAAGACCTGCTTCAGATGGAGTTACGAAGGAAGCGATTCAACGCTTTTCAGGCAAAGTTCCTATTCTTGGAGTGGGTTTGGGCTGTCATGCCATTGCTGAAACCTTTGGAGGGGAATTGAAAAAAACAGATAACCTTCTTCCAGGTAAAGCAATGGATATATTCCACGATGGAGAAACCATTTTCAGGGAGATCGAGCAGCCTTTTTCTGCTACCCGCTATCATTCATTAATTATTAGCAATGAAAATCTCCCTGATTGTCTGGTTGTTTCGGCATGGAGCTCGAAAGAGGAGATCATGGCAATCAGGCATAAGGATTACCCCGTGGAAGGCTTGCAATTTAATCCCGAATCAATCATGACTGAGACGGGGGAGCAATTGTTAAAAAACTTTATTGAATATAATCGGATGGTTGTGGACTGACATGTATATATTTTTGAACGGCGAAATAATTGAAAAAGAAAAGGCGCTCATTTCACCGTTTGACCACGGTTATTTATATGGTGTGGGAGCGTTTGAAACGTTCCGAACATACGAGGGAATCCCTTTTTTGCTCAATGAACATCTGGAGCGGCTGAATACAGCGCTTGTGGAAATGGGAATAAATCGCACTTTTGAAAAGGAAGAAGTGCTGGCTGCGATTGAGAAACTATCGGAGCTTAATCAATTGTCGGATTCCTATATAAGAATGAATGTTTCGGCCGGACCCGCAGAAATAGGTTTGCAGACCAATTTATATTTGGATCCGACTGTCATCATTTTTCAAAAGGAGCTTCCTCCACTGGAGCCGCTTCGAGAAAAGGAAGCAGTGCTATTAATAATCAGACGGAACACGCCCGAAACGAAAACACGTTTAAAGTCCCATCATTTTTTTAATAATATAGCTGCCAAGCGGGAGCTTGGCGCTGATCCAGGGAAAGAGGGGATCTTTCTCTCTGAAGATGGTTATTTGGCGGAAGGTGTCACTTCGAATCTGTTTTGGGTGAAAGACCGGAAGATATATACCCCGGCAATTGAAACCGGAATACTGAATGGAATTACGAGACAGTTCATTTTCCGACTTGCTGAGAGACTAGGGATACCTGCAGAAGAAGGACTTTATAAAGAGCAGGCGCTAATCCAAGCAGATGAAATATTTTTTACCAACTCAATCCAGGAAATTGTCCCTGTAAAGGAATACGAAGGGAAAGTCCTTCCTGGGAAAGAAGGGGCCATCGTACAAAAGCTGCACCGATTGTATCAAAAGTCTATTGCCGAATGATAATAAAAAAAACTCCTGCCGGCTTTGGCAGGAGCCTCTAAAACATAGTCAGTGTTCATTTCTGTTTTCAAGTTTTTTAGGAGCAAGGGGCTGGTCTACTCTGTTTGCATCCTCAAAATTTAGTGCGGAACTGATAAAAAACACTAAGAACAAAGCGACTACCATCAAAAAGATAACAAGCCCGATCAAAATTGATACATCCATTTCAGTTCCCTCCTATTTTTTCGATAGTGCGGAAACAATGAAGATACATATCTTATTCCCTCTTTTTTAACTTATAAACATAAAAATCCTGTCAGTGACAGGAAAATTTTCTTTTAATTCTCTTTTTCATCCGGTGGCAAGGAGTCAATCTTGCGGGCATCATCATAATTCAAAACGCTATGAATAAAGTAGACGAGAAATCCGGCAATGGCAGCCAAAACCCCTGCCAATCCAAGGGTGACCCATAATTGCATGAGCATTCCTCCTTGTTTAAATGTATGCCCATGCTCGGAATCTATGCCATAGATAAACCTCCTGCAATCATCTGCAGGAGGTGGCTTTGTCAGCTATTTTTTTGATCGGTAGGCAATTCGTCAATTCTATTCGAGTCGCTTGAATCCAACACTGATCCAATGTAGTAGACTAGAAATATGGCTACTGCGCCCAACAAAATGGACAACCCGATTAAAACTCCAATTTGCACAATGATTCCCCTCCACTCTTTTAATACAATGCCCGCTTTTCAACACCTATTAATGAAAAGCGAAGAGGTTTCTCCGTTTAATTAATGATTATAGCTTATTTTGTTGTTTCTCTCAAAGTTTTTGTCGGATTTTTTTGAAAAGTATATTCCACATAAAAACAGATGGCTCTGGACCATCTGTTTTCCATATTTCCAAAATTGTTTTTCCACTGGGAGTTGTTTCCTGTGTTAGCCATGTATGCGGTTCTCTAATTTTGGCGAAATGTTAAACGACAAGTTCATATTGATGATGTAAGATACCTACCTCTGCTATATAGTAAAAGCGAAGTGGCAGGATGTTCACTTCCTAATTAGGCATGCGCTATCAGTAAAGAGATCAAGCCCAATTTTTGCAGTGTCTGAAAAACGTCTTCCTCATTCTTTTTAGGACTTTGGGTTCTTTTCTGACATTACAATCCTACATGTCTTTTCCGTCTGCCTCTTCTATCACTGGATCGATTTGTCCTTCAGTGTACGCGTCGCTAACCTGTTCATGGGTGATGGCAAGTGCCTTCGAAATGGAGTCCTTTTCGTGGGGATCTTCCAATTTATACTTTCTGCCGGCAAGCTTGAGGCTCTTTTTATGCAGATCCTTATCCAATGGGTTCCCTCCTTTATTTGCATTCCATATTATTGCCTAAAAAAATTCAGCCATCACATGAATAAATTACCATTGAATAAGGAACGTATAATGATATAAACAAATGTTTGGTGGTGATGGTTTGAAGGGGATTTTGGAGCGTGCAGCAATGTCAAAAGGGAATGTGGAGATTATATATCTTTCCATGAATCGGCAATTGACGCAACGGATTATAAAGGTACTTTCCATTTCCCAAAATGCAATGTATGCATATTGTTAACAAAGGAAATCTATCAGGACATTTAAAATAGAGAATATATTGTCTGCAGTTCCAGCGTTTTCTAAAAACTTTCGATAAGCCCAGCTGTCTGTGAAAAAACTATTATGTCAGCAAGTAAACCAGCAGCATCAAAGCCTGAAGCTAAAAGATAAAACGTCCATCTGTCGGATGGGAAGAAGACATGGCATACCTACAAACTCGATGTGAAGCCAGTCAAGGAGAATTCAGATTGGAGTTTGACACCTTCCCGGTACGGTGGTTTGACATATGATATCTTAGACCGGCCATATCCTAATGTGGTCACGATCAATACGAGTCGCGGCAGACGAAACTATATCAGGCATGAGACAGGCGCAGTGATTAAATAACGGCTATTTAGATTGTCAGACAAGTTAAAAGACCTGGTGTTGACCGGGTTCTATCTTAAATTTTAACTTCATTCAGCGGAAGTCTCCCACTTCTGTAATTGGTGAGATGAATGCATATTCCATTCAGTGGGGGTTCAAACCCCGGCTGAATAAAGTCAAAGCTCCGGCGGATGCCACAGATTTTCAGAGGGAATTTTATCAAGCGAACTCGATAAAATCTGGGCGTAAATACGCCAAGGCGCATTTGATTTTCTTGTTCCTCTTTAAGATAATCGTTTTGCCAATTTGAATCGTAATTGACGACTTTGATGATCATCACACTATAACTCTTCTGAAAATTCCTAATTATGCTTGGGATGATATGAAAAATATCAATGGTTTAGCAAATTGCGATGAGATCTCCTTTTAGGATTTGGTGTCAAACCATAGCACACAATGGGAACGAAACAGAAATCGGAAGCTGTTGAAAAAATTTAGGGGTTAAATAAAATAAATAAGACGATAATGAGAATGCCCCTTTTTTGTTACAGTTTGCACACCTTCCTCCCTGAATAGGGAGGGCTTTTTACTTTTGAATAAAAATCTTCATTTCTATCAGACGCTCTGTCCAATCGGATACTTAATATATTATATACGAGTTGGCCGACTTAAAAAATTTACAGAAGAGATGTAAATGGGCTTTGAATTTGAAGACGAATTTGTCGGTAAAGAAAGGGAAAGACGGAGAAGGCGCATTGTTTGGCATTTGTCGTGAAGAGCGCGAAAGAGAGCGAAGGCGTGAGTTTGAGTGCAGATGTAGAGAACGTAGACATGAGCATTGCGATTGGTAATAAAATGCCTGTTCATGACCGGGCTTTATTAGAGTGAGAGTGGATGATGCGATTATACACCCTGGATGATTCATATTGAACTTGAGAATATTTTATATGTATAATTCAAATGATGATGCGGTGTCTAGTTTCAACATATGGGATAGCCATGTACAGGAAGTACAGTGTAAATATAGCGACAATAATCATGCCCTGCCATAGACATGGCACTTTAAGATGGCTAGACGACATCGGAGAAAGAGTCAAGCCAAGAGGAAGTATATCCAGGACAATGTGCTCCTGCACCACAGCTTCATTTAAAAAAGGGGCGTTTCCCCCGCCGCTAAGCCATACTTAGAGTGGCTACACGACGAGGTTTCCAATTGCTCTTAAGCTCATCATGAATTGACTCCTAACTAACTCCTTTTGTAAATAGTAACAACTTATTATGAAAGCACAGAGCAGTCAACCAACTTTACCAATTATTAGTTTTCTATACATCCCGTTTAACATTATTGGAGTGTCTTCTTCTACTTTTATATTTTTATTGTTAAGAAGTAATTCTTCAAAGCTCCGGCCAATATCGGTTCCTAGCACTTTAATGATAGGACGTAAAAGAACTTTTGGTAACGATAGTTTTTTATTCTTAGGGACAAATTTATCAAAAATAATGATTTTCCCTTCTGGTTTTAAAACTCTCGTAATCTCACTGAAACATTTATTGGCATCAGGTACTACTGAAAGGATTAAACTGGCTATAACATAATCAAACGATTCGTTGTCAAAATCCATATTTTGTGCATCCATTTCTAAAAAACAAATGGTGGAATTTTTAAACTTTTTTTTTGCAATTTCCAGCATATCAGGTGAATAATCAATGGCTGTTATATCAAGGTCAGAATGACCAATTAACTCCAAATCTGCCCCTGTTCCTACACCAACAAATAGGATTTTTTGATTGTTATTAAATTGTATTTGTTGGAATATTTGTTTTCGTGCTTTTAAGAAAATACCTGAATTAAAAAACTTATCATAAATCGGAGAACCAATTTTATATATAATTTTATTCCAATAATTATTCAAACCTCTTCACTACTTTCATTCAAAGAAATTCTCTGTATCTACTTGTTTAACTTTACTCAGCAGAAGTCTCCCACTTCTGTAAGTGGTGAGATGAATGCCTATTGGTATTCTATTCAGTGGGGGTTCAAATAAAGTTAAAGCCTCCGGCGGATGCCACAGATTTTCAGAGGAAATTTATTGAGCGGAGCTCGATAAAATCTGGGCGCAAATACGCCAAGGCGCATTTGATAACTAAATGAGCTTATAAATGTGCTGAATGGGACATATTGCCCGCTCATGTCCCTAGTTTGATCCCATCGTGAAAATTTTGACTTTCTCATACTGAATTTAGCTTCCATAAAGTTTTTTCATTTTCCCGATGCAGATCAACTACTTCCAACAAAAAATGTTTCTGCAATCACCAAGGAGTAGCATCATCTATTTTCAACAGTGCAGATAAAAGCATTTCTCTTTGATGATGGCTTCACCAATTTAATTTGCACAGCCTTAGTCTTTAATTTTACCTTTATTTTCTTCTCGGTCAACTGGGAAGAGTCTTTCTAATCCCATTTACAATCCCTTCTATTGTATGGCTTTGTTTCTTTTTATGATTCGAAACCAAACTAACTGTATTAAAATTGTAACAACGACGCCAACAATAGTATCTCTCATTCTGTCTAAGGCATAATGCTTGGTTTGGTGTTCAAATACAAAAACAAATAGCATTGTGATAGCAGCATGATGAATGACCATCTTGTCAAACTTTAGCCATTTTGTAATAAAGGAACCTAATAAAATTAATAACCCTAAGTTTAAACCGTTTATCTTTATATGGCTCGCGATTAGTACTGTTACAAGAATACCAATAACGGTTCCGATTATCCGTTTTATGGAGATTCGGACCGATTTATCCAGTGTTGATTGGAGACATAATATAACTGATAGTGGAGCTAAGTAAGGATGCTTAGAACCTAGTAACTGGGCTAATTCCCAAGATAAAGCAGAACCTATTGCTAATTTCCATATTAGAATAGAATCATTTTCATTAGTCGTACTGTTCTTCATTGTTTTTATACACCTCTGTTATTAACTTTCATCAAAATATTCATCGAATCAAGATTTGTTTTCATTATTAGTGATGCTAATTAATAGGTGAAGGATCCAAAAGAAACACTGGAATATGAGGCTTGAACATATTCTATAGGTTTTGAAGCTGTTTGCTCCATGAAGGGAATCATGATCGCTCATTAGTCAGTGTAGCGGTCTACTCGTTGAAAGAAAAAGGTGATTCAATAAAGCGAATAAGGAGGCGGCCTTTCTTTTCTTTATAAGTAAAGAAAGTATAACTTGTTATGGAAAATTTTATTCAAAGGAAGCTTTTTTCTTGTCTAGCTACGACGTACAGGAAGTACTAGTGCAAGCGAAGCGACAGGACGTCGCGTACTGAGTCTGCCGACGTACAGGACGTGCTAGTGCAAGTAAAGCGACAGGATGTGGCGGCTTGAAGCGGCCAGCGCCTAGCCCCGCAAGGATCAAGCCGCTTACGCTTTTCTTATATGCAAATTTAATCTTTTGATTTTATTAGGCGCTCAAACTCATTTAATAATGCATCCAGCTTTTGGCTTGTTTCGATTACCTTTGGGTCTGACAGTAGTTTAGCTTTTGCAAGTTCGTTCAGATGTTTTCTTAAATCTTGAATTTGTTGACTGAGCTCTTTTATATTGTTATTCATATTTTCCTCCATATTTTTCTCAGTTTTTGTAACAAAGGGAAAAATATACATGGCTCAAGAGAGATGATCAAATAATTGGATTAGTATGAGAGGACAGGATCAAATATGCTTCAGGAGAATAGTCTCTACACTTCGGAATTCTTAGCAAAATAACACGGGACGGTCATTTGTAATTGATAGTTGGTGTGCTCGTCACTTCAGAAACAGGCACGCTTTTCCAGGGCTGGACGGTTTGGCAATTAGCGGTTCCAGCTAAGATTGGAAGTCCCTCTTTTTTGTGAGGAGTTGATTACATTGCAAAA
Source organism: Siminovitchia terrae (assembly GCF_003605405.2). Taxonomy (GTDB): domain Bacteria; phylum Bacillota; class Bacilli; order Bacillales; family Bacillaceae_C; genus Siminovitchia; species Siminovitchia terrae. The sequence continues at coordinate 63,940 of NZ_QYTW02000025.1, read as the reverse complement.
AATCCGAAGAATTGCCTGATTTGGGAAACCAATAACGCTCTCTACCACTATTCGGATAAAGATAGAGCAGAATATCATTCAGGGGAAAAGTTAAATTAAAACATGTAGTATTAGATAGCAATTTTTTCATTGGTGCTTGGCAAAGAAAAAATGAAGAAGTGATTTATGGAATTTACGAATCAAAAGAAGAAGCCGAAGAGCATCTTCTCATTTCGAAAGGGAAGAGATACGAAGCATCTATCAAAATACATGATGAAATCCTGGAAGGTGTTGTTGCTGACTTTATTATGATAGACTATCATACTGGCAAGAAACAAAAATTAGCGAGCCTGAATGGGGATTATGATAATCAGGATAACTTATATATTTGTACACTTAGAGTTATGGATTATGAGGATGCCTATACAAGTGCCAGCAGGATTGTTGTTCAAATGTATGATGTTCTTACATGTGAAAAATACCAAGAACTGCAAAGCAATAGCAGTCTGTTTAAATAAAGCAAGAATTATGCCAACAGATGGGTTTGTCAAATAAAGTGTGTAAGTACACTTTACTCAAGGTATTTTAAAACCCTCTCTTTCAGCCCATCATGAAGGAGCAGCTGGTTCCTGACCATGGCCCAGTGCCCGCCATCCCATTTTGACTCCAGTTCTTTAATGCGCAAACACAATACTTTTAACAGGGCATTCTCATTAGGGAATGCTCCTTTTTTGGTCACTTTCCTAAAACTTGAATGAATGCTTTCCACGGCGTTAGTGATATACATGATTTTACGACTGCTGCCATAGTCAAAGAGCTATTCGACGTGGTGAAAATTCCTGCCCCATACGTCAATAGCTCCTGGATATGTCGTCCATTGTTGTTTGAAAGATTCAAAGGCACTTTGACAAGCCTTCAGACTCGGGGCACTGTATCCCTTTTTTAATGCCTGCGTGAATGCTTTAAAATCCTTGCTTGGTACGTATTTAATGGAGTTGCGGATTAAATGGACGCTGACTTGAGGCAAAATAGCCCTGGCTACTTCCTCTAAGCCACTGACTCCATCCATTGAGAGAAAGAAGATGTCTTCCACGCCCCGTGCCTTGATTTCATCAAAGGTCTGCATCCATTTATGCTTGCTTTCCGTCTCGTTTAGTCATAGTCCAAGGATTTCTTTCTTGCCTTCCATGGTATAGCCCAAAATCGTATAAACGGCATACTTCTTTGATTCATACTGGTTTCGGATGTAAACATGCAATCGACAAAGACAAACGCATAGCAGTTGCTTAACGGACGCGTTTGCCATTCCTCCAACTCTGGAAGCACATGATCAGTAATATCCGATATCATTTCGTGGGAAACAGAAAAACCATAGATCTCTTCAATCGTTGTAGAAATATCCCGTTGTGACATCCCACGTGCATACATGGAAATCACCTTATTTTCAATGGCGGACACGTCTTTTTTGCGCTTCGGTATCAATTGAGGATCAAAGGAGCCATCCCGATCACGCGGCACCTTAACGTTCACTTCTCCAGCGCTTGTCTTTAAGGTTTTCTTGCCATAACCATTACGCCTGTTGTCTGTTTCTTTTTTATTTTTATCATTGGAGTCATAGCCTAGGTGGTTGTCCATTTCACCTTTTAACATGGCCTCAAACATGGGGCCGAATATATCTTTCAGTGCATTCTGCATATCTTCAACAGTTTTTGGTTGGTAGTTTTCTAGGATCTGATTTGCTAATTCAACCGATTTTCTTGGAAACGGTTGCTCTAATATTATTTTTTTACTTATTTCAGAGCGAAGAATAAAGTCAATAAATATTGATCGTGCACCTGATTTTTTTCGAAAAATTATAAAAAGGGTTCTTAAAAAGTAAAATGTACCTTATAGAGTTGGGATTATACAGGAGTTGTCGTATCATTCCTATCCGTCACGAATTCAGGCTATTGTTTTGGCTCAAGACCAACCATGCGCAGGAAGTATTCCAATTCTTTTTTGCCGATGGTTTCTCAAGAGTATACGGCCCCTTCGTTAAGAAATTTTTCTGAACAAATCGCATTTACCAGGCCGTCTTGATTGAGATCTTGCGGTACGATCGATGGATCATTTGTACCGTAAGTGTGAGCCACACTTTGAATATCCTGGATATCAATTACTTTGCCGCCTTCACGTCACCTGCTCAACCTTTCAGATTAGCAAATCTAAATTGTCGCTCACAATGTAGTCATCTTTGTTCTTGTCATATCAAATAGAACCCAATCTTCGGGCATTCTTTACTTCACAGTCGATAAAGCTCAAAAGAATGAATATGACGAATAAAGGGTGATTTTACAAAAAATTAACATTGGATTAATGTGGGGTTAACATTGTCGGATTATGATGAAACCGTAATAAACATTAATTAATATTAAAAAAACCACATTGATTGGAGGAACTTTTAATGAAATACACATTTAAGAAAAAGAGTTACAAGTCTATTCAAGCAATGGTATTAGGCATAAGCGTATTTGGATTAGCTGGTTGTGGAGCTAATAAAGAGGAAGCTGCTCCAATTGTAAATGATACAAAATCATTAACTCTGGAAGAAATCGAAACAAAAGCAAAAGAAGAGGGAGAAATTAATAGTGTTGGTATGCCTGATTCATGGGCTAACTGGGGTGAAACGTGGACAGAAGTTACAGATAAATATTCATTGAAACACAATGATACAGATTTATCGAGTGCCGAAGAGATTGCTAAGATGGAATCTGAAAAAGAGAATGCAACTGCTGATATCGGTGATGTAGGGATTTCCTTTGGGCCAATCGCGGAAGAAAAAGAGTTGACGATTCCTTATAAAACGTCTTATTGGGACGAGGTGCCTGAATGGGCAAAAGATGACAACGGAGATTGGGTTGTTGGTTACCAAGGAACGATTGCATTCTTAACGAATAAAGAATTAGTAAAAAATCCGCCAAAATCTTGGGATGACATCTTAAATGGAGATTATAAAGTAACAGTTGGAGATGTACAACGCGGCTCACAGAACCAAATGGCCGTTCTTGCTGCAGCGATCGCTTACGGCGGTGATGAAACAAATCTTCAGCCAGGAATTGACTTTTATGCAAAGCTTGCTAAGCAAGGTCGTCTAAGCTTAACAGATGCTAAACCAGCTAATATCGAAAAAGGGGAAGTGGAAGTTGCCTTAGTATGGGACTTCAATGCTCTTGGTTACGCTGAACAAATCAATCGTGATCAATTTGATGTAAGCATTCCAAGTGAGGGTTCAGTAGTAAGCGGCTATGCAACAATTATTAACAAATTTGCAAAGCATCCTCATGCAGCGATGGCGACTAGAGAATATATCTTAAGCGATGAAGGACAAATTAACTTGGCTAAAGGATATGCTCGTCCAATTCGTGACGTGGAACTTCCAAAAGAAGTAGCTGAAAAAATGGTTCCAGAAGAACAGTACAAAAATGCAAAACCTATCGAAGACTACAAAGTTTGGGAAGAATCAGTAAAAACGTTGCCACAGGTTTGGCAAGAAGAGGTGTTAGTACATGTCAGATAAAGTAATCGCCATTGTTGTGGATGGTATGAGATTCGATAAAGCATGTGAGGCTTTAGGGTTTCTTCAACATTTAGTTGAAACGAATCAAGCATCCCTTTACAAAGTGAAGTCGGAGCTTCCTAGTCTTTCCCGTCCATTATATGAAGCGCTGTTAACGGGTACGCCGGCATCAGAGAACAGCATTACGTCCAATCAAGCAGTCCAGCTATCTACCGAGAAAAGTCTCTTTCATCTGACGAAAGAGAATGGTTTAAGAAACGGAACGGCATCGTATTTCTGGGTAAGCGAACTCTATAATCGTGCTCCATTCCATTTTATTGAAGATCGTGAGCAAGAGGATACATCTAAGCCAATTCAATACGGAAAATTTTATTGGGATGATGACTATCCAGACAGTCATGTGCTTATGGATGCAGAAGCTTTGCGCAGAAAGCATGACCCGCACTTTTTATATATCCACCCAATGGGTGTAGATGCAAAAGGAGAAGCGTTTGGATCGGAATCGAAAGAATATCGTGAACAAATTTTAAAAATAGGAAGCTTATTGGCTCAGCTTCTGCCAATTTGGATCAAAGAAGGCTATCACATTTTAATAACATCCGATCATGGTATGAGTGAAACTGGTAACCATGGCGGCATAACTGATGGTGAGCGTGATGTACCGCTCTTTATTATCAGTCCAAAAGTTGAGCCTGGCGTTTATAGTGAAGTTGTTCCGCAATTGGCTTTTGCACCGCTCGTTTGTGAACTTTTAAATATTGAGCCATCCAATAAAATGATTTCCTATCAATTGCCAGGTCTTAAAGGGAACATTACCATTTAGAACAGTAAGATGGAGAATGCCTGGAATTGGTTTAACATTCGAACGGTTAAACCAATTCCTAGATTGATAGAGAACATGGAGGAGCGAGAGGTTTTGCGAAAAATAAAAAAACAAAAAATGTACTTATTAGCTCTTTTACTACCATTTATTATATTTGTGATTGGATTTGAAATAGGACCATTAGTGGCAATGATTAAAAATAGTTTTTACGCAGACGATGGAATTCAAGTGACGATTAATCAATATATAACAATATTTAAAAGTAAATTTTACTTGCAAGCCATTCAAAATAGCCTTGTTATTTCCTTGATTTCTGCTGTAACTTCTGTGATTGTAGCAGTCATTGCAGCATACTCAATGACAAAGTTCTCACAAAAAATACAAAATCGGCTGCTCATGATTACGAATATGACTTCGAATTTTGAGGGAATACCCCTTTCCTTTTCATACATTATTTTGCTTGGAAACAATGGATTGTTTACATTACTTTTTTCTAAATTGGGTTGGGATGTGTTTGCGGACTTTAATTTATATTCCTGGACTGGCCTTATTCTTGTGTATATTTATTTTCAAATTCCGCTTGCTGTGATGCTTATCTACCCATCTTATCAAGGAATTAAAAAACAATGGAAAGAAGCTTCTTCCTTATTAGGAGGGTCAACCTTTTCATTTTGGCTTCGGATCGGGATTCCTGTTCTGTTACCTAGTATTGTTGGTACATTCAGTATTATGTTTGCTAATGCGATGGGAGCATATGCTACAGCCTATGCATTGGTCGGAAGCAACTATAACTTGTTGTCGTTGCAAATCGCTTCCTTGGTTGCAAGTGATGTAGCATTAAAGCCGCAGCTAGGCAGTGCGATGGGAGTTTTATTAGCAGTGACAATGATAGGGGCGTTGTGGTTCAATGAACGGATGATGCGCCGCATTAGGAGGGATTTACGATGAAATTTTCATTGCCTTTTCATAAAGTAGTCGTTGGCCTTTTGGTCATCTACTTATTAATTCCGCTTATAGGAACATTCTTGTTCTCCATCTCTGGTAAATGGGATCATACCATTTTACCTGAGAGTTATACAATGAAATGGTATATTGAATTATTTCAAGATGAACGGTTTTTTGCTGCTTTTCAGCGAACGCTGTTTTTAATCGTGATGACAGTAGGTCTTAGTATTTTAATTATGATTCCAACAATCTTTATCATCACCGTATATTTCAGTAAATGGGATCGATTGCTTCAGACAGCAGCGATGCTTCCTTATGGAATACCTCCCATTGTTGGAGCGGTAGGATTAATCAAATTATACTCAGAAAGCCCGGTACCAATAGCCGGAACACCTTGGATTTTAATTGGCGCCTATTTCATAACGATTCTGCCATTTATGTATCAAGGAATTCGCAACAGCCTTAGAACGGTTAATGCTGTACAGCTTGTTGATGCCGCCGAATTACTTGGTGCCACAAAGTTTCAGGCGTTCCGTACAGTGGTGTTTCCAAATATTACCTCTGGTATTTTAGTGTCTACTTTATTATCAGTCGCCTTATTGTTTAGTGAATTTGCTTTGGCTAATTTGCTTGTTGGAGGCAGATTTGAGACCTTGCAAATCTATCTTGCAGATAAACTGAACAGCAGCGGCCACTTAACAAGTGCCATTGTGATTACGTACTATTCCGTGATTTTGCTTTTAACGGGGACTGTATTAAAACTTACTTTTAAAAACGAAAAAAATCCCGACGTGCCAAAAAAGAATCGCGTTCTTTCATTATTAAGAAAACAAAGCCGTGATAAAAAAATTGCATTAGAAGGTGAAAACTCATGAGCTATGTAACTATCGATCAAGTGATTAAGAAGTATGATCATCAAGTTGTTTTAAACGATATTTCTATTTCCTTAAGCAAAGGGGAATTTGCTACTTTGCTTGGGCAAAGCGGGTGTGGAAAAAGCACATTGCTGCGTTCGATTGCTGGCCTTGAAGATGTAGATGCAGGAAGGATTTTAATTGATGGAAAAGACATTACAAACTTATCTCCGCGCCAGCGTGAAGTTGGTATGGTGTTTCAGTCATATGCTCTTTTCCCAAATATGAACGTTTTTGATAATATCGGATACGGCCTTAAAATGAAAAAGGTTAAAAATATAAAATCAAAAGTGGCAAAGATGGTTGAGATGGTTGACTTAGCAGGAAAAGAGGAATCTTATCCTCACCAATTATCGGGTGGACAGCAGCAGCGGGTTGCTTTGGCTCGTGCGCTTGTTATGGAGCCAAAAGTACTGCTTTTAGATGAACCGTTAAGCGCATTGGATGCTAAAATCAGAAAAAGCTTGCAAAAAGAATTAAAGAGGATTCAAAAGGAATTAAACATTACTACCATTTTTGTTACACATGATCAGGAAGAAGCAATGACAATGTCTGATCGGATTTTTGTGATGAATAAAGGACATGTTGTACAATCCGGTTCTCCAACGGAAATTTATACATCTCCTGTCAATACATTTGTTGCCAATTTCATTGGAAATTATAATGTCTTTAAAATGGAAACGTTCCGCAAACTCGTTCGCAGCACGGAATTAAAAGGGGATGAGGTTGCCTTTCGGCCTGAAGTGTTAAAACTGCTCCCTAATGGTGAAGAGAGCCTGGATTTACAAGAGAATTGGCGACTTAAAGGAATGATTAAAGATGTCTCCATGACAGGAAATGTATTACGATATGAAGTCGAATCAGAGGGGTCTTCTTTCCATGTGGATGATCTAAACCACCGAGGGGCCATGTTTGACCAAGGAACGCACATTCAAATTATTTTACCAAAGAAAGAATGCCTGATTCTTTAAATGATTTTTCTTGGAGGATAAGATATGTCCATTTTGCCTGAAGAAAGGAAAAATGAAATATTAAAAGAACTGAAGAAAACTGGAAAAGTAAAGGTCGGGAAATTAGTTGACCAATTTCAGGTTTCTGAAGAAACGATTCGGCGCGATTTGATGATCCTAGAGGAAAAAGGATTATTGAAAAGGGTTTACGGTGGAGCGATTCGTGCTGTTTATCAATCTGATGAACCCCCTTTTGTCCAACGTACTACTGTGAATCAAGAAGCGAAAGTGAAGGTTGGCAAAAAAGCTGTAGAACTCATTTCTGACGGAGATGTGCTTGCCATTGATGTGGGAACAACCATGCTTGAATTGGCGAAGCAGATTGAAAAGAAAAAGGAAATTACAATTATCACCAATTCTCTTCCTGTATCATCCGTGTTGACGGAATCACTCAATCAAAATATGTTCACAGGTCAAGTTTTATTGCTTGGCGGGCAAATTGATCCAAAGCACCAATCGATTTCCGGAAGTCTTACTGAACAAATGCTGAATCAATTTAATATCAAAAAAGCTTTCATTTCAGCTGGCGGTTTTTCTATTCAAAATGGAGTTAGTAATTATCATTTACATGAAACATTGGTTTCACGCAAAATGGTTGAAGTATCTAAGCAAGTGATATTACTAACGGATTCCACCAAAATTGGAGTTGATACTTTTTGTAAAGTTGCTCCTTTGGAAAAAATCGATGTGGTTGTCTGCGAACAGCCATTTCCAGAGATTTGGAAGGGTCATCCAAAATTAGGGAAGATGAATTGGATTCAAGCATAATTCATGTCCTCCCTTTAGGAAAAGGAGTCATATTTTATGAGTTTTATTGCAATAGATTTAGATGGAACATTATTGAACGACCACAACGAAATTAGCGAAGAAAACATAAAGGCGATTCAATCGGCTCAAGATAAAGGTTTTGAAGTAGTCATTTCAACAGGTCGGGCATATTTTGATGTTCAAACAATTTGTGAAAAAGCTGGGATTTCTCCGTTTGTCATCGGGACGAATGGAGCAACCATTCATGCGAAAAATGGGGAATGCCTTTCTTCTATTACTCTAGCGAAAGATTGTGCCAAATCGATTCTTCAATGGCTGGATGAACGGAATTATTATTACGAGGTGTTCACGGATCAAGCAATTTATGCTCTAAAAAAAGGAAGGCAGCAATTCTATAATGAGATACAAAGTTTGAAAAGCGCTGGTTTGGATAAGGCACAATTAGCCACAGAAGCGGAAAGGCAATTTGATCAGTTTGGGTATGTATTGGTTGATAGCTACCATGATATTCTAAGTCAAGCGGAAGAATTCAATAATATTTTGGCATGTACTTTTGACAAAATGAAATTAGAGGAAGCATGGAACCAATTTAAGACAAATGAAGAGTTAATGGTTGTTTCATCTGCCGATCATAACATTGAAATTACGAATAAAAGAGCGACAAAAGGAATGGCCCTTGAAAAATTGGCATTCATGCTGAATGGCACCTTAGACCAGGCGATGGCCATCGGAGACAGCAACAACGATTTATCCATGTTCGAAAAAGTCCAATACAGTGTGGCGATGGGAAATGCGAAGGATAAGATCAAAGCGGCTTGTATAATGACAACCCATACGAACGTTGAGAATGGGGTTGCTTACGCAATCAATCGATATATGGAGAGCTTCGCTGCTGCAAAATAGGCGTCCATGTCGGAAGGAGAGAACAAGTATATGGCATTGATCTATCTTAGCTACGCCATTTTTACTGGATTAGGGACGGTGGGAACAGTCGTAGCCGAGATGCTTTTTTGGGGGAGAAACTATTAATCTATGGAAAGTATTTTTAGTCCAATGATCACAGCGATCATTGGACTAAAAATAAGCCCAGCGGAACCTAAAACATGAAAGGAAATGAATGATAGGTAAAGGGTTAGGAGTTGATTTAATGGAATGGTTGTTTCTTCTTATTGCCGGCATGATCTTCTTTAATGTACCTAAAAGTTTTAAGATCAACGATATGGATTATGTGTATTATTGCAGGGGATGTGGGTATTAAAATAACTTCAGGACATTAAGACCCCAATTGGAGGAGAAGAGAGATGAAAACCATTCAAGATTGGATTAAAGAATATCCTATAATAAGCGATCTTGCATCTGTAAAGGAAGTTTTTTGGACGAATCCGAAAAAGGAACCATTTCAAACAGGAGCAAAGAAACTTCCGCTTAATGAGAATGATGTAAAAGATGCTGAGAAAAGGCTGAAGCGTTTTGCTCCTTACATCGCAAAGGTTTTTCCAGAAACAAGGGAGCATAGCGGGATTATTGAATCTCCAATAGTCTCTATTCCGGCGATGCGTCAAAAATTATCACAGATGTATGAACATCCATTAAAAGGGGGATTTTTGCTAAAGTGTGACAGCCATCTTCCGATATCAGGTTCCATTAAAGCGCGCGGCGGCATTTACGAAGTGTTAAAACATGCAGAGACATTGGCGATTCAACATGGTTTATTATCAGTAGAGGATGACTATTCGATTCTTGATAGTCAGAAATTCAGAAACTTCTTTTCCGATCACTCCATTGCCGTCGGATCTACAGGCAATTTAGGGTTAAGTATAGGCATTGCGAGTGCCAAATTAGGTTTTAAAGTAACGGTCCACATGTCTGCGGATGCAAAGAAATGGAAGAAAGATCTCCTTAGAAACAAAGGAGTAACGGTGATTGAATATAAGGAAGATTACAGCAAATCGGTCGATGAGGGACGCAAACAGGCTGATGGTGATCCGAATTGCTACTTCATTGATGACGAGAACTCTTGTGATTTGTTTTTAGGCTATGCAGTGGCAGCCTTTCGGTTAAAAAAGCAGTTAGAAGAATTAAATATAACAGTAGATGAAAGCCATCCGCTATTTGTTTATCTTCCATGCGGTGTAGGAGGCGGACCCGGGGGAGTTGCTTTTGGTTTAAAATTAATGTATCAAGATCGAGTACATTGCTTCTTTGCAGAGCCTACACATTCTCCGTGTATGTTGCTCGGACTTGTAACAGGGCTTCATGATAAAGTTTCGGTCCATGATTTTGGAATTGACAACATCACAACAGCTGATGGCCTTGCCGTTGGAAGGCCATCAGGATTCGTTGGTCAAACCATTGAGCCTTTATTAAGTGGAAGCTATACGGTCAGCGATCAAGAATTATTTAAACTATTAAGCGCATTGGCCGATACAGAAAATATTCGCCTTGAGCCTTCCGCATTGGCTGGGGTAATAGGTCCAGTAAAGTTATTGACTACAAAGCAAGGGAAAGAATATGTACAAAATCATGACTTAAAAGATACAATGAAAAATGCTGTGCATCTCATGTGGGCAACCGGTGGCAGTATGGTTCCGAAAGAAATAATGGACGAATATTATAAAAAAGGAACTATTATTCTATAAGAATAATAGCCTATCTCCCTGAATACAGAAATTCAACTGTTCCTCATGAAACATCTAATAAGAATTCGCGAATCGGCGAGTTTCATTTTTTATGAATACGTCTCTGTTCTTGATATCCCCTTGAACCAAGTGATTTTAGTGACTGGCCGGAGCCTAAACGACTTTCAGCTATATAAGATATGTTCGTTATTCAAGAAAAGGGCGCTATTATGGAATAACGCTAAAATTTAAACTACTTTGTTGTTATATCTTTAAGTGCGACAAAATTTTTTACATCAAAAATTAAAAATAACTAATTTTAACCCCGTCCTAAAGCAGGACGGGGTTATACGCCAACAAGTATGCTCTCTTCCCAAGAATCTCGTGACTTTAGTCAGGAGAGGTTCAAGGAATAGGAAGTATGTCATGGGGCAGTAGTGAAATGGAACGATATAATAACTCAGATAAAGTAACCGTCTCATACCCGTTTTTTTGCAGATAATCTAAAATTTTGTCAAGGGCTTCAACTGTCTGGCTTCGATTACCGCCAGCATCATGAAGTAAAATAATGTCTCCCGGTTTTAAGTTTGAAGTGACTTTATTACGATCCGATTGACACTTGGTCTTTTCCAGTCATATGTATCTTGGTGCCAAGACCATAAGACCACGAGGTATTCATTGTCTATGGCTGTTTCAATGACAAAATCATTATAATTTCCCCCGACCGGCCGAAAGAGGGTAGGCTTATTTCCTGTGATATGAAAAATAGTATTTGCTGTCCGATCTAATTCTTCTTTCAAATTCTTTTGTCCGCCATAAACGTGATTGAATGTGTGGTTTGCAATTTCATGTCCTTCCAGGAATTGTCTATGAACAAGATGTGGGTATTTTTGGGCATGAGCTCCCATGACAAAGAAGGTCGCTTTTACGTTGGTTTTTGCTTCCCAAATGACATGTCCGTTTTTTTCATATTCATGGCGACTTTTGGTTGCTGCATGAACGTCTTGATAGCCAAAAAAGGAATTGAATAAAAGTGGAAATATAACAAAAAAATATTTTTTCATGAGAGGGAGTCCTTCTCCGATGATAATTTTTAGTATGTGACTAGATTATGATTCCAATCCGCCATTTTTTTCGAATAGGTTTTTGATTTATGAAAAGGAAGTTACTGAAACAGTTGAGAACGGCTCTTCCAATTGTGAAAGAGATATGAATAGACCTAGACCTTTTTGGTTATAGCAGCGGATAGTGAGTTTTATCACAGCCCGCGTCCTGATGGAAAGAGACGGCACAATGATGACACCAAGTAAGAGATAGCGACCCTTGGTCTTGGTGGAAAATCAGTCAGCTTTCATGTAACAAAGCATAAATCTAGAGTGTAAACTCTTGAAGATTTAACTTCATTCAGCAGAAGTCTCCCACTTCTGTAAGTGGTGAGATGAATGCATATTGGTATTCCATTCAATGGGGGGTCAAACCCCGGCTGAATAAAGTTAAAGCCTTCGGCAGATGCCACAGATTTTCAGAGGAAATTTATCGAGCGGAGCTCGATAAAATCTGGGCGCAAATACGCCAAGGCGCATTTGATTTCCTGTACGGGAGTGATCTCGCTGATAGGCCAAGCTGTACAAAGGGCTAACTGATTATTGCATAATGGAATTCAGCTACTAAGAAAATTCAAATGATTTCTGCCAATCTGTCAATTATTGTTCAATAAAGGCGATAAATTGCAGTGGGTAAATAGTCCTTTTTGGTATAAAATATAGTTAGGGGAGCAAAATTGCCAACAAATAAGATGAATTTTCTTCAGGTTATTAAAAAAGATATGAGTGAAGTGAATAATAGGGGTGTAGTCAAGGTTAATTATAAAGCCTTGAACAAGCTTGTAGAAGAACATGAGAGATTGTCGAATTATCATGGGGATATTGAAGGAAATGAAGATTTTACTATTGAAGATGAAGGAATAGAGTTCTATGGAAATGAAACGCTAACTGTTAATTACATGGCTTTAGCGGAGTTGGTTGATAGATATGAAAGGCTTTTGGAGTTCATAATGATTAGAAACGTACATATTAGTCAATTAAAAATTCGGCTGAAATCACCTTGAGTGGGGGGCTGTTTCAATAATGACTGAAAAATCTTCTTTTTGTCGAATAGTTCGATGGAAAGGAAGGGATGTTACAAATTAGGAAAAAGATTAAATAAACTTTCAAGGTCAATAATGATAAAGCCTTCTATTTGCCGCAAGGTATAGGAAACCCCTTGGATCTCTTTTGATCCAAGGGGGTTTTCACGTTGAGCATCCATCATATTTATGTATTAAAATTTTAACATCATTCAGCAGAAGTCTCCCACATCTGTAAGTGGTGAGATGAATGCATATTGGTATTCCATTCAGTGGGGGGGCAAACCCCGCTTGAATAAAGTTAAAGCCTCCGGCGGATGCCAAAGATTTTCAAAGGAAATTTATCGAGCGGAGCTCGATAAAATCTGGGCGCAAATACGCCAAGGCGCATTTGATGAACAAGTTTGCTGCTAGGGCAGCTTCTAAAAAGTGTTACTGGAAATGTTTGATTTTCTCAGACTGTCTTTGTAATAAATTCGACTTTTTCAATATGTTAATATCAAGGCCTGCCTTAATAGAGGTAGAGGGACGCTAATAGCATGTTTTTATTTGAAGATGATTTTTGTCGGTGGAGAAAGAGAAAGACGAAGAAGGAGATTCATTTGTAAATGTTGCGAAGAAAGACGTGAGCGCGAAAGAGAATGTGAGCGTGAATTCGAAAAAGGCGTATACGTGAAGACTTTGAATGGTAGGTAGATGATTGAAAGAGAAATACCCTAGGTAGATCGGAGGGAATTCTCTTATAGATAAGCTTATATGTATAGCAGCCCTATCAAGTGTTGTTTGCAATCTGTAACCGCCAAACGCATTCATGATCTTCAAGACAGGGTGTAGAATGTTTTGTATGAGGAGAAGAATGCAAATTTCTGTTGGAATCATTTGAGCAGGCATTGCTTTAACAGGTCGTTACATTTCAGGTTTGAGGTGATGCTGATAACACTCAAATGGCTTGTAGGAGAACTACTCCGCAAAATTGATCGTAAAGGTAGTTAAACTCAATTCATCTCAAAAGGCCATTTGTTGAATGAAAATCATCCGCTGAGATACATGGCTAAAGAAAGTATTACGTTACGATGATAGGACTATCTTTTGTAATAATAAGGGTATGTTCTATTTGAGCAACATAACCACCTTTTTTAGTTACTAAAGTCCATCCATCTTCCTTTTCATAAACTTCTTCATCTATTGTAGATACAAAAGGCTCGTAAGCGATAACCATTCCATTTTTAAATAATTCATTATCCCATGGTAAATAATAGCTAAATATGTGGTCTGGAGCGTCACGAAGTGAGGATCCTACCCCATGACCTGTTAAGTTTTTTATTACTTTATATCCAAACTGCTTTGCCGTGCGATATACCGAACGACCAACCATATTCATTTTTGCTCCAGCCTTAAACTGCTTTAATCCTTCATTAAATACATGTTCTGTCACATCTAAGAGTTTCGAAATTTCGGAACTCCCCTCACCAACAAGAAAGGAACGTCCAGTATCTACATAGTAGCCTTTATAGGAACCAGATACATCTATATTGACAATGTCGCCATCCTTGATTTCTCGTTTGCCAGGGATCCCATGAGCCACTTCTTCGTTTACAGAGATACAGGTATAGCCTGGAAAATTAAATGTTTTTAATGGTGCTGACTCCGCTCCGTATTTCTTAAACATCCGTTCTGCAATTTCATCAAGTTCCTTTGTTGTGACTCCCGGCTTTGTACTGGAAATCATTTCATCGCGTATTTCAGAAATAACTTTACCTGCATCTATTAGTCCTTGCTGATCTTTTTGTGATGAAGCAACCATAAGAACCCTCCTTAATGTTAATTTACGTTCCTATTCTTTTATATTAGTTTACACTTTAGGACACCTAAGGTGCCAAATCCGTGACCACTTTGCTATTTTAAACAAAAACAGCAAGGGAGCGAATACGCTGAAACCCTTGCTGTCACTGACTTTGTAGGAACGGCCCCGACAGGAATCGAACCTGTGACGCACGGTTTAGGAAACCGACGCTCTATCCTCTGAGCTACGGAGCCACATTACTTATCGCAAAAAGCACATATTTTATTATAATATAAATCCTTATTCTTTAAAAGTATAAAAATTGGTTTGGGTTATTTATAGAATTTTCTCTCTTCATGTGTTTTATAAAATCGTCTTTTTAAACAGAATGATTGTCCAATCCTTTTTTCAATCTGTTATTGACAGGGGTCGGCCGATCTTTAATAAAGTTCAAGGGGTGAATGATGTTATGTATTTTGAAGTAGATTTTGTTGGTGGAGGGTAAGAACGATGGGGAAAGGGCAAGCGAAAGACGTTCCAGGTTGGTCTGTTTTTGCAGGGAAGTAGCTGACGTACGTCAAGAAGTACGGCTATGATACAGGGAAACGCAGAAGTCATAGAAGAACCTCTGCATTTTTCCCTATAAGATAAGAAAGTGTAAGTTTTTTTATGTTTAACATTTTTCGTTGTCCAGCTCAAAAGCTCCTATCGACTAGCGGACTTCGCGACAATGTGCTCCTGCGGCGCAGCGTATTCGAAGATGTTAACCTCACCTCGTCGCAAAGCTGCACGAAGCTTACTCAAAGAAGCTTCTCACGAGTAATCCAGTAAGTTGCTTACCTCCGGTAAGTCAACATCGGCTCCGACGCACAGGAAGTGCTAGTGCCGGCGAAGCGACAGGACGTCGCTGTTTGAGCCAGCCGACGCACAGGAAGTGCTAGTGCCGGCGAAGCGACAGGACGTCGCTGTTTGAGCCAGCCGACGCACAGGAAGTGCTAGTGCCGGCGAAGCAACAGGACGTGGCGGCTTGAAGCGGCCGAGTCCGTCGGCGTGAGGATTAAGCCAAGCGCTGTTGAAGGCAAACAGCACTCGTCTAGCTTTGCGCCCGATAAGCAGGCACTCTCCGCACTTTGTTTTCGAAGCACTACAGTCTGTACGTCGATAAGCAGGCACTTATTAGTTTGAGGAGGAATCAAAAGCTGCTTGGAAAATTTCAATGATGTCCTCTTTTTTACCTTGGATAGGGTTGCTGATGGCATTCCCATCCTGAAGTGCCATTTCTGCCATATATTCGAAGTCCTCTTCTTTAACGCCTAGCTCTTTCAAGTTTGTTGGGATTTTGACGTCACGTGACAGTTTTTCAATGGCAGCTATGGCTTTATCGGCAGCATCCCGAATCGATAAACCTTCTATATTTTCACCCATAAACTTCGCTATATCTGCAAATTTCTGCGGATTAGAGATGATGTTAAATCTTTCTACATGCGGAAGCAAAATGGCATTTGCTACTCCGTGAGGCATGTCATACAGTCCTCCGAGCTGGTGGGCCATGGCATGTACATAACCGAGACCTGCGTTATTAAAAGCCATGCCGGCCAGTAAAGATGCGTAGGCCATATTTTCTCTTGCTTCGATATTATGTCCATATGCGACTGCTTGCCGCAGGTTTTCTGAAATCAGCTTAATGGCTTGGATTGCCGCTGCGTCAGTTACAGGGTTGGCTCCTAGTGAGAGGTAAGACTCAACGGCATGTGTCAAAGCATCCATCCCGGTTGCAGCAGTTAATGCTGGAGGCTTTCCAACCATAAGCTCGGGATCATTAATTGATACAAGCGGTGTGTTACGCCAGCTGACAATGACATATTTGATTTTCTTGTCTGTGTTGGTGATGACACAATGCCGTGTGACTTCACTTGCTGTTCCCGCGGTCGTGTTAACGCAAACAAGTGGAGGGAGAGGATTGGACAACCTTTCTATCCCAGCATAGTCTTCATATAAATCTCCGCTATGTGTTGCAGCAATGCCTATTCCTTTGCCGCAGTCATGGGCGCTTCCGCCCCCAACCGTAACGATCATATCGCAATTTTTAACTTGAAAAATTTTTAGTCCGTCGTAAACATTGGTATCCTTTGGATTTGGTTCAACGCCGTCATAAAAGACGGTTTCAATTCCTTTTTCTTTTAAAGAATTGACTACTTTTTCAACCGGACCATCAGGAAGGTTTCTCAGAAAGGAATCAGTTACGATTAAAACTTTTTTTCCACCTAAAATTTCGCAGCGTTCTCCTGTTACATTTACAGATCCTCTTCCAAAAAAATTGACAGTCGGGACAAAATAATCAAACATGCTATTTCCTCCTTTAATGGGAATGATTAATCATTTATATTGCAAGAACCGAGCCAAACAAATGAGTCTGTTATAAGAGAAAGAAAAATCTAATTTGTGCATGTTTTCAAATTAAGCTTAAAGTCTCTTGGAAATCCGACTTGTAGTCGCTACACTTCAGATATGTAGAAAAATTGTAGTGATATATATACAACAAATGAACATTGTGGGGGTAGAAATGGTCTACAGTGAAATGACAATTCGAAAGGAAAAAATATCATCTAACGATTTTTTTCAAGTGGAGAGATGGATGAACACTGCACCATTATGTATCTGTTCGACTCAGACCGTATGGGAAGCCGCAAAAATCATGGAGCAAACAGAGCTGGATGTTATGCCGGTTGTGGATGAAAACGATCAGCTTGTTGGATTGTTGAGTTTCCGTACGATATTGTCAAATCTTTTAAAGGATTCAACAGGTTCATCCCTTATAGAAGATATACCAGTTTATCTTTATGACTCTGTCAGGCCAACAGATCAGATGACAGATATTGTGAAAATGCAGGCGGAATGTTTACCAGTAGTTGATCAGTCTAATAAAATTTTGGGGATCATAACGCCGAAAGAAATGATGAATTTCTATACAAAGTCCATGTCCATTGTTCAAAAAAAGAGAAATGCCATTGAAATTTTAAGTAGTGTACTCGAAAGCGCTTATGAGGGGATCGCTGTTGTGGATGAATTTGGAATCCTTATTGAATTCAATGAGGCATACAGCAGATTCACGGGTATTTCGCGAGAAGAGGCAATTGGCCGCCATGTAACTGAAGTAATTGATAATACGAACCTTCACGTTACTGTCAAAACGGCTATTCCAGAACGCGGTGTGATACAAAATATACAAGGACAAGATATGGTCGTCCATCGAATTCCAATTTGGGAAGGGGAAGGCAGGATATACCTATACTATTATCCTACTATTTAAAAGAAGTGTGTAATAAGTATCATATGCCGATGAAGTCGTTCAATCCTGACGCAGTATCGGCCCTAATGAGTTATCCATGGAAAGGGAATATAAGGGAACTGATTAATACGATAGAACAAATAGTAACGCTAGTCGACAGCCAGGAGATTCATCTGGTTCACTTGCTGCACTCAATCAAAGAAATGCAATGGGAGCAAGCGGAAGAAGTGACCGATGTAAAAAATGTGTCCTTGCTCGAAAAGGCAAAAAGTATGGGAGAACAGATGGAAAAAGAATCAATCATAAAAGCGCTTACTCATACAGGAGGCAATAAAACAAAAGCAGCTGAAATGTTGGGGATTCATCGTACGACTCTCTATCAAAAAATAAAAAAGTATGACATTTATTGAGGGTAAGGTGTTGGTATAGTTCTTGCAATTTATATGGTTAAAAAGGAGAGGAAAAATAATGAACAAATTTGCAGAGTTAAGAACACCGCCGTCGATTACATATGGACCTGATTCTTTTAAAAAGGTTGGAGACAAAGCCGCTCAAAGGGGAAAGAATGCCTTGATCATCTCTGACAAAGTGATGGAGAAATTGGGGAATGTGAATCAGTGCATGGGCTTTTTGGATGATTGCCAGGTGAAAAGCGCTGTTTACCTTGGAGTTGAAACGGAGCCGACTGATCAGTACGTGTTAGAAGCTTTAAAAATGGTTACAGAAAACGGCTGTGACTTGATTATTTCTTTGGGTGGAGGAAGCTGTATCGACACGGCAAAAGCTGTTTCCGTTCTTGCATCGAATGGAGGAAATATTGACGAATTTGTGGGGGGGAAAAGAGAGGCTAAACAGCCCCCGCTTCCGCATATCGCCATCCCGACAACAGCCGGAACAGGTTCCGAAGCAACTGATGTAACGGTGATAACAAATACCTCCAGCCAAGTTAAAATGATGATAAAGCAGAAAGCCTTTATGCCGAATGCCGCTATCGTTGATCCCGAACTGAGTAAATCTTCACCGAAGCATGTGACGGCGGCGACTGGGATAGACGCATTAAGCCATGCGATTGAGGCATTTTTATCAAAAAAATCTCACCCGATGACAGACATGCTTGCCCTCTCCGCCATGAAACTGATTGCCAATCATATCCGGGATGCTTATAAAGACGGGAGCAACATGGAGGCAAGAGAGAAAATGGCACTGGGATCTTTACAAGCTGGTATGGCTTTTTCCAATGCTTCTGTTTGTCTTGTTCATGGGATGTCAAGGCCAATCGGAGCGTTGTTCCATGTTCCGCATGGGTTTTCCAATGCTATGCTTCTACCGGCAATACTGGAATTTAGCAAGGATTCATGTGTAGAAAGGCTGGCAGATTTGGGAAGAATTTTTATGCCTGATCGGAATGTAACAAACGAGGAGGCCGCGAACATTGCGGTAGACTCCGTAAAGGAGCTTTGCACTGACTTAGAGATTCCTAATCTGAAAGGTTGGGGGCTTGATGAAAAAGAATTCACCTTGTCAGTGGAAAAAATGGCAAGGGATGCTATTGAAAGCGGCAGCCCCGCCAATAATCCAAAAGTACCGACTCTGCGGGAACTCAAAGACCTTTATTTGACCTGCTATGATTATCATTTTTCCAGAAGGCGGGCGACTACAAAATAAAAGGAACGATCCCGGACAGCAAAGCTGTCCGGGATCGTTCCAACTCACGTATAAACGTTCCAACTCACGTATAAACGTTCCAACTCACGTATAAACGTTCCAACTCACGTATAAACGTTCCAACTCACGTATAAACGTTCCAACTCACGTATAAACGTTCCAACTCACGTATAAACGTTCCAACTCACGTATAAACGTTCCAACTCACGTATAAACGTTCCAACTCACGTATAAACGTTCCAACTCACGTATAAACGTTCCAACTCACGTATAAACGTTCCAACTCACGTATAAACGTTCCAACTCACGTATAAACGTTCCACAAAAACGATTATCAATTTTTACTTCGCAGGTTGCGTTTCATAGCCATTTACGACAAGGTCAAGTTTTCCAGTTCTCGGATCGATAACCAGGCCATGAACTGGAACCTGATCTGCCATAAGCGGATGGTTACGGATCATGTTGACGCTGTGCTCGACACTTTCTTCGACGCTGTCGAAGCCGGTCAGCCATTCATCCAAATCAATTCCAGAATTTTTAATGATATCCAAGGTTTCTTTGGTGATTCCGCGTTCCTGCATTTTTTCAAGGACTTGTCCGCTTTCGATTGCACTCATCCCGCAATCGTGATGTCCGATAACATACACTTCATCAGCCTTCAATTCATATACGGCAATCAGCAGACTGCGCATGATACTTCCGAACGGATGTGTAAGAATGGCTCCGGCATTTTTAACCACTTTGACATCGCCGTTTTTCATATTCATTGCTTTATGTAGAAGCTCAACCAAACGGGTATCCATGCAAGTGAGAATGACAAGCTTCTTGTCGGGAAATTTTGTTGTTGCATAAGCTTCATACATTTTTTCGTCAATGAACGTTTTATTATAATCAAGGATTTCTTTTAACAAGGACATTGTCAGATTCCTCCTTTTTCATCTGCCTGTCGGGAAATATAGCATAGGTGTATTTTAGCCAACGAATTCCTCCACAGCAACTTTTTTTAAGGGACAAAAAGCGTAAAATTTAATGACCAAGATGATTATGCCCCTGCCTATTCAAGGAGCGTACGTTTCCTTCGGTGCAAAGCTACATGATGTGATTAAAGTCAGCTGCCTCATAAAAAATCACCTTGCACTTTTTTATTTTATCGAAGATCGTGTAGAAAAAACAGCTAGACGCACATCAATTTGTTCGTGCCCTCTTTCCCAGCGACTGCAACCAAGTTATCTATAGATAAACAATGAAAATAATCGCAGTAATTAAAGCACACATGAAGGGGTATTTTATTGAAAAATCTGATGGTGTGTAATACATACTCATCCGGTGAATAATGTCTTTCTTATAGCCTTCGAAAGCAATAGTTGACGCATGTTCCTGTCCTCAAGTATGATTGTTGGTGGAAATAATTATAAATACCCGGAAGGGGAGAGGTTCATAGCGTTTAACCCTCTATAAAAAACTATGGCTTATATGAGACTGCCATATCCGCGCGATATGGCTTTTTTTATGCCAGGCGTTTTGAACCTCCCCACAACCAGGTGAAATTTGGGAGGTTTTTTTAATGACTGGAAGAAATGAAGATACACTGAAGGATTTATCGCTGTTAGGGAACCAGAATACGGAATATTTATTCGAATATTCGCCCGGAGTTTTGGAATCTATCGATAATTTGCATTCGGACAGGGATTATTTTATCAAATTCAACTGTCCAGAATTTACGTCCCTTTGTCCACAGACAAAACAACCGGACTTTGCGACGATCTACATCAGCTATATTCCTGACAAAAAAATCGTTGAAAGCAAGTCGCTTAAGCTCTACCTGTTCAGCTTTCGCAACCACGGCGATTTTCACGAAGACTGTGTCAATAAGATTATGAATGATTTGATTAAGCTTCTTTATCCCAGGTATATCGAGGTTTGGGGCAAATTTACACCAAGAGGTGGTTTGTCCATTGATCCATACTCCAATTACGGTAAGCCGGGAACGAAATATGAACAGATGGCGGAATATCGTATGATGAATCACGATCTCTATCCGGAAAAAGTGGATAACCGGTAGGGGAGTTACGTATGCTTCTATATTTAACTTCATTCAGCAGAAGTCTCCCATGTGTAAGTGGTGAGATGAATGAATATTGGCATTCCATTCAGTGGGGGTTCAAACCCTGGCTGAATTAAGTTAAAAACTCCGGTGGATGCCACAGATTTTCAGAGGAAATTTATTGAGCGAAGTTCGATAAAATCTGGGCACAAATACGCCGAGGCGCATTTGATCTCAGTATTCCTTTAAGTTCATCGTAGCTATTTTGGACACGCCTCTCGTTTTTCTTCTTGTAAAAATAGGGAGAAGAAAAGTGATCAAACAGTCAATTTCAGAAGATGTTTCAGCATAATTTTTTACAAAAATATGAAACTTAATGCATATTCAAACGTATAATTACCATCGCGATATAAAAAGAGAAAAGGCGGGATAGCTGATAGTGATTACTTAATTATTATGAAAAAGGGTGGATGGCCATGACTCTGTTTGGTATGCCAATTGAAACCATTTATTTGATCTTGTTGATCGTCTCTGGCAGTTTAACGATTCTATACCTGTTCTTTGGGGATGTCCTTGAGGGACTGGGGGAAGCGACCGCGTTTCTAAGTCCGATTCTTATATTGGCCTTTATTACTTTTTTCTCTGCGGGCGGATATATTCTTGAACTGCTCACTTCCCTGAATAGTTTTCTCATCATGGGAATTGCCGCAATTACGGCGTTCCTGCTGGATATCATTCTCAATGTCTTTGTACTTGTTCCCATGTCTTCAGCGGAGCAGTCATTGAGCTATACGGAGAAATCTCTCGAAGGAAGAATTGGAAAGGTCATCATCTCCATTCCCGAAAAAGGTTTCGGGGAAGTGGTGATTGAAAGCTACAGTGGAATGATTTCCAAGCCGGCAGCCAGTTTTGAAGATATGGAGATTCCAGAAGGATCTGAAGTGCTGGTGATCGAAGTGAAAGATGGGGTACTGCATGTAATGCCATACAAAAAGAATTTTACTTGACGAGGAGGAATCGGTTGATGCCTATTGGTGTAGCCATTGTTTTAATAGTTGTTGCTTTTATTCTCATTGCTTTAATCGCTGTATTTATTACTAAATACCGTACGGCTGGGCCTGACGAAGCGTTGATCGTGACGGGGAGTTACCTCGGCGGAAAAAACGTCCATGTAGATGAGTCCGGCAATAAAATTAAAATCATCCGGGGCGGGGGTGCCTTCGTACTTCCGGTTTTTCAGCAGGCACAGCCTCTCAGTTTACTGTCGAGCAAGCTTGAAGTAACTACACCTGAAGTATATACGGAACAAGGTGTTCCAGTGATGGCGGACGGAACAGCCATTATTAAAATTGGCGGCTCCATCGGGGAAATTGCTACGGCTGCGGAACAGTTTTTGGGCAAAACAAAAGATGAAAGAGAAAACGAAGCGAAGGAAGTGTTGGAAGGACATCTTCGTTCCATTCTTGGTTCCATGACGGTCGAAGAAATTTATAAAAACCGGGATAAGTTTTCTCAAGAGGTACAGCGTGTTGCTTCACAGGACTTAGCTAAAATGGGACTTATTATTGTTTCATTTACTATCAAGGAAGTCCGCGATAAAAACGGTTATTTGGATTCACTTGGTAAGCCGCGAATCGCACAGGTTAAGCGCGATGCGGATATTGCGACGGCAGATGCTGAAAAAGAAACCCGTATAAAACGGGCGGAAGCTGCCAAAGAAGCGAAAAAGGCGGAGCTTGAACGGGCAACGGAAATTGCTGAGGCAGAGAAAGTGAATCAATTGAAGATGGCGGAATACCGACGCGAGCAAGATATTGCGCGGGCGAACGCGGACCAAGCTTATGACCTTGAAACCGCTCGTGCGAAACAGGAAGTAACCGAGCACGAGATGCAAATTAAAATTATTGAGCGTCAAAAGCAGATTGAATTGGAAGAAAAAGAGATTCTCCGTCGTGAGCGTCAGTATGATTCAGAAGTGAAAAAGAAAGCCGATGCAGACCGCTATTCTGTTGAGCAAGCGGCAAGTGCGGAAAAAGCGAAACAGATGGCCGAAGCGGATGCACATCAGTACCGTGTGGAAGCGACTGCGAAAGCGGAAGCAGAACGAATTCGCCTGGATGGTGTGGCGAAAGCCGATGCAGAACGTGCACAAGGGGAGACCGAAGCGGAAGTTATTCGCCTAAAAGGGGTTGCCGAGGCCGAAGCCAAACGCAAAGTGGCGGAAGCGTTCGAGCAATTCGGCCAGGCAGCTGTGTTGGATATGGTTTTGAAGATGCTTCCTGAATACGCGAAGCAAGTGGCCGCACCTCTTGGAAACATCGATAAAATTACCGTTGTTGACACTGGGGGTCATGGAGAAGGTGGAGCCAATAAGGTAACCGGCTATGCGACGAACTTGATGGCAACCATGCAGGAATCTTTGAAAGCTTCTTCGGGAATTGATGTAAAAGAGCTTTTAGAGAATCTATCCGGAAAAGGAAATGTGCGTGGAAGCATCGATGCATTGACCGAGGAAGTTCGGGCTTCCAAAGGGCAAGAAGATGATGTAGTAGAAGACGAGACCACATTGAAATAAGAAAAGCGGAAGGCCCGTTTAGCAACGTACAAACTGCGCCAACAGGATGTTGGTGCGTCGACGTTGCCACAGGAAGTGGCGATTTTGGTCGACGATCCTTCAATTGAGATAAAGGAAAACGAAGTGCGAGAGTGCCCGCTTATCGGCGACCAAGCATAAGACGAGTGCTGAAGAAGGCGTAGTTTGCCTTCTTCAGCGATTGGCTTATGACCTCGAGCCGATGGCACTCACAGCCAGACAACACGGCGAAGAATGCAGGCTGAAATCGCGACGTCCTGCCGCTTAGCTTGCACTTGTACGTCCTGTACATCGGAGCTAGACATGGAAATCTGATTTTTGAAATGAAAACGATAAAAATTTTATACTTTCTTTACTCTTAAAAAAGAATGCTGTCCAGAAAGTCATCAGTAAAGAGATTTTCTGGGCAGCTTTTTATATTGATAGCAGTGACTTTAAACATAAGTTACCGAAGCAGCAGCTTTATCAGTGACCGTATTTGCGGTGAATCACGAAAAGTGGTCACTAATGGTTGAGCAAGTTTCCCGTATTACGGAACAACTCGAAACTCGGAACTAATGGTAGTGAAAGAATCCCGAATTTGCGATAAATCACGAAAAGCGGTAACTAATACTCACGCAAGCTTCCCGTTTTTACGATAATCCCCAAAAAACGGTAACCGCTCCAACTACAAGTAAAAGAACCGTGCTCCTAGATTATTTGCCAACCGTCTGAAGCTTATTGATGAATTTGAGAGCTCGTCCTGTTCCTATAGCCACAGATTCCAATGGGTTTGGTGCAATATGGACAGGAACGATGATTTCATCACTTAGCCATTCCTGCATACCATTCAACAGGGCACCGCCCCCTGATAAAACAACCCCATGGTCAACGATATCTCCACTCAATTCAGCCGGACAGTTCTCTAATGTGGCTCGGATTGCTTCCAAAATGTGAAGCAAAGATTCCTTCAATGATTCCTGAATTTCATAGGAACTTAACGTGATCGTTTTTGGAAGTCCCGTTACAAGGTCCCGTCCACGAACATCCATTTTTTTCTCATGGTGCTCAACCAGCGCATAACCGATTTCAATCTTAATATTCTCGGCTGTCCGTTCACCGATTAATAGATTATAGCCTTTTCTGACATGTTGAATGATATTTTCATTGAGCAAGTCACCGCCGATACGGACGGTATTACAATTGACAACACCGCCATAAGAAATGATGGCTACTTCTGTTGTTCCTCCACCAATATCCACAACCACATTTGCAACAGGCTCTTCAACCGGAAGATCAGCTCCGATTGCCGCAGCAACAGGTTCTTCTATCAAGTGGACATTCTTTGCGCCACAAGATTTGACTGCATCATGGATGGCACGCCTTTCAACTGAGGTGGCGCCAGAAGGAGTGCAGACAACTACGTCCGGTTTACGAATGGCAAGCCCCAGCGTTTTTCCTGCTTTTCTCATGACGTGTTTCAGCATTTGGCTGGTGATGTCAAAATCAGCAATAACTCCGTCTTGGAGCGGGCGAACGGCTGTAATATTCGCAGGTGTTTTGCCAATCATCTCTTTAGCTTCCGCTCCGAACGCGATCACTTGTTTTGTATCTGTATTAACCGCTACAACGGATGGTTCATTCAAAATAATCCCTTTATTTTTTGTATAAACTAGAACATTAGCTGTTCCTAGATCAATCCCAATTTCAGTACTTGAAAACATATGGTCCACCTTGCCTTTACTTGTAATATCCTATAGTAAGTATAATAAATTTATAGGGATATTTCTTATGTATTTGGCAAGTGGAAGAAATTGTTACAGTTAAAAGAGAGCAAAAACTGCCATAAGCCTTGATACATCTCCAATTTTATTTGTCTCATGATAGTGGCTGTTATACAAACTTAAACTTCCTGTAAAATTATCGCAGAATTGTAATCATCCAATATATTCCTGGTTCAGAGACTTAGATTTGAAAAAAAATCAGCTAAATCCCTGCTCTCTTTTTTTCTTTTTTGACGATGAGCCGCCCTAGATTTGGCTGTTTTATTTAGCCAGTGCTCCTCCTCCGATTCGGGTATAGCTTTTGGCACAGGACTTGGCCGTCCGTTTTCATCCAAAGCAACAAATGTAAGGAATGAAAAGGCGGCAATGGATTTCTCGCCAGTAATCAAGTGCTCAGACAAGACTTTTACAAATACTTCCATTGATGTCGTTCCGCTCCATGTTACGATTGCCTCCATTGTAACGGCATCGCCAATCCGGATCGGTTTGAAAAAGTCTACGGAATCCGTAGATACCGTGACAACAGGCTTTCGTGCGAATCTAGCAGCGGCTATCGATGCTACATCATCAACATCGGACATTAGCTTCCCGCCAAATAAATTGCCATGATGATTCGTATCTGGAGGGGAGACATGGCTCGTTTTTATAGTCAGTGAATCTTTCATTTTCTTGCTTTGTCGTTGTTCCATTTCTTTCACCTCATAGATGTTAAACTGTTACCCATTATACCCAATAGAAAAAAATAACTTAAGTTTCGTGTTTACTAACTCTATTTAAGGGTATAGGTAAATGTGCTTCTCCATTCATTTTGTCTTTGGCGTCTCTGGCCGCCTGTGTATTGGAATATTTTAAAAAAAGGGGAGATGTCGCAATGGATAAGCTGCCAAAAAGGGTGTTGTACAATCCGAACGGTTCTTTTGTGATGAAGCAGTGGGACGATTCGGTGATCGTCAAAAGGAAGCAGGAATCAGCCATTGGACTAAAAAACGTAGTTGGGATGAATAGTATTCAAAGCAGTCCCAACGATATTCCATTAATGGACGAGCCTGAAGTATATGAAGACCATTATTTAGAAGAATCGGGAAGCAATTGGGTAACAGAACTTGACTATTATTAAACAAAAGAGGTTTGGCACAAATGCCAAACCTCTAATTTTTTTATATGATTTAAGGAATTAAAACGCCCAATCCCCATTTCGGAAAACTGGCTCACTTTCTCCGGACTCCAGAATTCCGTCAATATCCATCTGTTCTGAACCGATCATGAAGTCAACGTGGGTGATGCTTGTATTCAATCCGTTCTTTTCCAATTCATCCTGACTCATGTTTTTGCCACCTTCGAGACAGAAGGCATAGGCGCTTCCAATTGCAATATGGTTGGATGCATTTTCGTCAAACAGGGTGTTATAAAATAATATGTTTGACTGAGAGATAGGAGAGTTGAAAGGAACGAGCGCTATTTCCCCCAAGTAGTGCGAGCCCTCGTCAGTATCGACCAAGCCCTTTAGAATCTCTTCGCCTTCTTCGGCCTTTATGTCCACAATCCTGCCTTTTTCGAAAGTCAGCGTAAATCCGTCGATAATGTTGCCGCCGTAGCTAAGCGGCTTTGTATTTGAAACTGTACCGTCCACTCCGTATTTATACGGCACTGTAAAAACTTCTTCGGTTGGCATGTTGGCCATGAATTCATCGCCTTTTTCGTTGACACTACCAGCCCCGACCCAAAGATGGCCTTTCGGAAGTTCGATTGTCAAGTCAGTGCCAGGCGCTTTATAATGAAGTTTTTTATAACGCCGTTCATTTAAGTAATCAACTTTTTCATGTAAATTGCGGTCATGGTCTTTCCAAGCCTGAATCGGGTTGTCGAGGTCAGCTCTTGTCGCTTTAAAGATGGCCTCCCATAGCTTGTTGACCCGTTCTTCAGAAGGAGCATCTGGAAAGACCTTCTTCGCCCAATCTTCGGAAGGGGCTGCAATGACAGTCCAACTGATTTTATCCGATTGAATGTACTGGCGATATTTATTCATCGCTTTTCCTGCTGCTTTCTGGAAGTTGGCAATCCTATTTGGATCGACTCCCTTCAATAAATCAGGGCCAGAAGAGACGACAGACATGAAAGCTGCACCTTTTTCCGCCAGCTCCTCCATTTCATTGGCGCGCCACTGTGGATATTCATGAAAAGCTTCGTCAGGTGCCATATCATATTTCAAGCGTGTCACGATATCGTCATTCCAATTGACAATCACGTTTTGTGCTCCTTCTTCATATGCTTTTCTCACTACAAGTCGAATAAATTCCGCATTGTCAATAGTTGCATTCACCACTAGAGTCTGTTCTTTTTGAACATTGACGCCAACCTTTACAGCGAGCTCTGCATACTTTTCAAGTGTTTCCAGAAAATCATCCATATACATTCTCCTTTGCAAAAAAGTAGTTTGCTTTATTTTAACAGCATAGGAAGGTAAATCCAACGTTTCTTATTCCTCCATTCCAAGCAGAGAGCGATAGTCAAATGGAGATTTGATGATGTCTGCAAGTGTATATTCATCCAAGACTGCCAGATACGCGAATAGAGCGCGGTTAAGGACATGCTTTAAGCCACATACGGGGGAGATGGCGCAATGTGCGGAACCTTCGCTGAAGCATTCCACTATATTGAAATCATCCTCTGTTTTTCGCACAATTTCTCCGATATTGATTTCATCAGGAGAAAGGGCTAGCTTGATTCCGCCACCGCGCCCGCGGACCGTATGGAGGACGCCCATTTTTCCAAGTTCGTGAATAACTTTTGTCAGATGGTTTCTTGAAATACTGTAAGCCTCGGCAATTTCTGTAATATTTGCCAATTCTCCAGGCCTTTTTAAGGCAAGGTATATTAAAACACGCAATGAATAATCAGTGTAGTTTGTCAATCTCATTTTCCATCACCACCAATTATCATATCATTTTAAGGTCACAAAGGGCAGTACAGCGCTCTATAAAGGGGTATGTTTTTAAAACATGGATTTGAAATGCATCTTTTGTGAACAAACTACGTCGAGTTTTTGACAGCTTTTTTACACGTGTTCAAAGGGGATTGTGACCCTCATTCGAATCCTTTATAGTGAAATTAAAGATATATTTAAAATACATCTTTAAAGGAGAATGAAAATGGCTCTTTCACAAGAAACGATCAATGTTATTAAGTCCACCGTCCCAGTATTGGAAGTTCATGGTGTAACGATTACTTCTACTTTTTACAAAAATATGTTTGACACTCATCCTGAACTGCTGAACATTTTCAACCATGCGAATCAATCACAAGGACGCCAGCAAACAGCGCTTGCCAATATGGTATTGGCAGCAGCAAAAAATATTGACCAGTTGGAGAGTGTTCTTCCTGCTGTCATACAAGTAGCCCATAAACACCGCGGTCTTGGAGTCAAAGCGGAACACTATCCGATTGTAGGGAAGCATCTGCTGGAAGCCATTAAAGAAGTTCTTGGGGATGCAGCCACAGACGAAATTATCAACGCATGGGCAGAAGCATATGGTGTAATTGCACAAGTATTCATTGACATTGAAGCGAACATGTATAATTTAGCAAAAGATCAGGTCGGAGGCTGGGAAGAGTTTAAAGAATTGGAAGTCGTTGATAAAGTAAAAGAGAGTGATGTTATCACTTCCTTCTACTTCAAAGCGAAGGATGGTCAGCCGTTACCAGTTTATGAACCTGGCCAATATATTACAGTAAAAGTTAATATTCCCGGTGAAAAGTACGCCCTGAATCGCCAATACAGCCTTTCTTGTGCACCAGGCAATAAATATTATAGGATCTCCGTGAAAAGGGAAACGGATTTCCAGCCTAATGGAAAAGTTTCTAATTATCTACATGATCATTTAAATGTGGGGGATACAATCGAAGTGAGTGCTCCAGCTGGTGACTTCACATTGAATATGGATGAAACTGCACCAGTAGCTTTTATCAGCGGTGGAGTGGGACTTACACCGTTGATGAGTATGCTTGAAGCTTTGGTTAAAAATGACTCTGATCGCAAGGTAACATTTATTCACTCTGCAAGACATGAGGGAGTACATGCGTTCAATAAAGAAGCGTGCGAACTGGCTGGAAAGCTTCAGCATGGAAGCTGTCATTACGGCTACCAAGATCCAGTCAACAAAGATGGCGAGCATGATTTCTCAGGCTATATTACGAAAGAGTTTTTGGCAGATAAGATTTCCAAAGATACAATCTGCTACGTATGCGGTCCGGTGTCATTCTTGAAAAATGTTATAAGGATGTTGTCTGATTTGGGAGTACCCGAAGAGAATATACGCTATGAATTTTTTGGACCTGCAATCGCTTTGGAAAAGGTGGAAACAGCTATCTAATAAATGGATTCGATAGTTTCAGTATGAATCAAACGAAAAAGCTGGGCGGCTCTTCAGAATGGAGTGCTGCCCAGCTTTCTATTATTTTGATAATGCTTTTTTCAGTGTTTCAATATTCTTATCCATGATACTGAAATAGTCTTCTTTGTTTTCTTTATCTTTTTCGACAATATATTCAAGGTTGTGCAGAGTGAGCGTTTTTGTCCCTGTTTCTTTTTGAATAGTATCCACCACTTTTGTAGCTGGGTTTTGATTATAGATAATATATTTGATATGATGCTTTTTTGCTGTTTCTATAATGTCTTGCAGCTGCTTTTGAGAAGGCTCGTTTTCAGAGCTGATTCCGGTGATGCTGATCTGTTTCAAGCCGTAACGGTGTTCCCAATAACCATAGGCTGCGTGGGAAACCAACAGTTCTTTCCGATCCGCTGATTCAATTACTGTACTTAAATCCGCGTCAAGCTGTTCCAGCTTCTCTTTTAGTTCTTGATAATTTATTTCAAACTCATCTTTGGCAGAGGGCATTTTCTCACTCAATGCAACCTTGATATTTTCTGCCATCATCATGGCGTTTTCCGGATCGATCCAAATATGGGGATCTTTATCATGATGGTGCCCATCATCTTTGTGATCATCTTCACTATGCTCATGTTCTTCTGCATTGCTCAACAGTTTGACGCCTTTGGAAGCTTCAACCTTCACCACTTTTTCGTTTTTGAGCGAATTCTCCATTTTTCCGATAAAAGCTTCAAGACCTGCCCCGTTATAGATCAACAAGTCCGAATCGGCAATGTCCATCATAGTCTTCATTGTGGGTTCATAAGTGTGAGCATCTGCTCCAGCGGGATAGACACTCTTTACCTCTACATGGCTTCCCCCGATTTTTTTTGTGAAATCTTCAATAGGGTAGATGGTGGTGTAGACGGATAATGTACTTTTATTCTTTTTGTTAACTTGACCTGATTTTTTGCCGCACCCGGTCAAAATTAAGGCGGTAATCAAAAATAAGGCGATAAAATAATGTTTGGTCCTCATCCCTTCAATCCTTTCTATGCAGTTTTCATATGAAATTTTTTATAAATCGTAATCATTACGATTTGAATTATAATATAAAAAAATGTGGAGAGCAAGGGGAATTTAAAGGGAAACTATGAAATCAGCTACTCTTGTATATGAACAAGTCTGCCAGCTCATTTTGTAAATAATGATGATGATCTATGCGGAAATACATTATGCCTGATAAATATAAGAACACAGATCGGATGAAAAGTCCCTCGGTGTATCAAGGGTTTGGCTACTTTAAATTATTTAGTCCTAACTTTAGCCCCAACTGTATTGGCGCTGTTTATAGTTTTTCCAATCGGGCAAAATTGGCAGCACAATATGGGATTCATAATTACAAAGGAACAGCAAAGCAGAACCTTGATTTGCTGAATAAATTGAGAGCCGGCAAGTCTGTTACAGCTGAACAGCCCGCAACCAAAAAGGCAATCAAAAGACAAAATCAGTAGTCGATTATCTCAAATCATTCATTTGCTAATCGGAAAAAGTTGGCGGCCACACATGGTATCAAAAATTAAACCGGTACCGCTACACAAAAAATGAAGTTGCTTAAAGAGTTGCGAGGATAATAAAATACATATGATAATAAGGAATTTGTCCCCCTATTTTTCAAGAGCCCTTCTCATTGTAGGAGGGGTTTTTTTATTTCTATGAAAAAAATCCTCATTTCTATCAGACTGTCTGTCCAATCAAATTCGACATTTTTCAATATATTAATATTGAAGCCGGCTTTATTAGATGTAAAGGAGGTGGGAAGTATGTGCTTTGAACATGAAAGAGAAAGACGGAGAAGGAGATTCATTTGTGAATGCCGTGAAGAAAGACGTGAGCGTGAAAGAGAACGTAAGCGTGAGTTCGAGTGTAGATGCAGAGAGCGCAGACGTAGACACGAGCATGAAGATTTTGATTGGTAGCTGACTGATGAGAAATCCCTCGAGGTGAAAGTCGGAGGGATTTCTCTTTTAGGGTCCGGTTCTAAATGAGCTTAAGCTTAAAAAAGCTAAAGCCTCCGGCGGATGCCACAGATTTTCAGAGGAAATTTATCGAGCGGAGCTCAATAAAATCTGGGCGCAAATACGCCAAGGCACATTTGATGTAGTAGTAAAAGAATATTTATGTTGGGCTGGGGACTGACTTGGTGATTAAATAAAATATTAACGTATTCTGGCATCGATTGCCTAAGAGAGAGACCTATCCAATTACGGACGGGCACCTTTTTTGGGCTTTGTTTTTCTTGGCATACATATATCAGAGATCTTACTCATGACTGCTTGGGAATCATCTGTAAAAAATATTCCCTCATGGATTTCGTAAAGTGACGAAAAAGTATTTAACCACAATCGCGCTTGATCGTTGAAGATCGTTATTAAAGTAAAGCCCCCGTTCGTTCAATTAGGAATTACTTTTATTTGCATTTTTGTAGATTTTTCTTTATAAGAGATGCTACCTGTATATTATCTTGTTGAGAAGTGTTTTCTAGATGCTTAATAATTAATTCTTGTCGTTCCACAGGGTGATTTTGGCTTAATTTAGCTTTTGCTTCAATTTTTGTGATTTTTATTCTGAACGGTACAATTCCTTTACTCATTCCTTCGATAAAACTAGGTTCAATATCATTTAAATTGTATGGACTATCAGGGCTTTCATATTTATGTACTAAGTCATTTAAAGAATTGAATATTACTTTTCTATCTTCGACAACCTCCATCGTTCCATATAAATGTATAGACACATAATTCCAAGTAGGTACTGCTTTAGTTGTTTCGTACCAAGTAGGTGAAATATAACAGTGGGGACCTTGGAAAATCGCGAGGACTTGTTGGTTTTCAGCATCCTTCCATTGTTCGTTCTGTCGTGCAAAATGTCCATATAAGGCATTTTCATATTTATTTAATGTCAGTGGAAGATGAGTAGCATAAGGTTCTCCTTTATGCTGAGAAAATAAAGTTGCAAAGCCATATTTTTCGATAAAATCAAAAATGATTTCTTCGTCGTCAATTTTAAAATGTTTAGGTATATACATAATAATCCACCTTTCAGAAAACTTATATGAGTGTTTTGATCATGATAAAATCCATTTGTTTTTCACCCCCCATATAAAAAGAGTGAACTCCAGAATGGACAAACCCCATTTTTTTATAAAAAGCAATAGCGTTTTCATTTTTTTCCCATACGCCTAGCCAGATTTTCTTTTTGTTATTTTCCAATGCAATTTCCATGGCTTTATTTAACAGATATTTACCAATCCCATGTTTTTGAAATTTTTTCTTTATATAAATCCTCTCGATTTCAAGTGTTTCGTCACCCATTTCTTCAGATTGTGCCTCATTGGTATTGACCTTTAAATAACCGGCGGCTTCATCATTGAAATATACTAAGAAGAATTGCGAAGATATATTGGATAATTCTTTCTCTAGTTGTTTTAAGTTAAATGCCCTATCCAAATAGGCATTCATATTTTCGGGTGAATTCTGATGCTCAAAAGTCTCTTTAAATGTTTCATAACCAATTTTTTGAAGTTTGCGTGAATCTTCAAGAGTACACTTGTTTATATTTATAGTCATGTAAATATGTCGCTCCTTAGTATAATCAATAATTTCTCTTGTTTCCCTTTTTTACAAATTCCCAGTCTTTATCTATATTTTTTCTTACTCTTTGAAGAAGATTGGAAATGGTTTCTGCTTCTCTTTCGGAAAACCCCTCTAATGCAACCATATTGGAATAATCATTTTCTCTTTTTATAAATGGATAAACATTTTTCCCTTTCTCTGTGGGAAAGAGCTTTTTAATCTTTTTGTTATGTTCATCGTCTTTCTTTTCAATAAAGCCATTCATTTCAAGTTTTTTTATGGCTCGGGCTGCCGTTGTCCGATCTACTTTTATCATCTCAGCCAACTTTTCCTGAATGATTCCAGGGTTTTCACATATTCGGACAATGTACAAATATTGCCCTTTTGTAAGGTCATATTCTTTGAATTCTATATTGCTTATAGAATCCAACGCCCTTGCAATCATTCCAATTTCACGAAGAATTTCTTTCATAATAAACTCCTTAGTTATATTTTTGTTGCAAATGCAACAAAAAGTAGCATATATTAAATTTATCTTGAATTTGTTGTATTTGCAACAAAAAATTAAAAAGAGGTCGAGTAGAGTGAAACATGTTTTTTATGTATTAGGAATTTTTTTATTAACCTTTGGAATTTTTTGTACTATACAATCTGATCTTGGAACTTCACCTTTTGATGCACTTTTGGTAGGACTCTCCATAAATGTGGGGCTTACTGTGGGAAGTTGGGAGATAATAATAGCTTTGATATTGATTTGTTGTAATTCATTTTTAGAAAGAAAAAGACCAGAATTTTTGGGTTTGCTAACAGCATTTATAACGGGAATTGGCATTGATATGTGGCTTTTTTTATTACACAATTGGATCACACCTGAACTATGGTATAGCAAAGCTGCTTGTTTTGGAATTGGCTTAACTGTTATAGGATTAGGAACTGCAATATATTTACATACAAATTTTGCTCCGATCCCAGTTGACCGATTAACATTAATTCTAAAAGAATTAGCTAGAACAAGCATATTTTTTTCGAGAACATGTATTTACCTCATATTCTTGATTATGGCCATACTTTTAAATGGACCAATTGGAGTTGGAACTTTATTAACCGTTTGTTTAGGGGGGATAATTCTTAATTTAATTATGCCATGTACTGAAAAAGTATTGGACCGAATATTAACACCCTCTAATACATCACCAAATTATGATAAAGATAAAAACCATTTAATATAGATTGCTTATTATTTTTCTTGGAACCTAAATCTGCTTCCTCCACAATATGAAACGAACAGGAATGGGAGCAGATCAATGAGACTAAACATATTGCAATGGAGTTTAACCAATTATTAATTTTTACCATTTGGATTGATGGATTTCTTTAAGAGATTAAAGGTGCTGCTCATTATGTAAATCAAACGAATAAGTTGGTCCATTTAATGGATTATAGTCTCCAAGCGCATAGAATAGATTTCGATTCCAACTCCAGTATTAAGTTTGGAGAATAGCCTTTCGCAAAATTAGGAGCTATTAGGAAATAAAAAAAGCCGGGTTTTGTGGTGCCCCCCAAAAGTAGCCCCAAGTACGTGCTTTTTTATATTTGATATCGCAAAAAAGATTGTAAGCGTTAACTTCATTCAGCAGAATTCCCCTACTTCTGTAAGGGGTGAGATGAATGCAAGTTGGTATTCAATTCAGCGGGGGGGGGCAAACCCCGGCCGAATAAAGTTAAAGCCTCCGGCGGATGCCACAGATTTTCAGAGGAAATTTATCGAGCTCCGCTCGATAAAATCTGGGCGCAAATACGCCAAGGAGCATTTGATTATATCAACGTTTTTTTAGATATTATAACGGTTTTTACGTATAAAAAATTTAAGCATGATAAAATATAAGGACACAGATTGGATGAAAATCGGGGAGGGATTATAATGAATAAGTTTTTTCACATTTCAGAGGATAAAATTCGTAAAGCCTACGAACTCGGCGAATTTGACAACCTTCCCGGAAAAGGGAAGCCACTTCCACCTGACAAGTTGGAGGGGATTCCTGATGATTTAAAAATGGGCTATCGACTTCTTCAGAATGCCGGTTTTTCGCCGGAGGAAATGGATGTCAAAAAGGAATTGATGACAATAGAGGATTTAATTCGACATTCTGAGGATGAACTTGAAACTGAGGAATTAAGAAAACAATTAAGCGAAAAATTATTGAAGTATAACAGTATGCTGGCGAAAAAAAAGATCAGAACGAATTCATCTATTTTTAAACGATATGAACATAAAATAGAGAGGAAGTTTTTGGAATAGCAATTTATGAGAGATAAAGGGCAGTATATTTTTCCACGCTTCTTAAAAAAAGAAAACAACATGAAGATACTTAAAACTTAATTGCTTCTGCCGATATTAGAGATAAGACTACTATTAGTATAGGGTGAAGCAAATGGATAAAACATCATTGATTGGGGTAGTTCTCGGTGTCATTGCCGTGGGGGTAGGTATGGTTTTAAAAGGAGTAGATATAACAGCATTGCTGAACCCAGCGGCGATGTTGGTGATTTTTGTGGGAACGGCAGCTAGTGTGACTATCGCATTCCCATCCTCCGAAATTAAGAAGGTTCCCAAACTTTTTGGCATCATTTTCAAAGAGAAGAAGATGCCTACACCAAAGGAATTAATTATCCTTTTTTCAGAAATGGCGCAGTTGGCAAGAAGGGAAGGTTTGCTTGCCCTTGAAGCGGAAATGGAAAAAATCGACGAACCGTTTTTAAAGCAGGGCCTTTTGATGGCGGTTGACGGGCAAAGTGCTGACTACATACGCGAGGTTCTTAACGACGAAATTGATGCAATGGAAGAACGGCATGCTGTTGGAGCGCAGATTTTTACACAAGCAGGTACATACGCACCTACATTGGGAGTTCTTGGAGCTGTAATCGGACTGATTGCTGCTTTGGGGAACATGGATAATACAGATGAGCTTGGATTAGCTATTTCTGCTGCTTTTGTTGCGACGCTTTTTGGAATCTTTTCAGGCTATGTGTTATGGCATCCATTTGCTAATAAATTAAAACGAAAATCTCATGAGGAAGTAAGATTGAAAGAATTGATGGTGGAAGGAATTTTATCTATCCTTGAAGGAGAGGCTCCGAGAATGATAGAGCAGAAGTTAGCTTCTTATCTTCCGAAAGAACAACGTAAAGAATTGCAAGATGAAAGAGAAGTGGCGACAAATGCCCAAGCGTAAACGGAAAAAACGGCATGAGGAGGAGCTGGGAGAATCCTGGCTTCTTCCATATGCGGATTTGATGACATTGCTTCTTGCACTTTTCATCGTACTGTTCGCGGCAAGTTCTGTGGATGCGCAGAAATTCCAACAAATTTCCAAAGTGTTTAGTGGGATTTTTGTCGGGGGAGATGGACCGGTTGAGTTCGAAAAACCGTTGGAAATTGAAGAGCAAATAGATGAAACAGAGGATGATTCTCAAAATGATCCGAAGGAGCAGTTCACAGATGAATTAGCAGATTTGAAAATTCTTGAAGCGCTTAAGAAAAAGGTTGATAATTACATCCAGGAAAAAAAGTATGAAGACAAGTTTTCTACCTCATTGACCTCCGAAGGATTGCTGATCACAATCAACGACAGCGTGCTGTTTCAATCCGGGAGCGCCGAGGTAAGAAAAAACGACAAAAAAACTGCGAAGGAACTTGCAGCATTGTTAGAAATGGAGCTACCGAGAAGTGTGATTATCAGCGGGCATACTGATAATGTCCCAATCAAAAATTCGGAATTCCAGTCTAACTGGGAATTGAGTGTCATGAGGGCAGTCAATTTTATGAAAGTGCTCCTTGAAGACGAAAAATTGGATCCGCGTTTATTTAGTGCAAAAGGTTTTGGCGAATTTCAGCCTATCGCAGATAATAAAACAGCTAAAGGTCGAGAAGCTAACAGGCGGGTGGAAGTGCTGATTGAGCCTTATATACCCGATGAAGAGAAATGAAGCATGCAGCTATATACAAGCTGTGTGCTTTTTTTTGATGGATGGAGTTGAGAACTATTTCTTGGGAAATAAAAAGCTTAAAAATAAACAATGGCCGTCCGCGAACGGAAGACCATCGTTTAACTTCATTCAGCAGAAGTCTCCTACTTCTGTAAGTGGTAAGATGGATGCATGTTGGTATTCAATTCAGCGGGGTTCAAACCCCGGCTGAATAAAGTTAAAGCCTCCGACGGCTGCCACAGATTTTATCGAGCGGAGCTCGATAAAATCTGGGCGTAAATACGCCAAGGCGCATTTGATAAACTTAAAAGATATCTAATTCCTTTATTCTCAAAGCGGCTTCTCTAAGGCGCTCTTCCGATGTCAGTAATCCGACTCTTACATAGCCCTCTCCATACTCGCCAAATCCGATTCCGGGAGCAACGGCAACATAAGCTTTTTCCAACAGTAAGTCAGTGAATTCTTCAGAAGTATATCCTTTGGGAACCTTCAGCCAGGCAAAAAAAGAACCCTGTGGTGACCTTACATCCCAGCCAATTTCTCGGAGGCTTGAAATAAATACATCTCTTCTTTTTTCATACATGGCATTGATTGTTTCAGCAGCCTTTTGAGAACCCAACAGAGCTTCAGCAGCAGCGTCTTGGACGGCACCGAACAGACTGACATACATATGGTCCTGCATCAAATTGATCGCTTCAATCACTGACGCATTTCCTGCGGCAAACGCAACCCGCCATCCGGCCATATTATATGTTTTGGAGAATGTGTAAATTTCAACCCCTGTTTCTTTAGCACCTTTTACTTGCAGGAAGCTAACAGGCTTTTTTCCATCAAATCCGATTCCACCATAAGCAAAGTCATGAACGACACAAATATCATGGGCTGAAGCATACTTGACTGTTTGTTGGAAAAATTCTTCGGTAGCGACAGCCCCTGTTGGATTGTTTGGATAATTCAGGATCATCATTTTGGCTTTATTTGCCGTTTCTTTTGGAATGTTGTCAAAAGAAGGAAGGAAATCATTTTCTTCTGTCAGCGGCATCATTTCCATATGCACTTTTGCCAAAGCTGCACCTGACCAATAATCCGGATACCCTGGATCGGGAACCAGCATTGTATCGCCGGGATTCAAAAGGCATTGCGGTAGCTCTACAAGGCCCGCTTTTCCACCAAATAGAATGGCAATCTCATTCTCAGGATCGAGATGGACTCCGTATTCTCTTAGGTAAAAGTTAGCAGCCGCTCGTTTTAACTCTATTTTTCCTTGAAACGGAGGATATTTATGA
This sequence comes from Siminovitchia terrae, assembly GCF_003605405.2. Classification (GTDB taxonomy): domain Bacteria; phylum Bacillota; class Bacilli; order Bacillales; family Bacillaceae_C; genus Siminovitchia; species Siminovitchia terrae. Next base: position 24,790 of record NZ_QYTW02000025.1, on the reverse strand, counting down.
TTTTCAGGGTGATCGGCGGCAAGCTTGAGGCTTTCCACAATATGTTGTGGTGTGGGGTGGTCGGGGTTTCCCTGACCTAGGTTAATTACATCATGGCCCTCGGCCCTCACGCTGTTCACTTTTTGAACAAGTGAAGCGAAAAATTGTTTTGGCAGACTTTTCAGCAGCCGGGACTGTTCGAACGATTTCAACAATATCACCCTTCTTTAAGAATATTTTCATAGGCAACAATCTATTAATCAAAATGTTATCCTTTCAGACAACACATGTAAAGCACAGGTAGAAAAAGAGAGCCCCTTTTAGGCTCTCCACTGTGACCCTACTCACTCAAACCTTTCTCAGCCTGCCTATTTCTTCCACTAAGGCTTGCATCTCACCCGGGCTGAAATGTTTTTTTTTCATCACCATTTCGTAGATTTCAACTAATTCCTCATACCTTTCATTGTTGATGCTTTCCGGTTTCATTGCAGCAGTATTAACCATACGCAATTTCTCTGTTATTTGACCAATTAAATACTCAATATTTGCGGGTGTGTTTTTTGATAAATCCACCAGGTTCATCCTCTCGGGGCTATATTTATGAATATAATGATTTCATGCATGGGATTGGTTGTCAATATGAAAAAGCCTTCCCGATATCGGGAAGGCGGGAAACTTTATGCCGTTTCTTTTCTTGCTTCAACTTTTTCCTCTTTAATTTTATCCAGCGTTCTTTTCGTTTCATAAACAACCACACCGGATAGCCCCAATAATCCGATCAAGTTCGGAATGGCCATGAGACCATTTGCGATATCCGCAAAGGCCCAAACAATGTCCAAACTTGTAACCGCACCGACAAATACCATAGCAACGAAAACAATGCGGTAAAATATGACGCTTTTTACGCTGAATAGATAGGCGAAACATTTTTCTCCATAATAGGACCATCCCAAAATCGTAGAAGAAGCAAAGAATAATAGACCAAGAGCAACAATGATTGAGCCTGTATTCCCCAAAAATTGGGCGAAAGATGCAGAGGTTAAATCACCAGCAGCTATCCCTTCATTATAAAGCCCTCCCATGACGATTGTGATACCAGTAATGGAACAGATAACCAAAGTATCAATGAATACTTGCGTCATAGAAACGAGAGCCTGTCTGCCAGGCAAATCTGTTTTTGCAGCTGCTGCGGCGATTGGAGCAGACCCCAGACCTGCTTCGTTCGAGAAGATTCCCCTTGCAACTCCGTAACGAATGACAGCACCGATGGCGCCACCAGCAACGGCCTTACCTGTAAAAGCATCTGTAAAAATGAGTGCTACTGCTCCTGGAATCAGATTAATATTCATGATTAAAACAATTAGTCCACCGATGATATAAAATACAGCCATAAAAGGAACAAAAAATGCAGTAACTCTTCCGATACTCTTAATTCCACCGATGATTGAAAGACCGGCAAAGATGACCAAGGCTAGACCAGTAACCCATTCGTTAATATTGAAGGTGGTTTTTACAACAGTGGAAACTGCATTCGATTGGACGAGATTCCCGATACCGAATGCTGCTAAGGCTCCAAAAATCGCAAACAAGATGCCAAGCCACTTCTGCTTGAGTCCGCGTTCCAGATAATACATGGGGCCTCCGGACATTTGCCCGTTTTCATCCACAATCCTATACTTGACCGCAAGTACAGCTTCGGCATATTTTGTAGCCATTCCAAAGAATGCGGATATCCACATCCAGAACACGGCTCCAGGTCCCCCTAAAACAACAGCCGTAGCAACGCCGACAATATTACCAGTACCGACAGTTGCTGCGAGCGCAGTCATAAGAGCCTGGAAGTGCGAGATGTCCCCTTCGGAATTTTTGTCCTGTTTAAAGCTGAATGCCAATTTCAGAGAATAGGGCAACAGCCTCATTTGGAGGAAGCCAACTCTTATTGTTAAATAAATCCCTGTTCCAATGAGAAGGATGATGAGTGGCAACCCCCATATTAAACCGCTTACATTTTCGAGAAATTTCAAAATCTTATCAGACATTTTCTCCCCTCCTATTTATTTTTTATAGTAGGATAATTTCTATATATCAATCTTCTGAAAAAATAGTAAGATTGTCAAGCTGAATTATTCATTTTGAATGATGTTTTGCTAAGATAAGGGAAGGTAATTATTTAACTTCATTCTGCAGAAGTCTCCCACCTTCTGTAAGTGGTGAGATGAATGTCTATTGGTATTCCATTCAGTGGGGGTTCAAACCCCGGCTGAATAAAGTTAAAGCCTCCGGCGGATGCCACAGATTTTTAGAGGAAATTTATCGAGCGGAGCTCGATAAAATTTGGGCGCAAATACGCCAAGGCGCATCTGAATAATAACAGATAAAGTATGAAGAGACGAGGGGTGTTTCTATTGGGAATGAGGAAGCCAGATGATCGAAAAAAAAGAAATAATATAATAGATTTTGGAAAAGAGATGGCTAGAAGAATCAGTGATAATGATGTGACGGGCTTTGCCGCACAATTATCTTATTTTTTTCTTTTGTCGCTTTTTCCGATGCTGATTTTCTTGTTCACACTTCTGCCCTATACTCCACTAACCCAGCAGGATATATTTCACCTGATTAGAGATTTTGCGCCGCAAGAAACCTATACGATGATCGAAAAGACCGTTTCTGAGGTCATGGATAATCGCAGTAGCGGTCTGTTATCTGTTGGCTTCATAGCTACTCTTTGGTCAGCTTCAAAAGGAATGAATGCTCTGATGAAATCCTTGAACAGAGCCTATAATGTGGAGGAAAAGCGATCTTTCATAGTAAGCAGAGGCTTATCCATTGTATTGACAGTAGCGATGATGTTCGTTTTTATCCTTGCCTTGCTATTGCCAGTATTTGGAAAGCAGCTTGGAATGTTTATTTTCTCTTATCTGGGTCTTTCGGATCAATTTTTGAAAAATTGGAACGTTGTTAGATGGGTGCTGACACCGTTTATTTTATTCTTGGTTTTTCTCACTGTTTATTATTTAGCACCCAGCATAAAGGTACGGTATGCAACCGCAGTGCCGGGCGCTATTTTTGCCAGTGTTGGATGGATTATCGTTTCACTCGGATTCTCCTTTTACGTATCAAACTTTGGCAATTATACCGCAATGTACGGCAGTATTGGAACGATTATCATCATGATGCTGTGGTTTTATTTCTCGGCCATTATTATTATGGTCGGAGGTGAGATAAATTCTTACTTTACGAATAAGCAGGGAAAATATGATGGATAAGTTTAACTTTATTCAGCAGAAGTCTCCCACTTCTGTATGTGGTGAGAAGAAAGCATATTGGTATTCCATTCAGTGGGGGTTCAAACCCCGGCTGAAAAAAGTTAAAGCCTCCGGCGGATGCCACAGATTTTCAGAGGAAATTTATCGAGCTTAAGCTCGATAAAATCTGGGCGCAAATACGCCAAGGCGCATTTGATTTGGGGATAAACCATTGTAAGAAAAGATTGGTAAAAATCGTAGCGAAACAATTGGCCGACCAGGCCGTAAAGGAGGAATTGAATATGGAATTCAAAATGAAAGATGGTGGCTTTGTTGCAGAGCTCCCATATGGAAGGCTTGATATATCAGGAGATGAAAACTATGGGTTCAGACCTTATCAATTATTGGTTTCTTCTTTAGCAATTTGCAGCGGAGGTATACTGCGCAATATTTTGGAGAAAATGCGGTTAGATGTGCAAGACATTCAAATTACTGCAGAGACGGAGAGGAACAGAGAAAAGGCCAATAGAGTTGAAAAGGTCACTTTGCATTTCAAAATAACGGGAAAAGGGCTTAAGAAAGAAAAGCTTGAGAGAGTTATGGCGCTTACACGGAAGAATTGCGCCATGGTTCAATCTGTTGAGGGCTCGATAGAGGTGGAAGAAACCTTCGAGATCGTCGAGGTGTAAGCAACTTAGTTAGGAGGGGCTAAAGAGGATGGTTAATAAGATATTTTTAATTTTGATTGCAGTGGGATTGCCATTGTCGGTTATCGGATCCATGTTGCATTGGCCAAGTGCAGCCATGTTTGGTATCTATTGTCTAACAATCATAGCACTTGCAGGTGTAATGGGGAGAGCAACTGAGAGCTTGTCTATCGTTGCTGGTCCAAGAATTGGCGGATTACTGAATGCCACTTTCGGCAATGCGGTTGAGCTAATCATTTCCATATTTGCCTTAAAGGCGGGGCTGATAGGCGTAGTCCTCGCCTCTTTGACTGGATCCGTGATAGGGAATCTGTTGCTGGTAGGGGGGCTGTCCTTTTTTATTGGCGGCTTAAAATACAAGCGGCAGGTATTCAGTATCTATGATGCGCGGCATAATGTAGGATTATTGATGTTTGCGGTGATTGTCGCCTTTATGATTCCTGAATTGTTCACAATCAATATGAACGATCAAAAAACGATGGCGTTAAGCATCGGCATTTCCATTATCATGATCATCCTCTATATGGCTGCACTATTTTTTAAGTTGGTTACACATCGGGGGGTATATCCTGCAACTTCGCATCAAGGGGGTGAAGATGCTAGCGTAGAAGAGGAGGAAATTCCTGAATGGTCCAAATGGAAAGCGATTATTATTCTTGCCCTCGCTACGCTGGCAGTCGCCTATGTATCGGAAAAGCTAGTACATACCTTTACGGCAGTCGGGGAACAATTTGGCTGGTCTGAGCTATTTATCGGGGTCATTATCGTCGCCATTGTCGGAAATGCGGCCGAGCATGCTTCCGCCATCATCATGGCATATAAAAATAAGCTGGAAATTGCAGTGGAAATTGCAATTGGTTCCACACTTCAGATTGCTATGTTCGTAGCCCCGATCCTTGTGCTTGCCTCCTTGCTTTTTCCAAAAAAAATGCCTCTTGTATTTACGGTGCCTGAGCTTGTTTCGATGGCAACGGCAGTTTTGCTTTCCATTGTTATCATCAATGACGGTGAGTCCAACTGGTTTGAGGGACTTACGATGCTAGCGGCTTACTTTATCATGGGGATCGGATTTTATTTGCTTTAACAGGGATAATCCTTCAACTTTTTGAAAAAATAACTGTAAAATTATTTTTAATGCCGCTTGCACGAAAGGAGCAAATGCAACATGAAACGGCATCAAGTCGTCCTTAAAGTGTTCATCCTATTGAGTTTATTATCGGTACCAACAGCAGGAATGGCATCTAAAAAAGAGGACAGTAAAGAAAAAGGAATAGAGGTTCCTTCCTCGGTTATAAACATAAGCAAAGAAAACACTTTTTCAAACCCTGCGCCTGATCTGCCACACCTGCAGCCAAGCCGTTTTGCCAAGGACCTGTTGGAATCATCCAAGATAAAAATAGAAAATCCGAAATTAATCCGGATGCTGAATGAATCGGCAGCAAACAAATCGCCACTTTCACTCGGTACTAGAGCAACCATTTATTTAGGTGAATGGCCTTTGAACTATAAGTCTCAAGAAACAACTCCAAATTGGCAATATCAAAAGGTGAATACAAATTTCTATGATAACCGTGGCGGAACTGGAAATTATCAAATACATTATGTTCAAGAGGCCCAAAAAATCATCAAAGGTGGTCTCACAGCCAAGGTTGGCCAAATGGAAGATGTACAAAAAATGATGCAGCAAAAAGCGTTTGATAAGGTGCAGTTGCCACTTTCCTTTGAAACGGCAGTTGGTGTAGGAACGAAGCATCATCAGGTTTACAATATACCCCTGGCACAAACTGGATATTTGTATGCTTACGCACCAGCAGTGCACGAAAAAGGCAGCCTTACGTTTGGAGAGGTCTACTTAGTCTTAAAAGGTTCAAAGCACAGGATTATTGTTAAAAATGTTACATCACAGGAGATAGGTGCTTGGATACCAATCCAAGATCATTTAAGCTTCTCTTTTGAAACCAGACAATAAGGCTCAGGCTAATGCCTGGCCTTTTTGTTATGTTCAACACATGCTCATTTTACTAGAAATATGCGTCCATCCTTTGTTTTCCACTGGAAAAGTCCACCACGGATGAATCATCCCGCAATGGAAAAATCTAAGGGAAAAGAGTGAAAGGAGGATGAGCATTTATGAAACGATGGCTGTTATTATCATCTCTGTTTTTCCTGTTTTTTTTCCATGCGAACGCTGCAAAGTCCATATCAAATAACGCGATTCATTGGGGATTTAAGAAAGGAAGCGAGGGTAAGCAAGCGGAGGCCGGAGAAGCGTATGATGATTTGCTGGGAAAGTATGATGCTTTTTATAAAGGTAATGCGACGGACAAGGTTTTGTATTTAACCTTTGATAACGGTTATGAAAATGGTTATACGGAAAAAGTGTTGGACGTGTTGAAAGCTGAAAAGGTCCCAGCTGCTTTTTTTGTGACTGGTCACTATTTGGACAGTGCTCCGGACCTGGCAAAGCGGATTGTAAAAGAAGGCCACATCATTGGGAACCATTCATGGAGCCACCCTGACATGACCAATATCAGTGATGAAAAGATCCAGGAAGAATTGGAAAGGGTAAAGGAAAAAACTGCTGGCCTTACGGGGCAGACCGAAATGCAGTATTTACGTCCGCCCCGTGGCATTTTGAGTGAAAGAACCTTAAAGGTTACAAGGGAACAGGGATACATTCATGTTCTTTGGTCTCTTGCCTACAAAGATTGGCAAACAGATCAGCAAAAAGGCTGGAGACATGCTTATGACAATATCATGGCCCAAGTTCATCCCGGGGCAGTCATACTGCTTCACTCCGTATCAAAAGACAATGCAGATGCATTGGAAAAAGTGATCAAGGATTTAAAAAAAGATGGATATACGTTCAAAAGTTTGGATGATTACATTTTGAGAGAGAAAATCAAAAACCCAATTATTCCACACTAGGACTGCCTAGAAAAGGTGAGTGGATGTTAGGACGGGCTAAGTGCCTGTCCTTTGTTGTTTCCAATAAAACTTGCATGATTAATGAGGATAGATGCTCAACTTATGTGGTTTCCAATTAAAACGGTCACTAATAGCGGACCAACTTCAAAGTTTTAGACAGTATTTTCTTATCTTGAATAGTATTTCATTTTTTCGGACAGTATTCCGGTCAAACTGGATAGTATTTCATTTTTTCGGCCAGTATTCCGATCAAACTGGATAGTATTTCATTTTTTCGGCCAGTATTCCGATCAAACTGGATAGTATTTCATTTTTTCGGCCAGTATTCTGATCAAACTGGATAGTTTTCTTTTTTCGGATAGTACCGCTTTTTTTAATACAGTATTTTTAAAGTTTTTTGCAAATGAGAGGGTAAAGTGTAAAATGAGGAAAGTTCCAATTGGAGCCGTTTTTTACCATAAATAAAGGGTGATGGTTGTATGTGGGAGGAAGAAGCTGTTATAGAGGGGCCATATCATTTTGACCTTGCTTTGGAGAGGATGGCTAGAGATCCATTAAATAAAGTCGACAGGGCCAAACGACTTATCCGAGTGCCGATTTATAAGGAGGAACCGGAAGTGGCCGAGATTCAAGCTGTTGGTACAGTGGACCAGCCTGCTTTTATTGTTAGAGGAAGCGAGCTTCAGACAAGACAGCAGGTGATGGACAAAATTTCTACTGTTTTTCAATGGGATCTTCCGCTTGTTGAAGTTCACCAGCATTTTTCAAAAACAGCATTGAATGATATCTTTGAAAAACATTTTGGAACGCCGATTGTGCGGGAATTTTCACTATATCCGGCTTTAATAAGACCTATCATTCATCAGCAAGTGAATATGTCCTTTGCAGTTTCTTTAACAGAACAATTTGTGAAAACATTTGGATTTGAAAAAGAGGGAGTGGCTTTTTTTCCAACGCCTGAAATAGTTGCGGCATTAAGCACCGCCGATTTGAGAAATCTGCGATTTAGCCAGCGGAAGGCAGAATATATAATTGATCTTTCGAAGATGATTGTCAGCGGAGAGTTGAACCTTGAAGAGTTGGCGAAAAAGCCGGATGAAGAAGTAATAAAGGAACTGGTGAAAATCAGAGGGATAGGCCCATGGACTGCGCAGAGCTACTTATTGTTTGGGCTGGGGAGAAGGAATCTGTTCCCCATGGCCGATATCGGCTTGCAAAATGCGATTAAAAACCTTTATCAGTTGGATAGAAAGCCTACATATGAGGAAATGGAAAAATACAGCAAAGATTGGCATCCCTATTTAAGTTATGCGTCATTCTATTTATGGAGGAGCATTGAGTAAAAAAGCGAACGAGTCATTCATAGAACGTGCGAACTCATCCGAAAAGCGGAATATGGCCAATTAGGTGTGATAAGCGCTGATGTAGCACCATCAGACCCGGAACGCGACTTACCTAACGTCAGCGGCACTTGGGCAATCTGTAAGCGGTCAATCCAGTGAAGGCGTATCTTGATTTCAAAAGCGCTGTCAATAGGGAATAAGCGGAACAAAGTGAAGCAATGTGGCCTTATCGGAGGAGCGGTACTTGGCTTCGGGTTGAACAATAGTAAAAGTAGGACGGCGTGCAGCCATCCTACTTTTGTTTAGCTCTTTTATCCGCAGCTTCAGATCTTGCCAATGCCTTTAGATCCTCCTGGTCCGCAAGTTCCCTGGAAAATTCGATATCACGTCCGTCACTTTTTAATTGCTTTGGCACTTGCGGTAGCTTTTGTTTGTTTTTATCACGGGTTTTTTGATTTTGTGAGCGTCCCATATTCAAACTCCTTTTTCTGAGCATTTGCAGCTTTGCCTGCCTTTATATTATTTGCTGCACAATTTTTTTCACTCATGAAAAAAAGTTATCTTCGGCCTTTTTGTGTATAGCCGCCCGCCTGGTCCGCACGCTTGAACTCCCGTTGGTAAAGCACCTCCTGAGTTGCCGAAAGCTTGGTTCTTGATTTGTAATCCTGCTTTTTCTTCAATCTGGACACCTCCTAAGGAATTAATAACATCTTTGCCTTTAGGTGCCAATCTAATACAGCCACGTATCGGTCCGTTTATGATAAAATAAAAATGAATATATGGACGAGGGTGAATAATATGCCCGTTATCACAAAAATATCTGTACAGAAGAAAAATCAAAGCCGTTACAATATTTTTCTTGATCATGTTTATGCTTTTGCTGTAGATGAAGATATTCTAATCAAATATCATCTTACAAAGGGTAAGGAACTGGTGGAGCAGGATTTAATCAAGGTCCAGCATGAAGATGAAATCCGAAAGGCCTATCATTTAGCCATACAATTTCTGTCTTATCGCATGCGGTCGGCACTTGAAATTAGGACTCACCTGCAAAGGAAAGAATATTCTGATTCCATTATTGATGTTGTTTTACATGAATTAGCCGCTCAAAAATACATTGATGACTTGGAGTTTGCCAAAGCTTATGTACGGACATATGCCAACTCTGGAAAAAAAGGACCGCTTGTGCTTAAACGTGAGCTCGCAGGTAAAGGGGTTGCCGAAGGAAAGATAAATGAAGCATTGGCTGAATATAATAAAGAAAAGCAAATTGTGGATGCAATCCATTTGGGCAATAAGTTTGCAGTTCAAAACAAAAAGCTTTCTGAACGAATGCTTAAGCAAAAGTTGGAATATACATTGTCAACTAAAGGCTTCCCGCCTGAAATCATCCAGGCGGCGATGGGCGGAATCGATTATGAAATAGACGAAGAGCTTGAATGGGAAACTCTTAAGAAAGAAGCAGAAAAAATGAAACGTCGATACAATAAATATGCAGGTTACGATTACAGGCGGCGGATGCAGCAGGCCCTGTTCCGTAAAGGATACTCTATGGACATGATCAACCGATTTATAGATGATGACGCAGCAGAAGATGAATAAGGATGGGGTGGGAGAATGGAAAATGAAAAAAGATATAGTCAAATGACTGAAGAAGAACTAAAAAAAGAAATTTCACTTATGACAGAAAAGGCCCGTAAAGCTGAGCAAATGGGCATGGTAAATGAGTTTGCTGTTTGTGAACGAAAAGCTGTTATGGCCAAGGCCTATCTATTAAATCCAGAGGCATTTAAGTCTGGAGAAATATACGCAATTGAAGGCGACCCTGGCGCTTATTTTAAAATTGATTACATGAATGGTGTTTTTGCTTGGGGCTATCGTTTGGGAGGTTCGGGAAAAGAAGAAGCTCTGCCGATTTCATTACTCAAATAAAATGAGCACAGCGATCCAATTGCCGCTGTGCTGATTGTTTTTATGGAGATTTTTGAAAGGTCACCGTTTGTATCGTTTGACGGCATCTTTCTCTAATATCATTTGCTCCTGAGTCTGCTGTGTCTGTCCGTTTACCTGGGATCCGTCGTGTTTTGGACGGTACCAGCCCTTGTTAAATGGTGTAAGGTTACGGTTCATATGAGAATTTTGATCTTTTTGCAAAGTCCAGCCTCCCTCGTCATAATGGTTGTCGCTCATCTTTCCTAGCGCCGGACGCTCTCATTCTTCCTTGTGGATCTGTATTTATTGTTCCGTTGGCCCGTTTTGATCCAAATTCGGGTTTTGCACGGGGCTCGCCCTCAAACCTGTGATTGTTGCCATATGGGAAATCTTTTGCTTTGTTGCGCAATATCATCGCCTCCAATATATGCGGAAAAATGCCGCATACTGTTATTTTGACTTGAGATTTGAAAAATACGACTGGAAAAAGGAGCGAGTTTCATGAATGATTACTATGAAAGATTAACCAGTCTGTTGATGGAAAAGAATTCCAAATTATCCTATGGGAGAGCAAGGACATGGGTGGAATTGTTATGGGAGGATTTCGAAACGACATATGCCAAGGCGGGGAGAGAGTATCAAGGAAAAGCAGTCGCTGAAAAAGTTGTTAGAACATGGGTGGCTCAATATGGGGACAAATTGCATGACTTTGCCGCGCTGAACCCCAAATATGCTCATATGCTAAATGACGAGGAAGACATACTCCATTAAAAAAACAGTGTTGAAAAAAATTTTTCAACACTGTAAAAAAGAACATTCCATTTTATATAAATATTGATAAGTTAGTTTTGATGGACAGGATATGCAAATGCAAACGAAGCAAGACGTTAAGGATTAGCGAGTCATTTTTGAAAGCTGGCTACACCTTCTTCTGTGTTTGTTACCTTTGCATGAGACTCCTTGTCCTTACCCTCTTGAGGCACCCTTGCTAGGTCCTAACCTAGCAAGGAGCCTCGTCTGACCAACTCGTTTTCGGTCTGAGGTCAAAGAACAGGAGCCATTGTCTTTATAAATCAATCCGTAGCAACACGTAGTTTTTTTCTTAACTTTTCCTCACTGTATACCCAGCCTGTATATGAAGTGATGACCTCCAAATCATCCGTTAGCTTGACGATGGCGACAAATGGGTAATGTCCGTTGCTGCGGTATCTGAGATCAATAAACCGAACTTCGGTGTAGTCATCATATTTCTTGACCTCCCAACGATAAACTGGTGAGAAGGAAAGAAAGGCGGAAATATTTTTATCTTTCTTGGCAGCCTGAATCAAATCCGTATCGGGAACCGGAATCCGCTTGAACTTGTCGAAGATGGTTACAGATCTTCTATAGGCCCTTCCTACATAGAAATGGTCCTTTGTTGTTACGGCAATCCGCCACTGATTGAAGTACATAGTGGAAGCGATGATGATTTTGTCTGCATCAGGAACTGTTTTTAGTACTGCTGACTTCACCATTTGCTGCATGATATAACGAAGGACATAATAAAGTGCAATGATCACATACATAACAAGAAAAGTAACTCCAGGGTTGCCTCCAAACAACCAAATGACAATCCCTATTATATGGATGCCGAATATATATGGGTCGAATGTGTTGATCATTCCAAAAGCTACCCATTTTGAAGAGAGCGGGCGAAGTGCTTGGGTTCCGTACGCGTTGAAAATATCTACGAAAACATGTAATGAAACGGCAACAAGCGACCAAATCCACAGATGGGTCAAGCTTGATCCCGGAAAAATCAAATTAACAAAAAACGCAACAAGAATTGACCAAAGTAATACCGCTGGAAGGGAATGGGTGATTCCCCTATGATTCCGTATATACACGGCGTTATTTTTGAGTTTTAAAAATGTGTCGATATCAGGAATTTGCGAGCCGATGATTGCAGCAACGAGCACACTCTGAGTATTAACAGTAGTTTCTGCCACAACTGGGTCAAGTGTGGCCAGCCCGCCAATTGCAAATCCCATCACTACGTGAGTAGCTGTGTCCAATCTGGATCCTCCTCTGTGAAGGGATTCTTGCCTTCTCTTTTGATCATATTTTACCTATGCATGAATTGCAATAGATAGATGAAATATGAATTAATCTTATTACTAATTATTTCCGCTAAAAAGGATGAGTAACCTGTGAAAAATAGCAGCACGAAACAAAAGATTCAAGATAAGATCGATCGAATAAATATAGAAGCATTTCAAATCGACCTGGTCCATTGGTTTCAAGAGGAGCAGCGCGACCTTCCGTGGAGAAAAAACAATGATCCATATAGAGTGTGGGTTTCCGAAGTCATGTTGCAACAAACTAGAGTTGATACTGTTATCCCATATTATAACCGCTTTTTGGAAAAGTTTCCAACCATCGAAGCATTTGCGAATGCCGACGAAGAGGAAATTTTAAAAATTTGGGAGGGGCTTGGCTACTACTCACGAGTCCGTAACTTGCATACAGCGGTCAAAGAAGTCGTGGTAGATTATGGCGGAAAAGTTCCTGATTCCAAAGAGGAGATTTCAAAGCTTAAAGGAGTGGGACCATATACAGCAGGCGCAGTACTCAGTATCGCTTATGGAAAGCCTATTCCTGCTGTTGATGGAAATGTGATGAGGGTCTTGTCAAGGATATTGTTGATCACAGATGATATTGCCAAGCCGGCATCCAGAAAAACTTTTGAAATGGCCGGGGAAGGATTAATGTATCACGATAACCCGTCTTACTTTAATCAAGCTTTAATGGAACTGGGAGCTTTAATTTGCACCCCAACATCTCCCGCTTGCTTGTTGTGTCCTGTCAGGGAGCATTGCGAGGCTTTTGCGAAAGGTGTTCAGGATGAATTGCCTGTAAAAACACGTAAGAAAAGTACAAGGCATGAAGATCTTCTTTCTGTTGTCTTGAAAAATGAAGAAGGAAAAATTTTGATCAACAAACGGTCTGAAAAAGGACTTTTGGCCAATTTATGGGAATTTCCAAACTTGAAGGTCGTTCCACTTCTTGATAGCTGGGAAATTTTGCAGGACTTTTTATCCACAGAATATTCCATCGATGCTGTCATTGAACATGAAGCTTTTACAGAGGTTCAGCATGTCTTTACGCATTTGACTTGGAAAATTGATGCCCATAGAGCCAGGCTTAAAAGTGGGAATATCGACGAACATGAAAGCCTGCGATTTGTGACGGAAGAAGAACTGGAGGAGTTTGCGTTTCCGGTTTCCCATCAAAAAATATGGCAGGCTTATAAGGAACAGACCCAGTAACTTTGCATGGGACAGATTCCAATGTAAAATAAGTTAGAGATAAATCGAAAGGTGGATACATATGAGCAACAAAGTAGCACTCGTAACAGGCAGCAGTCGCGGGGTTGGAAAAGCAGCCGCGTTGGCTCTGGCAGAAAAAGGATATGATATCGTCGTCAATTATGCAAGGAGCAAAAAAGCAGCCCTCGAGACGGTGGAAGAAATCGAGAAACTTGGGAGAAAAGCTTTTCTTGTAAGAGCAAACGTCGGCAATGTTGAAAAAATCAAATTGATGTTCCAGCAAATAGATGAAGAATTCGGAAGACTTGATGTTTTGATCAATAATGCTGCATCCGGTGTATTGCGTCCTGCGATGGAGCTTGAAGAATCTCATTGGGATTGGACAATGAACATCAACAGCAAAGCACTGCTCTTCTGCGCACAGGAGGCGGCAAAATTGATGGAGAAAAATGGTGGGGGAAAAATTGTCAGTTTAAGCTCACTAGGTTCAATCCGCTATTTGGAAAACTATACAACGGTTGGTGTATCCAAAGCGGCAGTTGAGGCATTGACAAGGTATTTGGCAGTGGAATTGTCTTCAAAAAATATTGTGGTCAACGCTGTTTCCGGTGGCGCCATTGATACTGATGCATTAAAGCATTTTCCGAACCGTGAAGAACTGTTGGAAGACGCACGCAAAAACACCCCGGCAGGCCGTATGGTTGAAATTGATGACATTGTCAAAACCGTTATGTTTTTAGTGTCGGAAGATGCTTCCATGATCAGAGGACAAACAATCATCGTCGATGGAGGTCGCTCCATTTTAGTGTAAGGGGAAGTTCCAAAAGTCACCAATTAAACCTCTTCTTTTGCTTGTTTCTGTGCTGCTCATGTGTTTAAAAGCATCTCGCAACTTCAAGTACAAGTAAGTAAAAATAATTTCAAAAAAGATTGGATAACTAGTTTCATCTCTGGATACTCTAAGTTATGTGGAGGTGAGAACTGTGGCTAAAAAGCAGAACCAATCTGAAACAAACATACAAAAAGTAAGGCAGCAAAATGCTCAATCAGCTCAAGGCCAATCAGCAGGAGCACAAGGCCAATTCGGTACCGAATTTGCTAGTGAAACAGACGCACAGCATGTAAGACAGAAAAACCAGCAAGCCGAAGCTCGCAAAGGGCAAAACGCCGGACAATCCGGTAATCAGTAACGGAACATATAAAAAACAGGAGGCCGCTCTTCTTTAAAGAGCGGCCTCCTGTTTTTAACACGTTCGCGATGGGCTTCGGTTTTAAAAAAGTGTCGGAACCGTTATAATAAACATTATCAATTCTTTATATATACAAACCATTTGAAATATAGCAGTCAGCCCGGCTTTTAAAAAGGACTGCAGCCATTTTTTAAAAGCAGGTATCAGTCAAGTTGAAATCGGGGCGCTTCTGCTTTTCTTAGAAAGTAGGGGAGACGATGGACATACCCACGGAAGGAACCAATATCCAAATACAGAGTTATAAACATAATGGAAATATCCACCGGATATGGGCAGAAACAAAAGTTCTGAAAGCTACAAATCACTTAATTATTGGGGGAAATGACCGGACACCAGTAACAGAATCGGACGGAAGAACATGGATAACGAGAGAACCTGCCATTTGTTATTTTCATGCGGATCTCTGGTTCAATATTATCGCAATGATTAGAGATAACGGCATTTATTATTATTGTAATCTGGGTTCTCCCTATGTTTATGACAAGGGGGCATTGAAGTATATAGATTATGACCTTGATGTCAAAGTCTTCCCGGACATGACATTTACGCTTCTGGATGAAGATGAATATGAACAGAACCGTAAACTTATGGGATATCCGGACGTTATCGATCATATTTTAAAGAAAAATGTTGACAAACTGGTTCGCTGGATCAGACAGCGCAAAGGTCCTTTTTCTGCAGAATTCATCGATATTTGGTACGACCGTTACCTCACATATCTAAACTAAGATATTCCTGTTGGCGTATTTTCAACAGGTTTTATTTTTTGCACAATAAGGGAGGAGCCGCATGGGGGTTATTAAAAGATATATGGCGTTTGTAAAGCCATATCGTTGGAGAATTATTGGAACATTGTTGATCGGCATTATCAAGTTCGCCATTCCGCTGCTTATTCCTTTTTTAATGAAATATGTGATTGATGATATTATTTCCGTCAGTGATATGAGCGCTGATGAAAAAACTCATAAATTAATCATTACCATGATCATCATGCTTATTATTTTTGCGGTTATTCGTCCGCCGATTGAATATTACAGGCAATATTTTGCCCAATGGACGGCAAGTAAAGTTTTATACGATATCCGTGACCGGCTTTTTACGCATATTCAAAAGCTGAGCTTCAAGTTTTATTCCAATACACGTGCAGGGGAAGTTATATCAAGGGTCATCAACGATGTCGAGTCAACGAAAGATTTTGTTATCACGGGATTGATGAATTTATGGCTTGATGCTGCTACAGTCGTCATTGCTATTGGAATCATGTTAACATTGGACGTTCCGCTTACTTTTGTATCATTGGCAGTCTTTCCCTTATATATGATTTCAGTCAAATATTTTTTCGGGAATTTACGAAGACTTACGCGGGAGAGGTCACAGGCGCTCGCGGGAGTCCAAAGTTATCTGCACGAGCGTGTTCAGGGAATGCCGGTAATCAAAAGCTTTGCGATTGAAGACCATGAGCAAGCACAATTTGACAAGAACAACTCAAGGTTTTTGCAAAAGGCGATTAAACATACAAGCTGGACAGCGAAGGCTTTCGCTGTTGTTAACACGATCACAGATATTGCGCCGCTTATCGTCATTACCTATGCGGCTTACCAGGTTATCCATGGGAATTTGACCATCGGGACGATGGTCGCGTTCATGGGGTATGTCGAGCGTCTTTATAACCCGCTTCGCCGACTTGTCAACTCATCCACAACTCTTACACAATCAATCGCTTCAATGGACAGGGTGTTTGAGTTGGCGGATGAAAAGTACGATATTGATGATGCACCGGATGCCATTGAAGTAAAAGAAGTGAATGGGAATATTCGATTCGATCACGTGACATTCGCTTATGATAAAGACGAAAAGCCAGTTTTGAAAAACATCAACCTCGATGTAAAAGAAGGAGAGACAATTGCTCTTGTCGGAATGAGCGGTGGAGGAAAGTCATCCCTTGTAAGCTTGATTCCCAGGTTTTATGACGTATCAGAAGGAGCAGTTCTGCTTGATGGCACGGATATCCGGAAATTCAAGGTCAGAAGTCTTCGGGATAAAATAGGTATGGTGCTGCAGGATAATATTTTATTCAGTGATTCTGTTAAGGAGAATATTTTACTTGGAAAGCCGAACGGCTCAGAAGAAGAAGTGATTCGTGCTGCCAAAGCGGCAAACGCCCATGATTTCATTATGGGATTGCCGAAAGGATATGAAACCACTGTCGGAGAAAGAGGCGTCAAGTTGTCCGGAGGTCAAAAACAGCGTGTTGCCATTGCGAGGGTCTTTTTGAAAAATCCGCCCATCTTGATTTTGGATGAGGCTACGTCTGCTCTTGATTTGGAGAGTGAACACCTTATACAGGAAGCGCTGGACGAACTGGCGAAAAATCGGACAACATTTATTATCGCTCACAGGCTCTCAACGATTACACATGCTAACAGAATTGTACTCATTGAACATGGAGAAATTCTGGAAGTCGGGACACATCAGGAATTAATGGAGAAAAAAGGGCATTATTATAACCTTTTCCAAGTGCAGCAATTAGATTAGGAAAAAGTAAAAGCCTTACGTAGGGAGATACTCTTGGAACAAAAGAAGATAAAAAAATACTACCGAAGTAAAAAACAGCCGCGGATCTTTTTCCGAGGCTGTTTCTTGTTATATATGGGAAATGATAAAATACCTAAGCTGTACATATTTTTACTAAATGCTATGTCCAACTCCGACGCACAGGGATGTGCTAGTGCAAGCGAAGCGACAGGACGTCGCGTTCTGAGCCTGCGACGCACAGGGATGTGCTAGTGCAAGCGAAGCGACAGGACGTCGCGTTCTGAGCCTGCGACGCACAGGGATGTGTTAGTGCAAGCGAAGCGGCAGGACGTCGCGTTCTGAGCCTGCGACGCACAGGGATGTGTTAGTGCAAGCGAAGCGGCAGGACGTCGCGTTCTGAGCCTGCGACGCACAGGGATGTGTTAGTGCAAGCGAGAGACAGAAAGTCGCGTTTTGAGCCAGCCGACGGACAGGTCGTCCAAGTGCGCGCGAAGCGACAGGAAGTCGCCGCTCTGAGCCTGCGACGCACAGGGATGTGCTAGTGCAAGCGAAGCGACAGGAAGTCGCCGCTCTGAGCCTGCCGAATACCATCGGCCCAAGGATTATGCCAAATCACTGCTGAAGCAAACGACGCCTTCTTCAGCACTCGCCTAGCTTTACGCCGATAAACAGGTGCTCTTGCATTTTTTTATCTCGTTTTACAATGACTAACCCTTCAAAGTCATGAGCCACTTTCCTAGGATGGCTGAAGAACACCTCTGAATTGTCTTATACTTGTTGGGGCTAAGCCAGGCATTTTTCGAATTTCAACTCAGTCTGTACGTACGATAAACAGACACTTATGCTTGTGCTCTTATCCGATATCCACTTGGCTTTCATTCTCGTGGTATGTTTGAAAGGCTCCGATTAATTTGTCAAGCTGCTCCAACTGCTCTTCGTATTCAATAATGGCGGACAGAATTCGCATTAAATGATAGGGTTGGAACACATCCTCCGGGTCGCTTTTGCGAATTTCGTTTAGAAATAAATCACGCAGGCGGTCTCTATCGGTCTCCCCATAAAGAGTATCATCGAGTTCAGCCTCCTGCCGGACTTTCCCTAAATACTTTAATAGCAGTTGTTCATGATAACTCAAAAGGGAATCGAGCCTCTCCCGTGTTTCTGTCTGCAGGTGTTCCGGAAGTTTATGCAAAATGTTTTCATACTTTCGCTGAAGCTTCAAAATATCAAAGCTTTTTTGGGTTACCTGAATCATTTGCCTGTAAATGACTAACTTCCGAAGCTTTGCAAGGTCTGACTTTTTAAAATAACGCCGCTCTTCTTCATACATGGAATAGAGCTGATTGACCTGGGTGATCCTTTTTTTTATGCTGCCGATATCTTTCTGTAATAACTGATCCTCAGAGGCAAATCTTGTTGTCAACCGGATCCACTTTATAATATCCTCGGTGACATCCGAAATACTTTGGAACAGTTTAGTTTCATATTTAGGTGGTAGAAAGATTAAGTTCACCGCAAAGGCCGAAAGGATTCCGATAAATATGCCAAATGTGCGCAGCGAGGCAAAGTATAAAAACTGTTCGGCAGGTGCTTCCATGATCACTATAATGGTAACAAGCGCCAGCCTGATGGAACTTTCGAGCTTCAGCTTCACCATGATGACAATCGCTATGATTGCCGTTAATCCGACAATCAGTATGTGGCTGCCGAATAGCAGGTGAAATGTAATGGCTAATAGAGCACCGATGATGTTTCCTTGCACATGCTCAACGACGGACAAATAGGAACGGTATATCGTCGGTTGGATGGCAAAGATGGCAGCAATGGCTGAAAAAATCGGCGAAGGCAGATTCAGAAGCTGTGTAATATAAAGTGCCAACGTGATAGCAATTCCCGTTTTTAGCATTCGGGCACCAAGCTTCATATAAATAATTCCTTTCTATACTTTGGGAACGAATTTCCCTTATTTCATGTTTTTAAAAGCTTTCTCCACAGCGGAAATCGTTTTATTCACGTCTTCCTCTGTATGGGCAGTAGTCAGAAACCAGGCTTCATACTTAGAAGGGGCAATGTTGATTCCTTCATGAAGAAGCAGTTTGAAGAATTTGGCGAACAATTCCCCATCTGTTGCTTCTGCTTGTTCATAATGGGTTACTTTTTCTTTCGTGAAATAAATGGACAAGGCACCTTTAATACGGTTGATTGTAATAGGAATGTTGTATTTTTCTGCTGCTTGTGAAATTCCTTGTTCAAGTATTGCCCCAAGACGGTCTAATTCTTCATAAATTCCGTCTTTCTGTAAAACTTCGAGGCAGGCAATTCCCGCAAGCATAGAAGCAGGATTTCCGGCCATTGTCCCCGCTTGATATGCTGGGCCGAGAGGAGCAACGCCTTCCATAATTTCCTGTTTTCCGCCGTATGCACCGATTGGTAAGCCTCCACCGATGATTTTACCAAGAGCTGTCAAATCAGGTGTAACGCCCAGTAAATTTTGTGCGCCTCCATACATAAAGCGGAATCCAGTGATAACCTCGTCATAAATGACAAGCGCCCCGTAATTATGAGCCACTTCGTTCACTTTTTCAAGAAATCCGGGTTGAGGTTCTACCATGCCAAAATTTCCTACAATTGGTTCGACGAGTACAGCAGCAATTTCACCTCCCCATTGATCCATCGCTTTTTCAAAGTCTTCTATATGATTGAAAGGAACCGTAATAACCTCTTGAGCAGTGCTTTTTGTTACTCCTGCAGAATCAGGCATTCCAAGCTGAGAAGGGCCGGAGCCTGCTGCCACAAGGACAAGGTCGAAATGACCATGGTAGCAGCCGGCAAATTTTAATATTTTATCCCGGCCAGTATACGCACGCGCAACCCTGATGGTGGACATGACCGCTTCCGTGCCGGAATTGACAAAACGGACTTTATCCATCGACGGAATCGCATCTTTGAGCATTTTTGCAAATTTCACTTCATGTGGTGTTGCAGTTCCGTACAATACCCCTGTTTCTGCAGCGACTTTAATTGCTTCAGTAACATGTGGATGGGCATGTCCTGTGATGATCGGTCCATAAGCAGCTAAGTAATCAATGTAGGGATTCCCATCAACATCATACATGTAGGCGCCTTCCGCCCTTTTAATGGCTACGGGTGCTCCGCCGCCGACCGCTTTGTAAGAGCGGGATGGGCTGTTTACACCACCTACGATATGGGTTAGTGCTTCCTTATGTATGGCTTCTGATTTTGTAAAAATCATTAGTTCTTCCTCCATTTGATGTAAAATACTAACTTTTATTGTATTATGCCGATTATTATAGTGCAATTCACAGGTCCGGGGCTGAGATTGCTCGCATAGAAGTATTAAAATCCACGTATATTGAATCAGGGACAAGAGAAAAGGGCGGTGGCGGCGAGTGTGGTATTTTTTGTTTTTTGGAGTGTTGATATGCATTTTTATGGCTTTAAGGCTCTTATTTTTTCCCGCCCGTTTCAAATATAAAGAAGTTTCCTTTGAAAATTTTGTTTTTCTCGGCATTACATATGCAGTGATTATGATCGGATTCGGTATACTTTATTTGATGCTAGATATGAAAGGTTTGTATGTGTTTAATGATGTCGAGATGAGAGAGAGTGCAGGCGTCGGTTTCTTTGCCAAATTCGGAACTTCTGTTTATCTGAGTGCCGTCACTCTATTTTCTGTCGGGTTTGGCGACGTTGCCCCTGTCGGCATCGGACGATTTCTAGCTATTATCGAGGCTTTGCTCGGTTATACGATTCCCGCAGCTTTTGTTGTGCGAACCTTTATCGACATAGATCCCTCCCCAAGAAAGTAGACTATGTCAAAATTTGAATTTCCGCCTGAATTTATGTACGCTAATACAAGATCATATTTAAAGGAGGCGGATTTCATGACAGTAAAAGAAAAAGAAATGGCACCAGATTTCAAGCTGCCAGCAAGCAATGGAGAAGAAGTCGCATTATCCGACTATCGAGGTAAAAAGAATGTCCTTCTTTATTTCTATCCTAAGGATATGACTCCAGGCTGCACAGTACAGGCATGTGATTTCAGGGACATGCATGAGGATTTTTCCGACTTGGATGCTGTAGTTTTAGGAGTTAGCCCGGATCCACTCGAAAGCCACGATAAATTTATCAAGAAGCATGGCTTACCGTTTTTGCTATTGGCAGACACAGACCATGAAGTGGCCGAGCTTTATGAGGTTTGGAAATTGAAGAAAAACTTCGGTAAAGAATATATGGGCATCGAGCGTTCCACTTTTATCATTGACAAGGAAGGAACTATGGTCAAAGAGTGGAGAAAAGTAACGGCAAAAGGCCATGCTGAGGAAGCATTGCAGTACATAAAAGAAAATCTTTCCTAATATTTTTCAGAAACGATCCCTGTCGGATCGTTTTTTTGTTGGAAAAATAATAATGATGCATTAATGTTGCTTCCGTTTCAATGTATAGGTCTGAGTTAGGTGACACAAGGAAAAGACGACTCCCTCGATGCTCGTCAAGAATTAGCACCAGAACTTTCTTTTCTGTAATCTTGCAGGAGTGCTTCAGGATTAGCTCCGACTCGGCGATTGGCCTATTTGTCTGCACCTACAAAGGCGTTTCGGTATCTCTCAGTCAGTACGTCAAATAGACAAGCAGCCGCGCCTTGTGAAGAAAAAAGCCTATTTTTTGTTTGTTTCCGGCTTTTGTCCATTCCAAATTTTAAGAAATACATAGCTTATAGTACAGGGCATACCTCCTCAGTTAATATAGACATATTGGATCGCGAAAGCGGTCCTTTTTTATTTTTAACCATAAATTTGAATAAAGCTGTTAAAATATGATTAATACAGAGAAGGGGTCAGACCCCCGCTTGATGGATTGAAATTGGATGGAGGGATTTGAATGAAAATTTATACGAAAACGGGTGACAAAGGAATGACTTCTTTGGTATATGGAACCCGGATTCCCAAAAACGATTTGCGTGTGGAGGCTTATGGGACATGCGATGAAGCTAATTCAGCTATCGGGCAAGCATTGAGTTTTTTATTAAACGAGCAGGAAATGGAAATAATAGAGGTGAAGAAAGCATTTCATCGTATTCAGACTGTACTGTTTCATGTCGGAGCTGAATTGGCGACTCCCGAAGGAAAAGAAGTGAAGTGGAAGCTGTCAGAAGAGGATATAAAAGATCTTGAAAAAATCATCGACACCTGGGATCAGGACCTTCCGCCGTTAAAAAATTTTATTTTACCAGGCGGACATCCAGCGGGGGCTGCTTTTCACACTGCGAGGACGATCGTTAGAAGAGCAGAAAGATGTGCTGTGGCCGTCGGCAATGTAAATCCGCTGGTTCTCTCATACTTGAATCGACTATCGGATCTCCTTTTCGTCGCGGCCCGCTACGTTAATACAAAACTTGGGGTTCTGGAACATACTTTGCATGAAAACTAGGGGAAGCCATTGACAAAAAGCCTCTGCTACTAGTACACTATTTATAAGGATTATAAAGTGAGAATGAATTTTTTATAAGAAAAGAGGTGCATGGCGATGTTAGATGAACAATTAAAAGAAGCGATTGATACGTTGAAAAAAACTGGAGTCCGGATTACACCTCAGCGTCATGCGATTTTAGAATATTTAATCCAGTCAATGTCACACCCGACTGCTGATGATATTTATAAATCTCTAGAAAGCAAATTCCCGAATATGAGTGTCGCAACAGTTTACAACAATTTGCGCGTTTTCCGTGAAGTCGGGCTGGTAAAGGAACTAACATATGGAGATGCTTCGAGTCGTTTTGATTTTGTGACGTCCGATCATTACCATATTATTTGCGAAGAGTGCGGGAAAATCGTTGACTTTCACTATCCGGGACTCGACGAAGTTGAGCAATTGGCAGCTCACATGACGGGATTTTCCGTTGGACATCATCGTATGGAAATCTACGGTGTCTGTCCTGAGTGCAGTCAGAAAAAAACACATTAAAAAAATCGCCTTTATTTTTAGGCGATTTTTTTATTTTTTCTTCTTATTATAACTTTCATCGAATTCTTTTCCCTCGAGCTCCGGATCCACAGTCAGAGGTTCATTACAGTGCATGCACATGTCCACGCGTCCAAGTATTTTTGTAGGCTTTCCGCAATTCGGGCACACGACCTGCAATGCCTTTGTAGAAAGCATGCCAATCCAAAAATAAACAACAGTGCTTCCAACGATTGACAGCAGCCCCAATATCATAAACAATGTCATGAGGATTGGTTGTTTTTGAAAGAAAATACCTACATACATAATGATGAATCCGACGAATACGAGACTTAACGCAAACGTACGAATCTTATTGATCTTATTTGAATATTTTTTTGCCATTCAAAGCCCTCCCAAAAATAAACTATACCACAAACCCAGAAGAAAGCATGTCGGGAAACCAACAATTTATAGAAGAAGGAAAAACAATTGATACTGTCGAAATAGAAATAATAAATGATAGACAGCAGCAAACTCATTTCACTTCTTTTGGAGGAATGGAAATGGAAGATTTTATTCGGCCATTAGTGAATCACTGTGCTTCTCGGCCAAATACGGTAGCTGTTTTGTTGATTGACCGAACAAAAGAACTGTTGACGGGTAAAGATTTGTTTGATGTAATAATTTATGCAGTGGTAACTGATCAGGAAAGTTCTGAACAGTCCAGACATTTTTATGTACAGGGAATGCGAATCGGTCTTTTTATGGTTGATGAAAGTCTGTTCCGAAAAAGAATGCTTTCGGAGGCAAATGCATTCCAACTGCTAACTGGAAGTGAAGTATTGTTTGAACGGGATCATTATATGGAAAGTATAAAAAAAGAGACAGTCGCGTGCGATCATAAAATGAGAATGGGCATGAAGTTTGCTGAATTGATTCAATCATTTAGTCTTGGAAAGAATCTATTCGAGGATGGACATTATTTAGATGCTTACGATCTGCTCGTGAATTCATTGCACGACCTTGCAAGATTTGCGCTCATGGAAAAAGGAATTGAGGCGGAGACAGCACTCTGGAAACAGATCAAAAAAAACGAACCGGAAATTTTGAAGCTTTTCGAGGAGCTCATAAAAAGCGAAGAGCCTATTGAGAAGAGACTGGAACTTTTATTTTTGGCGAGCAGTTTTTTTATTTACTCGAAAACATTAAAAGGCTCTGAGCACATCTTAGAACTTATGAACGAACATGAAATCTGGAACTATGAAATGATTTCGCATCATCCTCAAATTAAATTGTATGGCTCCAGTTTGGGAACGCTGTTAGAATATCTAATAGAAAAAGAATTGATTATTCCTATTCAAGTGGAGTCAGCATTCAATGGAATTTATGAACGTTATTATCAAGTGAAAAAAACATGTTGACATGATTTATATTGTTTGCTATATTAGTAGTCGTCGCCAAGAAGTTAGCTTTTAAGCGATGAATAAAAAATAAAAAACATGTTGACATAAGGGAATAACTTGTGTTAATATTAAAAAGTCGCTCAAGAGAGCAACGAAAAACAAAAGCAAGTTTGATCTTTGAAAACTGAACGAAACG